>PHAB01000011.1 GCA_002840275.1 Firmicutes bacterium HGW-Firmicutes-14
TAATGCTCATAAATGACGAACATCGGAAAGCCGTATGAGGGAAAACCTCACGTACGGTTTGATGAGGAGGGGCTGAAAAATTTCAGCCTTTCACTCTACTTGCCATAAAAATCTGCCTAATATCATCATTCTTCGGTTTGACAGACTATGATGACTTGGGCCAGCTCACCGGGCTGACCGACAAGAGGGGACATTATGTCATCTATGACCAAGTTGGCAACAGGCTGCAAATGGTCTATACAGATGTTAACTCCAGCGTCTATTCCATCGACTATACCTATGAGATCGCCAGCCAGCTCCTCACAGCCGGACCCAATGTGTATACCTATGATGCCAATGGCAACAGGCAGACCAAGACAATATGTGGGCAAATACGGAGTAGCCATCGAACCTAAGTAAAGATATGTTTAAGCCTAAAAGGTTCTGTGGTATAATTAAGCAAAAGGTCTAACACTATAGGGGGCCTAATGTATGTTAAGCCTTGATCAAATAAAAGCAGAAATTGTTGAAATAGTCAGTTCATACCCAGTAAAAACGGTATCGCTGTTTGGTTCCTATGCAGAGGATGCAGCAAATGAAAACAGTGATGTTGATATTTTGGTTGAATTTTTGACTCCAAGCATTTCTTTATTCACTCTTATTAATTTAAAACAAGAAATTGAGGAAAGATTGCATAAAGAGGTGGATGTTATTCACGCTCCTATTGACGAAAATGCTTTAATTAATCCGACAAGGGTGATTAAAATTTATGAACAACAGAGATAAGCAGGTAATAAATAAAATATTATTCGAAATAGAAGTGATTGAGCAATTAATTACTGGCTTTAATAATAAAGATTTTATTGCTGATGAAAGAACGAAACGTGCCGTATGCATGACCTTAATCAATATTGGCGAGCTGGTCAAGAATCTTTCGGATGATTTTAAAGCTGCCTCCACTTCCATCCCATGGAAAAGTATTGCTGGAATGAGGGATGTTACCGCTCATAAATATCAAACTCTAAAAATGGGTGATGTATGGCATACGATAAAGTGTGATATGCCTGTTCTAAAAGCACAACTGGAAGGTATTATTAAATAGAATGTTTTTTTCATATGTGGCAGGCTGTGACAAAAGGGGTTTTGTGTTAAGATAAGCAGGTGATAAACCTGCTTATCTTCGTAGTGCGCCCAAGCATGGGCGCTATCTTTGAGGTTAAAGTCCCAAATAATTAAGGCAGAGAGATAGACTCCTTTTTCTGTTTGCCAGCTCACCGGGCTGACAGACAAGAGGGGACATTTTGACTTCATCTATGACTTGGTTGTAATGTAACACTAAATGGAAAAATCATTTCTGACAGTTTTAAAATATATTTACAAACGAACAAATGTTTGGTATAATATAGGCATAATTTATGATAAAATAATATTTGATGAAGTTGAAGGAGATTCGTTATGACCGAAAAGTTATATAACCTGGTTGAAAAAATGTATATAGAATTAAGCGGAAGAATGGAGAAAATGCATTCTGAATTTAGCGGTAATTTTCAAAAGATAGACCAGCGATTCGAGGGTATAGACCGGCGGTTTGATGTTATAGACCAGCGATTCGAGGGTATAGACCGGCGGTTTGATGTTATAGACCAGCGATTCGAGGGTATAGACCGGCAACTTGCCACTCTTGGCAAAAGAATGGAGAATATTGAACTAAAGATTGAGAACGATATTTCCATAAAAATCGAAGCCCTCTTTGATGGACAGAAGCAAATGGTGGAACATTTGAACCGAATTGAAGAAAAAGTAGACCAGCACGATGAAATAATAATCAAAAGGATTAAATGAAAGCCAGGCAGGCCAGCGGAAACCGAAACCCGTTGGCTTTTTTTATTCTTTTGTATCATTTCTCTGCCTTGTCTGTTAAGCTGAATCGGAAGCCAAACATTGGAGGGAATTTATAGAAAAACATAGAACATACATAATGTTGGGCAACGGCCCCAAAAAATTAATGGGGGGAAACGTATGAGAGCAAAGCTGATTTACAATCCAGTCTCGGGAAACGGAGTTTTTAAATCAAACCTGGATTACATAATTGACCGTTTTCAGTCTAAGGGGATTAAGCTGGTTCCCTATAGAACAGGAAAACCGGAAAAACTGCAGAAAATGCTGGCCGGTCTCAACAGGGAGGAATATAACCTGATAATTGCGGCCGGTGGTGACAGGACAGTCAACCAGGTTATTAACGGACTTATGAAAAATAATATCGACCTGCCTTTGGGGATAATACCCGCAGGTACAGCCAATGATTTTGCCTATAACTTCAAACTTCCCGGCAGTATTGAAAGAGCGTGTGATGTTATCTTGGCAAACCATTATACCCTTTGTGATGTCGGCCAGGTAAATGACCATTATTTTATCAACATTGCCAGTGGTTTTACTGGTCATGAACGGAAGGTCGGCCGGGGGATTCCGCCTGGCTGCACCCTATGCTTCGGTCGATGACGGCCTGCTGGAAATCATTATTCTGAAATCATGCACCTTAATGGAATTTATGCCTTTATTCCTCCAAATCCAGACAGGGGAACATATTAACAACGAAAAAGTCACTTACTTCAGGGCAGGCGAACTGACCATCGAATGTGATACAAAAATAGCGACAGATTTGGACGGGGAAGAAGACCCCGGTTTCCCACTGCAAATAAAATGCCTCCCCCGGAAACTTAAGATACTGGGTGTGGACAGCAGCATTGAACCTGCCCCTGCCATATTCCCATAAGGAGAACATCATGTTCTGTTCCCAGTTCGTATATACTATGCTCAAAGTTGCGGGACTGGAATATTTCGATAAACAACCCGAAAAAGTTAAGCCGACCGATTTCGTGGAGCTGGATTATGAGCGCAAATTGGAGTTCTGCGACAGGTTGTTTGCTGATGATATCCTGAAATAAGATGACATTAAACTTTCACCTGATGTTCACAAAACGGACACAAAACCTCCCTATACTAAACATGGAAGCAAAAACAAAGGTGAAGGGGGAATGTAATTGAAAAAAAGAATAACTGTGTCAAGGATATTGGTTGGTGTTTTGGTCGGTGGAATGCTGCTGTTTTTTGGCGGGCTGGCCCTGGCAGAGGATACTGCAGGTGCTGATGCAGCAGGCCCGGGCGGTAAATTCTTTGCGATGGGAAGAGGAATGAGAGGACCTGGGAGGTGGCTGGCAGGCCCTTCTGATATCCAGGGACAGGACCGGTTCCAGGCAGCCCTTGACCGGCTGGTGAAAAAGGGCACTTATACCCAGGAGAAAGCAGAGGAAATAAAGAAAGATTTGGATATCATCCAAACCCAAATGAAAGAAACAGCCCAGGAAGAGCAAAAGCAGCAGAAATCAGAAGGCTTGAAGTCATTGGTTGAAAAGGGTACCATTACCCAGGGACAGGCAGATAAAATCCTGGCTCAGTTTGAAAATGAACGCCGCCAGTATATTACCGACAATAAGGATAAACTGCAGGATCCGCTGGCCCAGCTGGTAGCTGATAAAACTATTACTGAGGACCAAGCCTCTGCGGTCAGAGACGTACTGCCCCATTTCAGAGGACATAGGGGTGGCAGGAGATAATTTGCAAAAATCTTACTATTATGCTCCATTAGGCAATTCTAATGGAGCTTTTCCCCTTTATTTTGAATATCAGTGGCGGTAGTTAGCCATCAGATGAAATTAATTCTTTGTTTAACCGGAATAATTATATATACTGGAAAACAGATAGGTACTATTTGAGGTGATGGTAACATGGGTACCAGGAAAATACTTATAGCTGACGATGAAGCCAGGATGAGACGGCTGGTCGGAGATTTTTTAAAAAAAGAAGGGTATACCATAATAGAAGCGGCTGACGGGAAACAGGCCACAGACATTTTCCACGGAGAAGAGGATATTGACCTGATTATCTTGGATATTATGATGCCTGGATATGACGGGTGGACAGTATGCCGGGAAATCAGGAAAACGTCCGCAGTGCCTATAATCATGCTTACCGCCCGGGGAGAGGAATCAGATGAACTCTTCGGTTTTGACCTGGGTGCGGATGAGTATGTGGCCAAACCTTTTAGTCTGAAAATCCTGGCTGCCAGGGTCCAGGCCCTGTTGCGAAGGATTGAAAACGCTAATAACAATAACAAGACGGCCGTCAGGTCGTTTAACGGATTGGAAATTGATACCGAAGGGCGTTACGTATATGTAGACGGAAAAATGGTTGATCTGAGCCCCAAGGAGTACGAATTACTGCTTTATCTTACGGAAAATGCCGGCCGGGCTTTAAGCAGGGACCAGATTTTGAATGCCGTCTGGGATTATGATTATTATGGTGATGTCAGAACAGTGGATACCCACATCAAGAAGCTCCGGCTGAAGCTGGGGGATAAGAGTGAACTTATACAAACTGTCAGGAGCTTAGGTTACAGGTTAGAGGTGAGAAAATGAAAATGTCTGTGCGGACCAGGCTCTTTCTTAGTACCAGCGGCCTGATAGTATTTTTCGTTATTTTTTCTTTAATATTGAATTCGCTGTACCTTGGGAAGTATTATGTGTGGCAGAAGAAACAAACCCTGTTGGAAAGCAGGGAAATGATAGAAAAATTATACAAGGGAGACCCCGAAGCAATCTATTTTGAACTGGAAAACCTGGAGCGGAACAGGGGTATCAACATATATCTGCTCGATCAATATATGGGCTTAAAATACATTTCCGGCCTAAGGATGTTTGACGGGCAATATTTGAGAAGGCCTTCAGAAAGATTTCCGGAAAGACTGCCTCTGATTCAGCCTGTTGAGACAGAATTAGATAAATTACCCGGGGGAGGTGTCATTACTGACGTTGTAACCGACCCGCGGCTGAGGACAAAATTTGTTGTCCTGGTTTCCCGGCTGGACAGCGGGGAAATACTTATGCTCAGTACACCTGTTGCAGCCATAAATGAAAGCACCGCAGTTGCCAATAAGTTTTTTATGTTTACAGGTATAATAACAATCATCCTGGGGGGAATTGCGGTGCTTTTGTTTGCCAGGAGGTTTACAAAGCCTATTCTCAAACTCAATGACATTGCCCAGGGGATGTCCAGGCTGGATTTCAGCCAGAAATACCCTGTTCAATCCGATGATGAAGTGGGACAACTGGGCAGGAGTATCAATTCCCTGTCAGACCAGCTGGACAGGGCGATTTCAGAGCTGCAGGATGCGAATGATAAACTCAGGGAAGATATTGAACGGGAACGCACGTTAGACAAAATGAGAAAGGAATTTGTCTCAAATGTTTCCCACGAACTAAAAACACCGCTGGCCCTTATCCAGGGCTATGCGGAAGGCCTAAAACTCAATGTAAATGAAGATGAGGAAAACAAGGATTTTTATTGTGATGTTATAATGGACGAAACCAATAAGATGAACAGGCTGGTAAAAGACCTTCTGGATTTGGCCCAGATAGAATCGGGCCAGTTTAAACTGGAAATAACCATGTTTGACATCTCATCACTGGTGGACCGTGTCCTTGACAAACACCGGCCGCTGTTATCGGAAAAAGGGATAATGGTTGAAGTGGAAAAAAATAAAAATGTTACTGTCAACGGCGATGTTGTCCGGATAGAACAGGTATTGGTCAACTTCCTCAATAATGCTGTTAACCACGTGGATGACAATAAAACAGTAAAAATAACTGTCACAACCCTGGAGGATAAGGTCCGGGTATCGGTCTTTAATTCCGGGAAGACCATCCCGGCTGACTCCCTTGATAAAATCTGGACCAGTTTTTACAAGGTGGACAAAGCCAGAACCAGGGGTTATGGAGGGACCGGTCTGGGATTGTCTGTAGTCAGGGCTATTCTGGAACTTCACGGTAATGCTTTTGGAGTGGAGAATAATGAAAGCGGTGTCACTTTCTGGTTTGAATTAGACCAGGCAGACATTTGTTCACAGAATGGTCACAAACAATTTTTATAATGAAGTTGGTTAATACATAAATAACAGTGCGGGGGGTTGAACGTGTTAGAAAAACTGAAGCAAAGAATACCTGGTACATTACGACGAAAGTGGCAATTTACCGCAATAATCGGAGTGGGTATTATTCTTGCAGTTGCTTTGGGCTGGTATTTTCTGGGCAAAAAAGATACTGTTCAGGTTCAGGCAGCAACAACAGCGGTGAGAAGGGGAAATATAGAGGTAACGGTTTCCGGGACAGGTTCTGTAAAACCGTCGGTTACCAGAAACCTTACCTCGAGTTCCGGAGGGACCATCACGAAGATTAATTTCAGGACCGGCCAGGAGGTTAGAACAGGTGATTTGCTTTTTGAATTAGATAATGAAAAACTCCGGACTGAACTCAAGAAGGCTGAATTGGAACTGCAGCAGGCTGAGCTTGATTATAAGACAAAAGCCGATGAAAGCAGGCAGCAGAATGTTACCGCCCCCATCAGCGGTCAGATTGATATCATTGAAATTGAGGAAGGCCAGGATGTTCAGAAAAACGCAACCTTAATGGTGATCAATGATACCAGCAAACTCATAGCGGAAATTCAGTTTAACGGCGGACAGGTGAACAACATTAAACCGGGGCAAAAGGCCGATGTGGCAATCACTTCCCTTATGACAATAGTTGAAGGGAAAGTTCATAAAGTTGACAGAGGGGGAACCGCCGGTATTGACGGTACCAAAATGTATGATGTGACTGTGGAAATCAGCAACCCGGGCGCCCTGGCGCCAGGTATGGCAGTACAGGCGTCGATACATACACCTTCGGGTATAGAATCGGGTTATGAAAACGGGACCCTGGAATGGGTTAATACAGAAATATTAAGGGCTGGTGTTGCCGGCACCCTTGAGAGATTATATGCTGACGAAAAAGCCTATGTTCAAAAAGGCCAGAAAGTGGCTTATATCAGTAGTAACGACATGAGCACTCAGCTTCTGTCCCTGGAACTCAGGGTTCAACAGGCCAGGCTAAACCTGGAAACATCACAGAAAGAGTTGGCAGATTGTACAATCTATGCCCCTGTGGATGGTACAGTGAGTGTGGGTAATAAGCAAACCGGGGGCGGTAATTCGGGTAATACCAATTCGACGACAATCAGTGACGAGTACTGGCAGGTGGGTGATGAGGTTTCCGGCGGGCATCTCCTGGCCACCGTCGTGAGTGGTGGCAAAATGAGTGTGACTGTGCCTGTAGATGAGGTGGATATTGCCAAAGTAGAATTTGGACAAAAAGCAGTTGTTACCGTAGATGCTTTGCCTGACAGGACATTTACCGGGGAGGTATCCGGGATAGCAGACCAGGGTACAACTTCAAACGGGGTTTCCAGTTTCGATGTTACCATCAGTATCGATCGGCCGGAGCGGTTAAAAGAAAACATGACGGCAAATGTGGAAATAATGGTTGCTCAAAAGAATGGAGTGCTTCTGGTGCCAATAGAAGCTGTGCAGGAAAGACAGGGCAGGAAATTTGTTATTCTGGCATCCGGTCAGCCAACCGTGAACGGAGGGGAGTCGGATTCCGGAGACAACCGTGCACCGGCTAATATGGTTGCGGTTGAAACCGGACTATATAACGAAACTTCGATAGAAATTACGTCTGGCTTAAAAGAGGGGGATGTAATAACCCTTGTAAACACAGTTATTAGCGGCAATTCGCAAGACAGGCCGAATATGGGCATGCCTGGCGTCTCAGGCGGTGGTGTGCGGATAATGAACCCTGGAGGGAGCAGCGGCAACAGAGACTTTTCGGGCGGCAGCAGGAACTTTTCGGGTGGTAACCGTTAACGATTAGGCGGAAGGATGTTGGAAAATGATCAAGCTTGTAGATATCAGCAAGTTCTACCAGACCGGCTCTGTTTCCTTTGCTGCCCTTGATAAGGTTAGCCTGAATATTGAAGATGGTGAGCTGGTAGCCATTATGGGACCTTCCGGTTCAGGTAAATCGACATTGATGAATATGATCGGGCTTCTTGATGTGCCGTCAGAAGGACGGTATTTCCTTGACGGAAAAGAAGTCAGCAAACTATTTGAAGATGACCTGTCAGAAATCAGGAATAAAAAGATAGGTTTTATTTTCCAGAGTTTTAACCTGTTGCCCAGACTTAATGCTTTTGAAAATGTGGAACTTCCTTTGATATACAGAGGTATGGCTGCGGCAGAACGGAGAACGAGAGCGGAGCACGCTTTAGAGATAGTGGGCCTGGCCGACAGGATGCACCACAAACCCACGGAACTGTCAGGCGGCCAGCAGCAGAGGGTTGCTATTGCCCGGGCCCTGGCGGGGGAACCGCCGATAATACTTGCCGATGAACCGACGGGTAACCTTGATTCCCAGTCAGGAGTTGAAGTTATGGAGATAGTACGAAAACTTAACCACAGCGGGAAGACTGTTATCCTGATTACTCATGACATGCAGATTGCCCAGCAGGCTAAACGAATAATCAGGATCCAGGATGGCCGGATAGTACAGGATGAGGAGGTGGCCTGATGGGAGTCTGGCAGATTGTCAAACTGGCTGTCAAAGGCATTCAGGCCAACAAAATGCGGTCCTTTCTGACCATGCTGGGAGTAATTATCGGTGTGGCAGCTGTAATAATTCTTGTCTCGATTGGGGCAGGGACCAGCAAGTCCGTTACCGACCGGATAGAGGGGATGGGTTCCAACCTTATCAGTGTTAATATGCGGGGAAGCGGGTCAAGTGCTGTTCTTACATATGAAGAAGTTATGCAGTGGAAGGAAAGAACCGGCATTAAGGGGATAGCTCCTGTCGTCAATGGGAGTGTATCGGTAAAATATGGGAGCAATAAGTATGACACCAGTCTTGAGGGGGTCAACGATGAATACCGCGAGGTGCGTAACCACAATGTACAGAGGGGGAGGTTTATAATCCCCGCCGACATAAGTTTCCGGCAGAAAGTTGCGCTGTTGGGAACCGAGGTCTCCCGGCAGTTGTTTGGTACTATGAACCCTGTGGGAGAAACCGTAAAAATTAACGGTATAAACTTCAAGGTTGTCGGCCTGCTGGAGGAAAAGGGCTCCGAATCCATGGGCTCTAATGATGATAAGGTGATAATTCCGTTCTCAACAGCGGAACGCCTGATGACCAGCATTGGTGTCCGTAATGTATATATCCAGGCGGAAAGCCCGGAAATGGTTGAAAGTGTTGTTGCCCAGATAGAAAACTTTCTATATAGAAAAACAAATGATGAAGAAGCCTACCGGGTCTTTAACCAGGCAGAAATGCTGTCAACAGTAAACCAGGTTACAGGGATGCTGACAGCCATGCTTGGTGGTATTGCCAGTATATCACTCCTGGTTGGGGGTATAGGGATAATGAACATCATGCTGGTATCTGTTACCGAACGTACCCGGGAGATAGGAATCCGTAAGGCTGTTGGGGCAAAAAGAAGAGATATCCTCCGCCAGTTTTTAATAGAAGCACTGGTCGTAAGCGGTACCGGCGGAATTATTGGCATAACTTTGGGAATCGGAGGGTCCCGGCTTTTGGGTTCCCTAATGTCAATACCCACAGAGGTTTCCCTGAAGGTAATGGGACTGGCCTTCGGTTTTTCGGTCTTAATTGGGATAATTTTTGGCATGTATCCTGCCAACAAAGCTGCCAAACTTAATCCCATTGAAGCTTTAAGGTTTGAATAGAAGTATAAATGAAAGCAGCGCTGTTAATTCCGGCGCTGCTTTTACCGTAGGAGGGGAAGTTAGCTTCCGCAAGTTTAAAATAAACCTTTACTGAGTTTTGAATGCATTACCAGGACGAAGGTGCCAATTATTCCGGAAAGCACAAAGAATACTCCTCCGAGTCCCAGGCAAATACCAAATTGGGTTATTTCTGACATTGATGAACACTCCTTTCCCGTTACCTCACCGGTAGTTGACTACAGTTGTTCAGCTCAATATAAAACACCACCTCCAAAAAACAACAAACCAACCATGACATCGAATCCTCGTAACTACCCGGTTAATGGGAAGTCAGATACATTCGGTCCGGTTGGCTGCTCTTGAACTTATAGTTTCACTTGGCATTCCAAACCATATCTATTTTTTTGTCCTGCTTACAAGAAATGCTGAACATCTTCCGACAGGTCCAAAATGACACTGCATTTATCCTCTTCCGGAAGGAAATCAAATTTCACCTCCTTAACCGGAAAACCCAGCCATCTTTCGATAGGGTCGACTTTGCTGCACAACGTCTCAAGCAAAAGCCCACGGTGTTTCTTGATGGCCCTTTCCACCTTGTCTATACCTACAACTTTTCTTTCTCCTTCATATAAAAGCCCATACAACTCAACGGTAATCTGACGTTTTCCGAGCGCGACGGCTATTTTTTCCGGGCCTCTGCCGAAGTAGTTTTTAATATATCTCCCAAAACAGAGTTTTACTGAACATTGGAGTAGATTTTTATCATCTTTTATATTTGTCAAGGTTACCAGATCCTTCCTAACGCTCCTTAACAATTAACCATTCATAATACCTCCGCCATTGTCAATAAAAATACCAACCCTTCTAACACAATTGCCACACCGTTAAGAAGCAACAATCGGTTCCCAGGTTGGTTGCTCACGAACTTGATGTTTCGCCAGGCATCCCAAGCCTTGTATAGTCTTAACCGGTCAAAAGAAGATCGAAAAAAACTCTTATAATTGTAGTATTCGCAGCAGGATTTAAATCTCCTTCCGTCAGAAAGCAAAAAGATAAAAATTTCACAAAGTATCAACCAGACTTCGATAATATCGAAGTTTTTTTTCAAGATATCGACAAAGAATTAGGGGTTTTTACGACAGAAAATTTATGATTAATAACGGTTAAAATGCTATAATATGACATTATGTGATTTCACAGAAAAGGGTGATCCAGGCAAAAATGTTTATCACATCTCTGCGTTCACAAGAAGAAGACATTTTTATTGCAGGTAAATTGGCAGCCCATAGTATTTTGGCATTAGCTGTTTCTTTTGCAGTGGCAACTGTACTATGGTCCGGCTGGTGGCAGGCAGTTCCCGGTTTGTGGCACACGGTTACCGAACTGTTATGTATAATAATTGCCCTTTCATTGTTCATCATTGTCTGCCATACATATGAAATAAACTCACCGACAGTAAATTTTCTGGGATTGGGTTTCCTGACTGCTGCTGTTTTTCAATTGTTTCATACCCTGTATTCGCCTGAGTTGGGTTTTAATCCGAAGGGTTACTTGGATCTAGGGACCAGGTACTGGATGTGTGCGAGGCTCACCCAGGCCTTTATATTATTGATTGCAGCCCTAAAGATTTTCCGGAGACAGGTTAACAAGTGGGCAGGGGTGGGTTCGGCCTTTATCGTACCCCTGCTTTTTTCATTGGTTATACTGAAATATCCCGGTATCCTGCCGGCCCTGTACATAGAGGGATATGGAGCTACCCCTGCCAAGGCATATGCCGAGTTATTTGTAATTATTCTTTCTCTAATCACATTGTTTGCCCTGGGGAAGGACGTAAAAAACAGAGATGTTTTAACATACAAATATATTTTCATCTCGGTAATGATAGCTGTTACAACTGATATTTCTTTAGCTCTGTACGAAAGTAAATTATCGTTTATCAGAGCATTTGGCCATGTTTCAAAAACAGCCTTCTTTCTTTACCTCTTTAGAGGTACGGTGTCAAGTGCAATCAGATACCCGTATAAGGAACTGGAGAATGCTCATACTTATTTGTCCAAAATACTGAATGGGCTGCCGATTGGACTGCTTACCTTTGATTACGACCGTAATCTGATTTCTGCAAATACAGCGGCCCAGAAGATGCTTGGATATACCCGTGACGGGCAAACGGGTTTGCCGGAAGAAGAATTTTCAAAGAAAGCTTATTCAATTATAAAGGATTTAACGGCCAAAAATTCCGGAAACCAGGATTTATCCGGTAAAATAGTTAAGGCGGAAAACCTTCAGGGGGAAAATATTAACTTAAGAGTATCTGTGCAGAATTTTGGAGACGGGAATTATATGTATCTTTTGGCTGAAGCCAAGAGAGAACAGGAACTGGAGAACCTTCAGCTGCAAACCCAAACGGTATTAAATGCACTGACAAATCTTGTTTTGATGATGGATAAAAACCGCAAGATCATCATGTGCAACAAGGCTTTATCAGAAACATTTCACATACCCGAAAAAGATGTCCTGGGAATGGATATATCAGAATTCGGCGACATGGTGAACTGCAGCCGGAGGGAAATTCTGCTGCGAAGGCCAAAGCCGAATGACGGTCCGCGGGAAAAAGCTTTTGAAGCGTCTTTTATTACTCCTTTAGGAGAAAAAAGGGAAGTGGTTTTTCATTTTGCACCTGTATATAATATCGAAACCGAACTGATCGGATATATATGTATTGGTGTTGATGTCACCACTATGAAAACAGAGCAGGAAAAACTCCGGCAGCAGGAAAAGCTTGCCGTCCTCGGACAGATGGCAGCCGGACTGGTTCATGAAATTAAGAACCCTCTTACTGCTATCAGAGGGTTCAGCCAGATAATAAAAAATGAAACCCTTGATGACAGAATCAGGCAGTATGCTGATATAATGGAAACAGAAGCCGACTGTGTCAATGGGGTGGTCAGTGACTTCCTGGCTTTTGCCAAACCCCGTCCGCCGGCCCTTAGACCTTTATCTTTAAACAGGCTGGTCAATTCAATGAGCCTGATGCTGGAAAGCCAGTTTTTTATTAAGGGAATTAAGTTAAAAATAGAGATTTCACCGGAAGAAAAACCGGTAATGCTGGATGAGGACCAGATAAAACAGGTTATCTTAAACATGGTCAGGAATGCCATTGATGCCTCTTCAGATGCAAAAGAACCCCAAGTAGTTCTAAAGACGGAATACAAAGGTGATTCAGAAGAAATGGCCGTGATTATCAGTGATAATGGAAGGGGCATATCCCCTGAAGAAATGGTAAATATAGGCACCCCTTTCTATACTACTAAAGATAAAGGGACAGGCCTTGGTCTTAGTATATGTTTTCAAATCGTCAAACAGCATAGCGGCAGGATTGACATTGACGCACGGATAGGAGTTGGTTCCACCTTCAGCATAATGCTTCCGTATATTCGCCATAATTAGGGAAATCACCAATTTTTATTGGGTGAAGTAACCATATGCAATTACTGGCATTCGGTTCAATATTGTTCTGATTTCATGGAAGGATTCCTACATGTAATAAAGAATAAATTGGACAGGTTTATATTTTTATAAATCCGGACAGACTTCCTGAAGAACCGGCCGGATATTAAGGAGGGTTTTCTATCCCTGTGAAAGGCTTTGATACACCACATTTGTTACCGGTATTGAAACATCCCGGTCACACAGGCTTATATATTGATAATTTAATATTCAAAAACCGTGAAGAGGTTTTTGCGGGCAGTATTTGTTTCTGCCGGTTTTTGTCCCCCGAAGAGCATAAAACAGCCTTATCACGTCTTCAGACCGGTGAAAGGGAATACTATGACACCATCAAAAGTGAA
Source organism: Firmicutes bacterium HGW-Firmicutes-14 (assembly GCA_002840275.1). Taxonomy (GTDB): domain Bacteria; phylum Bacillota; class Thermincolia; order Thermincolales; family UBA2595; genus W-Firmicutes-14. The sequence goes on from PHAB01000011.1 coordinate 13,498, forward strand.
AAAAGACGTAAAGACTACCTTTTGGGCAGGTATTCAGCTAAGCTTGCCGTTGCAAAGCTAACAGGGGAACAAGAACCGGATATAGTTACGGTGGAAAAAGGTGATTCCGGTCAGCCGGTTCTCAGGTACCGGTCTTTTGCGGATATCCAGGTCAGTATTACCCACACTGGGGATTTCGGCGCTGCCGCTGTTTTCCCAAAAACCTGTCCTCTTGGCATTGACCTGGAAAAGGTGAGCCCCGGCAGGGCCAAAGTATTGGCCAAAAAGATGACTGATGGGGAAAAAAAACTGCTGGAAAATACGAACATTCCCCGGGACAGGGGTTTAATCATGGTCTGGACTGCTAAAGAAGCGCTGTCCAAACTTTTAAAAACAGGATTCACAATCCCCTTTGATATGTTCGAAATAAGTGAGATGACATCGGGAAACCATGGTCAGGCAGCAGTATATTTCAGGAATTTTCCCGGGTACAAATCACTTTTTCTCGACCTGGGCAGTTATGGTTTTTCTATTGCTTTTTCCGGGGCTCTTGAACCTGGTATCAACTCCGCCGCCCTGAAAGAATTTTTTCTCCGGGAGGAAAAGTGAACATAAGTGGGCACTTTGCGGTCTCCTGTGATATAATATTGCTGTCAGACGGAACGAGGAGGAAATATCTTGCTGGTCAGGTTCTGTCCAAAGGCATACATTTCATCATTATCTAAAATAGATCCCGAATACTTCAGGAAAAAAGGCATAAAGGGCCTTATTCTTGATCTGGATAATACCATTGTTCCCTGGAAGGGAGAGGCCCTGGAACCTCAAATGGAGGAACTTCTGAAGAGATTCAGGAATTCAGGCCTCAAACTTTGTGTTGTCTCCAATGCCTTTAACCGGAGGGTCGTGGATGTGCTGGAACCCTTGGGCATTCCGTGGGTTGCCCGGGCCAGAAAGCCCCGGCGGAAACCATTCCTGAAGGCCATGGATATCCTGGGTACGTCACCCCATGATACTGCAGTCATCGGGGATCAGGTATTTACTGATATCTGGGGTGGGAACCGGCTCGGTTTTTATACGGTCTTGGTAGAGCCTATAAGCAAAAAAGAGTTTATCGGCACCAGGTTTGTCAGGATCCTGGAGAAATTCCTGCTGTACAGGCTTGCTAAAAAAGGGATTATTGAAGTGCCCGGGGGAGAATAAAAAAATTTGTGCCGAGACAGGTTTCGAGCGGTTACGACAGCCGGTTTTGGTATAATAAGGGTAGGACAAGGTAAGATAATTGGTTTTCTCTCCTCAGTGATCCTTTGGGTCACCTTTTTCTTTCATGGTATAATTGTAAAAAAAAGCAAAGGAGCAATTATATGGGCACAGTCAGCGGAACGACCAGAGTTACCGGAATATTTGGATACCCGGTGGAACATTCTTTTTCCCCGGTAATGCATAACGCAGCTTTCAATCAATTGGGGCTGGATTATGTGTATGTGCCTTTCCCGGTTAAACCGGAAAATCTTGGCCTGGCGGTTGACGGCATCAGGGGGCTAAGCCTGGCCGGGGTTAATGTGACCATACCCCATAAGAGTGCGGTAATTAAATTTCTTGACGAGGTATCCCCTGAGGCGCGGTTAATCGGAGCTGTCAACACTATTGTTAATACCGGAGGTATATTAAAGGGTTACAACACCGATGCCCCGGGTTTTTTAAGAGCCCTTGAAGCCGGGGCAGGGGTTACCCCCCGGGGAAAACGGATATTTATTCTTGGGGCCGGGGGGGCGGCCAGGGCTGTGGCGGTTCAAATGGCCCTGGAGGGAGCTGCTGAGATAACTTTCACGTCTCCATACCCGGAGGAAATTGGGGCAATAAGGGATACCGTAACTGGCTGTTCAAAGACCGCTGTGTCAGAGGTGCCCTGGGATGAGACGGATATTGTACCTTCCCTGGATGGTATCGATATCCTTATAAACGCCACCCCCCTCGGTATGTATCCTGATACCGAAAAGATGCCCCCTGTCAGGCTGGGGTGCTTGCCGGATAAGGCCCTGGTTTGTGACCTGATATATAACCCGGGGGAGACATCGCTCCTGAAGAGGGCTAAGGAACGTGGGCTAATAACTTTAAACGGGATGGGTATGCTGCTGTACCAGGGAGTGATAGCCTTTGAAAAGTGGACAGGGACTGCCGCTCCGGTGGAAGTGATGCGCAAAACACTGGATTCACTGTTAACCAGGTGACAAAGGTACTTGTCAAAACAAGCTGCTAATCTGTCATATAATGTTGGAAAATGATGGTAAAAAATCCGGTTTTTCTGAAGGAATTTTACCCCTCTTTAATGAATACGGAATCATAAAGGAATAGCATAAGATCGCGGGGGGGTTTTATGGAGAAAAATTTAACATTACAACAGGTTGCCACAATACTTCAGGTGGAGACCAGTACCGTCAGGTTTTGGGAAAAAGAATTTGCCCAGTTCCTGAACACCCAGTCCAAAAAGGGCCAGCACAAAAGATTTACCCATAAACACCTGGAAACCCTGGGACAGATTAAGGAACTGTTATATACTGAACAGTACACTATAAAAGGGGCCCAGCGCAGACTGGAGATGGAAAGAACCCTGACCGGCGGGCTGGGTATTGAGAGTAATTTCAAGACTACAATGTTTTTTATGTTTGCGGCTATCATGCAGGAACTTCAGACATACAGGGAAGAGAGTAAAAAACTGGCAGATCAGGTCAGGGAACTGCGGGATCAGAAAACGGTGATAGAAGAAAGGCTTCTGGAAGAGAAGAATAAGGGATTTTTTGACTTTATCAAAGAAAAGATACAGGTGAAAAAGGCATCCGGCCAGGAATGAATCGGATTCAGTAGTACAAAGACAGGTTTATCAACACTGACCCGGCAGAAGAATAAAAACCGGTACAGCAAAAACAGCTGCACCGGTTTTTTGTTCTCAACTTTGATTCTCAAATTTTGTTAAGTCTTGAGGAATTCATATGGTCCTCCAAAAAACTGTTAAACAAGTCCAGTACCTCCTGGCGGTTACCGGAATCCGTCTTGCCGTAAATATTACGAAGATGGGTCACGGTAAAACGGAGAATAATGTTGATGGCCAAATTGTATTTAAGGATACGGGTGATAAATATTTTAAAAATGTTTATTTAACGACATTTGGTTCTGTCTATTACTCAGAATGAAGAATCCCCCAACATTGACATCCCACCCAAATAACCGCATAATAGTAAATAGCACCTGAGTTTCCAGGCGCTATTTACTATTTTTGTTTCATTATTGCACCTACAATCATAATTAAAGTCCGGGAGTTGATTTTTTTGCTTAGATATCTGACCGCCGGTGAATCCCATGGGCCTGCCCTGACAACCATTATAGAGGGCCTGCCGTCAGGGATACCGCTCACAGAAGAATATATCAATACCCAGCTGGCCCGCCGCCAGGGTGGGTACGGCCGGGGCGGCCGGATGCAGATAGAAAAAGATACCGTGGTAATTTCAGCCGGTATCAGGGGCGGCCTGACAACCGGCAGTCCTGTCTGTCTGGTCATCGAAAACAGGGATTGGTTCAACTGGTCTGAGATAATGTCACCGGGGACGGGCGCCAGCCTTGATGAACGGGTTGTCACCAAGCCCAGGCCGGGTCATGCAGACCTGGCAGGCAGCATAAAATATAACCACAGGGATATCAGAAACGTCCTGGAAAGGGCCAGCGCCAGGGAGACTGCGGCCAGGGTGGCGGCAGGAGCTACCGGGCGGGTCCTGGCTGAACAGTTCGGTATAAGGATTATCAGCCATGTAATCATGATCGGCGGGGTAAGTACGGCTCCCGCAGGCCCGAATCCGGAAGAAATATTCCAAAAAGCCTCCCGGTCGGAACTGTTGTGTGCTGACCCGGCTGCCGAAGAAAAGATGAAAGAGAAGATTGACCAGGCCAAAAAGGAGGGTGATTCCCTCGGGGGAATTTTTGAGCTGATTATCACAGGCCTCCCGCCGGGATTGGGCAGCCATGCCCAGTATGACCGGAAGCTGGACGGCAGGCTGGCCCAGGCGATAATGAGCATACAGGCCATCAAGGGAGTAGAGATAGGAATCGGCTTTGCTGCGGCCAGGGTTCCGGGTTCCCAGGTCCATGACGAACTTTTTTATGACCCGGAGCGGGGTTATTACAGGGAGACAAACCGGGCCGGCGGCCTGGAGGGAGGCATAACCAACGGGGAACCGCTAATCCTTAGAGCGGTCATGAAACCCATCCCTACCCTTTATAAACCCCTGAGAAGTGTTGATATGCTGACAAGGGAACCATATGAAGCATCGGTGGAGAGGTCTGACGTGTGTGCCGTACCGGCAGCAGCAGTTGTCGGAGAGGCTGTGGCGGCCTTTGAGATTGCCGGGAGCCTCATAGAGAAATTTGGTGGGGACAGCCTTGCGGAAATGAAGCGTAATTATGATGGATATATGGAATATGTAAAGCAGGTGTGATGATGCCAAATCTGGTTTTGACAGGTTTTATGGGGACAGGCAAGACAACGGTGGGCAAGAAACTGTCCGGGAAACTGGGAATGAAACTGGTAGACACTGACCGGGAAATTGAACGTGTGACCGGTATGACCGTAAACCAGATCTTCAAAAAGCACGGTGAAATAAGGTTTAGGTCGGAAGAAAAGGCGGCCGTAAAAAGAATAGCCAAGGAAGACAACCAGGTTATTTCCACCGGGGGCGGGGTGGTTCTTGACCCGGAAAACACAACAATGCTGAAAGAGAACGGTATAATAATCTGTCTCACGGCATCCCCGGAAGTTATCTATGAGAGAGTCAGAAGAAAAAAGAACAGACCTTTACTGCAGACTGAAGACCCTCTTGGGACGATTAACAGACTCCTGAACGAAAGGGCACCGTTTTACCGGTGTGCCGATGCGGTTGTTGACACTTCAAACCGAGAGCTTGATGAAGTGGTGGGAGAGGTCATCAGGTTATTCATGGAACATAAGTAAAAGATGGAGAAAGGGAGAAATCGGATGACCGGATCACGCAGACCTGTAAGGACGGTACGGGTCAATCTGGGCACAAACAGTTACGACATATATATCGGAGAATATATTCTTCCCGAATTGGGAAATTACGTACAGGGGCTGGGGGTTGGCCGTAAGATAATGGTGGTGACTAATCCTTTGGTCCGGGGCCTTTACGGACAGGTTGCGGTTGACAGCCTTCAGCAGGCGGGATTTGAAGTTGTTATCGGGGAGGTCCCTGACGGTGAAAGGTATAAATCTCTGGATTCAGCCAGAATGCTATATGACATAGCCTTTGAAAACGGCCTGGATCGGAAATGTGCCGTCCTGGCCCTTGGCGGGGGGGTCATCGGGGACCTGGCTGGGTTTATTGCAGCCACATATATGAGGGGGGTACCCTTTATCCAGGTACCGACTACCCTCTTAGCCCAGGTAGACAGCAGTGTCGGTGGGAAAGTAGCGGTGAACCACCCCAAAGGGAAGAATATCATTGGCGCTTTTTACCAGCCCAAAATGGTATTTGCAGATATAAATACCCTCAGGACACTGGCTGACCGTGAATTCAGGGCCGGGATGGCCGAAATAATCAAATACGGGATAATATGGGACAGGGAGTTTTTTGATTTCCTCGGTGAGGAACACTTGGCCATAAAGAAGCTGAAGTCTGCAGAAATATCTCGAGTGGTGGAAACCTCCTGTATGATAAAGGCCCAGGTGGTGGAACAGGATGAGACGGAACAGGGCCTGAGGGCAATTCTAAATTTTGGGCATACCTTCGGCCACGCCTATGAATCCCTGACCGGATATAACAAGTACGTTCATGGTGAAGCTGTAGCCATAGGTATGGTATCGGCAGCAATGACAGCTGTCAGGCTGGGTGCTTTTACCGGGGAAGAGGGAGCTGCCATAAGGGACATGATCAGACTTTATGGCCTTCCTGATAGTTTTGAACATCTGGAACCCGCGGATATTATTGAGAGCATGTATCATGATAAGAAAGTCACGGCCGGGAAGGTAAGGTATATCCTCCCGGAAACCATAGGCAAAGTCAGGATAGTGATTGATATACCCCATGCAGTCCTGTTTGATGTGCTGAACGAACAGCGAAAATAAAGCAATGTATAGCCGGTTTGTTCCGGGCAAACAATAAAGGAAACTTACTTCAGGTGGATTTGAGTCTCAATTTTGGAGGTGCTTCTGTGTTATCAAAAGAGGAATTGCGTGAAATCCTTGAACTGGCGGTGGCCAGGGGCGGTGATTTCGCCGATATTTTTATTGAAGAGAAAAAAACTGTGGGTGTAGCCTGTGAAGCTGATAAGATTGAGCGCATTAACTCCGGCATAGACGCGGGAGCCGGAATTAGGGTGATTTCGGGTGATACCACTGCTTATGCATATACCAATGACCTGTCAAAAGAAGGTCTCAGCCAGATTGCCAAGGTTGTCAGCAGCGCTTCTTACGGCGACCGGAAGGACGTTTCCCTGGATTTGACTGAAGTCAGGCCGGTGGTTGATTTTGCAGTTGAGAAAATGCCCGATGGTGTCAGTATTGATGAGAAGGTAGAAATGGTCAACAGGGGAAACAAGACGGCCCGAGGTGTTGATTCCCGCATAAAACAGGTTACCGTGGGGTTGGCCGATATTATCCAGAATGTGGTGATTGCCAATTCAGAGGGTGATTATGTTGAGGACCGGCGGGTAAGGACCAGGTTCATGGTCAATACGGTGGCCGCTGAGGGTGAAGTGATTCAAACCGGCTACAACGCTGTAGGCGGATTTGCCGGTTTTGAACTTTTCCGGGAATATACCCCGGAAGATGTGGCCCGGGAGGCCGCCGGAAGGGCGGTCAAAATGCTGGAGGCAAAGCCCGCACCGGCCGGAAAGATGGCGATTGTGATGGCCGGAGAAGCAGGGGGAACTATGGTCCACGAGGCCTGCGGGCACGGTTTGGAGGCTGACCTGGTGCAAAAAAGGCTCTCAGTTTATGCCAACCGCAAAGGGGAACAGGTTGCTTCTGAACTGGTAACTGTTATCGATGATGCCACTGTTAAAGGGAAATACGGGTCATTCCGTTTTGATGATGAAGGGTCGGCGGGTCAGAAAACGGTCCTGATCAAAGACGGTGTCCTTGAAGAATATATGTATGACAGGCTGACTGCCATGCGGGAAAAGAGAGATTCAACAGGGAACGGCCGCCGGGAATCATACCAGGACAAACCCATTCCCAGGATGAGCAATACATATATTGCACCTGGGAAGGATGACCCTGAAACAATTATAAAACATGTAAAAAATGGTCTCCTGGTCAGGAAAATGGGTGGGGGTCAGGTCAACACCACCAACGGTGATTTCGTGTTTGATGTCGCCGAAGGATATCTTATCAAAGACGGGGATATTGCGGGTCCTGTACGGGGGGCAACCCTTACCGGGAATGGGCCCGAGGTATTGCAGAAGGTAGACATGGTTGGCAGTGACCTGGGCTACACCATAGGCACCTGTGGCAAGGACGGCCAGGGTGTACCGGTGTCAGATGCCCAGCCCACTATGCATATTCCCGGTATTGTGGTCGGAGGCACTGCCCATGGTGATGACAACGGGCCCCGAATCAGACGTATCAGAAGGATTTAAATTTAGTGTCTTCCGGCGGGTTATACCTCAAGAGCAAATCTCATGGTCATGAAAATAAAGACCCCGAAAAAGAGGTTGGATATGGATCATACACCTCTTTCGGGGTTTAAATTTTCATTTCCTCAACCCGTACATAGCTATTTTGGGCTTTCTAATAAATATTCTGACCTTTTGCAGAAAAGCCGGCTGCATGTAATAGAGCTCAATCTTATATGGAGTGGGATCATGGCGGAAGATTCGGGACATCGGGTCGGATTTGGCAAGATGTTTTAACAGGAACGACATATGTACCACACTCCTAATATATATATTTACCTCTAAATTCTAGAAACAGAATTGAATATCCTGTTAAAATTAAAGGTTTAGCAAGGAAAATATATTGGGAACAAAGGTTATTAATACCATTCCCCCATTTTTTGCATTGAAGTAGCTAAACCTGCAGTGCTATAATGAATTCAAAGACTAAGAAAGGTTTTGATCAGATGCTATATAGAAAAGCCAGGATACATGATGTAGAAACCATTCATGCCTTAATTACGTATTATGCCGGGAAGGGGCTTATGCTGGCACGGTCAAGGGCCATGATGTATGAGTTTCTCCGAGATTTTACCGTGGCTGAAGACCAGGGAAACGTGGTGGCAGCCGGGGCGTTGCACATATTATGGGAAGACCTGGCAGAGGTCAGGGCGCTGGCGGTGGCGCCGGAGTATGCCAAACAGGGTATTGGGCGGGGCCTTGTCGGGGCTTTTATCAGGGAAGCCTGGGACATTGGGATCCCCAGGGTTTTCTCCCTTACATACCAGGCCGGTTTCTTTCAAAAATGCGGTTTTTCCCTGGTATCCAAGGATGTGCTGCCTCATAAGGTCTGGAAGGAATGCATAGATTGTCCCAAATTCCCCAATTGTGATGAAAACGCAGTCCTAATGGAAATAAAATGATTGCTGCTTCGTCATCCAGAGACTTGAAGTCCTCCCTGCTCCCGGGGAGGTCTCTTATTTTCCGGAAAACTTAGAGGAATAGCCTGTCTGCTGTCGAATTACAATTTGTAACCAAAATGCCATCTAAAAAAAACTGCCACCTCACTGGAGGGAGTTTTTATGAGCCGTTTTCATGATGTGGATTTCCTGCTCAGCCTTTTGGAAAGTATGAATATAGGAATAATTTTTGTGGATTCCGATTATGTTATCCAGTACTGCAATGCAGCTGCCCAGGTGACCAAAAGGGTAACCCCTGAGATGATCCTGGGAAGGAAATTGCATTACTGCCATCCTTTCAGGCTTCATGAGAGAATTGGCAGTATACTTGAGAACATGAAAGAAAAGAAAATTCCTGATTGGCAGAGAATCACGGTACATAATGAGCCAAATGTAGAGAACATGGTTTCCCCGGTGTTTTCTCCGGAAGGGAATTTTCTGGGGATGGTAATGGTTATCCTGGATGTCACCGGCCAAAGGGCGCTGGCTGACAGGATAGACAAATCGGAACGGGAATTGTCTGCATTATTTAAAGTCAGTCATACGATAAACTCTTCTCTGAACCTCAATGATGTCCTGTTCAAAATTTTGCTGCTGGCCGGAGAAGTAATTGACTTTACTTCAGGGACAATCTTTCTGCTGGATGAGGATAAAGAAGTTATTGTTCCCATGGCGGCTATGGATTGCCTGCTGGGTGAGGAAAAGCAGGAATCGATAGATTATTATTCACCGGACAATATAATTGCTTTTACCGTCCGGTCAGGTGAAATGGTTACCCTGGAGCGCGGAAAACCGGGTTTCCACCAGGTTCGTAAAAGACCCGGCACTAATGCGATCCTGCTTCTTCCCCTTAAGGATCAGGACCGGTGCTTAGGTGTATTGGTGATTGAGAGTGAGGATAAGAATATCTTCCGGCTGGAGGAACAGGAACTCCTGTCCACATTTGCCAACCATGCCGCAGTGGCCATCAAGAATGCCCAGCTGTTTACCAGGACTAAACAGATGGCTATCATGGACGGACTGACAGGGTTATATAACAGGCAGCACTTTGACCAGATTCTCAGTCAGGCTGTTTCCCTGGCCAGAATGAAGGATTCCCATCTGACAGTGATAATGATTGATGTTAATGACCTGAAATTTATCAACGATTACTTTGGTCATATTAAAGGTGATTATATAATTAAGGCGGCGGCTGAAGTTCTCCTGAGCAGTGTCAGGGACTCCGACACTGTTTGCCGCTATGGGGGGGACGAACTTGTTGTTCTTCTCCCGAACACTTCCGAAGAAGAGGCTCTAATAATCCATAAGCGTATTCTTGAAAATGTATCCAGGTGGAATGAGGAGGACAATAAATATCCTGATATCAGGCTAAGTCTGAGTATAGGGTGTGCTTCCGCTCACGGCAAGGAAGGCCTCAGTGACATTTTGACCAGGGCGGATCAGAAAATGTATGAGGATAAACGCAGGTATAAAATGGGGATTCATGAAGAGAATCCGGTGGAACGGGCCAAAAAACAGTATTATTCGTATTAAGGTTCTGTTCTACAGCTGTCGAAAATATTAATTATAAAGAGTAACAGAGGATTTGGTCATTATATGTCAAAATAGTCTTATATTAACAGTTTTTCCGTGCTGATTGATTAGTTCGGTTAAACTGGCGGGGAGGACTGTAAATGTCTAAAAAGGCAACACTCTTGTTTATGGCTGTTCTGCTCATGGTCTGTGCCCTGGCTCTGCCGGCTTATGCCGACCAGACCGTCAAGGTTGTGATTGATGATGAATCCATCACTTTTGATGTGCCGCCGGTTATCCGTGAAGGGCGCACCCTGGTACCTGTGCGGAAAATAGTCGAATCCATGGGTGGGGATGTAGGCTGGAATGCCGAAAACCAGACAGTTACCGTGACCAGGGATGGCATAAACATTATACTGGTTATTGACCGCAGGATTGCCAAGGTCAATGAGCAGGATGTGGTCCTCGATGTGCCTGCCACCCTGATAAATGGCAGGACAATGATTCCACTGAGGTTTGTCAGTGAAAACATAAATGCCCGGGTCCAGTGGGACCCTTATACATGGACGGTCAGTATAAATACACCGGTGGATATAGATGACGAAGCATTCGAACTGCTGTTAAGGGCCTCGGAAAAAAGCAAGGATGTGAAAAAAGCAAAGGCATCGCTGAGTGGTGAAATGCTTTTCACCAGCAGCGACCCTTATATGAGCAATATGAAGATTGGTTTTATGGGGGATATGAAATTTGACTCCGAAGCCCCTGCATTTGATTTTAACGGGAAATTTACCATGTACCAGGGCGTGCTCAGCCAGGATATAAATGCAGAGATGGTTTTTAAGGACTATACTTATTACTATAAAGACCCTTTCTCCGGCCAGTGGAGCATGATGGAAATGAGTGAAGAGGAGAAAGCTGCCTTTGAAGAAGCCCTTAACCAGGACAGCGCATATCAGATTGATTACCGGCTGTTATATGAGAAAGCAAAGGAAGTCGGGGCAATAAGAAACCTGCATTTTGTTGAAGGCCAGACCCTAAGCGGGGTCAGGACAACAGGGGTTTACGTGGAAATAAACGGACTGAAAATGGGCGCCCTTCTGAAGGAAGCATTGTCCAACGGGTATGATGAAACGATAAACGAAGAAATTGATGAGCTGATTTCTGATATCTCTTTCAGCAAGATAAAGTTCACTTACTGGATAGGCAGAAGTGATGACCTGATTTATGGGTATGACGGTGAAATGAGGATCGGCACAAACTTCAGTGATGAAGAATTAGGATTATCTGAGGAATTTTCCTTTGAAATGGAATTTAGCATGGTCCTCAGTGAACTTAACAAGAAACAGGTGATAATTGCACCAGAAGTTGACGAGACTCCGATTACATACCCTCTTTATTAAGATATAAGCCTCTTAACCGGATGGGGAAGGGGCAGACAGACTGAAAAAGGGCTGAAAAGGCCAAAAGTCTCCGGAACGGCATATTTGGGCCTTCCGGCAGACATTTGGCCTTCATGTTTTTCTTACCGTATCCCCGGTTCTTTTTGTTCCGGTTGTGGCATAATTTATAGTTGATAATATTACTTTGGGGGTTGGCATGAAAAAACTTAAGTTATTTCTGCTCCTGCCGGTATTGATAATCGGCATCCTGTTCTATTTTTGGAATCCATGGCAGGTCCGCCCGGAAAAGACGAATTTTCAAAATGCCGCGGAAACGATAAAGGCTGCCCGGGAGGCAGCCTCAGGGGTCAAAAACTATAAATACAGGACAAATGTTTCCATCGGAGACCAGGTAAAGTACGGGACCCTGACCAGGGTTGTCCGGAAGGACAGGGAACAGATGGTGGATATTGACTGGGACATTCCCAAGATGTCCGGCAGTGCGTCAATTTATGCCAAAGGAGAAGAACTTTATGTATTTCATCCTTTAAAAAACAAATGGACGCTTCCTGAAGAAGACAGGACCCTAAAACCCTTTATTGATTTTTTCTGGAAACAGCTGAAATTGGTTGACCCGGTAGAAAACATAATCCGGACCGAGCCTTCCGGAAAAAACATTTCTTTTTATGAACCCGCGAATGAACCCAATGATGAACCTGCTAATGAATCCTCCGAAGGCGGAGGGTCCGCGGGCAAAAAAAATACCCGTGCAATCCGGGTTATCCCTGATGAAGAAGCTCTTTCGGAAATCAGGAAATCCCTTCCCCCGCAGTTCATCGGGGCCGAGCTTAAAGACATTTCCCAGATATTTTGGTTTTCCGCAGAGGATTTAATGGTAACCCGTTATGAGGTCCGGGCAGCGGTATCTTTCTTCGGGGTAAAAAGCATGGATTTCCTGGTGGTTTCCGAACCCTTTGATTTCAATAAGACTAAAATTGAACTTCCTAAGGGGCTTGTAGATAAGATGAACCAGGGGAGCGCTGCAAAGTAAAATGGGCATATGTTCCGGTTTTAACCTTATACCATGGGAGGGGCAGATATGTTCCTCCAGAACGAGTCTGATGTCCGTTTGTCCAACATAGCAGCTCTTAGCGCTTTAGCGCTTAGAGCTGTTATGTTGGGTAACAAACTGAATCGTAGCCGTTCTGGAGGAATATATCTGCCCCTCTCTCGGTATTAAAGTTAAAACCGGAACATATGCACCGTTTACTTATGTATTGTTCCCTTTGAAAGCGGCCATAGATGTGACCAGTGTTGAATTTGCTTTGGTAAAATATGTAATTCTAAGGATTTCGGCAATTGTATCATCAGATACACCCATGTGCCGCAGGACATTGGAAATTGATTTGACCCCTTCATCGGCTCCTTCAGCTGCGTCTACAGCCAGGGAAATCATCAGTTTAGTCTTGATATCCAGTGTACTGTCCGAATAAACAAGTTCCTGCAGTCCCTTCATCAGCTCAAAAAACTTCTCATCCCTGTCCTTGATAGCCGAGATAAATGGCAATAAATCCATGTTTGATACCCCTTTCGTCAAATTATTTGTTGTCATTGCTGCAAGTATTCTACACTTATTCAGTATATCCTGTTACCTGACACTGAATCAAAGGTTTTTAGCTTTATCTAAAACAAAGGTTTTAATTTTTTCAGCTATCGTCCGTGCGAACATGCCCACTTTGCCTGTGTAGTGGTGGAATAGAACGGCATTGCTCAACTCGCAATATTATGATATTATATAGACATAAATATTGATAGCAGGAGGGTTGATTATATTGCCGAACATCAGACCTATATCAGATTTAAGAAATAACTCCAACGAGATATCGGAATTCTGTCATAAAGAGCGTGAACCGGTTTTTATTACAAAAAACGGGGTTGGGGATTTAGTAGTTATGAGCATTGAAGTTTATGAACAGCAACAATCGCTGATTGAGCTTTATGCGAAATTGGCTGAAGCTGAAGCAGAAATTGCAAATGGCGATATTGGTGAGGATTTCTTCGAAGTAGCAAGAAAACTGAGAGGAAGTATTCATGCAAAAGTATAATATTAAGATTTTTTCCGCAGCAAAGAAAGACTTGGCTGATATAGTTGACTACATCAATGTGCATTCCCCACAGGCAGCAATGCATCAATATGATAATCTTATTGAGAAAATCGGAAGTCTTCAGAATATGCCGGAAAGATGTCCTTTGCTTAAAGATAATTTACTTCGGATAAGAGGTTATCGTATGCTTATTGCAGATAATTACATGGTCTTTTTTATGATTACAGGCAATACGGTACAGATTCGGCGTATTCTCTATGGAGGAAGAAAATATGAGTGGCTGTTATAACACTCAGTCTCTCTGGTTTGGGCATTGCAGTTAAACGTATTTCAAAGCAGGAAAACATTTAACTCTCCCAATATGGGGGAGTTTATTATTATGTTGTAGAATTGCGCCGAAAAGCATATCCAGGGGCATATTATGCAGGAATATTCTTACTTCCATTGAATTATACTACTTTAGAGAGTCGAAAGGAGCAGTGATACCAAATGACAGGGAGTTACGGTGAATTGGCAGGCCAGGTGGTTGATAAGGCCCAAAAACTTGGGGCCGATCAGTCAGAGGCCTTTTTAATTAAATCAAAGGACCTGACCATCGATGTCCGGGAAGGCCGGGTGGAGACCCTTAAGCTGGCGGAAGACCGGGGGTTGGGACTTCGTGTGTTTAGAAAAGGAAGGATCGGATTTGCCTATACTTCTGATTTAAGCGATACTGCCATAGATGAAATCATCAGACAGTCTCTGGCCAACTCGGAAAAGACCAGTCCTGATGAGTTCAATATCATGCCTGAACCGGTGGGCAAATATGCCCAACTGGACCTTCTGGACCCGGAAATCAAAAGGATTTCCACTGACCGGAAAATAGAGATTGCTAAATTGATCGAAAAAACAGCCAGGGATTTTGATAAGAGGATAGCTATTACAGAGAGGGCATCATATTTTGATGCTGAATATGAGGTTATCCTGGCAAACTCCCTGGGGGTCTCTGCCGGGTACCAGGGCGCCTATTGCGGGTGTTATGCCGATGTGGTGGCAGAAGAAAACGGGGATAACCAGACAGGGTTTGAATTAAAGATGACCCTTAATTTCAAGGACCTGGATCCCGAAAGAATCGGCCGGGCAGCGGCTGAAAAGGCGGTGAGGAAACTGGGGGCCGGTACGATAGGTACCCAGAAGGCGGTTGTGGTATTTGATCCCTATATCGCCACCAGCTTCTTGGGAGTGATGGCACCGGCTCTGTCAGCTGAATCAGTGCAGAAAGGGAAATCTCTGTTTGCCGGGAAGGTGGGCAGGAAAGTTGCTTCAGATAAGGTTACCGTGGTGGATTACGGTTCAATGCCGGGAGGAATAGCTTCAGCTCCTTTTGACGGGGAAGGAGTGCCTACTTCTAAGACTGTCCTGATAAAGGACGGGGAACTGAAAGGGTATTTACACAATAATTATACGGCGGCAAAAGATAACGTAACATCCACCGGCAACGGGGTTAGGAGTTCTTTTAAGAGCGCACCGGAGGTTGGGACCACCAATTTCTATATTGAACCCGGAACTATAAGTCCTGATGACCTGGTCAAAGATATTGGGACAGGATTGTATATAACAGATGTCATGGGTATGCATACGGCAAACCCTATTTCAGGGGATTTTTCCGTAGGGGCGGCCGGGATCTGGATAGAAAACGGCGGGTTTACAAAACCGGTACGTGGTGTTGCCATTGCCGGAAATATTCTTGAACTGCTGAATGAGGTGGAAGGAGTCGGCTCAGACCTGACATTTTTTGGCAGCAAGGGGGCTCCTACCCTAAGGATTTCGAGAATGGTGGTCAGTGGGTCTTAATGATGATACAGTAGAAAACACTATTCAAATAAAAAAAATTGTGTTAAAATTTCAGAGTGGAATATCATGACTTGGAGTGATAATTTTGGTAAAAATTCTGGTGGTTAACGGACCTAACCTAAATCTGCTGGGGACGAGGGAACCTGAGATATATGGTTCTATGGGCCTGGATGAGATAAACCGGCAGGTGGACGGGCTGGCCGGCCGGCTGGGACTCGAGCCGGAGTTTTTTCAGTCCAACCATGAGGGTGAAATCATAGACCGGATCCAGGGATGTGGTTCTGAATGTAAAGGCATTCTTATCAATCCCGGGGCTTTTACCCATTACAGTTATGCCATAAGGGACGCGATTGCATCAATTGGACTGCCTTGTGTGGAGGTACACCTGTCCAATATCCATGCCAGGGAAGAATTCAGAAAACAATCTGTTATTGCTCCTGTCTGTCTGGGTCAGGTTTCGGGTTTTGGCAGGCAGAGCTACCTGCTGGGTCTCCGGGCCTTAGCTGATAAGCTGAATAGCCGGGGTATTTCTGATGAATAACAGAATTGAGGCGGTCAGGGCTGTTGTTAGGGAAAAGGGGCTTGACGGCCTGATAATTTCAAAGCAGGAAAACCGGCAGTACCTGAGTGGTTTTACCGGTACGGACGGGGTTCTGCTTATAACTGCAGCAGATAATCTGCTGATTACTGATTTCAGATATCTTGACCAGGCGGCTGAAGAAGCGCCGGAATTCAGGGTAATCAGGCCATTGAGTCTCGTTGAAGATGCCCTGAGCGAGCAGGTCAAAGGACTCGGACTTAAAAGAATTGGGTTTGAAGATGAGAATATCGCCTTTAGTACTTATTATAAATATCAGGGAAAAATGCCGGGGGTGGAACTGGTACCCCTGAGCCAGGCCGTTGAAAAGGTAAGATGGATAAAGGATGGCAGGGAACTGGATTACATAAGAAAGGCGGCTGCTATAACTGACATTACCTTTGATCACCTGCTGGATTTTATACGCCCCGGGGTAGCCGAATCCGAGCTGGCCCTGGAAATTGAATATTTTATGAAGAGAAAAGGGGCGCAGAAATCTGCATTTGATATAATTGTGGCTTCAGGACCCAGGGCAGCCCTTCCTCATGGAACAGCTTCAGATAAAAAGCTGGAAATTGGAGAGTTTATAGTCCTGGATTTTGGCGCTGTTGTGAACGGATACCACTCGGATATGACCAGGACCGTAGTTCTTGGTGACGCTGATAACCAGCAGCGGGAAATCTATGACATTGTTCTGAGGGCCCAGGAGAAGGCTGTCAATATGATAAAACCGGGAACAAAATGTTCCGGGATAGACCTGGCAGCCCGTGACCTGATAAGCCTGCACGGTTATGGGGCAAATTTCGGTCATAGTCTTGGTCATGCTGTTGGCCTTGAAATTCATGAAAAGCCCGGCTTTTCCCCTAAAGATGAAACACTTTTGGAACCGGGCATGGTTTTGACAGTGGAGCCCGGCATATATCTTAGCGGTTGGGGCGGGGTACGTATAGAAGACCTGATTGTTGTAACAGAAGACGGCTGTGAGGTACTGTCAGGTTCTTCCAGGGCTTTAATCAGTTTATAAAGTATCGTCTGCAAATAAATTTCCACTAAATGAGGGAGGTATGCTGACAAATGATTTCTACCAATGATTTTAAAACAGGGTTAACAATTGAACTGGACGGTGACGCATTTACCGTGGTGGACTTCCAGCATGTAAAACCCGGTAAAGGTTCGGCATTTGTGCGTTCCAAACTGAAAAATGTCCGTACAGGTGCTGTCATTGAAAAGACTTTCAATGCCGGTGAAAAAGTTCCCAGGGCACACCTCGAGAGAAGGCAGATGCAATACCTCTATAATGACGGAGAATCATATAATTTTATGGACAACCAAAGTTATGAACAGCTGAACATTACCAAAGAACAGCTGGGGGATGCAGTGAAATTACTCAAAGAAAACACTGATGTCCATGTACTGGTTTACCAGGGCAAAGTGATTGGGGTAGAACTTCCCAATTCGGTGGAACTCGAGGTGACTGAAACAGAACCTGGTATCAAGGGCGATACTGCTTCAGGCGGGTCGAAACCGGCCACCCTGGAAACAGGCGCTGTTGTACAGGTGCCCTTCTTCGTAGAAATTGGGGACAGGCTTTTGATTGATACCCGCACAGGGAGCTATTTAAAACGGGCTTAACCTTAAGTTGGTTGTATTAGCGATTATTTGGTTTAAATTGCCCCAAAACAGATATACTAATATAGCAGAAGACATATAAAATAAAGGGGGTAAACCGATGAAACATCTCAAGGAAAAAGTAGCATACCTCCAGGGTTTGGCCCAGGGGTTGGATATTGGGGATGCCACCAAAGAAGGCAAGGTATTGTCGGAAATCATCAATGTCCTGGGTGAGATGGCCGGCCAGATTGAAGACATCGAAACTGCCCAAAATGACCTGGAAGACTACGTGGAAAGCATTGATGAGGACCTTTACGACCTGGAAGACGACCTGCTTGGAGATTTGGATGAAGAGGACCTGATTGAGATTGAATGTCCAAACTGCCGGGAAATTGTGTGTTTTGAAGCCGACATAGTGGATGACGAGGACTTAATCGAAGTAACATGTCCTAACTGTGATGAAGTTGTTTATATAAACGATCAGGACATCCTGAACGGAACCAATGACGGAGAATCCATGGTCGGGTTAAAAGACGAAGATTTATAAGCATACAACCCACGGACTTTTTAACTGCATATACGGTAGTGCTGCATAAACAGTCAGACTGCTTGATTCAGGGAATAACCTGAACAGTGGTCTGACTTTTTTCTTTCTGTCTATCATAATTAACCCCGGCTCTCAATATGTATATAAGGAAGGGGGGACAAAGTATGACTGCAGGCATTACCGACACGAAGCAGTGTAAGAAAAATGTTGATACGATGGTCTGCCTGATGTCCCGGGATATCCTCCCTGTCCTTCCCAACAGGATCAGGGAGATGGTCACAGAACTTCCGGGTGATATCCTTGACCAGGTCGAGGAAATCCGCCTGCGCCAGGGTAAACCCCTGCTAGTGGGTCTGAATGACCGGGATGTTATTGTTACTCCCCTGGGACAAATGACAACAGTGCCTGAATTTGGATATACAGTAACTGATAAGGACCTTATGAGGGCGCTGCAGCTTATCAGCAGTTCCTCGGTATATGCCTTTGAGGAAGAAATCAGGAATGGATTTATTACTGTCAGGGGCGGGCACAGGGTAGGGATATCGGGAAAAGTCATTGTGGACAAGGGCAGGGTCAGGACTTTTAAGTATATAACAGGATTGAATATCAGGGTTGCGCGGGAAATAACCGGTGTGGCCGACAGGGTTGTTTCTTATCTGTTAAACGCAGAAACCGGGGATGTATACCATACCCTAATAATTTCACCTCCACGGTGTGGAAAGACCACACTCCTCAGGGATATTATCAGGCAGCTAAGCTGCGGCATCCCGAAGCTCGGTTTCGGGGGCTGTACCGTGGGGGTTGTTGATGAAAGGTCTGAAATTGCCGGATGCTACTATGGTGTACCCCAGAAAGATGTGGGAATCCGGACCGATGTGCTGGATGGCTGCCCCAAAGCGGAGGGAATGATGATGCTTATCCGTTCCATGGGACCCGCGTTAATAGCTGCTGATGAGATAGGCAAACCCGAGGATGCAACTGCCGTAGAAGAGGCCCTGAATGCGGGGATAAAGCTGCTTACCACCGCCCATGGTAAAGACCGGGAAGAGATTGCCCAAAGGCCGGTTCTCAAATATATAATTGAACAGGGTATTTTCGAACGGCTGATAATCCTGGGAAGGTCCAGAGGGGTTGGGACAGTGGAAGACATAATTGACTGTAAAAACAGCGGGTCACTCATATATAACAACAGAACCGGGAGGGCAGTAACTGACAGGGAAAACATTAACGAATGAGGTGTGTACAGTGGTGTTGAAACTGATTGGGGCATGTATGACCCTGGGCGCCTGTGGGAGCATGGGCCTGGTCTGGGCGGGGGTACATGAAAAACGGCCAAGACAGCTGACTGCCCTGGAAGGTGCGCTTCAACTGCTGGAAACCGAAATAACTTACGGCGCTACTCCTCTTCCGGAGGCAATGGAACAGGTGGCAGGACGTTGTGACCCGCAGGCGGCCGGATTGTTCATGATGACTGCCCGGGAATTTGCGAAAATGGGCGGGGTTACCGCTGCCGAGGCATGGGAAAGGGCGCTCGGACGGTTCTTTCCGGCTACTGCTCTGGATGAGACAGATTTGAATATTCTTATCAGGTTTGGGGCATCCCTCGGCATATCGGACAGACAGGATCAGGCGAAACACCTGAAGCTGGCCATGAACCAGCTCAAAGCCGCTGCAGGCAGGGCAGAAGCAGAGGCCAGGAAAAACTCGAACATTTTTAAATACCTGGGGTTTTTGGGTGGAATGCTCCTGGTTCTGATCCTTTACTGACAACTAAAAAAGGAGGAATAGTTTATGGATACAGAACTGATTTTTCAGTTGGCCGGGATAAGCATTGTCATAACAGTTATCTATACTGTCCTGAAACAGGCCGGCCGGGATGAGTTTGCCTTTTCCACCCTGCTGCTGGGTATAGTAGTTGTCCTGGCCATGGTTATTCCCAAGATTGCGAACCTGTTTGAAACCGTCCGGTCAGTTTTCCGGATATATTAGTTTCCCGGGAAAATAAGAGGTGAATGCCTTGGAAATCTTAAAAATTGTCGGATTAGGCCTGGTGGTCACAATCCTGGTAGTAATTATTAAACAGCAGAGACCTGAACTTGCGATTCAGCTGAGTATCGTGGCCGGAGTTGTCATTTTCTCCATGATGCTGGGGAAAATCAATTCTGTTGTTACCCTTATGCATGAACTGGCCCAAAAATCCAGTATAAGTATCCTCTACTTGGGGACAATCCTTAAAATTGTCGGAGTTGCTTATATCGCTGAATTCGGAGCCCAGGTATGCCGTGATGCCGGTGAGGGCACGATTGCAGCAAAAATTGAGTTTGCCGCTAAAGTGATAGTGATTGTCCTGGCTGTTCCCATAATTGTGGCGGTTTTTGATTCCCTCCTGAAATTATTGCCATAGAAGCATAAGGATTGGGAGTTGACAGGCCGGGATAGGTAAAAAACAGGGCGGGTCAGGAGGCAGAAAATGTGGAATCAGGCCAAGACAAACAAAAGAACGATAACAGGTATCCTCATCATAATCTGTCTGTCAATATTCTTCCCGGCGCTCCCGGGTTGCGGGATGCAGAAAGCCCTGGCGGCAGGAACCGCAGGGAGCGGTATTCCGGGGGAAGATTCTGAAGCAGTTGTTTCCCAGAGCCTGGAGGAATATATGCCGGGTGTGGACCTGGAAACAGTGGAAAAGTTCCTGGAAGAAATGGACAGGGACATTAAAGCCTATATGCCTGAGCTGGATTTGAAAGAAATGGTCTACAAA
This sequence comes from Firmicutes bacterium HGW-Firmicutes-14, assembly GCA_002840275.1. Classification (GTDB taxonomy): domain Bacteria; phylum Bacillota; class Thermincolia; order Thermincolales; family UBA2595; genus W-Firmicutes-14. The sequence continues at coordinate 34,417 of PHAB01000011.1, forward strand.
CTTGCCCGGGGTGAGCTGGGAATAAGCGCTGTGGAAATAATGAAAGGCCTTATTAAATACTTATTTAAAGAATTGGTTGCCAACTCGCGGCTGCTGGGGCAGCTGCTGATATTGGCTGTATTGTGTGCAATCCTTCAGAATGTCCAGTCTGCCTTTGAACAGGGCACAGTAGGTAAAATCGCATGGTTTGTATGTTTCCTGGTCCTCCTGTCCCTGGCCCTGGGTTCCTTCACCATCGCCTTACAGACCGGCAGGCAGGCAATCGAAGATATGGTTGCCTTTATGAATGCTATGCTGCCTGTCCTGATAACATTGCTGACTGCGATGGGAAACGTAACATCTGCCGCACTTTTCCATCCCCTGACTATTGTAGTGCTCAGCACCATCAGTACCCTGGTAAAGAATGTGGTTTTTCCCCTCATATTTTTTGCTGTGGTCCTGGGGCTTGCCAATAATATCACTTCCCGGGTTGAAGTATCCAGGCTGGCAAGCCTGCTTAAGGAATGGAGTGTGGGTCTTCTGGGCCTGTTTTTTACAGTTTTCATCGGTTTTATGATGGTTCAGGGAATCGCCGGGGCAGTTGCCGATGGGATCGCCATGAGGACGGCAAAGTTTGGTATCGGGGTTTTTGTACCGGTTGTCGGGAAGCTTTTTTCCGATGCCCTGGAAGCGGTAGTTGGAACCTCTTTGCTGCTGAAGAATGCAGTGGGACTGGTAGGGATTCTGGCGGTTTTTTTTATATGTGCTTTCCCGGTATTAAAGATTGTATCAATCATGATTATTTATAAAACTGCAGCGGCTGTCATCCAGCCAATCGGCGACAAATTAATAGCAGATTCCCTGAATGTTATGGGGAACAGCCTTACAATAGTGTTTGCCGCCGTGACAGCGGTGGGTATCATGTTCTTTTTTGTTATTGCCATAGTGGTGGGCGCCGGGGATTTCAGCCTGATGTTGAGGTAACGGGGGAAAAGAAATATGGATACTGTGAGGGTGATAGTAAAAAGTATATTAATAATAATAATGATGACGGCGTTCCTGGAGATAGTTCTCCCCAGAAGTGACATGAAGCGCTACATCAACCTGATAATCGGGTTGTTTGTCATTATAGCTGTATTGAACCCATTCTTAAGCCTGGTCAGCAAGCCCCTGGATTTTGACGTACTTGGTCTGGAGGGTGCCCAGGGGAGCAGTGATACAGAATCCCTGATCAAGAAGGGAAAAGATATTGCCCAAAAGGGCCGGGAACAGGCCGTAAGCAGTTATAAGGAAAAGCTCTCCGGGCAGATTATGGCCTTGTCTGCATTTTACCGGGATGCAAATGTCACCCGGGCAGATGTTGATATTGTGGAAGACCCGGGTGATGAAGATTTTGGACAGATACGGAAAGTGGTGCTTATTGTCGGCGGACCTGATGACAGAGTTTTGGACAGTTCCCCGGTGAAAGTGGATGAAATAGATGTAAGCGCCGGGCCTGGGGATGAAAAAAAAGAGGAATCAGGGCCTGCTTCAGAGGGGTATGGGGAGTTGAAAGAACTGGTTGCCGGTTTTTATGGACTGACCCCGGAACAGGTGGTCATAAGGAAATAGGAGGTGCCGATATTGGTAAATTTTATTAAATCCATTAAGAAGTTGTTTGGCGCAGCGGATTCCGGCAGTGAGGAAGATAAAGGAGGACGGGCGGCCCGGCCCGTCTGGAAAAAGCTTAACAACCTGATAATTATTGCCGCTGCAGGTATCTTTCTGATTATCCTGGCTAATGTCTTTTCATCAGATGGGAACCCGCCGGACGGACTCGGGGGAGGTGGTACTCCGGAAATCAAATCTCCCGGAATTGTCTCCCCCGGACCTGAGGGTTCCGGGTCAGGAGAAGATAAGGGGACCGGCGTTGCCTATACCCCCGGAATTACGGAACTGGAAAACCTGTTGGCAGAAAGGCTGGAAAAGGCGCTTGTCCAGATCAGCGGCGCCGGTAAACTGGAAGTAACCGTTAACCTTGCCTCAACCCTGGAGAAAGATTGTGCCGTCAATACTGTAACCAACAAAAAGACGACTGAGGAGCACGACCAGAAAGGGGGCAACCGGACAATTACAGAACTTAATGAAAACGGGCAGATGGTGCTGATCCGTGAAAGCCAGGGCAGTACGGAACAGCCGGTTGTTGTCAGGGAAGTAAAGCCTGAAGTAAAGGGTGTTATAGTGGTGGCAGAAGGAGCCCATGACCCTGCGGTTAAAGCAGATCTGATGAATGCTGTGCAGGTCTACCTTGATGTCCCGCTTTATAAGGTTATAGTACTGCCGAGAGAAAGCAGGTGAAAGGGATGAGGTCTTTGTTCATTAACAGAAGAAACCTGTGGGTCGCTATACTGTTCTTAGGTATCATTATGATGGGAGTGGGGGTATACCAATTGTCGGCGGAGATTGGGGAAGCCCCTGAAGGGACCGGAGGGGCCTTAGAAGGCACCGGAGCAGTTTCAGATGGCACCGGAGCAGTTTCAGATGGCACCGGAGCAGTCTCAGAAGGAACAGGGGGGAACCCCCTGATTACCGGTGGGGCTGTTGAGGTAAAGGATACGGGAAACAATCGGGCGAAGACTGAGAAGAGCGAGTTTTTCGTGGAATACAGACTGGAAAGAGACAGGACGCGGAGCCAGCAGATTGACCTGCTCAGGGAAATTGTCGATAACCAGCATTCACCGGAAGAAACCAGGAAGGAAGCCCAAAGGCGGATGTTGGCGATTTCACAAGCCATAGAAACAGAGATGAAACTGGAGAACCTGATCAGGGCGGAAGATTTCAAAGATGCCGTGGTATTTATCCAGGAAAAATCAGTTACGATAATTGTCCAGACTCCGGCTTTGACCGCCCTGGATAAGAAAAGCCTGGCGGAAACTGCGGTCAGGGTGACCGGATTAAACGTGGAAAACATAATCATTATTCCAAAGATGTAGAATCTGTAAACCGGGTTTTGTGTCCCATTGTATATATCTATAATATTGTATACTTGGCTGAAAGATATTGAAATAGAGCATATCAGAGAATATAATATTAAAAGCAGGGTCTTCGCCCTGAAATGTTACACTCTCAGGTTGTCTGCGCCACAGCCTGAGATTTTGTGTTGTAAATCACCGGACTGCATTTGTGATATAACGGACAAACACGGAGGGATAAATATGGTTAAGGCACACAAAGTCGAAATTACTGATACTACCCTGAGGGACGCCCATCAGAGCCTGTGGGCAACCCGTATGCGTACTGATGATATGCTCCCCATTGCAGAAAAACTTGACCAGGTGGGATATCATTCCCTGGAAGTATGGGGAGGCGCCACCTTTGATGTATGCCTCAGATACCTGAATGAAGACCCGTGGGAGAGGCTGCGGCAGTTAAAGAAACTGATAAAAAAGACTCCCCTGCAGATGCTTCTGCGGGGACAGTCCCTTGTCGGGTACCAGCATTACCCGGATGATGTGGTGGAATCTTTTGTCCATAAGGCGGTTGAGAACGGAATAGATATCATCAGGATATTTGATGCCCTGAATGATATCAGGAACTTCGAAGTTCCGGTAAAGGTTGCCAAAAAGGCAGGGGCTCATGTCCAGGCAGCCGTGGTCTATACGGTAAGTCCCGTACATACGATGGAACATTACCTTGACACTGCACGCCAGCTGGCTGACATGGGGGCTGACTCCATATGCATCAAGGATATGGCCGGTCTCCTATCACCTTATATGGCCTATGACTTGGTTAAGCTGTTTAAAAAGAACCTGAAAATTCCCATTCAGCTGCACAGCCACTACATCGGTGGATTGGCACTGGGGGCTTACCTAAAGGCGGCCGATGCCGGGGTGGACGTAATTGATACAGCTTCGGTACCCCTTGCCTTCGGCGCTTCCCAACCGCCGGTGGAGACTGTGGTCAGGGCGCTTCAGGAATCCCCTCATGATACAAGGCTGGATATTCATACACTGTTTGTTGTGTCAAAATACTTTGAAGAACTTAGGAAGAAACACGGTTTTGAACGGGGTGTGACAAGGATTACCGATATGAGGGTCTTTGAGCACCAGGTCCCCGGTGGAATGATCTCCAACCTGGTTTCCCAGCTGGAAGAACAGAAGGCCCTCCACCGCATCCATGAAGTCCTTGCAGAGATACCCCAGGTGAGAGAGGACCTGGGCTTTCCGCCCCTGGTCACACCGACCAGCCAGATTGTTGGCATCCAGGCCGTATTAAATGTCCTCACAGGGAAACGCTACAAGCTGGTCCCCGGAGAGGTGCGAGCATATATTCAGGGTCAGTATGGCAAACCGCCTGCCCCCATCAAGGAGGAGATTATCCAGCAGATTCTGGGGGACTGTGATGTTAATCTGATAAAATGCCGGCCAGCTGATTTGCTCGAACCGAAAATGGATACAATAAGGAGAGAAATCCAGGATTTGGCTGCTTCCGAGGAAGACATTTTATCTTATGCCCTTTTCCCGTCAGTGGCCAGGAAGTTTTTTGAATGGCGGCTTAATAACGGTCTTGACACCGAAGATGCAAATACTATTCCTGATGTAATAGTGAAGCAGGAAGAAGTGGCGCTCCCGGAAAACGGTGTAAACCAGGATAAACCGAATGTCAAAGACCTGAAAAAAGACATCCTTAAGGGAGGAAAGAGCATGAATCTAACAGAGATAAAAGAACTTATCAAGATGCTGGACGAAACAGATATCTGCGAACTTCATCTGGAAAGCGCCGGTGTAAAGGTGTCTATCAAAAAGGCAGGAGCAGGTCCGTCAGCCGGGTTCCCGCCGGCAGGTTCCCCATCAGCCGGTGAAGAGGTTTCCGTGCCTGTTGAAGAAAGCAGGGAGAAACCAACCAGGGATATTGATGAAAACCTTATTCAGATAGTTGCCCCCATGGTAGGGACATTTTACCGTGCCCCATCCCCGGAAGCCGCACCCTTTGTGGAAGTGGGGCAGATGGTTACTGAAGGGCAGACCCTCTGTATCATTGAGGCTATGAAGCTGATGAACGAAATCGAGGCTGAGATTTCCGGACGTATAGTGGATATCCTCGCAGAGAACGGCCAGCCGGTTGAATACGGCCAGACGCTTTTCCTCCTCGAAAAAGCATGAGCCGGCAGCCTGCAGCATAATTCGCAGCGGAAATCTGAAAGATTCAGCCGGAGAAGAAGATGTAGCTGATAGCGGAGGTGCACAATGTTTAAAAAAATATTAATAGCAAACAGGGGAGAAATAGCTCTGCGCATTATCCGGGCCTGTAAAGAGATGGATATTGCAACAGTGGCTGTTTATTCCGAGGCTGACCGTGACTCATTGCATGTAAAGTTTGCCGATGAAGCTTTTTGTATCGGGCCGGCCCAGTCCGGCAGCAGTTACCTGAACAAGGCAAACATTATCAGTGCTGCCGAGGTATCGGGAGCAGACGCCATTCACCCGGGATACGGGTTTTTGGCTGAGAACGCCAATTTTGCCGAGATATGTGAGAGCTGTGGCATTAAATTTATCGGCCCCACCCCGGAAGCGATGGAAAAGATGGGGGCCAAGGCCGTTGCCAGGGAAACTATGATCAAAGCCAAGGTTCCGGTGGTCCCAGGTACCGAAGGCATTATAAAGAATACCGATGAAGCGCTCAAAATAGCCAGGGAGATTGGATATCCCGTAATGGTAAAGGCATCGGCCGGCGGAGGCGGCAAGGGAATGAGGGTTGCCCAGTCAAAGCATGATGTGGTGAAAGCCGTACAGACAGCTCAGGCTGAGGCTGAGGCTGCCTTTGGAAACGGTGAGGTATATATCGAAAAATATGTGGAGGAACCGCGCCATATAGAGTTCCAGATCCTTGCCGATAATTACGGTAATGTTGTCCACCTGGGGGAACGCGATTGTTCCATCCAGCGCAGGAATCAGAAGCTTTTGGAAGAAGCTCCTTCTTCCGCTTTGACCCCGGAACTGCGGGAAGAAATGGGTGAGACCGCTGTCAGGGCTGCAAAGGCAGTAGATTATACCGGTGCAGGCACAGTGGAATTCCTTCTTGATAAACATAATAATTTCTATTTCATGGAGATGAATACCCGGATCCAGGTCGAACACCCTGTGACGGAATATGTTACCGGGATAGACCTGGTTAAGGAACAGATAAGGCTGGCAGCCAATGAAAAACTGGGTTATTCCCAGGAAGATGTAAAAATCAACGGCTGGGCGATGGAATGCCGTATCAATGCCGAAGACCCCCACCGCCATTTTATGCCCTCACCCGGGAGAATTACCGGATACCTTGTTCCCGGGGGAATCGGTGTGAGGGTTGACAGTGCAGCATACCATGGATACCATATTCCGCCTTATTATGATTCCATGATAGCCAAGCTGATTGTCTGGGGCAAAGACAGGAATGAAGCGATCTCCAGGATGCGGAGGGCCCTCGAAGAATTTACAATTGAAGGGGTTAAAACCACAATTCCCTTTCACCTGCGTATTCTGGAAAACGCCTTCTTCCAGAGGGGTGAGTATTACACCAATTTTGTCCAGAGAAGGCTCGAAGACCAGTAATTTGCATTTGCACAGGTTTCTGGTATAATATTCATATAGCTGTTACCGGAGAAAAGGAGGTAACCCGATGGAAAGCAAAGATATCATTGAACGACATGATACCGAACTTGGAAGTATCCGGATTGCTGATGAAGTTGTGGCTATTATTGCAGGACTGGCGGCTACCGAAATAAATGGAGTTGCCGGGATGAGCGGCGGACTGGCCGGCGGTATTGCTGAAATGCTTGGCCGGAAAAACCTGTCCAAGGGTGTCAAGGTGGAAGTGGGAGAAAAAGAAGCAGCAGTTGATATGTTTATTATCGTTGAATACGGGGTAAAGATTCCAGATGTTGCCATCAATATCCAGGAAAATGTCAAGAAAGCCATTGAAAGCATGACCGGACTCAATGTAGTGGAAGTAAATGTCCATGTCCAGGGTGTGGTCTTCCCTCAGCCGGAGTCCAAGGACGAAGAACATAGGGTCAAATAAAATCAACCCCCTGAATCTTTTTCAGGGGGTTTAAGCAGTTTAGACGAAGGGAGATGACCCGGTTGAAAATATTTGACAAGGTCCTTCTTGCCTTTTACAGCCTGGGGGTAATGGCTGCGCTGTTCCTGATCGGCCTGGTGGCTGCCGGGTGGACAGCCCCTGCCCAGATATTCAGGATATACATGGCACATCTTAACGGGCGCACTGTTGTGGGAGTGATTGTTTTAATATACCTGGCCACGAGTGTCAGGTTCTTCCTGATGTCCCTGTCTGTTGAAAGGCGTCCTGCTCAGGCTTTAGTACACGAGACGGGGATGGGCCAGGTAAGGGTTTCTGTGGAAGCCATTGAAAACATGGTCCGCAGGGCTGCGGGCCAGATAAAAGGTGTGAGGGATATCAGACCCAGGGTAGTATGCCTGCCTGAAGGTATAAATATCTTTATCAGGGTGGTACTGGCCCCTGAAACAAATATTCCGGAGGCCACGGACCAGCTTCAGAGGTCGGTTGCCGATTATGTATCCGAAATAGCCGGAGTCAATGTACAAACAGTAAAGATACTGGTGGACAGCATATCCTCTGAAACCGCTCCCGGAGCAACCCGCAAGTTGAATTAGGAAAGGGGTGGTCATCTTGGCCGGAAAGACCTGGCAGGAGTTTTTTGCCAATAACCTGGGCAAGATTATCGGTGTTACCATCGGCCTGCTTTTGGGCTGGATGATTATCGAGTACGGTTTGCTGAAGACCCTTTTCGTTATTATCCTGATTATTCTGGGTTACCTGTTTGGTAAACAGGCGGATGATGGGGAAAGCCTGAGTGCGCTTGTCAACAGGATATTTCGGCGGTAGCAAGGGGAAACTACTCTATAGATGTGTTATCAGGAGGTTTTCATGAGCAGAAGGGCGGCCCGGGAAGCGGCTTTACAGGCGTTATACCAGATGGAAATCGGAAAAGTAAAAGAAGAAACTGCCATTGCCTTTGTTGTCGAGGAAAACATCCTGAACGAAAAACAGGAAAAGTTTGTCAGGGGCATTGTGTCAGGTGTCTTACAGAATATGGACCGTCTGAACGGCATAATCAGGGAAACTGCCATTGAATGGAACCTGGAGCGGATGGCCGTGGTGGACCGTAATATTATCAGGATTGCCCTGTTTGAGATATGCTATTCTGATGATGTCCCCCCCAATGTTGCCGTTAATGAGGCAATAGAAATGGGGAAGACCTTTAGTACTGCAGAATCAGGTAAATTTATTAACGGTATTTTGGGTAAAGTGCTGTCAAGCCTCCAGGATTACCGTGTTGGGGTGAAATAATGGGATTGTACCTTGGAATAGATACAAGTTGTTATACTACTTCCCTTGCTGTTATGGATGGTGGGGGAAGTTTGTTATGTGAGGAGAGAAAGGTTCTGTCTGTTCCGCAGGGAGGCCGGGGCCTGGCCCAGAACGAAGCGGTTTTCCAGCATATTAATAACCTTCCGGTACTCATTGAACGGGTGTTAACTGCGGCTCCATCCGGCGTGCTGCTGGGAGTTACAGCCAGCACCCGGCCCAGACCTGCTGCAGGGTCATATATGCCTGTATTTAAGGTGGCGGAAAGTTACGGCAGGTCAATTGCTTCAATGCTTAAAATCCCTTTTGTGGAAACATCTCACCAGGAAGGTCATCTGGCTGCCGGGATCTGGTCTGCCGGAGGTCCGGGAGGGCAGGAATTTCTGGCTGCCCACATATCGGGAGGTACAACAGAAATTCTGAGGGTGGCAAATGCAGGGGAAGGACAGTTTGATATCAGCATCCTGGGCGGTACTGCGGATTTACATGCCGGGCAGTTTGTTGACCGGGTGGGTGTGAGACTCGGGCTGCCATTCCCGGCCGGCCCGCATCTGGAAGACCTGGCCGGGGAAAGCAGGGCTGAAATTTCAATTCCGTCATCGGCCAGGGATTATACTGTCAGTTTTTCCGGGCCGGAGGCAGCTGCCATGCGGCTGGCTGAACAGGGCGCCAAGCCTGCTGATATTGCCAGGGCGGTTGAGAAGTGTGTTGCCAACACCCTTGAAAAAGTGATCAGAAAAGCCGTTTTGGAAACAGGCCTGAAGGATGTCTTAATTGTCGGGGGTGTTTCAGCAAACCGGTATATCAGGGAACGGCTGCCGGCCAGACTGGGACACAGTGCAATAGGGGCAAAACTGTTTTTTGCCTCCGGTGCGTTAAGCAGTGACAATGCCGTAGGGGTGGCCCTGGTAGGGATGAAAAAATTAAGTAGGTATTGAGTATTGACATAAAAAGGGGAAAAGGGATAAAATTGCTAATAACGAGGGAGTTGATTTCCGGAGGGATAAAAATTGGATAATGAAAAATTGCTGTCAGAATATGTGGATTATTGGAATTATAGTTATCCTATAGCTAAAAGGAAAGAAATTTTAACTGGTTTTAAGGATAAGGCTAGGTTGGAAGGAAGGAAGTTATACGAAAAAATTTTTGAAGGATTGTTGTTACTGGAAAAGGGTGAATATGAAGATGCTGCAAAAGAGTTCAACTCTATCATTGAAGAAGATGACACATGTTTTTTGGCTTGGCGGGGGTTAGCCAAGGCTAATTATTTGCTTAAAGATTGCAACCAAGCGGTAGCTCCCCTTAAAAAAGCACTAGAGATTCAACCTGACTTTTTTCCAACACTGTGTCTAAGTGCCTGTCTCAAGGTTGAAATGGAAGACATCAGCGGAGCTTATAACGAAGCAAAAAAGGCATTAGAATTGGATATAGAAAAAAAATCTGTTCCTTGTCGGATAATCTTAGGACGTATACTAAGTATTCAAGGTAAATATAACAAGGCAGAACATTATTATAAAGAAGCTCTTTTAATTAACAGTCAAAGCGCGCAAGCGTTCAATGCACTGGGAAATCTATATTTACACTTAAAAAAGTATAATCAAGCAAAGGATAATTATTTTAAGGCAATAAATTGCGACAAAGACTTTGCGAATCCTTGGAACGGGCTGGGCTCTTTATATTGTCAGTTGCGTAATTACGAGAAAGCGGAGGATTTTTATATTAAGGCATCGAACTTAGACCCTAACTATATTACTCCATGGCTCAATTTAGCTGAAATGTACACTGATTTAAACAGGATAGAGGATGCAATCTATTGCTTTCAAAAACTTAATTCTATTAAATTCAATCCAGATTATTTAACAAAGATTGGTTCCAGTTATCTGGGTCTTAGGCGATATAAAGAAGCTAAAGACTATCTTTTTAAAGCTTTAGAGAGTTTTCAAGAAACAGATAATTTCCGTGCATCTATCGCTGAATCAATAATTAAAGAAGCAGAATTTCTAGAGCTTATGGAGAAGGAAGAAAATCGCGATGAGGATGACAAACTAAGAAAAATTTTAATTGAAACAAGAGAAATAGAAGAAAAGTCTGAAAAGAATAAGGAGTCTTTTTTAAAGTTTATTGGTCCTCAAGACATTAAAGATTTTTATCGTGAAAAGCCAGAAGAAAAAAATGCGGAAGCATATTTAGAGGTTTTAAGAAAATGGAACTCTTATACACCTATCATTGCAGATGATTATCAAGTGAGTAAAGGCGGAGGATACTTCCTAAAAATTAATAACAGGGGAATCGTTATAGATCCAGGTTTTAATTATATCCACAACTTTAAAGCTGCCGGATATAAGTTCTACGAAATAGATGACGTATTTATTTCTCATGCGCATAATGACCATACTGCGGACTTAGAATCAATTTTAACCTTGGTGTATAAATATAATGAAGAACTCAAGGGAATGGAAAATTATTCTAATTTTAATACAATTCGCGCAGAGTTGGCAAGAAAACATAACAAAAAGATTCATTCTATTACAAGGCAGGAAATAGAACAAGAGTTTAAGATATCCCCAAGGCAAAAGAAAATAAACCTCTATATGACATCCAGCGTATTTAAAAAGTATGCAGGTCTTTTTGATCTCTGCTCTCATGCATATTACAATGTATATTTTTTAGAAAGAGACTCAGTTATTCCAATAGGGACTAAAAGCAGGGTAAAGGTTCTTAGGGCTAAACATTTTGACACTATTTCAGATGTAAAATCATGTGGATTTTTAATTGAATATTATGATAAAGCCATTATATACACAGGTGATACCGGTTGGGATAGTGATGCTATAATTCAACAGTACAATAATATCAAAAATTATAAGTATAAGTTACTTATCGCTCACATAGGTGGATTTAAAGAATACGAGTGGAATTACATCAGACGGCAAGGGGATAAAACATACTATACCAATCATCTTGGCAGACTGGGATTAGTTGAACTAAACCAGGCACTCCAACCCAATGTTTGTTTGATTTCGGAATTTGGAGAAGAATTTAAAGATTTTAGGAGGAAAATAGCTGGAGCTTTTAGTGAAGTATTTAAGAATGACAAAATCACGTATATACCGGCAGATATTGGATTAAAATTCGATTTACGATTTGAGAAGATTAAAGCGATAACAGATATAGACCCTGATAAATACGCTTTTTCCGAAGACTATATTGAACCATCTGAAGTTAAAGTCGGTGAACTAAGAAAGTTTTTCTCTTTGTTTTACTTCTGTAAGAATGATAAGTTTTCTGAAAGCGATTTAGTTCAAGTATTATTAGACAGGGCCTCGGGTCAGAGATTTATAAAACAACCGTAGATTGGAATATTAAAAGAATATTAACAATAAAATACAATATAGAAGAATCTTCCATGGTTACGGAAAATTATGGTGCTAAACAGAAGGAAGTTACAGGTAAATGGCGAATGTAAAATTAGCCACGTTGTGAAATTAGCAATAATTGAATGGAGGTTTTAAAATGGTAGAAGTGAAGGAATATCCGGTAATAAAGGGGACGGATGCTGAAAAGCTTCTTAAAGAATTAAAAGAAAACGACCGACGTTTAATTGAAAACGCTATAAAACAGGTTAGCAATAAACTAACCAATATCGAAGAAAAGCATGCCTGAAGATTTTAAATTTAATCCCTCCTCCATGATTTTGAGATGTATGAGGTGGGACTTAGACAAAACAGCTATAGTTAATTTCCGGTGTGGCGACAAAAAAATGGAAGAATTCTTAGTAGAGGAAGCCTGGGAAGCACATTGTTCAAGAGATGGCAGCACGACCGTTTTGATTGACAAAGAGGCCCCTTTTAACGACAATATAATGGGTTTTTATACCTTAATAGTACCTCAGGTTGTTAAAGTTGAAGAACAAGGCACTATAGATGAATTAAGTACTGTTGGTATAGCGAGAATTGCAGTTGCTTTGAGATGCCAGAATCAAGGGGTTGCCAGATATTTAATTCGAGACATATTGTTCCTTGCAGAAAAGATAAACCAACGACTCGTATCAACTTATGCCGCTTTTGAATATAAACAACTTTATGAAAGATTAGGTTTTAAAAGTATTATTCGTAACGAAGTAGAAAATCCGGAACCTAATGAACCTAAGGTGCTTATGCTGACACACCTTGCAGATATAATACTCGGTCCCGGAAAAACTTATATCGATGATTAGTAATAAGTAACGCAACTGGGCATAATCATTAATGAGGTGGTTATATGCCAGTTGATATTAACATACCAGTTGTTCGGGGTGAAGATGCGAGGAAGCTAAGACAATGGCTGCAGAAAAACGACAATAGGCTTAAAGCGCAAATACAGGTTTCTAAGAATGATTTACACCGGGGGAGTCAAGCAGAAAATTCCTGATTTTATCAGGTTTTTTTTTATTTTTTTCATTACTTTCAGGCAGGAATTTATGACAGTAATGTCGAAATTTGTCGAAAGTACTTTTACACAGTAATTATGTTCATTTGTCAGGGGGTGAAGAACAGGGCTTTTTAAGGGCAAGGGATTAAAATCAACTTAAGAAGGGGCGAAATCAGGATGGGAAAACTGTTGTTATACTTCAGGAAACCTTTTTTGCTTCAGGTTATCTTATTATGTATCCCAATGATTCTCTTGGCTTCCGGTCCCGCCTTTGCCGATTCAGCCGGCCCCGCCCTGTCAGGGATATCTCCTGCTGACGGAGCGGTCATAAATGTGAGTAAGATTACCATATCAGTTACTGCTAAGGACCCGGACAAGGTAAATGCCCAGTCTGTGGTTATGAAGGTTAACGGGAATACAGTGTCAACCATAAAACAATATGGCTGGAAAGATGAATATACCGATGATCTCACACTCCTGTCAATTTATTACTCTGCCAGTCTTGGTGAAGGAACACACAATGTATACATATCAGTGAAGGACAGCTTAGGAAATTTAACAGAGCATGCCTGGTCTTTTACCATCTCCGCACCACCCCAAATATCCTCCCTGACCCCGGCCGACGGGGCCACTGTTTCCGGGAAAAAGCCGGTTATATCGGCTGTTGTCACCGATAATACGGCCATAGACGAAACCTCTATAAATATGACCCTTGACGGGAATACTGTTCCGGCATCCTACGACCCGGTCACCGGGACAGTATCATTTGTCCCCCAGAATGACCTGGCCAATGAAACCACCCATAGTGTTGTTTTAAATATTCAGGACACTGCCGGGAATCCGGCCCGGGCTGAGTGGAGCTTCAGGGTTGTTACATATGATGAAATGCCGTTTTCAGCAGATGATAATACCTGTCAGGCCTGCCACCTTCGCAGTACACATCCGATGAACAACTGCGCCAAGTGCCATGGTATTAATGTCAGCGCTGACAACCCGACATACCCGCTGGATGATTGTTATAACTGTCACTTTGGAACTTCTGCTTATCCGTCTGCTTATCATGCAAACGGCCTCCCGTACCTGGCGACACCGGACCACCCGGTACAGGCTACCGACAGTTGTGTTACATGCCATACGAAAAACTGGAGTACGGGAATTCCCTATTATCATACTGTTACCAATACCGCGGAGAGGCACCTTACCACTTCTGAAGGATGTGAGAACTGCCATTCCGCCAGCCTTACCAGGGAACACTACCAGAGGACAGACGATTCCGGCAGCAGCCTGGATTGTTTCACCTGTCACACCAATACAGAACCGCGCATACAGGAAGCCATCATTGCCAGGGATTCATCCTGTTCGGCCTGCCATAATCTTGGCGCTGACGGGGGGCACCCGGCCCACAACAACGGTCTGGACTCTTATTGCCAGACATGCCATTCAGATTCAATCCTCACAGAATCCCAGTTCCATCAGGACAACGGGTGTCAGGTATGCCACAGCAAAACCGCACCTGAAATAGCCAAGTATTCTATAAATATAAAGGATACAAGCTGTTTTTCCTGCCACAACCAGGGACATAACGTGAATTTCGTTCAGAGAGTCCCTGAAGACATTCCCCTTTACCCCGGTTTTAAGTGGACAGTGCCCCAGGATGCCGGGATTTTCGCAGGGGAGCCGTGGGTTGACCCCGGATATGATATTACAGGCGCCAAAATTGTTATTTCCAACCGGCTTCAATCGGTTGACGGGTCACAGGTCTATTCATGGTATGAAGGAGAGATGGCCGCAAATGGCTGGGCCAAGTCTGCCGATATGGCCGGGGAGAACGATAATTTTACAATAACCTTCACCAAAGGCATCCGTACAATGACGGTGAATTTATATACCGGAGAGACCCATGACCCTGGTTCGCCGTTTGTTGGGTACAAGCTGGAAATTTTGTACAGATAACTTGCATAACTGAAAATAATTATGATATACTGTATGTAAAGGATCAGGCGGCCGGTTTTCCGGTGTGCCGGGCTCTTAAGCAGCAGGTAAGGCCTGTGGGACCTAGAGAACCACAGGCTTTTTTTAATATGTTGAGCATTATCCATGTTAGTGAATATTACCCATATCAAAGGAGAATTTCAAATGGGTTTTATAGAAGATAAATCGGGAGAAAAAGTGTCGGTTGCGCTGAGTTCGGTTATTGCGTCGGCATTTCTGACCGTGGGCAAGCTGGTTGTCGGGGTCTTGACAGGCAGTCTTGGCATCCTTTCAGAGGCTGCCCATTCAGCTCTGGATTTTGCTGCCGCATTTATTACATATTTTGCTGTTAAGGTGTCTGACAAACCGGCTGATGATAAGCATCACTATGGATATGCAAAGGTTGAGAACCTGTCGGCCCTGATAGAAGCTGTACTGCTGTTTTTAACCTGTGGCTGGATTATCAGGGAGGCTGTCAGCCGGCTGCTTTTTGCCGAAGTACACATTGAAGTTAATTTCTGGAGTTATGCGGTAATAGTTATATCCATAATAATAGATTTCTCCAGGTCAAGGGCTTTATCCAAGGCGGCCCAAAAATACAACAGCCAGGCCCTGGAGGCTGATGCCCTGCACTTTTCCAGTGATATTCTGAGTTCTGCGGTGGTTCTCGCCGGCCTGGTCCTGGCTCGGTTTGGTATCATATATGCAGACCCAGTGGCTGCACTGATAGTTGCTGTAATAGTAATCAGGGCCAGCTGGAAACTGGCCAAAAAGACGGTAGAGGTATTGCTGGACAGGGCACCTCACGGTCTGGACCGGGTTATAGCCAACCAGATAATGGAGACACCGGGAATAGTCGGTGTGCACAAAGTCCGGCTGCGGCAGTCGGGAGGGCGGATTCACGGAGACCTACATGTGGTGATGGACCGGAACATTTCTTTTGTCGACGGGCACAAAATAGCAACCACTGTGGAGGAGAAGCTCTCTCAGCACAGTGGTGACATAGTGGTGCATTTTGAACCCGAAGATAACTGGGAGGAAGTCCAGTCCGAAATGGAGAAAACACGAAAGACGGTTAAAAAAGTTATGGACCGGAACATGACAGATATAATGAATTATCATGACCTGAAAGTTATCCGGGTTCCCGGGGGGATTTCGGTAAATGTCCATGTGGTGCTTCCTCAGGGTGTCTCTGTATTACAGGCCAGCCAGCGGTGTGATATGCTGGAAAAACTCATTAAAAAAGAGCTTCGTAACACCGATATTCTTTTTCATATTGAGCCGTGTGCGGGAGCATGCCATGAATGTGAAGGCCGGTGTGATGGCAAAATATAATAACATGCTTATATGACGCGGCTGGTTACCCCTTCCTTGGCCTTAATAAGTTTTGTGACAAATTCATTGACCGGGGTGGGAACCCCCAAATCATTGCCATACCATACAATTCGCCCGTTAAGGGCATCAATCTCTGTGCGCCGGCCGCGTTCTAAGTCCTGCAGCATGGACGGACGGTGTTCTGCTGTCAATGGAATCAGCCTGCCGTAAAAATCAGTAATATATGCTTCCGGAGAATTCCATGGCATCTTGACCCCTTTTGCGCCGGCCACTGCAAATACTTCGGTAATGATCCGGTCCATAATATCCCTGGTGTACGGATTATCCGCCAGTTTTCCATAGTTTACTTCCAGCAGGGCGCCCAGGGGGTTCAGGGCGGAGTTGTATACTGTCTTTGCCCATAAATATGGATGAACATCTTCGACCCACTCCGTGGGGATTTTTGTTTGTTTAAGGGCAGATACCGCCTCCCTGATTTTATGATCCAAAACGGGATTCGGACCCGGTACTGCTTTGCCGGCCAGGACTGAATCGGCACATACGGTGACCTGTACACTGCCAGGTCCGGTAATTTCTGCGCCGAAAATAACCCTTGCTGCCGCTGCCCTGTCCTCTCCAACCTGCCCGGCGAGTATCTCTGCGTTTCCCAGTCCGTTCTGCAGTGAAATGGCAATACCTTCCCGGCTGAGGTATGGGGTGAATTGAACGGCAGCTTCCAGGGTATCCTGGGATTTTACCGAAAGAAACACCAGGTCAAAAACCGTTCCGGTGAAATCCGACACTTTTTCAGCAGCTATCAATCCATGGGCGGTATAATCTCCCCACAGTCCGGAAATTTTTAGCCCGGACCGGCTAATTGCTTCAATGTGCTTTTGGCGGCCCACCAGGGCGACCCGGTGTCCGGCAAGACGGAGAAAACCACCAAACACGGAACCCAGGGCTCCTGCTCCCATGATAAGTATATTCAATGGCATAAACCTCCAACAAAATTATCCTGACAGAAATTATTTTAACATTATTCACAAAAAAAAGGAAAAAAAATTCTATAAAGGAATTTGTCATAACCTGACGAATATTTTTAGTAAAACTGTTGGAGGAATAATCGTGCCTTTTAATAAGAAAAAAAAATCCAAGGGATCTGTAAGCTATACACTTCTGGAAAAAAGGGCAATAGAAGAGGTCCTGGACAAGCTAATGGACAGCAACAAAGCACATGGCATCGAAAAAGCGGTTTCTTTTTTACTGGACAAAGACAGCACAATGGTTCTGAAGTCATCTCTTTCCCGGCTGAAAAATATAATCCAGTCCGACATATCCGGTCAGCATTTAATGAAAGTGACTAACTTGCTGACTGTCATCGCAGAAGTTTATACCGGAGAGGGATTTGTACCGGAAGAGATTAAAGCGGCAGCCCGGACACCTGGCTTGAGCAGGGGCGCCAAAATGCTTTTACTGTCCTTTTTAGTAAACCTTGGAACCGATGAAGAACAAATCGCTGCCCTTATCGATATTGATGAACTGACAGAGATGGCTGAATTTGCTGCTGATAACCTGGCAGGAATGGCCAGAGGCAGCCTGTCTGAAAGACTTTTTTTCCTGCAGGAATTCTCGGCCTTCGATCTGGATGACCAAGAAGAAATCATGAAAAAACTGGCTGAGGATAGGTCAGATGCGGCAGCTGAGATGCTGGGAACACTGGCATATACTTATGAACCAAGGATTGTTGAGACTGCTGTCAAACTGCTGGGACAGGATTTAAGAGCAAGAACTTTTGCAATATTACGGGAACTGGCGGAAAACAGGGAACCGGTTCCCGGGTCCATAGCTAAGCGCGAACTTGGCACAATAAGCGGCAAACCTGTCCGTGATTCAAAACGAAAGTGGAAAAAACCTTTCGGGGAAATCTATGATGCTGTTGTGACCTCTTTCGACGGAAAGGGCAGCAGGGCTGTGTGGATGGCATGGAAACTGCCCGGGCGAAAGAACCGGCTGATAGGGGTTAATTTTTTAATCAATAGCAGTCTGGGAATAAAAGACTGCTTTGGGACGCCTGATCTTACCCGGAAGGAATTTGACTCAATGGTTGAGGAAATTTCTCAAACTGCCTCAGTTTTACGGGGTAATCCCGAATACTGTATGTCTCTAATCAGAGGGGCTTTGGACAAATCACTGGCACAGGGATTGCCTGTTCCTGCAGAACTAGCTTTCTGGCGCAGATGCTTAAAAGATGAGATTTACTGCCGTGGGTATGTCCCCTCTGTCAACAGCCTCCTGCCCAAAACACAAAAAATGCTGCAGGAAAGTTTCAGCCGCACCGAGATGCTGTTGGATTACCCTGAGTTTACAGGCTGGTATGAAGAAACCCCTGAAGTTTATGATATTGCGGAAACCTTTCTTGACGTTTCCGGCAGGTTTGGAGATAAACCGATTTTTGAAGAACGGGTGGAACAATTGATTACCGAGGTTATAAACAGGGCAATCAGGCCTGTTATCCCCGAACTCAGGGAAAGGCTGCTGCTGACAGCTGATTTTATAAAGAAAACAGGCAACAGGAACCTGGCCGGTGATACCATGGTCTGCCTGGCATCCCTTGATTCGGTCCCGCCTGAACGGCATCCTTTTATAAGAAGAATGGCTTATGAGAGTATTTCTTCAGCGGCATACAACCTGGAAAACGGCATTGATATCAGGACCAAAACAAACTAGCCCCCCGGGGGCTTTTTTTTTATATTTACAAATTTACATAAAGAGTATAAAATAATATAAGAACATATGAACAAATGTTCAAATGAGCGAATATATAGGAATGGGGGTTTAAAATGTCCGGGGAGATCGATAAGTGTGATGTGGTCTGTATTAATCACGAAGCTGTCAGCAGGGTAATGGATATAATGCTGGATGAGAATACTGCCAGGGATATGGCAGATACATTTAAAATCCTGGGTGACCCGAACAGGGTCAAAATTGTCCATTGTCTTTCCAGTGAAGAACTGTGTGTGTGTGATATTGCCCAGGTGCTGGGAATGAGTACATCTGCGGTCTCGCATCAGTTAAGGGCCCTGCGGGACAGGAGGCTGGTCAAATTCCGGCGTGATGGCAAAATTGTTTATTATTCCCTGGATGATGACCATATTGTCAGCCTGTTTAACCAGTGCCGCAGCCATGTTAAGCATGATTAATCAAGGGGGAAATTGAAATGAAGGGCAGTTTGTTTCCAGAAACAGAGGCATCCGGGGCACGTCATCAGTATAAAGCCCAAACCCTCAGGTCCACCCTGGAGATTACAGGGATTGACTGACTGGATTGTGCAGGGAAGCTTGCCGAAAAAATCAGGCGACTTCCCGGAGTGGCTGAGGTTCAGCTGAATTTTGGCGCCGGTTTGGTGAAGATTAACCACAGCGGACCCCTGGAGGAGATTATCAGATTTATTTCTTCCAACGGTTATGAGGCAAAAACAACAGGTCCGGGTAAAAACGTAACCCAGTCCACCTCGAACAACCTGAGACTGAAACAGGCCCTGACAGTTTTGTCAGGAGTCTTTGCCGGTGCGGGGATGGTGACGGAATGGGCCGGAAACGATGAACGGGCCGCGGTCTTATTATTTATTGCAGCAATGGTTACCGGGGGCTTCTATGTGTACAAATCAGCGGTTAGTTCCCTGAAAAGTCTCGTCCTGGACATGAATGTCCTGATGACTGTTTCATCAATTGGGGCTGTATTTATTGGAGAATGGTCGGAAGCGGCAACAGTTGTGTTTCTGTTCAGTGTGGGGAATATGCTTCAGGCATATACCATTGACCGGACCCGGGATTCAATTAAAAAAATGATCCGGCTGGCGCCCCGTGAGGCCAGGAGACTGCTGCCCGGCGGAACAGAGGAAACGGTGCCGGTGGATGAGATTAATACTGGGGACCACATTCTGGTCAGGCCCGGGGAAAACATTGCTGTAGACGGTATTGTGATATCAGGCATTTCCTGGGCAGACCAGGCTTCCATTACCGGTGAGTCCAAACCGGTGGAGAAGCGGGAGGGAGACAGGGTTTTTGCAGGGTCAATTAACAATGAGGGCAGCCTCGAGGTTAAATGCAGCCATCCCGCTTCAGACAGCACCCTGGCGAAGATGATTGAGATGGTTGAGGAAGCCCAGGCAAAAAAAGCCCCATCCCAGCAGTTTGTGGATGTTTTTGCCCGGTATTATACTCCTGCCGTTATTTTCGGCGCCGCAGCGGTAGTCCTTATCCCTGTGGCTGTCTTCGACAGGGCATTTGCGGACTGGTTTTACAAAGCCCTGGTGCTTCTGGTCATCTCTTGTCCGTGTGCACTGGTTATATCCACTCCGGTATCGATAGTATCGGCGATAGGAAACGCTGCCAGGAACGGGGTCCTGGTGAAGGGCGGGGTCTACCTGGAAGCTCTTGGTAAAGTAAAAAATATTGCCTTTGATAAGACAGGAACAGTCACATCCGGCAGGATGTCAGTTACTGATATTTTCCCTGCGGATGGAATAACGGAAGAGGATCTGCTGGAGCTGGCCGGGGCAGTGGAAAGGTTTTCTGAGCACCCGGTAGCGAAGGCGGTTATGGCTGAAACCGATAATAGAAATCTTGCCTCTCCTTATGAAGGCACATTTCGTTCATATCCTGGCCGGGGCGCTTCCCTGGAGACGGGAGACGGTGTGATATATGCCGGGAACAAGCGATTTATGAAGGAGACCGGCATTGATACAGGTCATACTGCCGGAAGGGAAGAAATACTGGAATCTGAAGGGAAATCGGCAGTATATATCGCCAGGGACTACCGGCTGCTGGGGGTACTGGCTGTTGCAGATACTCCGAGGTCCGGGGCGGGAGAAGCCCTTAATCAGCTGAGGAACCAGGGTATTGACAGGCTGGTTATGCTCAGCGGGGACAACGAAAAAATAGTAGGAAACATTGCAGGGAGACTGGGAATTAAACATTATAAGTCTAACTTGCTGCCGGGGGATAAAGTCAGAGAAGTTGAGCAAATGGCTGAGGACGGAGTGACTGTAATGGTGGGTGACGGGGTAAACGATGCCCCGGCATTGGCCGTTGCAACCGTCGGAATAGCAATGGGAGCGGCAGGAACCGATACTGCCCTGGAAACGGCCGATATTGCCCTGATGAATGATGAACTTAAGAATATCCCGGCAGTGGTAATGCTGGGAAAACGAACCAGGGCTGTCATCAGGCAGAATATTGCCTTAGCTGTTCTTTTAAAGCTTCTGTTTCTTGTCCTGACCTTTGCCGGGATATCAAACCTCTGGATGGCTGTTTTTGCTGACACCGGCGCTTCTGTGATGGTAACCCTGAACGGGATGCGGCTGGCCCGCTTCAGGTTTCCGGACCGGCCTGTAATTTAGCCGGCGGACAAGACCGTGTAACCATCAGTCGGGCAGATTCATAAGCTGTTATTAACGAATTAGGGCAGGTTAAACAGAGAAAGCCCTAAACTGATGGAGGTCGAGAGATGAAGTATACTGTAATGTCAGGAGATTCCATGTACAGTATTGCCAGGAGGTTAGGTGTTCCTTTTGCCGAACTGGTCAAAGCCAATCCCCAGATAGCTGACCCCGATGTAATATATCCCGGGCAGTATCTTGAGATTCCGGTTGAGAAAACCGCAGACTTTGATGACCAGCAGATTAAATCTCCATGCTGTCAGGATGTGCCCTCCGGCTTTGTTCCCGGATACTTACCGACAGGTACCCCGGCACCGGAAACAACCGGTGAATGGTCCGGGATGCCGGGAATGCAAGGGATGCCGGGAATGCAAGGGATGCCGGGAATGCCGGGAGTGCCGGAAATGCAAGGAATTCCAGGAATGCCAGGAATGCCAGGAATGCAAGGGTTGCCGTGGACACCCGGGATGCTGGGAATACAGGGGATGCCCGGCCCGGGAACGGGTCAGCTTCCGTTTCAGGGATATGTTCCTCCGATGCCGCCCGGGTGGAATGCGGCCGGGGCACAGGAAAGGTTTAGTCCCGCAAATGGTCCATCCTGGGTCAATGTCTTACAGTCGGCAAAACCCGGAGAAGAAGGCCGGCATATTGAATACCTGCAGAAAACCTTAAAAGGGCTTGGATATTACGATGGGAAGGTTACCGGCAGGTATGGCAGGAAGACCCTGAAAGCGGTGAAAAGGTTTCAGAAAGCATGCAAGTAAAAATTTGATTAAATAGCCCCCAATGGTATTACAACTGTTGGGGGCTATTTTTTGGGGGCAGGCAGTCACGATAGACTGAAAAAAATTTTAAGTGATGCAGGGAATACAGCCTGTCATGTATAAATATATATTGGATTAGGCTGTTTAGTTTTTTTGGCAAAACTCGCTTTGTCAAGCAGGAATCAGGGAGTTTTTGCCGAATATACTAAAAATTACGAATACTTTATAAAAGGGGAGGGAATTGGTCTTTATGTACAAGATTCTCAAAAAAGAAGTTTTGTCACCGACGCTAAAGTTATTTGAGATTGAAGCTCCAAAGATAGCAAAAAAGTGTCAGGCGGGGCAATTTGTCATTCTGCGGATTGACGAAAAAGGCGAAAGAGTTCCACTGACCATTGCGGACTTTGACAGAGAAAAGGGTACTATTACCCTTATTTTTGCGGAGGTAGGCAAGAGCACACAACAATTGGGCCGGATGGAAGCGGGGGATAGTCTGCTGGATTTCATTGGTCCCCTTGGCCGGCCGTCAGAAATAGAGAAATACGGCCGTGTAGTTTGTATTGGCGCCGGTGTTGGTATCGCGCCTGTATTTCCTATAACCCGGGCCCTCAAAGAGGCTGGCAATGAAGTTATCGGCATAGCCGCTGCCAGGACCAAAGAACTGCTGTTCTGGCTGGACGAATTCAAAGCTCAGTGCCACGAGTTCCATGTTTGTACTGATGACGGTACTGCCGGGGAAAAAGGTTTGGTTACTGACGTGCTTAAGAAAATTATTGAAGAAAAAGGCAAAATTGATTATGTTATAGTTATCGGTCCCATTCCGGCGATGAAATTCACATCGAAAATGACCAAGCCTCTGGGCATTAAGACTATGGCCAGCATGAACTGCATCATGGTAGACGGTACCGGGATGTGTGGTGCCTGCCGTGTAACTGTAGGTGACGAAACTAAATTTGCCTGTGTTGACGGGCCTGAATTTGACGGGCACCTGATTGATTTTGACGAGGCTGCCCGCCGGGGTGAACAGTTCAAGGATGAAGAACAGCGCGCCCTAGCCGCAGCAAGTTGTGGAGGTGGTTGTGGATGTCACTAAACAAGAGTCCTAACAAAAACGAAATGCCTTGCCAGGATCCTCAGGCCAGGGCCAGAAATTTTGATGAAGTTGCCCTCGGCTATACTGAAGAAACTGCTGTAGATGAAGCTAATCGCTGTATGGGCTGCAAGAAGGAACCCTGCCGCCAGGGCTGTCCTGTACAGGTTCCTATTCCCGAGTTTATTGCCAAGATTCAGGAGCGCGACTTTGCCGGTGCTATCCAAATCATTAAGACTAAGAATGCCCTCCCGGCTGTCTGCGGACGTGTTTGTCCCCAGGAAGCCCAGTGTGAAAAATACTGTGTTCGCGGTAAAAAAGGCGATCCGGTTGGTATCGGCCGGTTAGAAAGATTTGTTGCTGACCTGGAAAGGTCTCAGGGTGTCAAACCTGTGGATTGTGCTCCTCCTACCGGTAAAAAGGTGGCTGTCGTTGGTTCCGGACCAGCCGGACTGACTGTTGCTGCTGACTGTGCTCAAGCCGGACACAAGGTTACAATGTTCGAAGCCCTGCATGTGCCGGGCGGCGTACTGATGTATGGAATTCCTGAATTCCGTCTGCCCAAGGCTATTGTACAGGCCGAAATAGATAACCTGAGGAAAATCGGGGTAGACATCCAGGTTAACTCAGTTATCGGAGCTATTGACACTGTTGATGAACTCCTGGAAAACGAAGGCTATGACGCTGTGTTCCTTGGCACCGGCGCCGGTCTGCCGTATTTCCTGGGCATCCCCGGGGAGAACATGAATGGTGTATATTCTGCCAATGAGTTCCTGACCAGGACCAACCTGATGAAGGCTTACCTGTTCCCCGAATATGACACTCCTATCAAGGTAGGAAAAGTTGTGGTTACCCTTGGCGGCGGCAATGTGGCCATGGACTGTGCCCGTACCGCTTTGCGCCTGGGAGCAGAGAAATCATATATTGTATATCGCCGTTCCATGGATGAACTGCCTGCCAGGATTGAAGAAGTTCACCATGCTCAGGAAGAAGGTGTTATCTTCAATATCCTTACCAACCCGACCAAACTCATGGGTAATGACAAAAACTGGGTGACTTCGATGGAATGCCTCAGGTATGAACTCGGTGAGCCGGATGCATCAGGCCGCCGTTCGCCGGTGCCCATTAAAGGTTCCGAATTTGTTATGGATGTAGATACCGTGGTTGTAGCCATCGGTCAGGGACCCAACCCGCTGGTTCCCAGGACGACAAAGGGCCTGGAAACCAACAAAAAGGGCAACATTGTAGCCAGTGAAGAGACCGGCGCCACCTCCAAGCCTAAATGCTTTGCCGGCGGTGACGTTGTTACTGGTGCTGCGACTGTTATCAAGGCCATGGGTGCAGGGCGTGTAGCTGCTACAAGCATCTGTGAAATGCTCAAGAACAGTTAGTGAGGTTGAATTTAATGGGACAGCCACCGAAATAAACGTCGGTGGCTAGTCCTCCCAACGGGAAGTGAATGTTTTCACATGTGGCTGAAATTTTGGAAATCCGGCCTATTAATTAATTCTTAAGATTAATACCTCATGAACTTAAAAATAATAAGGAGGAGTTTTTTATGGCAATGTTAGACAAAACCTGTAAAGAATTTGTTGAAGTCCTGGCATCCAGTGCGCCTGTACCGGGCGGCGGTGGAGCGGCTGCCTTCGGTGGTTCCATTGGTATGGCTCTATGCAACATGGTGGGCAGTCTGACCGTAGGGAAGAAGAAGTATGCTGATGTTGAACCCGAAGTAAAAGAACTGCTGGAAAAAGGTTACAAGGTTATTGCTGAGCTGCAGGATCTGGTTAGCAAGGATGCCGAAGTGTTTGAGCCTCTCTCCAAGGCTTACGGTATTCCCAAAGATGATCCGACCCGGGCAGAAAAACTGGAAGCCTGTGCTAAGGAAGCTTGTTCCGTTCCCCTGGAAATTATGCGCAAGGCATATGAAGGAATCAAGATTACCAACAGAATGGCCCAGATTGGCTCACTTCTGGTTATCTCGGATGCCGGCTGCGGTGTCGTCTTCCTGAAGGCTGCCCTGGAAAGCGGTATGCTGAATGTTACAATTAACCTGGGTATTATCAAAGACCAGGCTTATACGGACAGCGCCCGTGAAGAAATGAACAGGCTGCTTGAAGACGGCAGGAAGATTGCTGACGAAACCCTGGCGCTTGTTATAAGCAAGCTTTAATAAATAAGGAGGGACTACATAAATGGCTGAAGTTTTAAAAGGAAAACCTGTGGCTGATGCTATGAAGGAAGAGCTGGCCAAAAAGGTTGGGGAACTAAAAGCAAAGGGCATTACTCCGACTCTGGGCATAGTCCGTGTTGGAGCCCGGCCTGATGACCTTTATTATGAAGGCGGCGCCAAAAAGACCTGTGAAGCTGTCGGCATGGCATATGAAGTTTTTGAATATCCTGCAGATATTGACCAGGAGTCTTTTGAAAAGGCTGTCACTGAAGTCGGCGCTATGAAAAATATCAATGGGATTCTGATGTTTGCTCCCCTGCCCAAGCATCTCAACGAAAAGAAAATCCGCTCACTTATTCCGGTAGAAAAGGATGTTGACTGCCTGACCCTTGGCAGTGCTGCTAAAGTGTTTGCAGATGAGCCGGACGGGTTCCCACCGTGCACACCTACCGCATGTATGGATATCATTCACTTCAATAACATCCCTATCAAAGGCAAGAAGTGTGTTGTTCTTGGCCGTTCCCTGGTTGTTGGCAAACCGGTTGCCATGCTGCTCCTGAGAGAGCACGGTACTGTTACCATCTGCCACTCCCGGACAGAGAATTTGCCTGATGTATGTAAAGAAGCAGATATCCTGATTGCCGCTGTAGGACGTGCTAAGATGGTCAAGGCAAACTTCGTAAGGCCCGGACAAATCGTTATTGATGTAGGAATCAATGAAGATCCCGATAACCCTGGCAAATACTGCGGAGATGTTGACTATGCTGAAGTTGAGCCGATCGTTGAAAAAATAACCCCGGTACCCGGCGGTGTTGGTTCAGTTACCACTGTTGTTCTGTGCAAGCAAACTATCATGGCTTGCGAAATGCAGAATGCATAAAGAGGCTGATTGTCAAAAATCAGTTTCCTATAAATAACATGAAGGGTGTATTCCTTTGAGCGGCAACAACTCAGCCGGTTAACCACTTCCGCTTCGCGGGTCGTGGACCGGCGGATGTCAGACGTGCTCTGAGGAATACACCCTTCATGTCTTATTTTACGTAACATTTTTTGTCAACAAGCCCCATTACGGGACGAACCACAGCTTACTATGGTGTTTTGTTGTAATCCTTTATATTTTCTTATATTCCTCTTCGATGACTTCCTTCAGCAATTTTGTAACCTTATCGGCATCCTTCATATTTTCATATGAAATCTTGAAGGTGACTGATCTTTCATCGAGATGAGCATCATGCAAGAGACTGCCCAGGTAACCCTTTTCTTTTTTGTCAAGTAAAAGGGCCACTGCCAGTTCTTCCTTATGTGAGATGGGGTAAATCCTGATTTTGTCAAGTTCCCGGACAAAGAAGGTCGTTGGCTGATATTCAAATTCCTGGTATCGGCCGTTGTAGTCACCTGAATCGTCTGTCTCCCGGAATCCCAGGTTGGCAATAGCATCAAAAAGCATTTTCAGGTATTTACACGGGAGTATAACTATTTCATCATGGTCGACAGGGTCAATGGCTTTTGGTATATCTAGGGCAATTTGCAGGTAATATGATGTCCGTCCTCTGGAAACAGGCAGGTTCTGGCTGAACGGAATCTTAAAAGAAATGGGGATGATTAATTCCTGCTCAGGCTGCACAGTAAGTCCTTCCACAACCGCAGCCGTTTCCACAATTTTATTTACCGGTCTGTTCTGGCCCCCTTCACTGTATAACGACTTTAGCATCAAATTAACGGCTATTTTATCTACCTGCTGTTCGAGGTTTCCACCCTTGATTTTTATTTCACCATTTAAGGTTTCTCCTAATTCTGCGAGGGGTTTTGGAACTTCCAAATCTACCGTGGCAGATCCAATGCCAATTCTGGCAAACAGCTTTTCAAACAAAAAATACACCTCCCGTATTTAGTAGAATGCAAAAAACAGATAAAGACCCAGATGCTGAAAGACAGTTCATACTTTTAATTCAACACTTATCTGAAAATTCCTGCCATCATATTTACTACGAAAGTAATAATTTTACTTTGCCTTATTACTATTCTATATTCCCTAGTATATCAGGCAGGAATGTTCCCTTTGCACAGTGAATAATATATTGGTTTAATATTTTTATAAATTTTTTGGGTGATCCTTTAGTTTTTAGCGGAAAGGACGATAGGAACGGTCTAATGAAAATTATCTCTGTCAGTGATTTAAACGGGTATATCAAACAAAAAATTGATTCCGACATGTTTCTTAGAAACATATGGGTCAGGGGAGAGATTTCAAATTTTAAACACCATTCCTCAGGGCATATGTATTTTACCCTAAAGGACAAGTCAGGTGCAATCAGGTGTGTAATGTTCAGGAGCAAAAACGGCAGCCTGCCCTTTCCGCCGAGGGATGGAATGGCTGTAATTGCCAGGGGTTATGTCACCGTTTATGAAAGAGACGGTCAGTACCAGCTTTATGTTGAGGAAATGCATCAACAGGGTATCGGCGCCCTTTATGTTGCTTTTTTACAGTTGAAAGAGAAGCTGGAGAAGGAAGGTTTGTTTGACAGGGACCGGAAGAAGCCACTGCCGGCTTTTCCCGGGAAGATTGGGGTTGTTACTTCTCCCACGGGTGCGGCGGTCAGGGATATTATAAACGTAATTACCCGCAGGTTCCCCCAGGTTCAGATTGTTCTTATCCCGGTGGCTGTGCAGGGGGATGAGGCTCCCCGCCAGATAGCGGAAGGCATAAAGACAGCAAATTCCCTTGGAGGACTGGATGTGCTTATCGTGGGCAGGGGAGGGGGTTCTATTGAGGAACTCTGGGCCTTTAATACTGAAATAGTTGCCAGGGGCATAGCCGGAAGTCTTATCCCGGTAGTTTCGGCAGTAGGCCACGAAACCGATTTCACCATTGCTGATTTTGTTGCTGATATGAGGGCCCCGACACCGTCTGCGGCTGCAGAAATGGTTGTGCCGGACTGTAACGAACTGATGAAAACCCTGGTCAGCCTGCAGCAGAGAATGGCTGCCGGAATGAACAACAGCCTGACATCTCTCCACTTAAGGTTGGCCAGGGCTGTTGAAAGTCCGGTGATGACCCGGCCCATGGACGGGATATACAGAAAAATGCAGGACCTGGATTACCTGGTCAGAAGACTGCATCAGACTGCTGTAATATACTTAAACAACAGGCAAAACAGCTTATCCCTGCAAATATCCCGGCTGGATGACCTCAGTCCCCTGGCTACACTGAAACGTGGTTACAGTTTATGTCTCGATGATGGCGGAAAGGTGATCAGGAATGTATCCCGGGTAAGTCCGGGGGATAAAGTTGAAATAGTAATACATGACGGTGTGATCGATTGTACTGTGGAAAGAGTAAAGGAGGGCGAGTATGGCAAAAAATAAGGAAATGCAGGAACTAACTTTTGAGCAGGCACTAAACGAATTGGAATCCATCGTCAAACTGATGGAGGATGGGAACCTGGAACTTGATGATACACTGAAAATGTTTGAAAAGGGTATTGTTTTGTCAAGGATATGTTCAGACAAGCTCAAAAAGGCGGAAAAAAAGATAAGTGTACTCATGGCTAATGAAAACGGAGAAATGGTTTTACAGCCTGCAACCATCCCGGAGGAACAGGAAGTGTGAGGAACAGTATGAATAAAGAAGACCTTAAAAGGGAAATAAATGATAAAGTCAGGTCAATAGACGAGGCTTTGGAAAAGTACCTTCCCGGGGGTGAAGAAATACCGTCTGAGATACACCGGTCGATGCGTTACAGCATTTTTGCCGGGGGAAAACGTCTCAGGCCGGTTCTTTGCCTTACAGCTGCCGAAGCTGTGGGAGGGGATTCATCCTCATTGCTTCCGGCTGCCTGTGCCCTTGAATTAATCCATACCTATTCTTTGATTCATGATGACCTGCCGGCTATGGATAATGATGACTTCCGGCGCGGAAAGCCGACTAATCACAAGGTTTACGGTGAAGCCATGGCCATACTGACAGGCGATGCCTTGCTGACTATGGCATTTGGCCTGATTGCGGAATGCAGCACATCAGGGGATATAACACCGGAAACCGTAATCCGGGTCATCCGCGAAGTCTCCGCAGCTGCAGGTTCTCAGGGGATGATAGGCGGACAGGTTGTAGATATTCTGTCAGAAAACAAGTCTGTGGATCAGGATAGATTGAAATATATCCATGACCATAAGACAGGGGCGCTTTTTAAGGCATCCATCCGTACAGGAGCCTTATTGGGGCGTGGTTCCGAAGAACAGGTTGAGAGCCTTTCCATTTTCGCTGAGAACCTGGGACTTGCTTTTCAGATAACAGACGATATCCTGGATATAGAAGGGGAATTCCAGAAGATTGGCAAAACCCTGGGCAGTGATGAACGAAAACACAAATGTACCTATCCGGCTGTCTTCGGGTTGCAGGAATCCAAAGCCCTGGCAGGAAAAGCTGTTGAGCGGGCCTTATTGTCTCTGAGGGACTTTGACGGCAGAGCGGATGTTTTAAGATATATTGCTAAGTACTTACTGGATAGGGACAGATGAAAATTCAGGCCACATAAAATTCAGGCCACACTAATGTCTGGAGGACTTTATTTGAATAAAGCCCTTGATCAATTTCTGAATAATTCTATCCTGACAGCAGCAGTTTTATCATGGGTTTTGGCACAGCTGATTAAATTCTTCATTAGCATGATAAGGGATAGAAAAGTTGATTTTATCCTTTTGACCAAAAGTGGCGGAATGCCCAGCGGTCATGCTGCCCTTGTAACGGCCTCTGCCTTGGGAATAGGCAGGAAAATCGGATTTGATTCAGGTGAGTTTGCCCTTGCCTCGGTGATTGCTTTTATCGTTATGTATGATGCGGCTGGGGTCAGACAGGCCGTGGGAATCCAGGCTCAAATCTTAAATGAACTCATTCATGACATCTATCACGGTACAGGCATAAAACCCGTGAAAATAAAAGAAATACTCGGACATACCCCCATCGAGGTACTGGCGGGTTCTTTTTTAGGCATAGTAATAGCGCTGCTGTTTTAGAAAAGGAGTAATTGAACATTAATATATATTATGATATAATTACTTTCACAATTTGATAAAGTAATTTTAATCAAATGTGTATCAGTATCCTGGTAGGTGGCGCAGTATCCTAGTCAGGACCGGCACTTTGAGGGCGGGCCTAAAAATCCGTCAAAGGGCATATCGATGAAGTTCCTGGTTCCGGCTGCTGACGCCCAGTTGGGGGTCGGTTCTGGGAGTAAGGGGGAAGGGCGATCTACAATGGCATGTAGGCGTGGACCCAGCCCCCGTGGAGGCCCGGAAGCTGTAGTACAAGATAGTGGGAATTACCTTATACTACGATTCGGGATAAACCTGCCTAAGATGTTTTATTTTATATAATTCGTCAGAAGCAGTGTAGCCTGCCTTGAGTGGTGCTGGTGGATTATGGGTTACCGGGGTACCGGATGCGGGCCCGCGTCCGGCAACTCCGCTATTTGAAACCACCACTGCAAAAGAGGCTAGAAGTATCCCGGTACTGTTGAGGAAAACTCCTAGGCTGTTTAGGTTAAACCTAAGACATGATGGGGATTAAAGTGTGGACTAAGTGGTAATCCAGCCCCGTATTCGGTGACGGTACGGATTCATCATAAAGGGAAACCGCCGGCACGGTAACGTGGCGGTGATGATTGGGAAAACCAGCTGGACCTAAGCTACAACATTTACTCATCATGTTGCCACCTACTGTTACATTTACATGAGGTGAAACTATTTGGGAAACAATAAGCCTGGCTCTCTTAAATTTGCAGTTTTTACAGGAGCCGGCGCGTTTTTAGTGGCTGTTTTTTTTAGTATATTTTCTGAAATATTGTTGCCAAAACTGCAAATACTTATACTATCTTTTTTTGTTTTACTCCTGGTTATTTTTATTGGGATAATATTTGACATGATTGGGGTTGCCGCAGCTGTTGCAGATGAACGGGCGTTTCATGCAAAAGCCTCTAAGAAGCTTAAGGGAGCAAGTCACTCCCTGTTTCTGATAAAACATGCTGACAAGGTGGCAACTTTTTGTAATGATGTGGTGGGGGATATATGTGGAACTGTCAGCGGCGCCTTTGGAGTGGCCATAGGTCTCCAGGTGGTTACCGGTAAGCCTGACTGGAATGAAAGTATCCTTACCATGATAATGACCGGACTCGTTGCTTCATTGACCGTGGGCGGGAAAGCTGCGGGGAAGAAGACCGCTATGGATGATTCTGAACAAATTATTTATGCCGTTGGCAGAATAATCGCCTGGTTTGAATCAGTGACAGGGATACGGATTATTGGCGGCGGCCAGCGTAAGGGCAAGGATAGAAGAAGGTGAACAAAACAGTGGATACTCCACTATTGGACAAGGTAAACGGCCCTTCAGACCTGAGGGGTTTTTCTATAAGCCACCTGCACAGACTGGCGGAAGAAATCAGGGCGTTTCTGATAGAATCGGTTTCCGGGACAGGAGGACATCTTGCCCCCAATTTGGGGGTTGTAGAACTGACTATTGCCCTGCACAGCGTTTTTAGCTGTCCCCATGACAAACTAATATGGGATGTGGGTCACCAGTCATATGTGCATAAGATCCTGACAGGAAGAAAGGAAGAGTTTTCAACCCTCAGACAATATGCCGGGTTGAGCGGTTTTCCCAAAAGGGCGGAGAGTAAATGTGACCCTTTTGATACAGGACACAGCAGTACATCCATATCAGCTGCCCTCGGAATGGCGCTGGCCCGGGACCTAAACGGAGAGGATTATAATATAATCGCAGTAATAGGCGATGGGGCAATGACAGGCGGAATGGCTTTTGAAGCCCTCAACCACGCAGGTCATATGGGCAAAAACATGATTGTGGTGCTGAATGATAATGAGATGTCAATCTCTGAAAACGTAGGGGCCCTTGCCGGCTATTTAAGCCGGATGAGGACTGACCCGAAGTATTATAAACACAAGGAAGAAATGGAACTGATGTTAAAGAAGATTCCTTCCATCGGTCCGACGGTCGTCAAGGCTATTGAAAGGATAAAGGACAGTTTTAAGTACCTGGTGGTACCGGGAATGATTTTTGAGGAACTGGGGTTTACCTATCTGGGACCTATCAACGGGCATGACATAGCCCTTATGAAGACTGTTCTGGAGCGGGCAAAGAAGAGCCATGGCCCTATTATTGTGCACGTGGTTACACGGAAAGGCAAGGGTTATAAACCGGCTGAGGATAACCCCGACAAATTCCATGGTATCGGACCTTTCGACATAGATTCCGGAAATGGGAAGGGAACTAAAAAAGCATCTTATACAGATGTTTTCGGCAGTACCCTCTGTGAAATAGCTGAACAAAATGAAAAGGTTGTTGCTATTTCAGCTGCCATGCCATCAGGGACGGGACTCACCAAGTTCCAGGACCGGTTTCCAAAAAGGTTTTTTGACGTGGGAATAGCCGAGCAGCATGCAGTAACAATGGCTGCCGGGTTATCTGTAAATGGATATATTCCTGTTGTGGCTATTTATTCCACTTTTCTGCAGAGGGCTTATGACCAGATTCTTCATGATGTCTCCTTACAGGGCCTGCACGTCATTTTTGCCATTGACCGGGCCGGGTTGGTTGGTGAAGACGGGGAAACACACCAGGGAGTGTTTGATGTTTCTTATTTGAGGCATATTCCCGGCATGACGGTGATGGCCCCAAAGGATGAAAACGAATTGCGCCTGATGCTTAAGGCGGCAGTTGAAGCGAAAGGCCCCGTGGCTGTCAGATATCCCCGGGGAGCCGGTATGGGAGTACCCTTAACAGATATTGATTGTCCTGATAACAAATTACCGAGGGGTGCAGATCTGTTGAGGGAGGGTTCCGATATTACCATAGCTGCCATAGGGCCTCTTGTTTATACAGCTCTTGAGGCCGCAGAATCACTTCACGAAGAGGGGATTTGTGCTGCTGTAATAAACGCCAGGTATATTAAACCACTTGATGAAGAATGTCTTATAGAAAACATTTTGAAGACCGGAAGCCTGCTGACCGTTGAAGAGAATGTCCTGCAAGGTGGGTTTGGAAGCGCGGTTCTTGAGATGCTGAACCGAAAAGGAATAAATATACAGGTGAAATGTATGGGAATTGCCGATGAGTTTGTCAGTCACGGCACCCCTGACATTTTAAGGCAGAAATACGGTTTGACAAGTCAGGGTATAATTTCACATGTAAGGGAAATGTTATCAGGGGAGGACGAGCCGAAAAAGCTCAGAAAAACTGCGCGGATTAAGGTTTTGACTAAGCCTTAGGAAATAAGTCCTGGGAAATAAGTCTGGGAAACGGTCAATCTTGCGGAAGGTGTCATATATGGCTAATAAAAAGCGTTTAGATGTGATGTTAGTAGAAAAAGGCCTTTTCCCTTCGCGGGAAAAGGCCAAATCTGCGATTATGGCAGGTTTGATTAATATTGACGGCAGGCTTGTTGATAAGGCAGGTACAGAAATCAGTGTTGATTCACAGATTGAAGTTACCGGTCCGGCCAATCCGTATGTAAGCCGGGGCGGTTTGAAACTGAAAAAGGCGCTGGATGAATTCGGAATCAGCCTGGCGGGGAAAGTTGTGGCAGATATCGGAGCATCAACGGGCGGCTTCACTGACTGTGTCCTTCAGCATGGAGCTGTAAAGGTATACGCTATAGATGTCGGGTATGGCCAGTTGGACTGGAAACTGAGACAGGACCCGCGGGTTGTTAATTTGGAACGGACCAATATCAGGTATTTTGACCCCGGACTGCTTAATGAAACCCCAGACCTGGTTACCGTTGATGTTGCTTTTATTTCCCTGGAAAAAGTGCTGCCCAAAATCAGTGAGATACTTGAGCCGGGAGGACTACTGGTAACCTTGATAAAGCCCCAGTTCGAAGCGGGGCGTCAACAGGTTGGCAAAAAGGGGGTTGTCCGGGATCCGGACATACATATAGAGGTCATTGACAGGATAATAGCTTTTGCCGCAGGCTGTGGCATTGATACTGTACATCTTACATATTCCCCCATCAAGGGACCGGAAGGTAATATCGAATACCTGGCCCTGATGAGAAGAAGTGAAGGGATTACACAAAAGCCTGTTCCCGGGGAAAACCTCATCCGCTCCGTGGTTTCCGCTGCCTTTTGTGAATTGTGAATTGTTAATTGAAACAGTAGTACCGGTCAAAAAAGTTTCCAAGAATTGTAGCATTATTTAGAGGATATTGAAAAAATTTGGCGAAACATTTAATATGATTCCTCGAGGACAGTAGACCTTTCTTCAAGTTGTAATATCAAAGGGGAAGGGTTTTTTTTGTTAAGTGCATTCTATCACGTTCTCAGGCATCCTGGAAATGGGATTCTGGAAGTCCAACGGGGGTGTGGCTGTTGGAGTCAAGATTTAAAATTAGTGATATTACTCTTAAAATATTATTGGGTTATCTGGGTGTGGTTATTATGCTTACTTTTATAATGATTGTGGCAGACACCAACATGGCCCGTACCCAGCAGGCCATTGATGTCAGCACCACGAAATTTATGCCCCAGCTTAACATCGCCGGTGATATAAAGTCAATAGTCCAGGAACAACAGGTTCTCGTCCGTGACTTTACCGCCGGCAACAAAAACATAAAACAGAAATACAGGGAACTGGACAGGCTCTTCCTGGCCAAAATCAAGCAATTTGAAGAGTATACCTGGGATGGGGACACGGATTCGGTCTCCCTGCAGACCATGTACAGGGTTAAAAGAGAACACGACAACTTTAATTTGGTGGCCAACCATATTTTCAAGTACGAGGAGGCCGAAAGGGACAGCCTTGTTGATACCCTTTGGCAAAATTATAAACTGGCCGGAAATAAGATGATTGAATCGGCAAATCAATTGGTAATGGATTCCAACTCCAGGGCGCAGGATGCCCAGGCCAGGAGCAGGGATATCCTTACAACTTCCCGGCGGATTATGTATTCTATTGCTTTTGTTGCTATCTCCGCATGTTTTACCCTGACCTTTATTACCTCCAAAAACATTACTACTCCTCTGAGCAGACTGGTCCGGGTTTCCAGGGATATTGCCGGGGGAGACCTAACCAAAAGAATCGAGGATAATTCTATAGGTGAATTCAGTGAACTGGCAAAATCTTTTAATACGATGGTTGACAATCTGCAGGCCATAATTGAACGGATTGCCGGTTGGAGCCGGGAAATAGCATCTTCCAGTGAGGCTTTTGAATCTCATACCCAGCAGAGCGCTGCAGCATATGACACCATCAATGCATCCATTGAGGAGGTATCTTCCGGGGCCAGACAGCAGGCTGATGGGATTAAAGACCTGCAGGCTTCTGCCGAAACTGCCATGAGTGCAATTAATAATATAACCCAGAGCATCCAAATGATTGACCGGACTTCAGCATCTGCTGCCGAAATGGCCAGGGAAGGCGGAGATTCTCTCAGAGCTGCAATCAAACAGATGAGACAGATAGAACAAAAAGTAGACCAGCTTTCCCTGGATGTAAAGTCCCTGGTTGACGATGTCAATAAGATTTCAGGTATTATAGATATGATTTCGGGTTTTGCTAAGCAGACTAACCTGCTGGCCTTAAATGCGGCCATAGAGGCTGCCCGGGCCGGTGAACAGGGTAAGGGTTTTGCTGTAGTTGCCGAGCAGGTTCGCAAGCTCGCCTCCGGGTCGGGTCAATTAGTTGAAAAAATCCGGCAGATTATCGCCCAGATTCAAAAGAGGTCTCAGGAGGCTGTGATCTCCATGGACGAAGGGCGTCAAGTTGTAGCAGACGGTACGGTTGTTATAAATGAGACCGGGAAAACACTTACAGAAATTATTGAAATGGTCCAGACAGCTTCTGCCCAGACCCGTGAAGTGGCCAACAGTACTAAGCAGATTACCAGCAGCAGTGAATATATGATTCATGAGATTTTTGAAAATGTAACGATATCAAAACAAACTGTTAAAACATCTGACGAGATGCTTGACCTGGTAGCTTCTCAATCCCGTGCCGTAAACGAATTATTTGAAGCTGCCAATAACTTGTCCAAGATGACACACCAGCTTGAAGAAGCTGTTTCAAACTTCAAGACAAAATAACCCCGGAAGAATTGGAGGGTGAAATATTATGATGCTGACAAAAAAATGGATTACAGCCGTACTGTTAGGCTTGATGGTGACAGTGCTGTTTACCGGTTGCCGGGACTCCGCTCCGGAAATGGGGGAACGAAAGAAGGTAACTGAAGCACAGGTTAAGGCTTTTCAGGCTCAAAAGGAGCAAAAAATGGTTGATATATATGTGCCTATTAAGGAACAGTATGAGACCAGCGGGCACTCTGAATCCCTTAAAACTCTGAGGGAATACCAGGGTACTATAGAGCCAAGATGTTATTCTTGTATGTCAGCGGAATATTTTCTCGCCCCCCCGGAACAGAAACCTGAACCTGCAGCAATTAGCCATTCCATAACATGTGCAGTATGCCATGAAATGACACTGTCTGAATTTAAACTCAGACTGGAACCACTGGAAACCTGTACTACCTGCCATAACAACGGGGGTGACATTGTCGCCGGACAACAGGTCCATCACCCGCAGAAAGAGATGTTTCTGGGATATGGCGCTATCGGGGTCCCCAACACACCTGATACAAAGTACAGTTCCGGACTGACCTGTATTGAATGTCACATGCCTAATGAAGCCCACACCTTTAAGGGCAAGACTCCTGCCGATGCTCTTAAGGAGCATACGGAAAGCATTTGTGTCATGTGCCATGCGGACAGATCTGAAGAACAGTTTGCCAAGGAAGTTGCCAAAATGCAGTCACAAATTGAAAAAAGCTGTGATTCAATCGAGAAAAGCCTAAAGCTGTCAGAGCAAAAGATGAGGACTTTTGGACAACAGGGAAGAGATGTTACGAAAGCCTGGGAAGTTTACAATGTTGTTTATACCAATCTGTCTTTTGTGGTTTCTGACGGGAGCAAGGGCATACATAATTTTGGGTATGCCACCAAGATTACCGAGTATACGGAAAAACGGAACCGCGAGCTCGAGGAACTGCTCAAATAAAACATAATTTTTGCACCTAAATATAAGGAGTGGCAGATATGTTCCGGAAGAACGAGTCTGACATCCGCTTGTCCAACATGGCAGCTCTTGGCGCTTTAGCGCCTAGAGCTGGCGGTACCCTTGGGGTAGAGCGCGCAAGCGCGATTGGGTAACAAGCTGAGTTGTAGCCGTTCTGGAGGAACGTATCTGCCACTCCCTTGTATTTATGACAAAAATTATGGAATGTCTTTAGATGCTTATTTTCATTTCAGTTGGAAACTTGACCGGAATCTCGTGACTTTTGTTATCTGCATAGATCAGGCTATCGGGGATTGTGCCTTTTTTAAGTTCAAATATCAGCAGTCCGCCTCCCCGGTAATCGGGAGGAAGGGTGACTTCTTTAAAGGCAGCCTTACTGGTTATGGTTTGTGTCAATTCAGGGGAATACTTATATTCAGTTCCGTCTGTCATTTTTAATGTGACAAATTCAGGGGAAATTGGCACATTATCTTTCGTATTGTTGTCGACTGCTACCTGAATGCTCACAACTTCGTAACCGTCTTTACCACTGATGTTCATTCCTGATAAAGAACGGATCTCCCGGCTTATTGACAGCGCCAGTCCATTATCTTCTGCCGTAAGGTGGGCGGTGTCAGGTTGTTCAGGCGGTGGCTCAGGGGCCGAACCCTGCTGTTTTGTTTTTGAACAGCCAATAAATGCAGTCAATGAAATGATTATGACCAATATCAAAAATTTTTTCATGATTAATCAACCCCTTAGAGTTTGTAAGATATGCAATATTATATATTTGTATCGGCAATGTTTTATATTCGACAACGGATTTTAATATCCTTGATTCTGCAAAAATATTTCAGACAGGAGTTCAAATTTTTCTGTAGAATAGTAATTCCGAAGGAGGAAATGCAATGGATTCCATCGGACTTATTATAAATTACGAAAAAACCGAAGCCCGGGTCATTACTAAGCAGATTGTTGACTGGCTGAAAAAGCACGGCAAAAAGGTCATGATTGCCGGGGTTAGTTCAGAAGTTGCCGGCAGCGGGGTCATCACATGTGCCGAGGCTGACCTGGCCAAAGAAGCTGAATGTATAATCGTCCTTGGCGGTGATGGTACGCTTCTTAACTCTGCCAGGGCGATAGCCGGCTGCGGGATACCTCTCTTTGGCGTTAATCTGGGGCAGCTGGGTTTTCTGACAGAAATAGAGCAGCCAGACCTTGCCCCGGCTATGAAACAGCTTATTTCCGGCGATTATCAGATTGAAGAACGGATGATGATTGAAGCGTCAGTGATTAGAAAAGGTGAGGAGATTAGCAGGTTTTGCGGCCTGAATGATGCTGTGGTGACTAAGGGCGCATTTGCCAGGCTGATAAGGCTGAAGACTTTTGTAAATAATGAATTTGTTGACATTTATCCTGCAGATGGGCTCATTATTTCCACTCCCACCGGTTCAACGGCATATTCACTGTCGGCGGGAGGACCGCTGGTGGTCCCTGACCTCGAACTGATGATAGTTACCCCAATCTGCCCTCATACTTTATATGCCCGGCCTATTGTCATAAATAATAACAGTGTCGTCCGGGTCGAACTTCAGGCCACCCAGGCTGAAGTCATGCTGACTATTGACGGGCAGAGCGGTTTTCCCCTAAAACCTTTTGACGAGGTGATTATCAAAAAAGCACCGTTCTGTGCCAGGTTCATGAAACTTAACCAAAGGAGTTTTTTTGAAATCCTGAGAACCAAGCTAAAAGAAGGGGACACATAGAAGATGTTTGGCATATTGGCAAACATAGTGGAAATTGCTCACAATTATATCAACATAAACCTTAAACCAGGCGGAGTAGCTGTGGATGCCACTGTCGGCAATGGCAAAGACACTCTTTTTCTGGCCCGAAGGGTCGGCAAATCCGGACGGGTATACGGCTTTGATATCCAGCGGCAGGCTGTCGAAACAACCGCTGAGCTTTTAGCCCTCCATGGATATGTAGATAATGTCAAACTGTTTAATGAAAGTCATGAACTGGTCCGGAAAAAAATTCCGGAACCGGTTGATACGGTCGTTTTTAATCTGGGGTACCTTCCGGGCGGGGACCATGGCATTGTTACCCGGGCTGAATCAACGGTCAGGGCTGTGGAAGACTGTCTGGAAATATTAAAACCGGGAGGATTAATCTGCCTGGTTGTATATACCGGACATCCCGGCGGGCAGAAAGAACAGCTCCGCCTGGAAACCTTGCTGCAGGGACTTGATAAAAGGAATTTTTGTGTGGCAAAAATTAATTATATAAATCGGGAAAGGGCGCCTTATCTTCTGATAATTGAAAAGAGCGCCCGGAAAACCGCTGGGGGGATTACCTGTGAAAACCGGGAGACACCGGAAAATAATTGAGATAATTGAGCGCATGAGAATAGAAACCCAGGAGGAACTGGCCGAGGAGCTTAAACGGGAGGGATTTGACGTTACCCAGGCCACGGTCTCCCGGGATATAAAGGAACTGCGCCTGGTAAAGGTCGCTGCCGGAAACGACCGGTACCGGTATGCATTACCGGGTGAGCGGCTGATGGGGAAGAACCCGCAAAAGTCCATGCGGGTATTCAGGGACTCTGTTATTGGCCTGGATTCCAGTGA
The DNA here is from genome assembly GCA_002840275.1 of Firmicutes bacterium HGW-Firmicutes-14. Lineage (GTDB taxonomy): Bacteria > Bacillota > Thermincolia > Thermincolales > UBA2595 > W-Firmicutes-14. The sequence goes on from PHAB01000011.1 coordinate 74,616, forward strand.
AAACATCATTGTGGTCAGGACAACTCCGGGTGCTGCCCAGGCAGCAGCCCTGGTCATAGACAATGAAGGATGGGAAGAAATTATCGGGACCGTTGCCGGAGATGACACGGTTCTGGTGGTAGTTAAACCCAAATCTGCCGTTGCCAAAGTGATGGACCGGTTTAAATCTTTTTTGACTTGAGGTGAATGAATTGCTGGAAAAGCTGTTCATCCGGAACTTTGCCATAATTGACCGGCTGGAAATCGACCTGCCGAAGGGATTTACAGTCCTTACAGGAGAAACAGGCGCCGGAAAATCGATAATTATCGATGCTGTAACGGTAGTTACCGGCGGGCAGGGTTTAACGGAATTTATCAGAAGCGGAGAGGAAAAGGCAGTTGTAGAAGCTGTTTTTGATATTGGAGTAAACGCCAAGGCAAAAAAGATTCTGGAAGAATACGGATTGCTCCCTGAAGAAGGAGATTCCCTTATACTTACCAGGGAAATTGTTAAAACCGGAAAAAATCTTTGCCGGGTCAACGGAAGGCAGGTCAACCTTTCAGTACTAAAAGATATTGCCAAAACCCTTGTTGATATCTACGGCCAGCATCATCAGCAGTCCCTTCTTGATCCCCTTAAACATATTGAACTACTGGATGATTATGGCGGAGATCAGATGCGGGGACTCAGGAAGAAACTGTCGTCTGCTTACAGGGACATTGCCGCATTGGAAGCCAGAATCAGGGAAATGGAGGCCGATGAAAAGGAACGGGTCAGAAAGATTGATATATATAAGTACCAGCTGGAAGAGATAGACGGCATAGGCCCCGTGGAGGGAGAAGATTCTTCCTTGGAGGAGGAGAAGAATATTCTGGCCAATGCCGAAAGACTTTCTGTTCTTTATAATACTGCCTATGAACTGTTATACGAGGGTGGACGGCAAAAAGCTGTCACTGACTTGCTTCACGAGGCGGCCAGCAACCTTAAAGAGGCGTGTTCGGTGGACCCTGCAGCCGGTCCTCTGACTGAAACCGTTGAATCAGCCCTGTATCAGTTAGAAGAAGTTGCAAGAGACATTAGAAAACGATGCAGCAGCCTTGAAACTGACCCCCTTAAGCTGGACGAAGTGGAAAACAGGTTAGCCCTGATAAGGCAGTTGAAGAAAAAATATGGAGATACAATAAACGAAATCCTGAAATACCGGGAAGAGGTAGCATCATCCCTTATTGTTCTGGATAATTTTGATGAAGAGCTGAGCAGGACAAAAAAATTTATGGAGGAAGCCAAAAAACATTATGACAGTATAGCAGGCGAGACATCCTCCCAGAGAAGGAAGACGGCTGATACTATCAGGGAACTGATAACACGGGAACTGATTGAACTGAATATGCCTCATGTTACGTTTGATATCAGTATAACATCCGGAAACCGGCCGACTGAAAACGGGTATGATGAAGTGGAATTTTTAATATCCCCAAATCTGGGAGAACCTCTCAAACCTCTGGCGAAGATTGTTTCCGGAGGCGAAGTGTCCCGCATTATGCTTGCTTTTAAAAAAATCCTGGCCAAAATTGACTCGGTATTTACCCTGATTTTTGATGAAGTTGATGCCGGGATAGGAGGTAACGCCATTCAGGCGGTGGCTCAAAAGCTTTCATCAATTGGGACTGACCGGCAGGTTATTTGTGTGACCCATTCGCCACAGATTGCAGCCCGGGCTGATAACCATTTTATTATTACCAAGGAAACCGGTGAATCAAGGACTTTTACCAAAATATACGGCCTGTCTCCGGAGGAAAGGATTGATGAAATTGCCAGGATGCTGGGTGGTGGTAAGATTACTGCTGTTACCCGGAAACACGCCGAGGAAATTTTAAAAGAAAAAGATACTCTAAACTTATTGTTCTAATAATCATTTCGTTATATACAGTTATGTTAAAATTAAAAATTATCTTCATGTGAAATAAAAGGTCAAATGTGAATCATTTGACCTTTTTTCGTTAAAATTTCCTTGAATAATGCCAATAAATTAAAATAACTTGCGATATGGAAATATAACGTTATATTTCTTGGCATAAAAGAGATTTATTCAGGTTAACTTAGATTCAGACCCATAAAAACACCATGGTGGCTAAACCTCTTTCTAAGAATCGTAAAGTATAAAAACATCCACTGCCGGTAGAATATGGAGGTGAAGTAATTTAAAGGAAAAACCAGGAGAGTGATAATTGGGTGTCTGATCAAATGCGACGAAAAGCCTTTGGTTTGTTTTTGTCCCTATTGATAATTGTCGGAACACTCAACCCACAGGCCCGGAGTTTTTTTTCACTCCCTACTAACCAGCGGGTTTCAGTCGGTGACCATATCAGACTAGAATTAAATTTTTCTGAATGGCTGTTAAGCCAGTTCAGTGTCTATGTTAATTCCAATTCAAGACAAGTCCTGCTTCTAAACGGGACTGATGCCAGCGGCAAGGCCTTTAGTTTTCTGGAAGGCTGGCCTGTAGCCACATCCCCGGGAAAAGCTAATATACAGATCAGACTCTTTGGCATATTTCCCATAAAAAATGTCAGAGTCGAAGTCTTGCCCCAGACCAGGTTGGTCCCGGGAGGTCAATCGGTAGGTGTGCTTCTTCATTCAGAAGGAGTCATTGTCGTCGGACAGTCTATAGTTGAGGACAAACAGGGTCATAGATTTAACCCGGCCAGAGAGGCAGGTATTGAAGTAGGAGATGTGATCATGACAATAAACGGTCAGGCGGTTAAGAGTGATGAACAGGTAGCCAGGATAATTAACGAATCCGGTAAAAACGGAAAAAAAGTCAAAGTCCTGGTAAAACGCAATAAAACTACTTTTCAAACTCATATACAACCGATACTATGTAAAGAAACCGGAAGATACCGGGTGGGATTGTATATCAGAGACAGTGCGGCAGGAGTTGGCACCCTGTCTTTCTACAATCCCAAAACAGGGAAATACGGGGCTTTGGGACATGTGATAACAGATTCCGATACAAACAAGCCTATTGATGTCAGTGACGGCAAGATAGTACGTGCATCTATACAGGGAATCCAGGCCGGGCAGAGTGGACAGCCGGGCGAAAAAGTAGGTATGTTCATAAGTGATGCCGGTTTTTCAGGAAGTATTGAGAAAAATACCAAGTTCGGTATTTATGGAACCCTGAAAAATGACTTAAGTAATCCTTATTACCGGGAGCCGGTGCCAATTGCGCTTCCGGACCAGGTTAAAATAGGACCGGCTGAAATGCTTACTGTACTGGATGGTGAAAAAATCGAAAAATTCGCAGTTGAAATCATAAAAGTCCTTCCTCAGTCTGTGCCGGACAGTAAAGGCCTGATTGTAGAGGTGACTGACCCCAGGTTATTGAAAAGAACCGGGGGGATTATTCAGGGCATGAGCGGCAGTCCTCTGCTCCAGGATGGCAGGATTGTCGGCGCCGTGACCCATGTTTTTATCAATGACCCGACCCGGGGTTATGGGTGTCTGATAGAATGGATGCTCATGGAATCCAATGATGCCAAGGGTTTACAGCAAAAAGCAAGTTAAACACAGGGAGACAAAAGTTCGATTAATTAAGTGAAAAAACTATAATAAAACAGGGAGAGGAAGATATTTATGCGCGATTGGGTAACAACTGAGTTGCTGCCGTCGTTTATCTGCCTCTCCCTGTTTTCATATTATAGGGAAGCTCTTTGTTATTTGTTTAGATCTTTGTTCGTATTAAAAGCCGCTTTACCGGTAGGCCCCATTTCCTTGCCGAACTCAAAACCAAACTGTCCACCCATCTGTCCACCCATCTGTCCTTCCTGTTGCCCAGCCTGCTGTCCGATAAAGGCATTCCCGGTATTAACCGGTATATTTGCCCAATGGCTGGCGGGCTGTGTGCTGCCTGACTGGCCTGATCCGGCTGACTGACCGTATCCTGCTGACTGACCCATACCGGAGAACTGGCCGGACTGGGAAGGACTGGCCATCATCTGAATCTGCTGGGAAACCTGGCTGCAGAGCTGCACAACTTGATGAAGCTGCTGGCTGGCTGTCTGTTCTGATTGCATGATCTGCTGCAATCTTGCTGCATTAGTTTGCTCAGACTGGCTCAGCTGCTGGCAGATCTGGACGATTTGGTTCAGGTTTTGGTGTAATGACTGGTTTATCACGTTTTTAAAACACCTCCAAATAAAATATTTGTATTCAAAATTATTATTGGGCAATGGCCTCCCAAATATACCCGCAGATACCCCTTTTTACATTGACAGGTTTTGCCTTTTTTAATAAAATAAGCAATTATCTTCGACAAACATAATTTGTAAATGCTGGATTTATGTCTGTATTTGTATTAAAATAATTACCAATTTTTTTAATGTTTGGGCAGGATTTCTTTAACATGCGTCGAAAATCTTTGTAAGAGAAACAGATAGAAAAATTTATCAGGAGGGAAGGCAATGAGTTTAAGAAGTACCAAAATACTGATTGCAGATGATAACAGAGAGTTCTGCGATTTGCTGAAAGAATTTATTTCCCAGGAAGATGATTTTGTCCTGGTGGGAATTGCCAATAATGGCGTTGAAGCTATGGAAATTATCGACAGGGAAAAACCCGATGTGGTTGTGCTCGATATTATCATGCCACATCTGGACGGCATCGGTGTACTGGAGAAACTGGTTTCCTCCAATATGCAGCCCAGGCCGAAGGTTATTATGCTTACCGCTTTTGGCCAGCAGAGCGTAACCCAGAGGGCTATTGAGCTGGGAGCCGATTACTACATACTTAAACCCTTTGATTTTGCAGTCCTGGCAACCCGGATCAGGCAACTGGTTGAGGGGGAAACTGTTCCCCAATATACTCCGCCTGTAAAGACCCGTAACCTTGACGTAGCTGTGACCAATATTATTCATGAAATGGGTGTCCCTGCCCACATTAAAGGATACCAGTACCTGAGAGAGGCCATCAAGATGGTTGTAGATGAAGTCAACCTTCTGGGTGGGGTGACAAAAGAACTATACCCACTTATTGCGCAGAAATATTCTACGACCCCAAGCAGGGTTGAACGGGCCATCAGGCATGCCATCGAACTGGCGTGGGACCGTGGGAACACTGAGATGATGAACAAATTTTTTGGTTATACCATTAACCTCGAGAGAGGCAAACCTACCAATTCCGAATTCATTGCCATGGTGGCCGATAAACTCCGGATAAGCACCAAAGTCAGCTAAAGACACAAAGAACCTGACGGACAGTCAGGTTCTTTTTAATCCGGCAGCTAATCACCGCCGGTAACTATTGCAGTTAACTTTTTGCCCCTCAGCCGGGTGCTTTTTTTTACTGCCAAATTATGATATAATATTGCGGTAACAGCGCAGGGAGGGACAATATGGAGATTATCGTCAGCCACAATAATACCGATTTGGATGGACTGGCTGCCATGATTGCAGCAAAAAAACTTTATCCCGATGCCGAACTGGTATATTCGGGGAAGCTGCATAGAAATGTCAGGGAGTTTATGGCGCTGCATAAAGACACCTTTAATTTCAGGCTGGCTAAGGATATTCCCCTGAATGAGGTGAAAACCCTGATAATGGTGGATACCAAAAGCCCTTCCCGGATTGGAGATGTCCGGAATGTATTTAATAACCCGGGGCTGGAAATCCATATTTATGACCATCACCCCCGGGCTGTTGACGATGCCAAAGGGGATTATGAAATTGTCGAACAGGTTGGCGCTGCCACAACCATTCTTGTGGAACTGATCAGGAAAAAAAGGCTGCAGGTAAACTCTTTTGAGGCGACTGTTTTCGCCATGGGCATTTATGAGGACACCGGTTCCCTTACATTTAGTACCACAACTCCAAGAGATGCCCGTTCTGTAGCTTACCTTTTATCAAAGGGGGCAAAGCTTTCAGTTGTGGCAGATTTTATCGACCGCCCCTTGTCTGACCGTCAGAAAGGACTGCTTAACACCCTGATTGTATCTTCAGAAACCCTTGATATAAATGGGATAAAGGTATTGATTTCCAGTGGAAGTATAGATGAATATGTGGGCGGACTGGCCTTGCTGGTCCATAAACTGCTTGACATTACCAATTCAGATGTGGCTATTGCGGCAGTGCGTATGGATGACCGCATACATGTTGTGGCCAGGAGCCAGGATGATGCAGTAGACGTATCCAAGATTGTGTTGGGGTTTAACGGGGGAGGACATTCTACAGCGGCCTCTGCAACGGTTAGGGAAGGCAGTGTGGATGAGATTGTTCTTAGGATTAAAAAACTCCTCAGGGAAAATGTCAGGCCTGAGACAACTGCAAAAAAGATAATGTCAGCGCCGGTTAAAATTGTGCCTGCAGACACTACTATAGAGGAGGCCGGAAAAATACTGCTCCGGTATGGCCACACAGGACTTCCTGTGGTTGACGGGGAAAAGATGGTGGGCATAATATCCAGGAGAGATATAGACAAGGCTAAACACCACGGGCTTGGACATGCCCCGGTCAAAGGTTTTATGTCCAGGCGGGTCATAACCATTTCTCCCCAAACTACACTTCCTGAAGTCCAGCATCTGATGATTGACCATAATATTGGCAGGCTGCCTGTAATTGACGGCGGAAAAATTGTGGGGATTGTATCAAGGACAGATGTTTTAAGGACCCTTCATGGAGAAAATTATCCGGAAAAATATGAGCGGATCTACAACATTACCCAACCGGTCACAGGGAAAAACAGTGATAATGTTACTGAACTTATGGTAAAAAATCTGCCTCCTCATATCAGGGACCTTTTGGGACAAGTCAGCTACCTGGCGGACCGGGAAAACTTTTCTGTGTTTGCCGTAGGGGGGTTTGTCAGGGACCTTATCCTGGGAGTGGAAAACCTTGATATTGACCTGGTTGTGGAGGGAGACGGCCTGTCTTTTGCCCGCTGCCTGGCCGAATTTCTCTGCGGCCGGGTGAGGATTCATGAAAAATTTGGGACCGCCATGGTCATCCTGCCGGATAACTTCAGGATAGATGTAGCCACAGCCCGGACCGAGTATTACGAATACCCTGCGGCTCTGCCCAAGGTGGAAGTATCTTCCCTGAAACAGGATCTTTACCGCCGTGACTTTACCATCAATTCTATGGCCATCACCTTGAGCAGGAAGAATTTCGGCGGGTTGGTGGATTATTTTGGCGGGCGCCGGGACCTGGAGGAAGGTTCAATAAGAGTTTTGTATAACCTCAGCTTTGTCGAGGATCCCACCAGGATTCTCAGGGCAATCAGGTTTGAACAGAGATATGATTTTGAGATAGAGAGCCAGACTCTTTCCCTGGCCAAAAGGGCTATTAAGTCAAAAATGCTTACGAAGCTGTCTGTGGACAGGGTCAGGGAGGAACTAAAACATATCCTGGGAGAGTCTTCAGCCGTTGGGGCAATTCTACGGATGAAAGAACTGGGTGTATGGCCCTTTATACTGCCTGAGGCCAATATTGAAGAAGAGACTATGGAAATTATGAGAAGGATACCACCTTCCACTGAATTCATTTTGAACATTGGTCTCCGGGGTATAAACAACTGGATTATTTACCTGGCAGTCCTGGTCCGGAAAACTGGCTGCCAGGTCGGCCTCATAGATGAGCGCCTAAGACTGACCAAGGATGAACAGAAAAAACTGGGTGAACTTTTATGCAGGTGCCCTGAAGTGATACAGGGGCTTTCCGGGGTGAAACCTATGAAAATGAGTGAAATTGCCTCTGTCCTCAGGGACATCTCCGGTGAAGGGTATGTATATATCCTTTCCGATTCTGCTTCTGATGTGGTGAAAGAGCGCCTGAGGAACTATCTTGCCCGTTCAATACACAATAAATTAAACATCAATGGGGATGATATTAAGGAGCTCGGTTTCGTTCCCGGCCCTCATTTCAAAGAAGTACTGGATGCCTTGGGGGAAGCCAAACTGGACGGGGATGTCAACACCAGGGAAGAAGAAATTAAATTCGTGAAACAACACCTGAAAAAAATGGGGATCAAGAAAGATACAAAAATTAAGAAATAAGAAAGGGGCCGGATCTTTGCAACCTATAGATGTTGAAGGAATGTTATATTTAATTCCAGCCATGCTGATTGGCCTGACCTTCCATGAATTTGCCCATGCCTTTGCCGCGTATAAACTGGGTGATCCTACAGCCAAAAACATGGGCAGGCTGACTGTTAACCCATTAAAACACCTGGATGTGGTGGGCACCCTTTTTTTGCTGGTTTTTAGGTTCGGCTGGGCCAAACCCGTACCTTTTAACCCACTTCACTTCAAAGGGGACAGGCAGCGGGGGATTCTGCTGGTTTCCCTGGCCGGCCCTGCTTCAAATTTACTTATTGCGATTGTTACCGCTTTCATATGGAAATTCACGGTCCCTCAGAGTGATATTATCAACCGTATTATAGGGAACATCTTCTATATAAATGTAATTCTGGCAGTCTTTAATTTTATCCCGGTCCCGCCCCTGGACGGTTCGAAGATACTGGCCGGAATACTGCCCAGGAAGTATAGTCATATCATGTACAATCTGGAAAAATACGGGTTTTTAATTTTGATTTTATTACTGGTGTTCGGCATATTTGACTTAATACTTTGGCCATTGGTTGATTTTGTCAGGTTCATTATTTCCGCTATAGTCGGAATCAGATTGTAACACTAAAATGACAATAAAGTATAAAAGAAACAAATGCTGCTATAACAGGAGGGAACAAGAATGACTAAGGGAACTATTTTAAGCGGGATGAGGCCGACAGGCAGGCTTCATATAGGACACTTGAGCGTCCTGGAGAACTGGGCCAGGCTGCAGGATGAATATAAATGCTATTTTATGGTTGCCGACCTGCATTCCCTGACTACCAAGTTTGATGATACCGGAGACCTGCCTGAAGATACCAGGCAAATGGTTCTTGACTTTCTGAGTGTGGGTATTGACCCGGTCAAGAGCGCAGTTTTTGTCCAGTCTTCGGTCAGGGAACACGCGGAACTTCACTTGTATTTTTCCATGAATATACCACTCTCATGGCTGGAGAGGTGTCCGACATACAAGGACCAGCTGGTCCAGTTCGAGAAACAGGGTAAGGATATTACCACTTACGGTTTTCTGGGTTACCCCCTCCTGCAAGCCGCCGATATCCTTATCTACCTGGGTGATACCGTGCCTGTCGGGGAGGACCAGCTGCCTCATATCGAACTGACCAGGGAGATAGCCAGGAGATTCAATTTCCTTTATAAGACAGACCTGTTTCCTGAACCCCAGGCTCTTCTGGGAAGGTTTCCCATGGTACCCGGAGTGGACGGCAGGAAAATGAGCAAAAGCTATGGTAATGATATTGCCATATCGGCAAGTTCGGATGAAGTCAGAAAGATGGTCAATGCCATGGTCACAGACCCTGCCAGGATACATAAAGATGACCCTGGCCACCCTGATGTATGTATAGTTCACAAATACCAGGAGATATATAATAACCCCCTGCTTGATTATGTCCAAAAAGCCTGCCGCGGAGCGGAACGCGGCTGTGTAGCCTGCAAACAGGAAATTTATGAGGTTGTGGAAGAAATGCTTAACCCCATCAGGCAGCGCAGGGCACATTTTGAAACCAATTCTTATGATGCACTGCGGGGATACCTGCTTCAACTGAAGGAAGCGGATGCCGCCGGTGAAACCGGTGAAACCGTTGAACGGAATGCCGATCCGGTGATTGGGAAGTTCAAACAGTTTACCGGTACCCGCCGGGAAAAGAACTATTTACGGGAGATTGGGCAGGACATCATTGATGATTATTTACAAGGGACAATTTCAATGAGGGATGTCCTGGATATCCTTGATGCCCGGATGGACCTGGTAAATCTTATCCTTCTGAAGGGCAGGGACAGGGCTAAGGTCAGGGCTGCCGAGACGACGGCAAAGGTCAGGGAAGTAATGAATCTTAGGTATTAAATCAGTTGGAGGTGGAATAGCTTGGGTTACCAGATTAAGACAGAGGTTTTTGAGGGACCTTTTGACCTTCTGTTTCACCTCATAGAGAAGAATGAAGTTGACATCTATGATATACCGATAGCCGAAATAACCCAACAATACCTGGAGTACATTACAGCGATGCAGATGCTTGACCTCGAGGTAACAAGTGAATTCCTTGTCATGGCTGCCAGCCTTTTGGCCATAAAAGCAAGGATGCTGCTGCCCAAACCCCCGCCGGCCGGGGATGAGGAAACTGAAGAGGAAGTTGACCCCAGGGATGAGCTGGTGGAAAAACTGCTGGAATATAAGAAATTTAAAGCTATGGCAGAATACCTGCAGGAAAAAGAAACTTTCATGAACAAGGTCTATACCAGGCCCAATGAAGAGGAAATGTTTTTCCACCTGTTCAGTGAGGAAAACCCCCTGGAAGGAATCAGCCTGCCAACCTTGCTGAATGCCCTCCAGGAAGTTCTTGACCGGGCGGCAGAGCGGGAAATTACGGGGGAAATACCTAGAGATGAAGTTACCATCAGGGATAAGATGAAGGAAATAATGCGCAGGCTGTTTTTCCACAGCCGGGGAATAGCTTTTAAGGATTTGTTCACACCCAAGGTGACAAGGGTAGAGGTTATTGTCACATTTCTTGCCCTCCTGGAACTTATCCGGATCGGCAGGATAAATGCATACCAGTCAAAGGCTTTTGGAGAGATAATGATTTATAGCAGTGAGAAAGAAATTGCCGAAGCATCAACAGAGTTCTAATCGTCAGGTGGAGTTTGGACTCCAACTGACGATTAGAAATCGTTATCCAGGAGCTTAGCGCCGCTTACCTCCCGCCTGAAGAGGCGGGAGTGTTAGCGGCGGTTAGCTATCGGACAAAAGGGGGGCTGCTCATTGGGCCTTATGTTTTCCCAGGAGACTAAAGCAATTATCGAGTGTCTCTTGTTTGTATCCAGGGAACCGGTGTCACTCAAAACCCTCGGCCAGATTCTTGAAATGCAGGAGGCTGATGTTAAAGTCCTGATGGAAGAATTATCAGAGGAATACAATTCCGGGCTCCATGGCATTAACATTCAGGTGGTGGCAAACGGGTACCAGATGTCTACCAGGCCCGAATTTGCCCAATATATTGAGAAGCTTTATAAACCCCAGAACACTCACGGTCTCTCCAAAGCTGCCCTTGAAACCTTAGCGATAGTTGCCTGCAAACAGCCGGTAACCAGGGCTGAGATTGAGGCCATCAGGGGAGTAAAGGTGGACAGCGCCATAGGGACACTGGTGGAAAAGAATCTTGTTAAAGAGATAGGACGAAAGGAAGGACCGGGGAGACCTATGCTCTTTGGAACAACACCGGGTTTTCTTCGGTATTTTGGGTTGAAAGACCTAAATGACCTGCCTGACCCGGAAGACTTTGCCCGTCAACACGGACCGGTAGAAGAGACTGACGCCGGGGATGAAAAAGAGATTTAAAATTGCTGCTGATGAATTTTCAGCAGCTTTAACTTTTCTGAAATTTTACCAGGTCCGGTATAGTTTGTGCCCGGAAGAGAGAAAATATGGATAAACAGGGTGTTTAAGGTGATTTCATTGACTACCGGAAGAATAATAGCTATCTTATTTTTGCTGTTCCTCATCACCATAATGTTCCTGAGGATACGTTTCGATGTACGTTATAAGAGGAAAGGGGAAGACGATTTATTTGAATTGCAGATGACAATGCTGAGGGGACTGGTTAAATTCAAAACAAAAATACCGATGGTTGAGATTGAAAGCAGACTGATAAAACCCATGGTAAAGGTTAAGGCTGAAGCAGAAGCTGGGATTCCACATCCTGTTACTGGTAAAGGAGCGATAATAAAAATACCCCTTTTAAGAATTTTTAAGGACTTCCCGCATTATCTTAAAAAGGGTCTGCAATATTTTAACCGTTATAAAACAGTGATTAAAAAAGTGATGAGATCCATCAGATTTCATTATTTCAGCTGGACAACCCAGATAGGTCTCGGAGACCCGGCTGATACGGGTATAGCAACAGGTGTGGTGTGGGCCCTAAAAGGGTTGTTTTTCCCCATAATAAACAGCAGTTTGGGTTCTATGAAAACACCTCCGAAGCTGTTGGTCCAGCCCTGTTTTGACAGCAGGTGCCTGTGGCTTGATTTTCGTTGCATATTTGATATACGAATCGGTCATATTATTATTGCCGGACTAAATATCGCCAGAATCCGCTTTATCTCATAGACTTTGTAAGGAGGAATACTTATGGCTGACCATCCGATTGAAGGTCTGATGAAGACCGCAATGGAAAGCATAAAGGAAATGGTTGATGTTAATACAATTGTAGGTGACCCGGTAGAGACTCCTGACGGAAGCGTGATAATACCTGTGTCCAGAGTAGCCGCAGGATTTGCTGCAGGTGGCGGTGAGTTTGAAGCCACCGGAGGTGGGCAGCAAGAACAACAGGGTCAGGGAGGCGGACAGCAGGGACAGCAGGGAGGTAATGGCTCAGCACTGCCCTTCGGCGGAGGCAGTGGAGCAGGGGTTTCTGTTCAGCCGGTAGGTTTTCTGGTGGTAGGGCAGGGACAGATAAGGCTTTTACCGGTTGACGGTAATGCCGTTGTGGACAGGATAATTGATGTCGCACCGAACCTTTTATCACAGATGCAGAATATGTTTAAAAGAGAAAGGAAGCAGCCGGAATGCCATTAAACCGGCTGTTTTTAGTTGTGCGTACAATTTAATACCTCTTCGGCAATGTTAACCTATTTCCCAAACAGGTCAACGTTCCGGATAGGACGCTGGTTCATTAAAACTAAATTAACTGCCGGTGCATATAATAATTAAGAGCTTGAAAAATGAAGAATACATCCGCATGAAGAAAGGGAGGTAGATGATGAGGATAGTGGTTGTTGGCGGAGGGTGGGCAGGGTGTGCCGCAGCATATTCGGCTGTGTCTGCCGGAGCGGATGTTATCCTGATAGAAAAGACCGACCTGCTTCTGGGTACCGGGCTTGTTGGAGGAATTGTCCGAAACAATGGGCGTTATACTGCTGCTGAAGAAGCCATAGCGTTGGGAGCAGGGGATATGTTCAGGGTTATAGAATCGACAGTGAGGCATAGAAATATTAATTTTCCGGGACACAGTCATGCTGCCCTTTATGATGTGCAGCGTATAGAATCTGCGGTAAGAAATGCGCTAGTGGCTGCGGGAGTAAAGGTACTGTTTCCTGCCCTGGTTAACCGGGTCACAGTCGGGGACGGGTTTGTTGAGGAAGTAATCACCGAAAAAGGTGAAACGGTAAAAGGTGATGTGTTTATTGATACTACCGGGACAGCAGGACCTATGAAGCACTGTATCAGGTACGGGACAGGCTGTGCAATGTGTATCCTCAGGTGTCCTTCCTTTGGTCCCCGCACCAGTTTAACCGGGATGGCAGGAATTATTGAAATAACAGCCGGGGAAGGCAGTCACCATTTTGAAGCGATGAGCGGGTCATGTAAAATTGACAAAAGGTCCCTGAAGAGGTCATTGGTCAAAGAGCTTGACCAAAAGGGAGTGTTGATAATTCCACTTCCGGAAAAATTTCATAAGACCGGTTCACTCCGGCAAAAAGCCTGCCAGCAGTATGCCATGGAAGAGTATGCAACAAACCTTATAATCCTCGACACAGGGCATGCCAAACTAATGACACCGTTTTTCCCCATTGAGAACCTGAGAGTGATTGAAGGCTTCCGGGAAGCCCGTTATGCTGACCCTTATTCGGGCGGGCAGGGCAATTCTGTGCGGTTTATGGCTATGGCGCCCTGTGATGACACACTTCAGGTCAGGGGGATCAAAAACCTCTTTTGTGCCGGAGAAAAAACCGGACCCCTGGTCGGTCATACAGAGGCAATAATAACAGGGGTCCTGGCGGGGGATAATGCCGTTAGGCTGGCCAGGGGGATGAAACCCCGGATCCTGCCCCCTGAACTGGCTGCCGGAGACATTATTTCATTTATGCACAGGCAGATGAAAACTGAAGAAGGCCTGAAACAAAAATTCACCTATTCAGGTTCAGTATATTTTGAACGGATGGAAGCAAAAGGGCTGTATACAACTGATGCGAAAAAAATCCGCGAAAAAGTCAAAAAGCTGGGACTGACCGGATTTTTTGAACTTCACCGCTAGGTGGGGTTCTATTTATTCCCCTGTTTTCATAGTTATCAATATGATTGGGGTATGTCTTATCATATGACGACGGGGGAAAACCATGGTCAATTTAATCTGGGTTTGCATGCTGTTGATGGGGATAATAGTGGCGGCAGTAAACGGCAATATCGATGCGGTTACGACCGCTGCCCTTCAGGGGGCCCAGTGGGCTGTTGATTTTGCTCTCGGCCTTGTCGCGATAATGACTTTCTGGCTGGGAATTATGAAGGTTGCAGAGGAGGCCGGGATGGTAAGGCTTCTGGCAAGATTGGTAAGACCTTTGATGACCTTCCTTTTTCCCAGCATCCCGCGAAACCACCCCTCCATGGGAGCAATAATCATGAACCTCTGTGCCAATGTACTGGGTTTGGGTAATGCGGCAACTCCCATGGGACTTATCGCTATGAAAGAACTGCAGAAGCTTAACAGGGGTGATCCCAAGACGGCCAGTGAGGCCATGTGCACCTTTTTAGCCCTCAATACATCATGTATAACTATAATTCCCGCGACAATTATCGGAATCAGGATAAAGGCCGGGTCTGTCAATCCTACAGAGATAGTCGGAACAACCATTTTTGCCACCGCCTGTTCTATGATAGTGGCGGTAATTGTGGACAGGATACTCCGGGGGATTTACAGGTCACACAGATGGAGGTGGTGACCGGAGATGATTATGAATATGGTTTCTCTGGCAGCCAAATGGGCCATACCATCCATATTGTTTTTTATTACACTGCTGGCTTTTGTCAGAAGGGTTAATGTCTATGAGAGCTTCATTGAAGGGGCCCAGGAAGGTTTTATGACGGCAGTCAAGACCATCCCTTTTCTTGTTGCTATGTTTGTGGCTATCAGTGTTTTCAGGGCTTCCGGAGCAATGGACCTGTTTGTGGAAACCGTTTCCCCGGTTACCGGTTTTTTTGGGATACCTGCGGAAATACTGCCCCTGGGAATAATGAGGCCTCTTTCCGGAGGGGGAGCCCTTGGTATTACAGCGGAACTAATCAAGGTTTATGGGGCTGACAGTTTTCTTGGAAGGTTGGCTTCCACCCTTCAGGGCAGTACTGATACCACTTTTTTTGTCCTGACCCTGTATTTTGGTTCAATAGGGGTTTCCAAGTACAGATATGCTGTTTTTTCGGGATTGTCGGCTGATATTACCGGGTTTATTGCTTCAGTGTTTATATGTAACATGGTTTTCAGGTAAACAAGTTTCACTCGTTATTTTGCGTTAGGTCAGTTTTTAAAGTATAATAACTTCAGAAAAAAACATTTGAGAAGGCAATTTGAAGAGTAGGTGTGGTAATGGAGCGTTTGCAGAAATACCTGGCCCATACAGGGGTTGCATCACGGAGAAAATGCGAGGAACTGATTTTGGCCGGACGGGTAAAAATTAACGGGACGGTAGTGAAGGAACTGGGTACAAAGGTAAACCCCGGCAGTGACATTATAGAAGTAGACGGAAAAGTCTTCGGGGAGAAAGAAGAAAAAGTATATATTCTGCTGCACAAACCGAAAGGATATGTGACTACCCTGAGGGACCCGCAGGGCAGACCGAAAGTTGTTGACCTTCTTAAAAATGTCAATGAACGGGTATATCCCGTCGGCCGTCTGGATTTTGAAACCGAGGGACTGCTCCTTCTGACAAATGACGGTGAGCTGACTTATGCCCTTACCCATCCGAAACACGAAATTGGCAAGACCTATGTTGCCTTAGTCAAAGGTATCCCTGACCGGGACAAACTGAAACGGTTCGGGAAAGGACTCAGGCTGGCTGATGGAATCACAGCTCCGGCAAAAGTGAAACTACTGAAAAACATGGGGAGCAATGCCAGGCTGGAGATTACTATTTACGAAGGACGCAACAGGCAAATCCGCAGAATGTGTGAAACTATAGGTCACCCGGTATTGGAACTGAAACGGGTGGCTATAGGCTTTCTGGAACTAAGGGGCCTTGAAGAAGGGAAGTACCGTTTCCTTAAGAAGGACGAGGTCCAAAAACTGAAACGCATTGCAGGTACGGGTGCATCCCAAAAGTAAATGGGGCAGGCACCGAATTTTAACCTTGAATTCCAGGGAGGGGCAGATATTGTTCCTCCATGACGAGTCTGATATCCGTTTGTCGGCCATGGCAGCTCTTGGCGCTTTAGCGCTTAGAGCTGGCGGTACCCTTGGGGTAGATCCGCAGATGCGGGAGCCGGTAACAAACTGAATCGTAGCCGTCATGGAGGAATATATCTGCCCCTCCCTGCGCTTTCATGGCTTAAAAGGCGAGCTGCCCCATTTATTTTGGAACATCTGCTTTTGGGAACTGTCTTTGTCATACTTCGCCCGGTTAATAATATATTTTTCTTAGCCGGTATGTTTTTGAGGGCGAATATGTATGATCCCTGGAGGTAATGTAAAAATGGGAAGGCGCGGGATTTGCTATATAGACCTTAGGGTTGTGATTTTGCTGACAGCTGTGGCAGTATTGATAGTATTTACAGGCATATCATATTGGCGATGGGTGAAGGTCACCCGGGTGGAATTTGTATCACCGGAACTCAGGTCATCCTGGCATATTTCAGGACAGAATGAGGTAAAGGAAATAGTCAGGCAGGTAAAAGCTTCGACCGGGTCCGGACAGGAAGAAAAGGGCAGCAATAACTGCCGGGATATGTTCAGGCTGAGGCTGTTCAGCAGGAGAGAGGTCAGGGTCTTTACCTTTTCCGGGGAGGAGCGGATTTTCGATACAAAAAACAGGGTGATGCTGAATACGTCTCCCGGATTAAAGAAAATACTCATGGAAGCTGTCAGGGAACTGCGGATCAGAAGCCCTTACGGAGAACTTTTGTCCTGGAACGTGGTGCGGGAATTGATGCCGGTGGAGGGAGAGGCTGAGGTTACTGACCCGGAAACAGGGAAAACCTTTAGTGTGCGGAGGACAGGCGGATATAGCCATGCCGATGTTATTCCCGTATCCAAAAAGGATGAATCAGTTGTCCGGCAGATTTTTGGCGGGGAGTGGACCTGGAAGCGCAGGGCTGTGGTAGTTGTGACGGGAGGCCGTAAGGCGGCGGCTTCAATGAGCGGGATGCCGCACAGGCAGGGAACGACAGATGGTTGTTTTGACCTTAGATTCCCTCCCGAAAAGGACAATGAGAGCGGGGACAACATGTCCCACAGGTTTATGTATTACAAAGCTGCCGGAAAGCTTAGTGAACTCCTGGGAGAAGCTTCCCTCCCGGAATTCGTGCTCTTGTTATTTACAGCTATTGACCAGAGAGACTGGCAAAGCATGGATATTATGCTCTCACCTGCCGCCGGGATTGGGGGAACAAAGCTGGAACAGGTTATAGGGGTTACAGTTTATGATATTAAAGAGGATAAAGACAATTCTGCATGCCGGATGAAAGTATCTGTAAGTTTCCGGGCAGGGCCCTACAATGACAAAAGGGACCTGACGGTCAGGGTCAGGTGGGATGAAGGGATGGGACATTATAAGGCCGATCCCGGGTTTTTGCAGGAATTACTGAGAGGAATTTGATGGGGAAGTTAATGAGGAATTAATTTTTGTTTCATTTGTGTTATAATTGAATAGAAAATGTTCATGACAGGAGGAGCTCAGTAGTGAAAATCACCGCAGCACAGTTAAACCCGGTTGTGGGGGATATTGAAGGAAACCTGAAAAAAGCTGTTGACATTTACGGGAAATGCTCAAGTGAGCAGTCAGACCTGGTAGTTTTCCCGGAAATGTTTCTCGCGGGTTATCCTCCGAGGGACCTTTTGGAAAAGCCATGGTTCATAGAACAGGTGCAAAAGGCTTTAGACAAGCTGACTAAGGTATCGGAGAAACATCCTGATACCGGCATAATTATGGGTGTCCCAATAAGGACAGGCCAGGATACCGGTAAAGGACTTTATAACTCCGCAGTGTTAATATACAGGGGACAAGTCTTGCTGAGCCAGAACAAATCGCTCCTGCCGACCTATGATGTGTTTGATGAGGCCCGGTATTTCGACCAGGCAGCAGAGGTCCGGACAGTGTCTTTCAAAGGTGAGGTGCTGGGGATTTCTGTTTGTGAAGATGCCTGGAACGACCCGGAGTTGTGGTCAAGGAGGAATTATCCCTATAACCCAATGGAAGAAATGGCCGGGAAGGGGGCCACATTATTTATAAATATATCAGCATCTCCTTTTCAAATGGGCAAAGAGGACCTGCGGTTCCGTATCATAAACAGCCATGCCCGGAAATATGGGCTGCCTTTTATTTATGTTAACCAGACAGGCGGAAATGATGAACTGGTATTTGACGGGCGCAGTATGTTCCTCGACCGGAACGGGGACCCGGTATCTGTGTTTCCGGCCTTTACAGAACACGTTGAAACCGTTGATACCGGTAATCAGGGGAAACGGGGGCTGTATGTGCCCCAGGACCGTCTTGAATCAGTATACCAGGCCCTTGTCCTAGGGTTGGGGGATTATCTCAGGAAGTGCGGTTTTTCCAGGGCCGTGGTGGGACTTTCAGGCGGAATAGATTCTGCTGTTACCTGCAGTCTGGCTGTTAAAGCCCTGGGCCGGGAAAATGTCCTGGGAATCTCCATGCCTTCCCCTTATTCTTCAGCAGGCAGTGTTGAGGATTCAAGAAAACTTGCTGAAAACCTCGGTATCGAATTCAAGGTTATTCCCATTTCCGGTATATATTCAGCATACCTTGAATCTTTGTCAGAGCATTTCCGCGGGACCGAACCTGATGTCACAGAGGAGAACATCCAGGCGAGGATTCGCGGGAACATACTGATGGCTTTCTCAAATAAGTTTGGCGGTCTTCTTCTTTCCACGGGAAACAAAAGTGAGATGGCTGTAGGATACTGTACCCTCTACGGTGACATGAGCGGAGGGCTAAGTGTCATATCAGACCTGCCCAAAACGATAGTTTACGAACTGGCGCATTATATCAACCGGGATGAAGAGATAATCCCTGAGCCGATAATTGTCAAACCTCCGTCGGCTGAACTTAAACCGGGCCAGTTAGACCAGGATACCCTTCCTCCTTATGATACCCTTGACCTGATCCTCCGTCTTTACCTGGATGAAGCCCGCTCAGTGAAGGAAATAATTGAGTACGGACCGGACCCGGAAACGGTAAAGTGGGTTATTAAGAATGTTGATAAGAATGAATACAAGAGGAAACAGGCGGCTCCCGGTATCAAAGTGACCACAAAGGCATTTGGAAGTGGGAGAAGAATGCCTATTGCGGCAAAGTATGGTTTTAGGGAGGACTAGCCTCTCCTGCTGTAGAATAGTTATGGCGGTTACTTACAAAAGGGGGTAGTTGCTTGAAGGCTGAAGTAATAAATCCATTCTTAATCGCTGCCAGGGAAATTCTGGAGATGGAATCAGGATTAACCGGTACAAGGGGGGAACTGTCCCTGGCTGCCTCCAAATGGACCACCCAGGAAATCACGGTCATAATAAACATTATCGGAGCAGTTAAAGGAACATTTCTAATAGGGATGTCTATCAAGACAGCGATGAAATTGGTTGGACTTATGCTGGACGAGAAAACCGAAACCTTTGATAAAATAGTTATCAGTGGAATCGCTGAAATGGGCAACATAATAGCCGGAAGGGCCCTGGCCAAACTGGAGTCTATCGGTTATCTGGCTGACATAACTCCTCCCATGCTGCTTTATGGTGAAAGGGCCAGCATCTCTACATTGAATCGAAAAAGAATCCTCATACCACTGAAAACAGACATAGGACTTATTGAGTTAAGCATGGCAATAGAAAAATAAATGCAGCGGGCAGGCTAACTTCCATAGACGCAAAAGCGTTTTCGGGATTTGCCTGCCCATTAATAACCTTTTCTCTTCATTGGGAATACACCACCCCGGATATTCTTGGCATCAGATACCGTGAAAAATAACTCCGGGTCAATAGAATCAAGGATCCTGACTATCCGCCGCAAGTCTTTGCGCTTTAGCGCCACAAACAGAACCGACCTTTTGCCGTGCCTTCCTTCCCCTTCCACCGTAGTTACACCAAATCCGTTGTCCCTAAGGACTTTCACACAGTCGGTGCATTGATACTGGGGTGGAAACACCTGCAGGGACAGGTAACCTATGGCCAGTTTGTTTTCGATAAGACTGCCTATATAGGTACCGGTGGCAAAACCTCCGGCATAGGCAACTACTTTTCCGGGGTCATCAAGCCCGCCTGTCAGTACCTGGTTTAATGCCACGATGAAGATGGATACTTCACAAAAACCTATGACGGCGGCCAGGAACCTGCGGTCCCTCATCAGCATCAGAATCCTGAGGACATCAAGAGACATATCAACAACCCTGGCAAAGAATATAAACAGATAAGCTCCAACTGCCGGTAAAACCGCTTCCACTTGAAAACTACCTCCTATACAACCAGGAACACCGGAGTTCCCATGCTGTGCAGTTACTTATTATATATCTTTCTTTCTATGGAAACAAGGGAAAAACCTCTAATTTTTTAAGCCGGGTGGAGCAACAGGGCAGGCCTTATCGCTCTAACGACTTATTACGCTCTGTAAGAGCTGGAAATAACTATGTTGACAAATAATATTAGATGGTTTAATATATAAATGAAGGCTCATATAAGTTGCTATTCATATAAGATAATACTAATATACATACCTTGGTACCGGGGGTGATTTTTGTGCAGGATGCCGAAAATAAAATGCTGGAGAAACTTGCCGGGTTTTTAAAAATAGTTGGCGATACCAACCGGCTGAGAATTATTTGGGTTATCGGCAAAGGTGAAAGACCCGTATCCGAAATAATAAATGAAACAGGCCTCTCCCAAACCCTGGTTTCATTCCACCTGAAGGTTTTGCGGGAGGCAGAAATAGTTGAAACAGAACGCCGGGGAGTATTTATCTATTACCGTCTTGGAAACCCGGGATTAATTGACCTGCTTTCTGCTTGCGGAGAATATGCACACAAACTGACAGGCGAGATAACCCCCGGTTTTACCTGGCCATGTCCTCCCTGGTTCAATAAATAACTTTAAGCCAATAGACCTGATTTCAAAGAATAAATATATAAAAAAAATATATAAGGAGGAGTCAATATGATGGGTAAAATGCCTGGAATGATGGGACAAATGGGACCAATGGGACAAATGGGCTGCGGCCCGGAAATGATGAAAAAAGGGATGGCTATGAGAGAACAGTGTATGGAAATGTGCCGGCAGATGTTTGCCGGAACCTCCGGAACCGCGGAATCTTCCGGCAGCGGCTCTGAAAATAAAGCGGGCAAAGAAGCGGGGCCGGCCGGTGCGGGTGGCGGCTGAGGATAAATTATTCTGTTTTGGGGAAACAGAATAATTAAAGCGCTGTTTTGTCAGGAAGGAGGTATTTGTGTCATCATGAGGGAAATGAGAGGGAAGATGTGCAGACCGGGCAATGGAATGTCTATGATGGGTAAATGTATGGAAATGATGGAGCGAATGAGAGGTTTGCACAACCCTGAGGAAGTATGCCGGCAAATGGCCTCTGTTCCGTCTGAATCCTGGGAAACGGAAAGCGCTGATAATCCTGAAGTCAGAGCATTATTTGAGGATTGGGCGACCGAGGTGGAAAAAGAAGTATCTTCATTAATCGAAAAAGACAACAGCCTTGATCCGGTTATGATAGCCGAAAAGCTGGGAATCAGTAAAGAAAGTGCAGTCTTTTTTATAAACAGGCTGGCCCGGAAAGGGAAGTTTGATGTTGCCGGCCCGGATCCTAACTGATGAACCTATCAAAAGAGGGGGTTTACGCTATGAAGTGAATGGCCGAAGAAAACAGTTCACAGGACAGTGGACCGGACATGATGAGGAAAGCTTCAGAGATGAAGGACAAAATGCTTAAGGATGGATTTAGTCCCATGGAAATGTGCCGCCAGATGACTTCTGCGGTGGCTAAGGCAGCGGAAATGGGAAGTTATGCAAATCCTGAATTAAGAACCCTTTTTGAGGATTGGATTCAGGAAATTGAAAAAGAGATACTGGTTTTTGTTGCAGACAAAGGGAAAACGGACCCCGGAGAAATTGCCGTTAACCTTCGCATTAATGAAGACAGCGCGGTTTTTCTTATAAGCAGACTGGCTCAAAAGAAAAAGATTAAGATTACCGGTATCGAAACAGGTGAACAGGATGCCAGGGATAACAAAATATCTTCGGAGAATCCTGGTGAAGAAGAAAAAGAGTGCAAAACCTGAGGGTAATCAGATTGTACTGTTTAGTTTAAACAGGCAGGAAAAAAGGATGGGTGTATTTTACAGTGCAGGTTTATCATCTGCCAGTTAGTACAACCATCCCTTTTAATTGGCCGTTTCCATCTAAAGTAAGTTTCCTTTTTTGACAGGATTTTATGCATATTAATTGACAGGATGTCCAATGATATTAGAAAATAACTGGAGGAAGCATAAAATGCCTAAATGTGCCAGGTGTGGCAATACTTTCAGCTTCGGGTGTTCCAGGGTACCCCCTGTTGCGCCGGAGGCCAATGGGCCGGTATCAGGTTTGATAGCCAATTTTGATGATAAAGGACATATCACGGAGATGGAGAGCATTGGGGCGGACCTTGATACAGCCCAGGAAGCCTGGGAAAGGCCCGTCGATTATTTTGATACATGTTATGAATGTGGCAGTGATAATATAGTCTGGTAATCAAGTTTTTATCTAAGGAAGAGAAGGATTTTCAACAATGTTGGCGAAAAATAACAGAAATTGCAGTATCGAAAGGGGAACAGCAATGGTCAAGACGAGGATTGGTGATGAAATTATAAGTACACCTTTAAGGGTTAAAATCAGGCTTGACTATAAAGGAATACATAAACCGGGAAAATTCTTTTTCGGTGGGAAAAGTACCGAGGAAGTGGCTGAGGGGATGAGAGACCAGCAGGTTGGCATGCTTCGAAATGTACCTCTTCAGGGGATAACTATTGAAGAGGTAGATATGAGCAGTGATGTATATACAGTATTTGATGAAATGATAAATGCCCAGGTTGCTTTTGCCCCTGTAATCCTTACCGTTTCCGCCGACAGCATGGAAGACATAGTCCGGTTTATTGCCAGGGAAGAATTTAGGAAGATAGAGATTATGGAACCGGAAAACCTGGTAATGAACAAAATAGACATGGAGAGAATTCTGTTCAAAGTAAGTGAAGAGCTCCGTGGTTACCGACTGCTTTTAGAACGAAAGTACAGTGCGAGATAAAAACGCTTAGGTCGGAAAGGATGATTAAAGTGGGGGAGTTGAACCTTAACGATATTGTACAGAAAGTGGACGAACTGCCAGCCCTGCCTCATGTAACCTATAGAGTCCTGGAACTGACCAGCGATCCAAAGACAACACTAACCGAATTAGCTGAAACCATTACCCAGGACCAGGTCCTTACCGCCAAGGTTTTGAGATTGGCCAATTCGGCATATTACGGTTATGCCAGGCGGATATCCGGGATTATGGAAGCCCTGCTTATACTTGGATTCAGTACTGTGCGGAACCTGGTGCTGGCGGCTTCTGTTTATAATGTTATGGATAAGGAATTTCAGGGGTATGTCCTCCCCAAAGGCGACCTTTGGAAACACTCTATGTCAACAGCTCTGGTGGCCCGGTCGCTGGCCAAAAAGGTCGGTTATATAAATCATGACCTGGCTTTCATTGCAGGTCTGTTGCACGATATCGGCAAAATTGTATTGAACACCTATATGACGAAAAAATTTGAAGACATCCTCGGTAAGGTTAACCGGGAAAACATTCCCTTTATGGTGGCGGAAAAAGAAATACTGGGTTTTGATCACGCATTAGTAGGGGCAAGAGTGGCTGAGAGATGGAACCTTCCCGACGAACTTGTGGAGGCTATTGCCAATCACCACACCCCCTCCCAGGCTGTACATAACCCCAAACTGACATCTATCACCCATATTGCGGATGCGGTAAGCATGTCCATGGGAATTGGCCTTGGGGGAGACGGCCTGCTCTATCCATTTGACGGCTTTGTATTAGAACAGATAAATGTTACTGAGGATATCATAGAAGAAACTATTGCGGAAATTATCGATTCAATGGCTGACCAGGAGACAATCAATGAAAAATAAGACATTAAGCCCTTTTAGCTATAATGGACCGGGTAAGTTATGACCCGGCCCATTGTTTTTTTTCTGTGGACATTGATTATCCTGCCTGGAATTGCTTTTTCTCCGTGTTGATAATATCAATAAGGTTGTTCCTGTCATTTTCATCAACGATATAGATATTGCCTTTACCTGCTTCCGCCAGCATGGGCAGGAACTTATGATTTGGGTCGATACCGATACATACAAGCCGGATTTTTTGCTCGGCAATCATCGAGGCGGCTTTAAGGGCATCTTCAATGGGGTTGGTTGTCCAAAGAGGGTAGTTTGGTATTCCGTCGGTTATTAGAATAAGCAGGGGATTCCTGGGACGCTCCCTTTTGAACATATCAAGGGTTTTAACTATACCGTGGGCCAGGGGTGTCAGGCCGCTCGGGGAAATTCGCGCCAATCCGCTGTGCAGGTGATCATAGCTGCGGGTAAAGGGTACAGAGATATTTGCATCCCTTTCCTGGAAGGTGACAAGACTGACTTTTTCTCTGCTGTTTAGAAGCAGGTATTCAGCGACATATCCTACGGCTTTGATGCGATCACCCATCATACTTCCACTGCAGTCTACCAGAAGACAGGTATCAACCGGTGCATAAGATTTTCTGGCATAGACCTGTATGTCCTGTGCGGATATTTTCGGGAATGGCGATTTTGCCAGGAAGCTTCTTTTCGCTGCTTTTATTACCGTTTCCGGCACGGCAATCTCCCCTTTCCATGATTCCGGATCACTGGGGGTCACCACCTTGCGCCTGTTGGGAAATTGTTTTTCCTTTGATTTAAGATGAGAATAGCGGAACGAATGGTATTTTGCCGGGGCGGCCTTAAACTGCCTGATAGACCTTCTGATTTGTGCGGCTAACTCTTTTTTGTTCCTGTTTAAAAACTCTTCCAGCTCGTGGCCGGTCCCGGTCAGGGTATATCCCAGCAGGGTTCGTTTGATGATCTTTTCGGCTGCCAGGTCTGATAGGATATCATCCAGGTTCTCCTGGGTCCGGTACAGGTTGCCCAGCTTAAAACTCTTGATAGGGGAGAGAGCCTGAAAAAAATCTGATACCGCATCAATGCTGCCCATGCGAATTGCGAGGCTTACCACAACCTGGAAAAGGTTTTGGTTTTTAAGGGTGTCAGGCAAATTGTTTGTGATAGGTGGCAGGTAGAGGGAAGACTCGCTGCCGGTGGGTATGTTTTGGAGTTTCCCGTGATGGACTATTTTTATCACAGGCCTTAGTTCAGAACCCTGGTACTGGATGGAACGTTCAACCTCATCAATAATACAGTATACAAGACTATAATAACGGGGGCGGAGTTTGGCAAGTATGTGGACATGTCCTGTATACCTGTCATCAGTCCCTTTTATGGCTTTTTGGTCTGGATTGAGGGCAGTTCCGAATCCCATGGCTGTGTAAAGATTAATCCTCCTGGCAAGGCTGGCAGCTGCAAAATCCTGTTCTTCCACGCTCCAATCATTGTTCCGGTCTATAACGGAGAGAAAATCAGGTATTATACGGCGAACCCGGTTTGCCACATCCATCTGGTTAATTTCTGCCGGTTTATGAAGCACATCTACATGTACAACCTGGTGTGATTCTTCAAGGCGGAGGTAATTCCGGCCTGCATCCCTGTCCCGAAAGACATTGATTTCCCCGGGAAGCCGGTCAGATTCTTCGTGGACCTTCTGGCTGACTACGGCTGTGTTGCCGAAAATAACACCCTGGTTCAGGTTAAAGTAGCTGCCAAGGTTTTGAGAAATGACCCGGAGTTTTTTGTAACTGTAAGGCTCTCTCTGCTGCGGGGTCAAGATGTTCACCGACCTTTCATGTCATTTCTTGATGATTAATGGTTTTATTTCATTACGCATGATACTGATAAGATTGCTTCTGTCTATGTCATCAACCAGGTAATAGTTTCCGCCGCCGGCTTTAGCCAGATGCGGGATGAATTCTTCCGAGGGGTCGATTCCTATGATGATAAACCTTATCTTATTGCCGGGGAAACCGGTGCAGACCTTCACGGCATCGGCCACCGGATCAGTGGTAAACAGGGGTACATTAGGTCTGCCGTCAGTTATAAGGGCCAGCAGTGGGTTTTTGGGGCGGGATTTCCTGATAAGGTCTGATGCGGTCCGCAATCCTTGGGCCAGGGGTGTTAATCCTTCAGGCTGAAGGGTCAAAAGACCCTTATGAAGAGAGGCATAGCTCCTGGTGAACGGGACTGTGACCCGGGCATCCCTCTCCTGAAAAGTTACCAGGGCTACCCGGTCCCTGGTAGTAAGGATCAGGTACTCGGCGGTCCACTGGACCGCATTGAACTTGTCACCCCTCATACTGCCGCTTAAATCCACTACCATACAGATATCAACAGGGGTTTTGGATTTTCTTCTGAAAACCGCCAGATCACTTTCTTTGATGGAAAAATTGCGATTACCTTCGATGAGCCTGCGTGTTGCTGCCCGGATAACGGTCTCCGTAATGGCTACAGGGGCATGCCGGTTGTTCAGCCTGCGGTCTTCGGTTTTCTTCTTTTCATAGAGAATACCCGGACGGGGTTTTACCCGGCAGAACCTGCCGGACGGCGATATCCCGGCAGTGGGAGGTATGCGCCGGATAGCTTTTCGCATCATTGCCTCCAGCTCTTTTCTATGGGTACGAAGGAACCTTCTGAGTTCCTGTCCTTTCGGAGTCAGGGAACAACCCAGTCTTTCCCTCTGAATAAATTTCAGTTCTTCCAGATCAAGGAGTATTTTGCCGGCACATGGGTGTTTTTTGCTGAAAAGCATCAAATTGAAAGTCTTGAGAGGGGATATCATGTCCAGGAACATCTCAGCAATCTCCATGCCGCCCAGTTGCCGGGCTATAGAGAAAAGCGCCTGGGAGCTGTTTTGGAACTTTAGCTCCGGGGGTGCGGACGAGTCAGGGACGACCGGCACCCCTAAGGGAAAATTTTCTCCTGCGGATTCCTCCTCATATATGTGGATTATCTTCCTTACAGGCCTCAGGCAGATACCCTGGTAAGTAACGGCCTTCTGGACCTGACCCACGATACAGTAGATTAACCCGAAATATTTGACAGGCAGTTTTGCCAGAATATGCACATGGCTGTAAAGGGTTCCGCCGGGTGGCCCGGGTACCCGGAGAGGTTTAATAACCGGTCCTTCACCTGATGCGGTTTTCACAAAAATTCTCTGAGCCAGGTTAAGGCCAAGTACTTCCTTTTCGACCGGTGTTTTCATATCCTCTTCTTCTATGATATCAAGATACCTGAAGATTGCAGAATTAATCCTGTTGGCCAGGTCAAACACATTTATATCAGCCGGATTATGAAATACATCAATATGTACAATGTTGTTTTTCTCCAGCATTTTCATGTAAGTTACTCCGGCATCCCTGGCAGGATATATGTGAACCACACCTTCACAATCACGGGGTTCAACCTGAAAAAACCGGCTGACAACGGCTGAATCTTCGAGAATAAGCCCTTCATTCTTGGAAAAGCATTCCTGAATCATTTTGCCTGTGGACATGAGTTTGGAACGATGGTAGGAAAAGCCTTTGCCCTCAGTCATAACAACACCCTCTTAATATTAAATTAGGCTTAAATCCGTGCTAATTGTCAGAAATGTTGCTGTCTGTTTTGATAAGGTCGTCAAGACCTATCTTATTTAATCGCTGGGGGGTATCTGTAGCAGAGCCGACAGCTTTTTCCGGCCCGGTTATACCGGCTGTCCGGCCGGAATCATCAGGAGGAGAGGGGTTTTCATTTTCTTTAATCCCCAGGAAACTGAGAACCGGTCTCATAAAAGATTTGCCCTTGGAATGCACCGGTTCAGCCGCCGCAGTCGGAGCAGAAGCCATGGTCCCCTCAGGGGTTTCCTGCTGCCCGGAAGTATTTTCAAAGGGGGAGGTCAGTGTTGCCTGAGAGGATGATATGCTTGGCGATGAATTCATTATTTTGGTAAGGGTTTCGCAGTCCACCCGGTGTTTCAGGGCCAGGGGCATAACCTTGATAATATCACTTACCAGGGGAGTTTCCCGCCTTTTCAGGGCGCAGTTTAACAGGGCTCCATGCTGGATTGCTTCAATGGCCCGGAAACTTTCCAGGTCATATTTTACATATATCCGGGAAATGTAGTTGCGAAGAAAATCCGGCATGTCAAGGCCGGTATACCTTGATGCTATGGTTTCTATTTCCCTTCTTGCTTTTTGGTTCTTAGCGCTGAAATCCCGCTGGGATATCTGTTTCCTCAGGTTAACATGGCTGTTCTGTTTTAATATTTCGGCTATGGCATCAGGGTCCTGAGTCCGGCCCATATCAATCACCAGGTCAAACCGGTCTGCCAGCTGCCGCCGGATTTCCTGCAGGGGTCCGGGTTCCTCGTCCGGGTTTGAGGCGGCCCAGACTGATACCTGAACCGGAATTTCCACCACAGGCAGGCCGGTTTCCTCAATCTGCACCCTTCCCGGCTTGGTACCCATCACATCAAGTAAAACATCTGTAAGTTCGGGTGATGTGTCAGCCAGCCTGTTTATTTCATCTATGAAGATGATCCCCCTGTGGGCCTGGGGAATTATACCGGGCAGTAATGCTGCGGTAGGATTGGAAGCATCCGTAATTTTGGCCAGGTCGATGCTTCCGACAATGGTGCCGATTTTGGCTGAGTGAGAAATTTCGAGTAAAGGCATTGGGATCTTTTCTGTGCCAATCTCCTCGATTTCCCCGGCTGACAGGTCCTTATGGTGAGGACAATGAGGTTCTTCAGGGTCACAGTTATACAGGCATCCTTTTATTCTTGTGATTTGAGGGAAAATATCCCTGGCCGCGCGCATGATTGTTGTCTTCCCTGTTCCCCTCAGACCTTCAGCATGCAGGTGGAAGGGTATCCCCCACATGGATGATACGATGGCCATTTCTACAGCCTCGAACAGGGTGTTGTTTCCTTCATGACGGGCTAACTGCAAATAATTCTTCATAAAAAAACCTCCTTAATGAGGAGACGCTATTCAGTAAAAAAGAGAAGAGGCCAGCAATTTCGCTGGCCTCTGGACTTTCAAACGTCTCCGGACTTATAATACTCTGGACGAAACATTTTCTCTTTTATTTTGTTCTATTCGTCAGAATAATCATTTTTCCTTCCCGCTATTTTCAAAAAAATCAGAAAAATACATTAGCAGGACCTGTGAAGGAATTTGGCCTGTTTTAATAGAAATCAGAAGGTTGATTGAATCCTCCCGGCCATTTCGGGAGGCTGCTGAAAATAAAAGGAGGAATTAATTAATATGGCCAGGGTCCCTGGAAAAAAGGGAATCAAAATATTTGAAGGGTTTGTCATAATCCTGTTTATGCAGAGCCTCGGGACTTTTTTGTCCAATTATTTCAATCTTATACTTCCGGGGAACCTGACAGGTTTGCTGCTTCTGTTCCTGGCACTGGTATTTCGGATTATAAGGCTTGACCAGGTCGAAGGGGCTGCCAGGCTCCTGCTGGACAACATGATGGTCCTTTTCATTCCGCTGAACATAGGCCTTGTTACAATAATGCCCAGGATCAGGGATGAATTGCTGGCTATTATCATAAGCCTGCTTGCCAGTACGGTGATTGTTATGGTGGTTACGGCAAAAGTGGTGGAAAAGATGGAGAGGAGGCGGGCGAATGTTAAGTACACTTCTTAAGGAACCCCTCTTCCAGATAACAACAACCCTCGTTGTTTATACAGCAGTTAACAGGCTGTATAAAAAGTTTAATTTTTTTCTTTTTAATCCGCTGATTCTCGTAACAGCTATAATGATTTACATACTGCATTATACGGGCATAAGTTATGCCGAATATTCGAAA
Organism: Firmicutes bacterium HGW-Firmicutes-14; assembly: GCA_002840275.1. Lineage (GTDB taxonomy): Bacteria > Bacillota > Thermincolia > Thermincolales > UBA2595 > W-Firmicutes-14. The sequence goes on from PHAB01000011.1 coordinate 104,722, forward strand.
GGGGGAGATATGATTACCTTCCTCCTGGGGCCTGCCACTGTTGCCCTGGGGGTTCCCCTGTATAAGCAAATTCCGGGAATCAGGGCGAACCTTAAACCAATTGTGGTGGGAGTGTTAACAGGCAGTATAAGTGCCCTTATCAGCACACTTTTTATAGCCCGGGCGCTCGGGGCGGGAAGAGAAACCCTTGTCTCAATAGCGGCCAAGTCCGTCACCATGCCGATTGCCCTCGGAATAACGGAGATTCTGGGCGGAAACGATAAGCTTATTGTACTGGCGGTATCTGTGACAGGGATTTTCGGCGGGGCCGTGGGAGCCGAAATTATGAAACTGGCCGGGGTGAAGAGCAGGATAGCCATAGGTATTGGGATAGGCACCGCTTCCCATGCCGGCGGAACTTCCCGGGCCATTCAGCTCGGTGAAACCGAGGGCTCAATGAGTGGCGCGGCCATCGTCCTTACAGGAATTGTGACAGCTCTTATCGCTCCCTTCGCGGTCAGATGGCTGGTCTGAATCCCAGACCGGTTGTATGCCTATGTCCTGACAGAAAAGTTTAGGATGGTGTCAATAATGAAAGTGATAGTAATAGGAGCCGGTGCTGCCGGATTGATGGCAGCCGGGCAGGCCGGCGCTGCCGGCGCCTCGGTGACTGCCCTGGAGAAGAATGATATTCCCGGGAAAAAACTCCTGATAACCGGCAAGGGCCGTTGTAACATAACAAATATGGAGACCATGTCCCAGTTCATCGGGCATCTACCGGGGAACGGGCAATTCCTGTACAGCTGCCTGGCGCGTTTTGACAATAACGGCCTGGTCCGTTTTTTTAATGAACTGGGACTGGAAACGAAGGTGGAAAGAGGCGGCAGGGTGTTTCCCAAATCAGACAGGGCAGGCGATGTGGTAAATACCCTGGTCCATTTCTGCCGGTCCAATGGTGTGGAATTTGAATATTCGGCGCCTGTGGACAGTATTAAGACTGTGGACAGACATGTGGTATCGGTAAAACTGAGGGACGGGAGGGAATTTGACTGTGATTCAGCCATAATTGCGACCGGTGGCGCATCATATCCCGGAACCGGTTCAACCGGTGACGGGTACGAAATGGCGGAAAAACTGGGGCACACGGTTATCCCCGTTAAACCAGCCCTGGTACCCCTGGTGACGCGGGAGGACTGGGTCATGGAACTTCAGGGCCTTTCCCTGAAGAACGTTGAGGTCGCCGCTTATGCCGGAGATAAGAAACTTACCTCTGAATTCGGGGAAATGCTGTTTACCCATTTTGGGGTATCCGGACCAATTATACTTACTGTTAGCAGGGGGATTGCACCTTACCTGGAAAATGACGGCAAGGTATTACTCAAAATAAACTTAAAACCGGCCCTGTCCCCAGAGCAGCTGGATGCAAGGATCCAGAGGGATTTTAGCACGTTTGCCAGGAAACAATACAGGAATGCCCTGGGGGAGCTGCTGCCCAAATCACTTATTCCCGTGGCCGTCCGGCTCTCCGGAATTCCCGGGGATAAACCGGTACACCAGGTTACCAGGGAAGAACGGCAGGGCCTTGCCACCCTGCTCCGGGCGCTGCCTTTAACGGTGACCGGGATGAGGCCGCTAAAGGAAGCTATTGTTACTGCCGGAGGGGTTTCGGTTAAAGAGATCAACCCCAAAACCATGGAATCAAGACTGGTCAAGGGGCTCTACCTGGCCGGGGAAGTTGTTGATGTTGACGGATATACCGGTGGATATAACCTGCAGGCAGCTTTCAGCATGGGTTATGTGGCAGGAATTAACGCAGCGGGAGCCGCTGCCGGCGGAGATCTGCCACCCGTTGGAACGTGCCCATCACCTTATTAGACCGGTAATTTGTCAATAGGGACATCAGACCCATCGCAGCCCACCTGCCAAAAGTTACCTTTATGCCAGGGGAAGGAGGTCCGGAAAAGATGTTGAATTTTTAGAGGTATAAACTCTGAATTTCGACAAAGGGGTTAAGATAAATGTTCTCAAAGAACAGAGAGCCGGTTACTGCTATTCTCAGCGGGGCGGGGCTGCGCGGCCGTGAGGTTTATGGCCGGTATGCCCTGAAACACCCTGACAGGCTCAGGTTTGTCGCTGTGGCTGACCCTGACCCGGCCCGGCGCTTATTGTTCCAGAAGGAGCACAGCATACCTGATACAATGGCTTTTGAATCATGGGATGTGCTTATGGACCGCAGCAGGGGCAGAATCGCAGATGCGGCCTTTGTCTGCACCCGGGACAGCATGCATTACAGGCCTGCCGCAGGGGCCCTGGAACTCGGTTATGATGTGGTCCTGGAAAAGCCGATATCCCCTGACCTGCAGGAATGCCGCCAAATTACCCGGACAGCCGGGGAGGCCGGGAGGTTTGTCCAGGTCTGCCATGTCCTCAGGTACACAGGTTTCTGGAAAAAGGTCAAGGAAATAGTGGATTCAGGCCGTATCGGCAGAATTATTCACTATGACCACTCAGAAAATGTTTCATACTGGCATTTTGGCCACTCTTATGTCAGGGGCCACTACCGGAACAAGTCAGCATCCTCACCCCTGATTCTGGCTAAGGCTTGTCATGACCTGGACCTCATGTTTTGGATTTTCGGGGAAAAACCCCTGACGGTCCAGTCTGCCGGTGAGCTTTCTTTCTTCCACCCGGGAAATGCACCGCCCGGCGCCCCTGAAAGGTGTACCGACGGGTGTCCTGCTGCTGAAACATGCCCATGGTTCGCCCCAAGGCTGTATATAACCGCCGAACCCCTCCTGAGCATAGGTCTCCATGCCCCATCACGGCTCATTCGCTTGTTTTCCCGTATTGCTCTCAACCACAGGTCATTCCTAAAAATTTTAAGCCGTTTTGACAAGAGGCTGGACGGTATCCTCAACTGGGACCGTTTCCCCGCCACGGTTATTTCCTCAGACCTTTCGGTAGAAGGGAAAATGAAAGCCTTGGGGGAAGGCCCCTTCGGCAGATGTATTTTCAAGTGTGGGAATGATGTGGCCGACCACCAGGTTTCGACATTTACTTTTCCCGGTGGTGCAACAGGGACCCTTACAGTTCACGGGGTTTCGGATCTGGAAGGGCGGGAAATACGCATTTTCGGGACAAAAGGTACACTTCGCGGTTATTTCCGGTACAATGGGGAACAGATTACTGTCACAGACCTGCGTTTTTCCAGGACCGACACCGTTTACCAGGCCGGACTTTCCATGGGTGGTCACGGAGGGGGAGATTTTGGACTTATGGATTCATTTGTAGGGTCAATGAGGGGTGCTAAAACCCCTAACACAGGCCATACCGATGTGGCCGGAGCCATGGAGTCCCATTACATGGCTTTTGCTGCCGAGGATGCCAGGGTTACTCATAAAAAAATTAACATGCAGGAATACAGATAGGATTGGTTGAATTAATCCGCAACAGGAAAAATTAAGAAGGTGATAGTTTTGCTGAATCAGTGGCTGGAAAGTTTCCAGGTCCTTTACCTGTTCTGGATGATTATTTTTGCGGCGACAAACCTGGCTGTCAGCATAATTGTATACCGGGATGCCCGGCTTAACCGGAGACCGGCCCTGGGAATGACACCCGTGATGTGGTGGGCAGTGGCTTTTTCAGTGCCGGTAATCGGGATGTTTGTCTACTGGCTGATGAATCATTCCACCCTGAACCGGAATATAAAGCCTTAAAAGGGAGATGGAAGAATTGAAGAGAATTGCCAGGTATTTTTTTGAAGGGCTGATAATTCTCATCCCTATTGTTGCTTCTGTATATATTATCTGGCTTATTTTTGTCAAGATCGACAGCCTGCTCAGGCTGGACCTGGTATTTGGCCGGCCTGTCCCGGGAGCGGGGTTCCTGCTGACCCTGGCCCTGATTACCCTGATCGGTTTCCTGGCGTCAAACCTGGTAACGAAGAGGTTGTTTGACTACCTGGAAAAAC
>PHAB01000012.1 GCA_002840275.1 Firmicutes bacterium HGW-Firmicutes-14
ATTTTTCAGCCGTCCGGCCGCCGGGGAAAGGTTGCCGAAGGCAAGACCCTGCTGGAAGCCTCATATGAACTCGGTGTAGAAATAGAAGCGCCGTGCGGGGCTCATAAGGTCTGCGGAAAATGTAAAGTTAAGGTGGAGACGGGTTTTTTCGAGAAGTTCAATATCGATTCCCGGGTTGAGAACCTGTCACCCCTGACGGAAGAAGAGAAAGAAATGCTGAAGCCTGAGGAAATAGAAAATAATTTCCGCCTGGCATGTTCCACCCGGATTCAGGGTGACATACTGCTGTATGTACCGGAAGAGAGCCGCAAAGCCGACCAGGTCGTACTGGATACCGGTAAGGAGCGGGTATTTAAACTGAATCCGGCGGTTAAAAACTACTATGTGCAAATGCAGAAGGCTACCCTGGAAGACCACCGGGACGACCTGCAGCGTTTGCAGGATGCCCTGAAAGACCAGTTCGGACTGGAAAACCTCGCTATGGATTACTTTATTCTGAGAGAACTGCCCAATATTATCAGGGAACAGGACTGGAAGGTAACGGCCACGGTGCTTTATGACCGGGAAATCATTGATGTCAGGCCCGGTTTTGTCCAGAAGTGGTACGGCATCGGGATAGATGTGGGAACTACTACCGTAGCGGCATACCTTTGTGATATGAATACAGGACAGATGCTAGTCAAGGACGGGATGATGAACCCGCAGGTAAGGTACGGGGAAGACGTCCTGTCCAGGATTACCTATGCCATGATGAATGAAGACGGGCGGGATAAACTGCATGATGCCATTATTGAAGGGATTAACACCCTGGCTGCCCGGATGACCGAAAAAGCCGGACTTAAACCTGAAGATGTTGTGGAAATCACCCTGGTGTTCAATACCGCCATGCACCACTGCCTGCTGAACCTGGAACCGAAATTTATGGGCCGGGCCCCCTTTGCCCCGGCCATCAGCGCTCCCTTTGATGTTAAAGCCCGTGATTTGGGGATAAAAATAAACAAGTGTGCCAATATCCATGTCCTGCCGGTGGAAGCCGGATTCGTCGGACCAGACAATGTCTCCGTGCTGATTGCGGAAGAACCGTACAAACAGGATGAAGAAATCCGCCTGATCATAGATATCGGGACCAACGGAGAAATCGACCTGGGCAACAGGAACAGACTGCTCTGCACCTCCTGTGCCACCGGCCCGGCCCTGGAAGGGGCTCAGATCAAATTTGGGATGAGGGCCGCCCCGGGAGCCATCGAAAAACTCAGGATTGACCCTGAAACCCTGGAATGCACCTACCGGGTAATCGGTGATGAAAACTGGCATGGCCGGGGCAGTAAGGGAAATGCCAAGGGTATCTGCGGTTCCGGCATCATTGATATGGTGGCTGAGGTATTTAAAGCCGGAATCATCAACAAATCAGGGAAATTTAACATGAAACTGGAAACAGACCGTATCCGCAGGGATGAGAACGGCAAAGCCGAGTATGTAATGGTATATGCGGAAGACAGCGGTATCGGCAAAGACATCACTGTTACCCAGGGAGATATCAGGGCCGTACAGCTGGCCAAATCAGCCCTGTATTGCGGTGCCAAGATTCTGATGAGGAAACTCGGGACAGACAAAATAGACCGGGTAACCCTGGCGGGAGCCTTTGGCAGTTTTATCGACAAAGAATCCTCCATGGTTATCGGGATGTTCCCTGATTGTGACCTGGACAGGGTTGCGGCCGTGGGGAACGCGGCCGGTGACGGGGCTCAGGCAGCCCTGCTGGATAAAGACAAGAGGATAGAAGCCCGGGATGTGGCAGCAAAAGTAGACTTTGTGGAAACCGCCGTAGAACCTGACTTCCAGGAACTGTTTGCTGCGGCCATGGCGTTCCCTCACCAAACCGACGATTTCCCCAGCATCCAGCATATCCTGGACAAAATCCCCGGTTACAAGAAATAGCCAAAAATTAATGGATTGCAGGTGAAAATGATGTTTAAACTGGAGAAACCCCAAAAAGTGTGCCAGATAGGCAGTTTCAAGGTTGGCGGCCAGTACGGTGAAAACCCGCCGCTCCTGATATCATCAATGTTTCATAATGGAGACAGGATATTGGAGAGCAGGAAGGAAGGCAAGTGGGATAAGGCCAAAGCGGAAGAATATGTGAAGAGACAGGAAGCCCTGGAAGATATGACAGGCATCCCCTCCATTGTGGCCATGGTGGCCAATTCCCGGGATGAGATGGCCAGGTATATCGACTGGTTCACAAGTATCAGTGACAGGCCCTTCGGTATAGACATGTGGGTGGAAAAACCCAGGCTGGAAGCAGCGGAATATGTGGCCCAAAAAGGCCTGCAGGACCGGCTGGTGTACAACAGCATCACCCCCTGGGACAAGGACATCCCCGGTCAGGTGGCAAAGCTTAGGGAACTGGGCATCAAACATGTGATAGTCCAGGCCTATGACGTTACCGACCCGTCGCCCCAGGGCAGGCTGACCAGTTTTAATAAGATGATGGAATCAGTTGGTGAAGGGACCTTTGAATCAGTGCTGGTAGATACCTCGGTAATGAACCTGCCGGCCATCGCCTTCTCAGGAGTGGCCAACAGGATTGTTAAGGAAGCCACCGGCTGGCCCTGTGGTGTGGCCAGTTCCAATGGCACATATATGTGGAAGGAAGCCCGGGAGCTGTTCGGTACCGACGGTTTTGCCGCCATGAATGCTGCCGGTCAGGGATGTTCGGCCCTGTTCTGGACCGACTTCATCTTCTACGGGCCGATAGTGGCCGCCCCCAGGATGTTCCCGGCCGTAGTATCCGGCGCCGTTATGGCTGCCACCATGGGATTCTATGAGACGGGCAGGCTGCCATCCAATGAGAACCATCCCCTTTACAAATTCTTTGGCGAGTTTGCCGAAAAACTTAAAGGCGGAGATGAGCAGTCCCTGCCGGTACATGATTAAAACCGGTACATGATTAAAATCAGCAATTCCAGAATAAAACGGAGGTATAGATAATGAATGCAAAGGAAAGAGTCATAAACCAGCTGCTGGGCAAAGAAGTTGACCGTCCGGCCTGTTACAGCGGTATGGGCAATGTAACCACTGCCGGTCTGGAACAGTTTGGCTACAAATTTGCCAGGGTTCACGGAGACGCCAAAATGATGGCTGATACCGCTGCATCGTCCCACAAGCTTTTCGGCTTTGAATGTGCGATAGTGCCGTATGACCTGTGCCTGGAAGCCGAAGCCATCGGCTGTGTGATGAACCCCTATGAACAGGTTGACCAGCTCCTGTACCCCACAATTAAAGAAAAGGTCTGCCATTCGGAAGACGAAATGGAAACCTTCCCCATCCCTGATGATGTGGCTTCCCGCGGCCGGGTGCCTTTAGTCTGTGAGGCTATCAGACTGCTGCAGGCAGATATCGGGAGTGAAGTGGCCATAGGGACATATGTGCTTGGACCCTTCACCCTGGCCGGACAGTTAATGGACTTAAACGACCTGTTCAAACTGTCCTTCAAGAGCCCGGCCAAGGTCAATGCCATGCTGGACCGCCTGTCAGAAGCCACCATCAAGATAGCCAGGGCCCTCAGGGATGCCGGCGCCGATTATATCTGCATCAGGGAAATGGGTGCTACCACCGATGTTTTAAGTCCCAAGGTATTCCAAAAGGTAATCTTCCCCCATCTGAAAAAGGTCAGGGATGCCCTGGCTGATGTGCCGACCATCCTGCATATCTGCGGCGGTACCAACAAGATTATGAATATCCTGAAGGATGTGGGCTGTAACGCCATATCGGTGGAAACCAAGAACGACCTGGCCAAAAGCCGGGAAGATATCGGATATGAGCCGCTCCTCTTCGGGAATGTGGATGCCTATAACATACTGGTAACGGCCGCCCCGGAAGATGTGGAAAAGGCAGTGCTGGCCGCCCTGGAAGGCAGCTGTGACTCCATATGGCCCAGTTGTGACATCTGGCCCACAGCGCCGATTGAAAACCTTAAAGCAATGACAGAAACCGTGAAGAAATACGGGGCAGAAAAATGGGTCCGCAAGAACAGGTAAAACAAAAAAACTTAAGGGAGGCAAATAAAATGAGCAACGAAAAAGAAATCCTGCAAAAACTCAGGGATGGGGTAGTTGAATACGACAATGACATGGTTATCGAGGCTTCCAATGAAGCACTGGCCCAGGGAATTGACGCTGAAAAAGCCATATTTGACGGGCTGGTGGCCGGAATTGAAGAAATTGGCCGCCTTTACGAGCTGGAAGAAATCTTTGTGCCGGAAATGCTCCTGGCTGCTGATGCCATGTATGCCGGGCTGAACATCCTGAAGCCCCATATGGAGAAAAAGGGTGACGGGGGAACCAAAGGCCATGTGATCATGGGTGTGGTTCAGGGCGATGTGCATGACATCGGCAAAAATATAGTCAAGATGATGTTTGATGTGGCCGGGTTTGAGGTCCATGACCTGGGCCGGGACGTGCCTTTGGAGGACTTTATTGAGGAACAGCTGAACACCAATTCCGACCTGGTCTGCCTGTCAGCCATGATGACCACCACCATGGTCGGGATGCCGGAGATTATCAGGAAGCTCAAGGAGAAAAACCCCAAGGTCAAGATTATGATAGGCGGGGCCCCGGTCAATGAGAACCTGGCCAGCCAGTGGGGAGCCGACGGGTATGCCAAAGATGCCAATAACGCAGGATGCTATTAATATGGTTAGCTCTTTGAGGAACCTGTAATCTTTTTAAATTACAAATGTAATCAGGTTTCTGTCACCTAAAAATTCGATTACATATGGAATCAAAACAGCGTTAGCGGAGACGTGTTGTCTCTCTATGATTCGCCGGAGCTGGAATCAATTTTTTGATTCCAGCAAGAATCAATAAAGGGTATAAATTACCTGCCGGGGCGTGGAAACCTAGAGAACAAAGCCTTTTAAAAAATTGGCATCAATATTGCATTTACATAATTAGCGGGGACTTTCAAAAGGGGGTGACCTGCTCAAGAAGGCATTTTCCCGATTTGAACAATAATTTGGAGGTGAAATTATTTAAAATGGGTAAAGAAGATATCCTCAAAAGAGCTATGAACGCAGTTATTGACGGGGATGAGGATGCTGCTATAGCAGCGGCAAATCAGGCTATTACAGAAGGGCTGAATCCCGTTGAGGTAATATCCGAGGGACTTTCCGCCGGAATGACCAAAGTCGGTGATTTGTTCAACAATGAAGAAATTTCCCTGCCCTTTGTCATAGTTGCTGCCGATGCCATGACCAAGGCCATTGCTATCCTTGAACCACATATTCCTCCGGAACACAAAGGGGAAAAAGAAGGGACCGTAGTTATGGGTACGGTAGAAGGAGACATTCACGACATAGGCAAAGGAATCGTATGTACAATGTTGAGAGTGTATGGTTTTGAAGTCCATGACCTGGGACGGGATGTCCCTGTACAGGCGTTTATCGACAAAGCCAAAGAAGTTAATGCGGACATTATCGGTTCTTCAACTTTGATGACAACCACCCTGCCTGGACAGAAAGCTCTCCAGGAAGCTATTGCAGCTGAAGGGCTGAAGGTCAAAACCATGGTCGGCGGAGCTGCCACTAACCAGCAGTGGGCTGACAAAATAGGGGCTAATGCTTATGGAGAAAATGCTACCGATGCGGTCCAGAAAGCAAAAGAACTGGCCCAATAATAATTTAAGACGGAGGTGAAGGTAATTGAAACGAGGACTTCATGCCGGTTTAGATGAACGGCGCGGTTTTTGCCTTAATATGTTCAGTAACGATGAACTTGAAGAAATCCATTACGCGACCCTGGAAGTGCTGGAAAATGTGGGGATACTGGTCTTCTGTGATGAAGCCCTGGAGATTCTGGACGGGGCCGGCGCAGATGTTGATAAGACTAATAATACGGTAAGGTTCCCCCAATGGCTGGTAGAAGATGCAATCAGGTCGGCACCGAGAAAAATCCTGCTTGCAGGCCGCGATCCCAAACATGACATGGTCTGTGAAGGCAGGAGGGTGGGCTTTACCAACTTCGGAGCAGGGGTCATGATAGTTGATCCCTATACCGGAGAAATGAAGGAAACCACCAAAAAGGATGTTGGGCAGACAGCCCTTGTCTGTGACGCCCTGGATACTGTTGATATTTATTCAAGTGCTGTGGTGGGAAGGGATATGCCTGAAGCAACAGTGGACCTGCATGAGGCAGAAGCCTTCCTGTCCAATACGACTAAACACTGCCAGCATATCGACCTCACCGGCGGCGCCGGTGCCAGGGGATTTCTGGAGATGGGTGCTGCCATCGTCGGCGGGATGGAGGAACTTCATCGCAGGCCTGTGATTTCAGCTCTGGTCTGCCCCGTAAGTCCGCTCCAACTCCATACCAATACCTGTGAAATAATAATCGAATTTGCCAAGGCAGGCGTCCCTGTAAATATCTTGTCAATGGCTATGTCGGGAGCCTCTTCCCCCATCACCCTGGCCGGGACCCTTGTAACCCATAATGCCGAGGTGTTGGCCGGCATCGTATTGGCCCAATCCACCCGCAAGGGATCTCCAATTATGTACGGAAGTTCAACAACAACCTTTGACCTGACATATGTTACTGCACCCGTGGGTGCACCGGAACTGGGGATGATTAACGCCGGAGTTGCCGAACTGTCCAACTTCTACAGACTTCCCAGCTATGTGGCAGGTACCTAGGGTGACTCCAAGCTTTCTGATGCTCAAGCCGGTCATGAAAAGACCATCACCGCACTGCTGCCGGCCCTGGCCGGAGCCAACCTGATTTACGGCATGGGCATGCTTGAGCTTGGAGTGACATTCAGCTTCGCTCAACTCCTTATCGACGATGAGATTGCTTCCATGGTTAAACGTGTAGTGCAGGGCATTACCGTAAACGATGAGACACTGGCTGTTGATATTATCAAAAATGTCGGAGCCGGGAAAGATTTCCTGGGACAGCGGCATACGAGAGATTTCATGGCCAGAGAGCAGTCTAAACCCAAACTGATTGACAGAAGGATGAGGGGCGCATGGTCCAGCCGCGGAGGAAAATCCATGGCTGAGCGGGCTAATGATAAAGCTATCGAAATCCTTGAAAACCATAAACCCGTACCTCTGCCGGAGGATGTCCAGAAAAGGTTCAGGGAAATCATAGAACGCGCTGAATCAGAACACGGCGTATAAAAGGTGGTGAAATTATGAGCAGGGAAGAATTAATAGAGCAGGCTGCCCAGTCTATTGTTGAGGCTAACAAGGATCTGGCGGTGGAAATTGCCAATAAAGCTATAGCTGAAGGCATTGACCCGGTTGATATGATTAACAACGGCTATTCGGAAGGAATGGCCAGGTGTGGAGACCGGTTTGACAGGGGTGAAATGTTCCTGCCGGAACTGATTGTGGCATCTGATGCCATGGTGGCAGCAATCAGTGTTCTCGAAGAAGCCATGCCGGCGGAAAACCGCGCTGAAAAACTTGGGACAGTGGTATTAGGTACTATCGAAGGCGATGTCCACGATATCGGTAAGGGAATTGTTGCAACCATGCTCAGGGTATATGGTTTTGAGGTCCATGACCTGGGCCGGGATGTTCCTATCAGCTCGTTTGTGGCTAAGGCAAAGGAAGTCAATGCTGACATCGTCGGCTCCTCGGCCCTGATGACGACCACCCAGGTTGGACAGAAAGCCCTTGAGGAGGCTCTTAAGAACGCCTGCCTCAGGGATAAGGTTAAGACGATGGTGGGAGGAGCTGTGGTCACCCAGCGCTGGGCTGACAAGATAGGGTCCGACCTTTATGCAGAAAATGCTTCCGAAGCGGTAATTAAGCTTAAAGAACTTTTCAGTTAAAAAGTATGCCAGAAGGAGGTGTGGATGTTGAAGAAATACCTGACTCGGATGGGTGACGGCGAGAGGGTGGAAATGACTGCCGACGAAATCAGACGGGATTTCGAACTTGGGACCAATGATGCGGCAGACCGGGGAAAAATAGCGCCCCTGACCCAGGATGACCTGGACCGGCTTCTCGAAATCTTTACCAATCCAAATAAGGTTGTCAGTGTTGAACCGGGTAATGAAGTACCACTGACCCATGATATCGGCACCCTGAGGTTAATGGGTGACCAGGGTAACAGCGGGGTTGGAATTCCCCTAAGCAGGGTTCAGGGTATTCAGGTTCATGAAAGAGCCTTTGCCTGTGATACCATGGAACTTGGGCATATCGATTACAGCTTTAAGCCGGTAAAGCCCGTGATAGCCATGGAACAGCAGGAGCTGGAAAACGCTCTGTTGTCTACTATTGTACCCCTTTTCTATGGAGCCATGCCAAACCTGGGTTTGTACTACAGCCCGGACGGGCCTTTTGGCAACCCGTCGGATCTCCTTCCGATGGGCAAGATACAGGAAGCCCGTGAAGCCCAGGAAGGCGCTGTGGAACACGCTACCAGGGACATGATCTACATAGCTGAGAAGCTGGCTGCTGTAGGAGCGGACGGAATCAATTTTGACACGACCGGAGCGGCAGGGGATACCGATATGAAGGCTACCCTTCATGCGGTGGAATATCTGAAGGCCAATACAAACCTTGCCGTAGAAGTGGGAATGGCCGGCGAATTTGTGCTGGGTATGCACGGCGGTCTGGAATATGATGGAGTAAGAATAGCCGGACTTTACCCACACCAGCAGGTCAAGCTTGTTGAAAAGGCCGGGGCTGATATATTCGGACCGGTGGTTAACACTAACACCAGTAAGTCCATGGCTTGGAACCTGGCCAGGGCTGTGACCTTTATCAAGGCCTGTACGGAAGTGGCTAACATACCCATACATGTTAATATGGGTATGGGTGTAGGGGGATCCCCCGTATTTGAGACTCCCCCTGTCGACAGTGTGACCAGGGCCTCCAAGGCCATGGTGGAAATTGCCAAAGTCGACGGGTTGTAGGTAGGCGTAGGTGACCCCTTCGGGATGCCGATAGCTCACGGAATGGCAGCGGGAATGGGCGGAATCAGGACTGCCGGAGATCTGGTGGCCCGCATGCAGATGACCCGCAAGATGCGGATCAGAGAAGCAAAAGCCTATGTTGCCGAGAAGCTAAAAGTTTCCCCGACCGACCTGTCAAATGAGCATGTGATGAGGGAAGTCCGCGAGGAGTTGGACATCGGAATCATTACATCAGTGCCGGGTTGTGCCAAGGGCATAGAAGCCAAAGCCAGGATTGCCGAACTGCTGGGAATTGAAATAGCAAGTGTTAAGAGGCTTAAAAATAAGGTTAACTTTTAATCGAAACTAGTTACCCCCCAAAGACAGAATATATCCCCGTGAAACGGGCTCCGGTCTCAGGCCGGAGCCTGACACCAAACAGTATCATGTGAAATTTATTCCGGGGCGGTGGTCGGTTTGACTCAAAAAAGAAATGATATCCTGGGAGACCTGTTTAAATCTCTGGTGAAAAGTTCAGGGGCTGACCTTTATGAACTGGACATCCGGAAGATTAACCCGAGGGAGAGCGTCCGGATGAAGTGTCTGGTCCCTCTATGTGAATATTATGGAATCTCTAAAGTCTGTCCACCGCATATACCGGGTGTAGCAGAATTCAGAGAGGCATTAAAGGACTTCAACAGGGCTTTTCTGGTGGCATTACGGGAAAAGGCTGACCACATTGAAAAATATCACGTCGATTTCCGCGCTGAACTCAAATTGGCTGATATTGTTTCAAGGCTTGAACTGGCAGCATTTCAAAAGGGTGAATACCAGGCTGTTGGGTTAACTGTGGGCGGATGCAAATTTTGTCCCGAATGTGCTCCCGGCAATGAGCCGTGCCGGCACCCTTTTAAAGCACGTCCAAGTCCTGAAGGCTTTGGTATTGATATAACCGAACTGGCCCGGGAAGCCGGAGTGCCGGTAGAATGGCCGCCGGAACAGTATGTTACCTTCATGGGATTGGTTCTAATTTAAGCCGGGGTGTTGATAATTTCATTTGGAGATGCTTTGCGGAGCTGTTATCCTAAAAAAAAAATACCTTTATAACGCTTTTTAAGCCGTGTTTTTGCATGGCTTAAAAATGCTTTTCCAAAAAACGGGGGTGGAAACGGATGCTGGAGTTGTACGCGAAAATCAAAGAGGGCGTTATTGGCAGGAATAATGAGATAAAAGCAATACTGGCCGCCATGGATGCCGAAAAACACATCTTATTGGAAGGACCTCCCGGAACATCCAAATCAACCTTGCTCCGGAGTATTTCCAGGGAGGCTGAAATTCCATTTTATATTGTTGAAGGAAATATTGACCTCACACCGGCTAAACTGGTGGGCCACTTTAACCCTGCCAAGGTAATGGCTGATAATTACCAGCCGGAATACTTTGAAAAAGGACCTCTTACAAGGGCTATGCTGGAAGGCGGTATTCTTTATATTGAGGAATTCAACAGGATGCCGGCAGATGTTTCCAATGTTCTTATTACCCCGATGGAAGAAGGGGAGATGTATATACCGAGGTATGGGCTTGTCAGGGCAGTCCGTCCCTTTACCGTAATTTCGGCCCAAAACCCTTATGATGACGTTGGTACAGTCCGGGTAAGCAGGGCCTTTATGGACCGCATATGCCTGATTAAAATGGGCTACCAAAGTGAGGAAGAAGAACAGGATATTGTGAAACAGAGGACAGGTCATGACAATCTCCGAATTATAGCCCAGGCTGTAAAACTGGTTCGGAAGACCAGGGAGCATCCTGACATCAAACTGGGCGCATCTGTCCGGGCTGCAATTGACATGGTGGACATTTTTGCCAGTCTGCAGAAACTGGGGGACCGGGACAATGAAAATTTCCTGACGGCTGCCGGTATGGCTCTGGCCAACAAAATCTGGTTGAACGAAATCACAGCCAGAACCCCTGACGAAATCATCGCCGACATCTGGAATTCCATGAAAATCCAGTATAAGAAAGATGAGAGCGGACAAAAATTAACTGCCGGTGAAGGAGAAAAGGGCAGAGACGAACAGGAAAGGCAAAAAAAAAAGCTGAACGTTTTGTAGGAAACAGGTTCCTGGATGAGACAATAACCAATGCCTCTTATTATTATCGGGTTGCATCCTACCTTAATACCCATCCGGATGAACTGCCCGTGTTTTTTGAAAAGGCGGATTCCCTCGAGGTATTTGCCAGCATTTTCGGCATGCTGAAGCCTGGGATAAGGTCCCTGGCCGTAAAAATTGCCAGCCGCCTGATAATTAAAATCGCCAAACAGATTGCCGATACCGGCTACCGGTCCGGAAGCCTCAAACTGGTCAGGGGTTTTTCAGACGGCACTGAAATAGAACTTGATAAAAGCCTGGAAAACTATGTTGAAGCACCTGAGAGGGGCATTTTGGATAACATTGTATCCTATACCCGGCAGCGGGAGAGAAGGGCCTTTGTAATTATGCTGGACCACAGCTATTCCATGAGAGGAATCAAGATTATTCTGGCGGCTATTACAGCTGCTTCCATCGCCCAGCATTTCAAGAGGGACTATGCTATCCTGGCATTCAGCAACAGGGTTTCGACCCTCAAATCGATAGATGATAAGACCGGACCGGAGATTGTTCTGGAAAGGATGTTTGCCCTGGAACTCCAGGGAGATACCGATATCAACCTGGCGTTGAATGAGGGATTAAGGCAGGTGCAGAATTTCGATCTGAAAAAAGGCCTTATTCTTACTGACGGCGCCTGGAATCAGGGGGAGGACCCCCTTCAGACGGCAGCCCGGTATGATAAGTTAAGTGTTATAGGTTTTCCGCCTGCCAAGCAGGAAAAAATACGGCTCCTCGCATTGAAGGGAAAAGGGGAATTCTCCTTTGTCGAAGATGAAACCCAGGTCGCGGAAGCTATTCTGAGGTGCTTGAACTGAGCTAAGTTACCATTGATTAATATACCTCTATGGGATATACTTAGGATTATAAATAATAGCATTTCTTAATAGTGCCCATAACATTTGATTACATCATATGACAATTAATAAGATTTCATATTTTGTAACAGGGGGAACCGATGTGAAGAAAGGCCAAAGAATCTCATCATCAGGCTGGCTGGGGCTTGGGCTGAAGACCCTTACCCCGGGAGAATTGGACGACATCCACGGGGCAACTCTGAAAACCCTTCATTACTCGGGTATGAAGGTGTTTAGCCAAAGGGCCCTTGAGATATTTGCCGACGGCGGGGCGGATGTTGATTTTAAAAACCTTATGGTCCGAATACCACCCTATATGATAGAGGAGGCCATTGATTCGGCGCCCTCATGCATCATTCTGGCCGGCAGGGATCCTGAAAATGACGTATTTGTCGGCGGGAAAAGAGTTCACTTTACCACTTTCGGCGCCGGGTGCAGGTTTATGGACACTCATACCGGCAAAGTAGCCCCCTCTACCAAGTCAGATATTGAGCTTTCGGCTCTGGTGTGTGACGCCATGGACAGTGTCGATATATTCACCAGCCCCATGGTGGCTACAGACATGCCTGTGGAGACAGCCGGTCTGCATGAGGCAGAGGCCTTTTTACTTAACACTTCTAAGCACTGCCAGCATGACCGCCTGTGTGACGGAATGGAGGCCAGGTTTTTTTTCGAAATGGCCTCAACCATTGCCGGTGGCCCGGAGAAACTGAGGGAGCGGCCTATTGTTTCAACTATGGTCTGCCCGTCAAGCCCTCTTCAGCTTCATAAGGGAACTGCAGAAATAATCATGGAATCGGCCGATGCGGGTGTTCCGGTGAATATACTTTCAATGGTCATGGCCGGTGCGACTGCCCCGGTCACCCTGGCTGGGACACTGGTGGTCCATAATGCTGAGGTGCTGGGCGGGCTGGCACTGCATCAACTGACTAACCGGGGGGCCCCGGTTATTTACGGCAGTTCCTCAACTATATTTGATATGAACTGTATCACTGCTCCTGTGGGAGCGCCGGAACTTGGTATGATAGGTGCGGCAGCTGCTCAACTGGCAAACTTCTACCTGCTTCCCAGCTACGTCGGCGGAACCTAGGGAGACTCAAAACTTACCGATATCCAGATCGGCCATGAAAAATCCCTTACAACCATTATACCGGCATTGGCAGGGGCCAACCTGATATATGGCATGGGGATGATGGAAATGGGGGTTACCTTCAGTTTAGTACAGCTGATGATTGACGATGCCATTGTTAATGACGTCAAAAAGATGATTGTCTCAGACGTTGGTGTGGATAATATATCTTCTCGGGAATGGCTTGATAAACATCATGGGAGAGGATTCCCGCTGAGATACTGGTCACCTCACAAGTTAAGGGGCAGGGAGGTACCGTTTCATGGATCAAGACTTGACGGGAGGATTGATATTACTGACAGAGCCGACCAAAGGGTCCAGACAATACTGAATAATCACCGTCTGAAGCAGCTGCCTCAGGCAACCATAAAAAAAATCAGAGAAATAATCATAGAAGCAGGGGAAAGGAGGAAGTGGCTTTGCTTACAGCAAGAGATTTAATGCTTTTGAATCCCCCTTTTCTGTACGTATATAACAAGATAAGCCACGCTCGGGTCATTTTCACCCACAGCAGGCTGAAAAGTATCCCTGTTTTGCACAAAAACGGGACGCTGGCCGGTACCCTGGACCGGAACCTCATCCGGCAGGAACACCTGCCCAAGGATTCCCTGATAGAGAATTACGTTGATTCAACGTCAATGACATTGCAGGAAGAAGACCCTATATCAATCCTTTCTACTATTGAAGAGGACCGTTATAATACTGTCCTGCCTGTATTATCGGCCGGTGGGACTATGGCGGGGATAATCCCGGACCCGGGTTTTTTGAAAGATGTTTTGGCAGATATATTAAAATGCTCAAAATCAGTTGCGGTTCACGATAAAAAGGAACTGGATACCTACGGAATTATCACTATTAATGACGACGGAGAAATAATATCTTTCAACAAGAACGCCGAAAAGATTCTTGGTCTAAAAGGTAAAGATATTTACGGAATCCATATAAATAAAGTTATCCATGATTCCAAACTGGTGGAAGTGGTTAAAAAGGGACAAACCCAACTAAAGGCCAAGATGCAGGCTGACCAGGTAATCCTTTGCAGCAACAGGTTCCCCCTTTATAAAGGTGATAAAATAGCTGGAGCTATAGGTATTTTTGAGGACATATCCGAAAAGGAGCACCTCAATGAAAACCTCCGAAATCTCCGGGGCCTTAACCTGGAGATGGTCGGGATTCTGGAATCCATTAATGACGGGATAGTACTGATCGATAATAATGGAATAATTATCAGGACAAACTCTTCTTTCGAACAGATTTCGGGACTGTCAGCCAACCATATACTTGGCACAAATTACGATTCCCTGGTTGAGAAGGGAAGTCTTCCCGCCTCTGTATTTTGGGGGGTCCTGGAGAAGAAAAAACCGTTTCACGTTATTGAAACAATCAAGGGCCGGGATTTTCTGGTTATTGCCAGGCCCGTATTTGACGGTGACGGCAAGCTGATGAAGGTTGTAATTACCCTGAAGGATATTTACCGGCTGAATGAACTTATTTTAAATATTCAGATGACCCATGAAGTGGCCTCCCGGTACTATATCGAATCTGAAGCGGAACAGGAAAAATACCAGCAGGATGACTTGGTAGCCAGCAGTATGGCCATGAGGAGAGTAGTATCTCTTGCCCACAAGGTGGCCAAGGTAGATTCCAATGTACTGGTTATCGGGGAAACAGGCGTAGGTAAGGAGGTTGTAGCCCGGTCCATTCATAACTGCAGCCACCGGATGGACGGCCCGTTTATCAAGCTGAACTGTGGGGCTATTCCCGAACCTTTGCTGGAATCCGAACTGTTTGGTTATGAGCCCGGAGCTTTTACCGGGGCAAAAAAAGAAGGGAAACCCGGGCTAATTGAACTGGCTGACGGGGGTACCCTGTTCCTTGATGAAGTCGCGGACCTGCCCCTTAATCTCCAGGTCAAGCTCCTGAGAGTCCTCCAGGAAAGGGAGGTTATCCGGATTGGCGGCACTGTGAACAAAAAGGTTGATTTTCGCCTGATAGCGGCAACGAATCAGGAACTTGAAAAAATGGTCAAGGAAAACACATTCCGGGAAGATCTCTTTTACAGGCTCAATGTTGTGCCTGTTTTTATCCCGCCCCTCAGGGAAAGAAAAGAAGATATTGTTCCACTTATCATTTTCTTTTTGAATAAGTTCAACAAAAAATACGGGTTGGCCAAGAAAATATCTCCCGAGGTGATTCAGAGTTTGCTTAAGTACGACTGGCCGGGTAATATCAGGGAACTGGAAAACACCATTGAACGGTTGGTTGTGACAAGTGACAGCAGCCTGGTTTCTGCTGAGGACATGAAACAAAACACCCGGATTTCCGAAGCGGAGGAAAGTTCAGCGAAAATGCTGTCAAAAGTTCTTGAAGAAACGGAGAAGAACCTTATATACCAGGCTTTGGGTCAATGCAAGACCACCAGGGAAATGGCTGACACCCTTGGTATAAGTCAATCGGCAGTGGTTAAAAAAATGAAGAAGTACGGTATCGAAAAATCATGATGGACGACAGGGTCAAAAATCTCTGGTCAAAACAAGTTAAATGTGGTAAAATTTTAAATACAAAAAAAATCTTACAAAAAAAAAATCGGTGGGAAATTACATGTTAATATAACAATATTTTTAATAGCAGTGGCGCTTGCAAAGAATATTACTTTGTTGGGCGCTTTTTTGTCTTTTTGCCACCGGCTGCTGATGATACCTTGGTATTTACGGTGCAGCCCGGGGCGGTGGCGGAAAAATACCGTGTAAGAGGGTAATTGGGGGAATGTTTTTGAATAAATCTTAATAAGGGGAGTTATGTCTCCTAAGAAGGGATGTTGGCAGTATGGTGGCAGACAGCGGCTCAGACCTTATGATGTTGATAAACGGTCTCAATTACGAACTAATATGTATTCTTGAATCAATTACCGAGGGCATTATGATAATGGACCAAAACGGGAATGTTTTAAAGGTGAATTCTGCATTTGAAAAACTGGTAGGTATACCGGCTGACAAATGCCTGGCTTCGAATGTCAAGGATATCGCCGAACTTGGCGCTGTGGCCGGGAAAGCTTTTCGGGATTTATATGAAAATAAACGGGATTTTCATATGATTGTCAGCTATGGCGGGCGGGATATTGTAGTTATTGGGAAAGCATTTCTGGATAACGACGGCAGTATTCTCAGTGCTTCAGTGGTTTTCAGGGATATTGAAAACTTCAATGAACTTGTGTACAGCCTCTTAAGGACCAGGGATATGGCGGCCCGTTTGACCCCGGAATTTATGAACTCTTCGAATGATGCCGATATCGTTGCCGAAAGTTCGGCAATGAAAGAAGTCATTCATCGGGCCTTCAAGGTTGCAGGTGTTGATTCCAGTGTCCTTTTGACAGGGGAAACCGGGGTCGGCAAGGAGGTTGTGGCTAAAATCATTCATAAACACAGCAGAAGGGCTGGGAGTTCTTTTGTTAAAATCAACTGTGGGGCTATTCCCGGCGAACTGCTGGAGTCCGAGCTCTTTGGTTATGAACCGGGTTCATTTACCGGGGCCAGACCGGGGGGTAAGCCAGGATTGATTGAACTGGCCAACAGGGGTACCCTGTTTTTGGATGAGATTGCCGAACTGCCATTTAAATTGCAGTCAAAGCTGCTGCGAGTAATTCAGGAACGGGAAATCATGCGGATAGGTTCAACAGGGACAAAAAAAGTTGATTTCCGCTTGATTGCCGCCACTAATAAAAATTTACGGGATTTAACATCGGGGAAAGTTTTCCGGGAGGACCTTTTCTACCGGATCAATGTGGTTCCAATCCATATCCCCCCGCTGAGGGAAAGGAAAGAAGATATCGTACCCTTTGTTGCTTATTTCCTGCATATATTTAACACTAAGTACCGTCTGCATAAACGCATCACTCCTGTTGTTATCCAGAAGTTTCTGGAGTACGACTGGCCCGGTAACGTCAGGGAACTGCAAAATGTAGTGGAGCGGCTCCTGGTAACCAGCAGTTCGAATCTTATTATGGATGGGGAGATTTTTAAACCTTCCTACCCCGGAAAGCTTCCCGACAAGGCCCTTCCCAAGCTGAGAAAGGTGCTTGAGAAGACTGAAAAGGAGTTTATTCTGGGGGTTGTCCAGAGATACAAAACAACAAGGGAAATGGCTGAAGCAATGGGTATCAGCCAGTCTGCAGTCGTAAAGAAAATGCACAAATACGGGATTGAAAGGACAACCTTCTATCTTGAACCGTAAATTTGCAGGGTCACATCCACCCAACCTGGCATAGACTGTTAAAAAATACTATTGGATGTGATTCCATGGGAGTTTCATATGCTAGGGCCGGGACACTGTATATTACTCTTGCCACAGAAAAAGAAATATACTTCCCGGGGGAACCTGTCAGGATGTACTTGGCCAAGACGAATTTCTCGCTGTTGCCGGTTACCCTGAGGTACCCGACTACCCAGCGATACGATTTTAGTATAACCGGGCCGGGAGGCGAGATATGGCGCTGGTCAGCCGACAGGCTGTTTAACCCCGTAATCGAACAGGTTATTCTGGGTCCTGGTCAGCACCGGTTGTATGCTGCGGAATGGCCCCAGACAACTCATTCCGGAGAGAGGATAAGCCCGGGAGTTTACAGGGTAACGGGATGGAACACCTTTAGCGGATTTGGGTTATATCCTGCTCCTTCAGTACTTATAAGGATTATTAGTTAAAAATTTCCTTCAGAATGCGGGAAAGTTCGGGATTGACAAGAACTGAGGATTTTAATAAGATTAGGATATAAAATGTTTCCTCAAAAACTTTTATAGTTACTTAAGAATTTGATATTGTAATCCGGCAGGTGCCCGAATGAGGGAGAATAGGGAATCAGGTGATAATCCTGAGCGGTCCCGCCACTGTATGTGGGTAGCAAAACGCAGATCAGCCACTGGTCCTCGGACTGGGAAGGCGCGTTGAGCGGTAACCCGCGAGCCAGGAGACCTGCCTGCCCGGATTGACTGATCCCGCGTGAGACGGGAGAAGTAAACTGGAATGATGGAAAAGTTCCAGCCTATTATGGCTGGAACTTTTTATTATTAAAAGGGGTGTACAATTCAATGGAGCCTTTTGTTGAGGTTTTCCTCAAAAAAGTTGCCTTTCCCGGTGACGAAAAACCAGCCCTGTCCGGTATAGAACTCAGGATTGAAAAAGGTGAATTCATTGTTATAACAGGACCCGCTGCATCGGGCAAGTCGGTTCTTTGCCACTGCCTGACCGGGGCTGTCCCTCATTTCTACCCTGCCTTTCAGGATGGGTTTGTAAGGATTGGGGATACGGTCCTGTCAGAACTTTCCCTGCCCCGGATAGCGGGGAAAGTAGGTTATATGATGCAGGACCCGCAGAACCAGTTATTCAGTACCACCGTTGGGGAAGACGTGGCCTTTGGTCCGGGGAACATGGGCCTGCCACGCCGGGAAGTGAGGAAGAGGGTTAGGGAAGCTTTGGAATTCGTGGGGTTATCAGGTTTTGAAAACCGCCTGCCGGAGACACTGTCCGGGGGTGAAGCCCAGCGGGTTGTGCTGGCAGGCGTGTTTTCCCTGAAACCGGAATTCCTTGTCCTTGACCAGCCGGCCGCTGAACTGGATCCGGCAGGAAGAAAGGATATTTATGACAGGCTGGGGGAACTGAGCAGGTCTGGTAAATCCACTATTATTATGGTTTCCGAAAGACCGGAGGAGCTTGTACAGCATGCAAATCGCTACCTGGTAATGGAGGAAGGGAGGATTGTCCGGGATTCTTCGTCACCTCCGGTTCAGGGTCCTTATCCGGGCATTCCGGCAATATTCAGGAAGAAACAGACCGTGGAACCCGGTCAGGAGGCTGCATCACTGGAGAACTGTACATATACATATCCGGATGGCAGGGCAGGATGCCTGGATACTGACCTCCGCCTCTTCAGGGGGCAAATGGTGGCCCTGATGGGTCTCAACGGGTCGGGTAAGACAACAGTGGCCAAACATTTCAACGGCTTGCTCCGCCCGGCATCGGGTACGGTCAGGGTTCTGGGCCGGGAAATATCTGATATTGACCTTCACATATTATGCCGGAAAGTGGGCTTCCTGTTCCAAAACCCGGATTTCCAGATCTTTGCCGGCACAGTGGAAGAGGAGGCAGCTTTTGGCTTAAAAATACAGAGACTTCCGCCAGAACAAATAACAGACAGGGTTGAAGACGTTTTGAAGGGTGCCGGTCTCCTTCAGATGAGAAAGGTTCATCCCCATAGGCTAAGCAGAGGTCAGAGGCAGATGCTGGCATTGGCTTCAGTTTTGGCTGCAGAGCCCGAAATTGTCATTGCAGATGAGCCCACTGCAGGCTTAAACTATTCCCAGACCTGTCAAATCATGGATAATCTGGCCCGGTTGGCAGATGAAGGGAAGGCAGTGCTTCTGGTAACCCATGACGTCATGCTGACAGCCTGTTATGCCCACCGCCTTGTGGCCATGCACCGGCACCGGGTCCAATTGGACCTGCCCGTGTCCCAACTGCCGGTTTATACGACCGAACTGCAGAAGATTGGCCTCGATTTCTCGCCTGCATTTGCCGGATGGTCTGCCTGAAAGAGGAGGGGAAAAATTTTGGCTCTATTTGAAAGTTGCCGTCCCAGGGGAACATGGATTGATCAGCTGGATCCGCGCACAAAACTGGCATGGATGGGTCTTATGACTATCCTTGCCCTGACCGTTTCTGATATAAAAATACTGGTTTTCCTGCCTTTGACGGTACTGGCTTCCGGCCTGGCTGCAGGGCTGCCCTTCCGGAGTTTTAAACATCCTTTACTTATCCTGATATTTACAGGGGTACAGATTGTAATACTTCAGGTCCTTTTTTCCACTGAGGGGCAGGTGGTTGCCGCACTGGGGCCTGTTAAAGTATTCAGTGGGGCCTTCTCCCCGGCGTGGGAGGCGTTTCTCCGTCTGAGTGCAATGATGCTGGCAACCATGCAATTCCTTCGCTGGACTCCACCGGAAGACCTTACACTGTGGCTGGTTACGACCAGGGTTCCTTACAGGTATGCTATGCTTGTCGGGCTGGCTATGCGGTTTCTGCCTTTAATGGAACAGGAATTGGGAGCAATCATGGAAAGCCAAAGATCGAGGGGCCTGCCTATGAAAAACATCCGGCAAAAAATAAAAAGTCTGATTCCGGTTGCCCTGCCTTTCCTTTACCGCTCCTTCCGCCGGGCAAATGAAACGGCGCTGGCTATGGAGCTGAGGGGTTTTGGGTACAATTCCCGGAGGACATTTCTGCGGCAACTGAATATAACCCTGGCAGAGATTATAGCCATAGTGTTAATGGGGACAGTTGCAACATGGAATATATGGCTTAAAATCGAGTCTTTATGGCTTTGAAATATGGTTTCTGTTCCAGAATTGTTAAAAAGTAAATTACGGAGGTTGATTTAATTATGAGTATGATTCAACAGGAACGAATAGTTTATTCCTTAAGTGGCACAAAGACATTCTGGCGCACAGACACCCGGGCGCTGGTGGGAGCTGTTATCCTGGGTGTTGTCTCCATGCTTCTGCAACAGGTTTCGATCAGGCTGGACCAGGTTATCTGGCCGCCGCTTATCATATTGGGAGGTATTGCCTGGGCCACTTTTACCGGGCTGATAACCCTCATTTTCCGGCAGCCTGCGGGCATCATTATGGGAGAAACCCAGGCATTTATTGCAATTGCCACAGGATTATCCCCGGTTGCCTTGTTTTTTGTCCCCGCGAATCTATTAAGTTCTCTGGCATATTCAGTGGTAGCTCAAAAGCTTTCCATGCAAAAGTGGAGTCATCATTTTATAGCCCAGCTGGCGACAAATATCGTCGGTAATATTTGTGTGGCCTTCGGATTATACAGTATCCTTAAGCTTCCAGTTCAGGTAGTCATAATTTCCTCGGCTGTTACTGCCGGAGCAGGAATCATAGGAGCGACAATTCTGACCAAACTGGCGGTAAATGCCCTCCGCCGTTCAGGATTAATCTGAAAATGAACAATAGGAAATTAAAGGAGGTTTTAATTAATGCAGGCGAAAACGGGAATAACTGTGTATCCCGAAAAATGCCGCGGCTGCCGCAGGTGTGAGATGGCATGCTCGTGGAATACCGGTGGCCTGACAAACCCCAGGATGGCCGGAATACAAATCTGGAAAACAGAGGACCAGGGCAGGGATTTACCGGTATTTAACCAGACCTGCCTGGATCAGTTCTGTGGCAAAGAACACCCTGAAAAACGAGGTTCGGGGATTCCCCTTTGTGTTTCCACCTGTTTATTTGGAGCGCTTAAAGTGGAGGAGGCGGGGGAAAATGGATAAGGGGTGGTATGGCTGGGCCGGCCGAATTCTGAGAGTTAATTTAACAACCAAGGAGATTATAACAGAGCCTCTGGACCGCGGATTGGCAAGGGCTTATCTCGGGCAATCGGGCATAAATGCCCGGCTTTTATTTGATCTGACAGGTCCTGATGTTGACCCCCTGAGCCCGGATAACCCACTAATCTTTGGAGTCGGGCCGCTGACCGGCAGCCTGGCGCCATGTTCCGGCCGTTTTACGGTTACAAGCAAGTCACCGCTGACCGGCATATTCGGGGATTCAAACTGCGGGGGCCACTGGGGTCCTGAACTTAAAAATGCCGGTTATGACCATATAGTAATCACGGGAAAGGCAGAACACCCCGTTTACTTATGGATTAATGATGACCGAGTTGAACTGCGGGATGCGTGCCATCTGTGGGGTAAAACCACCTGGGAGACCGATGACCTGATTAAAACCCAGCTGGCCCAGCCTACCGCCCAGGTGGCCTGTATCGGACCGGCGGGGGAAAACCTGGTCCGGTTTGCAGCTATAATCTGTAACCTGGCCAGGGCTGCGGCCCGCACGGGAGTGGGGGCAGTTATGGGCTCCAAAAATCTAAAGGCCATTGCCGTCAAGGGTAACCGGGGTATGGCTGTGGCTGAACCGGAAAAGTTCTGGGAGGTAGTCCAGCAGAGTGTCAAAGATATTCAGAATGACCCCCTTTATGAGGTAGCCAGCACCTTTGGAACCACTGCCATTACCGGGCTGGCTCAAATGCTTGGTTTCCTGCCTACCCGCAACTTCCAGGCATCTGTTTTTGAGGAGGCTGAGAATCTGCGGGGAGAAGTCTTGCTGCAGAAGCACGTCACCAAACATAAGGGGTGTTTTAACTGCCCTGTCAGCTGCAGCCGCTTCTACAAGGTTGAGGAAGGTGAATATGCCGGTACCCTGGGCGAGGGGCCGGAATATGAAAGTATCACTGCCCTGGGATCTAAATGCGGAAATGGGGACCTCCCTTCTATCCTTCATGCAAATACCCTCTGTAACCGGCTTGGTCTTGATACCATCTCTACCGGCAATGTGATCGCCTGGGCTATGGAGGCATATCAGAGAGGAATAATCAAGACTGATGATGATGGTGTTAATAAATTTGAATGGGGAAACCATAATGCAGTTGTTGAAACTATTTACAAAATTGCCCTGCGCCAGGGTCTGGGTGACATTCTGGCTGAAGGGGCCCTGCGGGCTGCGCGAAAACTGGGTGGTGAAGACTTTGTGGTACATAGCAAAGGCATGGACTACCCGGCAGTGGATGTCCGCGGGACAAAGGGCATGGCCCTGTCTTTTGCTGTTTCTCCCCGCGGGGGAGACCATCTGAAGGGATTGCCCCTGTATGAAGTAGCCCCGGAAATATACCAAAAAGATATAAAGGAAGAGGTTGGGATAGATATTACCCCTGCTTACTGGGCCGAATACGAAACCAAAGCCCGGTTGATGTCCTGGCACGAAAACTGGCATTGTGTTGTTGATTCTCTTGGATTATGCAAACTGGAGGGAATTGCCATAAAGCCGTTAAAACCGAGGCATTTCCAACAGCTTCTTAAGGCAGCTACAGGCTGGGACATAACAGTTGAGGAGCTGGAGAAAATCGGGGACCGTATCTGGAACCTGGAGCGCCTGTTTGGGGTCAGGGAAGGAATTCGCAGGCAGGACGACCTTCCTCCCCACCGCCTATATAATGAACCGGTTGCCAACGGACCGTCAGTGGGGGAAAAGCTGGACCATGAGAAATTTGAGGGAATGCTTGATGAATATTATGACCTGCGGGGATGGGACAGGGAGACGGGAATCCCCCTCCGGGGCAAAATGCTGGAATTGGGTCTGGAAAAAGACTTAGACGCTGTTGCCGGATCCGGGACGGTGGTACCATGACCGGTAATCCTGTTATCGGGACGCCCGTTACGGTGACAGTCAGGTACTACGTGCTTTTTTGTATTGCCGCCGGCTATTGCAGAGAGGAGGAGTTTCGATTGGAGCCGGAACCCCGAATGGCAGACCTGGTTGAGGTAATCTGTCAGAAATATGGGGATGAATTTCGGCATAAAATTTTTTCCCGGGAAGGGACACTTAAATCCACTGCCTGGTTCATATTGAATGGGATAAAACTTGCCGAAGACCCTTTATCCACCAAATTAAAAAACGGTGATATTTTGATTCTATCATCTCCGCTGCTGGTTGGAGGTTAAAAGATTTGGATAATCACGGGTTAGATAATCACGGAAATGAGCAATAAGCTGTTCCCGTGATTCTTTTTTTGTATAACATCAGTTCTCAGGCAGATAATATAATAGGCAGAAAAAAAGACAGGAGTGTTTAAATTGGAACTACCCCGTTTCAAACGCATTCCGGCCCATATCGGCATAATTCCTGATGGGAACAGGCGGTGGGCTGAAGACAGGGGGATGACACGGGACTGTGGATACAGGTATGGCATTGAGCCTGGAATACAGCTTTATCATCTCTGCCTGGCCCTGGGAATAAGAGAACTGACTTTCTATGGATTCACTCAGGACAATACAAAAAGGCCTCCTGCTCAAAAGGAGGCCTTTAAAAAGGCATGTGTCGAAGCAGTTCGCCGGTTGGCGGCATGTGATGCAGCTCTACGGGTAATTGGTAACACAAACTCCCCGTCTTTTCCGGTGGAACTGATTCCTTTTACTACGCGAGCGATATTTGGCAACGGGTCAATCAAAATAAATTTCCTGGTTAATTATGGGTGGCAGTGGGATCTGAAATACGGCCTGGCAAAAGCGGGAGAAAAACCTGACCGGCGTAAAGGGATCCAAAGACAAATTGCCTCCTCGGATGTTTCCAGGGTCGACCTGATTATCCGCTGGGGAGGCCGCCGGAGGTTGAGCGGTTTTCTGCCGGTCCAGTCAATATATTCGGATTTCTATATCATAGATGATTACTGGCCTGATTTTAAGCCCCGGCACTTCTTTGATGCCATTGGGTGGTATGAATCCCAGGATATCACCCTGGGCGGGTAAAAGCCGGTTACAGGATCGGCGACAGCAGGCGTGCTGCAGACTGCCGGATTTTACTTCGCAGGGGTCTCTTGGCCAGTGTCTCCAGTTCAACCCGTATTGACCTGGAGAGGTCTTTAGCAAAATCAGAGTCAAGCCTTTCTACCAGTTCCCTGTCGTAGAGCATGGCATTTACTTCGAAATTCAGCTGGAAGCTGCGCATATCCAGGTTAGCGGAGCCCAGGGAGGCTACTTCACCGTCAACAGATACTATTTTGGCATGGATGAAACCGGGTTGGTACAGGTATATCTCGATTCCTGCCTCCAGCAATTCTTCAAAATAGCTTTGGGAAGCCCAGAATACGATTTTATGGTCAGGTTTCCCCGGTAAGATAATCTGAATACTTACCCCGCTTAAAGCCGCTGTCTTGAGGGCCAGGGAAATACCTTCATCAGGAATAAGATAAGGAGTGGTAATCCTGATGGAATTTTGGGCAGAGTTTATCAGGGCAAAATAGGATTGCCGTACCGCCTCCCAGTCGGAGTCAGGACCGCTGGCGGCAACCTGGACCAGCTTACCTTCGAAACTCTCAATATCGGGGAAATATGCCCGGTCAGTCCGGTTAGGCAGTCTTTCCCTGCTGACAAATTCCCAGTCAAAAAAGAAAATAGCCTGGAGAAAATGTACTGCCGTGCCTGCCAGCATAAGGTGGGTGTCCCGCCACTTGCCAAGTTTTGGGTGGTAACCCAGGTATTCGTCACCGACATTCAGTCCTCCCAGGAAACCTACCCTGCCGTCGATAACAATAATCTTTCTGTGATTGCGGTAATTCAGCTTGTTATTGATAAATGGCAGAATTACGGGCAGAAAGGGCTTGATTTGAACACCGTTATCCTTCATATCCCTGATAAATTTCTTGGACAGGGACCAACTTCCCACAGCGTCATATATAACCCTGACCCTGACACCGGTCCTGGCTTTTTGAATCAAAATCTCTTTTAACCGCTTCCCGATGTTGTCATCCCGAAGTATATAATATTCCAGGTGGATATGATTTTCGGCTTTTTCCAGTTCCTCAAAGATCCTTTCAAAGGCATAGCACCCGTCTGACAGCACCTCGGCCCGGTTGCTCCTGGTGAAAGGTGCATTGGCGTTGTTCAGGAGCAGGCTGATCAGTCTCTTCTTGGATCCCCACTGCTCCTCGGTCAAACACTGGTTATTTTCTATACATTCTATCTGGCGGTTGACAATGGACTCCAGGTATTTCATTTCATTGATGTACTTGGTCCGTATTATTTTCCGCTTGCGCAGGTTCTGGCCAACCATAAGGTATATCAGAAAGCCAAGGATAGGAAAGACATTTAACACCGCAAGCCAGGCAATGGTCTTATATGGATTCTTCTTTTCCATGAAAATCATAAAACCTACCACAACAATGAGGATTGAGGTAGATACAGAGTATACCCACAGCAGTGTTTCACCGTAAGCTGACCAGAAAGATGTCCACATTTACGTATTCCTCCGAACAGAATACTGCAATTTTACTTAATATTAACAGAAAAGACAAAAGAATAAAAGCGGCTAAGGAAACTTACTTCCAATGGAGTTAAAACCCCCATTGGATAATCAGTCAAGTTCTTCCAGAGAAGCAAATGTATAACCTTCAGCCCTTATGCCCTTGATAATATCGTTAAGGGCTTCTGTATTTGACTGGGATACGGCATGGAGAAGGATTACCGCTCCCGGATGAAGGTTGTCCATGACATGTCCGAGGGCAGCTTCTTTACCCGGCTGTTTGTCAACTTCCCAGTCCCGGTAAGCCATACTCCAGAAAACAGCGGAATAACCCAGTTCGTTGAGTTCGGTAAGGACCCTGGAGTTATATTCCCCTTTGGGAGGCCGGATAAACTTCATATTTACCCCGGTCAAATCCCGGACCATGTCGTGGGTGGTTTTAATTTCCTGCCTGATTTCCCGGTCGGTTATTGTGGGCAGGCTGGGGTGGGTAGTGGTATGGTTCCCGATTATGTGACCTTCAGCTGCCATTCTTTTGACCAGGTCCGGCTGTTTTTTTGCGAAATCGCCGGTGACAAAGAATGCTGCCGGAACGGCGTTATTCTTGAGGGTGTCGAGTATCCGGGGGGTATACCCGTTTTCATATCCTTCATCAAAGGTAAGGCATACTTTTTTTTCAGAACCCTTTCCCAGGAATACTCCCTTATTCTTTAGGGTTTCCACCGCTTTGGTTTCAACTTCCGGAGGCCTGTGTTCCGGGTTGCGCTTAAACCACCAGCTAAAAATGGTCTTATCCTGTTGTTCGGGGGGAAGGTCATTATTAATGTCTTTAACAACCCCGGGTGAATCACTGTCTTGGCTTCCGGGGGTATTTGTCCGGTCACCGGGGTCATCACTCACCTGTCCCCCGGTTTGGCCGTCCTTTTCCTCATCCCCGTTTCCAGGTATGGGGGAATTACTGCCTGGGGAAGATATGGGGTCTTTTGCCAGGGGTGACGACGGTTCCTCGTTTGAGGCCATCAGGAATTTTGCCAGATGTGTCCCGCCGACCGTGGATATGCCTAATATGGTGATAAGAAAGATAACTGCCGCAAATTTTTTCATATTAACACTCCTATTGTGGTTCTAAGTAATATTGTGTCTAAAGGTATTTCGTTTAAATACCGGTAAAATCCTTTTGGCAAAAACATCCTTTGCCGGTATTTTGCACACCGGATATGGGATAGGAATATGATAGTAACATTAAGAGGAATTTTGGAGTGGGGATGACCGAATGATTCTCCAGGCAGAAAAAGCGGCATTACCGTCTTGTCCGGTTATCAGAAAAGGTAACAAGGGACTGGCAGTGAAAAAACTCCAGAAGATGCTGGCAGATGCGGGAATTGACCCGGGGCAGGTTGACGGCGTTTTTGGAGTTGTTACCGAGAAGGCTTTAAAGGTTTTCCAGAAACGGGCCGGATTGCCCCAAAACGGTATTTCGGATGAAAGAACCTGGGCTTCTCTTTTGGCGTTGAAACAGGTCCAGGTGGCGAAGCAGGTCCCGGTAAAGAAAGACAACGTTATGACCCCAGTCCCGGAAAAGGTTTTTGTTGGGTTTGACGGGTGTGAAGTATACTGCTTTAATGACCGGACCGGCCGGCAATTATGGAAGACATCAGTGGACAGGGAATTAAGGCCTGTAAGGGCGGCAGACAGTAAACGGGTTTATGTTATTGACAGGTCCCAGAAGGTTTATGCCCTGAACAGAAACAGCGGGCAAATTGTATGGTCTCTGCGGGTTCTGGGGAGTGGAGTCCCGGCCCGGGAAGAGGACGCCCCGGTGCCCGTTTTGGTTGGCAGTACCCTCCTTTTGATGGCCCCGGGTGGTGAAAGGATTATTGCTGCCCTCGACCCAAAAAACGGTGAAATAATGTCGGAAGACAAAATAATATGGGGCCGTTATATAAGGGGATACAGGGTCCCCTGAGAAGAATGTGTTTGGAGCGCGCATTAAAAGATGCGCGCATTTTCTCTGATATTAGAAAACAATGATAACATGAAATTTGTATGAAAGAGACATATTAACTACCAAACAGTGAAATAAGTGCCAGGACAAACAGTGAATGACGGAAGGAGGTAACGGTTTGCAGCACAAGGATAAAAGGTATAACGAAAAGGAAGACCCTGAAAGAAAATATATTGGTAAAACCAATTTACCTGATTACGGAGTCCCGTCAGGGATACAGCTCACGGAGAACCTCAACGAGGAAATAACAGAGGCGGTAAAGAGGGAGACCCCTGAAATACCGCCGGAAAAATAAATTATAGCCGGTTTAGTCTGAAGATTTAAGGATAAAAGCTGCCTTTATTTGGTTAGGCAGCTTTTGATTTTTTCCCAATAATTACGAACAACACGTCATAAGAATAAGTGATGAAACATTCAGGGGGGGCCATGGTCAGTGAAAATAATTTCCATCAGGTATGTAATCCCCATAATGTTTTTTGCAATAATAAGTTTTTTGTTTTTTTATGCAGATGTACGGACCGTATCACCGGAAACGGTTGATGCAGGTGTCGAAGTGGCAATAAATTTCCTGTTACCCATTAAACATACGGGCAGTCCCCCAAGGGTTACGGTTATTCCGGAATACCCTTCAACACCGGTAAGTTTCAGTGTCAGGCAGGCCGGTCCCGCGACCATCGTTATCAGGATGAAACAAGAGGGTTATCCCCAGGGCCAGTTGCTGAAATTCTCAGTGGAGGATGTCTCCACAGTGATTCCCTTGCTGAAAAAGACTGCCAGGGGACAGGTCCGCCCAAAAGTGGGGATAAAGCTTATATCTCAGGGACAAATTGCAGTTATCCCTTCAAGGGGTCCGGTACAGTTACAGTTTAATACCCCTGTGGAGTACAAAACCTTTAGGAAATATACCGTCCTTCCCGTACCGGGAAAAATTTTACCTCTAAATTGTTCAGTAGAGGGAGTTGAATTTACCGATTATAGCCGCTGGGAGTTTTTCCCGGATAAGCCTTTCGTTCATGGAGAACAGTATAAGATTACACTCGGGGCCGGAATCAGAAGTCTGGGGGGAAGTCAGACCGACCGGCCGGTGGAAGTGAGTTTTACTGCCGCTGAACCCCCAAAGGTTATTCGAACAGAACCTGCAGGGGGCGAGAAAAAGGTTGTACTTTACCGCCCCGTTGAATGTGAATTGGACCGTGAAGTTGAATCTGCCCTGATAAGGATAACTGACCCCTCTGAAGACATCATGGTACCGGGCCGGACCATTGTTGAGGGAAAACGGGTCGTATTCCGGCCGGTAAGGGCCTTTCTGCCGGGGAAAACCTATAAAGTCTTCCTTGCAGCTGATTCAAAGGACCATGAGCCTTTAGGGGAATATTCATTTTCTTTCAGTACTGTGGAAATGGGTAATAAATACTGGGTTGATGTCAGGCTTGGAGACATACATACGGTCAAGGTTTACCGGGGAGACATCCTTGTCCGTCACATGGTTGCATCAGGAGGCAGGGAAGCAACCCCGACTCCGATTGGCTCCTTTTATACTCAGGACAGGGGGCATAGTTTCTGGTCACCCAGGTTTGGCGAAGGGGCTACCTACTGGGTACGACTGGTAGGCCAGGTGCTGGTCCACTCTGTACCTAAAGATGACCGGTGGAAGACCAAAGAAGATGAACATGCCAGGCTGGGCTTGCCTGCCAGCCACGGCTGTATCCGGCTTGACGAGAAAGATGCCCGTTGGTTCTATGAAAACATACCTATGGGCACCCTGGTCATAATCCATGAATAGTCGGGGGGTGACTTGCTTATCAACAGGGTTTTCGGTTTTCTTGTCATAATAAGCATTATTATTGCTATATTTACAGGGAAGGTAAGTGTTATTTCCGTCGAAGCCGTTACTGCTGCCGGGGAAGGTGTAAAAAAAGTCTTTGGACTTATAGGGATTCTTACCCTTTGGCTGGGAGTGGCCAAAATAGCAGAACGGTCCGGGCTTCTGAAAATAATTACCGGTGTCCTCCACCCGCTGGTGGGTTGGTTATTCCCCACCATTCCGAAGGGTCACCCGGCTATGGGGGCAATCCTGATGAACCTGACAGCAAATATGTTTGGGTTCGGCAGTGCGGCAACTCCTTTTGGTCTAAAAGCCATGGAGGAACTGCAACGGCTCAACCGCAACCGGTACAGTGCCAGTGAGGCAATGTGTACTTTTCTGGTAATAAATGCTACCAGTATAACTTTTATGCCAAGCACCATCATTGCCCTGCGTATCAATGCAGGTTCTGCCAACCCTATGGAAATTGTGGGCACCACGTTTTTTGCCAGCTGTGTCTCTACCTGTGTGGCTATAACTGCTGATTATTGCTGCCGTGTGTATTACCGAAGAAGGGGACGGATTTAATGCAATACCGGTTTTTAAGTACTGTAGGTAACTGGTTTATCCCCCTGTTCCTGCTTGCCGTGTTTCTGCACGGCACTTATAAGCGGGTACCCCTGTTCGATACCTTTGTTGAGGGCGCCAGGGAGGGTTTTTTCCTGGCCATAAAACTGCTTCCTTATGTTGTCGGCATTTATGTGGCTGTTGAAATCTTCCGGGGTTCCGGGTCAATGGAGTTTTTATTTGCTCCAATTCAGTCTCTCCTGGAATTTCTGGGGCTGCCGGGTGACATTCTTCCCCTGATGGTTGTCAGGCTGATGTCAGGGGCTGCGGCCCTGGGCCTTACTTCTGACCTGCTTGATAAGTTCGGCCCTGATTCATTTGCCGGCCGGCTGGCCTCGACCCTTGACGGCTGTACTGATACAGTCCTCTATATCATGGCCCTGTATTTCGCGTCTGTAGGAATAAAAGATCCCCGCTATTCCCTGCCGGTAGGTATTGCGGCAGCTTTATCCGGGTTTGTTGCGTCGGTGATAATATGCAAGATGGTCTTTTCTTAACCCTTATGCTAATCCAGGTCTGCTACAGCCTGGTCCTGGCCGCCAGGTTCTGTTTTCTGGCAGGTGACAAACAGGACAAAATCTGATATCTTAGTAGGTGTGCAGAAATGATTTCTTACCTGGAACAGAGGAGCCAGGTAGTCGGGGGCATGGACGCGGTTGAACAGCTGCGTGAGGGAGATGTGATGGAAAAGGTGACTGTAAAAGACTTCTAATAGAGGAACTTAATTCAGACAGCTGTTGATCAAAACCCGTGGTGTTTTCACACTGCGGGTTTGTTTCAGGGGGATGGTTATGACCGGTAAAGTGTCAAAGTTCAGATTATTGTTTGTTTTGATATTGCTGGTTTCAGTCACCGGCTGTAAGGCTGCGGCGGCTGTTTATCCTCTTCCCGGCGGGGAAGGGGCAAATTCATATATTGTGGCCGGCAGGGATAAAGCTGCTGTGATTGACCCGGTATCATCTGAAGAAATAATTGCCGTGCTGAGGAAAAAAGGATTGCAGCTGCAGTATGTGATCCTGACCCACGGCCATTTTGACCATATATTGGGAGTGGAGGAACTGGTTAAGGAATATCCGGAAGCCCGGGTTATGGTCCATCCCGGAGATGAAGACAAACTTGCTGACCCGGTAAAGAATGTTTCCCGCTCTTTTGGACAAGAAATAACAGTAAGAGTGAATACCGTGCCTCTAACCGGGGAGACAGAACTTGATTTGGGCGGGGTTACCCTGGAAGTTATGGAAACCCCCGGCCATACAGGGGGAAGTATCTGCATAAAAACGGGAAAGATTGTTTTTACAGGGGATACCCTTTTCAGGGGGTCAGTAGGCAGAACAGACCTGGGGGACGGCAGTCCTTCAGATTTGACCGCTTCCCTGAAAAAGATTATGGAACTGCCTGGCGAAACCAGAGTACTGCCAGGGCACGGAGAAACCACCACCATTGGTGAAGAAAAAGAGGACAACCCGTTCCTGCAGGAATAGGGAAGGTTTGGAGAGAGGAGTTTTGGCATTGTTTCATTTGAAGGAATGGCAGGACGGCTGGTTAAAAGTATATGAATTTTTTGATGACATTGGGACTGCTGCCAGGTTTGTCCCTGAGAGGGGAGGTATCCTGACAGAGTTTGCTCTGGAAGGCATTCCCGTTTTTTATCTTGACCGGGATACACTACATGACCCCGGTAAGAATATCCGGGGAGGCAACCCGGTTCTCTTCCCTGTCTGCGGGCCGCTGGAGGAGGGCAGGTATACCCTTGAGGACAGACGGCAGTTCGAAATGAAACAGCACGGCCTGGCCCGGAACCTTCCCTGGACGGTAACAGAAGCGCGGTGTGAAGAAGAAAAGGCAGTACTGAAAATGAGACTGGAAAGCAGTGAAGAAACCAAAAGGGCCTACCCCTTTGATTTCAGCCTTGATTTTACATATATAGTTGAACGGGGGGCAATTACAGTCCGGCAGAAGTATTATAACGGCTCACCCGGACAAATGCCGTTTTATGCCGGGCTTCACCCGTATTTTCTTACCCGGGGAGACAAGGCAGTATCCCTTCACATTCCTGCAGAAGGCTGTTATGACATAATAAGCGGTCAAAAAGCAGATATTAATGGTATACCCGGTTTCAAGGCGGAACCTGAAACGAACCTGATCTTTTTCGGACTTAAATCTGACCAGGCCTGGTTTAAACGCTCTGACGGCTTAAGGGTTACGGTCAGGTATGACAGGTCATTTAAATACATAGTCCTCTGGACCCTGCAGGACCGGGACTTCCTGTGCATTGAACCATGGATGGGCAGCAATTTTGATATGAACAGGGGGAATGCCAGGCTGCTCGGGCCCGGTGAGGAGTTATCTGCCGAAGTGTCTTATTTGTTCGAACAACTGCCTTGAAAGAGCCGCGTTATAACCCTGTAAAACCGTATTTGGTCCGCCACATCCTGCTGTTCAGTCTGTCTGGGAAGGATTCCTGGTTAACCTGTAGAAAATATTGGCATTTACGTTTTGATTCGGGTACAATTTTAGTTCGGTACCAGGAGGAGATAAGGATGAAAATGCCACAATATACGCGTTCCGGCAGGAAAGCTGCAGGGACGGAGACAGGGGTAAAGCATACCGCGGTTCAGGTGACGGAACCGGTTAGGGGTTGGGGTCTGGAATGGAAATATGCCATTCAACGGGTCAACAACAGTATTGCATGGTTTGTCGATGAATTAAACGGCCCGGGAGAGGATTGCCATTATACGGTACACATTGATAAGGAAGGCAGACAGATATTTTGTGAGATATTTAACAATGAAATGACCCTTATCGGCAAAGTGACTTATAAGTTCAACCAGTTCATTGGAACTTTGGGAAAACAAGCGCCATAAAGGGCGCTAATGTCTGACTTAGAATAAATATGCCAGCTGATTATGACTACCGGTCAACAAGCCATTATGGGACACCCTTCAAATTTTGGTGTCTTTTGTGGCTCTGCCATCACCTGCAATAGGTATTTCCGGGCCAAGGTACCTGGGTTTCATGTGGAGGGCTACCTGGGCCACCGCTTTTGTCCTGGCAAGAAATTCACGGAACTGCAGGTAGTTTTCCCCCGCATATGTTCTTTTGTCAGCAGGGACTCCTGATGCCTCTAACCCGATTTTCCGGGCGATATAAAGAGCCCTGGGCAGGTGGAATTCCTGGGTTACTATGACCGCGGTTTTAACCCTGAACACATCCCTGGCCCTGTACATGCTGTCATAAGTGCTGAACCCGGCATGGTCCATGAATATATCTTCTTCCGGCACGCCGCGTTCCAAGGCATATGTGCGCATATGGTTAACTTCATCGTAATTTGTCTGGCCATGGTCACCGGTAAGAAGCAGCTTTTTTACTTTCCCCGCCCGGTACAGTTCAATACCGGTTTCCATCCGGTCCGCCAGGACCTGGGACAGGGTCCCGTTCTCATACACCCGTGCTCCCAAGACAATGGCTGTCTCAGCCTGTGGGGCATCACCCGGAATGTAAACACCCTCTTTTCCGGACTTGTGGATGGTGAAATTGGAATACAGGGTAAATGCCGTAATAAGTGTGAACAAAGCCAATAAAAACCGGACAGCTTTCTTATAAAACATTATCAAACCCCCGGCAGGTAATATAATTAAAGCAGGTTATCTGGGTTGAAGCCCATTATCCAATAAGCCTGTAAACATCTTTCGAGGTTGCATATACCATGACTCCAATTAGCAGGAGCCATCCCAGCAGGGAGAGGGGCAGCCTCACCTTAACCGATTTAGGCCACAGCTTTTCCATAACAGTCATTATAATCTGTCCCCCGTCCAGGGCCGGGACAGGCAGCAGGTTAAGTATAGCCAGGTTAATACTCAGAAATGCTGTCAGGGCCAATAAGCCTTCCCAACCCGAACCGATTATCCGGCTGCCCTCAGATACAATCCCCACTACCCCTGAAAGCTGCTGGGGCTCGGTAAATATCATGGGGATAGACGAGATTATCCTTTCGATGTAGACTGCTGCCTGCAGGAACGGATGAATAATGATTCCCGGCAGTGACGGGCCTCCGGTGAACACATTAAAAAACGCCAGTACAGGTATAACGAAGACCAGGTTGGCTGCAGGGCCTCCGAGGTAAAAAAGGACCCTTTTGCCGGGAGAGATACTGAAAAAATCTTCTTCAGATTCAAGATGAGGCAGGACATACCCGCCCAAAGGTATAAGGGATATACAGAAATCTGTGCCTCGCCTTTTAATTCCTCCCAGTCGCGGCCCTAGTCCGATAGAAAACCTTTCAACCGGGATTCCGGCCAGCCGTGCGGCAATAAAATGCCCTGCTTCATGGACCAGCAGGATTAATCCCAGTATAAAACATACAACAACATAGTTCATTTAATTTCCTCCCAAAGACCGATAACTTATAAATTCAACAAATTTGACATATTTCCTGTTAAAATGTGATGGAAATCATCGTTGATTTCTATTGGATTGGATAAAATAAAGAGGGGATAAACCTTTTCTGTTCGATTGATACTAACAACAATTGAAAGGAGTGGTAAAATGCCAAGTGTGAAGGTAGCAGACGGTATATACTGGGTTGGAGCGGTAGACTGGAATATCAGGTATTTTCACGGCCCCGCTTATTCCACCCACAGGGGCACGACTTATAATGCCTACCTGATAATGGATGAACAGATAACCCTGGTGGATACTGTTTACAGGCCTTTTGCCGGGGACCTGTTAAGACATATCAGGGAGGTGGTTGATCCCTCGAGGATAAACAATGTAATCATAAACCATATAGAAACAGATCACTCCGGTTCCCTGCCGGTTATCATGGACCTTGTTCCCAATGCCAGGATCTATTGCACCCAGAGGGGAAAGGAAGGCCTGGAAAAACACTATTTCGGTGACTGGGATTATAATGTTGTTAAAACAGGTGACGAACTAAAAATAGGCAAAAAAACGATTTCATTTATCGAAGCACCTATGCTGCATTGGCCGGACAGCATGTTTTCTTATGTGAAGGAAGATGCCGTCCTTATGCCCAATGATGCTTTCGGGCAGCACATAGCGACCAATTTCCGGTTTGATGACGAGGTTGATATAGATGAAGTGATGGATGAGGCAGCCAAGTATTATGCAAATATTCTCCTCCCATTCAGCCCTCTGGTGCTGAAAAAGATTGATGAAGTAACCAAGCTGGGTATTGATATAAAAATGATCTGCCCCAGCCACGGAATTATCTGGAGGAAGGACCCGGGCCGGATAATCAATGCCTACCTGAAATGGGCCAAGGGTGAAGCTGAGCGCAAGGTTATTGTGGTTTATGATACCATGTGGGAAAGTACGGAGAAAATGGCCAAAGCGATCCTAGCCGGATTAACCGCTGCCGGGGTTACGGCAAAGCTGTTTAAACTGTCTGTTTCCGACCGGAATGACATAATTAAGGAAATGATTAATGCCAGGGCGGTGATAGTTGGTTCACCCACCATCAACAATGACATCTTACCTACAATTGCTCCGCTGCTGGATGATATGAAGGGCCTAAAACCCAGGAATAAGCTAGGCCTGGCTTTTGGTTCCTATGGCTGGGGCGGGGGAGCGGTAGGTACAATCGAAGGCAGGCTGAAGGATGCAGGGCTGGAAATCATCAGTGAACCTGTTACGGTTAAATGGGTGCCAACCCCTGAGGAACTTGATAAATGTTATGAAGCAGGGAAGATGGTGGCCGAAAAACTATAGATGCGCCTCAGGAATCAATATGACCATTTACCTCCAAATTATTCCTGTTCACCATACCCTTTAACAACCGGCTGATGGAAAGAGGGGAAGAAGTGCCGCTGAAGCTCTTACCCAACGATAAATTGTGCATCACTTGCCAGCTAAAGGAATAAACAGATACCGGAGGAAACCTGCTGCCAGGTCCGGCAGGTCCTCCGGTATTTGCTTTTCAGACCGGAGGACCCATAGGTCTTGAAGACATGCCCCCGATAGATTATAATTAGGGGTATGACGAAAAAGGAGAACAAATAAGGGAGAACTGTGGAATGAAATACATAAGCACAAGGAACAATTATCCCAGGGTTGATTCTGCGGAAGCAATAAAAATGGGAATGGTACCCTCCGGTGGGTTATTTGTCCCGGAAGAAATTCCTGTCATTGATAATAAAAGGCTTGCAGCCCTCGCGGGTAAGAGCTACGGGGAGGTTGCCCGGGAAATTCTTGGCCTTTACCTCACTGATTATTCACCGGGGGAAATAGATGACTGTATCGCC
Organism: Firmicutes bacterium HGW-Firmicutes-14; assembly: GCA_002840275.1. GTDB lineage: Bacteria > Bacillota > Thermincolia > Thermincolales > UBA2595 > W-Firmicutes-14. The sequence continues at coordinate 36,585 of PHAB01000012.1, forward strand.
GGGGCATACAATCAGGAGAACTTTGATCACCCTGATATGGCGCCTTTGCACAAGCTTGATGAAGGCACATATATTCTCGAACTGTGGCACGGGCCCACGGCTGCTTTTAAGGATATGGCCCTCCAGATTATGCCTCATTTTTTATCCAGGGCAGTAACTAAAGTGGGTTCGGATAAAGAAATCGTTATTCTGGTCGCAACATCCGGAGATACCGGGAAAGCCGCCCTGGAAGGATTTAAAAATGTACCCGGGATCAAAATCATCGTGTTTTACCCCCATGAAGGGGTAAGCAAAGTGCAGGAACTCCAGATGACCACCACTGACGGGGACAATACATATGTGGTTGCTGTCAGGGGCAATTTTGACGACTGTCAGAATGCGGTAAAGGAGATATTCGGTGATGAGGAATATAATAAATTCCTGGCGGAGAAGGGATATGAACTCTCCTCAGCCAACTCCATAAACTGGGGCCGGCTCCTTCCCCAGATTGTCTATTATTTCTGGGCTTACCTTGACCTGGTGAACAAGGGGGCAGTTGAACCCGGTGGGAAAATAAATTTTGTAGTGCCAACAGGCAATTTTGGGAACATTTTGGCCGCTTATTATGCTTACAGGATGGGTCTGCCTGTCAATAAACTGATATGTGCTTCAAATATTAACAAGGTATTGACGGACTTTTTCAATACCGGGATTTATGACAGGAACAGGGAGTTTATCAAGACAGCCAGCCCTTCCATGGATATCCTTATATCCAGCAACCTGGAGCGGTTCCTGTTTGAGGCGGCCGGCCATGACGGGGACAAAATAAGGGAATGGCTGGGACAGCTGGCCTCCCGGGGTATGTTCCGGGTAGACAGGGAGACTATGGATGAGATAAGCAGGATACTTAGTGCCGGGTATGCCGGTGAGGAAGATACCCTCTGGACCATACGGGAGGTATTCCGCAGATATGGCTATATTGTCGACACCCATACCGCGGTAGGATTGAAGGTCTATTTCGATTATGTTAAACAAACAGGTGACAGGACCTTTACTGTACTTGATGCCACCGCCAGCCCGTTCAAGTTTAACAGGGCTGTGCTCGAAGCTGTCGAGGGTCCCGGGGCTGTACAGGGCAGGGATGAGTTTGAAACCCTGCGGGAACTCAGCCGGATCACCGGGATGGAAATACACCCGGGGCTTAAGGCCCTGGACAGGAAGGCTGTGAGACATGACCGGGTGATCGGAAAAGATGAGGTAAAAGCTGCTGTTGAAGAGATACTTGGGATATAATAAAGCGGGGAGAGCGCTTGAATGGCATTCAAGAGGTCAGGGGTTCGATCCTCCTTGTCTCCGCCAAAATGATACATTTAAAGGTAGTGGATAAACCACTACCTTTTTTGTATTTATTTTTCCCCTCAATTGAATGGCATTACTATTTTAATTTGTGCACATTGATTATTGCCAAAAAATAGCAGGATTCGACTTTATGAGGTCGAATTATATCTTAACTCAATATAAATGAGGTGTGGTATGGTTATCGAGTGTTTTAATTGTGAAGAGATTGATGTTCCTTATAAATTTATAAGAAATAATCTATTGGTAGTGTTGGAAAACGAAGAGGATTACCAAAAGTTTTTTTCAGAATTTAAAATTTTACTTTTTAAAGAAGTTACTATCCAGAACATCCTATGAGTGGTTGCACGAGTTACCGGTAAATGGTGTTTTAGAGGAAAAGAAAAAGAACCTTTTGAAAAGTTCGAAAGTTGATTTCTGTCACCAATAACTACAAAGGAATGACGAATTACATATTAGAAGATGGTTTAGCGGCTACCCATCTAGCATCAACCAGATATAACTTATGTAGACTTGAAAATAGGGAGACAATACTTGGTCAACTTGACAACCAGGATGAAATTTACTTAATTCACGAGAGAGATAATTTTTATGATGAATACGCTGTTGCAGTATATTATAAAGACTATAAATTAGGTTACATACCACGTAAAATCAATGAGGAGGTATCTTGTTATTTAGATTTATTTCACGATTACCAAATAGAAGTAACCAAAATCAATGTTGTTGATATAGACAAATATATCGAAATAATTTTTAACATTTCTTTTGTTGATGTTTCTGGATAGTTGTTACATTCATTTCACAACATTTATTTTAGAACCTCAAAGAATAAGTTGAAAGCTACGGTGGAACCCATATTCATACAGATATTGCCCTTAATGAGAAAGATAATATTATTGATTAAATAGTATTAAAGAGGTATAATATGATTAAAATATTACTATAAGGAGCTGATACCATGCAGATTAAACCGTCCGCCAGCATCAGGCAGAATTACAACGAAATTGCCGCATTGTGCAAGTCTTCTGGTGAGCCTGTGTATCTTACTAAAAATGGCGAGGGCGATCTTGTGGTTATGGATATAGATGCGTTTGCCCGCCGTGAAAAAATGCTGAAGCTGCGGGAAGAGCTGCTGGCCGTTGAGGAAGACCGTCTGGCAGGACGTGCAGGAGTTACGCCGGACGAATTGAATAAATATCTGGAAGATATTATCGATGAGGTAGACCATGGAAAAAAAACCTCAATATAAGGTGATTGTTTCCGAACGTGCCCGTCAAATGCTGGCGGGTCATGTTCGGTTTATGGCGCAAAAAAACCCTTCCGCTGCTAGCGAAGTCAAAAATCAACTGATGGATGCAATCCGTTCCCTTCACCAAATGCCGGAGCGGTGTCCGTTTCTGGATGCCGACTTTATACCGCTCAATAAATATCATAAGATGTTCGTAAAGAAATGGTTTTTGATTCTGTATCAAATCAGGGATCAGATTGTGTATATTGACTATATTGTTGATTGCAGGCAGGATTATCAGTGGCTGGTGCGATGAAAACGTGAAAATTACCTTTGAAGGCCTGTACATGCAATGTGTTGGGGTACGCAAAATATTAATTAAACAGACCCTCAAAGGGTGCATAAGTTGCATATGTCGCGAGAGCGCTTGAATGGCATTCAAGAGATCAGGGGTTCGAGCCCCCTCGTCTCCACCAATGAATATCGACACACCTGTTTGGGTATGTTTATTTCTTTCATTGGGGGCGAAAAGGGGTAGATATATTCCTTCGGGCGGGCTACAACTCAACCGGCCTTAAGTGTCCTCTATTTGCTCACCACTCAGCTATCGCTTCGTGGGCCGGTTGACGTCAGACTCCGCCTTCCGGAACATATCTACCTCTTTTCTAATGCATGAAAAAACATACCCGAGGTGTGGCTCGTTTTGGTGGAGACAAGGCATCGAGCCACCGGCCTCTTTGGGGAGAGGGGAAAAAATATATCGCAAGGGAGAATCGTGCTTGCCCTGTAGATATTGTTTTTTAGAGACTCAAAACATCTTTCGGATTGCGTATTAAACATAAACAATACGGCTTATTGAGGGTTAGATATGGTGTTGGGGTAAACGAAGTATTATCTATTACGCCACCAACATCCGCCACAAAGAGAGCTTGAACGGGCACTACGTTATAAAGAAGATTATGAAAGAAGGTGCGAGGATGAGTAAAGCAGGAGCAAAGTTTTCCGAAGTGAAGGAGCTTTTATTGAAAGACGAAGAATTCAAAGCGGAGTACGAAAAGCTAAAACCCCGGTATGATGTGATTTCCCAAATTATTGAGGCAAGAACAAGCCAAAATATTACACAGGAAGAATTGGCACTCCGGGTTGGTACTCGGAAATCTAATATCAGTCGATTGGAAAGCGGAACGTATAATCCATCCCTTGACTTTCTGGCTAAAGTTGCCCGATCCCTTGGGAAAGAGGTACAGGTTACATTAAAATAAACCATTGGGAATACCTTTTATATAATTAGCATATCTTTAACCACGTGCGGCAAGAAGTCTCCCGCCTCTAAGCCACCTTGCTCATGCTAGTGAGAGCGTAGGCGGGAGATGAATTGCCGCCTTTTTCCGAAATAACCATTTTACTCCAGATAAACATTGATAACCAGCTTAAATCATGGTAAAATGGGAACGTAAGTTCGTATTCCGCGTTGAAAGCCAGGGTGAAAAGCCTTGAATAAAGCATACTGATTACAGGCACTCTTTCTGCAAAATTAAGAAAACAGGTTCTCCATTCACAACAGAGGGAGGCCGAAGTTACTGCTCTTTATGCTTTAAGCCGGGATATCGCGGCAGTTCCCGACTTGGATTCTGTATTGGAAAGCATAATCCGAAAGGTCGCTGATACTGTTGAAGGAGAAGTTGTGCTGTTGTTACCCGGAATGAACGGCACCCTGGAAGTAAAAGGACATTCCAAATCCGGTGGGAACATGTTCCCGGACGAAGGTGAGCTGGCGTTAGCTACTTGGGTCTTTGAACAGGGGCAAAAAGCAGGATGTGGTACTCAAACTCTTAGCGATGTAACAGGGTTATATTTACCGCTGCTAACTGAACAAGGCGTTCAGGGTGTTTTGGTTGTTTGCCTGAACAATCAGGATTACTTTCAACCGGAACAGATACGTTTATTAGAAGCCTTTGCAGGTTTGGCAGCACTGGCAGTAAACAGAGTTAAACTGGCAGAAAAGACCCGGGTTGCCCAAACTCTTGTTGAATCAGAACGTTTGCGCACAGCTCTGTTTAATTCCCTCTCCCGCGATTTGCGTACACCCTTGGCATCTATCATAGGGGCAGTATCAAGCCTTTTAGAAGAAGATGTATATAGCCCCGCTGCCCGCCGTGATTTGCTGCAAACCATCCAACAAGGTGCATTACGTATGCATAGGTTTGTAACCAACTTATTAGACATGGCCGGATTGGAAAGTGGTATGCTCAAACTGAAGAAAGAATGGTGTGATGTCCAGGATGTAATCGGTGTAGCTGTCAGCCGGTTGAGTGAATCACTAGGGTCCAGACCATTAAAAATTGATATCTGGCATGAACTGCCGCTTGTCCAGGCCGACTTTGTTTTAATCGAACAGGTTATGAAAAACCTGTTGGATAATGCATTAAAATACTCTGAACCGAACAGTGAAATATCTGTATCGGCTCAGGCAAAGGGAGAATGGCTGGAGATTACTGTAACTGATAAAGGTTCAAGAATTCCTGAGAAAGACTTGGGTAAAATTTTTGATAAGTTTTACCGGATAAAGTCTCCTATCCAGGTTAGTGGCACCGGATTGGGGTTGGCAATCTGTAAAGGGATTATTGAAGCCCATGGAGGAGAGATTTGGGCCAGGAATACCAGCGAAGGCGGTGTGGCAATTATTTTCACCCTTCCCTTAACATTGCCAGTTCATCCGGTTTAAGTTCCCTGATATCACCGGGATTCAGGGTAGGGTCCAGCTGCAGTTGTCCCATGGCAATTCTTTTCAGGTAGATGACCTGCATGCCAAAGGCCGCAAACATCCTTTTCACCTGATGGAACTTTCCTTCATATATGGTCAATTCAACTTCAGACATGGTCAATCTGGCTTCACCGGCATTTCCCGCAGCTCTGATCACCAGTTGTGAAGGCATGGTATTATATCCGTCATCCAGGATTATTCCTGCTGAAAAGGCTTCAATATGTTTGTCGGAAACATGCCCGTCAACTTTCACATAATAGGTCTTGGGAATATGCTTTTTGGGGGCCAGGAGATCATGGGCCAGCTTACCGTCATTAGTGAGCAGGAGCAGCCCTTCGGTGTCCCTGTCGAGTCTCCCCACCGGAAACAGTTTATAGTGGCTGAACTCTTCAGGGATAAATTCCATAACCGTTGGTTCTCCGGAATCTTCGGTTGAGGTGATATAGCCAGAAGGTTTATTCAGTATCAGGTAAACTAACTCCCTGTAAATAACTTCCACCATATCGACGGTCACCCGGTCCTTCTCCGGCGCAACATGAACCGAACTGTCTTTGATTACTTCCCCGTTGACCGTGACCTTACCCTGCCTGACGATCTTTTTTATTTCTTTTCGTGAACCATATCCCGCTGCAGCCAGGAATTTATCCAGGCGCACAGTTTTTGCCATCATTTATCAACCCTTACTTGACAATTTTCCGTTTGACAGCTTTATTTACCCGGTCCCTGACCTAATCCAGCCACCGCCAGCCGGAAGGGTAATAATTGTTAAACCGGTCCCTTAATATCTTGGCCCACCCAAGAGGGAACCCATCCACACATACCAGGTTCCACCCGTATTCCCCGGTCATTTCCAGGGTTTCTCCCTTAAGGTAGCGGATGACCTCCTGAGAATCTGAGGGGAAATCCAATACTCTTTTGGCATGTTCTTTTTTCAGGCCCAGGGCCAGCGGCGCACCCGGTTTGAACCTGTCTTTCTGCAGTTCACCCAGGAACCAGCCAGGGCGTACTACCTTTAGCCCGCGCAGGTCCGGTGCTCCTTCCGGCGCCAGGTAAAGTTTACTGTAATGCTGGATAAGAGACCCCTGAAAAACTTCTTCGGGTTTAATTTCCAGAGAATCCTGCACAAAATCGTTGTAACCTTCCAGGTTTGCCACCGGAGGAGGAGGGGACCTGTATTCAGTGACAGCGTCCTCACAATCTTCCCTTTTTTTCAGCAGGGTGACAAAGTGGCCTTCTCCCTTAATTCTGTGGGGCCACAGGCGTATGCTCCTGTCCAGGCTGTCTCCCGCATCCGCCCAGTCCGGGCGACCCGGTGCCAACCCCTCGATATCTTCGATTGTTTCTATATGCATAACTTCAAATTCGGGATTATCTTTAATGAAGGTATCAATCATACCTTCATTTTCTTCAGGAGAAAAAGTGCAGGTGGAATATACGAGGCGGCCACCCGGTTTAAGCATTACCGGGACTTGTTTCAGGATACTTCTCTGCATTCCGGTGCATTTGTCAATGGAAAAGTCTCCCCAGCTCCTGACGGCCAGGGGGTCTTTGCGGAACATCCCTTCACCGGAACAGGGGGCATCGATAACGATTTTATCAAAGTATCCGCTGAAATGCTTAGCCAGCCTTTTGGGCAGTTCATGGAGGACTACACAGTTGGTAACACCAAACATCTCCAGGTTGCGGACCAGTCCCTTTATCCGCTCAAAATTCACATCATTGGCTACCAGGACCCCTTCGCCTGCCAGTCTTGCGGCAATTTGGGTAGATTTTCCGCCCGGAGCCGCACAGAGATCCAGAATTTTTTCACCCGGTCTGGGGTCAAGCACCGATACAGTTATCATGGCACTGGGTTCCTGGATATAATACAGGCCGGCGTGGTAGTAGGGGTGTTTGGCCGGACGGTCTTCTTCACTGATGTAAAAACCTTCATGGGCCCAGGGGACGGGACTCAGGCTGAAGGGTGAAATTTGCCTGAAGTCTTCCACCGGGACTTTAAGGGTATTCACTCTCAGGCCGTAATGTCTTGCCTCGTCATATGAGGCCATAAAATCTTCAAATTCATTTACCAGTATCCGACGCATGCGGTTAACAAAAGCTTCCGGAAGTCTCATGCCATACTCCTTTGAACAGCAAATTTTTTCTGTAGGCTTTTTTTTGCAGTATTTTTCTTCGCAGTATACAGAGATTATTATACAGAAACTTCCTTCTAAAAGCAAAACATCTTATTAAAGGCCAACTATTTAACCGGGCTTCACGGGTGTTATACCCTTATGGCTGCCTCTTCCACCACATCCACATCCTTAAGGCCTTTCAGCCCTTTCAGCAGGTTGAAAAGGGCCCGGTCCTTGTTTTTGGCCTCGACCATTACATCAAAATCTGTATCATGTTCGCGGGCTTCGAGAAGAAAGCTATAAAAGGAATCGACTTCAATATCATCGGCATGAGCCCGGCAGTTCTTTTCACTCTTGGGGCTGGAAAAATGTACTTTTGGCAGCCTTCCTTTCCAGGTCCCGAAAACCCCTGGAAGCAGGTCGCCGGTTTTCTCACCGTTATTAAGACAAAGGTGGTGATGGACATCCATGACCATAGGGATACCCAGTTCATTACAGATGCCCAGCACGTCGGCTGCGGTGAATGACCTGTCATCGTTTTCCAGGAGAAGGCGCTCCTTTATTGTCTTTGGAAGGTTGCGGAAGTTTTCCTTAAAACGTTGTATCGAAGAATCACGGGACCTGTAAAGGCCCCCCACATGGATCACCATTTCAGCGGCATCCAGGTCCATGGCCTGAAAAAGGTTGTCATGGTATTCCAGGTCCCTGAGGGAAGATTCCAGGACCTCGGGTTTTGGGCTGTTTATCAGGGTGAAGTGGTCAGGATGGGAACTGATCCTCATCTTGTTATCCCTGACAATTTTTCCGATTTTATCCCATTCTTCAGCAAAATCGCCTGTATAATCCCAGTCTGAAACTATGGGATGAGTGGCAAGGGGGACCAGCCTGGATGTAAAGCGGAAAAGGTGTATATTATGGGCGGCATTATAATATAACAAACGCATGGTATTGGTAAGGTTTTCCCGGGTAATCCGGCGAAGCCTGTTAATCCTTGCCTCAGCCCCTTCGATTCGTTCCAGGTTTTTGACGGTAATGGTTTTGGAAGGTGAACAGTTTTCCAGCTCAAGGGACATGGCCACATAACCGAATCTCACCAGCATTTTGTGTGCTCCTGTTCTTTTTCAATATAAATTCATGTGCTTATAAGGGTTGATATATACAACGGAATTACTCTTGGTTCCATTATGCGCCTCTAAGGCGAAATCACTGATTACGCCTTAGAGGCGCAACAATGGAACCAAAGGCAAATCCTTTTGTATATATCAACCCTCATTACACGTTATTTTATACAACTATTTAAAAAGACTTTTAAAACAAAACAGGGCAACCGTACCTGAAGGGACACCAGATTGTAATGCACAAGCAGAAAGTTAACAGTGCCTGTAAGGACCTGGGGGCTTGTGATATAATAATAGTGACCAAAACCCACTAAGATAAAGTAAGTTTCCCTGATGAACGGAGGTATAAACTGTGACCCTGAAAATCTTGCTTGTCGATGATGAAGAACTGTTTGTAAAAGGCCTGGCCAGGAGCCTTGCCAATGAGGGGTATGAAACAGTGGCGGCATATGACGGGGAGAGTGCAAGGACTAGATTTAAATCAGAAAATGTTGACCTGGTGATCCTTGATATAATGCTTCCAGAGGTTGATGGCCTGACCCTGTGCCGGGAATTTCGTTCCGTTTCCGAGGTTCCTATTATTATGCTAACTGCCAGGGGAGATGATATTGACAAGATCATTGGATTGGAGATGGGGGCTGATGATTACCTGGCCAAACCATTTAATATGAGAGAGCTCCTTGCCAGGATAAAGGCGGTTCTGAGGCGGCTAAAACGGGAGAAAAATGTTTCAGCGAAACAAATTTCCAGAAGGGGAATGGAAATCGATACAGATAAGCACAGGGTTACGGTAAACGGGGGAGAAATAGAACTTACCGGTAAGGAATATGAGCTGTTGGCCCACATGGCCGGTTCCCCGGGCAGGATATTTACAAGGGAAAAACTCCTGGAAGATATATGGGGTTATGATTATATAGGTGAGGACAGGACTGTTGATGTACACATCCGCAGGCTGAGGGAAAAGGTCGAACCGGAACCCGGCAAGCCCCGGTACATTATGACCAAATGGGGTGTGGGCTACTATTTCAATGATGAGGAGTAACAATTATGCGAATTCGCCTGGGTTGGAAACTGGGCCTGACATACCTGATTCTCATTGTCCTGACTATGGCGGTTTTCGGCTACTTTACCATGGATTTTTTTGAAACAAGTTTTCTGAATGAGCGAAAAGCCGCCTTGTTTACCCATGCAAGTATAATGGCCAACAGTGCTGCGCCATATTTGGGCAATGAAGAACAGAACTCTTATCTGAACTACCTGGCTAGGGAGTTTGGGGACAGGGTCGGCAACAGGTTTATGGTATTGAATAAATCGGGCCGTGTCATCGCTGACTCGGCCGGAGAGTTCAGGGGCCGCACCCTGGGCCACCCGGAGATTCAGACAGCCCTCAGGGGGCAAAACTCTGCCGCCCCCTATTTTGAACCCGAATACGGCTGGGTTCTGTACCTGGCTGTCCCGGTAAATTCGGGACAGCAGGTGGTTGGGGCCGTCTTCTTATCGGCTGACATTAACCAGCTTGTCAGGCAGCTGGATGAGATCCGCAGGAGCCTCATCTGGTTTTCTGTCATCAGTGGACTGGTAGTTTTTCTGATCAGCCTGTTTTTAGGCAGGTTTCTTACCCGTCCTCTGAAAAGACTGATAGTTGCAGCCGGGAAAATAACTGCCGGTGATTACGGATACCGGGTAAGGGAACTGGGCGGAAATGATGAACTGGGGGAATTGACCAGGGTCTTCAATGAGATGAGCTCCAGGATCAGGGAAGAGGATAATATCCGAAAGAGGTTTGTGGCAGATGCCTCCCATGAGTTAAAAAGCCCTGTTGCCGCTATAAAAGCCCTGCTTGAATCGTGGCCGGGGGCAGGACAGGCCGGCCCCGGCGAAACTTTGGAACTGGTTGAGGACCTGAAGTTTGAGGCCGATAAGCTGGGAAAATTGGTTGAGGATTTACTTGTCCTGAGCCGAATTGAGGGAAATATAAAGCAGCTGAACCTGGAAGAAACCTCTGTGGGAGAGCTGGTTGAAGCTGTCAGAAGGACAGCTGTTCCTATGGCCAGGAACAAAGGCCTGGAAGTGGTTACAAAACACGGTGGGGATGTTTACTGGCACCTTGACGGGGATAAGATGTTCCGGGCGCTCTTGAACCTGGTTGATAACGGGATTAAATATTCAGCCGGACCCGGTACGGTTGTCCTGGGATTCAGGATTGACGACGGGAAACTGGTTTTCCATGTAACAAACACCGGTGAGGGGATCCCACCTGAAGAAACTGGCAACATATTTAACCGTTTTTACAGGGTGGATAAGGCCAGATCAAGGAAAACGGGGGGCTGGGGGCTTGGGCTGGCCATTGTAAAGGAAATCGTTGAACTTCACCGGGGAGAGATATCTGTGACCAGTGAACCGGGAGGTATGACGGTATTTACTGTGGAACTTCCCGGCGTTTCTTGAAACTTAACAAATCCGTAACATTTTGTCATACCAGTGTAATAACTGGACTGTATATTAGAAAAAAATGGAGTTTATAATGACAGAGGTGTTCAACATGGTTTTCGAAAAACCGGTTAAATTTAATCTGCTGAAATTTGTATTAGCTGGTGTTGTCCTAACGTTACTGCTTGTTGGGGGATGTGCCTTCTCCCGGTCCGGCGGTTCCGGGGGAAATGCCGGCGACAAGGGTAATCCTGCCATTAACCCCCGGCCCGATAAAGGCAGTGAAGACCAGGACAAATCATCCACAGGTTCCGGAAATTTAAGATTTGTGCGGGAGATTGACCTTCTAAAAGAAGGGCTTCATATCGATTCCCTTGATTATGCCGCTGATGGAGGTGCCCTTATATCACCGGACAGCAGGAAGGTGGCATTGAGCGGATTTAAGTATTCTGCAGATGAGGGCACAGAACCGGAATCCCGGCTGGCAGTGGCGGACCTTACCACAGGTAAGGTTCAGGTCGTTGACACCGGCCCGTTTATCCGGGTTCTGGAATGGTCACCTTCAAGCGGGAAGATATTGTACAGGAAGTTTGAGAGCCTTTACGTGGCTGATATCAATGGGAACAGCCCGCTGGAGATTTCCGGCAGCTCTTATCACGGTTCATTTAGCCCAGACGGTAAGATGATAGCATACTCGGAGCGGGACAACGGGATTTTTACCGTCAAGGCAGACGGGAATGATAAGAAACAGGTTACGTTTAAGAAGGGTGACTGGTATCCTGTATGGTATCCTGATGGAAAAAACCTGTTTTACTTTGCAGACAGGGATGTTAACCTGGGTGACGGGGCAGGGCAGCTTCAGGGGCTTGGCAGGGTAAATCTTGAGACAGGTAACAGGGAAGATATCCTGTCCGATGAAACCGGGAAGTATCGCAGGGCTTCATGGGTTGTCCCCGGCAAGGTTCTTCACATAAACAAGGGATGGGATGACGGTTATTTTGAAATTATGGTAAACCTGGAAACCGGTAAAATCACCGACCTGGGGGAAAACAGTGAAAACAATTATTCAACGGCTATAGACAGGGCTAACGGCCTGGTGTATAAGGCTGATAGTAAAAGGGTTGTTGCCCTGGATGGCAGTGGGAATGAGGTATCATCCTTCCCGTTTGACAAGCCGGTTGATGACAGGTTCCTGACTAATTTCGGCTACTCGGTGTCCCCGGACGGGAGGCTGCTGGCATATCTCTTTGGTGAAAAAGGGTCATATGCTGACAGTAATATTAAAGGACGGAAGGTTTGGGTGGTAAAATATGACGGTACAGGGACAACTGAACTGACTGCGGATTACGGGGATTTCACAACACCTGTATGGACCCGCGGCAGCAGCCACCTGGTAACCACAGAGCAGAAAGGCGGGCAGGAGAGCAAGTTTGTTATCCGGGTCACTCCGGTCCCGTCAAGTTAGGTCATAGTGAAAATAAACGGAGGTGATTCATAGTGAAAATGAAGTGGAAGAAGCTTTCCGGAATAATTGTGCTGGTTTTCCTGACCGCTGTTATTGTTTCCGGCTGCAGCCTGACAGGGAGCAAGGATAAGGAGGAAATGGGTGCCGGTGACCGGACCCCTGTCGAAGAAAACGGCAGCGAATCCGAAACCCCGCCCGTTAACCCGCAGCCGACCACGGAAAAAGTTGAACTGACCCTGTATTTTGGTGATGACCAGGCCATGTACTTAAAACCGGAAAAACGTACAGTGGAAAAGGGTGGAATGCCGGTGGCAGAACTCCTGGTACAGGAACTCATCAAAGGCCCGGAAACCGACGGCCTGCATAAAACTATTCCTGACCGTACAAAACTAATCTCCCTGGAAATAACCGATGGTGTGGCCTATGTCAATTTCTCCAAAGAGGCAAAGACCAATCACTGGGGAGGAAGCGCCGGAGAAGCCATGACCGTACAATCAGTGGTCTGTACCCTGGCCCAGCTGCCGGAAATAGACCAAGTCCAGTTTCTGATTGACGGTGAAAAAGAGGAGTCCATCTGGGGCCACGGTTATACCGCTGAACCGATTTCCCCGGCACAGGATATAATTAAAGGCGAATAAAGGAATCTGTTGATGATAAGGTCAAAATAAGACCTGAAGGGTGTGTTCCGCAGAGTTGTTGCCGCTCGGAGGAATACACCCTTCACGTATTATTATCTAGGAAGAGACTTTGTCAACAGGCACCTTTAGAACCTTCTCTTTTTCTTTTCACCGGTAAGCCAGTCAACAAACTGGCGTGCTGTCCTGCCGGACCGTCCGTTGTACCTCATCTCCCACTGCAGGGCCAGGCGGTGAAGTTCTTCCCTGGGAAGTTGTAACCCGGCCTGCTGGGCCAGGGTCTCTGTGATAGCAAGGTATTCTGACTGAGAAGGGGAAGTAAAAGTAACAGTAATGCCGAACCTGTCTGCCAGGGAAAGTTTCTCCTGCATGGTATCCTGGATTCTAATTTCATCACCGGTTGAATGAGATTCCCTGTCACTGAAAAACTCTTTCACCAGGTGACGCCGGTTAGAGGTGGCGTAAATCAATATATTCTGCGGCTGGGCTTCTAAACCGCCTTCCAGAATTGCTTTAAGGTATTTATAATCAGACTCATTTTCTTCAAAAGAGAGGTCATCTACGAATACAATGAATTTCTGGGCACGCCCTCTCAGGAGCTGAATTATTCGGGGAAAATCGCTCAGGTTTTGCTTGGGCACCTCTACAAGCCTCAATCCCTGCCTGCCGAATTTGTGCAGAAGTGCTTTTACTGTTGATGATTTTCCTGTCCCCCGTTCCCCATATAAGAGGATATTGTTTGCGGGAAGGCCCTGCAGCAGTTTCTCAGTATTATCAATTACAGTTTTACGTTCATTGTTATAGCCCACCAGGCTGTTAAAGGTAATAGGGTCCGGTTTCTCTATACCTTGCAGATAAGCCCCGGTTTCAGAGGAATCCCACCTGAAGGCCAGGTGCCTGCCAAAAATACCGGCACCGTTTTCCCTGTAAAACTGAGCCACATCAGGAAGTTTAGATTGCCAGTCATCAGTTTTGAGAAGATCATTAGCGAGAGTGATATCGGGATCTACCCCCGCTTCTTTGATGGGAGTGTGACCCGGTGCCAGGTCCCAGCCGGGCCAGGATTCAAAAGACGGAAGTTCGGCAACCCAGGGAACCAGATCCATGAGTTTGCTTCTGACCATGTGGCGTATGCTCCGGGCATCAAGGGCTGAAACGGCCCCGATATTTCGGAGGTCAAGCCCGGCAGCCTTCTTTAAGCCGGCATCCAGTTCGTGGAATTGTTTTGTTTCACACTGCCTGCTAAAGGTATTGTCATCCCCCAGGACCAGGGACAGAAGATGGTACTGCCAGGGGTCACCGTTGAAGCCGGGAGGAACGTCTGTTTCCAGAAGCCTGTGGGTTAGCTCAAAATATGTATCAGTAAGACGTTCCGGAGAAGGTTTGTCATCTATAGTGAGTTCAACGGCATCCATTAATAATTTAAAGATTCCGTCACTAAGAAGCCTGCGGTAAACTGAAAGCTGCCTGCCGGCAAAATATACGCCGGTAAATTTCATTTTCAGGGCTGAATCCGGGCGGAACATTATACCCCTCCTTTTTGATGTTTTTTGAGCGGCACGAGAATAAAAATCTGATATTTTGGCGAGCAGTATAAGACTATGTTCGACATTGGCGGGTTAAATCCCTGCGGGAACCGGGCAGCATAAAAAAAAGCAGATGGAGCTTAAAACTCCACCTGAAGTAAGTTCCCTTTATGTGTGATTAACGCTGCGGCTGGTTCTGTCTTCCGGTGTAAACTTGCGGGTTTGGATTCCCCTGGGGAGCTGCGGGCCCCTGATAACCGGGCCCTTGGTGGCCAAACCCCTGGTACCCGGGCCCCTGGGGGAAACCGGGTCCCTGGGAAAAACCGGGTCCCTGGGGGCTGTTAAACTGTGGAGGATTAGGACTGTGAAGCTGCTGACCAACATAATTTCCCGGCTTGGAAAGGTTAAAGTACAACCTCGCATCCTCATCCACACCCCAGTCCCTGTTGGACCCCGTGTCCTGAATTTTTTGGAAGCATTCCCTGAACATCGTATTATGGGCTTCTTCCCGGTTCAACAGGAAATCTATGGTATACCGGACATGTTGGTCATTTATCTGCCGGTGCAGGTATTCATATACAACTTTTGCCCTCTGTTCGGCTGCAATGTTAGAAAGCAAATCTGCCACCAGGTCACCCGTCACATTGACATAGGCCGCAGTCCAGAGCTGCCCTGAGGCATTGGTTAGCATTGGGTTCAACCCTGAGAGGACATGGGCTTCTATGTTTCCTGCAGATGCCTGGGCAGCAGCCGGGTCATGGCCGTTAAGCATGTTGATAGTCGTAGCCACCATCTCCATATGGCTGAGCTCTTCGGCTGCAATGTCGAGGAAGATGTCCTTTATTGCCGGGTCCTTGATTCTGAAACTCTGGGAAATATACTGCATTGCTGCCTTGAGCTCTCCCTGTGGTCCGCCCAGCTGTTCCTGAAGCATGGCAGCATAGTTGGGATTGGGTCGTTCGATCTGAACCGCTTCTAAAAGTGGTTTTTCATGTTTGAACATAAAATTTTCCTCCTAACAAAATTTATAGTTAGTATTTGTGAAGTTATCAGCTATTATTTACGATTGGAAGCATTAGTATAATTTTTTGCCTGTGCGTATCCTGGTATTTTAAACAGGAGATTCTGAAAAATTATAGAATATCGATGGTAACCCGAATTAGTTTTAAATCTGTTGGGTGAGTTCTCGCAGGAGAGGGCACTGATATGGGACCTGTGTGTATTTTGAACCCGTCTGCCGGCCGGGGAACAGCCGGCAGGAAATGGAAGAGGCTCAGGGAAGGCCTTAAGAGACAGGGTTATGATGTAGAAACCCTTGTCACAACAGGTCCGGGTGATGCTGCCAGGCTGACAGGGCAGGTCATATCCCAGGGGGCCAAAGTAATTATTGCCGGCGGCGGGGACGGTACCGCCGGCCAGATAGCGGGAGCGGCAGCTTGGTCCGGTGCTGCTGTGGTCCTGGCCCCTTTGGGAACCGGAAATGACCTGGCAAAGGGACTGGGGATTCCCTTAAACCGGACACTGTGGGTAAAACGATTCCCGACGCTGGTTTATAGAAAAATTGATATTGGAATGGTAAATGGACAGCCCTTTGTTAATCAGACCGGTGTTGGTTTTGATGCACGGGTGGCCCGTAAAGCTAATTTAGGAATTGGTCCTTTTACCGGAAGCTTGGCTTACCTGGCATCAGTTGTCTCGTGCCTGAGGGACCTGAACCCGTCAGAAGTGGAAATAAGAGTTGAGGAATTCACCCTGCAGCTGAAAATACTACTTGCGGCATTTGCCAACAGCCGGTATGTGGGTGGGGGGCTGAACCTGGTGCCGGCGGCGGTGCCGGACGACGGTGTACTGAACCTGGTTATTATAGAAGAGGTGTCTGCAGCTGAGCTTCTAAAGTCTTTTCCCCTGATATTTTCCGGGCGTCATGTAGACCATCCGGCCGTAAGCCATTGGCGCGGAAAGAGCTTTACCCTTAATTGCGGTAAACCGGAATACATTCATATTGACGGGGAAATCCAAAAGGCCGATAGACTGGAAATCAGTGTTAAACCCAGATGTCTGAACATGCTTGTGCCCCCGGAAAGTCTAAAGAGACTGAAAGCTATAAAGAAGCTGGAACCGGCAACATGACAATAATACCCTTGAAAAATTATCAGCCCAGAATACAAAATTCGACAAAAAAATTAGGCCATGGGTGATAGAATAGAAGTATTATAGAAGGAGGGATTTATGATGGGAACCGGGACAGGCAGATACAGACTGGTGATCTTTGGCATAGTTATCCTGGTGGCGGTTTTCAGCCTGGCCACAGTGGTGTTGGCTGCAGCGGGCCCGGCAGGAGATACTCCCGGCAGATACATCGTTATTTTTGATGATGAGGATGCAAAACAGGGTACAAAACAGTTTATAAAACAAAAAGGCGGGAAAGTTCTGGCAGACTTCCGGATTGTATCCGGCATGACCGTCGAGATAGGAGCTGACAAGGTTTCCGGTCTGAAGAAACTGAAGGGGGTCAGGGAAGTTGGCCCTGACGTCAAAGTTTATGCTCTTGATACTGAACTGGAAAGGTCCTGGGGTGTCAAACGTATTGGCGCCGGAACGGTACATGGGTACAACACAGGCAGCGGCACAAGTGTGGCAGTTGTGGATACCGGAATTGATTATACACATCCTGACCTGGATGCTAATTATGCCGGGGGTTATGACTTTGTAAACAATGACTTCGACCCGATAGATGATAATGGGCACGGCACCCACGTGGCAGGCATTATTGCAGCTGAGGATAATGATTCAGGGGTAGTGGGTGTTGCTCCGGGGGCTTCCGTTTATGCTCTTAAGGTGCTGGATTCCAGTGGCAGCGGTTACTTGAGTAATATAATAGCTGCCCTGGACTGGGTTTTTATCGAGAATCAGAATAATCCGGGGAGATGGGTAGTAAATATGAGCTTAGGAAGCTCCTCTGGATCTGATGCATTACATGCAGCCATCATCAAAGCCTATGATGCGGGTATTATCCTTGTTGCTGCTGCAGGCAATTCCGGCCGGCCAAACGGAAAGGGTGATTCCATAGAATACCCTGCCCGTTATCCTGAGGTAATTGCAGTTGGTGCTACTGACAGTCTTGACGTAAGGGCTCGTTGGTCAAGTACCGGTGATCTGTTGGAACTTAGTGCTCCCGGAGTCGGGATTTTGTCCACTGTTCCGGGCGGGTATGCATCATACAGCGGTACTTCCATGGCTTCACCCCATGTGGCCGGGACAGCTGCCCTCGTCCTGTCCGGGGAGAGCCTTACTGACCTGGATGGAGACGGGTCAGTTAACAATGAAGACCTAAGATTCCTCCTCCGGCAGACGGCAGAAGACCTGGGGGCAGCGGGGAAGGACAATTTATATGGCTATGGCCTTGTTGATGCTGATGAAGCTGCACTTCCTGTGTTGGCGGCAGGCACCATTTCCGGCACGGTAACTGACAGTTCAACAGGTATCGGCATAGCCGGGGCCGTTATAACCGATGGCACAAGGTCGGTAAACACGGATGAATCCGGCAATTACGTCATTAACGATGTGCCCCCGGGAGAATATACGGTTATTGTATCTGCTCCCGGTTACCAGAGCGCATCTAAAACTGTAACGGTCCAGGAAGCCCTCACCAGCACTGCGGATTTTATATTAAATGAATCTGTTATATCACAAGCGACAGTTGACAGTATCAAATATGCTACTATAGGTGGCAAGAACTCTGCCGCTCACCTGCTGGTTACTGTTTCTGTTGTCGATGGGTCAGGAAATCCGGCGGCCGGTGCATATGTTTCTATCACCCTGTGCCTGGATGGTTCCGTATATTCTACAAATACAGGCACAACCGGGTCAGGCGGTACGGTTAGTTTTAAAGTACCTAACGCCCCGCCGGGAACTTACACCACAACGGTTACCGGTGTCACCGCAGAGGGGCTGACCTGGGACGGTGTAACCCCGGAAAATTCTTTTGTCAAGAACTAGTCTTTTAGATTATTCGCACATAAAAGCACAGAGCCCCTTCCGGGGTCTGTGCTTTTACGGTTTCTGGTTTCATTGTTTTTACCCTGTCAAAATCCATGGGCAGGAGTTTTGGCCGCAAACATAGAATCTTGTCTAACCAAAAGTAAATCTGAACTTTAATGGGAGGACAGCATTATGTCCCTTTTTACACATTACAGTACCGGCTATAGGGAGCGGTACCGCCAAATTATTGCGGTTTTACTGAAACATGGTTTCGGCTATTTCCTGCTGGAATTGGGCCTGGGAAACCTGGTTCCCCTGCACAAGGGCATAATGGGCCACGAACCCCAGGACCATGCTTATACCAAGCCTGAGCACCTGCGCCTGGCTTTTGAGGAACTGGGTACAACCTTTATTAAACTTGGCCAGGTGCTGAGTACCCGGGCTGACCTCTTATCACCCGAATTTCTCAAAGAATTGGCTAAACTTCAGGTGTCTGTACCCCCTATTTCTTATGAAACTGTGTGTGAAGAAATAGAAAGGGAATTAGGACTTGAAATAAATATACTGTTTGCTGAATTTGATGAGAATCCCATGGCGGCTGCCTCCATCGGCCAGGTTCACAGGGCCAGGCTGCATACCGGTGAACAGGTCGTAATAAAAGTTCAGCGGCCGGGAGTATCCAATCTGGTCAATACAGACCTGGAAATACTTCGTCACCTTGCCGGGCTTATCACCAAAAGGACTTCCCTTGGTCAGATTGCCGACCTTAATTCACTGCTGGATGAGTTCGCTTATACCCTGAGGAACGAGCTCAGCTATTTCCAGGAAGGACGCAACGCGGACCAGTTCAGGGAGAATTTCGCCGGTAACGACCGGGTTCGTATTCCAATGGTATACTGGGACCTGACTACCAGTAAGGTCATAACGTTTGAGGAACTCCACGGATATAATATAACTGAAGTGGACAAACTTGACGAGCGTGGCATTGACCGGCACCGCCTGGCTGCTGAATGTACCATGGCTTATATGAAGATGGTCTTTGAGGACGGTTTTTTTCATGCTGACCCGCACCCTGGGAATATTCTTGTCGAAGAGGACGGGCATATTAACCTGATTGATTTTGGCATGGTGGGCCATTTGGATGAAGAGACCAGGGAACAATTGATGTACCTGTTCCTGGCGGTAGCAGCCAATGACGCTGACGGGGTTGTTGAAGCCACCCTTAACATGGGTGCCTCTGCGGGTAATGTTAAGAGGGAAGACATAAAAAAAGATATTAAGCTGTTCCTGGCGAGGTATTACGGGCTCAGCCTGAAGGAAATCAACATGGCTCACGTCATTAATGAAATTATGAATGTTGCCTATAACCGGCGTCTGCGTCTGCCGGCAAACCTTTCGGTACTGGGTAAAACCATGCTGATGTGTGAAGGCTTGGGCCGCCAGCTGGACCCCGAATTCAATTTATTGGAAGTAATTGTCCCCTATGCAAAGAGGATGTTGGTAAAACAATACAGTCCGGAGCGGATATGGCGCAAAACTGTAAAAACTGCGTATCAGGTAGTCAGGCTTATGACCCGTATGCCGGAACAGCTGACCAAGCTGATGTACCGCCTCCAGGACAATAATTTTGTTATAGGGATGGATTTCCGGAATACCGAAAATATAATTCATGAGATGAATTCGATGGTTAACCGGATGTCCCTGAGCATCCTGGCGGCTGCTTTTATACTTTCCCTTTCCCTGATACTTACTGTGGCCTTCCCGCAGGAATGGCAAAATGTACTGGCCTGGTTTTTCGCTTTGGGTTTTGTTATGGCCAGCCTTCTGGGAATTACCCTGATTATTTCAATCTGGCGGTCAGGGCGGCGGTGAGTTACCCCTCTAGGGAATTGCGTTTAAACTGGCTGTTATACAGGTTGTAATAGAAACCTTCTGCCTCAACGAGTTCCTCATGGGTACCCCGTTCGATTATTTCACCGTCGTTTATTACCAGTATCCGGTCAGCCTGGCGGATTGTACTCAAACGGTGGGCGATGACGAAACTGGTCCTGCCTTTCATCAGGGATAGCATAGCCTGCTGGATATGCATCTCGGTTCGTGTATCCACACTGCTGGTAGCTTCATCAAGGATAAGGATTGCCGGATCAGCCAGAACTGCCCTGGCAATTGTCAGGAGCTGGCGCTGCCCCTGACTGAGATTGCTGCCTTCTTCCGACAGGACAGTATCATAACCTTCAGGCAGCCGGAGGATGAAGGATTCAGCATTGGCCAGCCGGGCTGCCTCCTCAACTTCGGGGTCAGTTGAATTAAGCCGCCCATACCTGATATTCTCTCTGACCGTATCAGAGAAAAGGTAACTATCCTGTAATACGATCCCCAACGAAGAACGCAGGCTGTCTTTTTTTAAATCGCGTATATCTTCCCCGTCAACATAGATGGCTCCGCTGTTCACATCATAGAATCGGGTCAGCAGGTTGACAATGGTTGTCTTACCGGCGCCGGTCGGGCCTACCAGGGCGACAGTTTCCCCCGGTTCAGCCTCAATATTAATATTTTTCAGGATAGGGACTCCATCTTTATACCCAAAGGTCACATCCCTGAAGATAACCTCCCCGGCGACGTTTTTCAGGACATGGGCGCCGGGCCTGTCTGCGATTTCCGGTACTTCATCCATCACCTCAAAAACGCGTTCAGCGCCGGCGAGGGCAGCCTGCATCATGTTAAACTGGTTAGCAATATCATTAATTGGCCGGGCGAATTGCCTGGAATAATTCAGAAATGCCGCAATGACCCCTATAGTTATCGTGCCTTTTACCGCCATCCAGCCCCCGGCAAAGGCAACCAGGGCAAAACTAAGGTTATTGATCATGTTCATAATGGGCATGACCAGGCCGGAAAAGGTCTGTGCCCGGATTGCGACTTCTCTCAACCTGCCATTAACGGCATTGAAATTCCTTACTGATTCTTCTTCCCGGCCAAATGCCTTAACGACCTTTTGGCCCGAGATTGTTTCTTCAATAAGGCCGTTAAGCTGTCCCAGTTCTTTTTGCTGTGCTGTGAAGTAGTTCCTGGACCGCCTGGCTATTTTCCCGACAGGAAACACCCCTGCCGGAATGGCAGCAAGGCTGATCAAGGCCAGGATGGGACTAAGGTAAATCATCATGACAATTGACCCGGCTACTGTTATGATGCTGGAGAAAAGCTGGGTAGTACTCTGGCTTAAGGTGTTGTTAATCATCTCCACATCGTTGGTCAGCCGGCTCATCAACTCCCCGTGGGGCTGACGGTCAAAGAATTTTAGGGATAATGCCTGCATTTTTTCGAACAGGTCTGTTCGCAGTTCTTTCAATGTTCTCTGGGCTGCCCCGGCAATAAAATACATTTGAAACCATGTCATCAGTGCAGTCAACAGGTATATCACCAGCAGGGCAGAGGCAACTGCTGCCAGCCTGTCAAAATCGACCTGGCCCGGCCCTTTTGCCATGGCATCGATCCCCAGACCAATCAGGTACGGCCCGGCAAGGGTTAAAACCGCAGCGGCAACTACTGCCAGGAATGTCAGTATCAAATGAGTTTTCTGACGTCCCAGGTATTGCCACAGCCTTTTTAATGTGCGCCAGGAGTTTTTTGCCCTGACCTTGGGTCCAAAAGGGCCCTTGGGTATATTTGCCGGCAGGTTATGGGTTTTCTTTCCCGCAGTCATGCTAGGCCACCTCCGTACCCAACTGGGAATGATAGATATCCCGGTAAACCTCGCTGGACTGCATTAATTCCCTGTGGGCGCCGGACGCTGCTATCTGGCCGTCTTCCAGAACCAGGATTTTATCGGCCTCCAAAACAGTTGATATGCGCTGGGCTATAACAATACGGGTGGAATTTTCCATAAGGGTTTTCAGGGCCTCCTGAATACGTGATTCGGTAGCCACATCCACAGCGCTGGTGCTGTCATCCAGGATAAGGATGGCAGGTTTTTTTATTATTGCCCTGGCAATAGCTATTCTCTGTTTTTGGCCCCCTGAAAGGTTTACACCGCGCTGGCCTATTAAAGTATCATAGCCTTCAGGCAGTTTTATGATAAATTCATGGGCCTGTGCCGCTTTCGCCGCCTCCTCCACTTCCTTATCTGAAGCATTATCCCGGCCCCAGCGGATGTTCTCCCTGACAGTACCCGAAGATAACATTGATTCCTGGAGAACCATACCTATTCCCCGGCGCAGTGTATCCAGCCTGATATCCCTCACATCAATGCCGTCGATCAATACCCGGCCTTCGGAAGGCTCATAGAATCGCGGAATCAGGTTAACCAGGGTGGATTTACCTGAACCTGTAGCACCAAGAACAGCAACGGTTTCCCCTGGCATAGCGGTAAAGGTAATGTGCCGCAGAACCGGTTCACCTCCGGCCCCTTCATACCGGAAGGAAACATTGTCAAAATCAATGCGTCCCGATTTAATGGATAATGCGGAGGCGTTTTCTCTGTCCCTGATTTTTGTTTCCATATCCAGGACCTCTCCTATCCGGTCTGCCGATACCTTGGCCCGGGATACCATCATCAGCATAAACCCCACTATCATTAAGGCAAACAGTATCTGGGTCATATAGTTGATAAAAGCCATTACTTCTCCAACCTGCATATTTCCAGTGTCAACCCGGCCGCCGCCAAACCATATTACCGCCAGAATGCTGAAGTTAAGTACCAGCAGCATGACAGGCATAATAATACTGACAATCCTTATCGCCTGGATGCTCACATCTGTGAATTCGTCATTGACAGTCCCAAACCGCCTGATTTCATAATCGGACCGGACAAAAGCCTTCACAACCCGGACGCCGGAAAGGTTTTCCCGCATCACCGTGTTTACCCTGTCCAGTCCTTTCTGTACCCTGGCGAAAAGAGGGAAGCCTTTATGAATAATAAAAGCCAGCGCCAAGACCAGAACCGGTACGGTAGCCAACAAAATCATTGCTAACCCCGGGTTAATGGCGACAGCCATGATTAATCCTCCGATACTCAGCAGGGGAGCGCGCACCAGAATTCGAAGCATGGTAAGAACCACGTTTTGCACCTGCAATATATCATTGGTCAGCCTGGTTATAAGTGAAGCGGTCTGAAGCCTATCCAATTCCGTGAAAGAAAAGGTCTGAACTTTTTTATAAAGGTCTGACCTCAGGTCAGTACCGAAACTCTGGGCGGCTATACTGGAAAAAAACACACAGCCAAAGCCCCCGAGAACACCGATCAGGGTAACTCCAATCATAATCGAACCTATTCGCATGATATATCCCAAGTCTCCGCGGGCAATTCCGTTATCAACGATATCAGCCATCAATTTTGGCTGCAGCAGTTCAGTAACTACCTGAAACAGCATTAAAAGCGGCGCCAGCAGCGCTGCCTTCCAATATGGTTTTAAATAGCCGGCCAGTTTGTTCATTCAAATCACTCCTGCGTATATTTTAAGGGCTAAATGTTACATGCGGTTTAGGTTGTTCCGCATGCATATCAGGAATCGCTTCATTAAAACCTTTTCTTCTTGGGTGAATCCTTCGAAAGATTCCTCATATATGGTATTCAGGACCTGTTTGACCTTAGGACGGAATTTTTCTGCCCGTTCTGTCAGAAACACCCTGGAAACCCGTAGATCCTCAGGGTCCGGTTTGCGTTCAACCCAACCGGCCTTTTCCATCCTTTTCAACATAACAGTTATTGTAGCAGGCTTAAGCCCCAGCATTTCTGCAAATTCTTTTTGGCTGCGCCCGTCTTTTTTCCAGAGCATGAATAAAATAGGCGGCTGGCCGGGATAGATTCCCAATTCTCCCAGCAGTTTCTGGGTCCGGTGATGATGGAGCCTCATTACTTGGGCAAACAAAAATTCCAATGATTCATTGTCATAAAAATTCATATAGCTACCTTCTTTTAGTTAGTCGGCTAATCATATGCGATTATAATAATACTTTATCTGTTAGAAGTCAACAGCAAGAAATTTTCTGTTTATTGTCATTTTTTTATTGACATATGAAAATTAGGGCATTATAATAAAACTATACCAAATGAGTGAACAATGCGAGCTGCGCAAAATTTTTTAAGAACAAACTATACCTAAACGGTAAACAAATCGTTTTGAAAATCAATTTGATTAAAAATACATAAATGGGGGTATGAAAATGACAGCTGAAAACATGAAAAAGGACATTCCGGAACTGGGAGCAATTGTGCAGAGGGACAGGGAAACCTATGCCATTGCCCCGCATTTGCCAGGCGGAATCACTAATACAGCCACTTTGAGGAAACTGGTGGATATTGGTGAGAAATACGGCTGTAAGCTGGTTAAGGTAACTTCAGCCCAGCGCATTGCCCTGGTAGGTTTAAAAGAAGAGGACCTGGAAAATATATGGACAGAGCTTGAAATTGACAAGGGCTCTGCCATAGGGTTCTGTGTAAGGAGTGTGAAAATATGCCCGGGCATAGATTTTTGTAAAAGGGCGAAACAGGATTCAGTGGGTGTGGGTCTGGCTATTGATAAGAAATATCATGGGATGCCTCTGCCCAACAAATTTAAAATCGGTGTCAGCGGATGCCCAAATTCCTGTGCTGAGAGTGCGGTCAAGGATATTGGTATAATAGGTGCAGCAAAAGGTTTTAAAATCTTGGTTGGCGGAAATGCGGGCGGCCAGCCCAGGATAGCGGAGACCATATATGAAGACAAAACCGCGGATGAAGCCCTGAAAATTGTAGATGATATTATCACATTGTACGAAAAAGCAGCCAGTAAGGGGCAGAGGCTGAGCAAATTTATCGATAAAATAGGAGTTGAAAACCTGGTCAGGTATATTGATGCCCCGGTCGGGGATAAGGAAAGAATACTGGTGGAAATAAAAGAGTAAAACAGCTGATGTTGGATAACAACTGTTATATCCCTGATTGCGGATGTTCGAAGTGTGCTGAATAAAAAAGGAGGAATCTGTTATGACAGAACTGAATCAGATTTATAAATGTGATGGGTGTGGAAATATAGTTGAAGTGGTTCATACAGGCAACGGTCAGTTGGTTTGCTGTGAAAAACCGATGCAGCAGAAAAAAGCCAATGACCAGGATGCCGTAGTGGAAAAACATGTCCCGGTGGTAGAAACTACTGACAGTGGATTAAAAGTGACCGTTGGGAGCGTGATTCACCCGATGGAGGAGAAGCATTACATTGAATGGATTGAAGTTATCACCGATAACAGGGTTTACCGTAAATACCTCAAACCCGGCCAGGAGCCTGTGGCTGAGTTTTGCCCGGTTGGTGATATTTTGGAGGTCAGGGAATATTGTAACCTGCACGGTTTATGGAAAACCAGCTGACAACGGGAAAAGGGTGGACGGCTGTGATGGGTATTGAATAATTTGCTAAATATTAACGGGCTGCGGATATAGTAAATTATCCGCAGCCTGCTTGCTTGTGCCTGCACTTGCCGGTATATGGGTAAAGCTATTCCACATAAGGAGCTTTAGGTACAGCTGCCTTAGTCTGATCAGGTTTAAAGGTATGGCTGCGGATATCAGCTTCAGTGGCACTCTTAGCCCGTTTTGGCATATAATTATCAAGGTATGGTTTCTGCAGCTTCACATTGGCCGCAACTTGACCTTCCTTATGGCATGATTCACAAAGTTGGTCCACAGGCCGCTTTAACGGAATTTCACCTTTAGGACCTTTGGATTCATGAGGTGCGTGGCAATAATCGCAAGAAGCTGCCTCTTTGGCATAGTGTTTACTTTGGATAAAATCATTGTATTGTTGATGATGCTTTTTAGAAGCTCCGTCCGGGAAGAAAGCCGGTTTTTCCTTGGCCAATTCTTCTTGAGACGGTGTTAATGGTTTCATGAATTTGGCAAAGTCCCCGCCTGGGATATAGCCCAGGGCATCTTCGCGGACGCCCTTTTCTTCCGGCCCGCGGACGTGGCACTGACCACAGGTTTCAATTTTTTGTTTATAACTGAGTTTTGCAGGGTTAATAATTTTCTCCTGCGTGTTAGAAGCATGTTTTGCTCCAGGGCCGTGACAGGCTTCACAACCAATACCTGCTTCGTTTATTTTCGCCCCCAATTCTTTCTGATAACCTGTCGTATGACAAGCAATACATATATCTTCCCAGTGGCGATGTTCTTGATTCCAGTCATCAGCGTGATAGGGCTGCCAGGAACTGGTTTCAATTATCCATTCAGCCGGCAGGATAAGGAAATTATCATCTTTTTTGACAACATAACGTTGTTTCCATTGGGAACCGATAGTATAAACAATATCTTCTTTTTTGAAATCCTTGGCTGTTTCAAAGGGATTACCTGTTTTAGAAAAGTTGCCAATGATAACACCTGCTTGTTTTGCATCTTGAACCATTTTACGGTGCAGGTTGTTTTCCCAACCGTCATAGATTTCTCCATGGCAGCCCTGGCATTTTTCAGAACCTGCATAACCGGCCTGTTCGGCCACCGGAGGATTTGGTTCTTCTTTAGCCGGGCGTTCTTCCGCCGGTTTCTTGGCACAACCACCCAGCCAAAGGGAGACAAGGACACAAAGAGTTGTTAAAAACAGTAAAAGAGTTTTGTTTCCTTTCAAAATGTTGCCTCCTTAAGTCAGCGTATAGTTTAGTGTTAATATTTCCAGATGTATTTTTATTACTCATGACGGCAAAAGTTGGCATTGAGAAGACGAAAGCTGGGAGTTTGCGAACACAAGAAAAGGCTATTGGAGAATTTCCTATAGCCCACTATTATCTCGTATTTTACTGAACTAACGCCTTGTTAGGTTGGTTTAAGCATGTTGAAGTGTCGCCGGTACCTCTGGGGAATTTGAATTTTCGCGTTATAGCCAATTGTGCGAATAGCCTTAGAGATCTGGTTAACGCCGTCATTGAAGAAGGTTTCCATTCTCTTATCTTGATTGCTTATTCCTTTGTACCCCCTTGGGCATACGAAGGTCCAATCAGCACCCTCCTGATTTAATACGACCCGGAAAAATCTGTCTATCTCAGTATCTTTATAGTCCAGTTTTTTTAGAAGGATATGATGCTCAAATGCATCATCGATATTGGCCAGCAATATTTCGTTCCCATCATAAGAAACCAGCATTAACAATGGGTCGTTCACCTGCATAGCTTCGGTCACATGAGTTTCGTCAGGATAGTATTTAATAACCATGTGGTTCCTCCCCGGCACATACTTATAGATCCTTAACCTGTCTTTATTATAAACCAAATTGAATTGAGCCTCAAATGCTATTATAATGTATCTGCCCTTTTAACCAATTCAATTCAAGCCGTAGGCTTGCATCAGCACCCATATAGGGTGCTCTGTTTTTATCCCAGAGCCGTGACGAATCTGAACCTGGCACCCCCCGCATTCGGTTATTACGGATTGAAATTCACCGCTGGCAACACCCTGCCGGACCCGATTAAACAACGGGTTCCCAATCTGCATGGCTGTGTTGTATTTTTCTTTTTTGAAGCCATAGCTGCCGGATAATCCGCAGCATCCTTGATCCAGTTCGGCCACCTGCACCCCTGGAATCAACCGCAATAGGCGAACCGATGGAGTTCCGATGCCTTGAGCCTTTAAATGGCAAGAGGCATGATATCCCAGGGATACTTGAACCTCATTAAAATTTTCCCGGAGCTCATTTTGTTCGTGAAGCTGCCAAAGAAACTCAAACAAATCGTAGGTTTGCAGTTCAGATTCAGGTTCTTCGAAACTTGGACATTCTTTTAACGCTAAGCCGCAACTGGTGCATCCGGTGATTAAGGGTATGCCGGCACGCATAAATGGGTCCATCAGAGCCAGATTTTTTTTCGCAATTTCTTTGGCCTCGTTTAGATAGCCGTTGCCTTCAAGGGGAGTTCCGCAACAATGAAAAGAAGGAACAATCACCTCATATCCATTGTGTTCCAATACCTTTACTATAGCCTGACCTGTCGGTGGGTCATTATACGTGACAAAACAACCGGGAAAATATACAACCTGTTTCTTGCTTTGCCGACCTGTTTCAGTTCCCTTAAACTTTGGGTTATAGGCAGGAAGCGGTGCCTCACTGCTAATTCCCAGCACTTGTGCCAATATTTTTCGAACCGGAGGCGCCTTAAGCAGCACGTTTGTCAAATTGGGAGAAATCATCGCCAGTCTGCCCAGATATTCAGCCCGTCCAAACAGGTAATCCCGAATGCTGAATTGCAGAGTTTTGCCACCCCCGGATATCTTTGCGTCTTCCTGAGCTCTCGTAATCATTTCAGTAATTTTTACGCCTGATGGGCAGGTAATCTCACAGGTTTTACATTTCGAACAATAATTCAACAGTGTTGTGCCAATCTGTAAACCCTCAAGCCGAAAACGCTCGGCATCCGGTCCCAGGATTTTCGGTCCGGGGAACAAGGGGTTCACAGCAGCGACGGGGCATAGGGCTGTACACGCGCTGCACTTGATACAGGCATCTAGATTTTCTGCCTTGTTCGGCTCAAAACTCATCATATATGCCCCCTTTCTAGAGCTTCTCTCCAGCAAACCACCCCGTAGCGAGGGAAACGCCTCCGCCACAGTTGTCGGTCCATGGATCCCAATGGGCCAGCATACGGCCGATAACCCGAAGATTCTCAAAGAGAACCTCTTTATTACCCGGGCCGGTTGGCCGAAGTTCACTGTCAACTTCAATGCCCATGTGCGCATAGGGTTGCTCTCCCAGAAACTCGCTATTTGTCAACTCTGCAGGAACATAGAGGGGGAGCCCCAGTACTGTTTCTTGTGCGGCCTCAGGTGTGACCTCAATTCCTCCGCCAAAAATCCCTCCGGTGGCCAGGATAAAGGAACGGGCAGAAAAAGCCGTGTATCTGCCTTTACTTTTGACAATGGCTTTGTCGCACAGTTTGCCCTGTAACTCAATTCTCTGTACCCCGGTTCCAAACAGTAATTCTCCGCCCAATGACTTAAACTTTTGCTTTAAGGCACAGTAAAGGTTATGCCCGCTGGCAGAAGGCGGAAAGGCGGTCATTTCAATCACCGGAAACGGTGTTTCAGACAATATTTCCTTCAGGGGGTCAGAAAACGCTGTTGCGATTCCGGGAAATAAGACAGCTGTCTCGTTCTTTTTACTGGATACTTCACCGTCAAAAATCATGGTCAGGCAATTCAGCACCCGTTTTAACTCTGAAATCCCCGGTCCTGACTGCCAATATTTCGCATACTCCATTCCTGTGACCGATTTTCCAATGGCGTGCCAGGACTCAAATGCACCGACGCGGAATGGGTATACCTCGACAACACATTGTGGATAGGACCTTTCCAAATTAGTTTTGATAATCTCGGGGAAAAAATCTTTCATTCCGTCCGGGGCCATAAGCACAATCCGTCTCGCATCCTGCAGGCTCTCTGCGTTCTGCCCATAGGGCACAATACTTGCTTTTCTGGGGGAACCCAAGGGTGTGAGCAAGTTTTGAGTAACCCCCCACTTACCCTGATAATCTGGAAAAAGCCTTTGGAAGTAATCCATGCCGGCACGTATCGACGTTTCTCCAAGTAGAGCGTAAGGGTGGTTTTCTTGGTTTAGTAACTGTCCGGCATCCCCGAAATCCAAAGCGCCTGAACTGTAGGTCAGACTGCCTACCCCTTCGGAGATAATCAAGATGTGTTTACCTCTTTCCGAGGCTCGGATTCCTGCCAGGAGACCCGCCAGTCCGCCGCCGATAATAATGCCATCCCACATGGTAAATCCCCCTCATTAACCCTAATTACCTCTGATTATTAACCTCTAACCTCTAACCTGCAGTATACTGGCATATATGGCTCGCGTTAACTCCGTTTCACGTAACTGCTGCCCCCAAAGGATCGGCCTAATACCTTTCCAACGTTGATTCAAAAAGTCTCTTAACTCGTCCTCGATGGCATCATATTTTTCTTGTCTCTTCCATAACAATGGTAGAGCCCTATACGTGCAGTAGGCTCCCTGACATGTCCCCATTCCTAACCGTGTCTTGCGCCGGATATCCGCCAAATGGTGGGTGTCCTCATCGGCAGCTGTTTTTTCAACCTCAGCCATGCTCACCATTTCACATTCGCAGAGCATTTGCCCTTTACGCGGATCTCGCTGAATCTCCCCCAAAACACTCTCCGTATCTTCTTGCAGCCGTTCCAGCATTTTTCCCACAGGAGCATAAGGCAATAACTGGGCTGCTTTTTTCCATAGGTTTTCCGGGATTTCAGGTAGCAGGTCTTCTGTGGCTGTGCGGCAGGGGGTCATATTGCCAAGCTTTTCAGCTACCCAGTCCGAAACCTTTTCAGCCATCAGCCGATAGGTGGTAAACTTTCCACCCACAATACTTATAAATCCCTGAACACCATTATGTACCCCGTGGTCGATTAAGACGAAAGACCGGCTGACATTCCGTCCTTCTTCCTTGTTTATACCAGGAACATTTACACCAGGAACATCGTGGTCCTCCCGGTGGAGTGGTCTTACACCGGAAAAGGCCCGAATAACGCGGTATTTCGTTAAATTCGGCAGCACCTGTTCGCCTATTTGTAAAAGTTTTTTGACTTCTTCCTCATTAGGATCGTTCTCTTGTGGAGAATCCACGAATTGAGAGGTTGTGCCCAGAATGGTAATAGTCTCATGAGGCACAAAGATATCCCCGTCACCCGAGGGACGGAGGCGATTAATCACGCGTTGAAAAAGCCGCTGGTTAAAAGCCAGCAGGGTACCCTTATCACAAATAACATCTAACGGAATATCGATTGACCCCGCGACAAGAGATGCCCATGCGCCGGCAGCGTTAACCACAATATCACAACCCACCATGATCTCTTCCCCATTCAAAAGGTTCTTGGTCACCACACCGACAACCCGCTCCTTTTCCATAACCAGCCGTTCCACTTGATGATAGGTCTTATATTGCCCACCGTAACGTCTGGCGGATTTGGCATTGGCCCAGACAATCTTAAAGCCATCTACGGTGGCATCAGGCACTTCGAAGACTCGCAGCACACTTTTGCTCATTAGCGGTTCTTTCCTATATGCCTCAGAAGGCGAGATCTCACGTATGGGAATATGTGCCTCAGCACAAGCCTTAATCCATTGTTCAACATAATCAGGAGGGTCATCCTGTGTTTGGACAAACCAACCTCCCGTATTGGAAATACAGTGAGGGGCAATTTTTTTCAAAATAAGATTTTCATCAATACATTCAGTGGCTGACTCAGGGTCTTTTACGGCATAACGCGCCCCGCTGTGTAATAGCCCGTGAAAACGTGAACTGGTCCCATGGGCCAGATCCCCCTGTTCCAGCAGTAAGGCCGAGACGCCCCGCATACTTAAATCTCGCAAAATGCCAACCCCGGTTGCGCCACCCCCGATTATTACAACTTGATAGTCTGACATATTCGCCCCTCCCCGTGTTAAGTTCTTAACAAATTTCCGTAAGGTCTGAAAAAAAGAAAGCCATTAGTGGGCCGTATAGAACGGTCCACCAATGGCTTCTCTTATTCTCTAAGCCTTGATTATCAAGTTTTGCCAGGCAATCAGTTACCGGTATTGCCATCATTATAAGCCAAAATTCACTTTAGGTCAAATGTAAATTCCACAAATTCCTCCGACTTGATGTTACGGCCGTCAGCCCATTATCCAACGCTTTATGAACATCCTCTTCCGTGCGGAGTAATCCCCCGCCCAGAATACTTAAAGCCGTCGCCTTATGCAATTCATCAATGGCAAACTTTGGCACACTGGCGGGCATGATTTCTATGGCATCCGGCGACATTTGTTTAATAACCTTCAAACCAGTGCGAATTGCTTCCGAATCAACCAAAAACAAACGCTGAACTGTTAACATCTTGTTTTCTTTGGCATATCGCAGCAACTGCCATTTTACAGAAACAATCCCTTCAAGCCCAAGTCGCTTTAAGTAACGGACCCCTGATTCATCTTTACCGATTCCATTAAGCAGATCAATATGTGCCAGCAAAAATTTCTCCGGGTACTTCCGCCGGACCTTTAACATTTCTTCCAGGCCGTTAAGATCTCCACCCAGC
Source organism: Firmicutes bacterium HGW-Firmicutes-14 (assembly GCA_002840275.1). Lineage (GTDB taxonomy): Bacteria > Bacillota > Thermincolia > Thermincolales > UBA2595 > W-Firmicutes-14. The sequence continues at coordinate 69,228 of PHAB01000012.1, forward strand.
AGGATGATAACAGAAACCCAGGGCATGTTAAATACTTCTCCCAAATCCTCAGGGTGTTTGACAGCCGGTACAATCTTGCTCTTAATCAGAGCATTGTTGAAAGCATCTCTGTTTTTCAAAGTAATCATTCCAATTCTAACAAAGTATAAACATAGAAAATTAATTTACTGGTAGCATTATCTTTATATCACAATATTTTGGGATAATCAATGAATTGACAGCTTTCAATTTTGATATTATACTAATGGCAAAGATGAGAAAATGCACAGTTAAGTGAGCAAATGCACAGTCGTGCTAACCAAAATTTTAAAAAGTCATGTTGGGGGTGATAATGGTTATGGATTACTTGTTAAAAGTGGCCAGGTTATATTACCAGGAAAACATGAATCAACAGGAAATTGCTGATTGTCTAAATATTTCCCGGGTGAAAGTTTACAGGCTGCTGATGAAGGCGCGGGAAGAAGGAATTGTAAAGATTGAATTGCACTTTCCCCCTCAGGACTTCAGTGAGCTTGAAATCAAAATTGAGAGAAGTTTTGGTATCAGACAATGTATTATTGTTCCCACATCAGATTCAATGGATAATGTCTACAGCGCTTTTGCAAATGCACTGATTTCAGTCATCGACAGGTACTATAAAAAAGGAATGAGTGTGGGCGTCGGATGGGGACAGACTATTAAGGGTACTGTCGAAAAAATGAATTTCACCAAAAAATATAATATGAAAATATTACCGGTAATTGGTGGATCGGGGTTAGTTTACGATGATGATGATATTCATGCTAATTCCATTGTTTCTTTACTTGCCGGCAAATCAGGAGCAACCGGCTACATCTTAAATTGTCCTGCCATTATAGATACCCAGGCCAGCAAAGAGGTATTTTTACAGGAAAGTATTATCAGGAAAATCGTTGATCAGTTTGAAAGCTTAGATTTGGTAATCGTACCTATCGGATACATAGGTCCTGATATAACAATATATAAGACAAGAGATATTATGGCTGAAGATATCGAATACTTCCAGAGTTTGGGTATTGTTGGTGATATCAATTCCAATTTCATCGATGATAACGGAAATTTAGTACCCAACAAAATCCAAGACCGGATTATCAATGTGACTTTAGAATCGCTGAAAAAAATAAATAACACCATAGCAATCTGCAATGGTGAAAAAAAGATTGTGGCCACACGGGCGGCGCTTAAAACCGGTGTGATTGACACACTGATCACTGATACCAGTATTGCGGATAAACTATTGTCACCCTAAAAGGAATCCTCAACAAAATTAATATATCAAGGAGGTTTTTCAAATGAGTGGGCATCTAACTTTGGGAATTGACATCGGGACAACCAATGTAAAGGCCTGTATTCTTGACACAACTACAGGTAAAGTAATTGCTTCAGGTTTTCAGCCACACCCATTGTTCATTCCAAAACCAGGATATGCCGAGCAGGAAGGGGACAACTATTGGCAGGCAGTGGTATCAGCCATTAAGCAGTGTCTCCAGCAAGGCCCTTCCGCAGAGGATATAGCTGCCATTGGCCTGTCTGGTTTAGTTGGGGTTACATTACCAATCAGCAGGGACGGCAGACCGGTACGTCCCGGTATGATCTGGATGGATGCCAGGTCTGAAGCCGAGTGCCAGGAAATACGCGAAAGAGTTGGCGAGGACAAGATTAATTATAATAACGGAAACAGGATTGCTCCCTGGTTTATTGAACCAAAAGCCCTTTGGATGAAAAAACATGAACCTGAACTTTTTGAAAAAACCTATAAATTCTTATCTCCCTCCGGTTATTGTACATATAGGTTATCAGGAGAATTTACAATTAATACGGGAGATGCAGGATTATTTTACCCATATGATTATCAGAACGAGAGATGGAATCCGGAGATAGCTGATGCGATCGGCATTCCCATGGAGAAATACCCCAGGATTTACCGGTCTCATGAGGTTGTCGGGGAAGTAACTGCTGAGGCTGCAGCAGAAACCGGGCTTAAACAGGGGACTAAAGTGGTTGCCGGGGGAACAGATATCAGCTCGGCAGCCCTGGGGAGCGGAGTCACAGTTGCCGGCCAAGCCTTTTACTCCATGGGCACGGGATCTAACATCGGCATCATGATTCCCACGGAACAGAGGGTAGAAGAATATAGAATATTAAAATGGCCTCACGTCTTGCCGGGTTTAACCATGTTTGACGCGCCAATGGCGTTTACCGGCGCTTCACTTAAGTGGTTTACCGATACATTTGGGGCTAATGAAAGAGCAATGGCAAACCAAACAGGTTTAAGCGAGTATTCCTTACTGACTATGCAGGCAGATAAGACCAGGCCCGGTGCAAACGGTCTTTTATATCTCCCGTACTTGGGGAACACCTTATCTCCAAACTGGAATTCAACTTCCAAAGGCGTTTTTTTCGGTGTAACTCTTAGTACAACCCGGGCCCATATGATCAGGGCTGTGATCGAAGGGGTTGCCTTTGATATTTATTCTAATGTGAAAATTGCCTTAGGAGCAGGAGTAAAAATCGATAAACTGATTTTAAACGGTGGTCCGACCAAAAGCCCCTTCTGGAATCATATAACCGCGAATGTAGTCAATATTCCTCTGGAAACTACCAACATAGATGAAGCTGCTCCATTGGGAGATGCTATTCTGGCGGCAACCGGAGCGAATCTTTATGATAACCCGACAGATCCTCTGAAAGACATTGTCACAACCACAGGGACCATCGAGCCTGACGCTAAAACCCATGAGATGTACGAAGATTTCTATCACATTTGGCGGAGAGTTTATAAAAATCTTATTGATGAGATGGAAGACCTGCATCATCTTTTGTACAAATATCATGTTGAATAAGCCATTAATTATATAAAAAAAACGGCTTTTGGGCGGAGGAAATTAATGTGAATGCAAAAGAGAGAGTTCTAATGTCACTCAATCACCAGGAACCTGACAGATGTCCGATAAATTTTCGGGCAACTGATGCAATTGTCGATATTGTGTGCAAGCATTACAAAAAAGATTATTACGGATTGCTTGAGCACTTAAATGTTGATTTCCGGGAGGTTTTTGCGGATTATGCCGGTCCAAAGTTTAAAAAACTGGACGATGGGACTCAACTTGATATTTGGGGGGTTGGTCGTCAGGAACTAATCACAGAATTAAGCCGGGATGTATATGTTAATCATTCCCCATTGAGCCACGCCGAGACGGTTGAAGAGGTCAGAAAATATAATTGGCCTTCAGTAGACCTGTTTGATTTTAGCCAAATGGAAAGTAAGTGTGACCGGTTTGCCGGCTATGCGATTTCAACTCCGGGCATTCATGCTGAAGGATACCATGGTGTGTTTCACTTATTGACCTATTTGTTTGGTATGGAAAAAGCCATGCTGGATTTGGCGTTGAATGAAGAGATGGTCCAAGAGGCTATAAAACATATAAACAAATTCTTGGTTGACTATTATGAAAAGATGTTCCAGCAAGCAAATGGGAAGATTGACTTCTTATTTTACAAAGACGATTTTGGCTCCCAAAACAGTCAGCTTATTAGCAGAGAGATGTTTCGGCAATTTTTCGGACCGGGTCTGAAGGAACTGGTGGATCTGGCCAATAGTTACGGGGCTGCCTTGATTTTACATTCCTGTGGGAGTGTCATTAACCTGATCCCGGATTTCATTGATTTAGGAGTTAGAGTATTAGATCCAATACAGACATCGGCCAAAGACATGGATATCTCTGTATTAAAAGAAAAGTTCGGCGATAAATTAACCTTTCATGGTGCAATAGATACTCAAGAAGTTTTGCCTGCGAGCAGCCCGGCGGAGATTAGAGAAATAGTTAAAAATACAATCGATATTTTAGGTAAAGGAGGAGGGTATTTCTTTAGTCCGTCCCATAGGATTCAACAGGATACCCCATTGGAAAATATCATTGCTATGTATGAGACGGTCAATAACTATTGATCAAGCTCAGAGGGCGAGAGGGTTTTTTATAAATAGATGATAACAAATGTGTGCAGAAAGGGGGCGTTGGATAATAAGGCTTGCGTCTTAACAGTCGGTTGCATGTAGTATGTGGGTCTAAGCACAATTAAAGGAGGCTATTTGTAGATGAGAAAAATTACCAAATTGTTATGTTTTTTACTCATTGTTATGATGGTGTTCACTGTTGTGGGTTGCGGAGGCGGTGAAAAAGAGCCTGCAAAAACCGGGGATAGCCAGAATAATTCAGGACAACCATCTTCTACCGGGAATGAGAAAATTGACGCATTATACGCAGAAGTTGCAAATCTTCAGGGAGAAGATGCCCTCAAATTCTTCGAAGGCCTTAAAGACAAAGGGCTGAACGATGCTGAAATACTGCAGTTTTTTATAGACCTTCCTTTATCACAGGCAAATGCACAGATCGCAAAAATATACAAAGATGAAGGATTTGAAATGTACGGCAAATCCTACCCCAAAGGTGAAACCTATAATGACTTTCAGTGGTCCAAAGGTTCAGGCACAAAAATTACAGGACCTTACAGTAAAAATGACTTAAAACTGCCCTTTACTGATTATGTGGCCCTTGATGAAGGAACAGTCGGCGATGCCAGCAAGAAATATAAAATTGGCGTTGTGTTCCATGGGTTCAGCCATCCCTGGCTGATAAACTGGGCTGATGCAGCTAAATGGGAAGCTGACAGGCATTCAAATGTTGAATTAAATGTTCAGGATGCAGAATTTGACAACAATAAATGGGCCTCAATTATGGATTCATTTATTTCTCAAAAAGTAGACGGTATCCTTGTTTGGCCGATGGTTGAGGCTCCCACAGGACCGCCGGTTGACAGGGCTTTGGAAGCAGGCATACCGGTGGTAAGTGTTGACAGAACCTCCGGTTCCAAAGAAATTACATCCAGAATTACCGGTAACTTTCCGGCCAATGGAGCCCAGGCAGGTATGTACGCTATATGGAAACTGGCCCAGGAAGGGGACTTAAACGCTAAAGCAGTAATGCTCAGGAAGCCATTGGGAAGTACTGCTGATGCTGTAAGAACCGGTCATTTCTTAAAAGTATTAAGTTATTTCCCGGGTATCGAAATACTTAAATCTTATCATGACACCGATAACAGGGAAGAAGCATTTACCAACGCCCAATCAGCGCTTCAGGCATACCCCGAAATTGATATCTTCTTTGGCACCGGTGACCATGAAGCACTTGCTGCCCTGGAGGCTGCCAAGATGGCTAACAGACTTAACAGCAGAAAAGACGGTAAGAAGATAATGTTCTTAAGTATAGACGATTCCAAGGAAGCTGTAACCCAGGTTAAGGATGGATTGTTTGAAGTAAATACTCCTTATACTCCGCTGATCTCAGATATTGGTATGCGGGTACTCCTTAATATTGTCACCAAATCAGCTGAAATGCCTCAAGATGTAATTACACCCAATATTCCAATGGTCACTCAAAAAGGTGATGTTATCTTCGGCATGCAGACACAAACTCCTGATCAATGGTATGAGTATACTTTTGGACCGGCACTGAAATAAACTTAACCATCTCCGTTTCTCTCTCTGCAGGCTGACAGCCTGCAGAGAGAGATTATCGGACTGCCACTCACTAAAACCTTTTTACTTAAGGAGAGTCGAAATGGCTAGTGATACTGCCTCATTTAATGGAAAATCTATAATTTCAATAAAGTTTATCAAAGATAATATGCTTGTCTTTATTCTGTTTTTAGAGTTAATAATGGGTGTGATTCTTTCACCGGTGTTCTTGGGTAAAAGCAATATTTATAGTATACTTATCAATTTGACAATTTTTGGTTTGCTGGCTATTGGACAGTCTTTAGTGATGCTCGTTAAGGAAATTGATTTATCAGTAGGCGCCATAATGGCCTTTGGCCCGATTGCCGCCATAGCACTAAGTAAAAAGATCTTGGCTGTTTCCGGGACGGAAATAATCGTAGGCGGTAATTACGTAGTCGATGGACTGGCTCTCATCGTTGTGTTAGTGCTTTTCATCAGCGCTTTAATTGGCGTACTAAACGGAGTTATCAGGGTAAAAGCGCAAGTTCCTTCATTAATTGTCACATTAGGCATGCTGTATGTTCTTAGTGGTTTATCCTATATCCTCTCGGGAGGGTATTCTCTTTATCTGACCAATTTGGAAGGGGCAAAATGGCTGGGCAACACTAAGCTTGCCAGCATTCCGGTTAATTTTATTTTGTTTTTAACTGTTGGGGTCTTGGTTATCTTAGTTTTAAAATATACGAAAGTTGGTCATAGGATTTATTCCACAGGGGGTAATGAAAAGGCTGCCATATATTCCGGTATTAACACAAAGTTCTGGAAGGTTATAGCTTTTGGATTGAGCGGATTATGTGCGGGTATTTCCGCCCTGGTATATAGTTCTCGTTTAGAATCGGTAGAAACAATTCAAGGAAGCGGTTATGAACTGATATCTATAGCAATTGCCGTTATTGGCGGCATAACCCTGGAAGGCGGCAGGGGTAAGATTTTTGGAACAATTATAGCAAGCGCTATATTATGTATTATGTTAAATATATTATCACTGGTAGGTTTAATAGCGTGGTATAAAACGATTATTGTCGGTTTGATTATAATTGGTGCTGCATCCCAGCATGCTTTTTCCCGCAGAACAACGGAATAGTTGTCCAGGGCTACAAGGAAGGTGAAAGATATTAATGCAGGAGCCTTTGTTATTTCTAAAAAACATTCATAAACAATTTCCGGGAGTCAAGGCCTTAAGAGGCGTGGACCTTACCCTTGAGAAGGGGAAAATTGTTTCCCTGGTAGGGACTAACGGGGCGGGTAAATCCACCCTGTCGAATATTATTGCCGGTATTTATCCTCCTGATAGTGGTGAAATTTTTATTGAAGGTAAAAGTGTAACCATATCAGATCCGAAAGTTGCAGAACAGCTTGGTGTGGGCATTGTACATCAGGAACCCACTTTGGCGCTTAATATGACAGTTGTGGAAAACATTTTTCTAAATAAAGAACTTACCAGAAACCGGATTTTACTGGACCTTAAAAAGATGAAACAAGAGAGTGAGAAAGTACTGGAATTCCTGGGTTTTCAAATTAACGTGGATAAGAAAGTTGAAGAGTTAACATTAGTAGAAAAAGAAGTGGTGGCAATTGCCCAGGCCATGTTAGTTAAACCAAGAATTTTGATCCTTGATGAAGTTACTGCTCCGCTGAATAAGGGCGAAGTCGATCACCTCTTTAAAATTATCAAGGACCTGAGAAATAACGGGATGGGTATTATTTTTATCGGACACAAACTCCAGGAAATAATTGAGATATCGGATTCTATCATGGTATTTAGAGATGGTAAAAACGTTGGCGAACTGATTCCATCTGAAAAGTTGTCAGAAAAAGAGGTCATAGCTTTAATGTTGGGTGTAACCCTCAATGAAGACCTGGAGGCGGGCGAAAAAGCATCGGAATCCGAGCAGAGAGAGGAAGTCCTAAATCTGATAAACCTTTCAAAACAGGGGTTATATGAGAACATAAATTTTACCCTGTATAAAGGAGAAGCAGTTGGTTTTGCCGGACTCAAAGGCTCCGGAATTACGGAGTTATTTCAATCACTGCAGGGAATCATTACCTTTGATGACGGTGAAATGTATGTCAAAACCAGACGTGTTAAATTCAAGAACCCCAAGGATGGAATCGATGCCGGAATAGGAATGGTTACCAATGATAGGCAAAAGGAAGGGCTGGCTTTAACTCTTGATGTTAAGGAGAATATTTCAGTAAGCTCTCTTAAGTATTTGCTTAACAAATTGAAACTTATCGATACTAAATTATTAAAAGATAAAGCAGAAAAATATGTTCAGGCTTTATCTATTAAAACCCCTTCCATAAACCAGTTCGTACAAAACTTATCCGGGGGTAATCAGCAAAAGATTGTTATTGCCAAATGGCTGTTAAAAAATCTGGATATAATCCTTGTTGACGAACCAACCAGAGGAGTTGACGTAAAAGCGAAAAACGAGATATACAAACTCCTTCTTAATGAAAAAAATAACGGTAAGAGTTTATTAGTTGCATCCCCGGAAATAAGAGAATTATTAAATATATGTGATAGGATTCTAATCGTTATCGGTGGCAGAATTGTTGCTGAAGTACATCGAAACACTAAAGAATTTAATGAGGAAGACATCCTCAGCATAATTCATTCATCTCACCATTACAATACTGCTTGATATTGTAGGTTCATTAACGGGAAAGGGGTTATGACGTGGAAGACATGGTGATTGCCAATGAAATGAACAAAAATAATTTAAGGCAGGCCCTTTTGAAAAACCATACCTTTATTTTGTTCATTATTATGGCATGTGTAATGATTATTGGCAGTATTTTTGTTCCTTCTCTCATGCAAAAAGATAACTTATTAAATGTGTTAAGGTTAGCTTCAATAGTCGGTTTAGCAGCCATTGGGTCTACAGTGGTTTTACTGGTAGGAGAGATTGATTTATCCATCGGTTCCATAATGTCGCTGTCTCTTGTCACAGGCGGGCTCATGGTTGGATATGGATCGGTCCCGGCGTTGACAGTAACATGCCTTACCGGAATAATCCTTGGAATCGTCAATGGAGTGTTCGTTACTAAGTTGAAGATCAACTCATTAATGGTCACACTGGGAACTATGTCAGTATTTGGCGGACTTGCAAACGTAGCCACCAGGGGACAATCTATTTTTCTCTATGATTCACCTCTATATTTATGGTTAGGGCGAGGGTACATCGGCGGTATACCGGTTCCAGTCATTATATTTCTTTCAGTTGGAATTATACTTTCATTATTATTGAGGTTTACAAAAACCGGAAAGGAAATCTACTTTACCGGGGCAAACAAAAGAGCGGCATGGATTTCCGGTATTAATATTAACAAAATTAAAATCACCGCTTACGCGGTATCTGGTTTAACAGCTGCTTTGGCGGGACCTCTGTTGAGCAGCCAGACCAACAGGATTACTCCCATTCAGGGCGTGGGTTTTGAGTTGTCGGCAATTGCTGTGGCAGTCCTGGGTGGTACCTCTCTTAGCGGAGGAAAAGGAACTGTTATTGGTACAATTCTGGGAGCATTGACCTTCCAATTATTATTGAACATTTTAACTTTATCCGGTGTAGGTACTTATATGGAGCAAGTTCTTAAAGGATTTTTGCTAATTGTGATTGTCGTGGTTTATCAGGTTGTCGACAAACCCAGGGGATAACTGTTTTGTCACTATAGATTCAGAAATATATTTAAAATGGGGAGGAAGAACATGAACGTCTTAGAAGAAATCAGAGATGCGGTTATTGACGGTAATGCAATAAAAGTCGGGGAATTGTCCCAAAAGGCGATAGAAGAAGGCTGTACTGCTTCACAGATTCTTAATGACGGGCTTATTGCCGGGATGAATGTCATTGGTCCCAGGTTTAAAAACAATGAAATCTTCATACCCGAAGTTCTAAAGAGCGCCCGGGCTATGCACACCGGTATGGATGTAATCAAGCCTCAAATAGTAAGTTCTAATATTCAGGAAAAGGGTATTATTCTTATCGGAACAGTTGCCGGTGACCTGCATGATATAGGTAAAAACATGGTCATTATGATGCTTGAAGGGTCTGGCTATAAGGTGATTGACTTGGGCATTAATGTGGCAACAGACAAATTCGTCGAAGCAATTGAGCAGTACAAACCTCAAATTGTTGGACTGTCAGCATTACTTACCACCACCATGAAACAAATGAAAAGCACCGTTGAAACCTTACTTACATTAGAATCACGGCCTAAAATTATTATTGGCGGCGCCCCGATAACTCAGAAGTTTTGTAATGAGATCGGTGCTGACGCCTACGCTGCGGATGCAGCAAGTGCCGCTGAAATCGCTAATATGTTGATGGAATCGAATGCTAAGGCAGCAGGCGCTTGAAAGGGGACAACAAATGATAGTTGTAGGTGAATTAATTAATGCCAGCCGTAAGGCGGTTGGAGCAGCTATTGAAGCTCAGGATGCGGGTTACATACTGCAGGTTGCCAGGGACCAGATGGAAGCCGGAGCAGATTATATCGATGTTAATGCCGGTATATTTGTAGATAAAGAAGGCGACTATGCAGAGTGGATGGTCCGGCTGATTCAGGAAAACACTGACGCAGTTTGCTCCCTGGACAGTCCTGACCCCGAAGTACTTACCCAGGCTCTCAGGGTTCATCAGGGCACTGCCATGATTAATTCTATCTCCCTGGAAAAAGAGCGCTATGATGCAATCATTCCCATTGTTGCCGGTACCGGCCTGAAAGTTATAGGACTGTGTATGAGTGATGAAGGTATGCCTGTAACTAAAGAAGACCGTCTGAAAATTGCCGATAAGCTAATTAATGGTTTGGTCAAGAACAATGTTAAACTTGAAAACATTTTTATTGATCCCCTGGTACAGCCTGTTGCTACAGATCAGTCTTATGGAGCAGAGTTCCTGAATGCTATTGAGGGGATCATGACAGGCTATCCCGGAATTCATACTATATGCGGGCTTTCCAATATCTCTCATGGTTTACCTAACCGGAAATTACTAAATATGTCTTTTGCCATCATGGCTGTTGCCAAAGGGCTGGACGGTCTGATCATCAATCCTCTTGACAGGCAGATAATGGCCGGTCTGACAGCTGCCGAAACATTGGCCGGCCGGGATGAATACTGTGAGAAATACTTGAGTGCCTTCCGGGCTGGAAGGTTTGAGCTCTAAGTATTCCTTTGGAACCTATTAAGTTTAGAAAAGACAATTATATGCTTGGTGCACAAATTGTCTAATTCATACAAAATTATGTAAACCTCCACTTGCAGCATTATTTTTAATTCCAAATGTTCTAATTTTATAATGCAGGTTTTGTCTTGAAATTCCTAATTCTTGTGCTGTTTTGGAAACATTCCCGTTATATTTCTGAAGAGTGTCTTCAATTGCTTTTTTTTCAAATTCCGACAGAGCGTCACGTATATTACTTTTATCACTAGTTTTGGTTTGGAAATCCTGTTTTCTTTTTAATAATCTTTCACTATAGCATTCGGGCAAATGGTGTAATTTAAGAATCGTATTATCGATTTCAACTAAATTCATAGAACTTTCAATAACATTTTCCAATTCTCTTACGTTTCCAGGCCAATGGTACCCTTGAAAGACATCGATAACCTCGCTTGAAATGTCATTAACAAACAATCCGAATTTGTTATTAAATTTTTTGATGAAATGCATAGCCAGAATCTCAATGTCTTCTTTTCTTTCGCGAAGTGGCTGAATGTTTAGAATAACAGTTGCTAATCGGAAAAACAGGTCTTTACGAATTGAATTTTCGTTAACAGCAGCAAAAGGATCCACATTCGTAGCGCTTATAATCCTGCAATTAACCGGAATTTCAGCTTTACTTCCAATCCTTCTAACCGTCTTTTCTTGAAGAACTCTCAATAGTTTAGTTTGAAGTAAAGAAGGCATAGAATTTATTTCATCTAAGAAAACAGTCCCATCTTCTGCTTGTTCAAACAAACCGGGAAGGTCAACCGCTCCGGTAAATGCGCCTTTCATTGTTCCAAAGAGGGTACTCTCGAGCAATGTATCTGGGATAGCAGCGCAATTGACTGGAACAAACGGGCCTTTGGAATATAAGCTGGCGATATGAATTCCATGTGCAAAGAGCTCTTTTCCTGTGCCGGTTTCCCCAACAATTAATATAGGTGATCCATTACCGGCAACTCGTCTTGCCAAAGATATGGTGTTTCGAAGTTTAATATTCACACCAATTATATCGTCAAGATGGTACACAGCTCCTGTTTGGTCGTTTTTTTCTTCCAGAATATATTTCTTTTGTGTCTCCAATGTTGTGGTTATAAAATTACTGATTTGGTTTATGTTACGCGCTATGGTGTAAACGGCAGCTATCTGACCTTTATAATAAAAAGGGTATGAACTGAATATTATGCTGGTTTTTCGTCCAATCGGTAAGTCATATTTATAATGCTGTTCTTTTATGGGCTTACCTGTTTTTAGGACTTTGTTTGTGACATCCTTCGAAAAGGAGTGACCTGTATATAAATCTGCCTCTTTCTTACCCAGCACATCTTCCCTTTTTATCCCTTCTATTTTTTCTGTTTCATAATTGTATAAAATTACTTTACCTGCCTTGTTAGTAGCGAATACTGATTCATGGATACTGTCAATTATCGTTTTCAGTAATTGGTTTTCCATCTTTAGTTTTTCAATTTGTTGCTCAAGCACTTCATTATCAGCTCTATTCATAATAATATCCCTCCAGATAATTGGATTTTGCAGTTCCATATCCGGTTCTATTTTCCTGATAGATAACTATCTTTTTCGAAAATGTAGGGACTAGAGGTTATCTGCACCCAAACTTGGAGAACTCTTTTTAATTATCGGATTTTATGGATTTCCAAAACAAATCCCATACTTCGTCCACTATCTTTTTATAGATGTTGATTTCGTAATAATGGGATAAAACATATAATCCATCTGCTACACATTGAAATGCATTTAGCAGTTTATTAATTTTCTCATTTTTTAATATTCCCTGTCTTATCCCATCGTGAAAAGCAGGTGTTAACAGTTTTACGTATTCTTCCTCATAAGATATTAATATTTTCCGAGTTGTTTCTTTTAGATTTTCTGGGGGGAACATTGCATTTCTTTTGTAGAAAACGAGTCTATCCCGGTTAGTTTCAATTTGTTTTAGGTGATTATCCAAATAATTCTGAAGTAGATTTTTTATACCTTTGTCTGCCGTTTTGTTCCTTAGTTCTTCAAGATAATCGAGTTTTTCATTTACTATGTCCTGAAAAAGGCTCAGAAATAGTTGTTCTTTACTTTCATAATGAAAATAGATTGATGATGCTCGAATATTTGCTTTTTTTGCAATATCAGATACTGATGTCCCTTCGTAACCTTTTTTAACAAATAGACTAAGAGCCTCCCTTTTAATATTATCTTTTGTCATATGATACCTCCCGGATATTATCTAACGAATATTCGTTAGATAACTATATCATATTTTTCTATCTAGGTCAATTCTTTTTAGTGATTTTATAATAAAAAGGATGGTATAAATCCAAACATATATAGGGACTATTTATAAAAAAGGTGGAATGTTTTTTTTCATGAAAAAAAACATTCCACCTTTTTTATAATAGAGAGTTCTGTTTAGATATACGATGGAGCCTCTAAAGACTTAGAATATTAAAATTCTTCAATAGACCAGCTGAATATTTGAATAGAAATTTAATTAATTTATTGACAAACAGCATTTTATTTAGAGGATTTAAGGTAAAAACAACTCATAACCGAGGAATTTTTATAGAGAAAAATCGTAATTGGCAAAGAAATTGCATATGGTTATGGATAAATCGAATGGTGCCATTATATATTTGTGAGTGAAATCGAAATTGCAGAGATTTTTAATGTCCACCAACAAACCGTATACTATTCGAAAAGAGTATTCCGAAAAGGGGCTTGACACTGCTCTGTCAAGGAAAAAGCGGGAAACGCCACCAGTGGAACCCAAGATTACAGGAGAAGTAGAAGCAAAAATTATTGCTCTCAGTTGCAGTACTCCACCTCCAGGAAGATCCAAATGGTCTCTTAGATTATTGGCAGATAAAGCTGTTGAACTTGAGTATATTGACAGTATTTCTTATGTGGCTATAAGCAAGCTTTTAAAAAAACGAGTTAAAACCACATCTTCGTAAGTGCTGGTGTATTCCTCCGGATAAAAATGCTGCTTTTGTGGCATGTATGGAAGATATTTTAGATTTATATCAACAACCCTTTGATGAAGATTATCCTGTCATTTGTATGGATGAAAAGCCTTATCAACTGTTGGATGAAGCCAGGAGCCCTATCCCCATGAAGCCTGAGAAACCTGCACGTCGAGATAGTGAGTATAAGAGAAATGGCACTTGTAGCATCTTCCTCTTTACAGAGCCATTAGCGGGATGGAGGCATGTGGCAGTATATGAAAGACGAACTCGCATCGACTGGGCCAATGAAATTCGGGAACTGCTGGAAGTGCACTACCCGGATGCTCCCAAAATCAGGTTGGTGATGGATAATCTGAACACCCATTCTATTGCATCTCTGTACGAAGCTTTTATCCCGGAAACAGCACGCAGGTTAGCCAAACGGTTAGAAATTCATTACACACCCAAACATGGTAGTTGGCTCAACATTGCTGAAATCGAGTTAGGGGCAATGACCAGACAATGCCTGGGTCGGAGAATCCCATCCCTAAAGGATCTAAGTCTTGAACTACGGGAATGGGAATCATCACGTAACAACAATCAAAAAGGTGTTGACTGGCAGTTTACCACAGATGACGCAAGAATCAAGCTGCGAAGGCTGTATCCACAGTTTAAGAGTTAACAAAGTACTAGTCTGCTTACAATATTATATGGAGGGTTGATCGGCAAGCTTATGAAGACTCTAAATCTTCATAGCCGGGTGGAATTCCCGGACTCACCTCCAAAAAGTGTTGAAGGTTTTTCAGCCCAGTTAATTACATAATAAACTAAAACGGAAAGGAGTCAAAAAATGAACAAGGAGGAACTGTTTAAACAAGCTGCGCAATCGGTCGTTGATGCCAACCGTGATGCAGCTGTTAAACTCGCAGAAAAAGCGATAGCTGAAGGCGTTGATCCAATGGATATGATCAACGGCGGATTTTCAGCGGGGATGTCCACTTGTGGTGAAATGTTTGACAGAGGCGAAATGTTTTTGCCAGAACTGATTGTAGCATCAGATGCCATGGTAGCAGCTATCAATGTGCTGGAGCAGGCCTTACCAGTAGACCAGGTCAAAGAGAAAATTGGTATTGCAATTATCGGATCTATTGAAGGTGACGTGCATGACATTGGAAAGGGTATCGTTGCTACCATGTTAAGAGTCTATGGTTTCGAGGTTCATGACCTTGGCCGTGATGTACCTATCAAGACCTTTGTGGAAAAAGTCAGGGAAATAAATGCGAATATCGTTGGGTCATCGGCGTTGATGACTACTACACAGGTTGGACAAAAAGCGCTGGAAGATGCTCTCAAAGCAGCCGGACTCCGTGACAAAGTAAAGACTATGGTGGGCGGGGCAGTTGTCACCCAGCGGTGGGCCAACAAAATCGGTTCCGACCTCTATGCAGAGAATGCAAATGACGCTGTAAAAAAACTAAAAGAACTATTAATTTAAAATGAGCAAAGGGAGTTAACTACAGGATTTGGATAACCTTAAGGAGGTGAGTTTTCTCTATATATAGTCCGGTAAATTTTAATTAATTCTGGAGGTGATACAAAGGATGAGTAAGGAAGCCATTATTAAAAGAGCAATTCAGGCAGTGGTGGACGGTGATGAAGAAGCCGCCGAACAAGTTGCCCGGGATACTATCGCAGAGGGCCTTAACCCGGTAGAAGTTATCAATGAGGGGCTTGCCTTAGGAATGACCCAGGTGGGAGATTTATTTAACAATGAGGAAATTTCTTTACCTTTTGTTATCGTTGCTGCAGACGCTATGATTAAAGCTATCGCTATCCTGGAACCTTACATTCCTGCAGAAAGCAAAGGAGAAAAGATAGGGACAGTAGTCATCGGGACGGTGGAAGGTGACATCCATGACATTGGTAAAGGAATTGTAGCTACTATGTTAAAAGTATACGGTTTTGAAGTTTTTGACCTGGGCAGGGATGTACCAATCTCAGCGTTCATAGACAAGGCCAAAGAAATCAATGCAGACTTAATTGCATCATCAACCCTGATGACAACAACACTGGTTGGACAGAGCGCTTTGCAGGAAGCTGTCATTCAATCCGGAATCAAGGTGAAGACCATGATTGGAGGAGCTGCTGTGAATCAGCGCTGGTGTGATAAAATTGGTGCCGATGCTTATGGGGAAAACGCATCAGAGGCGACCCGGAAAGCCAAGGAACTAATGCTTGGTTAAAAGGATAAAATTATGTTAAATGGGGGTGACGGAATTGATTAGAAATTCGAAAGCCGGACAGAACCAATTGAGTGGTTTCTCTTTAAATATGTTTTCTGATGATGAGTTAAGAGACATCCATTCAGCTACTTTAGAGGTGCTGAATGATACCGGAATTTTAGTCATGGATAAAGAAGCCCGGGATATCATGGCTAGTGCCGGTTGTATCGTAGAAGGGGACATAGTACGGATTCCATCTTACATTGTGGAAGAAACCATAAGATCTTGTCCCAGTAAGGTATTACTGGCTGGACGAAATCCTAAGTACGACATGATTTTAGAAGGCCGGCGGGTGGGGTTCACCAACTTCGCAGTTGGTGTAATGATAGTAGATCCTTATACCGGAGAATTGCAGGAAACTACCAACGATTCAGTGGGCAAAACCGCTCTGATTTGTGATGCTATGGATCAAGTTGATATATTCTCCAGCGCCGTAGTAGGGCGGGATATGCCTGAGTACTCGCAGGATTTGCATGACAGCGTTGCTATGTTTACTAATACCAGCAAACACATTTCGCACGGGGATCTGATTAGTGGGGAAAACACTAAGAGGTTCTTTAGGATGGCAGCCGAAATTGTTGGCGGTGAGGACGAATTAAGGAAAAGGCCTATTGTATCGACCATCACATGTCCAGTTAGCCCGTTGCAGTTGAGTGATTTGTCCTGCCGGATTATAATCGAGTCTGCCCGGTGGGGGATTCCCTGTAATGTTCTTTCTATGGCCATGTCCGGCGCTACTTCTCCAATTACTTTGGCGGGTACGTTGGTGACCCATAATGCTGAAGTTCTTGGAGGACTCGTTCTCTCTCAGGCAACCTGCAAGGGTGCACCCATCATATATGGGAGTTCAACCACCACATTTGACCTTACTTACGTAACTGCGCCGGTAGGGGCGCCCGAGCTGGGTATGACCAGCGCAGGTGTAGCCGCTCTGGCTGATTTGTACAACTTACCGAGTTATGTTGCCGGTGGGTAGGCTGACTCCAAGATATCTGATCACCAAACCGGCCATGAAAAGACCTTAACAGCCCTCCTTCCAGCGTTGGCAGGTGCCAACCTGATATATGGGATGGGCATGCTGGAATTGGGTGTGACATGGAGTCACGCGCAATTGGTCATGGATAATGAAATAGCCCGCATGATTAAACGGGTAGTGCAGGGCATTCCCGTTAATGATGACACACTGGCTGTTGATATTATCAAAAAGGTTGGTGTAGGTAATAACTTTTTGGGTGAGAAACATACTCGCCAGTTTATGGGAAGTGAACAATCAACAACAAAATTAATTGATCGCAGGATGCGCGGGACTTGGATGTCTCGCGGTGGCAAGGACATGACTCAGAATGCTAATGAAATTGCAATTAGCATTCTTGAAAACCACAAACCAGATCCATTGCCAGAATCAGTATTGAAGAAATTCAAAGAGATTATTGCGGAAGCAGAAGAGCCTTTTAAAAAATAAATCTATTATAAACTATAAGTAGGAGGTGGACAGACTTGAAAAAATATTTGACCAGAATGGGTGATGGGTCTCGGGTTGAGATGACCAAAGAAGAATTGCTCCGGGATTTTGAACTGGGCAGCAAGGATGCTGCAGGGCGGGGCAAGATTCCCGAACTCACATCTGAAGATTATGATAAGCTTTTAGAGATATTTACTTCGCCATTCCGCATTGTTGCTGTTGAACCAGGTAATGAGATTGTCATGACTGATGATGCCGGCCAGATGCGCTTAAATACGGATCAAATGAACAGCGGAATTAGTATTATGATTGACCCCACAGTTTCAAATATGGTACATGAACGCTGTTTCTGCTGTGATACCGTGACGCTGGGGCACGTAGATTATAGCTTTAAACCTATTAAGCCCATTGTTTCAACCTATCAGGTAATGTACGAAACCATGTCACAAAATTTAATTGCTCCGGTTTTCTTTGGGGCTATGCCTAACCTGGGCACTTATTACTATCCCGACGGACCATGTGGCAATCCTTCTGACCTATTTCAGGCCGGTAAATTGGATGAAGCCCGGAAAGCCCAGGAAGATGCCATGGAATTTGCAATCAAGGATGGCACTTTTATTGCTGAAAAGTTGGATGAGATTGGGTGTGACGGCTTCAACCTTGATACTGTTGGGGCCGCCGGAGACGCTGATGTTTTGGCCAGTCTAAGGACAGTAGAATACATAAAGAAAAACACCAAACTTTCCGTGGAAGTTGGGATGGCCGGTGAATTTATTTTAGGAATGCACGGCGGTTTGGAGTACAAGGGGACCAGGCTTGCCGGCTTGTATCCACACCAGCAAGTAAAGCTTTTTGAAGAAGCCGGTTGTGACATCTTCGGACCGGTGGTTAACACAAACAGCGGCAAATCAATGCCTTGGAACATAGCCCGCGCGGTAACCTTTATAAAAGCCTGTTCAGAAGCAGCCAATATTCCAATACATCCAAACGTGGGCATGGGTGTTGGCGGGGTGCCGGTTTGCGAGGTTCCTCCTATCGACTGTGTTACAAGGGCGTCTAAGGCTATAGCGGAGATCGCCAAAGCAGACGGGTTGTAGGTGGGTATTGGAGATCCTCTCGGGATGCCTATCGCTCACGTAATGGCTTCTGGTATGGGCGGCATCAGGACAGCCGGAGATCTGGTTGCCCGGATGCAGATGAAAGGAATGCGCCTTAAGGAAGCAAAAAAATATGTCGCGGAGCGCCTGAAAATTGACCCGATAGACCTTGCTAATGAAGAGGTCATGAGGGAGATCAGAGAAGACTTGGATATCGGCATCATTACCGGAGTACCAGGGTGTGCTAAAGGTATGGATGCCAAGGTGCGAATTGCCAATCTGCTGGAAATAGAGATTAACTGTGTGGAAAAGATGAAGACGAAAACAGGTCTTATGTAGTGAATCGTGGTTGGGTGAATTTGGAGGCAAATTCACCCAACCACGATTCCAAGAAAAAAATTAAAAATAACCTAAGGCATAATGCTATTGAATTCTAGC
Organism: Firmicutes bacterium HGW-Firmicutes-14; assembly: GCA_002840275.1. Classification (GTDB taxonomy): domain Bacteria; phylum Bacillota; class Thermincolia; order Thermincolales; family UBA2595; genus W-Firmicutes-14. The sequence continues at coordinate 88,249 of PHAB01000012.1, forward strand.
TTACTTTTTTAGAGGAGGATTAAAAAGTGGGAAGATTAGACGGTAAGGTTGCTATGGTCACTGGCGGCGCTCTCGGAATTGGGGAAGGAACCTCATTGTTGTTTGCCAAAGAAGGCGCCAAAATTGTGGTTGCGGATATAGCTCAAGAGGCCGGTCAAAGGCTTGTGGAGCAAATCAGGGAAAATGGTGGCGACGCTTCATTTGTAAAACTTGACGTATCAAAAGAAGACGAATGGAAAAAAGCTATGGAGCTGGTAATTAAGATTTACGGCAAGATAAACGTCGTAGTTAACAATGCCGGTGTTTCGTTAGGTAAGAACATTGAAGAAACTACCCTGGAGGAATGGAATTGGTTAATGGGTATCAATGCTACCGGCGTTTTCCTTGGCACCAAATACGCTATCCAGCATATGAAGAACAACGGAGAAAATTGCTCCATTATTAATCGGTCTTCCATAGATGGACAAGTTGCTGAAGCAGGTCTGTTTGCATATTGCGCGTCTAAGGGAGCTGTAACTAGCCTGACCAAGGCTGCCGCACTGCATTGCGGGGAGCAGCGCTACAAAATTAGGGTTAACTCTGTTCATCCTGCTTATGTACATACAGCATTAACTGAAAAAGAAGCTGAAGATTCCGGACTTACCAAAGAGGAATATTTTGCCAAAGTGGCGGCCTTGCACCCGATTGGCTACATTGGCAAGCCCATTGATATCGCTTACGCCGATGTATATCTGGCTTCTGATGAATCATTGTTTGTAACAGGAGCCGAATTAACCATAGATGGCGGTTGGACAGCACAATAATCAACTGGCTTTAAGTTCAATCAAAAGTAAGGAGTAGATAATAATGGGAAGATTAGACGGTAAGGTTGCTATGGTTACAGGTGCTGCTATGGGATTAGGGGAAGAAACGTGTCGTGTCTTTGCTAAAGAAGGGGCTAAGGTCATGATCACTACTGGAAAATCTGTGCAAGCTGCCCAAATGGTTGTGGATGAAATTAGGAAAGACGGTGGTGACGCTGCATTTATACAGCTTGACGTAAGAAAAGAGGAAGAGTGGCATCGGGCACTGGAACAAACTATTAGGACTTTTGGAAAAATCAATATTTTGGTTAATAATGCCGGCATTGCCATTGGTAAGAATGTTGAAGAAGCAACACTAGATAGCTGGAGCCTGGAGATGGATGTTATGGCAACCGGTGTATTCCTTGGTACTAAATATGCCATTAAATATATGAAAGAAAATGGAGAAAACTGTTCTATTATCAATATTTCTTCGATGGAAGCGATAGCTGCCGAATCTATCTGGTTCTCATATTGTGCAGCTAAAGGAGCAGTTAGAACTTTAACCAAATCCGCTGCCCTGCATTGTGGGGGAAAACGATATAAGATTCGTGTTAATACGGTCTATCCAGGATATATCCACACTCCGATGAACGAAAAGGCAGCTAAAGACTTAGGCCTTTCTTTAGAGGAATACTATGGAGATGCATTAACCCGCCATCCTATCGGCTATATAGGTAAACCAAAAGATATTGCCTATGCCAATTTATTCTTAGCTTCTGATGAATCGTTGTTTATAACTGGAGCCGATTTATGCGTAGATGGCGGTTACACTGCACAATAAGAACATCGGTGTGATAAAAGAAAAACTGCATTGGTGGGAAGGAGCATCTTCTCAATAAAAAACTGAGGTGTGAAATATGAGAAAGCTTGATGGCAAAACAGCATTTGTTACAGGCGCCGCAATGGGAAACGGAGAGGGCGTCGCTCGGGTATTTGCAGAACATGGCGCACATGTTTTGTTGGTAGACATTTCTGACCGGGTATTCGATACAGCCCAGGCCATTCAATCAAAGGGCTTAAGAGCCACGGGGTATAGAGCTGATGTTACAAAATTAGATGATGTTAAAAAAATTGTTGAGAATGCTTATAAAGAATTGGGGAAAATAGACATTCTTGTTAATAATGCCGGTGTCATCCAGTTGGTTAGTTTTCTTGAAATGAGTGATGCAGTAAGGGATTTTCATTTTAACGTTAACATAAACGGTGTTTGGAACTGTGCCAAAGCGGTACTTCCTTACATGATTAAAAAAAAATATGGAAAGATTGTTAATCTATCCTCTGTAACCGGTCCTATGGTTTGTGATGAAGGTGAAACCGCTTACGCAACTTCAAAAGCTGCAATCTGGGGGTTCACAAAGGCTCTTGCCAGAGAAGTTGCTAAATATAGAATTACAGTAAATGCAATTTGCCCGGGATATATTTATACTCCTATGGTAGAAAAAATCGCCCAAGAATCAAATCCCGATAACCCGAGAACTGTAATTGAGGGGATTGCAGGCGGAGTTCCTTTAGGTAGATTGGGAACGATAAAGGAAGTCGGAGAAGTGGCTGCGTTCTTGGCTTCAGATGAATCAAGCTATATTACGGGTACACATGTTGTGATTGATGGAGGTAGTACTTTGCCTGAAACTGTTTCTGTTGGAGTATAAAGATGGGGATAAGCATTCTGTTTCTTTCGAAAAGTTTAGCGATTCCTTGAAATCGTATCTACATAGGCTCATAAGGCAAGAGGTTAGTTGTGCACGGCTAGCTTTGTGCCTTACGCACAGTATCATAATAAATGGGGGAGAGTTTAATAGATAGTATCAGGTAAAGCCTTGTGCAAACAATCTCATCTAATTGTTGAGAGGCTAATTATATAAGGAAGGTGATATTGAATGTCTACAGAAGTTAGTTCAATATGGTACTGGTTAATTTTCTTAATCTATTGTGTTTTAGTTGTATACCTAGGATGGATTGCTTATAGAAAACAAAAAACCGCTACTAGTGCGGAAGAAGAGCATAATGACTATTGGATCACCGGTCGTAAACAACCTGCGTACCTCGTAGGAATGTCCATAGCCTCTGGCTGGATGTTAATAGGTATGATAACCTGGATGACATGGGCTACTTATGATCAAGGATTAACGGGGTCGTGGATGGTGGTAATACCTTGGACAATTGCACTGTTTATCTATATACCTATGGTAGGTTATATAAGAAAGGTTAAAGCTATTTCTCAGTGTCAAATGCTGCACAACCGTTTTGGTTTACCAGCGCGTATATTATCTGCGCCTATAAATATTTTCTCTTATACTCTATGGTCAGCTGCCGAGTTGTATGCAGCATCACTGATAATGGCACCCGCTTTGGGTTTATCGGTAAAATGGATGATTATTATATATGCCATCCCGGTAGCAGCTTATATGTGGATGGGCGGCTTCCGATCGGTAGTAAATGCCAATGTACTTCAGTTTTTCATGGGTGCTGGAATTTTAGTTGCAGTAGCAATCGGCACGTACTTGACCGCACGGGGCATCGCAATAGGCCAAGATACAACTATTTGGGCTATGTTAAAGAATCAGGATATAGTCAATAGTATGGCTTACCCACTCAAAGAGGGTGCCACAGCAACAACATTTTTCGGTTTTGCGTCTGTTGCATTTCCCTTAATAATTTTTATAGCGCTGTTACCAGGGTGGTCAGCAGCCGAAGATTATTGGTTAAAGGCTCAATCTGCTATAAACACCAGGGAAGCGCGTAAAGGAACGTTATACAGTCTTATATACAATCTTGTCTTTATCGTTCTATGTGCTTCATTTGTTGGTTTAATGGGTATAATTATTTTCCCACCGGAACTTAAAGATGGTGTCCTCTCTTCCGCAGCTGCTTTAGGAGATACAGGTGGCTATAATGTAATTTCTGTTTATATCAATGAATATATGTCTCCGTGGCTAAAAGCCATATTAATATTTCTTCTCTCAGCTCACAGTATGTCCACTGTGGCCAATTACAGTAATGTTACTTCCATGAATTTATCATATGATATCCTGCAACCTTTAATATATCGGAAAAAGAAGTGGACTGACGAAAAGATCATGAAATGGGCCCGTGGTATCACATTGGTCATTATTGGTGTGAATGTTTTAATTGCAATGCTATATGATAGTCCTATGATAGGGGCATCCCTAAATGATGCTTACTTCCTATCATCTGGTTTACTGACTGCTGGTGTAGCGATTATGGTTTTCTCGCTCTGGTGGAAGCGTGCCAATCTTACGGGTGTAATGGCAGGAGGTATATCTGGAACTCTGGCAACTATAATCTTTTTTATTTTAGAATACAAAGTGTGGAACTTTTCTTATACCATGCCGGTATGGGACTGGATATTTGGCAAAGGATCAATGGCTAGCTCATATTTGGGTTATTGCGTAGTTGGGTTTGTTTTTGGCCTTGCAGGTTTGATTATTGGTACGTACTTGACTGAACCACCAACGAAGGAACAACTGGAATCAATTTCAGATGTACCCATAGATGATACTGACGAATTTTTCGAAGGAGTTCGCCAGACATCTTAAATTAGAAAGTCTGTAATTTGGAGAGAAAGAATGAAAAAATTTTAGGAACCAACAGTGGGCAACTATTGGTTATGGGGTGCAAGCGGCGATTATTATTGTGCCCCATACCAATATGCTTGCCTTTCCTGGCAGAGGGGAAGGAAACACATTACTACATCTTTTACAGGCCAGCATCATTTGGAGAGAATTATTAGTAAAGCATTAGCAAAACGTCCGCTTTCATTTAATGAAATTTTGTGCCTTCTTTCTTTGAAGGATACGGAGGCCATCAGAGTAATGTTGGCTGCTAATTTGCCGCCATTATTAGTATGTTAAAATAGGTTGTCCTCCGGCCAAATATGAAAAAATTCGTCAATTAGCGATAAAGGGAAAAGGGGATTTTTCCTTTGTTGAAGTGGAAAGTAAATTTTCATGAAAAAAATTATTACACTCTGCTTCGGTATTAAGAACAATTTAAACAGTCGAAGAAAAATAGTACAGTTGGTACGATGTCTTCTATTTCTTAAGAAATTCCCCGCATGCTTTATCTAAACAATATATTGAGGTTGTATCTTTTTATGGCATGAACTTTGCATTAAACGTTGTTTGCAGAATCTTAAAATATAGAGAGGAGGAAATATAAGATGGATACTAGTAAGATGCTTCGCTTGGAATCATTGGATTCAGAACTGGGTTTTAAACTCCTAGCCCAAAGCCAGGAACTGAGTAAAACAGCTGTAGAGCTAGTGGAAATACTAGACCGAGCATCTTTATGCCAGCAAATTAAGGAAGTTTTAAATAATAACTACAATCTTGGTAAGATAACAGAAATCTATGAGATATTCGGTGGATACATTAATAGGAGTTTTGGGATATATAGTGAAAAAGAAGGAGAAAAGCTTGAATTTTTTGTCCGGAAATATAGTAAAGGAAAACAAGAAAAGGAAGTTCTGCTAGAACACAATATGTTAATTCATGCCAAGAAGAATGGCTTAGATATTGCCGCGGCTCCGATTCGGGCACGTAATGACAAAACCTATTTCAAATTAACCGAGGATACAGGTGACGAAAAACTTGACTGGTATTTTGCGGTCTATGAATTTTTAGGGGGTGAAGATAAATACACCTGGGTTGAAAACGAATTAACAGATGAGGCATATGCCAGTTCCGCTGAAGCTATTGCCACTTTCCACAATGCAGTGAAGGATTTTGATCCTAATGGGATGGAAAGAGTTGAACCCGGGATACTAAATTTAATGCCTACACTTCCAAAACTCTTTAAAGAATATACAGAAATGGATGTTCATAATAAGTTTCATAGTTATTTTAAAAACAACCTTTCAAGGATTATCGAAATTATTGATAAATTAGTAATTGCCGAAGAAGACTTAGTGAATCTGCCGGTACAGGCAATTCAATGTGACTGCCACCCTGGCAACATGAAGTATAAAGACGAAAAAGTAGTAGGTATCTTCGACTTTGACTATGCAAAGATGGATTTAAGGATCTTCGAAATCGGCTTGGCATTGGTTTATTTCTGCGCTTCGTGGGTAGAACAACTTGATGGGGTTTTACACCTTGATCGATGCAAGGTTTTTTTGGAAGCTTACAACAAAAAACTTAAGGAATTAGGAGGTCTGCCGCCCCTCAACGTAACAGAGAAGCGTTATCTGCCCGAGATGCTAAATGCAGGAAACATTTACTTGATATTGTGGTGTTCAAAAGCATACTATAACGACCTGACCCTTAATCCTTACGAATATTTTGCCTATATGGAGCACCAGGTTACATGTATGAACTGGGTGGATGAGCATAAGGAAGAAATTGTGGAAATGATAAAGGGCCTTTAAGAAAATCATCTTTACCTGGGAGGAGATATTTTGGAAACCAAATTTAAGGTTGAGGTATTATCAAAAGAGGATTGTGTTAGAATTCATGAAGCAAGTCTGAAAATTTTAAAAGAAACGGGAGTTATATTTCATGGAGAACAAGCCCTGGAGATTTTCCGCAAACATGGAGCAGAGGTCGATGGGAAAGTAGTTAAGTTTAGTCAGAAAATTGTGGAAGAATCAATAAGAAAATGTCCCAGTAAGTTTAAACTGACAGCTCGGGACAAACAACGCTCCGTTACCGTGGGAGAGGGCTTGTTAATTCATCCGCCTGGCGGGGAAATTTTTGTTTCTGATTTAGACAATGGGCGCAGAAAAGGCACACTCAAAGATTTTGCGAACCTCCAAAAGTTGTTTCAGGCCTGTGATGACATAGATATTGCTGGTTATCAGCCAATTAGCCCAGAGGATGTTGATACGGATTTTAGAGGCCTCTATTGCACCTATGAATCAATTAAACATACTAATAAACCAATGCTTTCACCTATGCAGTTGGATAATACCCAACAAATGCGAGAATCTCTCGAATTAATGGAAATATCTTTTGGGGGAAAGGGATTTTTTAAAGACAATTATTGCACGTGGCAAGCAGTGTGTCCAAATAGCCCTCTAACCTACTCGGATTATGCCTGCGACGGCATTATCGAATATGCCAAATGGAATCAGCCTGTTCTTATAGTCCCGGCTCCAATGGCTGGAATTACGTCCCCCGCTCAAATAATGGGAACAATTATATTACAAAATGCTGAGCTGCTCGCCGGTATAGTACTAGCTCAATTAGTTAATCCCGGGATTCCCGTGATAGCTTCTGCCTCTACTACTTTCGCTAACTTAAAACTGGCGACATGGGAATGTGCTTGCCCCGAAACGGCTTTATTGGTTGTCGCTATCACGCAAATGAATAGAGATTTTTATCATTTACCGGCCAGGGTTCAAACTGGCATTACCAGTTCGAAACTAGTAAATTATCAAGCAGGCTATGAAACCATGCAGAGTCTATTGTTATCAGCATTGGCCGGCGCTCAGTTAACAAGTCAGTCTGTTGGTTCTATGGAAAACTTAATTTCTGTTTCGTATGAAAAATTAATTATCGATACAGAGATTGTCAGCCGTATTAGACGTATTCTTCAAGGCATAGATACATCTGAAGAGGCCTTCTCAATTGATCTAATTCAAGAGTTAGGACATAAGGCTGATTATCTCTGGCATGACAGTACCCTCGAACTATGCCGCGCGGGCTGGCAGCCCACAATGGCAGATTGGAACTCCTACGATAATTGGCACAGAGACGGTTCGGTGGACATAATGGTTACTGCTAATAAAAAGGTTAAAGAAATACTTGCAAATGCGCCGGATAAAATTATTGATGAACAACTGGAAAAAGATTTAACGTCTTACATTAAAATGGTTGAAAAAAACAGATAATTTAGGTTTCATAATTTACAATTTATTTCAATCAAAGGAGGAATAATAATTTAATGTCAACTTTAGCTGATGTTGCTCAAAGTGTTGTCAAAGGTCAAATGGATAAAGTAAAAGAACATGTACAAAACCTTATTGATGCGGGAAATGCTCCGTTAGACATCATTAACAACGGCTTAATTGAAGGCATGAATGTTGTAGGTGTCCACTTTAAAGCCGGAGACATGTTTGTGCCTGAGGTACTAAAATCTGCCAAAGTTATGGCTGCGGGGGTTGAACTGGTTAAACCTTTAATCGATGATTCTGAGGAGCAAAGCAAAGGCGTGATTGTTCTTGGGACAGTAAAAGGTGATCTTCACGATATTGGGAAAAATCTGGTCAATATGATGATGACTAGCAGTGGTTTTAAAGTAATTGATATTGGTATCGATATGCCACCTGAAAAATTTGCAGATGCTATTAGGGAGCATAAACCTCAGATACTGGCAATGTCTGCTCTGCTCACTTCAACTGTGTATGCAATGGATGATACTATTAAATATATTACAACTGAAGGCCTTAGGGACAGAGTAAAAGTAATTATCGGTGGCGCCCCTATTACTCAGGAATTCGCTGAATCTATCGGAGCTGATGGTTTTGCTCCGGATGCAGCTTCTGCAGTTGATCTCTGTAAAGAACTTGTTTGACACATAAGCAGGATTTATTAAGGCAAAGGTTTCGTTAACTTACGACTTGGGGAGGAAATGATATGATAATAGTAGGCGAACTGATTAATGCTAGCCGAAAGGTAATTGCAGAAGCAATCAAAGCCCAAGACGCCGATTACATAAAAAAAGTAGCGATTAATGAGCGTGAGGCGGGTGTGGATTATATTGACGTTAATGCCGGAATATTTATAGGAAAAGAAATGGAGTACCTGAAATGGTTAGTTCAGTTAGTTCAAAAGGCTACAGGTGCTCCCTGCTGTATAGATAGCCCGGACCCAAAGGCAGTGCAGGCAGCGCTGGCAGTTCATAAAGGGATTGCCATGATTAACTCTATCTCCCTTGAAAAAGAGCGCTACGAAGCCCTGCTCCCCATTGTGGCAGGTACTAACCTGAAGGTCGTAGCTCTGTGTATGAGTGACAGGGGCATGCCTCAAACAACAGAGGATAGATTAGCAATCGCTGATAAGTTGATTAATGCATTGGTAAGGAACAATGTGTCCCTCGAGAACATCTATGTTGACCCACTTGTTCAGCCAGTTGGGACTAAGGACTCTTTTGGCATAGAATTCCTGAATGCTATTCAGGCGATTATGGAAACATTTAAAGGAGTACACACAATGTGTGGGTTGTCCAATATTTCCTATGGATTGCCAAACCGTAAGTTTTTAAACAGGACATTTGCGATAATGGCCGTCGCAAAGGGTTTGGATGGACTGATAATCAACCCGTTGGATAAGGAAATGATGGCAAGTCTCACAGTTGCGGAGACTCTTGCAGGTCGGGACGAATACTGTGAAAATTATCTAGAAGCATTTCGTGCTGGCAGATTTGAGTTTTAATAATATAGTTGTCGGCTCTTTAGATATAACCTCCTTTTTCTATAGTTTTTTCCCTTACACTTATAATAGTAAGGGAAAATTTTTTCTAACAGAAGTTAACACATCATAAAGAGGAGCAAAATTATGAAAGCTTTTAAATACCCATTATATGTTTTATTGGGAGCGTCTAGTTATGGATTATTATCTACTGGAATGAAAATTGCTTACAATCGCGGGTTTTCCACAGGGGAAGTGCTGAACGGGCAATTCTTTTTTGGTTGGTGGATGTTATTAGGGTTGGTGCTTCTCTTTTGTAGAATAAACGTAAGAGGGGCGATAAAGAAGTGGTTTCTCCTGTCTTTACTCGGGGCAAATTTAGGTTTATCTTATATTTTTTATGGTCTTGCTTTGCAAACTCTTCCAGTATCTATCACAATGGTTTTCCTGTTTCAATTCATTTGGATGGGATTAGTTATTGAAGCAGTTGCAAAGAAAGAGTGGCCAAGTTCCAAAAAATTATTATCTATAAGCTTAGTTTTAGCTGGCGCAGTTTTGATTGGAGGTGTTTTAGAAAACCGGATAGAAATTACAATTGGCAGGGGAGTAGCGTTCGCTCTTTCATCAGCAATAACTTATGCTATTTTTATTTATGCGAGTGGTGGGGTTGCAACCGACATGCCACCTTTAGTCCGTAGTTTCTTCATGACGACAGGGTCTATGGTATTACTGCTGATTGTGTTTAAACCGACGTTTTTATTTAATGGTTCCCTTACCAATGGATTATGGAAATATGGAATGATGTTGGGCGTGGTTGGCATTGCACTTCCGATACTATTTTTTGCTATCGGTGTTCCAAGAATTGGCCCGGGCTTAGCTACTATTCTTAGTGCGGCAGAATTACCTGTAGCGGTGATAACATCGTTTATTTTATTGAAAGAAAAAGTTACATATCTTCAAAGTTTGGGCATCGTTTTTATACTACTGGGTATTGTTATTCCTCAAATAAGAATTGGTCTTAATAGAGAAATTGAAGAATAATCAAATTAATGCGTTTAAATTATTCAATTATCGTGCTATAATAACATTTTAAAAATAATTGAATCGAGGTGTTTAATAATGGCAGGGCACGTAGATTGTTACGTATGTATGGTTCAAGATGCGGAAAACCTAGCGAAATGGGCGAAGGACAGTAATATTAAGTCAAAGTTTATGCAGGAATGCCTCAAAATACTAATAGAAATTGGCTGCGAAAAATCTGCTACTCATTTTCATTCTGAAATACACAAATTGGCTCAACAAAGTTTTGACATTTATGATGTTTTTGAAGAAGAGAAGAAGTATTTTAATAAACAGCTGCTGGAGATAGAGCCTGAAATTGACAGAATGCTAACTACATCTGCTGATAATCTATATGATGCCATGAGGATAGCTACTGTTGGCAACATCATTGACCTGTTCTTCGGCGATATAAGTATTGATTTCGTTAAGAAATTACTTTTAGAGTCTCGCGAGATTAACTATAATTATGACTTGTATAATGACTTAAAGAAAGATATTTCCGAGGCTTCGAAGTTATTGTATCTGGCTGATAATGCAGGTGAAATTGTTTTTGATAAGATTTTTGTTAAAAATATTAAGGAGAGATACCCGGGTTTAACTATATATTTTGCTGTTAGGGGCGAACCGGTTTTAAATGATGCTACCGAACAAGATGCTTATTTTGTGGGTATTGAAAAATATGCCGAAATAATAAATAATGGAACTTGCGTTCCAGGCACAGATTTAGATATAGTCTCTAAACAATTTAAACAAGTATTTAAAGAGGCTGATCTTATTATTTCGAAAGGAATGGGCAATTATGAAACATTATGTGGATGCAAAGAAAACATATATTATCTAATGCTCTGTAAATGTCAGGTTTTTCAGAAGAAGTTCAAATGTGATTCTTATGATCACTTATTCACACATGAAAAGCTTTTAACTAATGAACAGATAAATTTTTAACTGTATGTCGCGGGGGCTGGGGTTGTTTTAGAGGAAAATGTCCCACCTGAAGCGGCGAAAACTACCAGGAGTCTGTTGCACAGCTGCCGAAACATTGGCCGGCCGGGATGAATACTGTGAGAAATACTTGAGTGCCTTCCGGGCTGGAAGGTTTGAGTTCTAACTGAAATAAAACAGGTGATAAAGGAGAAGGGCGGTGGTTCAACCCGCAGCCCTTCTCCTTTGTTCTAAAAGCACTTCTCACTGTTCTTTAACCAATTCACTTCAAGCAGCTTTTCTTGTCATAGAAGGGCCAAGCGTTTTATGCTCGGCCCACTGTCTGCCAGTTAAAACCCGGCCCTGCTGACAATAGGGTTATTTTTTAGCAAAATTCCGGAATTGTCATTGTAAAATATAACGCTTCTGTGATGATTCATCAAATCGACCATCTCGCCAAAACAATCGTCCATGGCCTCAAAAATGTAAGGACACAGTCCTACAACCGGGAGTTTTTTAAGGACATCATCCAGGGTACTTTCAAACTCAATCAGGTTGGGGAAATGTCCGCCACAAGACAGCAGGTGAGGTGAACCGGAACCCCACATAGTATTATAGCCCATTTCCAGTGTTTTTCTGGCCTCATCTGACCATGATTGGACCGGTCCTGTATTGCCTGAACGATTATATTCGTCTGTTAAATTGACAATAGTTAAGGAATTCTTCTCTTCAAGCTTATCAATAGGCAATCCTCTTAAGGATAATTCCTGCCGTACGTCATCAGGATGCTGCCACCAACACCCTTTGAATAATCTATATCCTCTGGACAGCCCTATTTTAAAAAACTCGGCCTCAAGATTATACAGATTATTTGTGTCACGGGTAACCGCCAATACATGGTCGTGCTGCCGGTCAATGCTGTCGAGAAAACCTTCACTTTTGACAATGGCGGTATTGCTTTCAGTAAGTTTGGCTGCCAGTGTCTCTTTCTTTATACGCCATTCCTTACCGATTTTAACGCCAGGAAGTTTTCCGGCCCTCAGCCATCTATAAATTGTATTTGGGGTAGTTCTTAATATTTCAGCTACCTCATCTACGGTTAGCAATCTCTCCTTCATATTAACTGCCTTCTCCCAACTTTTTGTTCATTCATTAAATAATGATAGCACAGCATTTTGAACATATCAAGTAAAGTATAGTCTTTTGATACTTTTATTATACGGTATAATACAATGTAAATAAATAATACACAATAAAGTATATTGACATACAATATAGTACGGTTTATAATGGGTGCAAATACAGGCATTGAGTTATTTCATAAGAAGAGGAGGAAGGTCGTTGACAAATTTCCATGTTCTAAAGATAGGTAACGCTGCAATTGGGGGCCCGATGGGGTCAATGACGGGCTTGGCAGCAGGAAGTATTTTTTATGACAATCATTCTGTTGTTTCCGATCCATTTGCCGGAGAATTTGATGAAAACAGAGCAGCAGATTTGGTGGATCGTGTGAATAAACTCAGTATCCGGTATGGTATGCAAATGGCATTTGACATTATTGCAGCTTCTCCTGAAGCCATGGAACGCTTTCTGGAATTTGTCAGTAAACGTACTGACCTTCCCTTATTAATAAATGCTACCGAAGCTGAGGTCCGGATGGCCGGTCTTGAAGCTGCCGTTAAACTTGGCATTCTAAACCGGGCCATTTATGCTTCACTGAATGAAGATACTGAAGACGAAGAATTGGAACTGCTTAGCCGGCAGCGTCCCGCAGCCGTTATGATACTTGCCAGTGACATTGGCAACCCGACTCCCGAGGGAAGCTGTGAAATGATTGAAAACTATTTTCAACCAATGTTAAAAGAAATTGGTGTAGCAGCCCCTATAGTTGATGTAGGCACGATGGACCCGCCTTCTATTGGTCTTAATATTCGCCAGATTCAGGCTGTCAGGGAACGTTTTGGCTATCCGGCAGGTTGTGCCTTCGCGAACTGTTTTCCCCAATGGACCAGTGTAACTCAGCTGGGCCGCGAGTGGACCAATCTGTCTTTAGCGACAGCCCTTGTTGCCTGCCGGGCAGCAGGTGGGGATTATTTGCATTATGGAATCATTGAAAAAGCAGCAGTTGCAGCCCACGTTTCAGCAACTGCTGAAGTGTTTTACGGTTTTGCAGCCCAGGAACTTGATGGACATAAACTGCCGGAAGGGCATGCTTTATGGAATATGTTCAAATTGTAGGTGGGGTAAAATGGGTTCTAATATACAATAAGGCGGTGAGACATGAGTTAAAAAGGGAAAAATGCATCTGTTGCGATGAGGTTAAAAAATTCTAAAGGAGTGAATGTAAGAATGCCAAAAATGACCAGCCGGGAACGGGTTTTTGCAGCAGTCACTATGAGTGAGCTGCCGGATCAATTGCCAGTAACCCCATTATTGATGACCCGGGGGATTCGTGAGGGGGGCGTTAGAGTTGACGAGGTTCTCCTTGACGGTGAGGCCATGGCCAGGGCAAAAATTAAAGCCCATCAAAAATTTGGCGGAGATGTGGTAATCGCCGGTACCGACTTGTTTACCCCGGTAGAGAACCTGGGCGCCGTGTTAGAATACCTTCCGTATGCACAACCCTCCTTACTGGAACACCCTGCACCCACTAAAGAAGCTTTTTTCCGTCTTAAGGAGAACTACCTGTCTAATGGTTTTGATCCGGAAAAAGGTCGTTTGAGAGCAATTCAGGAAGAAATAAGAACCTTTATCCAGGAAGGTTGGAAAGACACTCATGCGCTGGCTACACCCGTGGGTGGACCCATTACTACCGCTCAAATGGTTACCGGCACCGATGAATTTTTCACCTATTTAGCTGAAGAGTCGGATTTTGCTAAGGAAGTTATTGAGTTAAGCCTGGATGTTTGCAAAAACGTTTGCCGAATGATGTTTGAAGCTGGCATTGATGTATGCAATATTCTTGACCCATTCTGTTCCTGTGATATTTTGCCGCCGGAGATGTACCGTGAATTTGGACTGCCTTATCAGCAACGGCTGTTTGCATATATTAAGGAAATTGGCGGCATTGGGTTTACTCATACCTGCACCTATACCCAACCCATCTGGTCCGATATTGCTGAAAGCGGTACCTTTAACTTTAACGGAGATATGTACCCCGGGGCCGATCACACCAAGAGAGTTATCGGAGATAAAATTTCACTGATGGGTACGCTTAGCCCTTATTCCACATTAACCCACGGTACCCCGGAAGATGTAGCTAATGAAGTAAAGAAACTGGCTGTTGAGGTTGGTCACAACGGTGGATTTGTCTGTATGCCTGGTTGTGATATTGACTGGACAGTTCCCGAAGCGAATATGCGCGCTTTAATTGATACCTGTGCATCTATTAAGTACCCGATAGATATCGAAGCTCTTGGTGATTTGAGCAGTGTCTATTTGGCGGGTCATCCTAAGCATCCGGGGATGCGCAAAATATCTACCGAACATGACCAAATGGTCAGAATGGGAATTCAAAGGACCCAGGCAGATAAAACTCCTGAAGAGGAAGTTTATTTCAACTTAGCTGATGCGATTATGGAATATGACAGTGATAAGGTAGTAGAATGGACCAAAAAAGGTTTGGAAATCGGTTTGTCCCCTCAACAAATAATATTTGATGGTTTATCTCTTGGGATGAAAATGGTCGGAGACCTGTATGAGCGTAAGGAGCGTTTCATCACTGACATGATTAAGTCTGCCAAAACAATGGAAGCGGCTATGCCAATTCTTGTTCCACTGTTGGAAGCAACAGGATCGGTAGATGAAAATAAAGCAACGGTGATTATCGGTCTGGTCCGTGGGAACACTCAGGACATAGGGAAAAATCTCGTGGCCCTGATGCTTAAAGCCAACGGTTTTAATGTCATTGACCTGGGCAAGAATGTTAAACCGGAACAATTCGTTGAGGCAGCAGAGGCTAATGATGCAGCGGCCATTGCTATGACTGTTATGACTAACTCATCAGTTGTCTATGCCGAAAAAACTGTTGAATTATTAAAAGAAAAAGGCCTGCTGGACAAGTATTTGGTTTTGACCGGTGGTTCAGCGATGAATGAACAGATTGCAGGCCGGATTGGGATAAAATACGGCTCTGATGCCAATGCTGCAGTTGCTTTGATTAGAGAACGTATCGCGGCAACAGCCTAAGGTTTATATCAGGGAGGTCAGTTATGCCAATATATGACTTTGTATGTAACGGGTGTCATACCAGCCGTCCGGTGCTGGTGGATTATGAAGCAAAAAAGGGATTAGAGCTGACGTGCAGCCAATGCGGTGGAATTATGAAAGCGGCAGAGATAAGTATGTTCAATGTGATTGGCTCAGCTAAAAGCAACAAGACCGCTGTTCAGAAAAAAGTCAAATCCTGTGGACACACCCATCACTGCCAGTGTGCTGCTATAAAACAAAGTAAACCAAACCCGTTTCAAAAACAAATCGACCAAGCTTTAGGAAAAACAGAACATTAGTAAATAGACATTGTATATCTGTCTAATAAATTAGAAAGTTGGGTAAGCCTTGGCTTTAACCCAACTTTTTAATTTAATCATTTTTATGTTATTCAGAAGCACTTCTTACTGTTCATCCAGGTCTGCACATTATCCAGCACTTCTCCGAATCTCTGGAAGTGCACAACCTCTCTCTCGCGGAGGAATCTCAGGGTATCATTGACACATGGGTCATCACTGAGATTAAGCAGATTCTCATAAGTAGCCCTGGCCTTTTGCTCAGCCGCCATGTCTTCCACCAGGTTGGCTACAGGGTCACCTTTTGCGGCAAAATATGCAGCCGTGAAGGGTACTCCGGCGGCGTTCTCAAGGAACACGTCCTTGCCGTGGTTGGCATAATATGCCTCCAGCCCGGCAGCTTTTATCTGGGCCGGGGATACGCCCTTCATTAGCTTATAGAAAAGGGTGGCGACAATTTCCCAGTGGGCCAGTTCTTCAGTCCCAATATCTGTAAGAACACCCTTTGCCATGCCGGTAGGCATGGCGTATCTCTGAGTAAGGTAACGGTTGGCCGCTGCAGCTTCACCGTCCGAACCGCCGTATTGTTCAATTATTATCTTCGCCAGCCTTGGGTTTGGACCGCTTACCCTGACGGGGTATTCAAGTTTCTTTTCATATATCCACATAGAGTTTTAAGCCTCCTTAGAATTCAATTTGCCACGGCCAGGGTTCATCTATCCAACGCCATGGGTGCTGGCTGGGGGAATTCCCGAAGTTAGCCAATGGACCGTAACACTGTTCATAAGCGTGCTTGAGTTTTTTCAGCTGGCATACTGTCTGGTTGTATTCTGCCAGAGCCCTCATGTCCCCCGGATGGGTGTCCAGGAAGAGGTTGAGATCCACGGCAGTAAATTCGTAAGACATTATTTCTTTGAGCAATTTTGCCTGATGGGAAATTTTTCGGTTCATGATTTACCTCCTAACCTAATACCATTTCGGAGTACAGGGATGCCGGTCATAAGGCCTGACCAATTCCGGAAAGATTGTTCCATGCATCAGACCGACAGCCGGGTCAAAGACCATCATAAGACATTGGTAAGGCACCCACGCTTCTGCCAGCCTGGCCTGGGGGAAACATGCCCCCCTGGGTTCCATCATTTTATGGTGTACCGGGTTATACATCAAACTTAAACCCCCTCTGAGCAATTAGTTGTTTCCTATGTTCAGCATATGCAGAAAACAAGGGATTTGTTATCAGTAAACAAGATATGTAAACGTATTATAAAAAAGGTTTGTCGAAAATTAACCCGGATAATGACCGGCAAAAACAAAGGGCTGTATGGACTCTAAGCGAAGGCGTTTGAATATCAACTGGTCCATCTGGGAAGTGAGAGGTGAGAAGTTGGAAGTGAGAAGAAGAAGGAATTCGCAAAAGCAAATTCCAACCAATATCTCACATCCCATTTCCCACTTCACACTTCCCAGACGGACCAGTCGAATTCCGCCTGCAGCGTGAGTCCATACAGCCCTTTGTTAGCGGGAATAATTTTTGGGTTTTAATTTTCCATGAACCTTTTTCATAATACGTTTTTTAGGTTGAGGGCTTCTTTTTCAGGAATGTGTCTGAGCAGAAGTTTCAATTCAGCTAATTCGGCCATCAATCCCGAAACATCCCTGGTTTCCATGTACTTCATAGCCCTGGACATGGTAATGTTGATTTTATCCAGTTCTTCATGGTCGATAAGAATCGTCCATTTTCCATTGGCCTTTTCCCATGATGACCTGAGACGGTGGAGCTGTTCTTCTGCCTGGTCCCATTCCCCGGCTTCGGCTTTTTTCTCCGCGGTTTCGGCTGCCTGCAGCAGTTTGCCGGCGGTGTGGTCGAAGTAATAGTAATTAAATGTCCCAAACCCTAGGAGAGCAACGAAAAGTATAATGATTACAGCCATAATTCTCAAGGTGTCTTACCCCCCGGTACCTGCCCGCTGTTTTTTTTCTGACAATAGAGTTTTCCTTCGGAATCAAGGCTGGCAATGAGTAATTCTTCAGCTTGTTCAATGCCTAATGCCTGCAGTTGCTGACAAAGCCAGGTAAGGTCAAGATTAAGTTTCCTCAAATTTTCATGCATGATGTTACCATCCATGACCAGGATATGAGGAATTCCTTCATGTTTTGTCTGCAGGTTCAGATCTTCCGGGGTAACTGCTCTTTTCTGTGATTTTGGGACAACACTAAGGTGCCCGCTGGTTTCAAGGATGGCAAATTCAACGTCTGCTATATTCGGAATGTTTTTTGCTCTCAGTTGTTCCAAAAGGTCACTCAGATTATACCTAAGCCTTTTAAGTTCCTGTTCAACTATCCGGCCGTTTTCCACCAGCACGGTGGGCCTTCCGCATATTATTGCCCTTGCCCTGTTGCTTCTTAAAGAAACATAAGATATGGTGACCTGGGCTACCAGAAGGGTTAATATAGGGGTAATGCCGTTGATAAGGGGTATTCCGGAATTTTCCATAGGGATAGCAGCCAGTTCAGACAGCATCAGGGCAACTACCAGTTCAAAAGGCTGCAGCTGGCCGATCTGGCGTTTGCCCATTACCCGCATTGCCACCACCACCAGGGCATATAATATCAGGGTTCGTACAATAACTATAAGCACGGCAGATCCTCCTGTTACATTATACATACACATTGTAACCATCTATAAAATCTTTTATGAAACGAGATTCTTACGGGAGTTACCTGTCTTTCCGCGACAGGTCCTGATTTTCCGGACAGTTCAGTCCCTGTAAGTTCCATTCGAGGCGGATTTTTGACATTTCATCAGAAAAGAATAGAAAAACTACAGTTGTAGTGATACTGTTATCATAAGGGGAAAAAGGTCGGTAATAGTTATCTTAGTCACAAATATTAGGGGGGAAGGCCATGGATATGGTATTTTCAGTGTTTGCCATTATCGTAATGATGTTAGTCGGAGCGAGCCTGCTGACTCTGGTTGGAATCGTACTCTCTCTGGGTTACTATGACCGGGAAGAGGTCAGGGCAAAATACGAGAAAAAACAAATGGACTCAACTGATCTGAGTGATATCGTAGCCTGAAATGTACCGCAGGGAAGCTGAACCCTGCCTTATAAAGATTACGCGGCAAGCCGCGGGTATTGTTAACCCGCGGCTTGTTTAGTTCACCGGAAGAATATGCTATAATTGACAATAAACCTGTTTAGAAAAATTTTGATAAGGAGCTGATATTGTTGAACGCCTATACCGAATACCTTGTATTCAACACCGACAGGAGAAGAGAGTATATAAACATCACTTCACAGGTTAAAGAGGCCCTGGAAAAATCGGACATTAAGGAAGGTATGGTACTGGTTTCGGCCATGCATATTACTGCAGGGGTTTATGTTAATGATGCTGAGGATGGGATAATTCAGGACATTGACAACATGCTGGAAGAAGTGGCTCCCTTCGGATTGGATTATTATCACCACCGGACAGGGGAAGACAACGGGGATGCCCACCTTAAGAGCATCCTTGTCCACCACCAGGTCATCCTGCCGGTAACGGACGGCAAACTTGACCTTGGGCCGTGGCAGCAGGTATATTATGCTGAGTTTGACGGTCAGAGGCGAAAAAAAGTAATAATTAAAATTATGGGTGAATAAGATAAGCGTTCCATGAGTAAAATCAATAAGCGGTTAATAGGTCTGAGAAGGCCGTTAACCGCTTTTGTTTTTAGCAAAGGACAGTATATCCTTTCCAGTAATCCTTTTATGGTTTCAACTTGTATTCTTCTGCCAGCTTTTTGAAGGCTGGCAGGGAATTTATAATGACCTTTTTATTCATGCAGTAGGCAATACGGAAATAGCCCGGTTTCCCAAAACCGCTGCCGGGCACCAGCAGCAGGTTGTACTTTTGGGCAGATTTGATAAAGGCCACATCATCGGGGATGGGTGACCTGGGGAACAGGTAAAAAGCCCCGGCCGGTTTGACCATCTCAAATCCCATTTCCGTCAGGTGATCATATAGTATGTCCCGTTTTTCCTGGTATTCGGCTATATCGACACTTTCCTTCTGCAGCTTGGCTACCAGTCTCTGCATCAGGGCAGGGGCATTCACGAAACCCAGGGTGCGGTTGGCAAAGACCATACCTTCCATTACCAGGTCAAGGTTTTTGACCTTTGGACTTACGGCCAGGTAGCCGATACGTTCACCGGGCAGGGCCAGGTCTTTACTGTGGGAGGTGACAACAATGCTGTTATCTATATATCTGAATATGCTGGGTACTTTTATACCATCATAACTGATTTTGGCATAAGGTTCGTCAGATATCACATAAATATCGGTGCCGAATTCGGCCTCTTTCTCCCTGAGCAGAGTACCCAGTTGTTCCAGGGAAGGTGCGTCATATATAACCCCGGTCGGGTTATTGGGGGTATTAATGATAATCCCTTTTGTATTTGGCCTGACAGCAGATTTTATAGCCTCCAGGTCAATCTGGAAATCCTCCCTTGTAGATACTTCCTTCACTGCCCCGCCGTGATTGTCAATATAAAATTTGTATTCTACAAAATAGGGAGACAGGATGATAATTTCCTCACCGGGGTTCAGCAGGGTCTTTAAAACCACGTTCAATGCCCCGCCGGCCCCGACGGTCATCACAATGTTCCCTTCCGTGAACTCCATTCCTGATTCCTCAGACAGTACTTCAGCCACTGCCCTGCGAGTTTCCTGGTAACCGGCATTACTCATATATTTATGCATTCCCGGGAAGGGGTTCAGGGCCAGATTCTTTAGTTCCTCACGGAATAAAGCCGGGGGTTCCACATCAGGATTACCGATAGTAAAATCATATACCTTATCTGCTCCGTGGATTTTTCTGAGTTTTTCACCTTCTTCGAACATTGCCCTGATAAATGAGGCGCGCTTTAAGTTTTCTTCAACTTTCCTGGAAATCGGCAATTAAAACACTCTCCTTTTCCTGCATGGTTTATTCCAAATGAATGATAATTGAGTGATTGAAACACAAAAGTTAAGGATATTATAGCATATATGGTAAAATTATAACAATCCGGTGAAGGAATAACCGTTTAGCGGGAGAATAAATTAAAGTATTTTGAAAGGAGGATTAATACTAATGGACGGAGTAGAACGGGCAGTAAGGAGAATTACCTCCAATGACCGGTTTGCCAGGATGGTGGGAACGGAGATAGAGGAAGTTTCCCCGGGTTATGCCCGGGTCAGGCTTAAAATTGAAGACAAACATTTAAATTCCGTGGATATTACCCACGGGGCGGCTGTGTTTACAGTCGTAGATATGGCTTTTGCCCTGGCTTCAAATTCCCATGGACAGGTTTCCCTGGCTCTGAATATGAGCATAAATTTTCTTAAGGCTACGGGGCACGGAAATGTACTTATAGCCGAAGCCAAGGAGGATAAACTGACTAATCGGACCGGCCTTTACAGGATTACTGTTCACGATGAGACCGGTGAACTGGTTTCCGTGGCCGAGGGATTGGTATACAGGAAGAAGGAACAGATTTAGGTTTTACTGCAGGAAACCAAAATTAAAAGGCTCTCCCAATTAGATTTCTTAACAAAAATGATGTTCAGTCACAGGAAAAACCGATTGATGGACTGGTTTTTCGGTGACTGAACATCATTTTATATTAGGAACTAAAAAGGGAACGCCTTCAGTTTTAGACACTCACTCTAAGGAACGCACTGTAACAACGGAGAATAAATAACACGGACAAGAAGAAAAATAGCATTTAACAGACTAGGGACAAGGAGGAAATTCAGTGAGCCGGTTGAAGGAGAGAGCGCCATTATCGGTATTCAAAATTGCCGCAACATATGTGGGGACTGTTGTGGGGGCAGGTTTTGCCTCGGGACAGGAGGTCCTGCAGTTTTTCGGCCAGTTCCGGGCAAACGGTTTCTGGGGTCTTTTACTGGCAACCGTATTATTCGGCGTCTTCGGCTGGGCAGCCATGTATTATGGTATGAAGCTGAATGCCCGTTCCCACCTTGAAGTAATCCGGTATACGGGGGGTAAATTGATGGGGACGGTTGTGGATTATGTGATTACTTTTTTCCTCTTTGGCGCTTTCACAGCAATGGCTGCCGGGGCCGGGGCTATCTTTGCCGAACAGTTTCACTGGCCGGCTGTTCTGGGCAGCGGGGTAATGGTCTTAATAACCCTTCTCACTGTTATGCTGGGCCTGAACGGTGTAATTACTTCGATCAGCCTGGTAGTCCCTGTGCTTCTTGGGTCTGTCATCGGAATGGCTGTTTGGACTGTTCTGGACACCAAGTTTTATGTGAACCCTGTTATCGGCACGATCCCTGCACCGGCTGCGGTGCCTTTCTGGCCTTTGGCGGCAGTTATTTATGTTTCATATAACCTGGTAATGTCAGTCGCTATTTTGGCACCCATGGGCGCCAGGTACCGGCGGCCTGAACTCCTGACCATGGGCGCCGGCCTGGGGGCGATTGGATTGGGATTGGGAGCTGCGGCTATTTATCTGGCTCTTGCTCCTAATATTCCGGCCGCTGCCCGGTTTGAAATACCGATGATATATGTTGCCGGCAAACTTAATGTGGTATTAAGAAGTCTTTACAGCCTGGTGCTTTTGGCAGAGATATACACTACGGCAGTGGGAAGTTTGTTTGGATTTATTGCCAGGATTACTTCACCCGAAGGCCCCGGAGCCCGGTATTATATCGTCGGGGCGAGTATCGCCGCATTCCTGGCCAGCCAGCTGGGGTTTACCACACTTGTCAGGACCCTTTACCCTGCGGTGGGATATGCAGGACTTCTGCTCCTGTTCGGACTGACATATGCTCTTTTCAAGGGGCGGAAAGGGCCTGAAAATCAGGCCGGTTTTTAAAGGGAAAATATACTAAAATGTAGAATTAATACCCCAAATAGCTTCTGGGGGGCATTAATTTGCTGAAAAAAATAATTTTACTCTTAGTGATCATTGTCACGGGATTACTGATCGGGTATTACTCAGAGACTATCTACAGCTTTATCTGGCCGGATAACGGCTACCTCACTGCCGGGGAAAAGCAGGGAAAAGATAAAGGGAGTGTTCCGGAAAGCAACTTTATTACGGGCGAAGAGGCGGTTGACCGGGTGAAAAACCTTCCCTATCTCAGAAACCTGGCCAGGGTATCGGAACTTGATGAAACCCAGCTTTCTTTTGAGACAGACCGGGAACCGTCTGAAGACTATCCCATCTGGTTAATACTGGTCAAAGAACGGCATCCTGATAAAATTCCGGATATAAGCTATTACCAGGTTGATGCTGTGTCAGGCAATGTCCTCAACCTGGATGAAGAAAGCCTGAAAATAGAAGGGGCCGGCCTGGGAATGACCAGACAGGAAGCAAGGGATATTATTGGCAAACCCAAAAATACGAAACGGGCCTATGACCAGGTTCTTAAAGAATATTTCCGGACCGATACTTACCAGGGCATGATAATAATTTACGATGGGGATAATAAAATTGTAAAAATCACGGTTTCTGAGCCCGGCATTTCCGGACTGGGCCGGGTTGAGGTGGCAGATTCCAGGAAAGATGTCATAAAGAAACTGGGGATATCCAGGATAGCCCGGATTGATGCCCTTATTTATAATCCTATTGGAAACAAGGAAATTGAATATCTGGTGGCTTTTGATTCGGAAGACCGGGTAAAAGAAATTACCGTTCAGTCCGTGTTAACAGATAACAGGTAAGTTGAGGAGGATATTGTTGAAAAAACAATGGTATATCGGTATCATCCAAAACAGGGTGACAGGTGAAAAAACAGTTAATATTGATCAGGCCCGGAAGATGATAGCCGGGGCGGCTGATAAAGGGGCCAGGGTTGTTGTCCTGCCCGAGATGTTCAACTGTCCTTATGAAAACGAGGCTTTTCCGGTGTTTTCCGAGAGTTACCCCGGCGGTGAGACAATTGCGATGCTGAGGGAAACGGCAGCCGACAGGAAGGTATATATCATCGGTGGTTCAATTCCCGAAGAAGAAGAAAACCGGATATATAACACCTGTTTTATTTTTGGGCCTGACGGAAACCTGTTAGCCAGGCACCGCAAAGCACACCTTTTCGATGTTGAATTAAAAGAGGGTTTGGTTTTCAGAGAATCGGACGTCCTTTCCAGGGGGGACGGAATCACCGTGGTTGATACCGGATTTGGCAGAATAGGAGTGGCGATATGTTATGATATCCGGTTCCCTGAAGTGGCCAGGATAATGGCCCTTCAGGGGGCAAAAGTGATGGTAGTCCCTGCGGCCTTCAACATGATAACCGGTCCCGCCCACTGGGAAGTTACCCTGAGAACCCGGGCCCTGGATAACCAGTTATACGTGGCCGGGGCAGCTCCGGCCAGGGATGAACAGGCCTCATATGTGGCTTACGGCCACTCTATGCTTGTTGATCCATGGGGCAGGGTTGTGGAGTCCCTCGATGAAAAAGAGGGTATCATCATCGCTGAAATTGACCAGGATCGCCTGGAACAGGTGAGAAACGAACTTCCCCTGTTGAAACACCGGCGGACGGATTTGTATGAAATAAGAGAAATTTAACAGACATAAGTATTTAATATCAATAAAACCTTTTAAACAGAGAGTGTCTCAATTATAGCAGTGGACTGCACCCTGTCAAGTAGACAGCACAAAAAATTAAATTAATTTAGGCAGCCTTGGTCCGAAATTCCATCGGACTGAGGCTGTTTAATTTTGCCTG
>PHAB01000036.1 GCA_002840275.1 Firmicutes bacterium HGW-Firmicutes-14
AAGGTGACTGGCCTACTGGAGCGTAGCCGTGGCCTTATTTCACTGTGAAGGTGGCCTTATTTTAGCGATTCAGTGGTCGTTTTGAAACGAAATATACACCAACCGCACTATTTGAAAAGGAGGTAGATATCCAATATGGATACTGAAAGTCTAGCACATACTCAATGGAATTGCAAATATCATATAGTATTTGCACCGAAATACAGGAGGCGGGTAATATACGATAAAATCAAGAACGATATCGGAAAGATATTACGTACATTATGTGACTACAAGAAAGTAGCAATACTTGAGGCCAACGCCTGCCCAGATCATATACACATGTTGGTATCGATACCGCCAAAGATAAGTGTATCAAGCTTCATGGGATATTTGAAAGGCAAAAGTTCATTGATGATATTCGATCGGCACGCCAACCTGAAATACAAGTATGGCAACAGGCATTTTTGGTACAGGGGGTATTATGTGGACACAGTTGGCCGGAACAAGAAGGCGATAGAACAGTATATCCGGAAGCAATTGCAGGAGGATATTGCCGCAGACCAAATGACACTGAAAGAGTATATTGACCCGTTTACGGGTGAGCCAGTAGAAAAAAACAAGAATAAATAATACCCCTTTAGGGGTAGTTTGAAAAGGTGCGCGGTTGGCGGACCGTTCAGTGAGCCTTTAGGCTTAGCCGAACGCTCATGGATGACGAACATCGGAAAGCCGTATGAGGGAAAACCTCACGTGCGGTTTGATGAGGAGAGGCTGAAATATTTTCAGCCTCTCACTCTACAAGCCTTCGAGAAAATTGTGTTTGCTTGCGTGTCTTTATATTTAAAGTTACTATATCAATCAAATTAGGACAATTTTTATCGACAAACTATTTTTCGTTTATTCCTTAAAAACCGCATTTCATTCCTTAAAACCTGCATTTTAGGAAGCCTAGATAATTGTTGCTTTAGAAACAAACAAAAAATAACTATTCTCGACATAACTTTTGATGGTTAAAATATCCAAAATTCGACATAGATTTTTATTAGAGTACAGTATACTTAGTATTATATATCATTTCAAATAAAAGTTATTGTTTAATATATCAATTTAAATGACTTAATATATCTTAATTTTACTTTTTCGTAAAAATTTAATGAGGAAAGGTGGAATTATACTTTATGTTAAAAAAAACAGGACTTTTTTCTTTTGTTGTACTTGTAATGTTATTGCTGGTTATGTTAACCGGTGTTTTTGCTTCACAGGAAACCGAAAAAACATATCTGATAGCTTTAAAGAAAAATTGTAACATTGAAAAATTTTTAAAATCAAAAGGTTTAACTGCTAAAAAGCATAAAAAGATTAAACGTTTTAATCTTGTGGTAGCTAATTTAAATGGGGAAGAGTTTATAAGATTAAAAGAATCTGCAGAGGTCGTTTTTGTTGAGGAAGATTCAGAAGTCAAAATTACGAGCGAAGAAGTATATGATGATGGCTACGATTTTCTTTTTAGCTCACAAATGGCTCCATGGGGAGTAGTGGATGTCGGTGGGGCAAAAGCTGTAGAGAACCAAGTATATGGTGACAATATAAAAATAGCAGTTCTAGATACAGGTATTATAAACCATCCTGATTTAACCGTTGCAGGAGGGGCTTATTTTGTTGATGGGGCGGACAGCTATGTTGATGATAACGGGCATGGTACT
The DNA here is from genome assembly GCA_002840275.1 of Firmicutes bacterium HGW-Firmicutes-14. Taxonomy (GTDB): domain Bacteria; phylum Bacillota; class Thermincolia; order Thermincolales; family UBA2595; genus W-Firmicutes-14. The sequence goes on from PHAB01000036.1 coordinate 1,686, forward strand.
CATGTTACCGGTACTATTGCTGCGTCCAACAATAGTTACGGTGTATTGGGTGTAGCGCCAAATACAGAAATTTACGCTGTGAAAGTTTTAGACAAAGACGGACTGGGTACATATTCACAGGTGATTCAGGGAATAGACTGGGCAATTCAGAATAATGTAAATATAGTTTCGATAGGATTTGGCGGAAATAATGATAGTTTAGCCCTTCACCAAGCAATTCAGGCAGCTGCTTCCACAGGGATGCTTTTAATAGCGCCGTCCGGAAATAGTGGAGCCGGAGAAAATACGCTCGTATACCCTGCCCAATATCCAGAGGTTGTTTCTGTCGGAGCAATTGACAGGATGCATCAGAGGGCGGATTTTTCAAGTACGGGTCCTGAGCTTGATATTGTTGCACCCGGAGTTAATATTTTAAGTACGATGTTGAATGACAATTATGGGCTTATGTCAGGTACATCAACTGCTGTTCCACATGTAGTGGGAGCGGCAGCTTCATTATGGTCATATAATACCGGTTGGACAGCAGAACAAGTTAAACAAAAGTTATATGAAACGGCTGTTCCTTTAGGTGATCTGGTAGATTATGGGCATGGCATGGTGGCTCTTGATAAAGCTTTAGGGATTGTAACCACTACCACTTTCGATATAATCGAACATGATAGAAAGCTTACAGAATTGAGCAAAAACGTTCAGCTTTTAATTAAGCAGTTAAGAGATATTAATAATATGCCTTTAGCTGAAGAAATTGAACAGCAATATAATGTACTGATGGAAAGAAACGCCGAGCTTCATATGTTGCCAGATTACCTATCTCAAAAAGAACCACTGGCAACCAATGATGAAATAAACAACTATTTCGCTACATACGAAAGCACTTTTGTAGCTTTAGAGAATGATTATAAAAAACTTCTGTCGAAATACAGAAACGAAGTTCCCGGAACAGTAGCATTGCCGGAAGACAGTACTACTATGATGTCCTACAATTTTCAAGGAGATGAACAAACGATTCAGCCGGGCGGAACCGCTACTGTTTCTCTGCAGCTATTTGAACCTAAAACAGCCGTATATATTAAAGTTTTTAGTACCAGTAACTGGAACAACATTATTGCAAGTAAGACTTATACATATAATCCTCCTACTCCTGCAGGCTCGAGCATATCATATACTTGGAATTCTTCAAGCTCAATAGCGGAAGGTTCATATCACATACAATATTCATATCCAAACATATCTACTAAGGAGTATTTCACAATCTATGTTAGAAGGTATTCAACCTTAAGCTTGAATACACCCGTGGATGTTGTTTCACCATCAATGGGATGGTTCCATGTGTTTAAATTTACTCCTTCCACGTCTGGTACATATACTTTTTATACAAGCCCTAGAGGCGGAACCGGCCCAAGCAACGATACATATTTACAGTTATTCGCGGATAGCAAATTGCTTGACCAGATAACTTCTGATGATGACTCCGGAGGAAACGGTTTTTCCAAGATAAACAGGTATCTAAACGCCGGCAGAACTTATTATATTAAATTAAGCGCTGTCAGTTACAGCAGCAACTACATGGTAAATGCACGGCTGACAGTTAGTACACCAAGCGCTGTCGAGACAATAAACCTGAATTCACCCATTGATGTTGATTTGCCCACAGGCGCTAACCGGGTATATAAGTTTACAGCCCCAAGTACCGGAAGTTACAGAATTTTTACCGGTCCTTATAATAGTACCGGAGCAATGAATGACACATATTTGGAACTTTATACTGATTCTGGCCTAACCAATAGAATTAATTATAACGATGATATTGGCTCTAACAACTATTTTTCAGAAATAAATCATAATTTAACAGGAGGAAATACGTATTACATTAAATTAAGGCCATTTAATCAAACTTCTGGTTCGGTACATGCGCGATTAACGGTGAGTACCGGTATTACCCCGATATATTTTAATACACCTGTAGACATAAATCTTTCAGCCGGGACAAGCAAAGTTTATAAGTTTACACCGTCCAGTTCTGCTAATTATAGAATCCATACCGGGTTTTACGGCGGGGATTGTGACAGTGGTGACAGTGATACTATTCTGTCTTTGTACTCTGATTCGAATTTAACAAGCAGGCTTGATAGAAATGACGATTCCAATGGTACTTTGTTTTCAGAAATTAACTATAATTTAACCGGAGGCAAAAGTTACTATATTAAAATAGAGGGTTGGGATGGAAAGCCTGTTTACGCGCGGTTATTAGTGGACTATAAACCGGCGGTTCCACCGAGTCAGCCAATATCCGGTACAGATGCCTCCCCAACAATTCATACCTCAGACCCTGACGAAAAAGATGATTGGAGCTTCCAGCATGAGCCAATAGACCTCTCTACCGGCGCACAGGTTATTGAAAACACTTTATTAAATGTGGAGGGGGCTCAGCCGGTATCCTTTGATGTAAGATATGATTCGCTGATGCTCAACCAAGGTCCATTGGGAAGGGGTTGGGTACATAATTTTGAAACCTGCTTAAAAATTCTGCCAAGTGGTGAAGTTTTGGTTTATTGGAATTCAAATAGGATCAATTCTTTCGTAAGGTCAGGAGCAAACCGGTATTCATCGTCCGACCAAGCAGCCCGTTATGATACGCTGATACGGAATGCAGACGGGAGTTTTGTACTGACCCGAAGAGATCAAAGTAGTTACAATTTTAATCGTACAGGAAAATTAGTGCAGCAGAAGAACAGCCGCGGGCAATCCCTTATCATGGCTTATGACAATTTAGGCCGTTTAAGCACCATAACAGAGCCTGTTTCAGGACGTTTCATAAAGCTACAGTACAATAGCAGCGGATTAATTAATCTTGTTTCAGACAACATGAACAGGAACGTTTTCATTAATTATGATGCCGCCTGCAACCTAACCCGAATAACAGATGCTAAAAATCAAAGCACAACATATACTTATGATACTCATGGCTGGATGCTAACATTGACTGATGCTGAAGGGATCATGATATTTAGCAATACCTATGATGATAAAGGACGTGTTACCAGGCAAATAGATGCTGTTGGCAATGCCGCAAATATAAGCTATGATGAAACAAGCCAACCGGGGAAATTGATTACAACATCAACCAACCGTGAAGGAAAAAGTCAGGTGCTGACCCATGATACAAATTATAGGCTATTAAGCCTTATGGATGAACTCGGCAATCTGACATCTTATACTTATGACGCAAATGGAAATAGAACAAGTGTCACAGATCCATATGGGAAAACGACTACGTTCTCCTATGATGAAAGAGGTAATCTTCTGACGGTTACCAACCCGGCAGGCCAAACCACAACTATGACATACGATGAACGAAATAACCTGTTGACAGTGGAAAATGCAGCCCACAAAAAAATCACCTACACCTATGATTTAAACAATAATATCCTAAGTATTGCGGACCAAGCAGAAAACAGGATAAACAATGTTTATGATACCAACGGTTTGCTGCTCAATACCACCAAGCCAGGAGGAGGGCAATCGACATTCAGTTATGTTAAGGGACAGGTTGGGATTATTAAAGTTGAGGGAGTGACAAAAAGCACCTTGACTTATGATGCTGTTGGCCGATTAGTAAGCAAGACAGATAATAGGGGCAAGACCATCACCATGAATTATGATAATGCCGATAACCTGCTGAGTATTATAGACCCGCTTGGCAACACTGTTTCTTATGCTTATGACCGGAACAACCGGAAAATAAGCGAAACTGATGCCAAAGGAAATATTACTCGTTTTACTTATGATGGTAATGGTAATATAACAAGTAAAATTGATGCCCTAAATAACTTGACCAATTATGAATATGATAAAGAAGGACGCCTTATTCGCCTTGTTGACCCCAAAGGAAATGCGACATCATTGACTTATGACGCAAAGGGGAGAATAATTATAACAACGTACCCGGGTGGTAACTCGTTTACAAACCGATATGACGCCTTGGACCGCCTGATTGAGAAAAAAGATACTCTTGGGAATACCATTGAATCCATCAGTTATGATGTTCTTGGCAACCCATTATCAGTTACCAATGCTGTTAACTCAACTGTATATAATCATTATGATATACTGAACCGTGTTGACAGAATTACTGACCCGTTGGGACGAATTACTAACCTTGCTTACGATGACTTAAATAGGCTGGTTTCTGTTACGGACTCGTTGGGAGGTGTCAGCAGCCAGTACTTTGATGCTGATGGAAATAGGGTTAAATTTGTCGATCCCAATAATAACCAGACCTTGTTTACACATGATAAGGCAGGAAAAATAATCTCCAAAACCCTAGTAGCCGGGAAAAACCTCACCTTAGCATATAACGGTGCCGACCTGGTGATTCAGATGACTAACGGGCGCGGACAGGTTACCAGCTATCAATATGATGACGCCGGGCGCCTTTTAAGCTTTACAGACCCGGCCGGGACTGTATCATATACTTATGATGCGAACGGAAACATCACGTCAGTCAGTGACAGTTCCGGAATAATATGCCGGGAATACGATGCTCTTAACCGTTTGGTCAAATACACTGATTCAAGAGAAAATATCATTCAGTATCAGTATGACCAGGCAGGGAACCTCACAGAACTTGTCTATCCTGATGGGAAGAAAGTAATATATGGATATGACAATATGAACAGGCTGATAAGCGTAACTGACTGGGCTAACCGGGTAACTTCTTATGAATATGATGCAAATGGGAGACTTATTAAAACCACTCGCTCCAATGGGACTATCCTTACTCTTACATATGATGTAGCAGGCCGGGTAACCCAGCAGAGGGATGTAGACCAAAGCTCCAGCACTATCAGTCAGTATGACTATAGTTATGATGCAATTGGCAGTATTACTACCGAACAGAGTGCAGTTGTGGAACAACCGTTTACCATGTCTGAGGCTGTAATGACTTATACCTATGACAACCGTCTTGATACATTTAATGGACAGCCGGTCATTTACGATGCTGATGGCAACATGACTTGCGGGCCCCTTGCGGGCGCAATGGCTACCTATACATTTGATTCCCGCAATCGCTTAACAAGAGCTGGGAATACGAATTATACCTATGATGCGGAAAACAACAGGATAAGTGTTAGCGAGACTGTATATGGCAATGTATATCAGACCAGTTATGTGGTTAACCCGCAAGCCTCTTTAAGCCAGGTTTTAGTTAAGTCCGATGCCCAAGGCAGGCAAACCTATTATGTCTATGGGTTAGGCCTTATTGGTCAAGAAGAAGATGGTACATATCTGACCTATCACTATGATCTTCGCGGCAGTACTATTGCTTTATCAGATTCCAGTGGTATTGTAACCGACAGGTTCCAGTACGGACCATATGGGGAGTTAGTTTATAAGTCAGGTGGCAGTTCAACCCAGTTCCTTTATAACGGACGGGATGGGGTAATGTCTGATGGTAATGGATTGTATTATATGAGGGCAAGGTATTATAATCCAGTAGCAAAGAGGTTTATAAATCAGGATGTGTTACTCGGGAAAATAGATAGAACACCAACTTTAAATCGATATTCTTATGTAAATGGAAATCCGATTTCATATATTGATCCTTTTGGGCTAGCAGCCTGTGAATTTAACTCAAAGAAAATTACTAAGGTTTTACTAATTAATGATGATAGGGCTGTGCCTATATCAGGTTTATACGGAGGACATAATGCGGTAATCTTAATAGATTCAAATGGATGGGGGGTTGTGTTTTCCTTTGCGCCAAGCAAATATGAGGAAGAAACATCAGATTTCAAAAAAACCTTTTTATATGTTGAAGGCGCAATGAAGATGAAAGAATTAAAACCCGCAGATCTTAAGACTTTTAAAACATCAGGTAAAATAGATGACCTATCAATAAAAACAAGTGATGGACGTACCTATTCTGGTCCTGAGAATTATTACTCTAGATATATATCGATAGATATTGATAATAATGAAGGACAAAAAATGTACGAAAAAGGCACAGAGTTATTCAATGAACCTCCTGAGTATTCAGCTCAATGGAATAACTGTTCTGAAATAGCTTATGACATAATGTATGAAGGAGCAGATATAGAATTATCGATAGCTTTGGCCCTAACAGATTATATCTTACCAAACGATTCGTATGACATGTTAAGTAATTTATATCCCAGCACAACAATTTAAAAATGACGGGAGATGAAGTCTATTGATACGCATTTTAATAATACTAAGTCTTGTTTCTACATTTTTAATAGGTTGTAGGGTTGGAGAAAACCAAATTGATCTTAATTTAAAAACATTACCAGGAATTATAGTAATGAGGCCTCCTACTCTGAAAATGTCTGAACATGGAAGAGGGCTAGATATTTATACGCCCGGTGAGAACAAACATTCATTAATATTAAAGGAACAGAATATATACAACCCTCAATTCAACAAAGATAAAAGTAAGATTGTTGCTTTAAAACAAGGTGACATTGTTGAATATGATTTAAAGAATAACGTCCTAAAAACATTATTAAAAAGCAATTTAAATACCAGTTTTTTATATGTAAAATACGTTCCTAATCGAAGCGAAATAAGTTTTATAAACGATAATAGATTATATGTTTATGACATACCTTCTAAGATTACTACCTATGTAACTAGTGTATCAAGCAACTATTGTTGGAGTGAAGATGGGGATACTTTTATATTTAGTGATCAGAACCAAGTCTATGAATTTAATGTTAAAGACAAAAGCAACCGACCTTTATTTAAGGGATATGACCCTCAATACTCCAACAATAATCAATATCTTGCTTATTTGTTGGACCAAGGTATTCTTATAGTAAAAGAAATAGATACAAATAGAGAATGGAAATACAAGACCAATCGTATTTATCATTATACATTTTCTCCTGATGATAGTTATGTCGCTGTAGAACAAGACAGCACTAAGTGGCTAAGCACAGACAAACAATTAATAATATGGGACTTTAAGAATGGGAAATCAGATTATTTAATAAGTTTTATTATGGATGGTTTACATGGGGATTTTGATTGGAAATAGCTATATTATTTTATGGGACTTTTATCAAAAAGAGATAGAGATTAGCTCTCGTGTTGTGTTGCAACGCCTGAAGTTGTTCTTTCACTATCACTACAACTAAAAAATATAAAGGACGTAGACTACATAAATGAAAAAAACAAGTTTATTAAAGGTGGATCGAGTTCTATAACACAGTCAGGAGGGATGAAATGCTAAAGCGGAAACCATGGTTGACGATAATATTAATTACGTTAATATTGTTGTGTTTTATATCTACAGCAATAGCTGCAACATATACTTACGACAATTTAGGACGATTAATTTCAGTAACCTACGACAACGGCCAAAAAATAAATTACGAATATGACGCCGGAGGAAATATACGAAAAGTAATAGTACCCGACGTCACTCCACCAAATATAAGCAGCACTGACCCGGCAAGCGGTAATGTGGGAGTTGCGATAAATAAAAACATAATAATTCAGTTTAGTGAAAATGTCCAGCCAAGCAGCAACTTTAGCGGAATATCCTTAAAGGCAGGAACGAATATAATCGGATATACTTATAGCTTCTCAGAAAAAACTTTAACAATTGCCCCAAATAATAATTTAGCCTACAACACGCAGTATACAGTTGATATTCCGGCAAACTCAGTCAAGGACATGGCAAACAACAACTTAGCAGCTGTTTATTCATTTAATTTTACTACCTCAACCTCACAGGATACTGTTGCACCGATTGTCTACTCCTCTGACCCCGCTAATAATACCATCGATATTCCTATTAACAAAACCATTTCAATAACGTTTTCTGAAGATATTCAAGAAGGTATTAATTTCAGCAATATTTCATTAAAGCATGAAGCTACTGTTGTAGAATATACCTATAATATTAACGGCAAGGTCCTAACAATTAACCCCAACGTTAATCTCGCTTACGGGACGACTTATTCAGTATCCCTGCCTGCAGATTCAATAAAGGATTTGGCAAATAACGGTTTAGTCGGTGATTTTAATTTCACTTTTACCACACAAATTGGACCTGATATTGCCGGACCGGTAGTAAACAGCACTAATCCCGTTAATGGTGCATCAGATGTACCAGTCAACCAGATTGTAACATTAACCTTCAATGAAAATATCCAAGCCGCAGTCAATCTTAGCGGTATTACACTTAAAACCGGTGAAACTGTAGTTGACCATACATTAGGCATAAATGGAAACATGCTTACTATAACACCGGTATGTAGCTTAAGTCACAATACAGACTACTTGGTAACTATCCCTGCGGGAGCAGTGCAGGATGATGCCGGCAATGATCTGGCGGGAGAGTATACATTTGTATTTACCACAATATTTGATACCACTGCACCAATAATAAGCAGCACAGAACCGGTTAACGGTGCGACCGATGTGCCAGTCAGCAGTGTAGTGACCGTCACATTCAATGAGGGAATTCAGCAAGGCGTTAACATGAGTGGGGTAACTTTAAAGGCTGGTGAAACCGTTATAGATTATACTTACAGTATTAGCGGCACAGATCTAATATTAGATCCCATTAATAACTTGGCTTATGAAACTGTTTATTCAATATACATACCTTCAGGTGCTGTACAAGACTTGGCAGGGAACAATCTGGAAGTTAGTTATAGCTTCAGCTTTACTACTGTAAAAACTCCGGATACTAGCTCACCTATCGTAACCAGTACTGATCCAGCTAATAATTCTCTTGATACTCCGGTTGACAAGCAGATAACTATAAATTTCAGTGAAAACATAACTCCAGGTAATACTTTCGAAAACATTTTACTTCAAACCGGTAACACAGTAGTTGAGTGTATTTACAATGTTAATAACAATACTCTATATATTACCCCTAAAACTATTCTTGATTATGATGCAATTTATACAGTTTCGATTCCGGCAGAATCGGTGCAAGATGTATCAGGCAATGTATTGACTGAAAACTGCATCTTTAACTTTATGACTGGGGTAGCGCCAGATACAACTGCCCCCTGTATTGTAACGTCTAGTCCTATCAATGGTGCCTTAAACGCAGAGGTAAATACCCCTATTACATTTAGCTTTAATGAGTGCATACAACAAGGTATTAATTTTGGTGAAATCACTTTTACAGAAGACTCTACAGTTTTATCTTATACATATAATATCAGCGGAAACTTGTTATCGTTAATTCCTACAGCTGAATTAAATTACAACTCAGATTATTCTGTATTCATTCCTGCAGGGGCAGTAGAAGATACTTCTGGAAACACTTTAGCTACTTCTTATTCCTTTACTTTTAAAACTTATGCTGCACCAGATATTACAAATCCGATAGCTAATATTAATTCATTATTAGAAAACCAGCGTATAAGCGGGACGAACAAAATTAAGGTGAGTGCAAGTGACAACATTGATTTGGCTAAAGTGGAAATATATGTAGATGATACGTTGGTTTATACAGAACCTAGGCCGGGAGTATTTACTTGGACAGAAACTGTTTTTGCCTATGATTGGGATACCGCGCAGGTAGATGGGTTGGGTAACCTTGTGTATGGTGATGGTGCGCATGTAGTAACAGTTAAGGCATATGACATGGCAGGGAACATAGGGATAATAAACAGAAACGTGACTGTAGACAATAATTCACCACAGGTTAGCAAGGCAATCCAACCTGATGAAGCGGCAGGAAAGGATGTATTTATTTACCAGAATCATAATTATGGTAATAATTCAATTCTGTATATTGGGTCAACAAGCATTTCAGACGCATACATTCCTTACAGATCGTTAATACAGTTTGACCTTTCGGCTATTCCGAATAATGCGGCGATTACCAAAGCAGAAATCAAGATGTATTTATTAGACGGTCGTACAGTTCCAATGGATGTGAGCGTCCATGAAATAACTGGTAACTGGACTGAAGGTACGGGTGTAGCTGGGTCCGGAGCTTCGTGGACAACTTACAATGGAGTGGATGTTTGGGGAATTGCCGGAGGGGATTATAATGCCATTCCGGAGAGCACGGTACAAGGGATAACCAACATCTGTGGGTGGTATACATGGGATATAACCAATTTGGCGCAGGGATGGTTTAATGGAACTACACCTAATAACGGAGTGTTATTTAAATGGCAGGAGGATGCAAGCATACCTGTTGCATATTTCTATTCAAGTGATTATACTACTGATCCATCGTTACGCCCTCAACTGGTGATAACTTATTCTATATATGATTCAACAATACCTGTTGCAAGCATTAGTTCACCTTTAGAAGGCCAGAGGATAAGCGGGATGAACAAGATTAGGGTGAATGGCAGTGACAACATAGAACTGGCCAAAGTGGAGATTTATGTAGACGATACTTTAATTCACACAGAACCAAGGCCTGATGTAATAGCCTGGACAGAAACTGTTTTTGCCTATGATTGGGATACCGCGCAGGTAGATGGGTTGGGTAACCGTATATATTGTGATGGATTCCATATAGTAACAGTTAAGGTGTATGACACGGCTGGGAATATAGGAATAGTTTACCGGAATGTGACCGTTGATAACAGCTCACCTCAGGTAATTAAGGTAATTCAGCCGGATTCTGTTGCAGGGAAGGATACACTTATTAGAGGTGAAAGTTCATCTGTTAATTATAATTACGGTAATAATATACAGTTAAATGCAGGGATAGGAAATAGTAATCCGGTGTGGGAGGATAGGACGATTATTCAGTTTGACTTATCGTCAATACCGGCTAACGCGGCGATAACCAAAGCTGAATTAAAAATGTATATGTATGGAGTTACCAACGGTTTACCAACAGATTTAAGCGTCTACCAGGTTAATCGCAGCTGGACTAAGAATGGAGTAACGTGGAATAAATATGATGGAGTAAACTCTTGGACAAGCCCTGGTGGTGATTATTACTCTGTCCCGGATAGCACGGTTCAGGGAATTACATCTACCGTTGGTTGGTATACTTGGGATATTACCAGTTTAACTCAGGATTGGTTCAACGAAACCACTGTTAATAATGGTATTTTAATAAAAGGTTTGGATGGTTGCTTTACTGATAAATATTTTTATTCAAGTGATTATACTACCGATCCATCGTTACGTCCTCAACTGGTGGTAACTTATTCCGTATACGATAACTTAGCACCTAACCTAGTAGCCATTACTCCTGATGATGGGGCAACTTCAGTGCCAATAGTGGCATCAATAACATTAACTTACGATGAGGATATTCTATCTGGATCTAATATAAATGGAGTGGCTTTAAAAGCAGGGGAAACATTAATTAGCTCTGCGGCTAGCATCAATGGTACTACTTTGACGATTTCTCCATCAAATATACTGGATTACAGTGTAGCATACACCGTATATGTACCTGCAGGTGCTGTAAAAGATGTATCAGGTAACGAAACTGCAAGCAGCTATAGTTTTGGATTCTCAACAGAATCACCGCCGGACACTGCGGACCCGATTATAATTAATACAGCTCCGGTAGATGGGGCAACTGCAGTGCCAGTAGGGACATCTATAACATTAACTTACGATGAGGATATTCAGTCTGGATCTAATATAAATGGAGTAACTTTAAAAGCAGGAGAAACAGTAATTAGCTCTGTGACTAGCATCAGTGGTAGTACTTTGACGATTACTCCCTCAAGTGTGCTGGATTACAGTGTAGCATATACGGTATATGTACCTGCAGGTGCTGTTAAAGATGTTTCAGGTAATGAAACGGTAAACGCTTATAGCTTTGGGTTCTCTACAGAGAACAACTCTACTTCTGTTACAGTTATTAAAACTATCCAACCTGATGCGGCAGGGGGAAAAGATACATACATAAACGGTAACACCTCATATATGAATTACAATTATGGGGCAAGAACTTACATGACTATAGGTTATTATTCTGGTCAGTTCTCTCAAGCACGAGGACAGTTGCAGTTTGATTTATCGGATATTCCTGCCGGTGTGACTATAACCAAAGCAGAGTTGAAGCTTTATAGTCCGTATACGTTCACAAATACTATGGACATTGAAGCTCATAAAATAACAAGGAGTTGGATAGAAGGGACAGGTAACGGTAGCCAGACAAACAATGGAGCGACATGGTATAGATATGACGGAGTAAACCTATGGGCCAATTACGGTGGGGATTATGATTCAACCATCGTATGTACAACGCAGGTAGGCACTAATTCTGGATGGTATGTTTGGGATATTACAAACTTGGTTCAGGGATGGTTTAATGGAACTGAAGCAAATAACGGTATAATTTTGAAAGGTTCCAATGAATATAGCACATACAGGCAATTCTGGTCCAGTGATCACAGTGATCAAACGTGGCGCCCGAAGTTGGTTGTAACTTATGCTACAGTAGATGATACAGTACCACAAGGAAATATTATTTCTCCTATCCAAGGACAAATTGTTAGTGGTACAAACCGCATAAAAGTGACGGCAACTGATAATATTGAACTTAGCTCTGTTGAAGTCTACATAGATAATACCTTAATACATGCTGAGCCTCGGCCTCAAGTTGATACATGGAGTGAAACATCATTCAGCTGCTATTGGGATACAACGGAGTTAGATGCTTTAGGAAATAAAGTGTATTTGGATGGTAGTCATATAATAACCGTAAAAGTATATGATACAGCAGGGCACATGACTGTAATTAATAGAAATGTAACAGTGAATAATGATTCTTCTAAAACAACTTATATTATCCAACCTGATGCGGCAGGAGGAAAAGATACATACATAAACGGTAACACCTCATATATGAATTACAACTATGGGGCTAGAACCTACATGACTATAGGCTATTATTCTGGCCAATTCTCCCGGGCACGAGGACAGTTGCAGTTTGATTTATCAGATATTCCCGCCGGTGCGACAATAACAAAAGCAGAGTTGAAGCTTTATAGTCCGTATACGTTCACAAATACTATGGACATCGAGGCTCATAAAATAACAAGGAGTTGGATAGAAGGGACAGGTAACGGTAGTCAGACAAACAACGGAGCGACATGGTATAGATATGACGGATTAAACCTATGGACCAATTATGGTGGGGATTATGATTCAACTATAGAAACCATTACACAAGTTGGAACAAGTTCAGGATGGTATGTTTGGGATATTACATGTCTTGTCCAAGAATGGTTTAATGGAACTGAAACAAATAACGGTATAATTTTGAAAGGTTCCAATGAATATAGCACATACAGGCAATTCTGGTCTGGTGATTATTCAGACCAAAATCTCAGACCTCAACTTGAAATAACATATGCTATGTAACATAGATTAAGATTCTATTAAAATGGAGGAATTTGCATTCCTCCATTTTTTCCTGTGCGAATCCGGCTGTACTTAGCTTTTTACTTTACCATAAATGAAACATATTGTGGAGGAATTAAGTCAAATAATGTATAATATATTGTAAATGCCAGATATATACAGACTACGAGGTGTCGGCAAATGAACTCAAAGCTAAAAACTGCTGTGATAATTGCCGCTGTGGCAATCATCTCAGCATTGACTTCGTTCTTTACTATGGTTGCCTGGGCCGGTAAAAGTGATAAAGTATTTCCCGGCGTCACTGTCAGGGGAACAGACCTGGGAAATATGACCAAGACCGAAGCCGGACAGGTCCTTGAAGAATATGCCCGGTTGGTCGGGCGGGAAACCGTTACGATCCGGTTTGACGGCCATTCGGGTTCAGTGGAACTTGCCGGGGCAGGCCTTGATATCAAGGTTGACGCAATGGTTAACAAGGCCTGGTCTATAGGGCGTGAAGGGAATCTCCTGACCCAGTGGCAGGAGAGAAGGGCAGTCGCCCAAAACGGCAGGGAAATTCCCCTGGAATTTTCAGTCTCAAGGAAAAAATTCGGGACAGTAATTAATGAGATGACAAAGGCAGTTAGGGTTTCACCCAAAGACGCTGCCCTTATAATAACAGATGAGGATACTGTGGAGGTAATTGACAGCGCTAAAGGTGTGGGAGTGGATATTGACGACGGGTACCGGCAGCTGAATAAACTGATTGAAGAAAATAAGATTACGGAAAACCCCGAAATAGCGCTTCAGCTTATAGACATAAACCCTGCCAGGACAAAGGAAGATCTGGAAAAAATGAGGGTTAACGGTTTATTAGCCTCATTTACAACCAAATTTGATGCCGGTAAGACCAACAGGGTATATAATATAAAAGTGGCTGCCGCAGCCCTTGACGGGCAGATGATCAAACCGGGTGAAGAATTCTCCTTTAACAGCATAGTTGGACCCAGGAGCCAGGAAGCAGGATATAAAATGGCTCCCACCATACTAAATAACGAATTTATTGACAGCCTGGGAGGCGGGGTCTGCCAGGTATCAACAACACTCTATAACACACTTCTTCTGGCCAATGTCGAGATCAAAGAAAGGTCCAACCATTCCCTGGTTGTCAGCTACGTCCCCCTGGGCCAGGATGCCGCTGTCTCCTATGGCGGCAAGGACCTCAAGTTTAGAAACAACCTGCCGGGCGCATTGATTATCAAGTCATCGGTATCAGGTAACCGGATTACTCTTAAGCTGTTTGGGGACACATCCCTGCGCAAAACAATCAAGGTTGTAAATACAGTAGTGAAGGAATACCCTTTTAAGATTATATATAAAGATGACCCTGCTTTGCCGAAAGGGGAACAGGTTGTGGACCAAAAAGGGGTAAAAGGGTACAGGGTGACTTCCAGGATGCTGATTTATGAAGGGGGAAATCTGGTAGAAAGCCGGACCCTGTCACCAAGTTATTATAAACCTCTTGACCAGGTAGTGCTGGTGGGTACCAAACCGGTTCCTGCGAAACCTGTGCAGGGCGGCCAGACCGGAGACCAGACCGGAGACCAGACCGGAGACCAGACAGGGAACCAGGCTGGGGATCAGGCAGGACAACCTCCGAATGGCGAACCGGGAGGAGATAACTCCGGTGACAGCACCGGCGAGGATAATACCGGAAACGACAGTACCGAAAACGACAGTACCGAAAACGACAGTACCGGAAACGATGGAGATCCGTCTTCCGATACCTCTCCTGGAGACATGCCTCCGGACGGATAATATAAGATAGTCCAAAAAGACTTTTAACACCATTCCAGATATTGGGGTGGCAGGTGCCAAATACCTGTCACCTCATTTTTTGTTGTTTATGTTGGCATCAATCTTGCATATTAAAAATGTTATGCACTAAAATCATCTACTTACAAAGGGGGACATTTTAATGAATCAAATTGGCATTGCACTGGATTTGGGTACCAGCGGTTTCAGGGGACAGGCAATCGACCTGGCCACAACTGAGATAATAGGCACAGTTTTGACTGCACGGCATCCACTGCCAGGGGCAAATGTTATGGACCATCTGAACTTTGCTGTTGATATGGGGTTGGATGTTGCCCATGGAATAATAATTGCCACCATAAATCAAATTATAGAAGCCCTAAAGGTACCTCGGGAGAACATTAAGAGGCTGGCGGTTTGCGGTAATCCCATTCAACTCTCATTGTTTGAGGAAATAGAAATAAGAGACCTGGCTTATGCGGGTGAAAGTAAAAGGAAAAAGCTGGGGGTTGTATCCCCAAACCGGGATGCTAAAAAGCTGCCGGCAAAGGATATAAGGGGATTGGCATTACCGGCAGATGTGGAAATTTATATTCCGGCAGCAGTAAAACATGAAATCGGCGCTGATGCCCTGGCTATGATGGTGAAGTCAGATTTATTAAAAATTGATGAAATTGCATTAGTAACCGATTATGGAACAAATGCTGAAATGGCTTTAAAAGTCGGTGACAAGATAATTACCGGTTCCTGTGCTGCAGGACCGGCTCTGGAAGGCCAGCATATAGAATTTGGGATGCTGGCTGCGCCGGGCGCAGTTCATGATATACAACCCGAAAAAAACGGGTTCAGATGTTATGTTCTTAATAATGACATGATCAGTGTTCCCGGAGATTTGGTGGCTTTCGCTGCACCGGATATCATTGAAAAGGGACTGGCAAAGGCTGAAGGAATTACGGGTACAGGAGTAATATCGGTTATTTATGAGGGTTTGCAGGCTAAAATGATCCGGCTCCCCAAAATAACAACCTCGGATAGCAAGCTGCACCTGGGCAGGGATGTATCTTTTACTGAGCATGATATCACTGAGGCAGGCAAGGCTATCGGGGCAATCAGGGCCGGGTTTTTAACTCTGGCCCGGGAAGCCGGGATAGAGCTGGGTGATATTAAGACAGCTTATATGGCCGGAGCATCCGGTACCTATGTAAACGCTCTGAAGGCTCTGCAAATCGGGCTGGTACCTCCGGGTGTCAGCAAGATTTACCAGATTGGTAATACTTCACTGGCCATGGCCAGGGACATGGTTATTGACCCAGAGCAGCTGTGGAGGCTGCAAGAAATGGCCCAGCAGTTAAGGGCCAACCACTGTATGTTTGCTAATTCCGAGGTGTTTGCAAAGGCTTATTTGCTTGAATTATCTCTCTGGGGCGAAGGAATGCCGTGGGACCAGTATCACAAGTTCAACAAAATGTATGGACTGCCGGAGTTGATTCCTCCCAACCCTATCACCGTAATAATCAGGCTTTACGAACGGGATATCCCGGACCTGGGATACAGGGGTGTGTCATACATAGATACAGTGGGTTATCCAAGTACTGTTAAGTTTTCCGGCTGTACCGGGTGTGGGACCTGTATTGACGGTTGTCCCGAGAAAGCCCTTTCTTTTTCCAATGAAGATGACTTCATCATACGCATACGGCCTGACAGATGCAATGGCACGGCCTGTATCCGCTGTGAAAGTAATTGCCCCGAAAAGGTATTCAAGTTTTCATTAATTCCCTTTACACGGGAATTACCTTTCATACAATAGTTGTCTTCTTGATGAGCAGGCCGATTCGTTTTGGAATCAGTCTGACCGCCAGGATTGCCTGGACATATCGTTTATAACCCTGATTACTTTTGGAATGGGCTGATAATAAAAGACTGCAGAGGTTTTTAACTAAAATAGAGAAGTGTTTTAATTCCCATTGTAATCAGGTGAGCAGGAAAATACCTGTCCCCAGGATGCAGAAATAATTTCCTGGATGTGAACAAACGGCTATCTGACGGCGTTAAACTACATATGTAGTAGATGGAAATCATAATGCGAATGGGTTTTATAAAACTGGCACTGTTTTTGCATGTTATATATTCATGGTTTTAGATTTTTAAAAATAATGAGGAGGTGAATTTTTTGAGTAGAGAGGGTATCCTGAACAAACTCA
>PHAB01000037.1 GCA_002840275.1 Firmicutes bacterium HGW-Firmicutes-14
TGAAAACACTGAAAACCGGAGCAAATGTTCATACCTGCAGCGAAATTATGATAACCAAACATTGAAGGATAAATTACCCAAATAATCTTGACAGCATCAAAGTCCTTTTGCTAATTGTTAGACAATTAATTTCATGGTATAATTAAATATTAAGAAATTTTGTTAAATGTTAGAGGTTAGCTGTGGCAAAAGCAAAGATAAAACATGTTTGTCAGGAATGTGGTCACGAGGAATTAAAATGGTGTGGCCGGTGTCCGGGATGTGGGTCCTGGAACTCGATGGTTGAAGAGCTCACCCGGGAAAACCGGGGGCGTAGTGACCGGTTCACTGAAGAGGTACCTGTACCTATAACAGAAGTCTCCGATGGTTCCGAACAGAGGATGTTTACTGGCATAAGTGAACTGGACCGGGTTCTGGGGGGCGGGATTGTACCCGGTTCCCTTATACTGGTTGGCGGCGACCCGGGAATTGGTAAATCTACCCTGGCCCTGCAGGTTGCTGCATCAGTGGCGGAAACTTACGGCCAGTCTCTTTATATTACAGGTGAAGAATCTGCGAGTCAGACGAAAATGAGGGCATCCAGGCTGGGCAGGCTGACGAAAGACCTGTTTGTGGTAACGGAAACATCTGTTAGCCATATCCGGGACCTGGCCGAAAGATTTCAGCCCCGATTTATTGTGATCGATTCAATTCAGACTGTTTTTACGGAAGATATCCCATCATCTCCGGGGAGTGTGGCCCAGGTCCGGGAATGTACAGGCCACCTTATGCAGATGGCCAAGACCAGGAATATTCCTGTGATGATCGTGGGGCATGTGACTAAGGACGGCTTCCTGGCGGGGCCGAGAGTCCTTGAACATATGGTGGACGCAGTCCTGTATTTCGAGGGGGAAAGGCACCATGCCTTCAGGGTCCTCAGGGCAGTCAAAAACCGGTTTGGTTCAACCAATGAAATTGGTGTTTTTGAAATGGGTGACCATGGACTCCTGGAGGTGGTCAACCCTTCCCAAGTGTTCCTGGCGGAACGGCCGACAGGGGTTTCGGGATCAGTGGTTGCCGCAGGGCTGGAAGGGACACGGCCTGTCCTGGTGGAGATTCAGGCCCTGGTGAGTCCCAGCAGTTTCGGAAACCCGCGGAGAATGGCCAGCGGTATTGATTATAACAGACTCAACCTGATTTTGGCGGTACTTGAAAAAAGGGTGGGAATACACTTCGGGACCCAGGATGCTTATGTCAATGCTGCAGGCGGAGTCAGGCTGGATGAACCGGCTGTTGACCTGGGAATGGCTGTTGCCCTGGCATCAAGTCTCAGGGATATTCCCGTAGATTCACATACAATGGTATTTGGAGAGGTTGGACTGACAGGTGAGGTCAGGGGTATCAGCCAAGCTCTCAAGAGAATAAATGAAGGAATTAAACTGGGGTTTCAGACCTTTATAATTCCGATGGCTAACCTGAATCAGTGCAGAGATTTTACAGAAGCAGAAATCATCGGTGTTAAAGAGGTAAGGGAGGCCTTTGACAGAGCATTGGGGGTGAATGTTTGAAAGAAGAACAATTACTTGACGGAGAGTTTCTGAAAGCCATAAAGATTTTGGCTCCCGGCACAGTTTTGCGGGAGGGGCTGGAAAACATACTCAGCGCCCGTTCGGGTGCCTTGATCGTAATCGGAGACAGCCCCCCGGTACTGGAAATTGTTGAGGGCGGCTTCGAAATCGATGTGGACCTTACCCCTGCCAATATCTATGAACTGGCTAAAATGGATGGGGCCATAATTTTGAACAGTGAAGCAAAAAAAGTCCTGTTTGCCAACACCCAGCTTATTCCTGACCCTGCCAATCCTTCTCAGGAAACGGGAATACGCCACAGGACTGCAGAAAGGGTGGCTCGTCAGACCGGGGCTATGGTGATATCCATCTCCCAGAGGAGAAACATTATCACTATCTATAAAGGTTCCGGTAAATATGTCCTGAGGGACATCGGGGTTATCCTGACAAAGGCCAACCAGGCCGTACAGACCCTGGAGAAATACAAGGTTGTGCTTGACAAGGCCCTGGCTACCCTGAGCACCCTTGAGTTTCAGGATCTGGTCACCCTTTATGATGTGGCAAAAGCCATTCAGCGGACAGAAATGGTTGTCCGGATTGTTAAAGAAATTAAAACATATATCGTGGAACTGGGTACTGAGGGCCGGCTGGTAAGTATGCAAATGGATGAACTGATTGCCAATGTGGAAGATGACGGACTTTTAATTGTTGAGGATTACTACCTGTATGAGGACAAGAAACCTGAAGAGATACTGCAGACCATTGGTCAATGGGATGCCGAGGATTTATTGGACTTATCTTTAATTTGCCGTGCCCTTGGATACACGGGCAGTGCCAGTATCCTGGACCAGTCGGTGTCTCCGCGCGGGTACCGTATCTTAAACAAAATTCCCCGCCTGCCCTGGCCGGTAATAAAAAACCTGGTATTTACCTTCAGCTCACTTCAGCGGGTTCTGAATGCGTCAATCGAAGAACTGGATGAAGTGGAAGGGATCGGCGAGGTAAGGGCCAAGGCAATCAAAGAAGGCCTTAAACGGTGCAGGGACCAGATCCTGCTATGGTAAAAGGCCGGGAATTCAAACCGTTTATCAAAAATTTAAGGCATGGAATTCCATGCCTTAAATTTTTGATAAGTTATGCTGTGCCGGAAATTGATTCCCGGCAGGTTATGTAAGGTTAAAAAATCTTAGAGTGGAAAGTTTCTTGTGTTCTTTGATAAAGGCGTCATAAAGGTTCAGGTCCAGATGGTTGCAGAGAGCTGCCAGGTAGAAAAGGGTTCGCCCGATTTCGGCCTCGATAATTTCCTCACAATTAGCACAAATCTGCCCGTTTAAATGGGAGTCAACGAATTGTTTAAGCTCCGCGATTGAGATGTTGCCCGGAATCTGCTTTTTCTCCGCATTTATTTTTATACATCCACAGTTAGTAACGGCTTTGGTTACAGCACGGTTTGTACGGGCTGAAGCTTCCTGCAGTTTGCTCAGTACGTCAAGAATGCTCTGATGTCGTATTAACAGTTCGGAGACGGTATTTTGAAACTCATCACACAACAGATCCTTCATATTAACTTTGTCCCCCCTGTTACATTTTCATTAGATGCTTTCCTGTTCATTATACTGATATTAATCTAATCCTGTCAATGTAATTAATGTCAAAAATTATTGTTGACATGTGAGAAAAGGATATGATATAATACTTTTTTATTTGACATTTAGCAAATATTTGTGCTATACTATTATAGAAACGCTCTGACAGGAGGTTAAAGATGTTCAATATAGGTGATAAGGTAGTATATCCCATGCATGGCGCCGGTGTTATTGAGGCAATAGAGGAGCAGGAAGTCCTTGGTGAAACAAGGAAATATTATATCATGCGGATGCCCATCGGTGATATGAAGGTTATGATTCCTATAAATAACGTGAAAGAAATTGGATTGCGTCAGATAATTCAGGAAGATGAAGTGCAAAAGGTCCTTGATATCCTTCACGATAAGAAGAGCACTATGTCACAGAACTGGAACCATCGTTACAGAAGCAACCTGGAGAAAATTAAGAGCGGTGATATTTACGAGGTTGCCGAAGTTGTCAGAAACCTGGTTTTACGGGAAATGGAAAAAGGATTATCTACCGGAGAACGTAAAATGCTGGAGAATGCGAGACAAATTCTTATTAGTGAACTTGTCCTGGCAAGGGGTACCGAGGAAGAAAAGATTGAATCAATGCTTGATGCTGTTTTTGCCTGATGCGTCAGATTTTCTGGCGTATTATTTTTTTCACTGAACCATCTGTAAGCGCCTTTTTTCTTGATACTACGTTATTAGTTGGCGTATAATGGTAATAATAGATTCATAAGCTATTTCCGGGGAAAGGAGGTGAATGAATATGTTCCGCCGGATTTTACGGATTCTTTTAATAATTGCTTTTACTGGATTAGGTTTGGGCCTGAGTTATTATTATATGCCTGATAAATTAGCCGGTTTTGCTATTTCAACACCGGCCACGCGATACGGATTCATGGGTATTGCGGCAGCAGCCAGCGGACTGATGGGGGTTTTTCTGGCCCCAAGTATTGTTGAAGGATTTATCCGGGTTACTTTATGGTTGGAACAGATCCTCAATAAAATGTCTATTCAGGAGATTGTCGGCGGCGTTGTGGGATTGATAATCGGACTTATAATAGCTACTTTATTGGGGGCGGCTGTTTCCTGGCTGCCCTGGATCGGCGGGTTCCTAAAGGTTTTTGTTACTCTTGTTCTGGGGTATGTAGGTGTAAGCGTGGGTATGAAAAGAAAAGAGGAGCTTCTTGGATTTTTGCCGCGCTTCAGTAAAGATAAACCAACCAAAACAGAGGCCAAGACGGCCCAGTCGTCTAAAATACTGGATACCAGTGTTATTATTGACGGGCGGATCGCTGACATCTGTAAAAGCGGGTTTATAGAAGGCCCCCTGGTCATTCCGGGGTTTATTCTGGAAGAACTCAGGCACATTGCCGATTCTTCGGACCTGCTCAAGAGAAACCGGGGCCGCCGGGGTCTGGATATCCTAAATAAGATTAGAAAAGAACTGGATGTAATGGTAAAGATTCATGAACAGGATTTTGAAGAACTGTCTGAAGTGGACAGTAAACTGGTAAAACTTGCCCAAGTGCTTAATGGGAAGATTATAACCAATGATTATAACCTGAACAAGGTAGCGGAGCTTCAGGGTGTTAAAGTACTGAACATAAATGAACTGGCCAATGCTCTGAAACCTGTAGTGCTTCCCGGTGAGGAAATGACCGTCCAGATTATCAAGGACGGCAAAGAAATTGGCCAGGGTGTTGCCTATCTGGATGACGGTACCATGATTGTCGTGGACAGCGGCAAAAAACATATTGGTCAGACCATTGGTGTAATCGTAACCAGTGTCCTTCAGACTGCGGCAGGAAGGATGATTTTTGCTAAACCCAAGGCAGCGGAAAAACGGAGCGCTGACCAGGATCCCCCGTCTTCTTTTGATGAGGTGAACTTAATTGGATAAAATTACTGCTGTCATACCCGCGGCAGGCCAGGGCAGGCGGATGAAAAGTTACCTGAATAAGCAGTTCCTGCTTCTTAAAGGTATGCCTATTATAGTGCATACCTTAAGAGTCTTTCAGGCTGCAACGGTAATAGACGAAATAATCCTGGTCTGTGGGGAGGGGGAAGACGGATATTACCGCAAAGAAATATTACATAATTTCGAAATAAACAAACCCACCAGGGTATTAACCGGAGGCAGGGAGAGACAGGATTCTGTTTTCAGGGGGCTCTGCGGTGTCTCCGGTGACAGTGGTTATGTAATGGTTCATGATGGCGCCAGGCCTCTGGTTACTGTGGAAATGATTTCCCGGCTGGTGGATGAGGTAAAACAATGCAAGGCTGTGGTAGCAGGTGTCCCGGTGAAAGATACCATTAAAAGGACAGATGCGGGAGGTATAATTACCGAAACCTTGCAGCGCGAGAGGCTGTGGAGTATTCAGACTCCCCAGGTGTTTGCCCGGGACCTTTTAACCAGGGCCCACGAGCAGGCAAGGGCAGTTGATTTCTACGGAACAGATGATGCGGCCCTGGTGGAGCGGATGGGTGTTCCGGTTAAGGTGGTTCCCGGTTCATATGATAATATTAAGATTACCACTCCGGAAGATATTTTGATTGCCGAGACTATTTTACTGAGGAGGGGGAACCGGTGAGGTTTGGTATTGGGTATGATGTGCACAAACTGGTGGAAGGCCGGGACTTGGTTCTCGGGGGAGTTGTAATCCCCTGGGAAAAGGGCCTGGACGGGCATTCCGATGCTGATGTGCTTACCCACGCCATTATGGATGCCCTGCTGGGGGCTGCCGGACGGGGAGATATAGGACGGCATTTTCCTGATACCGACCAGAAGTATACCGGGATTTCAAGCCTCAAACTCCTGCAGGAGGTTCTTATGATCATAGGGGATGCAGGCTACCGGGTCCATAATGTAGACAGCATAATTGTAGCCCAGAAACCGAGGCTGGCACCCTATATCGATAAGATGACAGAGACCCTGGCCCAGGCCATGTATGTGCCTGTTTCCTGTGTCAATGTGAAGGCAACCACTACAGAAGGACTTGGCTTTACAGGAAGGGGCGATGGTATTGGGGCTCATGCCATCGCATCTTTAAAGGAGGGTGCGCTGTGAAGAGACTGATTATTCCGATCGTCTGTCTGATGCTGCTGGCTGCAGGAGGATGTACCGGCAAGAAACAAGAAGGGCCCGGAGATCAAAGTACCGGTCCGGGGGTTCGTGAAATACCGTTTGAGAGATATGAAACAAGACGAGCGCCCGCAAAGGTTGCAGCCGCTGCCAAGAAAAACCTGACCAGGGAATCGGCGATCCTGTTGGAGGAAGAGGGCAGTTTTTGGGTAGTGCTCACAAGGGGTCAGATGCCTACCGGGGGATACAGTGTCCGGGTCGCGGATGCCAAGCTTACGGAAAAAGAAAATGGGGTTACCGAACTTACCGTATCCTATAGTTATAATGACCCAGGCCCGGGCCAGCTGGTCACCCAGGCCCTGACGTACCCGGTTGAAGTGGTGCTGCTGAAAGGTTTGTCACAAATGCCCGGTAAAGTTGAGTATGTTCAGATCCCTCAAAAGTAGTCCGTGTACCGGGGACCTGGTTTTTCATTACCTCTCAAGTTTGCATAAAAACCGTCATTGGGAGGGACTAATAACATAGCCGGACAGTGCCAGCTTGTGGATTCATTGCCGGAATGATACAATACAGTATAAGATCAGCCTTTATTTCTTAAAGAAATAGAGGCTTTTTAGATTAATGCTTTTAGTGCCCATCAGGCAACGTTGACCTGAAAGGGCACTAGATGAAAATGAAATTTAAATAACCGGAGGTCGTCCCTGTGGCTCAATGGCATACTTTATCACCCGAAACTGTACTGGAAAAGTTAAATACCGATAAAACTAACGGTCTGGCCGCAGATGAGGCCGGGCAGAGGATAAAGGATTATGGGCCGAACGAGATTATAGAAACCGGGAGAAGAACTGCCTGGAACATGGTGTTGGACCAGTTCAGGGACTTTATGGTAATAATTCTTTTAATAGCTGCCCTGATTTCGGGAATTTTGGGGGAAATTGCTGACAGTATAGTTATTATGGCTATTGTTATTTTGAACGCAGTCCTTGGGGTTGTTCAGGAAAGCAAGGCTGAGAAATCCCTGGCAGCCCTAAAGAAAATGGCTGCCCCGAATGCGCGGGTTTTGAGAGACGGAAGGATGGCTATAGTACCTGCCCGCGAGATTGTTCCCGGGGATATAATCTACCTGGAAGCCGGTGACCTGGCGCCCGTAGACGGACGGCTGATAGAAGCAGCAAGCCTGAAGGTGGAAGAAGCAGCTTTGACAGGAGAATCGATACCTGTTGAAAAAAATGTCGAACCTGTTTCGGGGGAGGAAGTACCCATAGGTGACCGGAAAAACATGGTTTTTATGGCCAGTACGGTAATTTACGGACGGGGGATTCTGGCAGCTGTAGAAACCGGCATGAACACCGAGGTGGGCAAAATTGCCAACCTTATACAGAGGGAAACAGAAACCCAGACACCGCTGCAGAAGAGGCTGACAGAGCTGGGCAAAAAACTGGGCACAGCTGCTGTGGTGATGTCCTTCATAATTTTTGTCCTGGGAATAATTAAAGGTGAGAAAATATTCGAGATGTTCCTCACCGCAGTCAGCCTGGCTGTGGCGGTAATTCCGGAGGGGCTGCCGGCAACAGTTACTGTAGTATTGGCTGTTGGAGTACAGAGGATGATTAAAAGAAACGCTATTATTAGGAAACTTCCCGCGGTTGAGACCCTGGGAGCTGCTACAATAATCTGTTCCGATAAAACAGGTACACTGACCCAGAACAAGATGACCGTTCAGGAGATATGGAGCGCGACCGGCACCTCCCAAACAGACAGGGCGAACATAGGTACAGATGCCCAATTTGTTTTAAGAGCTGCCGCTTTGGCCAATGATGCACAACTCCATAAACAAAAAGTTACTGAAGAAGACGGCCCGCAGGCTGTCGGCGACCCCACGGAGACAGCTATTATTATTGCTGCTGCGGGTTACGGCCTGGTTAAGCATGAACTGGAAAAGGAGAGCCCCAGGATTTATGAGATACCTTTTGATTCAGACCGTAAACTTATGATAACAGTGCATCGCACCGGGGATGACCTGACCGTATTTGTCAAGGGTGCGCCTGATGTTCTTTTGGAAAAATGCGGGAGACAGCTGAAAGAGGGAATTCCTTCAGCGCTGGGACCGGAAAACCTGGCTGAAATCAGGAAACAGAACCGTAAAATGGCTGAACAGGGCCTGAGGGTACTGGGGGTAGCTTATAAAAAGATACCCGAGCTGTCGGAAAAGCATGCCGTGGAACTGGAGAAAGGTCTTATATTTGCCGGGCTTATAGGGATGATTGACCCTCCCCGGGAGGAAGCCTTTGAAGCTGTCAGAAAAACCAGGGAGGCAGGTATCAGGCCATGTATGATTACCGGTGATTACGAAATTACAGCAAAAGCCATTGCCCAAAGACTCGGTATAATGGAAGAAGGTGATGGGACCATATCCGGTCAGGAGCTCGACCGGATGAGTGATGAAGAATTGGCCGGAAATGTCACCCGGTATTCCGTATTTTCCCGGGTCAGCCCTGAACATAAACTGAAGATTGTCAAAGCGTTTCAGCAAAATAATGAGGTTGTGGCTATGACGGGGGACGGTGTAAATGATGCCCCTGCTCTTAAAAAAGCGGATATAGGTGCAGCTATGGGCATCACCGGTACAGATGTGGCCAAACAGGCGTCAGATATGATACTGACAGATGACAATTACGCTACCCTTGTAGCTGCGGTGGAAGAGGGCCGGAATATTTATGCCAACATTAAAAAGAGCATTTATTACCTGCTCTCCTGTAATGCCGGAGAGATCCTGGTACTATTCCTGGCCTTGTTTTTTGGCTGGCCCAGGCCGCTTTTGCCCATTCAGATCCTTTGGGTCAACCTGGTTACCGACAGCCTGCCCGGCCTGGCTCTGGGGCTGGAGCCTCCGGAAAAGGATGTCATGAAACGGCCTCCGCGGAACCCGGGGGAAAGGGTTTTGAATAAGGATGTCGGCCTGCAATTATTAATAGAAGGAATAATTATAGCCGCTGTGACCCTGTTTGCCTTCTACATTGGTCTGGCGGCCGGGGTAGCCCAGGCCAGGACTATGGCGTTCCTGACCCTGAGTTTTTCCCAGAAGGCCCATGCATTTAATAAGAGATCTGATACTGAATCCCTGTGGTCGATAGGCTGGTTCAGCAACAAATACCTGGTAACAGGGGTGCTCGTGTCCACTCTTATTCAGTTATCGGTGGTTTTTGTCCCCTTCCTGAAGGATATATTTAGGGTTACTGCCCTCAGCGGGAGCCAGTGGCTGACGGTGGCAGTCATGTCCCTGGCCCCGCTGGCTGTTATAGAAACAACGAAATTGATAAACAGGCTGCGCCGAAAACTTACCCTGCGCCCTTTATCCTGAGGTTTTTCAGTTGCTTCCGGGGTGGCGAAAGTGGTATAATGTTTTAGAGTTTTTGAAAAATAATTATGGAGAAGAATCCTAATTAAATAAGGAGGTTCCCCGATGGACAGCAAAGTACGGGTCAGGTTTGCCCCAAGCCCTACCGGACCGTTACATATTGGAGGAGCGCGGTCAGCCCTGTTTAACTGGCTGTTGGCCAGAAAGTACGGGGGGAAAATGATATTGAGGATGGAAGATACGGACCTGGAGAGATCAAGCACTGAATCGGAGCAGAACATTATTGAATCATTGGAATGGCTTGGCCTGAACTGGGATGAAGGCATAAATAAGGGAGGAGATTACGGCCCTTACCGCCAGACGGAAAGGCTTAAAACATATATTGAAGCTGCCGGGGAACTCATGTCCCGCGGACAGGCCTATTATTGTTACTGTACAGAAGAGGAACTGGAAGCCGAAAGGCAGGCTTGTATGGCCAGGGGTGAACTGCCCAGGTACCTGGGCAGGTGCCGGAACTTATCCGAAGAAGAAAGAAACCGGCTGGAGGCGGAAGGGCGGAAAAGGGTCGTGCGTTTCCGGGTCCCTGAGAATGAAAAGGTTGTTGTGGAAGATGAGGTCAGGGGCAATGTGGTATTTGAAACCAGCGGGATTGGCGATTATGTAATCATAAAATCGGACGGGATACCCACATATAATTTTGCAGTGGTCCTGGATGACGCATTAATGAAAATAACTCACGTAATACGGGGTGAAGAACACCTGTCAAATACACCGCGCCAGTTATTACTGTATGATGCCCTTAATCTTGACCCGCCTTCATTTGCCCATGTTTCCCTTATACTGGGTAAAGACCGGAGTAAAATGAGCAAAAGGCATGGGTCCACTTCCATTGAGGCTTACAGGGCAAAGGGGTATCTGCCTGAGGCCCTGGTAAATTTTTTAGTTCTGCTTGGCTGGTCTCCGGCAGGTGAAGAAGAGATTTTCTCCATGGAAGAACTTATTAATCAGTTTTCTCTGGACAGGGTGGCTAAAAACCCTGCGGTATTTGATGCAGATAAACTTAACTGGATAAATGGCTGCTATATCCGGAAAAGCCCGGTGGAAAGAATAATTGATCTGGCCGTTCCCTTCCTGCGTGAATCGGGATTGATAACAGGAGAGGTTACACCTGATATTTATGATTGGCTCAAAATGGTGGTCGCTTCCGTACAGGAGTATCTGTCTTGTGTTGCGGACATAACAGATTATGTGGCAATGTATTTTGACGACCACGTGCAAATGGAAAATGATGAGGCCGGGGCAGTGTTGGAAGACCCTGACGTTGCCCCTGTAATCAATACTTTCCGCAGGAAAATCGCAGAGGCGGAAGAACTGACTCCGGAAAACACGAAGGCAATACTCAAAGCCCTGACCAAAGAACTCAAACTGGGCGGGAAAAAGGTTTACATGCCCCTGAGAGTGGCGCTGACCGGCCGGACTCACGGTCCGGAGCTGTTTTACATCATACCAATACTCGGTAGGGACAGGATTTTGGTGAGACTGGCCCAGACTATGGGGGAAGGTTAAAAAAGAAATTGACAGTAGGGGGATTGACATAAGATGTTTAACAGGTTTAGGAAAGACATCAGGGTTATCTTTGAACGTGACCCGGCTGCCAGGAGTTTCTGGGAAGTGATATTATGCTATCCCGGGCTGCATGCCCTATTGTTTCACCGCCTGTCCCATTATCTGTACTTAAAGAAACTGATCCTTCTGCCCAGATTGATATCCCAGTTTTCCCGTTTCCTGACCGGTATTGAAATCCACCCGGGAGCCCAAATTGGTGACGGTCTGTTCATCGACCACGGTACTGGAGTAGTTATCGGAGAAACAGCAGAAGTCGGCAACAATGTGACAATATACCAGGGGGTCACTCTGGGTGGTACCGGAAAAGAAAAGGGAAAGCGCCACCCGACGGTAGGAAATAATGTGGTAATCAGCACAGGGGCAAAGGTCCTGGGTAACATCCGAATAGGGGATAACGCCAAAATAGGCGCCGGTTCCGTTGTCCTTCAGGATGTCCCTTCCAATACTACCGTTGTCGGCATCCCGGGCAAGATCGTCATAAGAGATGGAATTAACATTGCCGATGTCGAGGTAGATTCCATTATTGACCTTCACCATGAAGACCTGCCGGACCCTGTTGCCGAGATGATCCTTTGCCTGCAGAGGAAGATTGGACGCATGGAAAGAAGAATTGAAAAAGTTGAGGAGGCCCGGAAATGACCATAAAAATATATAATACCATGAATAACCGGAAGGAGGATTTTCACCCGCGAACTCCCGGAAAAGTCGATATGTATGTGTGCGGGCCCACGACATATGACCTTATTCACCTGGGAAATGCAAGACCCCTGATAGTGTTTGACACTGTGAGGCGGTATTTTGAGTATTCCGGTTACCAGGTTACATATGTCCAGAACTTTACCGATATCGATGATAAGATAATTAACCGCGCGTCAGAGGAAGGCCTGAACCCCCTGGCTCTGGCTGAGAAATATATAAAGGAATATTATACAGACGCAGGTGCCCTGGGGGTAAGACCGGCCACCATCCATCCCAAAGTCAGTGAACACCTTTCCGAAATTATCGCTATGATCAGGATGATAATAGATAACGGGTATGGTTATGTGGTGGACGGCGATGTATATTTCACCGTATCCAGGTTCGGCGGATATGGGAAACTGTCCGGGAGAAGGCTTGATGATATGATGGCCGGAGCCAGGATAGATGTGGATGAACGCAAGGAACACCCGATGGATTTTGCCCTGTGGAAGGCTGCCAAGCCGGGAGAGCCGTCCTGGGACAGCCCATGGGGCAAGGGACGGCCGGGATGGCATATCGAGTGTTCAGCCATGGCTGTCAAGTATCTTGGCCCAGGGTTTGATATTCATGGCGGGGGATTTGACCTGATATTTCCCCACCATGAAAACGAGATTGCCCAGGCCGAGGCCTGTGCGGGGACCGGGCCTTTCGCCAGGTACTGGATGCACAACGGATTTATTACAGTGAATGAAGAGAAAATGTCCAAATCCCTGGGCAACTTCTTTACCGTCAGGGAGATACTGGCCCGGTATGAGCCCGAGGTTGTCAGGTTCTATATGCTTTCTACCCATTACAGGAGCCCCCTGGATTTCGATGACACCAAGCTGGACATGAATAAAAAGAGCCTGGCCAGGCTCCATAATGCCCTTGACAATATAGAAGCCTTGTTGAGCGGGGTCTCTTTCGGCCCGTCCGAAATATTGATGAATGCTGAAACAGAACGGTTTAATACGGTGATGGAAAAGGCTGAACAGACATTCCGGGAAGCTATGGATGATGATTTTAACACTGCCCTGGCCATGGCCGGCCTGTTTGACCTCGCCCGGGAAGCCAATGCCTTCGGGAAAGCTATATCCGGATACCCTGGGAAGGCTTTCCCGTTAGAGGTTAAGGAAGCCCTCGAACAAGCCCGGGAAAAAATGTACAAGCTCGGCGAGGTACTGGGCCTGTTTGAACACCGCGGGACAGCCGCAGAGGATTCAGGCCTGGTTGACAAGCTAATGGAACTGGTTATCGAAGTGCGCCGGGAAGCCCGTTCCAGAAAGGATTGGGCTGCTGCCGATACTATTCGCGACAGGCTTAAGGATATAGGTATTATTTTGGAAGATACACCCCAGGGAGTGCGCTGGAAACAGAAATGAACGGAGTTTAAACGGGGGTTTTAATTTGAAGATAAGGTTCACAGGAAAAAACCAGGCACAGGACCCGGCCCATATACCGGCCCTGGTTTTGGCTTATCTGGGTGACGTTGTATATGAGCTTTATGTGAGAACCTACCTTGTTTCAAATGGCAGCACAAAAGTCGATTTCCTTCACCGGCAGGCGGTGGGATTTGTCAATGCCGCTACCCAGGCAGAGGTGCTTCATGCTATTTCAGACGGCCTGTCTGAAGAGGAAACAGCTGTGGTCAAAAGAGGAAGAAACGCCAAATCAGGTTCCCAGCCCAAAAACATTTCCATGTCAGATTACCGCCACGGAACAGCATTCGAAGCCCTTATAGGATACCTATACCTTTCGGGCAGGGAGGACAGGATCATGGAAATCTTCAAAACTGCCTGCAATATTGTATTGTCAGGAGAAAAAGGGGATAATACCAAAGGAGAAAACACCTGATGAGGGTAAGACTGATAAGACACACTCCGGATCCGGACCGAACCGTGGCCGCTGCTGCGCGGTTGTGCTATTCACCGGTCGGGACTGAAAAGATAATGGAAAACTTTGAACCGGATGAGGTGGCCCATTTTTTGGGAAGACTGGTTGAACTGGGACATTGGTCACCTATGGAGCATGTTTCCTTTACCTTCGCCATAGAGGGAGTCAGCCGGGTGTTGACCCACCAGCTGGTGCGCCACAGAATGGCTTCATATTCCCAGCAGTCTCAGAGATACGTGAAATTTGAAGAATTTCAATATGTGACACCTCCTTCCATTGAGAAGGACCCGGAAACATCGGCATTATTTAAAAAGACAATGGAGGAAATCGGTCAGGCATACAGGAAACTGTCTTCCATAGTCCATCATGAAGATGCCAGGTATGTACTGCCTAATGCCTGTGAAACAAAAATTGCAGCTACCTTTAACTGCCGGTCCCTTTATAATTTCTTTGAGCACAGGTGTTGTACAAGGGCCCAGTGGGAAATCCGGCATCTGGCCGGACTGATGCTGGATGAGGTAAAAAAAGTGGCACCTATACTTTTTTTCAGAGCGGGGCCTGCCTGTGTTTTTCGCGGTACCTGTCCTGAAGGGGAAATGTCCTGTGGCAGGACAAAAAAATAGTCCTTGGAGTGAGATATATGTCTGACTGTATTGCGGGGCGTAATCCCGTACTGGAGGCCCTGAAAAGCGGTGCCCAGATTCATAGGATACTGGTTGCCGGGGGAGCCGCAAAAGGGTCTGTCAACGAAATTACCGCCAGGGCCAGGGAACGCGGTATAGCGGTTCAGACAGTCGAAAAAAAATACCTGGACAACCTGGCAGGGGGTGTCAATCATCAGGGGGTAGCGGCCCTTGTACCAGCCAGGGAATACGTTGAGGTTGACGATATCCTGGAAGTTTCGCGGCAAAAAGGAGAAGCACCCTTTATCCTGGTGCTGGACGGGATTGAAGACCCCCATAACCTGGGGGCAATTATCAGAACGGCCGATGCGGCCGGTGTGCACGGTATTATTATTCCAAAGCGCAGGGCTGCCGGCCTGACAGCTGCTGTGGCCAAAGCCTCTGCCGGGGCAGTCGAATATATGCCTGTGGCCCGGGTAACAAATTTAGTCCAGGCTGTGGAAAAGCTGAAGGAACATGGCTGCTGGGTTGCAGCTGCTGATATGAAAGGGGAGGTCCTGTGGGGAAACAAAGGTCTGTCCGGACCCCTGGCCTGTGTTATCGGCGGTGAAGGCAGGGGTGTTTCCCGGTTGCTCAGGGAGAAATGTGATTTTCTTGTCTGTATCCCCATGAAGGGCAGGGTAACTTCCCTGAACGCTTCTGTTGCAGCAGCAATCCTTTGTTACGAGGTTTTGAGGGAAAGAGAAACAGGTGCCGGAAGATGACCGATTATCTGATAGTCGATGGGTATAATATCCTGCATGCCTGGAACAGTCTGAAGGGACTTCTAAAGGAAGATTTTGAACATGCCCGGCTGCGGTTGATTGATATCCTTGGTGATTACCGGGCTGCAAAAGGTATTAAGGTATTGGTTGTTTTCGATGCCCACATGGTTAAGGGCGGTGCCGGCTCCAAAGAAACGGTAAACGGGGTGGAGGTAATATATACCGCTGAGGGAGAGACAGCCGACATGGCCATAGAAAAGCTTGCGGGAAAAGTGGAGACAGGGGGTGTGGTAACTGTAGCCACCTCAGACTGGGCCCAGCAGCGTATTGTCTTTGGCCGGGGGGCGGTTCGCCTTTCAGCCAGGGAATTAGAACAAGAGGTCATGTCCTGCAGAAAGGAAATGCAGGACCATTTTGGTAACCAGGTGATTCCCCAGGGGCTGGGTAGATATATCAGTGACGAAATCAGGGAAATTCTTGAGAAAATTCGTCGCCAAAAATAGAATATTGCGAATTTGGCTTGAAACAGCGTTTTTCTCCCGTTTTTTTACGTTCCCTCCTTGACGGGAGATAGCGTCTTATGTATAATAGGTTATGTAAATTAGGAAGTAATGTGGTGTCCATAGATTTTATGAACAGTGTTCTGGCAGGATAACAGCTTGGACATTTTATTTTGCACCGCACTGCTTGTGATATACAATTTAATATAGATATTTGGTTTTCTGGTTTGGGTTTGATGGTTTGGTACTGTTATTAAATCAGAGCGGAGGCGATTATTTAATGACTCTTAGTGCACAAAGGGAAGTCTTTGACACCTATGACGTGATGTTGGACGAGGATATCGTAGAGTTTGCCAAAGACGGTGACGATGGAGCTCTAGAGTACCTTATCAATAAGTACAAAAACTTTGTGCGTGCCAAAGCCCGCTCTTATTTCTTAATAGGTGCTGACAGGGAAGACATCATTCAGGAAGGCATGATAGGTCTCTACAAGGCGATCCGCGATTTTAAACCGGACAAGCTTTCATCATTCAGGGCCTTTGCCGAGCTTTGTATTACCCGGCAGATTATTACCGCCATCAAAACAGCTACCCGCCAGAAACACATTCCCCTTAACTCTTATGTTTCACTGAACAAACCGATTTATGATGAAGATTCCGACAGGACTCTGCTTGATGTTATTTCGGGGTCCAAGATAACTGATCCGGAAGAACTTATTATAAGCAGGGAAGAGTTTGACGATATTGAAGAGAAAATGGGAGAAATCCTCAGTTCTCTTGAATGGAAAGTCCTTATGTCCTATCTTGAGGGAAAGTCCTATCAGGAAATTGCCGTTGACCTCAAGAGGCATGTTAAATCAATTGACAATGCATTGCAAAGGGTTAAAAGAAAGCTTGAAAGATATCTGGAGAAAAGGGAAAACTAATCAGGGATAAACGGAACTTATGGCAGAAAAAAACAGTTGACCGGACCTGTGAAACGTTGTATAATTGTCTTTGTCAGTCAATCGCCGACGTAGCTCAATTGGCAGAGCAGCTGACTTGTAATCAGCAGGTTGCGGGTTCGAGTCCCATCGTCGGCTCCATTCGTGGAGAGGTTCCCGAGTGGCTAAAGGGAGCAGACTGTAAATCTGCCGGCTCCGCCTTCGCTGGTTCGAATCCAGCCCTCTCCACCATATACAATATTTACGGATTGACTGAATATTTTTCAAAGCTTAAGTATATTACTAGGTTATAGGTTATTTATCGCGGGGTAGAGCAGCTGGTAGCTCGTCGGGCTCATAACCCGAAGGTCGAAGGTTCAAATCCTTCCCCCGCAACCAATTGAACGTGACTCAAGTTTCAGTTGGCGGTTGGTTGATACCGCTAACTTTTTAATGAAACAGAGTTTAATATATGCTGCTATAGCTCAGTAGGTAGAGCGTATCCTTGGTAAGGATAAGGTCACCGGTTCAATCCCGGTTAGCAGCTCCATGGCGGCGTAGCTCAGTTGGCTAGAGCATGCGGTTCATACCCGCAGTGTCCGGGGTTCGAATCCCTGCGCCGCCACCATTGCAGGCATACTGCGGCAGGTGGTTCACCTGTCGTTGTTTATTTTTAGAGCTATATTTTAAACAAATCATTGAAGGAATTTTTATATACATGTAGAAAGAAAGAACTTTAATAGTCGAAATATTCTACCAGGAAGCCAACATGAACCGGGAAGTACATAAAAGCTGAAAAATATGGTATGCTAATATATGGAATATAAAACATAACAATTTAGCAAAGGAGAGGGGGCAGCACAGGTTGTTGCTTGCTCACTTATAATAGTAATTTTCATATGTAATTAAGGAGGAAAGATAAAATGGCAAAAGCAAAATTCGAACGTACAAAACCTCACGTTAACGTAGGGACCATCGGTCACGTAGACCATGGAAAAACAACCCTGACGGCGGCAATCACCGTATGCCTGGCAACCCAGGGCCAGGCAACAGTCAAGAAGTATGACGAAATCGACAACGCCCCGGAAGAAAGGGAAAGGGGTATAACCATCAATACCGCCCACGTGGAGTATGAGACAGACCATCGTCACTATGCCCATGTAGACTGCCCGGGACACGCTGACTATGTAAAGAACATGATTACCGGTGCAGCCCAGATGGATGGAGCAATCCTGGTAGTACTGGCCCGCCAGGTAGGAGTTCCATACATCATCGTATACCTGAACAAGTCAGACATGGTGGATGATGAGGAACTGATGGAACTGGTAGAGATGGAAGTACGCGAACTGCTGACTGAATACGAATTTCCCGGAGATGATATTCCGATAGTGGCAGGATCAGCCCTGAAGGCCCTGGAATGCGGCTGCGGGACCCGGGAGTGCCAGTGGTGCGGCAGTGTATGGAAACTGATGGATGAAGTAGATGCATATATTCCGATTCCTGAGCGTGATATTGACAAACCGTTCCTGATGCCGGTTGAGGACGTATTCTCCATCACCGGACGGGGCACCGTGGCCACCGGCCGTGTTGAGCGGGGCACCGTAAAAGTCGGTGATGAAGTGGAAATAGTGGGTATGACCGAAGAGCGCAAGAAGACGGTAGTAACCGGGGTTGAGATGTTCCGGAAGCTTCTGGACCGTGCGGAAGCGGGTGACAATGTCGGATGCCTGCTGAGGGGTGTAGACCGTAAGGAAATCGAGCGGGGCCAGGTACTGGCCAAGCCGGGGTCCATCAACCCGCATACCAGGTTTGAGGCAGAGGTATATGTGCTGACCAAGGAAGAGGGTGGACGCCACACCCCGTTCTTTAACGGATACCGTCCCCAGTTTTACTTCCGGACAACAGACGTGACCGGAGTGGTAACCCTGCCGCAGGGAGTGGAGATGGTCATGCCCGGGGACAACATCAAGGTAAATATCGAACTGATCACCCCGATTGCAATCGAGGAAGGCCTCCGTTTCGCTATCCGTGAGGGCGGCCGGACTGTTGGCGCCGGAGTGGTAAGTGC
>PHAB01000013.1 GCA_002840275.1 Firmicutes bacterium HGW-Firmicutes-14
AGATAGCCAATGCCTATGATGTTGTTGCTATTGAGGACCTAAATATGAGAGGCATGGCCCAAAGTTTGAATTTAGCAAAATCAACCAATGATAATGGGTAAAATGAAGGCTGCCGGATACTTGGTATAGCCTAACAATCAAAGAACCGTTGGGCGAACGGGGATAGCTTGGTAATTATACTGACGTTGGTTGGTACGTCCCAAGAAGCCCCCACCTCTTAGCGCTAGCGTAGGTGGTGGGAGTACGTCACTAAATAACCTATGCAAAATCCATGCCAGAGGGTAAAAGCGCTTTTAATATCATTTAGTTCATGGGACCTCTGGGTTTGGCCGCAAGATAACAATATAATTTGACTGTACCTGCATGGAACAATTTTTGTTTCACCTGTTCCACATTAAGACAAAAAAAGCAGGCAGGTATACTCACCCCGCCCGATTATTATTTCATCTGTTTTAAATTGATATTAGCAGCAACTATTGCCGCTGCAACAGCCGGAATTTCCCGCCGGCGCTTTTTTTGCTTCTTCTATACCTAATACCTTGAATGCCGCCTGCCGGATGGCCTTGGCAGGTATGTCTTCATACTCGCAGCCTTCATAAATTACAGTTCGACAGTAAGTTTCATTTCCCAGTAAAGCAGTACAGGAATCACAGAAGTTCTCTGATACCTTGATATCCAGAATATCTTCAATGGGAACTCCATTGAATAGGACAGTATTCGATTGAGGAATTTGGGTATCATCAAGTTTGGTCTCAAACCATTCTACCTCAATACCCTGCGGCTGTAAGGCTCTGTTTAATCTTTTCACTTCCTGATTAAGATTTTCACCCGTATCATAACAACGGTTACAGGTCTCCCCTTCCACATCCAGGTGCTTCCATTCAATTTTTAGTGTTTTCATTGATATACCTCCCTGTAATAGTGTTTCCATAAATAAAGACGGAGGTTTCAACAAAAGGACGCATTTATTCTAACACTTTATACATGAAAATTCAGTTCCGGCATTATCCTTATTATAAAAATCTATTATATTCCCTGCGTTGTCTGATTGGACTTCACAGCAGCTTAGCAGTACAGCTTTTAATTTTTTTCGGGCCCGCTGGATCCTGGTTTTGCTTCCCGAATTGCTTAATCCCCACTTTCGGCCTAATTGGCTTTGCTTTTCACCGTTATAATCACTTTCAATAATGGCTTCTTTATACGTGTCAGGCAGATATTCAAGGAGCTTTAGCAAGCACTCTGCCGTTTCTTTATTATAGTTCTCCTGCTCAGGTGCAACTGGGACGGATATTTCATTAATATTCTCTATCAGGGAACACTTATTTGCACCTCTGAAATAATCCACTATAAGATTGTGAGCTATTCGATACAACCAGGCTTCGACATTAGTTATATCTTTAATTCTGTCTACATTTTTTTGCATGCGGATGCCCACTTCCTGAAGTATATCTTCTGCTTCATATTTATCCGGTACATGTTTCGTTATATAGTTTTTGAGCCTAGGACTATAGACAGCCCATAATTCTTCCGGACTCAAATATATCACCTTCTATAATAATATTACTTAAACTCATTTTTAATTTTTCCCTTTTACTTTGTTCCCTCTATACAAGCGCTAACAACATAGTCATGGAGTGACTGACCTTCTTCCAGGCTGTCCAGCTTAGCCCTCCCTATCGGGTCTTTGGTATCTGGATCCAGACATATCGAAGAACCTTGAATGGTCACTTTCACATCCTTCACTCCGGATGCTTCAACCACTTCTTTGTACTTATCAATCAGCATTGCACCGGCAACACAACCCACATAAGCTTCCAGGCTGATCCGGGTTTTTTCCGGAAGCTCTTTTAGCAGAGCAACATCAGATATGGCCACCCTGCCATGAGGCTTAAGTACCCTGTATATTTCCTGAAAAACCCTGGCCTTGTTGGCAGATAGATTAATGACACAGTTACTTATCACTACATCAACCGAATTATCTTCTAAAGGCAAATTTTCAATTTCTCCAAGCCTGAATTCAACATTGGCATAATCATCTTTTGAGGCTATATCCCTAGCCTTTTCAATCATCTCCGGTGTCATGTCAACACCGATGACTCTGCCCGCCTGACCGACTTTAGCCGCGGCCAGAAAACAATCGAAACCTGCTCCGGAACCAAGATCAAGAACTATTTCACCTTCCTTTAGGCCGGCAATCGCGGTGGGATTCCCACAGCTTAACGCCAAATTGGCTTCCATGGGTATAACACCAAGGTCGCTGTCAGAATACCCAAGAGATTTGGCAAATTCCCCGGCATCATCACTGCAAGAACCGCCGCAGCCACAACCGCTTTACTGTTTGGCAATAGACCCGTAGGCTGCCCTGACAACTTCAGCTGTTTTGTTCGGATTCATATTGTTACCTCCTCATGCAGTTATTTCGCTTTTAATTGTATTTTGCAATTATGACCGGAAAATTATTTTATATTGCAACACATTCCCGATTTGAATAAAGCTTTATTTAATAGTTTCATCGATTTAATCACTACCTCTCGTTCAAATTCTGTGAAACAGGAAAGAAGCTGCTCAAGATAACTATTCATGCGCATATCGATTTGGTCTGTTATCCTTTTGCCTTCAGAAGTAAGTGCCAGTATATTAATCCGCCGGTCTTCAGGATCGGGCGATTTTGTAACCAGACTTTTATTTTCTAAGGACTTGATTTGCCGGCTAAACGTCGTGATATCTATCCCCAGAGCTTCCGCAACCTGATGCATAGCAGGATTTTCTGCCCTCCTAATCTCAAATAAGATATAGCTTTGGACCAGTGAAACTCCTTCCCCGAAACAGTTCTCGCAACAACTTGCGTTCAGCAATCCGAACCTTTGGACTAAAATCCGGATCAACTCATGGACGTTTTCCAATTTTACTTCACCCCCTGAGCTAATTATATGATTTTTTATTGTAATTTGCAAGTTTTTGTTTAATTCGCTTTTTAATTAGACCATAATATAAAGAAAACCCGCAAACTGCGGGTAATCTTCTAGCTTCAGGTACACTTTTCGTATGTAGTCGGACTGCAACAACTATCCATAGCTTTTATCATTTCATTCTCCTGTTTCCTGTGTTTGGCTGCAAAAAACCTTTTCAAATTCTCCGGTACCTCTACTGTTTTGGCATGTTTTTTCGTACTCTCTTTTATACCACCGTAAACTTCCCTTAAAATAGCGTCAATGATCATACCTTTAGGTGGTGCAGTATACTCCTTGCCCTGATACGTCCAGATACGGCAGTCCACAGTATCACCACACAAATCACCGCAAGAATCACATAAGGCTTCTTTGACATCCAACTGAATATCCTGTCCATTTATGCGGATTGTCGGTGAACTGACAAACCCCAGTTCACGGGCCTGTTCTTCTGATTGAACATGTATTTTCCTGACATTCACATCAACACCGGTGGCCTTTAAAACCTGGGCCACTTCAGCTATGGCTTCATCAAGGTTAGATTCCGTTGACTGGCACCAGTTACAGACACTCAGGTCAAGATACATAAATTCAATATCTAACTGTCTTTTTGGATTCTCAGTATCTTCCTGTCCTGCTTCTTTGGTTCCAGCACCGAACTGCCGGATCAATTGGAAAATCTCTTCCTCTTTGGGAATCAGGCTGCATTTATTTTTATTTGTATAAACTACATTTCCATTTATAAGTACTTGATAAATACCGTTATGCCCTTCTATCAATTTCGCAGGAATATCAAACTCTTTCTTTATTGCGGCTCCCAGACTGGAAGCCATGGGAAAGAAACCTCATTCAACACAATAAACAATCTCAATATTCATGGTAAACCTCCTTTTTTTTTAATCGCAGGAAACGCCGTCTGACTTATTATATATCTTCTTTATTCATAGTAATCAATATGTTTTTTGGCAGCGCCAGCCCTGAAGCAACCTGTACAGCTTTAAAAATACCTGCCGGAACAACACAACCCGCACAACATCCCTTAAGAATCTTTCTTGCCTCAGACATAATAACTCCCTCAAAACCCAGGGTTATTTCATCCAGTCCCCGGACTTCCCTGACAAATTCCCCCAGTGCACTAATCTTTTCACAGTTACTTTCGATTTCAATCCTGGCCGGCTCTTTCACACCGGAACCACACGCTGTGACTGTAGTTTCAAAACCACAGCTTCCTGCCTGAATATTGACGCTTACTTTCATAGTTAATCACTCCCACTTCTGTCCCGGCTGCATATGCAGTCCCGGTCAGCTCCCCACGGCGGCCAAACAAAGTTCCACCGCCTCCTCGGCCGTTACTGCAAAAATATCCGCACCAGATTCAACTACAAATTCAGGCGTTACCGCCCAGCCTCCCAGCATGATTTTGATGTCTTGCCTGAGATCCTCCTGCTTTAAAAGCTCAATAGTCTTTATTGCCAGGGGTAAAGATTCTTTGGTATATACAGCCAAAGCAAGGATATCCGGTCTTTCGAGACGAACATGCTCTGTAAATGTTTCGGGAGATACATCAATCCCCATGTCAATTACCTCGAAACCAGATGCAGTGAATAAAATTTTCAGGATCAGCTTACCGAAATCTATCAGGTTACCCTGTATGGAACCGATCATTAACCGGCCTCTGACCGCGCCTTTTCTTTCATCTCGCAGTTTTGGAATCAATTCGTTAAGCAGTAACTGAATTAATTCAAATTTTGCCAGTATTTCCGCCATGCACATTTCATTATGGCCATAACTTCGAGCTATTTCACACGCTGCAGGATACAAACCCCGCTCAACCAATACTGCTACGGGAACACCTTCTGTCAAAGCCGTTCCAGTAATCCTCAATGCCAGCTCCTGCTCACCCGATAAAACTGCTTCCCTTAGTTCCCTCAATGCGTCCCTGTTCATGTATTTCTACACCGGTCCTTTCATATTTTTACGCGGCCAGTTCCTGAGCTCTTTCATAAAGCTGCTCTTTCTCTTTGTCGGACACTGTTTTATTTAAAATGTATCCGATTAAAATTATCCCCGGAATGTCCACCAGCATCCTGGTCACGGCAAACTTAGCCCCAAGGGCGGAAATTTCAAACAGGAACATAGGGATTTTGGTTGTTGACCAGGCTCCGATAAAGGCCATGATATTGCTGAATTTAGCGCCTTTTTTCATCAGCACGGCAGCCACCGGAAAAGCGCCATATAGCGGCCCGGCGGCAGCCGACCCCAGGATTATTGCCAAAATGACCCCTTTTACCCCGGATCTCTCTCCCATATATTTTACCATGGTTTCCCTTGGCACCCACACATCCAGCAATCCCAGAAGTATAAAGATCGGAGGAATTACCAGGGCCATCTCTTTAAAGCTGAATAGCG
Source organism: Firmicutes bacterium HGW-Firmicutes-14 (assembly GCA_002840275.1). GTDB lineage: Bacteria > Bacillota > Thermincolia > Thermincolales > UBA2595 > W-Firmicutes-14. The sequence goes on from PHAB01000013.1 coordinate 5,358, forward strand.
ATATGCCCACCGCTTTGATTCCTAATGAGCGCCAAAACAGGAGCAAAACTCCCAGAGCCGCCGCAGCAATAATAACCAATTTATATCGTTTTAAGAATGGAACCACACCCCGCATCATCCCACCACCTTCTCTATTATGAACGCCACCAGAAACGAGAATAAAAAGGCCAGCCCGTTGCGCCACAGCGCCAGCTTTTTCCCAAAGTACTTTGTTTCCACAGGAAAAGTTACTACCCCTACCATCATCAAAGCGGAAACAAAAGCCCCAATCTGCATCAATCCGGCCCCGCTTTGTAACACCATAGCCGCCATTGGAAAGGCTACAAAACCCGGAATCAGAGTAATCGCCCCAACCACTGCCGCAATCAAAACACCGGGCCAGCCTGACTGTTTACCGATAATCTTCGACACTACCTCTGGATTGAGAAACGCCAGCACTATTCCCACCATTATGATGATACCTAAAAACTCGGGCAGGATGTTTTCAAAAGCCTTCCAGGCCTTTTTCAATGCTATTTTGGTCTTTTTCCGGTCTTTATAAAAAGAGATAATTATAAACAAAATAGTCACACCATAAAGCAAATAATTTTCCATGTTGTCTCACCTTTTTCGTCAAGATTGCCTTTGGTAAAAAAGGTTTTGCCCAGTTAGCCTGCTGCAAAACCTTTCGTGTGTGCAAAATTGTATATTTTGGCCGGTAGCATCCTTATCCTTTTTTAGCCAGCTCAGTTGTTATAATTTCAGTTAGTTTGGCCTTAGAGGGGACCACTCCCGAAACCACAACATTTTCGTCGATAACCAAAGCCGGGGTTGACATTACCCCATAGGACATTATATCCTTAAAATCTGTCACTTTGCTTACAGCGGCATCGGCGTTAAGCTCAGCCAGCACATCAAATACCATCTGTTCAAGTTTATTGCAGTTGGCACATCCCGAACCAAGCACTTTTATATCCACTTAACTATTCACCTCCCCCTTTTTGTCTCTTTTTCAGCATGAGCAGTGTCTCATTAACCTGGGATATCAGAATTTCCTCGACCATGTCAAGTATTTCAAAGATCTGCGGGTAATTCACCCTGTATATCACCTTAAGCCCCTCTTTCCGGAAGCTTACAATCTCCTGTTTCCGTAAAATTGCCAGGTGCTGTGAAATATTTGACTGTTCAACATCCAGGTCTTCGGTAAATTCACAGACACACCTGGGGCCCTCTTTCAGGTGTTTCAAAATCCTCACCCTTGTCGGGTGAGCCAAAGCCTTAAAAAATTCTGCTTCCATGGAAAACAACCTCTCATCCAGGGTAATCCCCTCCCTTTTTTATGCTGTCCAGGCAAAATAGAGGCCAATAAGAATTAAAACCACACCCGCTGCTTTTTCAAAAACGCCTGCCCACTGGGTCAGCCCGGGAAGTCCCTTGGCAAAACCGGTAAAAGTCCCTGCTGCTATCACAGGTACTCCCCTGCCAAGACCGTATAAAAACAGAAGCGCTGCCCCGTATGCTATTTGACCTTTGCTCATCACCAAAGACAAGATGGCAAACAATATGGGAGTAGCACACTGGGAGCCGGCCAAACCGATAACAAGACCCATCAGGAATGCCGGCCAAATCCCCCTGTGCTGCGGCCTGCGCAGAATTCGCGTTCCATAATTTGGCAGGTTAAATTTTATCAGCCCTGCCATCTTCAACCCTACCATAATGCTCACCACAGCAGCAATATAAACCAAAATTGATTTGGAAATACCGAAAAACCCGCCGATAACTGAGGCAATTACACCCAGCAGGGCAAAAGTAGTTGACGTCCCAAGGGTGAAGAACAATGATAACCAGAAGCTCCTGGCCCTGGATACATCTGATGTCCCGCCCACATAGGCCATAAGGACAGGAATCATGGACATATTGCATGGACCTATGCTTGTAACTATCCCTCCGGCAAAAACCAGTAATACTGCCAGTATTGAGTAACCTGTCAGCGCCTGAGAAAGGTAGCGGGCAACAACATCTTCCATTTTATCCCTCCACCGCCACAGCGTCCAGTTTAGCCCGCATGTCATCCACCTGGATTACACCGACAAAGTCAAAAACACTATTCCCGTCAGAATCAAGAATATACGTTGTGGGGATATATTGTATTTTATACTCCATACACAGGTCCTGCTCAGCCGGGTCATTTACATTGATGTCAACAAAGACCACTTTCCCTTCAAATTCTGGTTTAAGTGTGTTGAATACCTTTTCCATCTCAATACAGGGCTGACAGGTCTTTGAATGAAACAGGAGCCAGGCAGGCTTACCGTCTTGTCCAGCCTGTTTAATAAGGTTTGCAGACTGGGAAACCTGCCCGGGAACCGGTTCATTCGAGGAATATCCCTCAGTCCCGGAACCTGTCATGATCCCTTTGGCAGCGAGCAGAGCAACAAAAGCAGCTACCAATACAATTAGAACAACTGCTTTTAACTTCAATTTTTCCCCTCCCAATATTCTATAGTATCAGGTTAAATAAATATCCGGTAAACACAATAGCTGCGCCAACAATTGAAATAAATATGGCGATTAATTTAGGTTTTAATACCTTTCTCAGGATTATCATTTCCGGCAGCGATAATGCCGTAACAGCCATCATAAAGGCCAAAGCGGTTCCTATCCCAACCCCCTTTCCTATCAGGGCCTGGGCTATTGGGATAGTCCCTACGGCATTAGAGTAGAGGGGTATCCCCATGACCACAGCCACAATTACAGCAAATGGGTTGTCCGGACCTGCGTATCTGGTCAGAAATTCTTCCGGCGCATAACCGTGGATTGCGGCCCCAACACCGATTCCGATAAGAATATACACCCATATCTTTCTTACTATTTCAACAACGGCGTTTTTGGCATAATCTACCCTTTCTCTCCAGGTAAGTTCCTGAATCTCCGAATCTCCCATTTTAATCTGGTATACATATTCTTCAACTTCAGATTCCAGTTTTAACTTTCCTATTAGAAGACCGCCAATAACGGCAATAACCATTCCGCTGGCAATGTAAAGAACTGCAACCTTCCAGCCAAACAGCCCAAACAACATGGCGGCGGAGATCTCATTTACAATCGGTGAAGCTATCAAAAAAGAAAAGGTAACCCCTAAAGGAACTCCGGATTCCACAAATCCGATAAATATCGGAACAGATGAACATGAACAAAAGGGTGTCACAACCCCCATTACAGCCCCTATGACATTCCCCACCAGGTGGTTGGCATGACTGAGGATTTTCCTGGTCCTTTCCGGGGGGAAATAACTTCTTATATATGAAATTACAAAAATCATTACTGCCAGAAGCACAATGATCTTAAGGGAGTCATATATAAAGAATTGAACCGAGTCTGCCAGCCTGGTGTTTTGCTGGAGATTGAACAATTTGTATACTATAAGGTCGGCAATTGTTTCAAACATACTGTCACTCTCCCTTATACTGTTAAATCTTCTGTCTTTTTAGGGTTGCTGTTCCATTACTATATGATTATTTTATAATATAATTATAGTATTTCACTCCTCTTAGGTCAACTAATTGAATGATAGAAACTTAAAAAAATTGAGGGGCTGTTTTTAGACAGCCCCATCTTTACTCAATATCTTTGCCTTCGATATAAGTTTTAGTAGCATTTCTCCATTTATATATGTTTGTTATTATTCCTATCACTAACATACTTAAAACAAATTGTGAGCCCCCGTAACTAATAAAAGGCAATCCGACACCGGTAACAGGCGCCAGATTCAGGTTCATCAATATGTTCCAAAAAAACTGTACAGCAAAAACTGCAACAAAACCGCTTAACAGCAATTTACCATAACTGTTTTTAACGGTCATAGCTATATAAGCCAATCTTATTAGGAAGGTGAGAACTAAAACAGCGAGGATAATTCCTGTAATCCACCCAAAAGTATACATAATATAAGTAAAAACAAAATCTGTATGTATTTCCGGTATGGACTTTGGATCAAAATTAAAACCCTGACCAAAAAATCCTGCAGATTTGGTTAATTTATTTAACTGAAGATATATCCAACCAGCTCCCTGGGGGTCCTGGCCGACATTAAAAAAGGCCAGCAGCCGGCTAATCCTGTAAGGCTGGGTTATACCGGCAAATAAAAAAAGCCCAAAACCGGAACCGGCAGCTAATGGAATATATTTCGGTTTCAGACCCGAAACCACCATTAATACCGCACAAGCAATTAAATATGCAACACCTGCAGAAAATGAAGGAACATTCAATATTAAAATAGCAGGAACTATGCTCAAAGCCAGCCCAGATATTACTCTTTTGGGTCCATTCCAATTCCAGTTGTCAAACAGGCCCGCTAATGCAATTATAAACAAAAAGGGGCTTGTTTCCGCAAAGTTAAAGCGGATTGGTCCAATACTTAGCCACGCTCTTGCGCCATTTGCCGGGGTGCCGTAATACACCACAAATGTCAAGATAAGTAATGTTCCGATGTAAACATATTTTGAATAAGCCTGCATTCTTCTATAATCAATAAAGTATAAACCACATACTAAAGCCATACCTAACAGGGTAGAAACCAAACTTCTGAAAAATATCTGATTGCTATTTAATAATGCTCCATTGGTCTCAATAAAGTACATGGCAAATAATCCAAGACCAGCCATCATTATGGTTATTATCAGGATACTCCAGTCAGGCTGAGTTTTATGGATTTTATTAAGCTGCCTGCCGACATGTCCGGGATCTCCCATCTCGGTAACGGCTTTTCTAATAGCTTCATCTTCTGAAATGCCGGTTGAAAGATGTTCCATCACAGCTTCTTCAATATGTCCCAAAAGTTCTGTTCTTATTTCTCCGTGAATACTGCGATTTTTTATTTGGGAACATATACTATTGATATATTCCTGAACCCGGTGGTCGTTCTTCAAGGTCATATATTCCCCTCCCATAAAACCTTCTCTACTGCTGAGCGGTATATAGCCCACTCCTGCTGTTTTTTTTCCAAATGAAGTTTTCCTTTGTCAGTAATCCTGTAATATTTTCTTTTTCGGCTGCTTTCGCTGTCATCCCAGTAGGATTCGACTATGCCTTCTGCCTCCAGTGAATGCAAAATAGGGTACAGTGTGCCTTCCCTAAAAGAAAACACTCCGTTTGACCTCATTTCGATCTCTTTAATCATTTCATAGCCATACATGGATTTGCGGTCGAGTAAACTTAAAATCAGGATCGCCGTGCTTCCCTTAAGAAGTTCTTTGTTAACTTTCATATACTCCCTCCTCGTATCAATAATTCACACCGGATTACCATATGTCGGATAACTATGCATCGTATATCTATGTTTAATTATATAAAATTCCCCAAAGGAAATCAAGATTAATATTTCTCCAGAACCTCTAACGGAACATAATATTTAGCATACCGGTTCCCTTGTTTGTCAGAAAAAGTCCCCTGTTTGTCCTTAACCATAACTACCGCTCTTTTGTTTATCCTGTATAAGGTCCCGTGCAATTTGTTGCCTTTGAAGGGAAATGAGACAGCATCTCCGGGTTTCAGACCCATCTTTTGGCTTGCTATCTGCATGTTGGTGGGCAGGCTGTGAAACTCCCCCGTATGTCCAAACAGGTTCCCCACTATAGATTTAAACCTATCTTTACTACAGTTTGATTTCCCGAAACAAATATACTCGATAGCATGGCAAAGCTCATGTTCGAATACCAACTGCAGAGCCTCCAAACTGTTTGATGTTGCAATACCGCCTACAGCCTTGTTCCCCTCAACCAGGTCATAGTGGAAAAGGAAATCTATGCTTATCCGGATTTCTATAGTTAAATCTTCAGGTTTTATCCTGTCTTTGTTTTTAGGGCACTTGGTATGACCGGCGCTCCTGGTCATGCGCCGGGACAGGGAAAATTTAAACTTACCTCTGAATTTTGTCTTGAACCAGTTATCGAAGAAAATCTTATCATACAATTGGAACAGTAACTGTAAATCAACGGGGGATATGGCTCTGATATCTCCGCTGTCAATGTTTGGTGATGTTTGTATCAAAAGCCGGGATACTTCAAGTCTTTTATGTAAAATGTTTTTGGCTTTTTGCTTCAGGTTTATGATTTCGTTCATGCCTGAACCCTCTTCATAATTAGCTTGTCATGTTTTGTAGAGTACCCCATACCATGGGCGCAGCTTCTTTCAGCCACCATTCCCAAAATTCACGCCGTTTTCCAGAATCCGAGGCATCATCCCAGACCGCCCCATCGGCATAGGCGGCGGCAGCAAAAAAAGCAGAGTCCATTTCATCAGGGTTGATATCAGCATCCGTGAGGTTCAGGTCAATTTGCCCGGGGTCAAACCGCTCGTCCCTAAGCACTGCGGTGAGAACCTGCACCGCACTGAACCCAGCTCCCTGAACAGCCTGGTTTTCCCGGTCTTCGTTCCCCATCTCAACTAATTTGGCCCAAAGCAAATCCCGCTGTTTCCAGGCCTCATTATCATCAACTTGTCCATGTAAAACCTGCCTTGCCAATTGAAGACATCGCTGGGGCAAGCCATTTCCCGGATAGACTTTTTCCCAAAACGGCAAAACCTTTTCAGCGGCTAGTATTGCCAGGTTAACTCTTCTCTTCAGTCCATCCCGCTCCTTTTGAGGAGGTATATCCGTTCCGGGGTCTAACTGTTCATATATCAACCGGCGATACCCCAGATTCAGATCATGTTGAGGATGGGCAATCATGGCTTCATAAGCCAGGTTCAGTATGTTGCTTAATTCTGCGGGGAGTGATTGCATCCTGTGTCTCTCCTTACACTTTGTTATCATACCTATTAATCATACCATCTTTGGATACTATTTAGGTACCACCAACACCGAGCCGTCAGGTCTGAATACCCAGACAGCTTGAGGCTCCGCAACAGTCTGCGGCTTTCCGGTATAGCGTGCCAAAGCACGGAAAAATCTCCTGCAGTTGTCACACATGGGCGCCGATACTGCAATCGGTTTATTGGGAGCTACTACTGCAGCCTGCTTTTCAGCATGGGATGCGTGATACCGGCCCGGTGTTCCCTGGTCCAGAAGCCTGTTTGGCTGAAGGTCATGACCCATTTTCTTGCTCAAATCCATTACGGCTTCGGTATTTTCTTTGGCCCCGGGGCCGGTAGACCAGCCGCTCTCTGTTGGTTTTCCCTCAACCGAGGCAGATGTTTTCCCTCCCGGCGCCGGCCTGAGTTTTCCCCGTTCCGCTACGGCCGCTGCAACCGCCTCATCTTCCGGGGGCCTGGGCCGGCGAATATTTTCCACCGGAGCTTCTTTGATCTCTTTGTATCTGCCGCCTCTTTTTCCTCCACCTACCCATACCCTTGACGGCGGGCCGGTTGCTGCGCCAGGCGCTGCCTGTGCTTCCGCCGTGGCCGCTGCCTTGGCTTCTCCCGTTACAGCAGCCTTGGCTTCTCCTGTTAACGCTCCTGTGGCTGCTGCCCCAGCCCCTTCGGCGGCGCCAGCACCGGCTGCCGGTGATTGAACCGCGCCCGGTTTCAGGGTACCCCTGATAATAAAAGATACCATCAGCAGGTTTAGGGATTTGACGATCAGTTCGTCATAGACGTGAAGTTGTCTCGCCCGCTGTTCAAAGGCTCTGCCCACAATGTCGCGCAGGCGGCGGCCCCCGGCTTTATCAGCCCTTAAATAATTAAGGGAGGACCAGTTTGGGGTACAGCGGTCACCTGTCAATTCACTGGGAGCTATGTCCTTTATTTCATTGTAGATGGGGATCAGGCATCCTAACTGTGCCGTTCTTTCCGCTGTGGCTATCCCTGCGAGCCGGTAGATATTTTCGATTTGTCCTATAATCTTTTGGGCCCGGGGATTCCCGCTGTCCGCATCCTGATAAACCTTGTCCAGTTGTTCCCAGTTGCTGATCATCCGCATAGCAGCCTTGTCATCAGTCATATTTCCCGCGGAGTCACAAAAACTGTCATAGTTCACCACCACAACTCTGGTTTGTGCATTTTGTCCCTCCCGGGCCTTCATGGATTGTCGTTTGAAAATCTCATTCTCCATTGATTTCAGATAAGCATAATCTGCATCCCGTTTCGGGTAGCTCTGAGAGGCCAGTAAACGCCGCTGGACCGTCATGTATTCCTGTTCCAGGGCAAGATCGTTCATGCGGGTAAAATCAACAGACCGGAAATTTTTAGCCATTCTATCTGCTTCCTGTTCATATTTATCCCCCGTCCCGCCGCCCGATAACTGTGCCTGAAGCAGTTGAATGACTGCCTGGTTGCCTATCCGTTGCTGTAATTCAAGGATTGGATGTGCTGATTTACATGACGGAGTTTTCCCAATGGCCGTAACATTCTGTTTCTGTTCTGCGCCTTTAGTCGTTTTACTATGGGCCTTACTGCCATTCAACCGGATTCACCCCATTCGAAGTGCTGTATTTTTCGTATGGTTATAAGTTATGCTTTGCCTACAATTATATCATAAGTTTGCCAAAATTTAACTTAGTATTCTTTTCCCCTTATTTCAAATAAACAAACCTCTCCAGACTTCTCTCCCAGGGGCTCCAACTCTCTCCTTCGTGTTTATCCTTAAGGCTGCTAAACTTCCACAAGTCTGCTTCCATGGCATCGGCATAATGGACCAGGCAGGCTTCGATGGTCTTGGGCCGTTTTGGTGATTGCCATTCGTACCTGCCGTGGTGGCTGGTGACAATATGGTATAGCGCAAGCCTGAGCTCATCGGGGAAGTCCGGTATCCGGCCAATCAGGCTGTCCAGAATCTGAAGGCCCAGGACAATATGCCCCAGCAGCCTCCCCTCGTCAGTAATTTCAACAGAATAATCAAAATCGTATTCGCCAATCTTGCCTATATCATGCAGCAAAGCGCCGGTTACGGCCAATTCCCTGTTAACCGCCGGATACAGTTCAGCAATCTTCTCCACAATCTTTGCTGTTCTTAAACTGTGTTCCAGCAGCCCGCCCACATATGCCTGGTGCATCGTCTTAGCCGCCGGGCACTCGCAAAACCTGTGAAACAGGTCTTCATCCTGAACAAACCGGCTTAAAAGGTTTTTGAGATGCCGGTTTTCTAATTCCAAAGCTGTATTACAGATTTCTCTCTGCATTTCCCTTATATCAAGGGGGGTTACCGGTAAGAAGTCACGGGGGTCAACTGCCCCCTTGTCTACCGGCACATAGGACTGGATATGGATTTCCAATGAGTCAGCGAATTCCACTACCTCACCGGCGCACCTGATAAAGGATTTTTCCGGAATATCCAGATGCTCCGGAGTAAAATCCCACAACTTTGACCCGATGGTCCCTGTCCTGTCGCTGAGGACGAGGTGTAAAAAACAGCCCGGCTTGCTTTTGTAGTTCTGCACCCTTTTCGAACTTACATAAAAAACCTCATCAATGCTGTCTCGGGCCTGAAATTCGGAAATATACTTTTTGGCCATTGTGTTCACCCCTTCTGAATCCAATAAAAAGTCTCCCTAATGTTGATTTTAAGGAGATTATCGCATAGAAAAGTGACAGTAGTTTGTCAGTTATTTCAACTTCATCATAAAATTACATCCCCTTGTGCTCATTAACATATGCTCTGATTACTTCTATAAAACGATGGCCATAGTTCTGAAATTTAACTTCACCGACCCCTTTAATGGCCAGCATAGATTCCCGGTCAATTGGTAAAAATGCGCACATTTCCCTTAATGTGCTGTCAGGAAAGACCACATATGGCGGCACATTTTCCTTTTCCGAAATCTCTTTGCGTAAAATCCTGAATAACTGAAATAGGGTCTCATCCTCTTCCGGTTTCACCCGTTTTTTCTGAACTTTTTGCATAACACCGTGTTCCCCTTTAAGAACCGGTATTGCTTTGGGGCTTAATCTGATTACGGGATATTTTCCTTCAGTAACACAAATATAACCCTCGGCAATCAGAACATTGATGATGTCCTTGATTTCTTTTAAGGTATATTCTTTCATTAAGCCATATGTAGACAAACGTTCAAAACCAAACCGTAAAACCTTTTTGTTTTGCGAGCCCTTTAACACCTCAGCAACCAGGGAAGAACCAAACCGTTCCCGCATGTGTCTGATACAGGAAAATATCTTTTGCGCCTCAACCGTTATATCACAAAGCTCGGTTTCATCATTGCAGTTGCTGCAATTACCGCAATTTTGCTGAGCAGCCTGTTCACCGAAATACTGCAGAATATATTGCCGCAGGCAACCCGTTGTGTGACAATAATCAATCATTGTTTGCAGTTTTCTATACTCAACCGCTTTTCTCTCAGGTGATGAAACCGTTTGTTCTATTAGGAATTTTTGCAGTAAAATATCCTGCGGGTTGAAAAGCAGCACACACTCCCCCGGATCACCGTCCCGCCCTGCCCGCCCGGCTTCCTGGTAGTAGGCTTCCATGTTTTTAGGCATATTGTAATGAATAACATACCGCACGTTGGATTTATCAATGCCCATACCAAAAGCATTGGTAGCCACAATAATGCTGATATCGTCATACATAAACGCTTCCTGGGTCTTCAGGCGGTCCCTGTCTGTCAAACCGGCGTGGTACTTACCGACCGGATATCCCTTTTTGGATAGGAAACCATGAAGATTGTCCGCTTCCTTCCGGGTAGCAGCATAAATAATACCGGCCCGGCCGGAATTATTTTGCAGAAAATTAAGCACCCAATCCTTCTTATCCTGACCCCGGACCACGGCAAAGGACAGGTTCTTCCTATTAAACCCCATGATATATACAGCTGGATCTTTCATGCCCAGGTCTTTCACAATATCACTGATGACCTCATCAGTGGCTGTGGCGGTAAAAGCTGTGACAACGGGCCGATTGGGCAGACCATTGATAAATGGTGCAATACTGCGGTAACTTGGCCTAAAATCGTGCCCCCACTGGGAAATACAATGGGCCTCATCAATGGCCAGCAGTGATATATCAAGAGCACCCCAGATTTCACGGAAACGCTCTGATTCAAGCCTCTCCGGAGCAATGTATAGAATTTTATACCTGCCCCTGCCGGCATCGCGGATCCGGTCTGTTACCTCCCTCTGGCCCAGGGAACTGTTAATGAAGGCAGCCGGTATGCCCAGACTGTTTAGGGCATCAATCTGATCCTTCATCAGGGAAATCAGGGGGGATATGACCAGGGTTATACCTGGAAACAGAAGGGCGGGAATCTGAAAACAAATTGATTTTCCCCCGCCTGTGGGCATGATGCCAAGAGTATCTTTGCTCTCCAATATGTTGTTAATAATGTTCTCCTGGCCTTCCCGGAAGGTACTGTAGCCATAGTAATGTTTTAGGATTTTCATGGCTTTTGCTAACATAAATTAATAGCTCCTCAGAAAATTTTCATCAAGATTATAATATCATATCACGAACCTCAACGCATAAGATATTATCTCATGGTAAAGTGACAACAGTCTGTCAGTTTATTTCAACTTCATCATAAAATTACATCCCTTACCGTCAGGGGAATAGTTAGTGCATCCAAAAAACCGTTCTTCACTGGTTTTGCTTTTCCTGACTATCATGTACCCGTCATCACACCTGGGGCATTTGAATATATCTCCGCAAGCAACCCGGTCATTGGTCATAAAGTCACATACTTCCGGGTCATTGGTGCACATAAACAGGCGCAGTCCATAGTTCTTGTTGAATTCATACTGTAGCGGGAATCCACACTCCGGGCACCGCAGATTGAAATGGTCCACGATGTTTTTGTTGAGATTTTCGGCACAGGACAGGTCATGTTCTTTGGTCAGTTCCACCAGAAAACGGGATGGTTTGCTGAGCGGCGCCAGTATGTATACCCGGTTTTTGGTCCGGGTCAGGGCAACATAAAACAGCCTTCTCTCCTCAGCAAAGGGTACTGTTTTGTCCTCAAAGGTAACCATGTTGATTATTGGGTCATTTTCGATCTGGGCCGGGAAGCCGTATTTGCTTTCCAGCATATTCACGATGATAACATTGTCATAGCCCAATCCCTTAGAGCTGTGGGCGGTCATAAAGGTTATGTCTTCTTCCGGATATTGTTCGCAAATGAATTTATTTTTCACCTGCTCAGAAAAACCGCCTGAATTGAGGATTGCGTGCCTGTCAAATCCATAACGTCCGATGAGCAAAATACTTGATTTGGGCCCGTGTTCCTCCACTATCTTCCCGATTACTTCAATTAAAGCCAGGTTCCTGAACTTGTTCGGTTTAAATGAATCATCATAGGTTTGAATGACTATAGGATTTTTTATGCTTTTCGGCGAGATAAGCCGCTTTTTTATTTGCAGAGGGTTCTTCTGAATAAAGTTCCCGGCTATATCTATCAGCTCCTGGGAGTTCCGGTAGGTATGGGTGATCTGCAGCTCGCGTCCCGCCCCCATCAGTTCAAGAAATCTGGTAAACAGGGAAATATCAGCGCCGGCAAAGGCATATATAGACTGCCAGTCATCCCCCACGGCTACCACCTTGGCCCCCGTAATATCGGCCAGGCGCTTGGTTAGATTAAACCTCTGCCTGGCGATGTCCTGGAATTCGTCAATGATAATGTATTTATAAGTCAGGGTTATATGGGCATCTTCCATTTCCCGCAGCAGGATTTCCGCATCATTAATCATGTCGGCAAAATCTATCTGGTTGTTTTGTTTCAGCCTGTCCTGATAGTAATCATATACCGCCCTGGCAATGCTCAGAAAGAGCCTGGTGCGCACATTATCTGTTTTATTTTCCAGCACTTCAAAGCCTGAAGCATTGTATCCATTGGACTTAAACTTTTCGATAAACTCCAGCATGAAAAGAATCAGTTTTACTATGTACTTGTCTTTGCTGGTGGCCGCCAGCTGGCGGTAAACCTCTTCATCACTCCTGGGCTTAAGCACAAAGCCCTTTTTGGTTAATTCCTCCGCTAAGTGTTCAATAAACTGTCTTTTATCATTATAAGCCGCCCAAGTGGTAATCAGCCCGGTCCCGTGTTTCCGGTGGAGGTCCCTTTTGTAGTTTATACCTTTTATGTACCGGGCCAAATCTTTCGGTGAATAAATAAAGCTCCTATAGGATTCGGTAATCCCGAAATGCTCGATATAGCAGTCGTTTTCTCCCTGTTGGATATAGAAATCGGGAGTATATTTTTTCCGCCCCACCCCGGTTGCAAATGGGTAGGGCTTTTCGTATTCGTAATCGATGCTGTTCATGTAAAGGAAATTGGCAATCTGCACTTCCTGGACAGAACGCAGGTACTCGCCTCTGATGGTGTAAGACTTCTTCTTCCTCTTATCAGCTACTGTTTTGATATACTGCCCCAGCCCGCTTTTTATGGTCTCAAAATCCAAAGCCGCCTTATACTGGTGATATTCATTCAATGACTTAAACTGCATGACGGTCTCAGGAACGTCAAAATAGTATCCGAAGAACAGGATCAGCTTCTTGAGTAAAGATTTATTTCCATAGATGCTTTTTTCCAGCATTTCAAAGACAATATTATAGGCATAGGGATTAACCTGGGGAGGTTCAGGGCTGGCCTTTTTCAGCAATTCATACCCGAACGCATGGAATGTGGTTACCTTGGCCGGAATCCTCAGTTTGTCACATATCCGCTCCTTAAGTTCCTCAACGGCTTTGTTGGTATAGGAGATAACTATAATATCCCTGGGGTCAATGCTGCACTTGTCCACCAGATATTTTACCTTGGCTGCCATCGTGGTAGTCTTACCGGCTCCGGCCCCGGCGATCAGCAGGCAATAATCATCATCTGTCAGCACAGCCCGGCGCTGCTCTTCATCCAGTAAGACATCGGGGTCAACAGCTTTAAGCATATTGTCAAAGTAAGCTTTATACTTGATAAGTTTTTCGGAAATAAAGTTTTCGTTGTGCCGGTCTACTTCAGTGTGGAGCTGCCTCATACAGTGCTTAAACCGGGCAACCTGTGGCAGGTCAAAACCAAGTCTGGCATGGTTTGATTCGATATAATCTGCTGCCTGGGAGTCTTTCAGCAGCTCAAGGTATTTGTGATATTGTTCATACAGTTGTACCTGCTCGGAACTGGGAATATACCTGTCATTGGCAAAAAGCTCGGCATAGTCTTTTTCAAAGGAAATCAGCACATTGCGGATTATGCTGTAGTCAGGTTCGGGGTCAGGTGCGGCGTCATGGTCGATTATAGGGCCAGGCATGGTTCCATAGCCCGGCGTGGGTTCAGAGCCATGATGTCCGGTTTGGGCCGGTATATCCGTGCTCACAGGGCCAATGGTATCTGTACCTATGTAAGCTGGATTACCGCATTCGGCCACACATGCCTCTTTTGCGCTGTCTCCACCGGCACAAAAATAACTGCCGGGCAAACCACAATAAGGACAAGCTTCAGCCTTGTCCGAAATTTGGTTATTACATTCCGGGCAGTTGATAAGGGCCATAGTGATACTCCTAGATAGATGTCTTGCACCACACTGGCTCAGACTCAATAATAAAACAAGATCAATGATTCCAATTTTCATGTTTTACCGGTAACCTGTTAAGCTCATCTTTGTAAAAGCGCCATTTTGGCAAAAACTTGTCCATATAAGCAGTAAATATACCGTTATGCTTTCTTTCCAACAAGTGTACCATTTCATGTACTACAACATATTCCAGATATTCAGGCGGTTTTTTAGCCAGCTCCAGGTTTAACCATATACGTCCTGCAACACGATTGCAGGTACCCCATTTAGTTCTCATCTTCTTAATTCCAAACTCATTTACCTTTACTTTCAACTTCTTTTCCCATTTTGTAATCAGTTCTGGCAAGACCCTTTTTAATTGAGCCCGATACCATTCATCAATTATTCTCTGTCTCTTATCCAAAGATGTCCCAGGGCGGATATAGAGAATAATGGTACTATGCTGTAACTCAATTTTCGGTGGCGCTTCAATTTCCACTATTCTTAGAAGATATCGTTTCCCATTATAATAGTGACTTTCCCTATTTAGAAATTCCCTGGGCGCTTCTCTGTCCTGATTCCTGAATTTTTCCTGTTGTTTTTTAATCCAGCTCAGTTTTGAAAGGGCATAGACCCGTATAGTATCTAAATCCAGCCTCAGAGGTGCGGCAATACGGACTCTGCCAGCAGGCGGGTGCACACTGAGATGAATATTTTTGATATCCTTTTTTTCAACATCTATGATAATATCTCCAAGTCGCAGCTGTTCCATATTAATATTCAACCTGCTTCTTTATAATCGGAAATATTCTCTCCACTTCATCCACATCCTTTAGTACTTCGTACAACCCACGCTTAATAACCTTTTCCTTGGCATCATTTCCGCGCCACCCGTCAGGACGGTACTCAAGGACAGCATCGTGAATCAATAAGGCCAGATCTTTATTTTTCCCCAGGTTATTATACAGCGCCCTTTTGGCCGGTGTATTTAAGGTTTCAGGTATGCTTTCACTTTTGCCTTCCTGTACTGTTTTAGCAAGGTCAGCAATCTTTTTCAGATACTCCTCATAACTGATGGCATTTTCTTTACGCTCTTTAATAATTGCACTCAGTAATATGGACATCTCTTCAAAGAAAGCAGGATCAATTAGATGTTCCTTAATTATCTTACTTCTGACATTATTCTCAATCGTTTCGGCAACCGCTTCTTTATTCCCTTTAATGCTCTTGGGCAGGCTGCCAATAGCGTCTGCAATGCCGGTCTTAACAATCAGTTCAATAAGGGACAATTCGCCAAAAGGAGATATGTTCTGCGGTTCATCGGCCTGAATATAATTATCAATCAAGTAACGCATATCAGCCTCATAAGTTTTCAGGTCGAGAGTTTCACCACTGGCTTTTCGTATCTCTTCACGCAGTTTAAGATAAAAGTCGAGTAACTCTTTGACCTTAATAATTTCATCCTCTATATAACCTGCAGCTTCCATGTCATCAGCAATATTGGCATAAGCCCGCAAAAAAGCAACTGTTCCTTTGTAAAGCGCTGTCCTTTGAACTTCCTTTGCTTTTAATTCTGCGGGAATTTCGGTATTTCCACAGAAGTAGCGGATGTGTTCAAGAGTGCCTTTGGGAAGCTCTACCGGTTCACAGAGCAGCGCCAATTGTTCGATGGCATTATCAAGGCGCTCCCGGCCCTTTTTAAGCCTGTCCTGAAGCAGGATATCACAGTCGGTTTTTTCAAAAACATCGTAATCAAGTTCGGAAGTATATACTGCGACTGCGTTTTCAACCTTCCGGAAAAGGTCTTTGTAATCAACTATGTACCCAAACTGCTTGTCTTCTGTATCAAGCCTGTTGACCCGGCAAATTGCCTGAAATAATCCATGGTCCTGCATGGATTTGTCAATATAAAGATAGGTGCAGCTTGGCGCATCAAAACCGGTCAACAGCTTATCTACCACGATTAAAAGGCGCATGTTGGCAGGCTCTTCGATGAACTTCTCTTTAGCCTCGTCCTCATAGGTTTCTGTTTTTGTTTTACCTGATTTTGCAGTTACATTTTCAAGTAAATCAGAATAAATTTTGTAGATATACTCTTTTTCTGTCTCCGTGTTGGCGCCGGTATCTTCGGTAATAATGTCCCGTGTGCTTGGATTGTAGGAAGTAACAACGGCACATTTGCCCTTAAATTCAGTTTTTTGAAACAGCTCAAAATAGCGGCATGCTTCGTAAATACTGGAAGCTATGAGAATGGCATTTCCTCTCTCAGAACTGAGCCTTGGTTTTACACTAAAATCGAAAACCACATCACTAACTACTTTTTCTATACGTGAGCGTGAACTCAAAACCTTCTGCATAGTACCCCATTTTTTCCGGAGTTCCGCTTTTTGAAAGTCATTCAGGCCTTTTGTTTTAATGTCAAACCAGGCATCGATACGCTGGGGTGAAGAAATTTTCTGGTCAATATCCCGGGCTTCATAAATCAAATCCAAAACTACTTCATCAGCCACAGCTTCGTTGAATTTATAGGTATGTATGTATTTCCCGAATACCTCCAGACTGGTCTCCCTGTCTTTCTTTAACAACGGTGTGCCAGTGAAACCAATAAATACGGCGCTAGGCAGCATGGCCTTCATTACCCGGTGCAGTTTCCCGCTCTGAGTGCGATGGCACTCGTCTACAAAAAGAAACAGTTCACCCACTGCCTGGGAAGGCTGGCTTTCCAGTTCCTTGATAAATTCCTCGAAATTGTCCACATTTTTCCGACCGAATTTGTGCACCAGAGAACACAGGAGTCGCGGTTTAGCCTGAGCCAGCTGGATCATTAAATCCCGACCGCTGGATGTGCGTTTTATGGGTTCCCCGGCATCATTAAACACCCGTTCTATCTGTTTATCCAGCTCATCACGATCAGTAATGATTGCCACACGGGCATTAGGGTTGTTCTCTAGAATCCATTTGGCAAGAAGCACCATAACGATACTCTTTCCGCTGCCCTGGGTATGCCAGATAATACCGCCCTCACACCTCCTGACATGTTCCTGGGCAGCTTTAATACCAAAATACTGATGCACCCGGGGCAGTTTCTTTATCCCTCCGTCAAAGAGCACAAAATCATATATTAATTCGATGAGCCGATTCTTATTACACATCTTAATCAGATACTTATCGAGCTGCAGACGGCTATTATCCTCCACGTCTTCTTTCCATTTGAGAAAGAACTTTTCCGGTGTGCCAATTGTACCATAGCGCAATCCCTCGGTATCATTTCCGGCAAAAACAAACTGGATGGTGGAAAAGAACTGACCAATAAACTCCCTTTTCTGATTGACGATGCTCTGCCGAATTCCATCTCCGATAGATACAGTACTGCGTTTAAGTTCTAGCACACCAATGGCGATTCCGTTGACATAGAGTACGATGTCAGGCCGTTTGTCACGATTGCCCTGTACCGTTACTTCTTCAGCAATAGCAAAGTCGTTCTTTTCGGGTAGTTGCCAGTTAATTAGTTGAACCGTCTGAAAGTTTTCTCCCACTTCAGCCTTAACCTGTATACCATAACGAAGGAGGTTGTAAACGTTTTTGTTGTTGGTATAGAGGCTTTCGTTATAGTTATTGGCAGTTACCCGCAGCTCATGCAGGGTTTTAGCAATGAGGATGTCATTGCAGCCCGTTTTAATTAGATAGTCCGTTAGCAAACACTCTTCAACATTGCTGTTGTCAGGGCGTTCTTCCCAGTTGCCGAGATAGGTGTAGCCCAATTCATCCTGAAATAATTTGACTATCCGGTTTTGGGTGGCCCGTTCTATTTGTCCTACGGTACTCATAATAATCCCTCAACTCTTAATAAGTTTAAAACTCACCTGATATCTGAAAAAATCTATATTTCGGGTAACAGACAGCGCTCTCTTGATGCGCAGATCATCATCAAAACCAATAATTATACCTCTGACGGTTTGTTCTTCTTCTGCCAGTTCTTCCAAAACATAACCCATATACCTCTGAATCTGGCCAACAACATTATCACTGACTCTGCCTTTTTTCAACTCGACTACCAATAATTCCTTTTTATCTTTACTTAAGGCGAGAATATCAATAGGGCCGGTATCACTAGGATATTGTTGTCCTACAATTTCTCCGTCCACCTCGTAGATATCGTAATCTTTGCCTAATTCGGTTTGCCTCCAGTTTTGTACCAGGAAATCTTCAAGATGTTTTTCGAGGGCAAATACCGAAGGGTCTTCAACGTTTTCGTCATTTAGAATAATTATTTGCGGTTTACCACCCCAAACAAGCTTGTCAATTTCCTCAGCATATTGGCTTATTGAACACACTGTTAATGCTGAACCAGCTGAACTTTTCAAAAGATCGCTCATGGCTGCCCGTTCTATAAGGTTGGGATACCATTTGACAGTCCTGCGGTGCGGCAGAATAGCTTGGGGATGATATGAATACTCATCCAGTATTTCCCCAACATAATAGCTGCCGGAACCGTTAGGAGATAATACTATATCACCGTTTTTTATGCCTTTCGATATTGTCCACAGCGCTCCACAAGCCAGTCCTGCGGCAACTTTGGATTTATCGGGGAAGTCCTCTAGATAAATCGGAATAAATTTCTTGTTAAATTCTCTCCAATTCTCTGGCAATTTCCCGGTAAGATTTATATTTTCTAAAAAATCAGTGCCGATGAAATTGTTTTTAAAGCATTCTTCAGCGTAAATACTTTTGGGTCCCAGCATAACTCTGTAATAGTTTTTCATACCAACCTAATCCTCCCAGTTAAAAGAGTTTGCATCATGCCCTGTTTTATTTGCTTATACTTGGCGAGCTTGTTCTCCATGGCAGCGATTTCGGCATCCATATCGGAGAGTATGCTGGCAATGCGGGTTTGTTCGGTTATGGTTGGTGGGAGGTTTATGGGTAATACCTTAGCAATTCTACCTGTGTAGCTTTGTTGTTTAGTCCCTTGACAGTATTTAAAAGCTAACTCATTACCATAAAGAACATAAAAATGATACAAATATTCCAATGTAATTTCGTTTTTAATAGGAAAAAGAGCCATACATGACTGATTCGTTGTAGCTTCTACTCCAACTATTCCACAGCTTCCTCGTGTACCTTCCGCTTCTAGCCCAGTAATAGCTATTAAAAAGGTCTCTTTAGGCAAGATTTTAAGACTAGTTTTTATCACGGCTTCTTTTGTGATTTTTTCTTCAGTATCAGTAACTACATTGTAGTCGAGTTCGCCGCTTGTAATCCATGGGATATCCCCTTTATAATACTCCGGCCTTCCCCTATAGGGAGTCATTCCACTACTAAAACCAGTTAACACATCTTCAAATCTGCATGACTTCCAATCCTCGGGTATCAGCCCCAATTCGGTCTGTTTATATTTTTTCGTCTTATTACCGAACCCCGGTAGCCGCTTTTTGCCGGTAAGCAGTTGCTGCATGGCTCCCTGCTTGATGGCACGCTTTTTGGCGATGAGCTTTTCTAGGGATTGTATCAGGGCATCGGTATCAGAAAGAGCATTGGCAATAGCCGTTTGTTCGGCAAGGGTTGGTAATGGCACCCTTATTTTAGCTAGATCTCGAGTATAGATAGCTGCCACACTTGTTGTTCCTGTTGCAATCCCCCTTAATTGAATAAGAACTAATTTCGTGTTTAAAACAAAATTCATAAAATGGTTCGATGAAACCAAATTAGAATCAAATTTTAACCTTAAAATATTAGAATTAAAATATGCTATTGACAATTCATTTTGCCATATGGCAATTTTGCCTACAAGATCCAATGTATTTCTTGTGTTAAATAAAATATCGCCTAAATTAAGCTTGTCTTTTTCTGATGGGGTTATGATATTAGTGATATATTCTAATTTATCCAGTACAATGTTACCACGACCAAGATTCCCCATTTTAATCAAAGGGTTTAATGTTTCTTTTTCGGTATTTGGGTAATTTCCTCCTAACTGCATTGAACAAATGATTGTTCCAAGTTCGTGGACTTCCCAATCCTCCGGTATCACCCCAACCTCAGTCTGCTTGTATCCTTTTGGTATATTATTCATCACTGCCTCCTTTTTCAGCTTCAAGGAGTTTCTTGATGTACCTGTCAAAATCGGATTCAAAGAGGCGGTCCTGCTTCTTCTTAAAAACTTCATACTCTTTTAAGGCCAAGGCCTGAGCGACTTCATGGCTTATGGTGCCGGCATTAGTCAGTATTTCATACTCACTGAACTTTAAAAATTCGTTGAGTTTTTCTATCCAATCCTTCATATACATGGGTTTCTGCCGTACCGCCTGGAGTTCCGCATAGTCCAAATACATGGTAACAATACGGTTCAAATGTTCTATTTCCGGTTGATCCAGATAATTCTTGGCAACAGTTACATCACTGGGCATGATTTTCCCCTCCGGACCCTTGCGCCACGAAGTCAGGCCCATATTGGGCTTTGTACTGTCTGCCCTTTTTAATATAATCTCTGCAGCAGTCTGACCGGTAATAGCAAAATGTAATTTGTTCTGCACGGTAGCGAAAAACTTCTGGGTATCCTCAGTCTTCGGGGAATAATCTATAGAGGTTGCATATATATCCGTGATCTTTTGATATACCATGCGTTCACTGGCTCGAATATCACGGATCTCTTCCAGCAAATCCTCAAAGAACCTGGCGCTGAAGCGGGAACCGTATTTGAAACGATCACTGTCAATAGCAAAACCCTTGTGAATATATTGCTGCAATATGGTGATCGCCCATTGCCTGAACTGGGTGCCCCGCTCGGAATTCACCCTGTAACCTACTGCGATGATTGCCTCAAGGGAGTAGCAAGTGATATTGCGGGTTACTTTCCGGGTTCCCTCTCTTTGAACTACCGAGAATTCCTCGGTAGTTGATTTTTCATCCAGCTCCTTTTCCTTATAGATATTCTTAAGATGGAGGGAAATATTATCGGCAGTACAGTCAAACAATTCTGCCATTCGTTTTTGAGGAAGCCAGATATTTTCATTAGCATATAACACTTCGATATTTATTTTTCCATCAGCGGTTTGATATACCGTTATCTGGTTATCCGGTAATTTTTTTCTGCTGCTCATAGCCGAAACCCCATCCTTTCGAGGTGCACAGCCACTTTATCTTCTAATTCTTTCACTTCTGCAGCCAATAAAGGCAAGGTGGTTTCATACCGTTCGGCAAGCTCTTTAATCCGCTGAGCCAGCCGCTGGCTGATTCTATCCAATTCAGTGCGAATGTTATGTTCAATTGCAGCCATCCATTTATCATCTGCCACCAGGGCTTTGATTTCATCTACCGTCAGGGTTGGATATTTATGATAAAGCTTTTCATCCAGTTCGGCATTAGTTTGTTTGATTTTTCTATTGGTATCTGATTGTTTGTCAATTAATCCGAGGTACGATTCTAATACTTTAATCTCTTCTTTAGCATCTTTATCCCCTTGAATCTCTTTCAAGCGAGCCAGCACATTCCCTTTATTCACCTTTTCCATTTCAGCAAAACAGCCTTCTTCTCCACCATGCTCTTCTTCCAGTTCTGTAAGTTGCCCCGCAATTGTTTCACTTTCAGCTTCTAAGTCTTCAATGGCTTGTTTTTCCTTAAGGAAAAAGCGATTTATAACTAATTCCTTGGGCACCAGGTCACAAGTCCAGCCTTTATCCACCGTTTTCTTCTGCTTGTTTTCCACAAGTATCCGATAAGTCTCTGCCTTCCAGCCATCAGCAGATATCAGGTAGCAATCGTCCTGCATCACCTCTGCCCAGTAATCCATGAGGTGCTGGTAGACGTCGTATTTTGAAATAAGTTTTTTATCTGTATAATGGGCAAGCAGGTTTTCCGACAGTTCAAATACAACTTTTTTTGGTTTTAAACCGGCCTGCATCTCTTTGAGAGTAAAGGTGCTTTTCTCTTTCCACTCAGAAAATAAAGTGTTCATCTCTGTAGTAAAGGCTTTAAATTCAGGGTGTTCAAAAATTGTCTGCTTAATCGCATCCTTATTTACTTTCAGGTTTGAATACTTCTCCCGTGAGCCTGGTCCGAAAAGTGATTTTTTGAGGGTTGGAAACACCTCCCAATAATCATTCAGCGCATCAATGTCTGCATTAGGGATACCACCTGAAAGATGGGCTTCGATATCCTGAATATCTTCGGCTTCCTGACTGTCTATATAGCGGGGGATATTCAGGTTATATTCATTTTTTTCAATCTCTGCAAAGGAAACCATCCTGGAATACTTCTTAATTTCCAGTTGTTTATTGAACACATCAACAATCCTGTGAATATCCATACTGCGCAGGCGGTTTTTATTTCCGTCTTTCATAAAGCCTTTACTGGCATCAATCATAAAAATGCCCTTACGGCTTGCCGCATGTTCTTTATCAAGGACAATAATACAGGCCGGAATACCTGTGCCATAAAAGAGGTTGGCCGGTAATCCAATGATGCCTTTAATATATCCCCTTTTAATAATGTTTTTCCTTATTTGCGCCTCAGCATTGCCCCTGAACAAAACACCATGAGGCAGGATACAGGCGCCTTTTCCTTTCCCCCCCTTTAAAGAGCGGATAATGTGAAGCAGGTAGGCATAATCGCCATTTTTTGCCGGTGGCACGCCAAAGCCTTTAAATCTTCCAAATGGATCACCATCAGTTTCAACCCCATTGCCCCAGCGTTTGTCACTGAAAGGCGGATTGGCAACCACATAGTCGAAGGTCTTAAGCGCTCCATTTTTATCGAGAAAACGTGGATTGGCGAGGGTGTTACCCTGTTCTGTCACTGCCAGGGGATTATTATGTAAAATCATATTCATACGGGCCAGACCTGATGTGGCTGAATCTTTTTCCTGACCATAGAGAGAAATACCTTTTTCTGCTTCATCGGCTACTTTTAAAAGTAAAGAACCTGATCCACAAGTCGGGTCATAAACCGTAGTGGATGCGCTGGTATTTGTACTATTTATACCAATAATCTTAGCAATGACGCGGCTAACTTCGGCAGGAGTATAAAACTGCCCCTTGCTCTTACCGCTTTCGGTGGCAAAGTGGCGCATCAGGTATTCGTAAGCGTCACCCAGGATGTCATCGCCGTCGGCACGGTTTTTGCTGAAATCGAGCTCTTTGCGCTCAAAAATGGCAATCAGGTTTGTCAGACGGTCAACCATCTCCTTGCCGCTGCCAAGCTTGGTCACATCATTAAAATCTGGCATGTCGGACAACTTGTTGGCATCTGCGATAGGACCGATGATTTTTTTGTTAATATCATCACCAATGGTTGGCTTGCCCTTTAGGGCCACCATGTCTTTGAAGCTGGCGCCCTTAGGTATTGTGATAGGGGCATAAGGCACTCCGGTATATTTATCGCTGACATATTTTATGAACAGCAGAACAAGCACATAATCTTTATACTGGCTGGCATCCATGCCTCCTCTTAGTTCGTCACAGCTGGACCAAAGAGAGCTGTATAGTTCTGATTTTTTTATTGCCATGTATTATTCCTCCCAATATGCATCATCCGCGTTTCCATCTGAGCACACCTTACGCCATAAATACACTTTCATTATGCCATCTCAAATACTGCTTCGCCGGCCTTTCTTGAATACTGTCCGGCACCTCAGCCAATTTCTTCCCATGATAAGAATAATACTCTCTGCCGTTCCCATAATCCTCTTTTATTCTTTTACTGACCTCCACATTCAAACCCTCATCTATGGTTATATACCCTCTGTCAAACAAGGTATGGATATCTTTTCTCAGCAGCAATCCATTGCTTGTGCTATGCGGCCCTTCCAGAGAATATGGCTTTATATGAGCTGCTTCCAGTACCGGAAGCGTCTTTTCGCCTGATATGGCACACCGCCTGTGATAAGCATCGGTGACTAATATTTTAAATGCTCCCTGTCCAATCCTGGGATAAACAATGTGACCTAAACCATACCTGGGTGAATTCTCTTTAGGCTCAGTATCTGTTGATATAATTCGATTCAACCTCTCCTGAACCTCCTGATAAAGCCTTCTGCCAACCAAAGTACTTGCATCGTAAGATTTCCCTTGCTGAATACCGGGTTTCCAATCCTCAGGCACCGGAATCCATTCAATTTTGTCAAAGAAAAATGGAGATGCAAGTATTATACAGCCGATGTAAGGGTCAGGTTCACTTCTTCTGTCGCTCTTGCGGTATTTATAAATTGCACTTAAAAAACTATGGTAATCAGGGGTGCCATTTTTATTTCCAAAGGCTTCCCAGGCTAGTGATACCGGCAGAGACGAGTACCGCACAAAAAAACCGCCACCGGTAACAAAGTTCAACGGACTATGCAGTTTAAAGAGAAATAAATCATTAGGCTGTAATACTTTAAATACCTGGCTGCTTCTGGGACGCCAGAAATTTACTTCATCGGGCTTATTGTTAGATAAATAATTGTACCAATTGTTATCTGTGACCCCAATGTAAAATTTCATTCAGCTCACCCCCTAAACGCACTTTCACCAAACTGTCTTTACCGCCGTTTTGTCGAACGCTTGTTCTTGATTTCCCACCCTGTTTCTGGTAAAATTATATCATCAAGAGAAAACTGCCGGGCACTGCCTGGGGAGGAATAAACCCATGAAACAGAAAAAGTTTCAGGAATTTGTTATCAATCATCTGACGAACCAATCAGCAGAAATAAAATCAATTAAAGGCGATGTCTCGTCTCTCAATCATAGAGCCGCAAAGCAAGAAACGTTTCAGGAACTGGCACTTAACAATTTCGCATCAATAAACAATAGGTTGGCAGAACACGAATCACTTCATGAATTGACTGCTAAACACCTTGTAAATTTATCAGAACGAATGTCTTCATTTGAAAAAAACCTGGTGCGTCTCGAAACCCGCATAGAAAATGAAGTCATTGAGAAACTTCATGTACTGGTTGATGGCTATCTGCAGCATGAACACAGGTTGGACAGGATTGAGAATAAACTCGGCCTAAACATGTAACCCTGTTTTTAATCCGGCACCAGCCGGTTTTTTTCTTTCGCTTCAGCCCCTGCTTTTTTATCCATTATCCATTGTCAATTGTCAATTCTCAATTATCAATTGTCTTTTCCATACTTCCCTGCCATCCTCTCCAGCTTCTCCCTCATCATCTGCCTTACTTCAGCCGGTTCCAGCACTTCCACAAAATCAGCCCACTGCAGCAGCCAGGCCGTAAACTCATACATCCCGCACGTTTTATAAGACACGACCACCGAACCGTCATCCTTTTCTTCTTCGATCTTCTGGCTCGGGTGGTAGGCGATCAGCTTAAACCTGTAAGCCAGTTCCGGCTCCACTTTGATTAAAATGCGCCGGGTTTCATCACTGGAAAAAATACCCCAGCTGTCGCCAAAATAGGCTTCCAGGCAAAATTCCTCAGGAAAATCAAACTTCCGGGTCAACACATGTACATCTTCGATCAAATCAATTCTGAACGTCCTCCGCCCTTCTGACTTGCGGCAATATCCCACCAGGTACCAGCTGTTATGCTTGCTCGTTAAACCATAAGGCTCCACATCCCGTTTAGACCACTCACCTTCAGAAGGCTTAAAATATCTAATACTGACAACCCGGTTATCCTTGACGGCTTCCATCAGTTTCAGCAGGATAACCCCGGATTTCGCTGTATCCAGCAGCTGTTCTTCCACAATATGCACCCTGGCCTGCAGGTTTTCAATATCCTGCCGGGAGCCGCTATACCTGTTCCTGTACAGTGCGGCCAGGATAATGTCCTGCCTTCAGTTTCTCTTCCAGGTCTTTAAGGTCCCTGTATACCTGCCTGTCCGTGACCTCACAGTATTCCATAATCTCTTCAAGAGTGGCTCCTCCTGATGCTGTTTTAGCGGACAGAAAGTTTTGCAGCCTGGCCAGCCTGACTGTCCTTGACAGTCCCTTATCCGCCATCTCATCAACCCTCCCGTAAAAAACAAAAATACCCGCCCCAAAAGGAACAGGTAGCTCAACTATCGACGGTATAAGCTGCGAGAAGTCCAATAATTAGGTGCAAAATGAACAGGCTGACCCCTCCGGGTTTTACTGGACCTTTGCGCTTCCAGCATCCACAAAGTTTGCCAGTTAATATACCAATCTCCTAATTGCTGTTGTTATTAATACTACATTATCAGTGCGAAATCCTTTATTTCCGACACTAATATCTTATTTCTTTTTTGGTTTTGGAAATTATTGCACCCCATTTGAACCAAAAGAAAACAATAAATGGGGATAATCAACCGCTTCCCCAGGCTGAATGATGACAAAATCATCGTCCCATTCGCCCCTGAGAGCCTTATATAAAATATGCAGGGACCCTTTCACCACTTCATGGTCAAGTCCCAGCTGTGCCGCTATATCTTTGGTTTTGACAACAAACTCATCCAGCTGATAAGCTCCTGTTTCAACTACTCTCAGCTTCTCGTAGTTTTTTAAAATTATTTTCATTATCTTTCGGGCCTTCTCTTCACCAAACTTGGCCATACTGTAGGTGAAATCTGTCCAGATATTTGATTCGTTCTCCAAATACCCTTTTGTAAGGTAATATGAATGGGCTTTGCGGTCCCATTCCTTTCTCCGGTGGTTGCCTCCGAGAAACAAAGAAATACAGTCATCTACCCGCGGGAAAATTATCCGGGCTTCCTCCGATTTCAGTCCATAAAGGGAGTTGCCGCAGCTTCCAAAAAGCAGGAGTATATTCTCAACATTGCCTATACGGTCAATTTCATTCTGGATAGCTTTATTTAGTTTCTGCGGAGCCTGGTGCTGCCCGGATTTAATCCAGACAATCGGGTAGTTAACTTTAAGTTCATCGGTTACCAGTGTTATCTCGTCTTTAAGAGTATTACACGCTATTGCCACTGTTTTCATAATATCGCCTTCCCCGGTTGTGATTTATCACTTTTCTAACCCGGCAATCCGCTTTATCAACTTTACTGCTTTTTTGGCATCCGTTTGAAAATAATCTGCCCCGGTGTATTCCCTGATCATCTCATTAACAGGATAACCGCCAATAATTACTTTTACCTTATCCCGCAAACCTGTTTCATGCAAAAGCCTGACCAGCTTTTTCACATAACTTATGGAGAAGGTCAATACTACCGAAACACCAACAATACCGGTGTCAGTTTCATTTATTTTCTGAACGAATTCTTCCGGCTTGACATCCACTCCCAGATCGTAGACCTCGAAACCTTCTGAGCGCAGCAAACTAATGACAATGTTTTTTCCAAGGTCATGGATATCGTCTTCAATAGTGCCGATTACTACTTTGACCCCATTTTTGAACCCGGGTACGGAAAAATAAGGCTCCAATATCTCCATCACACCTCTCAGAATCTCTTCTGACATGACAAGGTCTGAAAGGTAGTACATATCTTCACTGTACCGCTGCCCTACTTTTTCGACTCCCAGCCTGCATTGTTCTACAATTTCCAGCGGAGTCTCACCGTTTTTCACTTTTTCCCTTACCAATTGAAGGGTCTTTTCTTCATCGAGTTCGGCTATGGCATTAATCAAATCATCTTTCATCTTGTTCCCACCTACCAAGGTTACAGACTTTCTGTTGACCACCCAGTGTAACTTGTAAGTTTATACCGGTCCCCCCTGTATATCGATGTTCCCCATCCAATAGGTTTCTTCTCCGGGTCATATACTGTTTGTTCAACCACAAAAACCGGCGCTTTTACCGGCAGGCCCAGATATTTGGCTTCTGATTCTGTAGCCACAGATGCACTTAAAACCTTCTTGCTGATAGAAGGGCGCTGGTCACTGTGAACAGAAGCCAGGTTTGACAATGAAGGGTCTTTTAACTCAGTTTCCAGAATGGGCTTTTGCTTGGAAAACACTATATATTTATTTTCGTAAACCAGCGGCTCATCATCGGCGGACAGAACCATTCGAAAGTACAGACACCTGGTTCCGGCATTTATTTCCAGCTTTTTGGCTAACTCCTGGTCCGCTTTTACTATTTTGACGGTAAGCAGCTTTGTACTTGGTTCCATGTTTCTTTTCCTGATTTCCTCGAAGAAGTCATTTAGTTCAAAGACGACATTATCCAGCTTTGGTTTTGAAACAAAAGTCCCAACACCCTTTTGAGTATATACCAGCCCCGCTGAGACAAGTTCCGAAATGGCTCTCCGAACCGTCATCCGGCTCATCTCATAACGGGCAGCCAAATCATTCTCAGGAGGCAGGGCTTCTCCGGGCTGGAGTTTCCCCTCAAAAATCTGCTTTTTCAAAAGGCTGGCCAGCTGATAATATACCGGAATAACTGAACTCTTATCAATTTTGTCTTCATCTAAGAAAAACGTTTTCATAGAATCAACCTCAGATTCCCAGCCGGATTGAAGAAGCACCGGCTTTAGCCCGTGCCTTGGCGCCCATTTCAGGCAGAAAAACCGTTACAATGCCAAACAGTAAATATGACACACTGGCCAGGAGGAATAATGTGTTGAAGTTTGTTCCCGCTATGGGAGCAATTATAAAGGATGGTATCGCAAAGGCGCCGATAAGCTGCAGAGTGGCAATCAACCCTCCGGCAGTTCCGGCATATTTAGGACCTATTTCCGGCAGCAGCATCGGGAAAGCCATCAATAACGGTATTCCTGTTCCCATTAAGAACCCAAGCACAGCCAGCAGTATCCATGATGCAACCCCTGAAGTGACCCACGATAAATACATAATAATCGCTCCGAATATACCTATTGGGGCCAGGAAAGGTTTAATCCTGCCGATACGGTCTGAAAGAAGGGGTCCCACAAAACTGCCTGACACTGTACCTAATGTTACTAATGACGCCATTAATCCGGCTATCTTCGGATCAATTCCGCGCACCCCGTTAAGGGCATTGGAAATGTTGCCATTAAAGGCCATGTTGGAGCCCATAAACAACATCAGCGCCAAACCGACCAGCCAAACATTTTTGCTCTTGCCAACCGTACCCAAACACTTTGTCACCGGAATTGATGACATTTCAGGAGCACCGGCAGGCTTGCCGTTCACAAATGTAACCCATAAGATTCCTACCGTAAGATTAATAATCCCCGCAACGATATAAGCTCTTTTAATACTGGGGAATAAGGCAGTAGCAGCTAAAGCCACAGTCATACCCAGGCCGGGGCCGGTTAAGTAAATCCCCATTGCTGTACCCATCTGCTCCACAGGGAACCATGCCCCCAGCAGCTTTGCAGCATTGGCATTTAAGAGGGCGCAGCTGATCCCGGACAAAAACATTAAAACAAACAATGTCAGGAAATCGTGAGCTGCATAACGGAAATATATCCCTATTGTTGAAAAAACGAATCCGATTGCAACAGTTTTTTTCACACCAAACCGGTCAGCCAGAGCTCCGGCAGGCAGGCTGAGAAATACGGCAGAAAGCATTGGGGCCGAGAGAATCATAGAAAACTGGCTGAGCGTCAGCTTAAGACCGGGGATGATCCGGTAGGCAAGGGCTGCCATCTGAAATTGCGCTACAACCCCGATAAATATGGTAGCCCACATAATAGACAAAATCACCCAGCGATACAGTGACAAATCTTGTTTTGCGCTGTATGTCATCTTTTATTCTCCGTTCTTATTCAACTTTTGTCAATAGTTACAGTTAATAAACAGAGGCCAAAATAGGCCTCCGCTTATTAACTGAATATCTGTTCAGCAACTTTTAAGCCGTCACTCGCATCTTTACCGTAGTAGTCGGCTCCTACATGTTCCATGACCGTTTTATCGACATAGTTTCCCCCGATAAGAACCTTGATATCCAGGCCTTCTGCTCTAATTGCCGTAATTGCATCTTTCATGGCTTCCTGGCAGCTGGTCAGCAGCACACTCATACCGACAAGCGGCGCCTGGGACTCTTTGATGGCTTCAACGAATTTCTCTTTAGGCACATCCACTCCCAAATCAATCACATTATAGCCGGAACCTTTAAGAAGCATAACAACGATGTCTTTTCCCAAGTCATGAATGTCCCCTTTAACGGTTCCTATGATAACAGTTCCCTTGGAATCACTGCTGCCCCCGCTGAGCTGTGGTTCCAGAATGGTCATAGCATCCTTCATGATTTCCCCGGCCATGACCAGCTCACTCAGAAAAAACTCACCTGATTCAAAACGCTTACCGACCTCTACCATACCGGCCTGCAGAGCATTAACAATTTCCAGGGGAGCTATTCCGCCGTCCAGGCGGCTTTTAACCAGGGCTGATACCTCATCCTCCTCTAATTCAGTCATAGCCTTTGATAAAGCATCAACTGCCATAATTAATTCACTCCTTTTTGGTGGTATATTAACTAATACTATTTAAATTAACGCTGTACCCAAAACCAAATAAAGCCGTAAGCGAATGCATCCAGGTTCTCCCAGTGCTTCTTCACTGTTTCCTCATTACCCGGGATTTCTCCTAACTCTTCCACCTTAATTTCCCAAGGCACACATTTACCGGGGCCGGGAACAAATGTTATTTTTTCTGACATTGCCATACCTCCAATCTGTTAATAGACACCATATTCCCTCGCAGCTTCAATCACGGCTAAAACATTTTCTTTTTTAGCGTCACCCATTACCACTCCACCCGGAGCCAGGATAAAGCCGCCATCACAGGCCAGTTCATCAATTACTCTCTTCACATGCTCTTTAATTTTTTCAGGCGTTCCGTAAGTCAGCAGAGTAGTAGGTATCCCACCCTGGAGACAGAACCTGCCTCCGAGAATTTCTTTGGCCTTTTTGCTGTCGGTGGTGTCAATATGAAAAATAATACTCTTGTCAGGCAGTTCAGCGATCTTCTCCAGGTATGGTGTCCAGTCTCCTTCAGCAAAGAAGAACATCCTTTTCCCCTGGGCCCAAAGTCCTTCAATGACTGCCTTCAGTGTGGGCCAGTAGAATTTATCCCATTGTTCAGGGTTCAGGAATGGATATGCACCGCGATGGAGCGGAGCAAAGCAGGGAAAACGCCTGTCAGCTCCCGGTCCGGCAAGACCTGAACCAATATTATGCGGTACAATAGTCTCACATGCGGCAATAACCTTATCGGGACGGCGGCGAAGGTCCAGGAGAATCCCTTTCATACCCCGCAGGGCATCACCCAGAGTATCAAAAGGAGCTTTGGTAATCCCAGTCCACTGTCCGATCACGCCATGTTCCTGACTCCATTTTGCAAATGCCGCACCCGCATTACCGAGGGCCATAGCAAAAGCAGCCGAACTCTTAATTAAAGCCACAGTAGCTCTATATGATCCGGGTTCAGCAAATTCAGTGCTGATACGGGGTAAAAAGTTCTTCACGAGCCATTCTGTCGGGTTAGCAATAAAATCATCATAATCTTCTGCTTTCATGTATTCTTCTTCGTTATACTGAAATGTGGTGTTTTCTTCTAACCCTAATCCGGGAAACTTATATAATTTGGAACCCATGGCATCAAACATCGGCGGCCACCATAAAGTTGGCCCGCCCCCAAAAATATCTACATCAAAGTCCGCCAGCAGGTCTTCTACAATCTTGTTATTTTTCTCAGGATCATAAAACACTTCCTGGAGAGAATAATCTGTGTACTTGACAGCCCATTCGGCTATTCCCAAAGCAATAGGCACCTTGTCCGGTTTACCGCATTCCATAGCTACCGTATAACGTTGAAATCTCTCTTGAATAAGCTTTCCTTTGTCATCCATAAACCTTCTTATCCTCCCTTTTTACTTATTTATGTTCCCTAACCTCTTCTGAGTTCGTTTTCACCCTCCTTTTCTTTTAGTCTGTTAATACTCCGGAACGATATAACTTCAGATAATTTTTGCCAAAACGATCATTGCCTAACAGCAAATCAGTGACTCTGACAGCAGTCATAATCTTATTGTCGAGGGGGTCCAAAATGGCGGCATCCATGCCGGAGGCCATACCGATTGACAGGAAATAACGGTTTATAACCTTCCTCATTGGCATATTAAATGAGATGTTACTTAATCCGGATATAGTTTTAACATTAAACCGGCATTTAATTTCCCTGATACATTCGAAAAACATTCCTGCATTGGCATGGTGAACAGCCAAAGGGAGTACTAATGGATCTATGTATAAATTGGACAAATCATAATTCTTTTTGGCAAGAATATCAACGAGGCGGTCGGTCAGACGGATTCTGTCTTCAATAGTCTTCGGAATTCCATTATCATCTACAGTTAAACCAATTACCCGGCACCGACATTCCAGCACAAGGGGAAGCATTTCATCAAGGCGGCTTTTCTCCAGGGAAATGGAATTGACCAGAACCCTCCCTTTATCACCCTTTACTGCATCTAAACCTGTCTTGACAGCCCGGGCCGAAGTGCTGTCGATGCAAAGGGGTAAATCAGTCACTTCCTGAACAACATTTACAATCCACTCCATATTGGGTAGTTCGTCACCCTGTGCGGTGTTTAAATCCAGGTAATCGGCGCCGGCTTCAGCCTGTTTTAGCGCCAGGTCCTGCACAGCCGCTGTATTTTTTGCATTAATTAGTTCACGGATATTGGGAACCGCGCTGTTTAACTTTTCACCGATTACAATCATTTAAAAGGACCCTCCCTGTACTTGTTCTCATCTTTTGCTGTATAGACATCTATACTTCTAAAATCATCATACATTACGTTCGGATTTATGTCAACAATAATTTTGCTTAGAATGAAGCCACAATATGCGTATAAAAGCTGTGTGTATGAGATTCCTGTGCGTCTGGAAATCCTGTGCGTCTCGCGGGACTCCCAGGATTCATTCGTAAAAATGCAACAAAAAAAGGACTTCACGCAACCCTCAAAGTTGCTGAAACCCTTGATAATCGTGGTGCCCGAGGCCGGGGTTCGAACCGGTACGTTAATGTTCAGACTGTATACCGCCAAGCACATCTCCTTAACATAAAACATACGATAATATTACAGGATTACGAAAGGAATGATTGCTATATGTATTATGCACCCAAAACATTTCTATGTCCATATTACGTTAACACACCAATGTATAACCCTGTTAATATGTATGCTGTTCATAAAATATATCAGTGTCCCTGCTATGCAACTATCCCGATGGTCAGTTCCCCAATTAAGTTAAAGGATTACGGGCCTAACCCATTTGTAGTTGATATTGAAGAAGCTACAAAGCAAAACAGTAATTTTCGTATCGCTTTATGGACAGGAACCCATTTACAACTTACTTTGATGAGTATCAATGTGGGAGAAGACATAGGTTTGGAAATCCACCCAAACCTTGACCAATTCATACGTATTGAAGAGGGTCAGGGACTTGTCTTAATGGGAGATAGACAGGACAGGCTGGATTTTCGGGCATATGTACAGGATGATTATGCGTTCATTATACCTGCTGGTAAATGGCATAACCTAATCAATACAGGCAATAGACCACTTAAATTATATTCCATTTATGCCCCACCTCAGCATCCATATGGCACGGTTCATGAAACTAAAGAAGAT
This sequence comes from Firmicutes bacterium HGW-Firmicutes-14, assembly GCA_002840275.1. Classification (GTDB taxonomy): domain Bacteria; phylum Bacillota; class Thermincolia; order Thermincolales; family UBA2595; genus W-Firmicutes-14. Next base: position 39,238 of record PHAB01000013.1, read on the forward strand.
GCCGAAGAGAACCACGGGCTCTAAAATATAACGATGCCTAACCTCATAGTGCCCTTGATTACATGATATACCGTTATCTGGTTATCCGGTAATTTTTTTCTGGTGCGGAATCCTTCATTTTCGACACTAATACTTTATTTCTTTTTTGGTTTAGAGATTTGCCACACTGATTTCCTGGCAGGTTTAGGGACTATCTTGAACACCCTTTTGTTACCGTCTATTAATGACAGCGAAACAAGTTTATATCTCACAGACTGCCTAAAACCGATATTCTCTGTTAGTTCTTGTATGGGAACCCCATATCTTCCGATAATAAAAGCGGATACGGTTAAATATACAAGGTGGGCGCCATAAAATAAGACGGATGCCAGCAGATCAGGATTTTCCCCGTAAGCTACGCCTAAAGCACGAAACAACATACCGACTCCTACTATCCAACCCAGAGTGGTAACTGCAAAACTTTTCAACCAAAAATATTGCCACCCTGTTATATCGAGTATGGTTACAAATGCTAAGGCGTGGACTCCACCCATTCCGAAACTCATTAAATTTCCGAAGATGAAGCCCAAAATCGTCTGGATTTGCTCCGGGCGGACAAATAATTCCACAGCGGCTTCAGGCATAATTACCGTGGGTTTATAGAACCACTTGGAAGCATATCCAAATGTATTGGCAATTGCCGCTGAAACAGTTCCCGATAAAAGCACCAGAATGACCCGGTCACTAATTCTAAATTTACTGTTCAAAAATACATTCACCCATTTCCTGATTACCGCCATCAATGGCTTACTTTAGTAGTATTACCGGGAATTAATTTCGTATATATGGAAAAATGTAGGCCTCAAGCTAAAAAGCAGAAATAAAAAAGAGTTCCGGTCGTTCACAAAAACGCCGGAAACCCTTATTATTATTCATATGGTGCCCGAGACCGGGCTCATGTCAACTTTTGCCCTGAATCCATTGGGCCATTTAGCACCGGTTTTCCGTAAATGTTTGGACAATTATTTACTGCCAATTTAAGATGTCTGAACAATTTTACTTTACCTTTCTCCGTTGTGAGTGATCTGCCGCAATTATCACAAGAAAAATCAATTGCATTTATTCTTACCTGACTGGTTTCCCGGCAAAATGGGCAGGTAACAGGTTTAAATTTGTACAGCTTTAGGACAGATAGGCTAATCGCAGGCTCGAAAATCTTTACCACTAAACCGGCTAAAACCAGCAATACACCAATTTTGCTAAAAATTATTGTAATAATTAACCCTACTCCTAACCCCAGAACAGCAGCTGATAAAAGGGAGCTTTGTTCTTTTATTTTAGCTGTTAATTGGTTTTTAGTCATAACAAACACCCCCTAGTGCTTATTAGTACCAATTCCTTCTTGCTTTAATATTACCACATTCCCAATAAAAAGCCAATAGGTTCCCAGTACTTTTGTTCCTATTTTTTTGGGATTTTCCCTAGTTTATTGCTACAATTTGTCCCGACCCTATGTCCCAAGTGCGTAACTTCAAAAAAAAGGCTGGTTCTCCTCATGAGAACCAGCCTCCAAAAAATCCTTTATGATTATTTGCTTTATGTATCCAACAGCCTACCAGGAGAAACAAGCTTATACTAACTCCCAGTATTAGAACGAATGTCAGCCAGATTATTGCCGGTTTCAATATTGTCACCAGATTCCTTTTTGCTTTGTTTTCCAGTTAACACTAACAACGAAACCGCACCTGCAAAGGCTAGAAAAATTAACCATGATAAAACTGTTACCGGCGGCCAAAGGACCATGAATATAACTAATCCGGTAATCATGGAAAAAATTGTTCCAGATGCAGCGGTGATGAAGACACTAAGTCCGGTAACTTTACTGCCAAACTTTACAAAAACCACGTATACTGCTGTGCTAAATCCCAAAAAGACAGATAAGACTCCAATCGCCCAAAACAACATTTAACTCCCTCCCTTTTTTTTGGATAGGATCCGCCCTCACTCCGTTTTTCCCTTTAAGCCCTTGCCTGGGCCTCACTTCTTTCTTCTTCGTCTTCTTCCCGAATAACTTCCTGTTCTTTGATTTGACCAATTTTTCTAATACCTAACACTGTATACCCAGCGTAGAAATAGGTGGCCCATATTCCTCCTACCACCAGACCAATCACCCAATTACCCAAAAACGGTATCTCTAAACCCTCACCTTTATGATATAGAGATCCGGTTAAGGCCAAATCCAAAGATCCTGCTGCCTGAGCGGCATTAACTTGCGTATCCTCATCAACAACGACAATCACATTTACCTTTTCATCTAAAGTTTGAGGCCAATAGCTGATCCGCGCAATTCCGTCAGTACCGGTAGAAGCGCTGCCTAAATTGATCTTGTTCTGCCCAAAGAAGTCAGTTTCTGCAAAAAAATTAACTTGTTTGCCGGCTAGCAGCGTACCACCTGCAGTGACTTTAGCCTGTAATTGTGTTTTCTCACCCCTGGTGCCGCCACTGGGTAAAATCAGCTCAATGTTGACATTCTGCCTGCCTGTTGGTCCTGAGGTACCCGGCTGATCTTGAGGTTGACCTGTCCCCGTCGAGGGAGGTTCCCCTGTTTGGTTACCTGCCAAACCCGTAAAATCATAGTTGTTAGCTTTAAACTTTTCACCAAAATCATTTAGATTAGGTACCGAGGAATGACATAAACCACAGTCCTTTTCCAGGCCTTCCGGAATTTGGGAAAAATAAACACCGTTGGCCATAGCGTTAGGTACATAATTAAAAACTATAAGACCTAAGACAATGAGAAAAAGGGTTAATCGCTTCATCATTTAGCCCCTCCTTTGAACTTGCCTAAACGTACTGAATTAATGCTGCTTATTTCTGCCGATTCCTTATCCCATTCATTAGCAATTTCCCAAACCGGAATCGCCGGAAAGAAACGGAAGAAGAGAGCGATTAACAGGGCAAAACCCGCTAAGCCGATCATAGTAATAGACAATTCCGGAAGGCTGGCACGGTATGGAGCAGAATCAAAGTATGTTGGCGTGTTGGCCAGCGAAAGAGTGGGGATTACAAATATGTATCGTTTGAACCATACCCCGATGACCACCAACACCCCGGCAATGGTTATCCCGGTAATATTTCTGGTTGTGGGCCAAACCATTAAGAATACGGGAAGTAATATACAATCAAGGAAAAATAACCAAAAAAGCATGGAAAACCTGCCAGTGAAAAACATACTTAAAAATTCCAATTCATGACCTTTTACTTTGTAAGCTTCAGTAAGCAGTTCAGCGAAATTGAAATATCCATAAACTAACCCCATCGCAATCAGCAGCCAGCCTAGTTTTTTAAAGTGGTCGACAGTAAGATACTTCTCCAGGCCAAAGGCTTTTCGAAAAATGGCCATCGCCACAATTACCATCGCCACCCCGGAAAAAAATGCACTAACCACAAAGTAAGGAGCAAGAATTGTAGTATCCCAGCCAGACCTCAGGGTCATCCCAAATATCCAGGCTGTAACCGAGTGTACAGCTATTCCGGCCGGAATAATCACAACCGACATGATACCGATAACCTTTTCCAGTCTTTCCTTTTGCTCAGGTGTATTCTGCCAGCCTAAAGCCAGCAGCCTGTATATTTTTTGTCTTATGGGGGAAACTGATTCCCCAAGTTTATCGCGGCATAAAGCTAAATCCGGGATCATGGGAATATAAAGGTATAACAAACTTCCAAACAGGTAGGTGTTTACAGCAATTACATCCCAGAGCAATGGGGATTGGATTCGGCCATGAATAAATATATTTAGTAGTCGTTCCGGCCGACCCATATCGATAACAACCATTAATAAAGCGCCGATCAATGCTGACCCGGTAATTACTTCCGCAATTCTGGAGACCGGCGACTGCCAATGCTGGCCGCTTAACCGCAATATAGCCGATACCAGTGTTCCTGCCAAACTTATCCCAATAAAATATACAAAGGTGGTAATATACAATCCCCAGAAAACTTGATTTTGCATACCGGTAACACTTAGCCCCTTCCACAGCTGACCGGCGTAGAATAAAACTCCCACGGCCACGACAACAGCCAATGAGGCTAAGCCAATGTTATAACCCAATCCCGGTTTTACCAAAGGTTTTAGCGCTATTTCTTCTAATTCAAGGCTTCTTTCATTATTACTCACGCGGCTCCCTCCCCTGTTCCTGTCCATGGCCCGGTAAATAGTATACTCTTGGCTTGGTTCCAAGTTCTTCTTTGTAACGGTAGGCGTTGTGTTCCGCCAGCATCTTTTTCAATGGCACGACTTCCTGGCCGTTTGTTGCCACATCTGTTTCCAAATCTCCAAAATACATTGCTCCCCTGGGACAACCCCCAATACAAGCCGGTAATTTGCCATCTTTGGTAAATGATTCACAAAGGACACATTTATTGGCTGTACCCATGCGCGGCGGCAGGGGAAACTCCGGAGAATATTCGGCAAATGCATCTTTTGGGCTGGCATCCCGTTTCTCCCAGTAAAAAAAGCGGCGGTCATAGGGGCAGGCGGCCAAACAAAACCGGCAGCCTATACATTTTCTGTTATCAACCAAAACAGTACCGGTCTCGCTGTGGTAAGTGGCTCCTACCGGACACACCTTAACACAGGGCGCATTTTCACAATGCATACACGGTATTGGCATCCAATAGGTACTGTCTCCTTCGCCATGAACTTTTTTTACATCTATCCACTCTTCTCCCTCCAGTCTGTGGTAAACGCTTCTGTCAGCGGCCATACACTGGGGTTCCATGCCAAGCCCTTCGCAACCGTCACATTTCTTCAGGTCGATAATTCTTACCCATTGTTTGGTTAACTTCTCTTTTCCGGAATTTTTGGTCCCACCGGCCACTGCTTTGGAATCTAAGCCAGATATCTTATCAATCACCGGCAGGACAGTTGTCGACAGCCCTATCAGGCCTATCCCCCTAAGCAAACTGCGCCGTGAAATATTCATCTGTCTCACCCTTTTCATTTAATATTTGTGTTAATTATGGTGTTTGTCCCCTTGACCGAATATGGTTTTCAACAGCATAGACAGCAGCTTCCGCCCGGTTATTCAGATTCAGTTTGCCTAATAATCTGCTCACATAATTGCGAACAGTTTTCTCACTAAGAAAAATGTGTTTGGCAATCTCTTTATTGCTCAACCCTTCCGCTATCAATTCCAGCACTTTCCTCTCCTGCTTGGACAAATTTGACTTTTTCTCATACAAATCACCCGGAACCTTGCGCAGATGGTTAAGCAGTTTATTGGTTATCATCGGATCTAAAATTGATTCTCCTTTAATAGCAGCATCTATCGCCCTGATTAGTTCACCATTGCCAGTGTCCTTTAAAACAAACCCCATTGCTCCTGCCTCGATAGAATTGAGTATCACATCAGCCCCCCCAAAAGAAGTGAGCATAATTACATTAGTCTCGGGATATTGCCGCAAAATCTCACGACAACAATCAATCCCACTGCAGTTTTTCAGTCTTACATCCATAATCACAACTTGGGGGCCAAATTGTTCCATTAATGCAAGGGTCTCCTCTTTTGTCTGAGCTTCTCCCACCACTTCCAGATAATCATATCGATTTAGCAGCAAGTTCAAACCGTATCTAACCACTTCGTGGTCATCAACAATCAGCACCTTTACCTTGTTCATGGTACCACTCCTTTTGCATCTTATTTTCCGTGGCTTGTATAAATTATAGCATTGCTTTCACAAATAAAAACAGATGTATATACCCTAACGAAATGTCCCCATTTTATGAGTACTTTTGCTCATCATTTAATCGGGACAAATTGCCCAATCAGGCAAACTGATTATTATTTCCGTTCCCAACCCGGAAATACTCTTAATCCGAAACTCTCCGTTTAACAATCTGGTCCTGGCTTCCATATTGGGCAATCCGTTACCGCAGAAATAAAAATCCCTGGGATTACAGGACATCACCTCACTCAAAACAAACCCTTTACCATTATCTTTTAGGCTCATAAACAGGTGATTTTTATTGGTAAGGCCGAGGGCAACCCAGATGCGGCTGGCATCTGCGTGCTGAATGACATTATATGTGCCCTCAAGAAAGATTTTACTCAGATGGTTGGCCACATCGGAATTAACTCTGGTTAAATCAAGTTTAGAGTCGCAAAAGTAATCAATGGATAACTGGTAATCATTTTTTAGTCTGGCAATGTTTTCTCGGAAAAAATCATTTAAATTGGTATCCAATTCCGGCTGTAAGCCGATAATATAATTGCGGATATTTTGAACTACGTCCCCCAATCTCTTGGAACTTATTTCCATTTGCTTGCCCAGTTCAGGTAAAATCTTTTTTGCATCTTCGCCTGCTGACTGGATGGAAATACCAATACCGAAGAGAGACTGCAATACATCATCATGTAAATCTCTCCCAAAACGCTCCCGTTCCAGTAAGACACCCTGACGTCGATAACTTGCATCGAGACGCCTTTGTTTTTCGATGTCAAAAACAGCCAATATTCTAGTGAAGAAAAAGGTAACTATAAAGCCAGTAAAAGCCCGCAGTAATTCGACCCTAATACCGGTATGGTTATAGATCAGATCTTCATTGATCACATTAGCTGGAAAAAAAGGCGCCTCCGGTACCACCAGTCCATCAAATATGCCAAAAAAAATAAAAGCTCCGAGAGCAATCCTTAAGCTGCTCACCAGAGAACCTGTTTCGATTACTCTCAGTTCCTTGATTTGCAGTACCAATGCAAAGGCAGCAAGCAGACCACCTGGCAGAGCCATCAGGTACCTGGCCCAGACCTCACTGACATTCAACCAGACCAGCAATTCGGGTGTGCCTATTTTAAATATAAATATTAAATAGATTCCCAGCCATAAACTAAATATAGATACAGGAATGAACAAAAGCCGCCGATGGCTTCCCCATGTGTCGGTCACCAGTTTCGCACCAAAAATAAATAAAGATAAAAATGAAATTCCTTCGACCAATCTCTGCAGAGCAATTAGCTTCCAGATAGATTCCTGTCCAACGTCCGGAATCTGAAAAGGGATAAAAATATTACCCCAATCGCTCAATCCATGAAGTATACCAAAGGCAGCCAAAAAACTTACGCTGTGAGCTAAGCGGAAAGTACTATAACTTCTATACTGCATAGCAATGGCAAGCCCCATACTATAAAAGCTCAAGCCGTATAAAAATTCCATTCCTATTAAGATGTCTTCCATTCCTTCCCCCCCAAGCTAATTTGCCGCCTTACCGAACTGACCGCCGGCAGGAAAAGTCAGGGATATCCTGGTGCCCATTTTGGGAGCTGAAATTACTTCGAGACTTCCTTGCAACCGCTGAGCACGAAACTTCATGTTGGTCAGCCCATGATGTTCGGCCAAATCTGTATTTTCCGCTGAAGATAAATTAAAACCTTTTCCATCGTCAATTATTAAAACATTGATATTCTGTCGATTTCCATTATGCACCGGTGATACCTGTATCTCCACCTGACTGGCATGAGCGTGCTTAACAATATTAAAGAGGGCCTCTTTTAGAATGTGGTCTATATTGCTGGCCTGTCTTGGGGTTAAAATAATATCGTTTTCCAGGTTATTCTTAATTTTTAAATGCAACATTGACAAACCTTTAAATTCTTGACCCAAAGTCTCCAGCAGGTCTTTCAATCCTTGCTCCTCTTGATGTACCTGGAGTATATTGCCAATGTAGTTTCGCAAAAGGACCATAGTCTTTCTTAGCTTGTCCTGAGAGTCATCCAATTGGGCTGCCAAAGCTTCTGTTTCACCTTGCTGTAACATTAACTTGCCGGTCTCTAAAACCAGGCCTACACTGTAAATTGATTGCATTATTCCATCATGTAAATCCCTGCCCAATCTTTCTCTTTCCTGAACAACAATACTCTGATGCATGACCTGGGCCAATCGTTGGTTTTGCTCTTCATCAAAAATGTTAATGAGCTTAATAATAATAAAGGCTATGACAAGTCCTAACAAAGCGCGGAAAATTTGTACCGGCAGGCCGATGAAATTAAAAAACGTTTCTGTGTTTAAAAAGTTCCCAGGCCAAAAACCAACCGGTAATACAACCAAACCGGAGAAAAAACCATATAGCAAGAAACATATACCGCCCAGTTGGCAATATCTGGCGGCACTTTTCAGATTAAATCCCTTAAATAAACCTGCTTGAATAAAAAAAGCTATCCCGGTAACGAGTGCGCCTGGAAAAGCGAGGATATATCGAGCCGCGGTAGTGCTATAAATGGCCCAATAGCCGCAATTTTCAACTCCTGCTACAGCTAAATCCCAACCTACAAATTTAATAAACCAGATTCCGGCTAAGATTAATGGCAAATATTTAATTGGATAATACTTTTTGATAGAGTCGACAAGCAAGTTAACTCCAAAAAGAAATAAAAACAGGAAGGAAGTTGCCACAACCATGGCTTCAGCAATATGAAAAACATTATACCCGGACATGTCACCAGCCCGCATTTCCATAGGCATATATATTTTGGCCCATTCGGCCCAAGCATGAATTAGTCCAAATACAGCTAAAAACCATAAAGATTTTGATAATACAAACTCACTGTCTTTGCGGGATTGAATGGCCAAAGACAGGCCCAGGGTGAAAAATGCTAAGCCATAGAAAAAATATATTAGAGACATGTTGGCTATAATAAAATTTTGCACCTTTTATTCATCTCCTTATAATGATAACTATTACTATCCTTCAATGTTAATTTTAAGTTTTCTTCTCTTATTTGGCAAACAACAAAACATGGTAAACACCCTTTCCCCATCAACACAATGCGCCGGTGGTGTCGAGAAAGGGTACCAGGGAATTAGAGAAAAAATGGCTAGGGAAATAACTCTCTAGCCATTTTGTGCAAATATTTTATTAAGCTGCGGCTTATTTTTTCTGATGGCAGGTACCGCAGGTGTTGGTGTACGGAACAGGCATCGGTATCTTGGATTTATCGGGTACATCAAACACATGTGAGGTGATGTCCCCGTGGAGATTTTCCCCGATCTGATTAAGGCCGGCGCCGCTGTTGGCGGTCTTGACGTTGTGGCAGGCAATGCAATTGGCACCCATGTCTGCGCCGGTTTTGGCTTTCTGATGCTCAGTCAGGTCGATGCTGGTATGACAGGAGAGACATAAGCTGTTATCAGATACACCTGAGAGCTGGTGACGGTCTGTGCCAGGCGCATGAAGGTCATGGCACGAGGAACAGGTCACTAACTGCGATCCGTTTCGGTATTTACGCGACTGAATAAAGTCGGTATATTGCTGATGATGCGCCTTCGAAAATAATCCGTCATCCCACATGTCACCCTTTGCAGAATCGTTGCGTGATGTGTTGTTGGCCAGGAAATCAGCCCGGCTGGTCCCGGCAACCATCATTTTGTTTTCGCTGTTGAGGGGTGAATCCTTTTTAATTCCGAAGGAATCGTTCCCCTGGGGACGGCTGTGGCACTGGGCACAAATCACCGTTTCCCGCTCCGGTGTAAGGTTCTGAGGAGTAACAATGGCCTTCCCTTTACCACCCGCTGCTACGTGTTCGGATCCGGGACCATGGCAGGTCTCACAGCCGATGTTCAATTCCTGCTTCTCCCCGGCTATCGGGTGCAGCTCGCCATTGGGGTCAGCCACGCCTGTAGCCATGAATTCGCCGGTGCCGGCATCCTGGGTAAGGCTATAGCTATTAAAGTGGCAGGTCGCGCACTGAACGTCGACGGCGTTTTTAGCGGCTGGCTGTGATTTGAATACCGGGGTTCCAGTCGGGTCTTCTATCCACCAGTCCATGTGATAATCGCGCCACTGCATTCTGACACGTTCTTTGGAAGCTTCGTCACCCCTGGAGTTGTACTGCAGCGGGAGCATGTGAATGCTGTTGCCGGCTGTGGTCAGATAACGCTGCTTATATACGCCGCCGCCATAAGTAAGCTTCACTTCTTTTGTGAAGGGGCTGGCCGGGTCCGACGGATTCTTGACGTTGGTGAAGGTCATCTTATACTTGCCGTCAGTGTCCTTGAACACCTTCACCGTAGCCCATACATTACCAAGTTTCCCATCAGGGTCCGGATTTGTTTCCGAGGTCTTAAATTTATCGAACTTACGCTTCTCATCGTAATCGTAGAAATAAATGGTGGTACCCGTAGAAGTAAACTTGTTTTCCAATGCGGCAAACATGTTATACTCGGCGTCATCAGCATCAAACTTGCCCGCATCCTGAAGGCCGCTCGGTTCTCCCGGCACCATGAAGCCGTTCTTGTGCGCCGTCTTCTTAACATCTGATTTATCGTTATGGCATCCGAGACAGGAACTGGTGCCAACAAAAGTCGCTTCGGTGGAGGGTTTGGTGGACACCGTGACCTCAACCACCCCTTTATTTAGCGAATTGCCGGTCACCGCTGCCCGGGTGAGGCTGCCGCCGGGCAGATGCTCAGTATCCTCATCAGCCGGCTGTACATAGATAAAGTACTTATCTGATTCGCCTGTTGCGAGGCTGGCAATCTCCGCCTTCCCTTCGGCGTCAGTAACCCCCTTTTGGTAGGTCGATACACCTCCGCCGGACGGGGTAAAGTTACCGTTGATCAGATCTTCAAGGGGCTCATCCACGGTAAGGGCTTCGGCAGAATAATTGCCGAACTCCTTGTCGTCCCGGGAAATTGGCACGGCGGCGAGAGCTTCTACGTCTGCCGCGGGAATTGCAAAGACCGTAGCCCCAACGACAGGCGCCCCCGAGGTATCCTTCAATGAAAAATTCGGTCCTGATTTGGAACTACAGCCCGCTGTAACAGCAAAGGCGGTTAACATAAGTACTAACGAAACCAACCATATCTTTCTGTTCAGTTTAATTTCCTCCCTCACAATAGAATTATCTTGCTTGGTGAAAAAATGGACAAAATAAGGCGCACTCTTTTTTGGCTTTAAACACCACCTCCAGAAAATATCTAACCTGATTGTAACTGTTCCTGCAATCTTTAACACGATGGTGTTCGTCCTAATCAGGGGACATTTTGTCCCAAAATTTGTCCCAAATTCTGACCCCCGCCGTAAATGAACAAAAACACGCAGCATTTAACTGCGTGTTTGAAAGGAAGAATGAAATTAATCTCCGCCGAGATTGTACTTTATGCCAAAGGCAATTGCTTGTGATCTTTTGTCAAAATTTAATTTCTGCAAAATATTGCTTACATAATTTCGTACAGTCTTTTCAGCTAGAAAAAGTTCCCCAGCTATTTGCCTGTTAGTTTTCCCTTCGGCCATTAAAACCAATACCTTTTTTTCCTGATCCGTTAGTCTGTTTATTGACTCAGGAACATCAATACGCTCTTTTAAGATAGCCTTTTTCAATTTTTCCACAACCCTTTTTGTTACGACAGGGTCTAATAAAACTTGTCCTTGCCCCACTTTTTCTACAGCCTCAATTAAATCATTACTTCCAATTTGTTTTAACACATATCCGTCCGCTCCAGCTGCTAACGAAGCAAAAACCGCTTCGTCGTCGGCATGGGATGTTAACATTATGACCTTGATGTTGGGATTATTTTGTTTGATTTCTCTACACGCTTCAATTCCACTTAGTCCGGACATGCGAATGTCCATGACCACTACATCGGGATTTAATTCACGGGATAGTTTGATAGCATCTTCACCTGAGCAGGCTTCACCAACAACTTCAATATTAGAGTAGTATTGAAAAAGAGTCTTTAAACCCAAAATCTGAACTTCATAATCATCAACTAATACCAACTTAACTTTCGGGCTCATTTTCTTCCCTTCCTTTTGCCAAATAAAATGAAAAAACCTAACCAGATACTAAATAATATATTGGGTAGATTTCTCAGGATTAAATAAGCTATTAACTTATTATAACATAGGGTTTTGCAAATCAACAGAGTTCTTGGCGGCGGTCAGCTATCGGGCGTCTCGCCCGGACACCCAGGACTCTATCGCAAAAACGCAACAAAAAAAGGACTTCACGCTACTCGCTGAAAATCGCTGAAACCCTTGTCAGTATTCGTGTGGTGCCCGAGACCGGGTAATCATTTATTCTATGTTTCGTTAATCTTATCCTTCAACTTTTTTGCCATAAAATTTACCCAACAAATATCCACATAAACACCCCTAATGTCTATTTTACCTGGACTATTAATATCCTGAGCAATCTTATCAGATGCCTTAATTATATAGTTAAATCCACTATTAAGCCAAATACGGTTCATGCTTCCTCCGTCGAAAATCACCTAATTGGACTGTAACACTTTACCTTTTTTGGTTATACCTATTGTAACGCGTTTTATTAGTCCAAATTGGCGGGTATAAGGAGTTAATTATCAATTATGCCAGGATGTTTTCCTTAACTGAAGATGAAACGTATCTTAAGAACGCCGGCGACGTCTCACGAGCTATGGTCAGGACCGAGGAAGAGTTACACAAGTACCTCAAGAAGAACTCAAAAGTGAGTTGGTTACCAAAATATCATAGAGAAAAAGTCTAAAAAAGCAAAAAATAATACCCACCGAAAGGTGGGTTGTGTTTATTCCTGGTGCCCGAGACCGGGGTCGAACCGGTACGAGGGGTAAACCTCGCAGGATTTTAAGTCCTGTGCGTCTGCCAGTTCCGCCACTCGGGCAATATATACCAATTGACAATTAACAGTTGACAATGGACAATTGTTTCTTATTCATTGTCAATTGTCAATTATCAATTGTCAATTGAATTAAATGGAGGCGGCACCCGGATTCGAACCGGGGATAAAGGATTTGCAGTCCTCTGCCTTAACCACTTGGCCATGCCGCCCCAACTAACCGTATATGTCTCGGTGACAAATAATATATTAACATATACGGTGTATCAAGTCAACAGGATTAACCCTGAAATGTACTGCCACAAAAGGAAATATGCACATACAGAACAGGCTGTACGAATGTCCATATCAACCCTGACAGTCCCGGCAATCCCCCGGGGTTTCTCCATTAATCCGGTCCTTCGCCTTGAACCTCAGCACCTGGTTTATCCTTGAACCCGTCCGGTAGATAGTAATCCCCTTACACCCCAGTTTCCATGCCAGCATATACACGGATCTTACATCACCGGTCCCGGCCTCATGAGGGAAATTGACCGTTTTGGATACTGCATTGTCCACATATTTCTGAAATGCCGCCTGAATCCTGACATGCCATTCCGCCGGTATTTCAAATGCAGTGGCAAACACCCCCCGCACATCTTCAGGTATACCCTCAATACCCCCGAGGCTGCCCTTCTTACCTATTTCGTCCTGCAGGGCTTCAGACCAGAAACCCCGTTCCCTGGCGACCGCCTCAAACCGCCGGTTGGTCATGGCAAACTGTTTTCCCTCAAGTACTTCTTTGATATAGCTCAGCCCAAACAGGGGTTCAATCCCGCTGGAGGTGTCAGCCAGCATGGACAGGGTACCTGTTGGGGCAATGGTTGTAACCGTAGCATTGCGCATTTCCCGGTCCCTGTAAATACTCTTTTTTATATTCGGGAAGCTGCCTTTCTCCCGGCCGAGCAGGGCGCTTGCTGTCCTTGCCCGTTCCCCGATAAAACTCATTACCCCTTCTATTACCTGCAAAGACTCTTCAGATGCATATGGTATGCCCAGCTCAATCAGCAGATCTGCAAATCCCATAACTCCCAGGCCTATTTTTCGGTTACCCAGGGTTATTTCCTCTGTCTCAGGAAAAACATAGTAATTGACATCGATAATATTATCCAGAAACCTCACTGCAGTTGTTATATCCTGTCCCAGAAGGCCCCAGTCAATCCGTTCGGTAAAGTTGATGCCGTTTTTGCCGGATTCAGGAGTACCGGAACGGTTACTGCCCAGGGGTTTCAGATAAGCGAGCAGGTTCAGACTCCCCAGGTTACAACTTTCATAGTCCTGAAGGGGTTGTTCCCCACAGGGGTTGGTTGCCCGGATAGGTCCACATCCGGGAACACTGTTGGTATGGTTTATATGGTCAAAAAACAGGATTCCCGGTTCACCGTTTGCCCATGCTGCACTTGCTATGGCATCCATTATTTCCCCGGCCCGGACCTTTTTCCCGGCCGGCCGGCCGGTCCTTGGATTCAGAAACTCTATCTCCCCGTCCCGTTCAACCTCTGCCATAAATTTCCTGTCGGCTCCCACAGAAATGTTGAAATTGGCCAGGGCCCCCTCCTGTTCCTTTGAACTTATAAATTCCATAATATCAGGATGCCAGTAATCAAGTACGGCCATATTGGCGCCCCTTCGCATTCCACCCTGTTTGATGGCATCAGTGGCACAATTATATGCGGCTATAAATGGAACAGGTCCTGAGGCCACTCCACCGGTAGAAGAGACAACATCATCCTTCGGACGGATTCCTGAAAACGAAAATCCGGTCCCTCCACCCGTTTTGTGGATAAGGGCGGCCCTTTTCATGGTTTCAAAGATACCTTCAATGGAATCAGGTACAGGAAGCACAAAACATGCCGCCAGCTGCCCTTTTGCCCGGCCTGCATTGGCCAAAGCGGGGCTGTTGGGAAGGAACCTCTTATCAGCCATGATTTTATAGAACTTTTCCTCCCAGTATGCCCTGTCCTTCTTCCCCTCTGCAGCAGCTGCGGTACGCGCTACCCGGTACAGCATCTGCTCCGGTGTTTCTATAAGCCTTCCTGCCGGATCTTTAAGGAGATAGCGCTTTTCAAGTATTTTTGTTGCATCTTCCGAGAATATACTCATATTGCCTCCGTAAATCTAATATAAGTTCATTTTCTCCATATTTCTATATTTACAACCATTTTTCCTGCGACCCCAGGGCCGCTGGTTCTTATTGCTTATTCATCTAATATAAAAAACGCCCTTGATTTCACAAAGGCGTTAATACTTTCTTTTGGAGCGGAAGACGGGATTCGAACCCGCGACCCTCGCCTTGGCAAGGCGATGCTCTACCACTGAGCTACTTCCGCATAAATGGTGCCACGGGACGGAATCGAACCGCCGACACGAGGATTTTCAGTCCTCTGCTCTACCAACTGAGCTACCGTGGCAAAATGGCGGAGCTGACGAGATTCGAACTCGCGATCTCCTGCGTGACAGGCAGGCATGTTAGGCCTCTACACCACAGCTCCGTATTTTTTTGGTGGCGCAATGAGCTTTAATATACTTTGGTGGGCGATGACAGGATCGCCGGCCTGCAGGTCCTTCGGACCTTTGACCTGTCCCCAATTTGTTACCGTAGCCCCGGGTTTTTTCTCAAAACCCGCCGCTCCGACAAATTGGGGAATCCCCTGACTGCCGACCCCCTAATCCTGCCTCTTACAAGCAGGGGGTCTCAATAATCGCCCTCAATGAGCTTTAATATACTTTGGTGGGCGATGACAGGATCGAACTGCCGACCCCCTGCTTGTAAGGCAGGTGCTCTCCCAGCTGAGCTAATCGCCCGTTATTGCGTCACAAAAATAAGTATACACAATCTGTTCAAAGAAGTCAACTGTAATTTATGGATACTCACAGTTTAACAGACGATATTTCTGCGGTATCCGGGCATTCCTGCACAAATCTGCCTTATTGGGGCTATTAAGCCCGTTTATGCGGCAGTATAACCGTTTTCACCAAGTATTCTTTTCAGCATGGCTGTTTCGGTAATCCTTTTATCAAATACCACCCTGGCTTTTCCCGTTTCCCCGGCAAATTCCACACTGATTATACCGGGAATATCTGAAATAACCCTTTCCAGGCCCCGGAACCCTTCGCAGTTTCCCACACTTACATGGATGTGAGACCGGTGGCCGGCCGCATGTTGTGAACAGCATTCACACATAATTATACCACCTTCCAGGAACTTCTTGAACTATCGTAGCTCAAAGATATTGGTTTGTCAAGCCTGCAGGATTGTTTACCCGGACCTTTTCGTGAAACCCAGGATAGCTTCCCTGATTATTTTGGCTCCCAGGACAGCGGTCCTCTCCGATGGATCTATACTGGGAATTATCTCTACCACGTCCATCCCGATGATATCCAGGTCCCGCAGGGCATGGACAGCACTGATAAGCTCCCGGGAAGAGATGCCCCCCGGTTCCGGGGTGCCGGTACCGGGCGCAAAGGCAGGATCAGCCACATCTATGTCAACAGTAACATAGACAGGACGGCCGGCCAGGGTTTTTGCCACTTCCATAAGAGGTTCCAAAACCGCGTCCGTGTAAAGGTTGGTATTTGTTTTGGCATACTCCAGTTCCTCCCTGGTACCGGAGCGAATCCCAAACTGGTACAGGTTCCCGCTCCCGATAACTTCACATGCTTTCCTCATGACAGTGGCATGGGAATTTCCTTCACCCAGATAGTCGCTCCTCAGGTCGGCATGGGCGTCAAACTGTATTACCGCCAAGCCCGGGTTTTTTTTACAGGCCTCCGAGATTACCGGATAGGAAATCAGGTGTTCCCCCCCAATAAAAACCGGGAACTTCCCATCAGCAAACAGGCGTGCTGCCACCCGGTTAATCCTGTTCAGGCTCTCCCCCACATTACCGATGGGGAGATTTATATCACCCCAGTCATAAAACCTGTAGTCTGCCAGGTCCCGGTCAAGGTAAAAACTGTATTCCTCCAACACATAGGATACATTCCGAACCGCCTGGGGCGCAAACCTTGAACCAGGCCGGTAACTGGCGGTGAAATCCATAGGCACACCGACAATCACTGTATCAGCCGATTCATAGGTGTCACAGGATCCCATGAAGTTATTAAACCTCTCAATCAGCTCCAAAGAAGGACACCTCCCTTACTCCCTGATCAGGTCATCGACAAATTTGGGCAATATAAATGCCCCCCTGTGAATCTTAGGGGAATAATACCTTGTATCATAAGTAAGCTCACGGTCGATATCGATATTTTCAGGATTGTACTTCTTTGACCCTATAGTAAAAGACCACAGCCCACTGGGGTATGTGGGTACATTGGCCAGGTATAGTTTGGTAATGGGAAATTCCCTGGAAATCTTCGAAAAACAACTCCTAATTAAATCGGAATTAAAAAACGGGGATTCTGTCTGGGCTACAAAGATACCGTCTTCCTTAAGGGCATTGTAAATGGAGGCGTAAAAACCGGATGAAAACAACTCCACTGCCGGCCCAACAGGTTCGGTAGAATCTACGATTATTATATCATATATGCCTGCGTTTTCCCGGACATGCCTGATGCCGTCTTCAAACCTGACAGTGACCCTGGGATTGTCCAGGGCACAGCTTATCTCAGGCAGGTATTCCCTGGACAGCTCAACCACGCGCCGGTCAATCTCTACGAGAGTTGCCTGTTCAACATCCCGGTGTTTAACAATCTCCCGGATTGCTCCTCCGTCTCCGCCGCCTATAACCAGGACATTCCTGGGATTGGGATGAGTGTTAAGAGCCACATGGGTTATCATCTCATGATAGACAAATTCGTCCTCAATGGTTGTCTGGACCATCCCGTCCAGGACCAGCATCCTCCCAAACTGTACGGTATCTATAATCGCCAGGTGCTGGTAATCGGTCTGCTCGACATGCAGGGTTTTTGAAGTTTTGCAGGTTATCCCCAAATTCGGGGTCTGTTTTTCAGTATACCAGAGCTCCATTATAATTTTGCCTCCTTAAAATGGAAGGGGCCCCTGCGGACCCCCTAAGAAAAAATTAATACCATAAAGGAACAGCTGCCAGGGCACAGCCTATCTTTTCCACCCTATGCTCCACTGAGGCCACCTTTATTTCCTTCAGGGGTTTTTCCCTTGTTTCAAAAGCCTCCCGGACCATCTCTTTTATTATTTCCTCTGCCTTCTCTTTCGGGCATTTCCCCGAAAACTCCATGATCACACCAAAGCTGTCCTCAGACAACCCCACGGCCACGGCAGCAGATATGGTTTCTCCCGGGACATCACTGATTATAGAGCCATAAGCGGTCGGCACCAGGGACCCGGGCGGGATTTCCAGGTTCTCATCTATGCCGGCTTCAGGCGGAAGTATACTACTTACCCGTATAAGGTTAATATTGCCTATTCTGCCTTTTAGTAATGCATTATCAAAGGCTGTCAGCTTGCTCTTTCCTTCAGCTGCTGCAGCCGTCAGAAAATACTTTTTCGGCGTCGGTAACATCCTCATTCCTCCTGTTGTAGGTTGTCTTAAACAATACATGAATATTATAACAGAATTTCTAAAAAAATAAATGTTTTTTTCAAAATGGCCTTCAGGTAACATATTGTAGACAAAAACGTGGAAATATAAGACATGTAATCCATTATAAATAAGGAGGGAATTTATTTGTCCAAAACAGTAATAGGGGTATTCAATTCACGGGAGGAAGCTGAAAAAGCTGTATCAGACCTCCGGGGCAAGGGGTTTGAAAAAGAGATTTCCATACTGGCGAAAGATGAGAGGGAAAATGCCGACACCGACAGAAACTCCGTAATGTTCGGCGGAGAGTCAATAACCGGCGGGACCGCCACAGGGGGCCTTTTGGGAGGACTAGCCGGTCTGGCAGTTGGCGCCGGAGCTCTGGCTATTCCGGGTTTGGGGCCAATTATTGCTGCCGGGCCTATCGCTGGACTCCTTTCCGGGGCAGCCACCGGAGGCATTGCCGGCGGCCTGGTTGATTGGGGTATCCCTGAAGAACGCGGAAAATATTATGAAGGGAAAGTAAAAGAAGGAAAAATCGTAGCTGCCGTACAAGCCGGAGATGATAAGATTAATTCAGCGGCTGACGTCCTGAGGGCGAATGGGGCGCAGGACGTAGAAACCCACTAATAGTTTTGTGCATGGAAGGTGGTGTACCAAATGGGACACCGCCTTCTTTTATAAAAATACTGGACTATATATAATTGTGGTGAAATAGAATAATACGGTACAAATAATTTTAATAATATGGTAAAATATGAAAAAGGAGGTGTTTAGAATGACTGAGGTTCAAAATTCAGCGTTGTTGAAGACTCAGGACGTTGTGGGCAAACCTGTCATCTCCCTTGATGGGGAAGAACTGGGAAGCGTTTCCCGCGTTATTGTTGACCCTGCTAAAGGTGAAGTGGCCGGCCTGACGGTAGGGGCCAAAGGGTGGTTCAAGGGTGAAAAAGGCGTTGAGTTTGAAGCTGTCAAGTCTTTTGGAAGTTATGCCGTTACTGTGGAACAAAGCGGCCGGGTAATGCCGCTTGACAACCTCCCTCCACTGGAAAAACTGACCCAGGACCATAACATTTATAACAGGCGGATTATTTCTCCGGACGGAAAGTTAATCGGTTCTATCGACGACTTTTATTTCAATACCGGGACAGGACAAATTGAAAGGTATATCCTTACGGGCGGGGTCATCAAAAACCTGTTTAAAGGCCGTGCCAGCATACCGGCCTCCAGCATCGCCAGCATAGGAAAAGACGTAATCATTGCCATAAGCAGTGTTGAGGAAACCATTCAAAAAGAAGAGACAGGTCTGCAGGACAACCTGGGACAATGGAGAGAAGAATGGAAAGAGGATCTGGAACACTGGAAAGACGATTTTGAGAAACTCTGGGAAAAAACCCGGAATAAGTCGGCTGAACTGTATAAAACCGCCGGGGGTAAAATCGGAGAGGCTGCCCATACAGGTAAGGGCAAGAGCAAAGAGATATTGTCCCGCACAGGCAAAATAGTAGCTGAAAAACAGGAACAGCTCAAAGATGCCTATGAGATGTGGCTGGGCCGCCTGCAGGCAATTAAAACAAAGCCGGAAACCCCCCTGGGCGACGGGGAAATAGAGGCCCTGCTGGGGCTGAAGGCAGCCAAGACGGTAACCGCCGGTGACGGTGCTGTCATTATTGAAGCAAACACCGAAGTATCAAGAGAAATTATCGAAAAGGCCCAGAAAGCCGGAAAAATCAAAGAACTTCTAATATCTGTGGCCACCAAGGACCTGGAGGACAAAATGGAATCCCTGGAAAAAGAAGCTCAAAGGGAAGACGACACGGATATTTAACCGACATCAAAAGAGTGCCCCATCAGAGTAAATGGGGCACTCCCTCTTTTTCACCGGGCAGTTTTCCCGCCGCTCCGGTCTGTTTCCATAATAAAAACCAGTATTTCTGCCACCACCTTGTACAGGTCAGGCGGGATTTCCTGCCCCAGGTCAAGCTGGCTCAAAGCATCAGCCAGCAGTGGATCCCTTTCGACAGGTATGTTATTTTCCCGGGCAATCTGCAGAATTTTTTCTGCTATGTACCCCCTGCCTGTCGCCATTACCCGGGGCGCATTCATGGTGGTTTGGTCATAACCGAGGGCTACGGCCCTCGTTCCGCTTTTACTGGATTCCTTCCGGTCTGCCATGGGATTCCGCCCCTTTCACACCCTGAGATTAATATGGAAGAAACCGCCCTTATCAGATCGGTCCCCCGGCATAAATTCCTGGGCAGCACCTGAATCAACCCGGCAATCAAGCATGCTGACACTGTAATTCATGTCCATCAGCCGACCGGCAAGGATATCCCGGGAACTGTCAATCAGTATCCTGGCCCGCTCATTTTCTGTGATGAATCCGAGAGTCAGGCACCTGTCATTGACATTAACTTCACATTTTACCAGGCCAAGACTCCGGGTCTCCAGTTTGACCTCCACCCGGCAGGAACTGAAATCCCTTTTTTTATTCTTTTGATCATGACGATGGGTAATTATTAGTTTTAAAGGTTCCTCCCGGTCCTCATACCGGACAGATGAATACACAATAACCGAATTCTCCCTGGAAGTTTCTGTACCGGTATTAAACTGCCGGACAAACTCCATCTTATCAGCCAGGTTCTTCACCAGCGCTGCTAAATCGCTGGGTTCACGTCCCCCGCTTTCCCTAAGCATACCGGCGAACTTATGCAGAAGATCCGGAAATTCCGGTTTTTCCGGCACATATTTTTCCTGTTCACCGGCTGCTTCATAAATCCGGCTGAAAACACTGTCTCTGGCTGCCTTGTCCCCTGGAAATCCGTTTTTGTCCATGAGTTCAGCAAACCTGTCAATAATAATCTTTATAAAATCGCCATCCCGCGGTAATGGGTTTATCCGGGCCGGGGTTGCCTGTATAGCTTCCGAACCGGTTCCGGCAGACTGGGAAGCCGGTACCGGGGTACTGTCCGTCCGGAAAGCGCCGGGTTGGGAATCTGCAGCCTGAGCAGTGCCAGCCTGAGCAGTGCCAGCCTGAGCAGTGCCAGCCAGAGCAGTGCCAGCCTGTGCAGTGCCCGTCTGAGAAGGACCAGATTGAGCAGCACCCGTCTGAGCAGTTGTGCCCTGAGCAGGGCCGGCCTGTCCCGCAGCAGGAGAACCGCTTCCGGGGTCCAGCAGTCTGAAAGCCCTCATCAGCTTCCGGAGCATTTCTGAAGAATCATCGGTGCCCCTGAACTGAATACTTTCCATGACCCGGTAAATATCAGCCGCCACACGGCCCAGCTCACTGCCGGCCCCGGCTGATTTGATAATATCCCTGATTCCGTCCATAAGCCGGGTGGTTTCAGAGAGCAGATACTTCATCTCGGTCAGCATTGCCCTTGTTTCAGTAAACATTTGCGGAGTCAGGGGGATTCCTTTTTCCTGCATAAACACCGGAATCCATATGTCTCCTTCCGGTATACCCGCAGAACGGATAAAGGCGGATAAAGCCCTTATTGTTTCAGGAGCAAGGGGCATTTCCTGTTTTATCATCTCCCCTATCAGCCTTATATTGGCTTTGCCTGTATCCAGCCCCATACCCTTCAGAATACCGGCTGTCATCTCCTGGCCGGCGCTCCCTGTCCCTTCCGGTAATACCCGGAGGACCACACGCCCATCCTTTTCCCCTTCCACAAGACACTTGAGCCGCTGCCCGGCAGGGACATCAGCTTCCAGGTTGGCCAGCAGTTCTTTGCCTTGATATGTAAGCAGGGCCAGATTCCCCCGTATTTCTTTAAGCATCACACTGATTATCTGACCGGGAGTCAGTTCAACAGTATCGGTCCTCCCCGCTGCCCGCAGCAGGCTGAAGATGACCTGCCCGATATCTGATGTCCTCATTAACAGCACCTCCAATTCAAACCCGCCAGTGGATTACCCTGTTACGCCGGTACAGTTCTTCACCTTTCAGGCATCTGAGATAATATAAAATCTCTTCCGGGTCCGGATAAAACTGCCGCATCAGGGGTTCCGTATCATGAAAGTAATGAAGGGACTGCAGCACATCCTGCAGCAGTTTTTCATATCCCGGCTCGTACTCAGCTTCCTTTTCCAACAGGAAGTCATAGGCCCACCAGCCGACATCCTCCCTTGGTATGTCGCCGGCAAGCATTTTTTCTACCTGTTCGATGACTGTCTGCCTGTCCACTTTCACCTGCCGGGGCACCTCCAAATAACAGGTTTAACGGCTCATTCCCATGTAAATGCTGACGAACAGGAATATTACAAGGGCAAAGCCGATAAGAAGCAGGGAAAAAACATAACTCCCTTTCCATGAAAAGATTTTCTTTTCATATTCCTCAAGGCACTTCCCGGTTGTTTCGTCACAATTCAAACCTGGTACCGCCGCAAGCAGTCTCGCAAGTACATCCCTGTTTTCTGTTTTGAGAGGGTTCAAATCCAGGTCTACTCCCAGGGTCTTATCGCCCTGGTCAAACCGGACGGTCATCTGGTAGCCTACCTTAGTAGGCACAAGACTCACTGCCCTTACGGAGTCCAGCGGCACCTCCAGTTCCAACCGGCGCACCACAGGAGTAGAAAAGAATATCTGCTTACGTGACAAGTAGAGATTGTTTCCCAGGATAGACATCTTCTGGGAATGTACTTTTATTGCCTGGTTGGCCACAAACCAGAGGACCACATAAATCAGAGCCACATTTAGACCGTATAAAACTCCAAGGGGCGCCGGGTAATCAAATATATATGCCCCGCTGATGAACAGAAAAAAAGGGGAAACCAGGGCTATAACCAGCAGCATCAATGAAAATCCCTCCAGGTACTGTATATCTTGACTCTTCATATTTTACCACTCTTTAGGCCTTTAGTAAACATAACCCACCCCTATCCGCCCCCGTTTACTGCCCGTTTTATTGCCTCCTTTACTGCCGCTTCCCTAACTGACGGAGTAACATAATCAACCGGTCAGGAATATTATGTACCATATCTGACGGAACGGAGTGATGAAGAAATGCTGACTAAATCTGAATATATCAGGAAATCCCTGGAAACCAACCTCTTTTTCCTGCGGATTATGAAGGAACATGCCCTGTTCCTGGAAGCAGGTTTTGTCTGTAAAGATATTAACCATATCAGGGAGGCGGAGCGCCTGAAAAATGAGTTCAGCCGGCTCCTGGCCGAAGCCGTGAGCCTGGCCAACGGGGTTGTCAGCCCGGAACTCCTGTCGGTTGAAGCAATTGTAACTGACAATACACTGGCTGCAGAGCAAGCCACAGAAAATCTTTCCGGAATTCCTATTAATACCGCAATAACCAGGGCAGAACTGGCCCTTACCGGAGGATTTCCAGGCCCATATCCGCCGGTGCTTGAAAACAGGATTTCTCTTCTAAACCAGAGAGCTATTCCTCTTACCGATGCAATCATCAATTTTAAGGGTATGGTATTGAACGGGATGCTTTCATGCAGGCTGTATACAACCCTTTTCCCTCTCCTGATTGACCATATCCGTCGTGAAGCCATCCTTTACCGTAATTCCCTCATCAGGCTTCAAAGCAGATTAGATCCTGATGACCCGGCAATGGCTGCCCAGCTTGAGGCATTCTGGAACAGGATTATGGCAGAACATTCCCTTTTCATAAGGAATTTGCTTGACCCCACCGAAGTAGAACTGTTCAACACGACCCAGGCATTTGCCGCCAGGTTTGAAAAACTGGAAGATGCAGCTGAAGCTGCCGAGAGTAATGAACCCGCCCTGGAAAAAGTAACCAGGCAGAGCCTGGAGGCAACCCGGGAGATAAGCACTTTCAAGGAGCAGGCTACAGAACTTATTCTGATGCACAAAATTAAATCCATTATTGTTCCCTTATTGGGAGACCATGTAACACGAGAGGCCAACCACTTCCTGCATTTATTAAAACATTTTGAAAAAACACTCTAAGAAAATTTTTTATGGCAATGACAGGTTTCGACACCATTTTCAGTCTATTTTGTATATAATTAGTAATAGTTGCATATATTCCTTTTTCACCCTCTTTTTACTATATTTCTGAAGGAAGGTGTTTGCTTCTTGTTTTTCCCCAAGAAACTAATGGCAGCGGCAACCGCCGGGAACCTGGCAATTGCGGTCTGGAGTCCGGGAGCATATAATACCGCCGGAATCAGCCTGCGCCTTGCCAAAGAGGCCGCCAGACACACCAACACTGCTCTGGTTGAACTGCCCTGTATGGGTATCCCCAGGCTGGCCCTGGAAGCCGGTATTCTCAACAGGGCCAATCATACAGATGCAGCTATACTCGCATATGAAAGAAATGGCAGTTCCCCCCTGAAATTCTGCCACAATATAAGCGACACTCTGGCGGTACTGCCTGCCAATCCCTATGCCCTGCCTGACCACCCGGTAGTGCATAAAGTTACCGGCAGCGATACCCTGCAGTCATTTCCCGGCTTTTTCCTGGACCAGGCCCGTACCGGCGGTTATAGTGCGGTAATTTTTGAGTGCCAGGGTGGGTTGGTTTCCCCAATGACCTTCTGTGCCCTCAGAAAATCCGGCAAGGTTCTCCTGGTGGTGGACGGGCCCTCTGATATCGCCTGGTCCCTGCTTAATAAGAAACGCCTCACGGAAACCTACAATGTAAAAGAAAAGTTCTTCTATGTCACAACCGCCGGTAGTGAAAAATCCAAATATGGCATGGAAATTGAAAGAGTCCTCAAGTGCCCTTTTATTGCCCCCGATAAGCTGGCAGAAATTTTTACCGCCGCCCGGGGACAAGCCCCAGAGCAAATTCAGGGAGAAGATTCAGACCAGGGTTCAGAGAATACCGGCAGGTCAGTCAGCAAAATTCTGCCCTCAGGAAAGCAGGTGGCTGCCAAGTGACCCTGCTGCCCTTCAAACCTTATGAGTATACAGAAATTCCCGGAGATTGTACTCACCCGGTAAGCATTTCTGACACTGAAAAGATATATAAAGCAGCCGAACAGGTCAGGCTTTATTTAAGGGAATGCCATTCCCATCTCTTCGCCAAGTCATTATTATCCAGGGAGTCCCGAAATATACTGAAAGCGGTGATAGCAGATTATATCAAGGAAAACACGGAAATGCATATTCCGGGACTGCCTGTGGAGAAGTGTATTAATGCCGTCCAGAATGAAATAGTCCATCTGGGGCCGATACAGGAAGCCCTCGATAACCCGGATGTTTCAAACATTGAAATCAACGGTCCTCATGATATTTACCTGGAAGTCAGGGGAGAAGAAGTATACCGCCCTGACCTGGCCTTCCGGGATGAAGACCACCTCTACAGGGTCATTGATAAGATGCTGCTGCCCATGGGCAAAAGCCTGACCGCAAATGAACCCCATGTTGATTCCCAGTTTGAGGGTTTCCGGATTTGTGCGGTGCTGGGAAAGGACAAAGGCGGGATATCCAGTGACGGGCCGTCAGTATCCATCAGGAAATTCTCCCCGGATATCTTTACAGATGAAGAAATGATCAGGAGCGGCACCCTCAGCGCTGAAATGATTGACTTCCTCAAAGATGCGGTACCCGGAGGGTCAAACATAATAATCGGCGGGTCCACCAATTCCGGTAAAACCACTACCCTGATCAGGCTTCCCCTATACCTGGACAAACACGAACGGCTCATTACCATTGAGGATTCCCCTGAGATGTTGCTCAGACAGAAGAAAGCCTACAGGGAATACCGGAATATCGTAGCCCTTGAGACCAAGTTCCATGAAAACCCCAAAAGGAAATATGATATTGCCAAACTGACGGGAGTCAGCCTTAGAATGCGGCCCTTCAAGATAATTATCGGGGAAGTGCGTTTCAGCGAGGCTGCCCGCCAGGCCCATGAGGCCATGAATACCGGGCATGCCCTTTACATGACGATCCACTGCAGTTCAGCCCGCCATGCGGCCATCAGAATAGTACAACTGGCAGGGGACGGTTACAATGATGATGTGATAGCTGCCCAGTTGGCTGACAATGTAGACCTGATCTTTTTCCAGCAGAAAATAAAGAACCGGCGAATCATTACCGAAATTTCTGAACTGCTTGATTACGAAGGAGCCAAAAAACCTGTTGTCAGCCCTCTTTTCCGATGGAGAAAGACCGGGGAAGAAAACGGAAATGTTACAGGACGGCATGTGAGGGTAGGCGCGATCTCGGGGGGCCTGGCCGACAAATGGCGAAACAACCTGATACCGGAAGAACGGCTGCGGAGATGGCTTAACCCTGATACCTGAACAGGAGGTGAACTGTCATAGAATCAATTATACCGGCATTCCTGGTGTTTCTGGGGGTGGTCCTGAGCTGCCTCATTCCTCCGGGAGCCAAAAAGAGAAATACCACCTGGCGGAATATAGACCTGGCCCGCTGCTTCGGGTACCGCGAGGTCAGCACCGAGGCCAGGGAAATCGGATGGGACCTGACCTCAGGGGAATTCCTCGGAATAGTTGTTTTTGCTGTAGCTGCCGGGGCAATCCTTGCGGTATTGTTTAAAAACCCCCTGATAATTGTTGCCGGCGGTCTTGGCGGCTACTACCTTCCCAGGGTGCTGATAAAAAACTACAGGAAACGCCATCGGATGAGCCTCATGATGTCAATTCCGGATTTCGGCCGCATGCTGATTGCCAGGCTCATAGACCACCACAGCATAGTCAGGGCTATGGAACTGACTCAGGATGACATTCACGGACCCATGAAGGTAACTATTGAGGAATTTGTCAAGGATGTGGGGGTAGGACTGGGAGTCAGGCCCGCCCTTGATAATATGAGGGCAAAATTAGGTTTTCGTAAATTCAATACCCTTGCCGAAACTCTCGCTATTGCCCATGCAGAAGGTTATTCGGGCGAAGCCCTCAAGGCTATGGAAAAGGCAGTTGAAGCCATTGAAAACGATGTGCGGGCAATAGAGGCCCTGGAAATAACCGCCCGGAAAAAGAAACGGGAACTGGCATGTGTTGTGGCCGCTTCCTGGGCATTCCCGGCAGTCCTTTCTTTCATGAATACAGGTAATGTAAACATCTATCTTAATACTATCCCCGGA
Organism: Firmicutes bacterium HGW-Firmicutes-14; assembly: GCA_002840275.1. Lineage (GTDB taxonomy): Bacteria > Bacillota > Thermincolia > Thermincolales > UBA2595 > W-Firmicutes-14. The sequence continues at coordinate 66,418 of PHAB01000013.1, forward strand.
AAGGTTCTGATTTTTTTCTATCTTGTTTCAACCCTTTTTGTCCTGATTAAAGGTGAAGAATACCTGAGCCTTAACCTGGAAGAGTTGTAAAGGAAGCCATCAGACAAAGAAAACTTACCTCAGGTGGAAAGAAGGTGAGGTTTATCGCTGTAATATGGTCTTATATCCTGCCCCTGACGGTCTTTTTTATCACTGCCTGCCTTGTATCGGCTTTATCCGGCGGGGACAGGTCCGTCAGGCGCGCCATCCTGAAAGCCGGAGATATTATCCTGACAGAGCGGGAACTGCAAAAGCGGCAGGATGGAAAACTGGTCAGTATAGTGGCTGCCCTTTTAGCCAAACTTGAAAATGTCCTGGACGCGGAAAAATTTATCGGGTATAACATCAAACACATGCTCAGTCTCATGGGGGAGAAACGCCAGCCAGAAAGAATTTATGCCGACCATATCGTCACTGCCCTTCTGGCCGGTTGTGCATTTTTGGCTGTGCCTTTTATCACAGGTTTTATAGGATATATTCTCCTTTACCCGGTAGGGGTGGCAGTCATTTTGGCGGGACAGGCCCATAGAGTCAGGAAACGGTTCAAAGCCTGGCAGGCGGAAATTGTCAAAGACCTGCCCGAATTGATTGATAAAATGCGCATAAGCCTGGCCAGTGGTAAAGATTACATCACAGCCCTTAAGACGGTAAGGGATAATTCCGGCCCCAGGCTTGCCACCATGCTGGAAAAACTCATTAATGACATGCAGATTATGAGACCGGCCCGGGCCCTGGATGAGTTCGCCACAGCCTTCGGAATGCCGGTTATGGTCAAGTTTGCGGCAGCAGTCAAGGTTGGTATTGAAGCCGGATACGAACAGGCTGAGGCCTATTTTGCCCATATAGAACATGACATCAGGGAACTCAGGAAACTTGCCCTTGAGGAGCTTACCAGAAACAAACCGGAAAAAGTGGTTTTCCTGAAAGCCGTAATGGTCCTTCACGCCATCGCCGCCTTCGCCCTGACCGCTGTTCACCTGTTCAGTAATCTATATCGTATCCTTTAGGTGAATTCCAGTAAACAATAGGAGGTACCAATTATGAATCGTTACTTTTTTGCGCCGGACCAGGTAAAGAAATTCCTATCCCAGTCTGTAAAAATACTTTTTAAAGACGAAAAGGGCGAAGGGATGGTTGGGTGGCTGCTGGCAACACTGCTTACCGTGGCTATAGTGGTGATTCTCCACGGCGCTATTACCGGCTGGCTTGAGCCATTTTGGGAAACAGTACAGACCCGGATAGAGAGTATTGTATAAGAAGATGTCTGCCAATTATGCAAAACCGTTCAAAACGAAACCGTTCAAAACGGCCGGGTTACCTGGAATGCTAAAATCAATCCTGACCGGAGAAAAAGGTGAGAGCCCCCTCACCTTTCCGGTACTTATTCTGATAACGGTAATGGTCCTGTACATGGGGGTTGATATCCTGGGCATATATTCCACCAACCAGAAGCTCAGGGCAGCAGCATCGGAAACCCTGACCCTCATTAAAATGGAGAACGGCTGGGACAGTGATACCCAGCAGTTTTTTGACGACATGCTGAGAAAGGCGGGATTGTCGCCCGGTACCGTCACCGTTCATTATGCCACACCCAAAAACCAATCCCCTCCGGTGCAGAGGGGAGACACAGTTGTCCTTGAAGTAAGCACAAGCTATGAGGTCAGGTCCCTGAAACCTCTGGGCACGACTATTTCAGCCCCCGTCAGGGTCAGGCTTTCCGGACTGGCACAGGAGTTCGTCCGCCAGCAGTGAAGTGAACCGGGAGGAGTATAAATTGAAGACAATGTGGGCAATGTTGGGAGCGCTGTTGCTAAGCATACTTGTCCTTGACCTGGGAATGGTTTATGTCACTTACCATAAAATATCAGGAACCGCAGAACATGCTTTGGACGCAGCCCTGGTAGCAGGGATCAAAATGGAAGATGCCAGCCTGGGCAAAATGCATATTGATGAAGTGACTGCAAGGCTTGCCGCTGTTGAAGTATTCCGGGAAGACCTGAACCTTGACACCGGCCTCGAAAATGATATCATGAAAAACACCCTGATTACTGTTACCATTTACCAGGACCTAAATCCGGACCATCCGGGGTCCCGGCCGTATCTGGAAGGAACGGTAAAGACCGGCGTGACAGCTGTTTCCCCAAGGCTGTTCGGCCAGGAGGGGTTCCCCATAACGGTACGGAAAACCCGGTTCCATATGTCCAAATATAAGTAGAAACCCCCACAAGAACGAGTCGATTAAGAAGGAGGAACTATAGTTGAAAAGGTGGATGAGGATAACCCTGATACTGGCTGCCGGTCTGGCTGCGGCAGGAATAACTTTTGTCCTGAACAGGGCTTACATATCTGAACATACCCGTTTTGAGAATGTTGTCATAGCTATGGAAAACACCTATCCTTATAGCCCCCTGCAAAAATATCAGCTGGCCAAACGGGTTAAGTCCTCCATCCCTGAAGATGCGGTCCTGAATACTGAATTTCTGACGGGAAAGAAATGGTATGCCGGGCACCTGGGCATAGGTGAAGGAGATATTATCAGAAAATCGAGGATTAAAGACTCTGCCGGTACCCCATTTGGCGAAGCAGTGGCGCTGGAAGGCGGAAAAGTATTGGTAGGGGTTAAGACAGACCAGGTCCTGTCTGCCGGTGGGTCAATTAAACCGGGAGTTTTGGTAAATGCCATTGTTTTCATCCCCGGTGACGGGCGCAGCAGGCCGGATGACATTGTCATAACTCCTGAAAGGGAGCCATTGCTGGGCGGCCTTCTGATTAAAGATGTACAAAACGCTGATTCCTCTGCTCCAGGCGGCAAAGGCCGTGAAGCCCTGCCGGTAGTTGCGGTGATCGAAACATCCATGCAGGCGGCCCAAAAACTGGTGCTGTACCAGGAGACCGGCAAGGTATACCTGGCGCCTGTGGGGGTTAACACCAAGACTGTTTTCAGGGTAAACACTGCAGAGTCACCGGTGCAGGGTTCAGCACCTGCACGAGATTCCGCACCGGTGCAGGCCTCAGCACCTGGTACTGCTGCTCCGGCCGCAGCAGAACCGTTACCTGCCGCGCAAACTTCACCTCCTCCGCCTTCCCCCCCGTCTGGACAAACCGGTATACCCCCAGGTGACCGGGTAAGAACGAGATAGTCAAGAAGGACGAGATAGTCAAAAGGAGTATTATTATGCGGTATATCCATACAATTAAACCCCTTGGTAACCGGAGGCTCCTGGCAGGGTCATGTATGCTCATATTGCTGCCCCTTTTTTTCCTGTGCTTCACCCAGACCGCCCGGGCGGGGAAAGACCCGAATATCCTTTTCAATGGCTGCCAGGTTCTTTTTCAGGGTGAAAAGCCCTATATAGACCAAAACAACTGCACCCAAGTACCGGCAGATTTCGCCGCCGATTATCTGGGAGCGGTTATCAGCCAGGACACCAGTCAGAAAACCATCAGTATAACAAAAGGAGATACCGGTATTATTTTGTGGACAGAAGAAAAAAAAGCCCTGGTCAACGGGCGGGAAGTATCACCTGATTCCGGTGCGGTCAATAGGAATGGCACGGTCATGGTACCCCTGCGTTTAGTCTGTGAAACCCTGGGCTCCGGGGTGGAATGGGTTGCCGAAACCAAGACCATCAGGGTTACCCTGGATAATGGTTATATCCTTCCAGAAAGCACCTGTTTAAGTATCATCGCCCCACCTCCCGGAAACCCTGATAAAATAGGGCTTAGTATCCTGCTTTTCCTGGACCGGGACCTGGACAAACAATATGATGATATACATTTCATTATGACCGGAATCTTCGACACCATTCAGGCTGATGAAATAGTTAAACATATTGGGCAAAAAAAAACACCCAAAGACAATCTTCCATACAGAAAATGGGTCAGGGATGACCGGGCGGTTACCGCTGGATCTGAACCGGGAGACAGCTCCATAAGTATCATCATCTGGGAGACCGGAGGGTGAAGCTGAAACTTTATGCGCGGCTGCGCATTTTGTTTTCAATTCAGGACAAACCGTTCTATTATTTCAATTACCCCTTTAAAGGTGGGATGGGTGCATACATAATCGGCTTTTTCCTTCAGTAAAGCAGGCGCATTAGCAACTGCTGCGCCGATTCCGGCGGCTTTCAGCATCTCTTCATCATTCCAGCCGTCACCGATGGCAATCACATCTTTCGCCTCTATCCCCAGTCTCCGGCACAGATCCATCAGGGCTGATCCCTTGGAAACACCCGGGTGGTTGATATCAATGAAAAACGGCTTGGAATTAGCCAGGTATACCCGGTCTCCAAAATGCTCCCTGAGGATACCTGTCAGCCGGGCGACTTCTTCCTCACTGTCCCGGATAACCACCATTATTGGGTCCTCAGTAATAACTTCGTGCAGGGGGACCTTTCGCAAAAACTGTATCTTTAGAGCCTGCTGATACCTTCGGGATGCCTCTTCCGGGGCATCGGTATAAAAGGCATCATTGACATTGACAAATCTCTGGGCAGTCCCATTTTCCGTAAGCTTCAGGGCCTCAATGGCCAGTTCCCTCTTCATGGTCCACTGGCAGATTAGTTCACCGTTCCCCGGCTTCCTTACCACAGCTCCATTAGAGGCGATCACCGGCAATACAATTTCCAGATCACTCACAAAAGGCAGGGCCGAAGGATACAGCCTGCCGGTAGCCACAGCCAGTTCAACACCCCTGGCCCTGGCCCTGTTTACTGTTTCCAAAAGCTCGGGCATAACCCTGTATTGGTCATCAAGAAGAGTTCCGTCAAGGTCAGCTGCTATCAATTTAAATTTATGCTTGCCATTTTCATTGCTCATGCCAATTTAAGCAGGGCATTAAGAGCCGCCACCGCTATGGTACTCCCTCCCCGGGTTCCTTCCACCGTTATATAGGGAACCGGTGTTTCAATCAGCAGTTCCTTTGATTCTTTGGCCCCTACAAATCCTACCGGAGTCCCCACAACAAGGGCAGGCTTCAATTCTCCCCTGCTGACCATTGCACAGAGCTCAAAAAGAGCCGTGGGGGCATTTCCGATGGCAATTATGCCGCCTTCCAGTTTCGGGGCAGCCTTGGCCACAGCTATCATTGCCCTGGTCTTGCCGGTTCTTTTAGCTTCAGCAGCCACCTCTGGATCTTTAATCAGGCACATGGTCTGAATATTGAACTGTTCCAGTTTAACCGGGCTTATACCGGACCGCAGCATCTGGACATCAGTGAAAATGGGCCGGCCTTCCCTCATCGCACCAAGACCTGCATCTACGGCATCCGGGCTTATTTTTATCAATTTGGCAATATTTACGTCTCCGGTTGTATGAACAATCCTCCTGATAATCTGCCTTTCCCCTTCCGGGAGTTCCCTGAGGCTGGGAAGGCAGGTTTCAATTATGTCCATACTGGTATCTTCAATCGCCCGGGGATCTTGAATAAATTCCATTAAGAAACCTCCTCAATCCTGTCTAAGACTATTTCCACGAGCCTGTGGTCAGCACCCAGATGGTTGGCCAGGACTATTTCAACATCAGGGTTTTTCACCTTTTCCATGGCAATCACCGCTGGGATATCTTCCTGCATATGAACCCCGTTATAGAGGAAAAACGGTACAATTACAACCTTCTTTGCCCCCATTATAATAACCCTATCCAAGGCTTCGGGCAGGTCGGGTTTATTGAACTGGAGAGAAGCAACTTCAACAATTTCACACCGGGACTTGACTTTTACCATCTCTCCGTATCTCCTGAGAGTTTCAAGCGCCTGTGGAGCCTTGCTTCCATGCCCCAGAACAATAATCCCCATTTTTGTATTGGTTCCCATCCCCATTTTCTTTTCTCCCCTTATTATTTTTTATCTGTTTCCCCGGCCTGCCGCAAGACCTCCCTGATCTTGCCGGTAACGGGAATTCCACTGTAATCGGGCCTGGCCACGATTACCACCGGTATCCCCAACCGGGCTGCAGCGGCAAGTTTTTTGTCTGTCCCGCCGACACTTCCGCTGTCTTTGGTTACCAGCACATCAGCTCCGTATTCCTTCAGCATGGCCAGGTTCAGTTCCATACTGAAGGGCCCCTGGACAGCAATTATATCTCTGGGCGGAAATCCAAGAACTGAACACTGTTCCAGCACCTTCGCATCCGGCAGGACCCTGGCCACAATCCTTTTGCCGGAAACCTTCCCTGCCCTGACAAACGGCTCAAGATTCCTGCTGCCAATGGTCAGAAAAACCGTGTCCCCAAGGGTGACCGCAAGTTCGGCAGCCTCCCCGTAACTTCCTGCCCGAAAAGCCATACTACCGCATTCTGTTTTGCCCCCGGATTCTGTTATCCCTGCAGATTCGCCTGCCACCGGAGGCCTGTCATACCTTATGTACCGGATTCCCTTCCGTCCGGCCGTTTCCCAGGCAATTTCCGTGATCCTGGCTGCATAGGGGTGAGTGGCATCAACTATCAGTTTAATACTTTTCTCTGTGATAAGCCTCTCGAGGGCCCCGGCATCCAGTTCTCCGGCAAGTACTTCAAAGGGTGCCTCCCTGGGGACCATTTCCACACCATAGCCGGAAACAACCGTCAGCAGAACACTGTACCCCCTGGCTGCAAGGTCATTGGCGATTTCCCTTCCTTCAAGGGTACCGCCCAGCACCAGGATCATACCTTATAACCCCTTGGTGTAAGCATAAAGTTTTCAGTATTGTATGTCTGGCTGTTTCCAATCAGAACTACCGTAAACATGTCTATGGGGTATTCAAGGAAATGTTCCAGGTCTGTCCGGGTAATTTCCTCACCGCCGCGTTTGGCATTCCGGACTATGCCTACCGGGGTGGCTGGGGATTTATGTTTGAGAAATATCTCCCTGGCTGTTCGTATCTGTTCTGTCCGTTTTTTACTCACAGGGTTATACAGAACTGTTACGAAGTCTGCCTGGGCCGCCAGTTCAAGTCTCTTTTCAATTAGCTCCCAGGGGGTCAGGAGGTCACTGAGGCTGATAACGGCAAAATCATGCATCAGGGCTGCTCCCAGGGAAGAAGCTGCAGCATTGGCTGAAGTTATACCAGGGACGATTTCCACATCAAATTTGTTACCCATTCCCTGTTTTTCAACCAACTCCAGGGTTATGCCAGCCATCCCATAGATTCCCGGGTCACCGCTGCTCACAACAGCCACATATTTCCCCTCAGCCGCCATTTCGATAGCTATCCTGCTTCTTTCGATCTCACGCTTCATCCCTGATGAAACTATCTCTTTCCCTTTAACCAGTTCACCCAGGAGGTCAATATATGTCTTGTATCCTATAATAACATCTGCCTCCTGAAGCACCTTATAGGCCCTGAGGCTCATCTGGTCAGGGTCACCGGGTCCCATCCCTACTACTGCCAGCTTTCCCCTGCTATGGCCACAGTCACTCTTCCGTATTTCCTCTTTGGTAAAATCAACCGCGAGGTTTCCCCCGCACCCAGAATTGCCGCAGGTTCGCATACTCCACCAACTCCTATCTTGCTGTTCACAAATTCTGAAAAACTGAGTTCATCTTCCCGCTGCTTCCGGATTCCCAGGAGGGCCTGCCGGCCAAAAAATTCCACAGGCAGGTTAAATTCTCCGGCGGCATCCAGAAGTCCCTGTTCACCACTCTTGATATCTATACTGGCCAGGCTCCTGACGGAGCCAAGGGCCCGCCCTGATTCTTCAAGGGCTGTTAAAACTGCGCCCTTTACTTCTTCACAGGATACCCCTTTTCTGCAGCCCACCCCTATACAGAGGCTCTGTGGCCTCAGGAACAGGATGCCTTTGGGAAAACTCCTGGCAGTCCTGTCTGTGACCAGGACGACCATGTGTTCATCTCTGCAGGACGGAGAATATTCCGCAAAATCCCTTACTGTTATATTTCCGGATGGTCCGGTCTCAACGGGCATTTCCATTGGAATATCACTGGGTATTTCGATTGGTGTTTCAATGGGTAAATCTATGGGAATTTCACTGTATATGGTTACCTTCTGCCTGTTTACAATGGCCGAATTGACCTTTTTCACCAGGTCAAAAGGTTCAATTGTCAGGTCATATTCCCGGGCCACCATCTCGATGGCCGGAAGCCCGTTGACATCGGTAGCGGTTGTGATAACCGGTCTGGCTCCCAGGCTGTCAGCTATCTGCACCGCCAGGGCATTCGCCCCTCCCCAGTGGCCTGACAGGACACTGATTACATTTTGTCCCAGTTCATCCATGACCACCACAGCGGGGTCAGATATCTTATCCCTGACGTATGGGGCAATCAGGCGGACCACAATCCCCAGGGCCATTATACATACGATTCCCTCATACTCATCAAAAAGATCTCCCAAAACTTCCTTCAGGGGTTTCGTATATATCTGCCGGCGACCGCTTATGTCCTTTGTTCCCGGTAGAGAATACTTTTCCGGCAGAGAGAACTTCCCGGGCACGTAAAAGACCGTCTCATGGGCCCCGCTGTCCGACAACCGGGCAGCGGTTTTTTCTGCCAGGGCTGTTCCCTGTTTTGTTACAGCAACAACCGCTATCTTCAACTCTTACCCTCCCGGTAACCATGAGTAAATGAGGGGTCATAAAGTTTTGACTTTTCATACCTGCCCCGGAAAACATTGCTGACAATGATCAGGGCAGTTTTTGTTATCCCTTCTTCCTTCACCCTGTCAGCTATATCAGCCAGGGTACCCCGGACAATTTTCTGATCCGGCCATGAAGCCTTCTGGATTACTGCCACAGGAGTATCCTCTCTATAGCCCTTAAGGAGTTCGGACACCACATCTGAGATGGCATGGACACTTAAAAATATACACATGGTGGAACCATGTCCGGCCAGTTCCGACAGTTTCTCCTTTTCCGGCACCGGAGTGCGCCCTTCCATCCTGGTAAGGATAACCGTCTGGGTCACATCAGGCAGTGTGTATTCCTGCTGCAGGGCTGCAGCTGCCGCCACAAAAGAACTAACCCCCGGGATAACCTCAAATGTTATGCCTTTTTCCGCCAGGGTATCCATCTGTTCCTGGATAGCGCCGTAAATGGAAGGGTCTCCTGTATGAACCCGGGCAGTGACCTTCCCTTCCCGGGTACCCCTCTCTATTACCTCCAGGACCTCATCCAGGTTCATGGAAGCGCTGTTATGGATTTCAGCGCCTTCTTTGGCGTATTGAAGGATTTCGGGGTTGACCAAAGAACCGGCATATATCACTATATCTGCCTTCTGAATTGCTTTAATGCCTTTTAAGGTAATGAGTTCCGGGTCACCGGACCCTGCTCCGATAAAATAAACCTGGGTCGTGTTCACAGGCTCTTCCACCCCGCTTTCCTGATTATCATGATTGACATGTAGTCCTTTTCCCTTCCTGTCATTCCTTCTATGTCGGTGCTGTAAAACTGGTCTTCATATCCGCACCTGCTTATGTAAACTGCGTTGTTCAGGAGGTTCATCTCTTTCAGAAGAACGGCTACCTCATCATAAAGACGGTTAACTTTCATCAGGACAACATTGTCATTGGTCTCCAGGGCTTCCCGTATAGCAGGAATGCCATAGGCAGCCGGAATGACTGCCAGGTTTTCATCAGCCTCAGTCAGGGGTTCATTAATAAAGGATGAACATGCGGAAAAAGCAGTGATGCCCGGGACGGTCTCAATCTCTATGTCGGTATAATTCCTCTTAATCCTCTCCAGGATATAGGCATAAGTGCTGTAAAACATCGGGTCTCCAATGGTTATAAAGGCCAGGGACTTCCCTTCCCGGGCTTGCTGGGCCATCCTTTCCGCTGCCTCGTCCCAATGCCTCTTCAAGACTTCTTTATCATGGGTCATGGGAAACAACAGCTCAAGGGTTTCAAACTCCCTGTCAACCGCCCTGCCGGCGATGGATAAAGCCAAGCTGTCCTTTTCATGTTTTGACTTGGGGACACAGACTATATCTACTTTTTCTAATATCCGGCAGGCCTTTATTGTCATGAGCTGCGGGTCTCCGGGTCCGACACCGATTCCAAATATCTTGCCCTTCATGATGTTCTCCTTTTGATGTAAATTTATTTCTCCCCACTGATGATGAAGACAGGATTATGGCTCCTGAACATGCGGACCCTTCCCACATCAGCGGTTCTGGCCACACTTATCTGGGAAACTTCCACCGCACGGAAGCCATACCTTTCCACAGCCTCTGCCGCATTTATCAGGGTTTCAAGGGCAACAGCATTTATTACAACCCTGCCGCCCGAAGGCAGTTTCTCATAAACATAGCCCAGGATCTCCCGGAAGTTCCCCCCACTGCCGCCGACAAATACCCGGTCCGGAGCCGGCAGTCCCACCAGCGCCTCAGGCGCTGTCCCGGCACAGACAATAATATTGGGGGTATCAAATTGTTTCATATTCTTTCTTATCAGTTCAACAGCTTCCGGTTTCTTTTCCACGGCATAGACTTCCCCATGGGATGCCATAAGGGCTGCCTCGACAGAAATCGAACCCGTCCCGGCGCCAATGTCCCATATGATATGGCTGTCATCCAGCCTTGCCTTGGCCAGGGTCACAGCCCGCACCTCAGACTTGGTCATTGGGACCCTGCCTCTTTCAAATAAATCATCCGGGATTCCGCCTGTCTTATATGGCCAACGCTTCTCATTCATTCATAATCACCACTACACAGCCTGAGCTGCCCGCATCCCGGGGCACACTGTCCAGGCTGAATTCTCTTATTTGTTCATTATTATAAGAAAGGTTTTCACACACATAAACCTTCCTCTCTGAAACGCCCTGGCTTACCAACTCCGCGGCAATGACTGCAGGCGTTTTTTTCGGGTCTGTCAGCACAATCACCTTGGCGTTGTCCCTGACCAGTTCCACCAGTCCTTCCATATCACGACCGTGGACACTGTAAAATGCAGCGTCATGCCAGGAAATACACAGGGCAGCACATGCCAGTTGAATGGAACTCAATCCGGGGACCACCTGAAGCTCGGTTGTTCTAAAATATCGTTTCAGATACTCGAGGATTCCGTAAAAAGACGGGTCACCTGAGGCTAAAACAGCAATCTGGCAGTCATCCCGGCGGTTCCTGATAAATTCCACCATGTCCATCAGGTTGTTCCTGATTATGTACAGCTCTTTGCCTGATTTCCGGTAGACTTCCAGGAGCCGTTCACCCCCGATAAGGATGTCGGCACATTCAACCAGGTTTCTTGCCATTGGTGTCATATATTCCGGATTCCCCGGACCAACTCCGATAACCCGGATCAGATTTGCCAATTCATTTCCCTCCCGATTTCCACCGCATTCTTATCTGCTGCCAGGACTTCCCCTCCCATGGTAAACATGACCACTCCGACTCTTAATCCACCAAACACATGCTCCTCTGCTCTCTTAGCCGCCCGGGCGGCGATTACCGGCATCACCTCAGTCAGGCCGTTATCCCTTATTATTTCAAGGGCGCCTTCCGAGGTGTTTGCTGCTAATAGCTGCCTGATTACTCCGGAACCGGCTCCCAGGAGCCCGGCATATGCGGCCAGGGTTTCCAGGCGGGCATCGGATACCTTGTTGTGAGTATGGAAACAACCGCCCGCAACCTTGGTTAGTTTGCTGTGGTGGCCCAGGAGAATGACATTTTTTATTTTTAACCTGACACATGCGTTCAGCATATATCCCACAAAATTGCTCATCTGGACTACTGCTTCCGGCGGGATACCGAGCTTTCCGGCAGCCCATTTTTCTCCAAGCCGGCCCGGTGTCAGAACCACGGTAGAGTAACCATGGGCCATGGCCATTTCTATCTGGGGTACCAGGGACCTTTTAAAAGCATCCTCAGACATGGGCTCAACAATCCCGGTCGTACCAAGAATCGATATTCCACCTTCTATCCCCAGCTTGGGGTTCAGGGTTTTCCTCGCTGCTTCGGCTCCTCCCGGTACACTTACCTCGACCCTGACCCCTATCCCCTCCGGCAGGAAGGAACAGACCGCTTCTGTAATCATCTGCCTGGGTACAGGATTTATGGCCGGTTCCCCAACAGGGACCTGCAGCCCCGGTTTAGTAACTGTCCCGACCCCCGGACCACCGGTGATTTCTACAACATCAGCCTCACTGACAACATCAGCCCCATTTACAAAATCAGCTCCATCGATCCTGCTGACAGTTGCGGTTATTTCCAGGCCATCAGTGACATCCGGGTCATCTCCTCCGTCCTTGATGACACTGGCCCTGGCCCCGTTCCCGTATAGAGAAACAGAGTGTACCGGGACGGTTATCTCCCTCCCCTGGGGGTTTTTCACCGTCGCCGCCCGGATTTCTTCACCTTTAAACAGGATTATTACCGCCGCCTGGGCCGCTGCCGCCGCACTGGCCCCGGTAGTTATCCCGGGACGCAGTTCCTTATAGGCCGGCATTGGTCTTACCTTCCCTTTGCCCTTTCTCTCCCTGTAAAGCAGAGACGACCATACGCCTCGCCTCACCTATTGTGAGAGGAAGGCTGTCTGCCACCAGCCGGTCCTTTTTGACCAGTATCTCTGCCAGGTGTGCCACCCGGGGCAGGCGGAGCTGGGCATTTCTTATTGTTTCCTTCTGAGCGAATACCTCCCTTGGCGGGCCGGATAACAGCATTTCCCCTTCATAAAGGATAAAAATCCTGTCAGCATATAAGGGCACCAGGTCCACATCATGGGTAGCCATCAGCATAGTAATATTCGCATCTTTATTCAGTTTAACCAGCAGCCGCATAATTTCCCTGATTCCTCCGGGGTCAAGACCGGCTGTCGGTTCATCCAGGATCATTATTTCCGGCTTCATGGCCAGTACCCCGGCAACAGCAGCCCTCTTTTTCTGCCCATAACTAAGGTAATGTATAGGTTTATTTATGAGGTGCAAAATGCCCACCTTTCCAAGGGCATCTTCGACCCTGGTTTTCACTTCAGCCGGCGGGAGTTTCAGGTTGACCGGGCCAAAAGCTACGTCTTCCCCCACCGTTGGGGCAAACAGCTGGTCATTGGGGTCCTGGAAAACAAATCCGATCTGCCTGTACAGTTGTTCCTTGGAAAATTGGTTAAACGGTTTTCCGGCCACCCTGATTTCACCTTTGCCGGGCTTGAGCAGTCCGGTAATCACCTTGAAAAGGGTTGTTTTCCCCGAACCGTTAGGACCAAGAAGGATGGTAAACTGCCCTTTTGGTATATCCAGGTCCACATCATTTAGAGCCTGTGTCCCGTCACCATACGTATATTGGACCCGGTGTGCTTCCAAGATCATTGTCTTATCCCCCTAAAACACCGTCTGCTAATAAACCCCAAGAATTATAATCACTATTGCCACAAACAAACCGGAAATCAAGTAATGATTCGGCATCCTTTTCCAGTTTGTGTAATTACTTCCCGTAATCTCACCGTTGTACGCCCTGACCTGCATAGCGGAAAAAGTGCATTCTGCCCGGTCATATGCCCTGATAAATACCATCGCCATAAGGGTACAGGTTGACTTCAGGGCCAGTCTCCAGCCTGCAGGGCTGTTCCATTTAGGGTATCCCAGCCGGAGAGTCTGGGCCTGTCTTATCCTCATACCTTCATCCCAGAGCACAAATAAATACCTATAGGTAAGAAGCAGAATTTCAACTATCACTTTGGGGACACGAAACCATACCAGGGCATACCCCAGTTCATGAACAGGGGTTGTAACACTTAGGAACATCAGGACAGAAACACTTGCATTAATCCTTAATAATATGGTGGAACCCAGAATGAGGCCTTCTTTGTAACCTGTCAGTTTAAATCCCGCTATTTCCAGGGTAAAAAGAGGCTGACCGTTCTGAAGGAACAGCATTAAACCTAAAACAACCAAACTCAGGGCCAGGGGCGGCAGAGTTCTGCCTATTATGAACCGCAAAGGAATTCTCACTGCCAGTATAGCGGCCCACGCGGCAGCCAGAACCCCCAGGGAAAAGGTGAAACCGGGTAAGCCTATTACCACCGCCAGGGCAGCTACTGATAGGATTACCTTCAGCCGGGCATCCATACGGGTTAATACATTATCCCTCTGAGCCAGTGCATCCACCAGGATATAAGAATCCTTAACCATTTTTTTCGCCCCTTCTTTCCCCGAATATTCTGCGCCACTGGTAACCAAACAGGGTCCCGGCTGCAAAACCGCCTGCGGCGAAGATAAACAGCCCCAGATTCCCCTGGGATATATCTATCAGCGGTTCCCGGGCAGCAACCCCGGTTAGTTCCTCCATTTTCCGGTCCACCAAGTCATCGGTCCCCTGCCATTTGTCTTCTGCCCGGGCTGTCACCGGAAACAGTAAACAGGCAGCCAGGGCTATGATTAAAAATATTTTCTTAACCCTCATTATGGTTTACCTCCAAATCAGGCCCTTCCAGCACACCCAGGGTCTTAAGAATATCAGGCCTGACTTTTGCTATATAACTCACCATGCCCCCGGTTACCAGGCCTTCCAGCAATGCCAGGGGCAGCTGGGTGGGCATGAAAAGGGCAAGGAACCCAAAGAAAGACTCGGCCAGAGATACTCCCTGAATATCCGGCTTACCCAAGGCAAGTTCCAGGGTTGTCGTCAGGTAAACTGCCAGGTCCCCAATAATCCCCGCCAGGCACGCAGCCAGCCAGAGAGACAGTCCTATTTTCCTGCCAAGCCTGAATATACCGTATCCCGCGAAGGAACCGACAATCCCCATGGAAAACACATTAGCCCCCAGGGTAGTCAGCCCGCCATGGGCAAAGAACAGGGCCTGCAGAAGCAGAGCTACCAGTCCCAATATGGTGCTGATAAAGGGTCCGACAAGAATGGCTGCCATCGGTGTCCCGGCCGGGTGGGAAGAAGTGCCGAGAATGGGCACCGGAATTGGCAGCAGGGACATGAAAAACACAGCAGCACTGATGAGCCCGAGAAGGGGTTTAAACATAAGTATTTTTTTTGATCTTTGGGCTATATCGTATACTCCTTTGGCTACAAAAACAGATGCTGCCCCATACCAGCCAATTGCCCATTTCGCCACCAAAAAACCATCCTGTATATGCATAAGTGATTCAACTCCGAATTATTTATTTAAGTATCGTCAATTTCTAAATGTCACCAATTTCCAAAATAGGTAAATAAAAAACCTCAGCCAACGGTAGACTGAGGAATAGTACTAAATAGTACTCATCAACGTCCACCTCCCTTTCAATCGAAGGTAACAGCGGTGCACCTTAGACAGGCAGGTCTCCTGACTTACAGATCATCGTCCCCCGCGCCTTCCCGGGTATTGCCCAGTGGCATAATGGCGGGTTTCTCCCTGTTACAGTGGCGGGACCGTGCTGGATTCACACCAGCTTCCCTTTTAAACTCGATATCGAGTCACCTATCCGCAATTTTCAATTGTTCAATATTTAGTTTATTATAACATCAGAAAGACATTCCTTCAATAGCTATTTTCTCTATTTCCTTCATTTCTCTGTACTATCCTTATATCGGTCTCTACCAACAGCCTGTAAACCTTACACATTTCGATAATCCGGGAAGTCGTTCTTTCGCCCAGGTATTCCTCCAGTTCGTCCAGGTTAAGGTTTGTGGTAATAACCGTGGGAAGCCTGTTGTTAAGCCGGTAGTTGATGATGGAATATAGTTTATTCCTGGTCCATTCCGTATAATTGTGAGCTCCCAGGTCATCAAGTATCAGGACCCCGACACGCCGGGCGGCTTCCATCAGCTCATGTTCGGTATAATCATGAGGGCGGTCATAGGTAGCCCGGATACGGTCAAGGAGGTCCGGGACCACCACAAACAAAACCTCTTCACCTTCCTGCAGCAACGAATTAGCAGCAGCACAGGCCAGAAATGTCTTGCCGCTCCCCACAGGGCCTGTCAGCACCATACCGTCCCGGCACCTGCCTTCCCTGACGTCCCTGACAAACTTCTGAGCGGCAGAAAAGGCAACAGCAGCGTTTTCATAATACGTTTTCCCGCTCATCGGGTCCTTATGGTTCTTGGAATAATACCGGGAACTGAATCCGGTAAAACTGCATTTCTGCATTTCCCGGCTCATCATGGAATTTTGGAACATTACCCGGACATTCCTGTTAACCATGCATTTGCATGGGGCAGCCCTGTCTTCATCTATAACAATAATCCCCCTCCCATTACAGAGGGGGCATTTTTCATCATTATCTCGATGCAAGGTAATTCCTCCCATTAACTGAGGTAAAGCATTTTGAATTTATCTTTTTTCTTTTCGACAGATGCCGGTTTCCTCCTGAACGGTCTGTTAAACTGGCGCTCACGGAAATCCGCTTCATAAGCCAGAACTTCTTTTACTGTTTTCAGCTTGTTTTTTTGCCATTCTAAAAGAATACTGTCTATGTATTTAAAATTGTGCTTGCCCAGCAAAACCGCTCTTTTCAGGGCCTCCATAATCAGTTCGGTCCTGCCTTCACTATCTTCCAGCCATAAATCTATCTGCTGTATCTCCATGGGAGACAGCAGCCGGCCAAATTCCTTTTCAAAAGCCTTACACACTTCTGCAAAGACAGGCTTTTTCGCCTTCGTTTTTCCGGCACCGGACTTCTTCCTGGGCTCTTCAAGGGACTTTCTCATCTGCTGGAATGTCTTAATCTTCTCACAGGCCCAGTATTCCGAAATCTTTTCGAACATGGGCTCATAACTGTAAAATGGTACAACTTCATCAGTTGATTCACAGTAATAATGGTTAATACTTATTATTCCCTTTTCAATCAGGCTTGCCAGGTCAGCCTTAATTTTGGCCTTATCGCCTGTCATATAATCAGCCACAATATCCAGTGGCGGAAAATGCTGGCTAGTTGCCGTCTGAATGTGCATTAATTGAATTATCAGCATCATTTCACTGTCAGTAATCCCAATTTTAGGATAATACTTTAATAAAAGGTTAGGGACTGCTGTCATTCCTTCCAAGGTTAAATCTGAGCCAAAAGCTGCAGTTATATTGCCTTTCTTGTCCCCGTTGTGACTCATCCGCGCTACCCCTTTCAGAAACTTGCCCTTTAAAACCGTTATCCTTTTAACCTTAAACTACAAAGAATCACAATATTTTCGTAATAAATACAGTTTTTTCTTCACTCAGGTCGACCTGCCTGGGATGTTCCAGGCGGGTATTGGCGCTGTCATAAAAGACTTTTACTATCGGCCTGGGTGCCGTGGTTTTTTGAACATTTACCACTATACCGATTTCCCCTGTACTGAGTTTCACAATACTTCCCAGCGGGTAAGCACAAATGCTGCCGGTAAAGGCCTTAACAATCCTGGCATCAAAATACATATTCCCAGCCCCGTACAGGAACTCCAATGCCTCATGGGGCAAAAATTTCTGCCGGTACGTCAGGCCCCTGGTCAGGTCGTCATATACATCGGCAACGGCAACAATTCTCGACAGTAGATCGATGTTTTCCCCGGCCAGTTTGTTAATATAACCGCTCCCGTCCCAACGCTCATGGTGGTAAAGAGCAATCCGGGCCACAGCCACATCGAATTCCAGCTCCCTCAGGATATGATACCCGTTTTTTGTATGGTCCTGTAACATCTTTGTTTCAGCAGGAGTAAGGTCTTCCCTCTTCTCCAAAACAGCCCGGGGGACGGCCTTTTTCCCAATATCATGGGCCATTGCACCCATGCCCATAAGCAAAAGCCTTTCCTCCGGCATTTTCAATGCCGCTCCCATGATAAGAGACAGTACACAGACAGTGATGGAGTGGTCCAGGGTAACATCATCTGTTGTCCGCAGGTCCAGGTAAAGGCCGGTCACTTTATCATCTTTGATGATAGATTCAAGGATCTTTGAAATTAGAGTATACCTGTCTCTTACTTCTCCCAGCCGCTCGCCGAAGATATCTGCCGGTAAAAAATGCCCCAACACCAGCAGGGCTTCGGAATGTACCCGGTTAATAAGGACATCGTCTGGATCTATGCTTATTGTGTTTTCGTCATTAACCTTAACGGTAAGAACTTTCATTTCTTTAAGACGGTCAATCAGGTCTGGAGTAATGGTTGTACCCTCATTCAGGAGAACCCTTCCATCTGAAGCAAAGACTGCTTCAGCCAGCACCATTCCTGGTTCCAGGTTATCCGGTAATAGTTGTTTCATGCTGCCCCCCCTTGAGCCCAGGTAGCCACATTATCAGCATTTCATAATACAACAATTTGCTTTTGCTGTAGTGTTAATTCAACAAATTATACCAAAATCCTGCCATATATTAAAGATTCAATTTTGCAAATTTATTAATTTGCCGGAGACCCTTGACCGGCTTGGTTTTCTTTTTTTCATACATAAAAATATTTATTTTCGCCTTCTATTCCACCTTCTGTGGGGGGGTCAGGTTTTCCGCAAATATGTGAAGTCCTTCATATATGAGCCTGGCAACAGCTTCTGAATTTGAAGTTAGAATATCCCTGTCGTGTTTGCTGGTAATAAACCCCGCTTCTATGAGGACGGAGGGCATGACATTTCCTTTTATAACGGCAAAATTCCTCTGTTCTGCTGCGCGGTCTCGCATATCGAGGGAATTCAGCCGGCTTTGCACACTCTCAGCCAGGCTTTTGGATATTTCGTCCGTATAGAAGACTATGCTTCCGGAGACTGAAGAGTCTTTGTGACTGTTAGTGTGAATGCTGACCAGTATATGTGCTTTTTCTGTTTCTGCAAAAATCTTCCTTTTGTGCAGCAGCAACCACTGTTCCGAATATGACATCTTTTTGTCAGGAACCAAACCTTCATCCCCGTTCCTGGTCATTTTCACCCTGACCCCGTTTTTTTCAAGTTCTTTCTTTAGCGCCAGGGCCAGGTCCATGTTCAGTTTTGCTTCAGTGTACCCGTCTTTTACAGCTCCCGGGTCAGCGCCGCCATGGCCCGGGTCAATCATCACTGTCTTGCCCTCGAGTCCGGGTAAAAAAATCTCCTCTTTCCACCTTTTCTCTGCATGGGTGGAAGACATCCGGTAAAACCCGATAAGAGCCATAAAAATCAGGGCCAGGATAATTATTTTTCTGGAAATAATAATAACCTTAAGCTTCATTACCTCTCTCCTAACATAAAACCATTTCGTGAGAACCAACAGTAATTCCTTCATAGAAATCTGTAATTAAATCTCACAATCCCTACAAACACAAGAAATAAAACGACTCTTTTCCTCCCCTGATACATGCGGTAAAAAGGTTGTTGACAAAAGTCAAAGGGCTAACTCTCTATGGGACATGTTGACAAATTCTAAAGAAGAATAAGATGGTATATTAATTCACGTCTTTTATGCACCGATTCAGACGAAATTAACCTTGTCACTGGTGAGGTTTACACACACGCTCCACGGGCCATCCGTGGCCCGGGAGCGCTTCAGTCATCCTGACTTCCGGTGTAAACCTCACTTTAGCGTGACTGCGGTAAAATTCGTTAACTGAATCGGCGCTAATGTCCGACTTAGAATTAATATACCATCTTGTTATCGTTACAGTTGTCAACAAGCCCCTTCATAAAGAGTTAGCCCTTTTTTAGAATTATTCCAGGCACCTCCCGGATCGATTTAACGGAATAGTGTTCCCCCTCAGGGGCTTCCTCCTCAAAGTCCCAGGTGTTATGGTGAAATACGTGAATACAGTTGAAACCGCTTCTCAATCCAGGATTAATGTCCCCCTTCATACTGTTTCCCACAATCCATGACTCTTTTGGGTTTATGGTGTTGTTAGATGCGATTTCGGTGTATTCCTTATGGGTTTTGTCCGGAACAATGTAGATAGCCCTGAAAAAATCCTTCAATCCACTCTCTTTAAGGCGATGGTTTTGTATTTCTAAATCCCCTTTAGTGGCCAGAAACAGGGGCATTTCCCTGCTCAACACTCCCAGGGTTTCCCTCGCTCCTTCTATGAGCCGGGTAGGCTGTCTAAATACCCACCATCCCAGGTCTGCCATCCACTTGGCGGTCTTGCTGCATAATTTTGACCCAAATTTTTTACAGTAATATTCATAAGTCTGCACGAGGGCATCAGGAAAACACTCCTTGTGGAATCCGCCGCATTTTAGGACATTGCTGATATCAAATTGATTAAGGATATCCAGGGCCTCTTCCCCAGGGAAACCCAAATCCGCCATTCTGGCTGCAAAGCGGTCTTTTGCCAGGTCATAATAAATTGTTGTTTCTACCAGGGTATCATCGAAATCAAAAATACAGCCTCTCATTTTTCCCATGTCAAATTAATCTCCCGGGCATACAATATAGTAAGTAAAATTCTTTTGTGAAAAACACTTTTGGAGGAATAAGATGAAAAAGAAGTTGATTTCTGAACAGCCCTGTCCCAGCGGGGTCTTCTGGATAGTGGAAAAAGGGGATACACTTTTCAGGATTTCCCAACAACTGGGCGTACCCGTAAACAAACTAATTGAAGCCAATCCCGGAATAAATCCCAGGAATCTTAAGATAGGAAGCAAAATCTGCATACCTGAAACCTGAATAAAAAAACCCCTTTGCGGCCTCTTAAGAAAAAATCAGTAGGTATACCTACTGATTTTTTCTTATAATGTTTTTGATCTGCCGGAAATATTTCCGGTAAGTAACTATTTATCCGGCCAAAAACTTTATTGCAGCCCCGGCAGCGGCTTTAGCCTGTTCCATTGTCTGGGGAATGTCTTTCGGGGATTGGCAGGTCCCGGCGATAAACACTCCCTGCTGTTTGGTACCTACAGGATCAAGAGTGGCTGCCTTGAAGAACCCGTGTTCGTCAGTTTCCACATCCAGCATTGAGGCAAGCTTCCCGGTATCTTCACAGGGTGTGATAGCAGTTGACAGTACTATCAGGTCAAACTTATCCTCAATGGCCTCACCGGTCAGGGAATTAGCGTACCTTACAGTGAGCCTGTCATATGGGAAACCAAATATCTTAGCGGGAATACCCCTGACGAATTGTATCTTGTCATCTTCTTTTGCTGATTTGACAAACTCATCAAAACCCTTGCCAAAGGTCTGGAAATCCATGTAAAAGATTGTCAGTTCAGCATCAGGAAGTTCAGAACGAATAAGTCTCGCCAGCTTGGAAGCATACATGCAGCATACCTTGGAACAATAGTTATTGTTAAAAGACAGGTCCCGGCTGCCCACACACTGTATAAAGCCAACGCTTTTTACCTTGCCAAAGGCGCTGACCAGGGAACCCTTTTCATTAAGAGCCTGTTCCAGTTCCAAACCGGTAATAACATTTTTCTCCCTGTCGTAGGAAAACTCTCCCTTGCGAGCGGCATCAAAGGGTTTAAAACCAGCAGCTATGATAATGGCTCCAACTTCCAGATCAGTAACCTTGCCTTCACCGGTATTGACCTTGACGCTGTAATTTCCCGATTGTCCCGATACCCCGGTTACTTCACTACCACAGAAAACGGTGATCAGGGGATTTTTCTCGACATGCATCTTGGCCTGAGGCACAAGGCACGCGGAACATTTGGCGCATTTATCAGTAGCCTTGCAGCAATAAGTGTACGCCCAGCCGCCAATATCAGCGGATTTTTCGACAAGGTACACTTCCAGTCCCTTGGCCGCTGCTTCCAGGGCGCCGGTCATCCCGGCAACCCCGCCACCTATAACGAGAACCTTTTGTTTTTGCAATTTGTTCCCCTCCACTAAAGGTATATACCGGTCTATACTTGCGGTCTGGGTGCTAAACCGGCCCGTTTACAGATTTCAGGAACGATTTCTTCCCAGGCGATGGCCATGATATGGACTCCGGCAATACCTTCCATTTTCTTGAGGTGTTCAATCTGTTCAATGGCAATCTGGACACCTTCTGCCTTAACATCTTCCGCTTTATCCAGCCGTTCGATGAGGTCATCGGAAACCATCATCCCTGCAACAAATTTCTTCATATACCTGGCGGCCTTTACAGATTTCATGGGGGTAATACCGCCCAGGATCTTAATCCTCTTGTGCAGGCCACGGGCCCGGACAAGTTCCATCCACTTTTCGAAACGTTCCATGTCGAGAATACACTGGGTCTGGCAGAAATCGGCACCGGCATCGGCTTTTTTCTCGAGACGGGTTACGCGGAATTCGAAGGGATCGGCAAAGGGGTTGGCAGCACAGCCAATATAAATCTTCGGCGGTTCATCCTTCATTTCTTCACCGTTAGCGAAGTAACCGTTGCGCATTCCGTCGAGAATTTTGATGAGTTGGATAGAATCGACATCATATACGTTCTTTGAAGTCGGGTGGTTTCCAAACTTCTGATGGTCACCGGACAGGCAGAGGATGTTTTTCATTCCGAGGGCAGAAGCGCCTAAGACATCACTTTGAATGGCTATCCTGTTCCGGTCGCGGCATACGATCTGGATATTGGGCTCCAGTCCCTCTTCAAGTAATAACTGACCTGCCCCAATACTGGACAGACGTACTATTGCCGTCTGGTTATCAGTAAGGTTAAAGGATTCACACCATCCCTTGAGCATTTTTGCATGGTGGCGGACTATTTCGCCATTGCAGCTTTTAGGCGGACCAATTTCACCGGTAACGGCAAAATTTCCACTTTCCATCATTTTTTCAAGATTACTTCCCGCTTTCAAGTTCCAAGTCCTCCCTTACCAGTTTTCTCGGACCGCCATCCCTGCTATAAGACCAGTCTTTGACCGGCAGTATTTCGCGCAGGGATTCGACCTGACCCAATCGGGCTAAGCGGTCGTGGATAAGGGCCCATGCACAATCGGTGTCCGGATCAACCTCACATTTACCGTTTTGGGAACCGCCGCAGGGACCGTTGAAGATGCTCTTAGAGCACCTGGCTACAGGGCAGATACCGCCGGTCTTATCCAGGACACACTGTCCACATGCCTGGCACCTCTCAGCCCATTCGCCGACATTAAGGTTAACCCCAAGAAACTTGGTATTTACTCCCGGCCAAACAAATTTGTCAGGAAAAGCTTCTGCACAGGTCTGGATTCCGATACCACAGGCAAGGGACAGGATAGCATCCACATCCTTGACCATATGACGGATTCCTTCCAGGTATTCAAAGTCACACTGTCTTTCAATGGTTTTCTGGGCAACCTCGAGAGGCCTTCCTTCCTTACTGCGGGCCATAGCCAACTCTGAACTTAAAATGCCTGTTTCTTTTTCACCGCCGGCCAGGCATACTGTGACACATCCGCCGCAGCCAAGAACAAGTACTTTCTGATGCTGGCTTAGAAACCCTAAGATTTCATCGATTGGTTTTCTCTCCGCAATAATCATTTTATCACCTTCCCAGGATTTGGTCCTAACTCTCTGATTTTATCATAAAAGCCCTGCACAATCTCCGTGAACTTGTGTCCCATGTTTGCCGCCAGGTAGAAAATCCCTACCCGCTCTTCCTCTATACCAATCTCCTTGAGGATCTTCCCAGTCTGACTGACCCTCTGTTCGGCCCTGACATTTCCCTTCAGGAACTTGCAGTTCTCCTTCTGGCATGCCAGTACGGCCGTGCCATCAGCCTTTTCCAGGGCTTTCATGAAGAACAGGACATCGATTTTGCCTGAACAGGGGAGTTTAATCATTTCAACCTTTTCCGGGTAGCTGAGACAGAGTTCTGCGGCATGTTCAGCTGCCAGCCAGCCTGAGTTCTCACATGCAAATACCACTATTTTGGGTTGAAAGTTTTGATTTGTACTCATGGCTGCACCTCCATAGCTTCCAGCTGGGCTAGAATCTGGCTGTCAGTATAGTCAGGCAGCTGGATGGCCTTTCCGGGACATTCGGCGGCACAGATTCCACACTTCCTGCAGGCCAGCGGGTTCATCACAGCCGCTGATTTATACAGGTTTTCATATTGTTCACCGTGTTCTATAGTGATCGCGCCGTGGGGACAGCAGCGGTAACAGGTGAGGCACACTACACACTTGGTGGCATCTACATACGGCTGGGTCATCTCAACGGATACCTTCTCGTCATAAAGCTTACGGAAGATCTCTTCAGCTACGGCTTTGGCAGATATCTCTATTTCATTTACGAAACCGGGCATCTGGCAGCTTCCTGCCAGGTAAATGCCATCCCTTGAAGTCATTTCGGGAAGAATGTGGGCATTATCGATGCTCAGGAAGGAAGCCGGTCCCAGTTCCAGCCGGAGGACCCCGGCAAGCTCTTCCGTGCCTTCAGACGGTACCAGTTCTTCAGGAAGAACGATGTAGTCAGAAGTAATTTTGTAGGTACCGGGCACTTTATTCCCCAAGAAGGGATCCTCATAATTAATAATAATTTCACCATTATTTGCGGCTATCTCAATATTATCCTCAAACTTGAAGAAATTCACCCCGGCAGCCCTGGCATCGGTATACATCTTCTCCCAGTTGTCTCCGCCTACTTTAATGTTTGTATAAAATAAATTTACTGTGGCATTGAATTTTTGCCTGAGAAGCAGTGCATTTTTAACTGCTATTACAAACGGCAGATTGAAGGCTTCGGTTCCTTTACCGATTATCATTGATATATTTTTACGGTTGAAATCTTTGCCGTCAGCTAAAAGCCGTTCCAGTTTCATCTGACCGATAACGTTGTCAGCGATGCTGAGCCCGTATTTAACCGGGCAGAATATCGTTTGGACACCCGTAGCCACAACTATTGCACCCACCTCAACGGGAGTCTCCGTTCCATCCTTCACAAGCCAAGCCGTAAATCCGCCTATATTTCCGTCCAGGTCACCCAGTCTGGTATTTGTCCGAACCTCAATCGCAGGATTGGAAGTGACTGCCTTGACCTTCTCATCCAGTAACTCCGCCGGTTTTCGGTCAACCCCAATAATTGAGTTAACCCTGGCCAGCCTTCCCCCGAGTTTGTCTTCCTTCTCTGCCAGTATTACTTTAAATCCCCTGGCAGCATTCTCCAGGGCTGTTTCCATACCGGCCAGGCCGCCGCCAATCACCAGAACTGTCCGGTTTACCGGGACATCGCCATGTTTGACTTCTTCAAGAAGTGCCGCCCTGGCCACTCCCATCCTTGCCAGCTCAATGGATTTCACCTTTACCTGAGGGTTCTTTTCGTGAACTGCGCAACACTCTCCAAGAAGGTTAACCATTGACAGCAAATGCGGGTTAAGTCCGGCTTTCACCAGGACTTCCCTGAAAAAGCCTTCTTCCCGGGAACCGGCACAACCGATTACAACGATACGGTTTAGCTGGTTCTTGGAAATCTCTTTACAAATTAGTTCTCCTTCAAGATGAGCACATAGGTTCTGGCTATCCCGAACGTATTCAACCTGGGGAAGTTTTTTAATTTCGGAGGTGATCTCTTCGTAATCTACTTTTTCTGTTATCTTGCCATTGCAATTACAGAAAAAGACGCCAATTCGAGTATTATTTTCCATCTGGTCTCCTCCTACAGAGAGAAGTTAATCGGGGAGAGCCTCCTCACGAAAGCTCTCCTCCGGTACATATATTCCATCACCAACATCAGAAAACTACTTTTTATGAATCAGATTATTTTTGTCTGAAGACCTTGATATAGGAATCACAGTAAATAGACTGGTTCAGGATAATGCTGGCAGTTGCTGCGGTATCTACCAGGTCATCATCACATGCATCCATAACCGCGGAATCCAGGCCGCATACCATGGCCATTGCCAGGAAAGTCTTGTTAATGAGAGGACGGTTCGGAGCCTTCTGGGAAATGTTGCTCAATCCACAGGTGGTCTTAGGTGCCGGGTTTGATAACAGCTTAACCTGACGAAGAGCTTCCAGAACCTCCGGCCCATGTTCCTGGGCAACGTTAACCGGAAGTACAAGGGGGTCAATATAGAGGTCTACCGGGGAAATACCATAACCGTCTGCATAGGCAACCAGTTCCATGGCCAGGGCTAAACGATCTTCAGCGCTCTTGGGTACACCCTTTTCATTCATGGTCAGAGCAACAATAGCAGCACCGTAGTTGGCAGCCATGGGAAACAGGGCTTCCATTTTGGCCATTTCAGCTGTTGTAGAGTTAATCAGGGCTTTACCTTTATGAACCTTAAGGCCTTCTTCCATGGCAGTCCAGTTGGTGGTGTCAATACAGCACGGAAGTTCAACGGCTTCCTGAGCGGTCTTAACCAGCCAGGCCATAATTTCAGCTTGCTCTTCCTTACTGGCAACAGGACCGGTGTTTACATCAAGCCAGTATGAACCGGCTTCTGCCTGCTTAACAGCCCAGTCACGTATAGGCTTTGGGTCTTTGTTCGCGATAGCCTCACGGATATCGACGAAGAGACCGTTTATTCTTTCACCGATGATTTCAAACATTAAATTTCCTGACCTCCTTATATCATTCTTAGTTTTTATTCACTATTGACAAGCATTTATGCCACTATTAATAGGCGTTGGATTTCATTGCCTCATCAAGATAGGCATTAAATCTCTTGACAGATTCCGGATGGCGCATAATGAAAATGTTGCCGCCGGCGAGAGCAAATGTGATGGCAGTAGTGGCTTCCCAAAGGATAGCCCTGTCAGCCTGCGGGCCCCACTCGGGAGCATTCGGTTCCTTGGCTTCCTTGGCTTTCCATGCTTCCTGACCCACGAATGCAACAATCGGGGTAGCCAGGGTCTTATCACCGGTGAGAGCACCCATGCGGGCACGCTCCATGATGGAGTAAGCATATTCTATACCATATCCAAGAGCGCCAACCAGCGGGTCAAATGCAATCCTGTTCAGGGGCAGGCCCATTTCATTGATCAGGATGTTCAATTGCTTGCAAAGGTTGATATCAAGCGGTGAAGAAGCGATAACGTTGTGTCCGTAACCATTGCTGGCAGCGGTAATAGATTTGTAGTTATTGGCGGTCACACAGCCGATAAGGACTTTTTTGCCTTCCAGGGCTTCAGCAACAACAGGAAGAATTTCACCGTCTTTTTCCTCAACACCGCAGCCGAGTACTATCAGGGGAACATCACCGATAGCTTCAGCAACAGCCTTGGCAGTATTAGCAACTTCAGCAGCAGAAGCGTTTTTCCAATCCGGATGAGCGCTCATCAGTCTGAGGGTTACCATGTCGGCTCCCAATTCCACAACCTTCTTGGCCCATGCGATCGGATCGCCAAGTACATCTTTAAATGGTTCTTTCAACATATCAGGCCAATCCTGGGGTTCCATATCAAAAACTTCCAATGAAGTAACGGGACGATAGGGGATTTCACCTTCGAATTGCATGAAAGGTAATGTGCTTTCCCCTCCAACTTTTAATTCGGAAGGACCATATGATTCTTCAGCAACTTTACTGGTCCATCTTTCTTTGATTATATTAACAGCCATTCTTTCCGCTCCTTTCGTAAATTCTCGGGATTTACAATATTAAAGGACTGACTTGCAGATTTCCGGTCGTAAATTACTTATTCCACCTTTGCTTGAAGAAGGAAGGAATCCCTGCAGATTCACGAGGTCCGACAATTACTTCAGCACCCAGCAGTTCTGCTGTCTTACCACTCAGAACGGCAACGCCGCCCGGGATGATAATACTGTTGTGGTTAACTTTTTCCAGGACACCGAGTTTCTTAACAGTATCGGCAATAGTTTCCGGGGTGAATTTTCCTGCTGCCCATGCGGTAAGTACTGAAATACCGTCTGTATCAACAGGCACGATATAGGCAGGAACACGGGAAGCTTCGGTGTCACCTGCTACGCAGAAGTAGCTGAGGGAGAAGTTGGTGGTGACAAGTACCGGAGCATCCGGACCCGGCTCAAATATTTCGTAAATTTTGGATTCAACAGCAATCGGTTTCTGCGGGTCAGTGTAAATATTGAGACGCAGGGTGATAACGGGCAGGATATGCTCTGGTTCGGCACTCTTCATAACAACGATTCCGGCATATTTTGCCACATATGTGCTGGCATTCATTGACTCGACTATAGGGTCATCATTTGTAGCAAAAGCGATAGTCGGGAATCCGAAAGGCCGGAACAGTTTAAGAGCAGATCTCCTGATTTGAGTCTGGTCGGCGATTACCTTGGAAAGTTCACGGGCACCGGAATCCAGAATCAGGTTTTTACAGCCGGCGGCTTTTACCTTTTCGACCAGATCAGCCAGGCTGTTCAGGTCGTCACCCTTGACCACGAGAGGAGCATCATATTTCTGGGCAAGAGCTGCCATAGCCTCAAAGTTACCGGCATCAGCAGCATTTATTACCGGCTTGTTGGCACCGGCAACCTCAAGCGCTTTTTCCATCGCTGCCGGGTCAGAGGACATAAGCAGCAACGGATAGGCGGTATTTTCCTGGGCTGTCTTGGCAGCCTCAGCAAACTTGGCAGCATCACCGGAATCATTGGCGATGGCAACCATGTTTACTTCATGGGTCTGGCCTACACGGTCAAAGACCAGTTTGTTTATTTTATCAACCTTAGCCTTTACATCTTCATTGTCACTTACCTGGATGGCAATGCCTGTCGGATGTTCAAACCTCTTGTCATGACGGAAGAGGACTGTTTCATTACCGAGCTCAAATGCCTTTTCACCTGCACCTACTTTAACCAATGCTACCGGAGGAGCAGAAGCTGAATCAAGCGCCTCACGGGCAGCATCACTGACGTAAGGACAAGCATCCAGACTCGCCTTACCTGCAGCCAGTTGCATGGCAAACGCCAGACAAGTCGGCTGACCACATTCTTTACAGTTCTTTTTGGGTAATTGTTTAAAAATCTCTAAACCTGTTAAACCCATTCTCCAATCTCCTTTCCCTATATGTATTGGATTTTTTTAATATACCGGTTGATGCGCCCGCCAAAAAGCGGCCGCATCAACCAATGGTTAAGCCTGAACAATATTAATTACATCATCGGATCCATTGTCAGGGCCGGGTGACCTTTTTCCTCAAGGAATGGGAGGATTTCTTCACCGGAAACGCCAACAGTTTCGTCAGCT
>PHAB01000014.1 GCA_002840275.1 Firmicutes bacterium HGW-Firmicutes-14
CCCGCACGGCGCTTCTATTTCTACACCGAGTTCATATGAGGCTTCCAGCAGGGTCTTGCCTTCGGCAACCTTTCCCCGGCGGCCGGACGGCTGAAAAATCACGTTGTATTCCATGTCCTCAAAACCCCTCCTCGTCAATTATTCCTTATTTGGCAGCTTCTTTAACTGTATCAACTATAGCTGTCAGATTCTCTGTTTTGGTGGCCGGGGGCACAGCACATCCCGGTGAAATCATGGAGAAACCCTTGGCAATGTTATCTCTGGTTTCTTCTTTAACCCGGGCCACATTCCCCTGGAACAGGGTGTTGACAGGGTCTACGGCTCCTACCAGCGGTGTGGTGATACCTTCTGCCTTGAAGCTCTCCAGTGCTCCGGTCACATTCACTACCGGTTCCACACTTATGGCGGCACAACCGGTCTTGGCGATATCTACCATGATTCTGTCAAGCTTGCCGCAGATATGGATGATGGTTGGCACATTAAATGTTTCAACCTGCTTTTTTTCATAAGGCTGAGCCAGTTGGCGATAAATGGGCGGGCTGATCATGTCCAGGGAAGCCATCATGTCTTCGATGACAATGGCATCGGCGCCGGCTTCAATCATCGCTTTGCCCAGCATGGTACCGGCCTGCTCACCGGCCTCAACGTATGGAATAACATTTAATGGCTTTCGGTAGGCTTCCATCAGCATTGAGGTTACCTCCAGGATTTGGCCGGCAATGCTGAAGGGGCCGATTATGCCGCCTATCACGATAACCTTGTCACCAAGAGTATCTTTCAGGATGCGGATTGCTTCCAGAAGTTTTGGTATCCTCCCCCGCTTGAGGAAATCATCCGGAAAATCCACCGTATCACCGATTTTATATGGGTGTACCTTCACACTGGGGAGGCCTTCCCTGCCTCCATCCTTCAAAACAGCACCAAAAGCCTCTGCCTCATGGGTCTGGCAGAAGGGTACCCGTACAGCGTCAAAACCAAGAATTGAATATCCTCCGCCCGCCAGTTTAGCCATCTGTTCAGCATTATATAAGGCGTCCGGCCAGTAACTGTTCACTTTTTCCATCTGTTCGTAAGTTGCATGCTGGCAGACGCTGATCACAGGCAGCCGGTCTACCTTTTCTCCTTTTAGTGCTGCCATAAACCGTTCACGACTTGTCATTTCCAATTTATATTCCTCCTTTTTAACTTAGATTCTGATTTGCCCGGCTGTATCTGTTTCACCCCTCTTTCCCAGTGGACATGCAGCAACACATACCCCACAAATATACTTTCCTATGGCAGGAAAATTTCTAGCCAGTTGCCCGGCACATAAATCAACATCTATCATTGCCTTAATCCTGTCAGTTCGTGACCACTCCCGGTCACTGACTGCTCCTGCGGGGCAGGCTGTGACACATCTGCTGCAGGTGCCGCACCTCCCGCCGAAACACGGTTTTTGGGAAACCTCCAACGGTGCATCTGTAAGCACAGTTGCCCAGCTTAACCTGGCTCCATATTGTCTGGTGACCAGCAGACCGTTTTTACCTATCCAGCCCAAACCGGCACAAGTTGCCGCCGTTTTATGCTGGAACAGGGGAAATAACCTGGATATAAAACGCATATCCTCCTGGTCCGAATCGGGAGGGATAGCCAGCGCCCGCCATCCCTGGAGCCTTAAATAAGTGACAATTTTCTCCTGAATACTCTCCAGTTCAGAATCAATCTCGGGGAACTGGTTGTTGTAGGCGGTAACTCCTTTTTTTCTGATTATGCTCTGAATCAGCGGTGGATGCTTGATTGCCAGGGAAATAGCCCTCGGGATATGTCTGAATTCACCCGCCAGTCCACAGCTGACATCCCCGAACCCAGCCAGGGTAGCGCCCCATCTGGATATTTTGTTGCTAAGGTGAGTGGAATCAATTTTTGCTTTGTTGCACTTTAAGCTGTTAACCTGCCCCATGATATCCCTCCTCAGCTGTAAATAATGCAATTTCTATGCCAGCCAGGTCCAAATCAGGATGGTTTTTTTTGTTTATTTGCCGTAGACGGTCTCCGGCAAGGGTTTCTCAGCTTAATAAATAATCTGTAATGATTCATATCCCGGCGATTCTTATTTGATCTTTTTGTATCACTCAGCACAGTTGTTCAAAAATGGAACATTTATAAGAACTTTCTCTTCAGAAAACAGGCAGCATTGTTAAAAAACTGTCTTATAGCGGTACAGTTCTTCCGGACAACACCCTGTTCCATTTTGGAACTCTGTTCCACACCTGTTCCGGAGCAAATGGCACATATTTTGGAACACCCGGGCAAACCCCTGTATAATCCTGTTCTTTTTTTTCTCCCCGCCGCGCCGGGGTTTTGCACCCTTGTTTTAGTCTCCCTTGCCATAGATGGCATATAATTTGCAATTTAAATCTAATATCATGCTTTTCGGGAAAGGGGGTGAATACATTTGAATGAAATACTTAATCTGGGCCTAATTCTATCGTCTTTCGCCGGTGGAATGTTCGCAGCATTTATAGGCGCCTTACCGGCTTTTATCCTCAGTGGTGTTTTTATTCTTATGGGTGTAAGTATCGTCCTAGCCGGCGGACCCTCTGATGTCCTGAATTTTTTGGGCTTTGGACCCTTTTTCGGTCCCCACATAGCCTGGGCATCGGCAGTGGCCGCAACCGCTTATGCGGGTAAAAAGGGGTTACTGGAATCGGGGCTGGAAATCAAGGTCCCTCTGGGGAAACTAAATAATCCCAATGTTCTCCTGGTGGGTGGTATCTTCGGAGTATTAGCTTACCTGATCAGCGCCGTGCTAACCCAGGTAAATTTCCCTGCTGCTCCGGTTGCTGTGGCCGTTTTTGTAAACCTGGTCATTGCCCGCCTTTTATTCGGGCAGAGCGGTCTGTTCGGGAAACCCGAAGGACCAAAACAGGTTCTGCCCGCTGCCGAAACCCTGGTCAGCAATATTCTTCTGGGATTGGCCGTAGGTATGGCTACAGCCTATATCACAATGGCTACAGGTAATATCTTGCTTGGTTTTGGAATCAGTGCCGTAATTCTTTATTACCTGCAGATGGGATTCGAAGTGCCGGTTACTCACCACATCTCATTCACCGCTGCCCTGGCGGCCTTGACAACAGGTAATATATACCTGGGGGCCGTGGCCGGGGCTATTGCAGCCCTTATAGGGGAGGTTATCACCAACTTATTTGTTAAGGATGGGGATACCCTGATCGACCCCTGGGCAGGTACTATTGTGGTTACTTCATTCCTGTTCTATTTCTGGCCTAAGGGATGATTAGGCGCTTTAACAAATTAAAAGCGCCCGGACCGCAAAAATGTTGCAAAATATCATAAATAAGGGAGCGTTCCATAATAAAAATCTTATGGAGACGCTCCCTGTTTTTGGTTACATAAAACAAATTGAAATCATATAATAACATGAAGTTAAAATATAAGGATGTGTTCAATAATGACAGATCAGATTAAACCGAACCAGGTTCCGCCTTGCCCCGGCGGTACCTTATATACCATTATGCCTGGAGATTCATATTTTGGTTTAGCCAGAAGATTCAATACCACCATAGAAGCATTGATTGCAGCAAACCCAGGGGCTGACCCCCAAAACCTGCAAATAGGACAACAAATTTGTATTCCCATACCTCCCACAGGTATGCCATGCCCTGGTGGCTTTCTTTATGTGATCAGACCTGGTGACACTTATTTCTCGATTGCGCGCCGGTTTGGGACAGTTGTTCCGGCGCTGATATCTGCAAATCCGGGTGTTGATCCCAACCGGCTGATGGTTGGTCAGTCAATTTGTGTCCCCGCACCCCAGCCCATTCCATGTCCGGGTGGCCGCTTTTATACTATTGTTTCCGGAGATACCTTGTTCAGTATTGGCCGCCGGTTCAATACCACAGTAAACGCCTTAATTGCGGCAAACCCAGGGATAGATCCCAATAACCTGCAACCGGGACAGGTAATATGTATTCCGGGCTAGTTGTACAGTGACCCATAATTTAAATTATGGGTCACTTATTTTTGATCATTCAACCCGTTTCATAACTTCCTCTCTATAGTCCCTCCACCGACCACATAATCACCTTCATAATAGACCACAGCCTGTCCGGGGGTAATTGCTCTCTGGGGTTGAGCAAAAATCACCTTAACCCTGTCCCCGCCTTCCGGGTAAATTACTGCTTCCGCAGGCCTGGCCGCATAACGGATTTTGGCCTTTACGGTCATTGGCGTTTCCAGTTTTTCAATCAGTATGAAACTATTGTCGGCAGCCAAAAGCCCTGTGCTGAAAACATCCCGGTCGCGACCCAGAATTACGGCATTTTTCTCCGGCTTCAGGGCCACAACGTACATTGGCTCCCCAAAAGCAATGCCGAGGCCTTTGCGCTGGCCCACAGTGTAATAAGTCAATCCTTTATGTTCACCAAGGACATTACCCTCAATATCCACGAAGGGTCCCGGCTCAATCTCTGCTCCTGCCCTTTCCCTCATAAACCGGCCGTAATCATTATCAGTTACAAAACAAATCTCCTGGCTCTCCGGTTTATTTGCTACCTTCAGATTATATGAAGCAGCCATCCGCCGGACTTCGTCTTTTTCATAATCCCCCAGCGGCATAAGCGTCCTGCTTAATTGCTCCTGGGTCATATTATAAAGCACATAAGTCTGGTCTTTACGGCTGTCTTTTGCTTTTCTTATTACATAACGCCCCCGTTTTTTATCATAGGAAATACGGGCATAATGACCTGTAGCAATGAAATCCGCCCCAAGGGCCACCGCTTTGACAAGAAATGCATCAAACTTGATAAACCTGTTACAGGCTATACACGGGTTGGGTGTCCTTCCCGCAAGGTATTCCCTGATAAAAAGGCTGATAACCTTTTCCTCAAACAGATCCCTAAAGTTCATAACATAAAAGGGTATGCCCAGAGTATCGGCTACCCGCCTGGCATCATCCACCGCAGACAGTGAACAGCACCCTCCCTGTTCTTCCTCCTTCTGCGGATCGTCTGACGGCCATATCTGCATGGTAACACCTATAACCTCATATCCTTCATCCCGTAAAAGAGCGGCTGTGAGAGAACTATCCACTCCGCCGCTCATGGCAACCACAACTTTTTTTTTCCTCATAAAATCACCTTATTTGGCCTCTAACTTGTTCTTGTAGTCTTCAATGGCCTTATGCAGAGCATCGGCCGCCAGGTTTGAACAGTGCATCTTGGCCGGCGGCAGACCTCCCAGCGCCTCAGCCACCGCTTTATTGGTAATCTCCAGGGCCTCATCCAGGGATTTGCCCTTGACCAATTCAGTGACCATACTGCTTGTGGCAATCGCTGCGCCGCAACCAAAGGTCTTAAATTTAACATCTTCAATAATCCCGTCATCACTCACTTTAATTGATATCCTCATTATATCCCCACAAGTGGGGTTGCCTACCTCACCCACACCCGAAGCATCTTCAACTTCTCCCACATTCCGTGGATTGGTAAAATGGTCCATTACCTTCTCATTATACATTTGAACAGCACTCCTCACTTTGGTGTTTGTCAGCCTGAACCCTGCCTGCATACAGGGGGGACATAGCCCTTAACCTTTTTACGATTTCGGGCAGTACTTCAATAACATAATCTGCTTCTTCTTCCGTATTTTCCTTGCCAAGGGTAAGGCGCAGCGAACCATGGGCAATCTCATGGGACAGCCCCATCGCCAGCAGGACATGGGACGGGTCAAGGGAACCGGAAGTACATGCCGACCCGCTGGAGGCGGCAACTCCTTTCATGTCAAGGCTCAAAAGCAGGGATTCCCCTTCGATAAACTGGAAGCTAAGGTTGACATTGTTGGGCAGCCTTTCTGCGGGGTGCCCGTTAAGTTTCACATAATCTATTTTTTCCATAATGCCTTTGATCATCCTGTCCCTTAGACGGGCCTGGTAAGGGGCCTGTTCACCTACAGAGACGGCAGCCTTCTCTATAGCCAGGCCTAATCCTGCGATTCCCGGGACATTAAGAGTGCCGGGACGGCGCTTACGCTCTTGGGAACCGCCGAAGGTAACAGGCAGCATACGGACACCCTTCCTCATATAAAGGCACCCGATACCCTTCGGACCGTAAAATTTATGGGCAGAAATGGCCAGAAGGTCGATATTCAGTTCATTCACATCGACAGGAATCTTCCCGATTGACTGAACAGTGTCACTGTGCAAAGGAATGCCTTTTCCCCTGGCTATGGCGCCGATTTCCTTAATAGGCTGAATTGTGCCGACCTCATTGTTGGCATGCATGATTGAAACAAGTATGGTCCTGTCGGTAATGGCGTTTTTTAAGTCTTCAGTCCTCACCATACCATATTCGTCAACCGGAAGGTAGGTGACTTCAAAGCCCTCTCTTTCAAGGGATTTACAGGTATCCAGAACCGCATGGTGTTCAATGGATGACGTAATAATATGATTGCCTCTCTTCCGGTTGGCATATGCCACTCCCCGGACAGCCAGGTTATCTGCTTCAGTCCCGCCGCTGGTAAAAATTATCTCATCCGGCTGCGCTCCTATGGCTTGGGCCACCTTTTCCCGGGCCTCATCAACAGCCTTGCGGGCTTCCCTGCCGAAGGAATGTACACTGGACGGGTTGCCATAAGTTTCAGTCATATATTTAACCATAAATGTAGCTACATCGTTATCGGTTCTGGTGGTTGCACTGTGGTCCATGTAAATCTTTTTCACTGAAACTCCATCTCCTTCACAAAGTCTTAAATATAGTACATGTAAAAATCCCGGTTCATTTTAGCCCGTTCTGCATCCCTGCACATGTCTGCAAGAGAAATTGAGTCCAGAACCTCTTCGATACTCTCCTTAACCTTTTCCCAGACATTTCTGGTAATACAGAATTCAGATTTCATACACTGTTCGGGGTCATCGTCATTTACACATTCTACCGGAGCAATCGGTCCTTCCAGGACACGTACTATGTCTCCCACTTTGATATCATCCGGGTCCCTGGCCAGTATATAACCTCCCTGCGCCCCCCTGACACTTTTAACCAGCCCTGCCTTCCTTAAGCCGGCAATAAGCTGCTCAAGATAATGTTCGGACAGGCTCTGGCGTTCAGCGATGCTTTTCAGTGAAATCGGTCCCTGGCCATAATGCTGGGCCAGGTCAAACATGGCCTGAACCCCGTAATGACCTTTAGTTGATATCTTCAAAGGCCTCCCCCCTGTTAATCCCTACTATTTTACTTGGTATTATCTATGAATTATGTTAGCACAACGACCATTTAATGTCAAACATAATTCCCACTGTTTTAGTATGATTTTTTTTGCATTTTTTATCCGTTTACTTCCGGATATACCGTCAGCTCAAACAAAGCCGCATTTATCTTCCATGTGACCTATCTCACAGCAATCAAAACAGATTTTTGATACATTTAAACAAGGCATTAAGGATTAGGAGGTGACAAGTATGTCAAAGAAACCCACAGAAGTACGCAAAAAACAGATAATTGAAGCAGCACTGGACATCATCGCTGAAAAAGGTGTAAGCGGTCTGACAACAGCAGAAACCGCTGAAATGGTAGGTTTTACCGAGGCAGCCCTGTTCAACCATTTCCCGTCCAAAACGGAGATACTTAGGGCGGCGGTCAATCATGCCCATCAGTCCCTTTTTAGCGGAATTCATGATATAACCGGACAGGATTTGGGACCCCTGACCAAACTTGAGGCAATACTGAAATACCAGTTATCTTTTCTTAAGAAAAACCGGGGCATTCCCAGGATAATTTTTTCCGATGAACTTCACCTAAAAAATAAGGACCTGAAGGCTCTCCTTGTCAATAACCATGAAAAATATATGAATGTCATTACCGCGGTTATCGAGGAAGGGATATTCAGCGGGTTATTCAGGACTGACCTTGATGCCAGGATGGGGGCCAAGGCATTTTTCGGCCTGATTCAGAATGTCATGTTCAGTTCTTCACTGCACAGCGCCTCAACTGACCCCGGGGACCAGTTTGAGCCTATAAAACGATTCTTACGGGGCAGTTTTATCGCCCGCAGCCATTGTGGTTAATTTTTTTATTTTAACTCCTTCAATGTATACGGAAGCAACATAATCAGACAACGATTCCCCTTGATTTTTTGTAATTTTTTTGCATTTGGTTATTGACAACGAACAGGTGTTCGTGGTATTATCTGGAATAAGGAGGTGATACCTGGTTAACAACAAGGCAGGGATATCAGCCAGCACTTTACGGGCCCGGTGCTGGATACTAAAACCGCCCTTAATAACAAAGAACCAGGTAACAAGATGAACATTACTGAAATTAGAATGAGAAAGAATCTGACAGATTCAAATATTAAGGCTTTTGCATCCATAACCATCGATGATTCACTGGTAGTCCACGATATCAAA
This sequence comes from Firmicutes bacterium HGW-Firmicutes-14, assembly GCA_002840275.1. Classification (GTDB taxonomy): domain Bacteria; phylum Bacillota; class Thermincolia; order Thermincolales; family UBA2595; genus W-Firmicutes-14. The sequence continues at coordinate 8,399 of PHAB01000014.1, forward strand.
ATAATTGAGGGAAAAAACGGGCTTTTTATCTCCATGCCGAGCAAAAAGGTTGGCGAACGTTATATAGATATTTCACACCCTGTTACCGCCCACAGCCGGTCGGTCCTGGTCGATTCACTCCTGGAGGAATACCAGAGACAACTTGCCTAAATTAAAGTATCAATATCCATTTAAGGCCAAAAAAGGACCTGGAAGCAAGGGTGAGCCTTACTTTACCAGGTCCTTTTCAACCATATTACTGTTAATTTGTTCCGGTCTCCGACCGGAATGGTTAAACCCCTCAGCCGCCACCGTTAAACCCGACAGTTACTTTTTCCCCGTCAACAATTACCGGGACTTTTCTGATACCGGCAACTTTTACAAGTTCTTCAACCTTACCGGGATGATCAGATAAATTTATTTCCGTATATTCCACTTTCTGTTTTTCGAATGATTCCATGGCTGCTTTACAATATGGGCAACCCGTTTTGGTATAAATGGTAACTGACATATAAAATCCCCCCTTATATTCATTTGATATTATCCCTTTTTTCCAGTCTTTTCTTGATTTCCTTCTCAAGGCCGCTGTCACTGGGTATATAGTACCTGGTTCCTTTCAACTCATCAGGCAGATACTGCTGTTCGACGTAGCTGCCATCAAAGTGGTGCGGGTACTTGTAACCTTGCCCATGGCCCAATTTTGACGCCCCTTTATAATGGGAATCCCTCAGGTGGGGAGGGACATCTCCGGGGTTCTTCTTTTCGATGTCACTCAAGGCCCCGTCTATGGCCTTAATAACTGCATTGCTTTTTGGAGCCGTAGCAATATAAACAGCCGCTTCAGCCAAAGGCAGCCGGGCTTCCGGCATACCCACATATTCCAGGGCATGGGCGGCTGCCATGGCCACAACGAGGGCATTAGGGTCGGCCATGCCCACATCCTCGGCCGCATGGACAATCATACGCCGGGCTATAAACCTGGGGTCCTCCCCGGCATAGATCATCCGGGCCAGCCAGTGAATCGCAGCATCGGGATCTGAGCCTCTAAGGCTCTTGATAAAGGCTGATATTACGTCATAGTGCCGGTCGCCGGCTTTATCGTACCTGACGACTCTTTTCTGTATGGATTCTTCCGCCACTTCTACAGTTATTTCGCGAACCCCTTCCTGATTCGGGGGAGTCGTAAGGACAGCAAGTTCGATGGCATTCAGAGCAGACCGGGCATCCCCGTTCGCTATATCCACAATGTGGTTAAGGGCTTCCTCTTTTAAATCCACTGAATACCGGCCCAGCCCGCGCTCTTCGTCATTAATCGTTCTTCTGATCAGACCGGCGATTTCCCGGTCGGTCAGATTCTTAAACCCAAAAACCCTTGACCTGGAAAGAAGCGGCGGGTTAACTTCAAAATATGGATTTTCCGTTGTAGCCCCTACAAGAATTACTGTTCCGTCTTCTACAAAAGGCAGCAGTGCGTCTTGCTGAGATTTATTAAACCTGTGGATTTCATCAATAAACAGTATTGTCCTCTGGTTATACATTCCCAGCCGGTCCCGGGCGTTTTTAACAACCTCTTTGATATCGGCCACACCGGAAATAACGGCATTAAGCTGCTCGAAAAAGGCCTTCGTTGTATTTGCAATAACTTTAGCCAGGGTTGTCTTCCCTGTGCCGGGAGGACCGTAAAAGATAACTGAAGAAAGCTGGTCGGCTTCAATAGCCCGCCTCAGCAGCTTCCCTTTACCGACAATGTGTTCCTGTCCGACAAACTCAGCCAGTGTGCGTGGGCGCATTCGCACTGCAAGGGGCGCTTCTTTTTTCATTTTCTCCTGTCTGCTTGCTTCAAACAAGTCCATTTTCTCATCTCCAGTTTTGTCTAGAAAAGCGCGCATATTGCAGTTCCCTATGCGCGCGCTTTTCTGTACTACATTCCTTAACCTTTTCCACACATGTGGAAAAGATATACCATACTGTAGTATAAAGAAAAAAGGCTGTTTTAAACAGCCCCTGCCAACTATAAGTGTTTATCCAATAGTTCCTTTAAGTTAGATTTGGACTTAAAACCGACAACCCGGTCAGCTGCCTTTCCATCTTTAAAAATTATCAGGGTGGGAATACTCATTACCCCGTACTCCACAGCAATTTCCCGGTTCTCATCCACATTTACCTTGCCAACCTTCACTTTACCACTGTATTCTACAGCAATTTCATCGACAATGGGAGCAATCATCCGGCAGGGTGAACACCATGGCGCCCAAAAATCAACCAATGAAGTGTCACCGGAGTCAATAATTTCTTTCTGGAAGTTTTCTTTGTTAAGGGAAAGCACCTTATCGCTTGCCATTATATTTCAGCTCCTTTCTATGTATTAATCAGCAAAGCGAGTAATCGTCTGGATAAGTTTTTGGAGTTCATCAACTTTGGTATTCTTATCCTTTGCAGACATAGTGCTGCACAAACACTCTGCAGCATAGTGATGCAACACTATGTTACCCACCATTTTCAGGGCCGATCTGGCTGCCGAAACCTGGGTAAGGATATCCTGGCAGTTTTTGCCCTCCTCAATCATCCTGTCGATTCCTTTGACCTGGCCTTCTATTCTTCTGAGTCTCTTGTGGAGACTCTCTTTCAAGTCCTTTTCTTTCATATCCTTATCTTTTAAATCCTTTTCTTTCAAAGGCTTGCCCTCCCAGATTACCCACCAGGGGTATGTTAGGTGTTTTTATTATAATGCCATTGAGAAATTATGTCAATTGAGTTGATATACCTAATATATCCCTTACCACCACTCCTGTCAATATCATTCCGGCCACCGGGGGAACAAATGAAACACTCCCGGGGGTCCTTTTCCCAGGTAAAGCTGCCATTCCTTCTATTTTCAATGGGGTCAGAGACTGCTCCCGGGAGTATACCACCTTAACACCGGTCACTATCCCGGCCTTTTTCAGTTCCCTTCTCAGCACCCGGGCCAGGGGACAAACCGAGGTTTCGGATATGTCTGCCACTTCGAAGGAAGAAGGGTCAAGTTTGTTCCCGGCTCCCATTGCAGAAACTATCCTGATACCTTTTTGACGGGCCCTGATTATCAGGTCTATTTTACCAGTTATATTATCAATAGCATCAATTATGTAATCCAAATTGCCTGCCAAAAGGTGTTCCCCGTTATCCGGGGAATAGAATGCACGGATGGCTTCCACCTCTGCGTCAGGATTTATCTCAAGTACCCGTTGTTTCATGAGGTCAACCTTCGGAAGTCCTACAGTGGATTCCAGGGCATGGATCTGCCTGTTAATATTGGTCAGGTCGACAATATCATGGTCAATGAGGAGTAACCGCCCAATTCCTGACCGGGCCAGGGATTCTACAGCAAATGAGCCTACCCCGCCAACACCGAATACAGCCACTGTGCTTTTCTTTAGTTTATCCAGACCCTGACGGCCGATAATAAGTTCAGTCCGGGAAAATCTATGCAGCATTAATCAGTTAATCCTTTATGTATTACTATATATCTTTATATTACCACAATCAACCTAAAAAAAACAAAAAAAAATACCCCACTTATGCCGTGAGGCCGTTGTTATTTGAACCTGTGCTCAACAGGTGGGTATCAGCCCAACTGCTTTATACTTCCTCAATCATGGAGGCTTGCATGCCACAGTCGGAGCCCAGATTCCCTTAGTATTGGTGTTGGCTCAATACTAATCGGCTGGTCACGCGCATCGCAGGGCGTTATTCCTTTTAGGTACTATAAATATAGCATAAGAAGCTGAAACCTTTCAAGTGCCAATTACTGTAGTATTTTCACGCTAAAATTAGTATTAGTAATTGAATATGTCTTTATACATTCTTTTTTCACCGCTCCGGTCGATTTGGCGCGCTTGACACGGCACTTATCTCCTGTTCACAGTTATTTCTTAGCCTTGGCAGTGCTTATTTTAATATGCAGTTCCTGCAGTTGTCTTAGTGTCACTTCCGAAGGAGCGTGAGTCATAAGGTCAGTGGCACTTTGAGTTTTGGGGAACGGTATTACATCCCTGATTGTGTCTTTTTGGGCCATCAGCATAACTAAACGGTCCAGGCCAAAGGCTATCCCGCCATGGGGTGGAGTGCCATATTCAAATGCCTCCAGCATGAATCCGAACTTCTCCACGGCTTCCTCACGGGACATGCCCAAAAGGGCAAACATCTTTTCCTGCACTTCCCGGTTATGGATCCTGATACTGCCGCCTCCGAGCTCAACCCCGTTGAGGACTATGTCATAAGCCCTGGCCCTGACTTTTGCAGGTTCAGTGTCCATAAACTGAATATCATCTTCAAAGGGAGAGGTGAATGGATGGTGAATAGCAACCCAGCGGCGTTCTTCATCATCATATTCAACCAGGGGGAATTCGACTACCCAGGCAAACTTGAACACGTCCGGGTCAATCAGCTTCTTCTTCCTCGCCAGTTCCACCCTCAGGGCTCCCAGTGAATTTGCCACAATTGAAGGTTTGTCAGCAACAAAGAAAAGCAAATCCCCCGGTTCCGCTTCAAAGCCGTCCATGATTGCCTTGATTTCTTCCTCTTTGAAAAATTTAAGTATGGGAGATTTCGGGCCTTCGTCTGTAACAACTATGTAAGCCAGACCTTTTGCCCCATATATGGCAGCAAAATTGGTCAGGTCATCAATTTCTTTTCTGCTGAAATCAGCACACCCTTTGGCATTGATTCCTTTAACCTGCCCCCCTGAGGCTGCCACACCGGCAAAAACCTTGAAATCCGAATTAGCAGCGGTTTCTGTAAAATCTTTCAGCTCCATCCCAAAACGCAGGTCAGGCTTGTCCGACCCGAAACGGTCCATAGCTTCCTTATAAGTAAACCTGGGGAATGGGGTTTCAATGTCGATTCCGGCAGCCTCTTTAAAAGTGTCAGCTATCATTTCTTCCATAAGATTCAGGACATCTTCCACTTCAACAAATGACATCTCCATATCAATCTGGGTAAATTCAGGCTGCCTGTCAGCCCTGAGATCTTCATCCCGGAAACAGCGAACAATCTGAAAATACCTGTCAAAACCGGAAACCATCAATATCTGTTTAAACAACTGGGGTGACTGGGGAAGGGCATAGAATTTCCCCGGATTGACCCGGCTGGGGACAAGATAATCCCTGGCCCCCTCGGGAGTACTCCCGGTCAGCATAGGGGTTTCGATTTCCAGAAACCCTTTCCGGTCCAGGAAGTTCCTGGCTGCCCTGGTAACCTTGTATCTTAGCATTATGTTTTCCTGCATGTCAGGCCTGCGAAGGTCAAGGTACCTGTACCTCAGGCGGATATTTTCGTCCACATCTGTATCCTCTTCAATATAAAAAGGTGGTGTTTTGGCCTTGTTTAATACCCTCAGTTCACAAACAGTGACCTCAATTTCACCTGTCTTCAGTTTGGGGTTGATTGTTTCCTCACTGCGCCTGCGGATTTCACCAACTGCTGCCAGGACATATTCACTGCGGACCTTTTCGGCCTTGGCAAAAGCCTCTGTATCCGCATCCGGGCTAAACACCAGTTGTATTAGGCCGGACCGGTCCCGTAAATCCACAAAAATCAGCCCTCCATGGTCGCGGCGGGTATTTACCCATCCCGTCAGGACAACCCTTTCCCCCACATTGGCAGATGACAGTTCAGTGACCATATGTGTCCTCTTTATTCCCTGCATTGATTCAAACATTTTCGTCTTCTCCTCCCGGCTGTATTATGTATTTTTGTTTTTTAGGTAATCAACGATCCCTGTCAGAGGCAGTTCCTGCTGCTCACCGGCTGCCATGTCCCTTACAGTTATGATTCCCTTTCCCAGTTCCTCTTCCCCAAGGATGAGGGTATATGCAGAATCAAGCCTGTTGGCAAATTTCATCTGGGCTTTCAGACTTCGCCCCATTAGGTCCATTTCTGCCGTCAGTCCCTCCCGGCGGAAATCCCGGACCAGTTTAAAAGCGGCTTCCCTGGCTTCATCTCCCAAGGCAGCGATAAAGATGTAAATTTTCCTGCCCGCAGGCCATTCCAGACCCTGCCGTTCCATAGCCGCTATTATTCTCTCTATTCCAAGGGCATAACCTATTCCCGGGGTAGGCGGGCCCCCAATTTCCTCAATCAGCCCGTCATACCTGCCGCCGCCGCCGATAGAACTTTGGGCTCCTATATCACTGGCCATTATTTCAAAGGCTGTATTGGTATAATAGTCCAGTCCCCTGACCAGCCTTGTATTAATGACGTACGACACTCCCACCTCATCCAGGTATTTTTTTACCTTTTCGAAGTGTCCGGCACAATCATCACAGAGACAATCCGCTGTCATCGGTGCCCCTTCGCTTATTTCCCGGCAGTTTTCCTCCTTACAATCCAGAATACGCATGGGGTTCCTCTCTAATCTGGATTGGCACAGATTACACAGTTGCTTAGCATTAGGCTTCAAATACTCGAACAGTTTTTCCCTGTGACCCGGTCTGCAAAGGGAGCAGCCGACACTGTTAATGTGGAGTTCCAGGTCCCGAAGTCCGAGCCTCCCGTAAAAATCCATGGCCATTGTAATAACCTCAGCGTCAACGGCCGGGTCCTTGCTGCCCAGCGCCTCAACCCCAAACTGATGAAATTGCCTGTACCTCCCTGCCTGGACATTGGCATACCTGAACATCGGCCCCATATACCAAACCTTTGTCGGCTGGGGTTGAGCATAAGTCTTGTGTTCCACAAAGGCCCTTACCACACTTGCCGTGCCTTCAGGCCTTAAACTGATACTCCTCTTGCCTTTATCCCTGAATGTGTACATTTCCTTTTCCACCACATCGGTGGTGTCACCGACACCGCGCTGGAACAGTTCGGTGTGCTCAAAAACCGGGGTCCTGATTTCACGGTATCCATATTCACGGCAGATGTCCCTGACTGTCTCCTCAATATAATGCCATTTCTCAATCTCCCCGGGCATGATATCATTCGTACCCTTGGGCCCCGCAGTCAGCATCAAAACTCCCCCTTCACCTTACCTGATTTAACCCTTATTGTACAAAATTTAGCCCTCATTATACAAAAAATCCCCCGCCAATGACAGTGCAACCACACTGCCAGGGACGAGAGAATGATTCCCGCGGTACCACCCTGTTTGGACAGCCGCCGGCTGTCCCTCTTTTACCGGCATCACGGCGCCGACCGGGAAAGCTTACTTCAATTTCAGCCTTCCGGCTCCCGGGTGTCTTTCGCCACTTTCAGCCATAGAAATGCTTCCAGTCACGACATTTCTTCCCTGTATGGCCACATGTGGTTACTCTTCCCGTTCACTGCCTTTAAAAACGGTTTATCCCAATTTACTAATCTATTTTAGCCAAAACTATGGAGCTTGTCAACTTTTCCGGCAATAAGTTGGTCAATTCTTTTAATATAAGTTTCCGGGTCCTTGGGGTTGGACTGACTGGTAAGGTACCATGTACCCGGTTCCAAAAATTTCGAACCGGCCCCGCCCCCCAAACCGATAATTGTCTGCCGTTCTTCGATAATCTGGATATTATAAATGCAGTCAAAACCTTCCCTGGCATACCCGGTGTTTTCCAGGGGGCTGACCATCATTTTCTGCCTGTACAGGTAATATGAATGCATCCCCATACCGGCCGCTGCTTCGGCCGTTACCTTCAGCATCTGTTCCACCTCCAGCGGTCCCGGCAGGCGGAAATTATCCCTGGCCTCCCTTATTTTTGAGGCTCTTTTAACCGCCAGGGTATGAACTGTCAGGTTTTCAGGACTAATCCCGCTGATCATTTCCAGGGTATGTTCCACATCGGATACACTCTCACCCGGCAGCCCGATTATTATATCCATGTTGATATTTTCAAACCCCATTTGCCGGGCCAGGCTCACTGATTCCAGGACTTCCTGCGGTGAATGCCTGCGTCCGATGACCTGCAGGGTCTGTCCGCTCATAGACTGGGGGTTTATACTCAGCCTGGTGATGCCGTATTCCCGGGCGGTTTTCAATTTTTCTTTGGAAATAGTATCCGGGCGCCCGGCTTCAAGGGTAATTTCAACAGTAGATTGTGAAACAAGATAATCCCTTATAAATTTTAACAGTGCGGAAAGCCGGGGCCGGTCCAGCACTGTCGGGGTCCCGCCTCCAATATAAATTGTCTGGACCGTTTTACCCATTTCCCTCAGGGCAGAACCCACAGCAGTGACCTCTTTTTTCAGGGTATCCAAAAAAGGGTCCAACAGGCTGCCATGGGCACCCAGGGCATAAGAAGGGAACGAGCAATAGGCACATCGGGTGGGGCAGAAGGGAATTCCCACATATATACTGACCGTCTTGGCAGCTTCGGTTTGGTCCAGAAGATACTTGCGCTGCCTTTCGGCTATACCGGTCAGGAGATGTGCCTTTTCATGAGACATATCATAGTTTTTGACCAGGTAATCTTCTATTGCCTGGTCTGTCCATCCCAGGTCTTTCAGCCTGTGCACTATTTTCGTGGGCCTGATTCCGGTCAAAATTCCCCATGGGCCCGGCTGCTTTCCTGTATAACGGGTCAGAAGCCTGAACAGGGCCAGTCTTATCAGGCGTTTCTGCTGGTTAACCTCATCACCCGGTTCAGGAATATCTATACACTTTATGGATGCCTTTTCCTCCAGAACCGTCTGACCGTTTTTGATCTCAGCCTTGCCATTCAGAGACCGGTTTCTTTTGGAAACTGAAACAACCAGTGTTAGTTCATGATTATCAACATACTCTAAGTGAATCCTTGCCTCCGGGTAAAATAATCTGACCACATCCCGGCCGGTCGCGGCAAATTCCCGGTTGCCGGTTGACAGTAAGACAATTTGCATATTTGTTAATCATCCTTCTCTAACATTTCCAGGCATAAAAACTTCTTGTTCTCTCCCTGGCCAGCTTGATAGCTGCCAGTTCCCTGCCTACCTTTTCGGTAATTTCTTCTGTTTCCCGGAGACATCGTCCTGCACCGATAACACTTATATACACAAACGGATCATCCCTTAGTTCCGGACAATATCCCTGCTCACTTTCCAGTTCCCATCCGGCTCCTGGGTTAGGCTGACCAGGTGTCTCCTGTTGCTCCAGGCATCTTCTTTAATGAAAGCTGTGCCTACAACCCTGGAAGGGTCAATATATTCCCAGGTTACAACCGCTGTCTCATAAACCTCGGCACTTGCCTGTTTGCCGTCAACCTTCAATTCCCGCATCCTAATTTTATAGGAGTATTTGAGGTTTTTGACGTTCTCCCACTGGCCGTTGGGACTCCAGTCGAGAAACTCCCTGATCTGCTGTAAGGCCTCAGGTGTAAAATACTCTTCCAGTGGTTTTTTGTCCTTATATAGAAAAACAACCTCTGCCCTTGCCTTAAAAGCATCATGAATAACCTGCTCAGCTTCAGCCTTTTTACTGCCACCGCAGCCGGTCATTAAAATCAATCCCAGAATTAATACAAACACCCTTTTCATCAGACCGCCTCCGTTTCGCTTGTGTCTGTGGGTATATAAATATTATACACCATATAGACGTGAAAACCCAAAAAATTGCGAAACGGGGCGGTTTGTTTTATCTGCTGATCACATCGATAATCTCTTTCTTTAGGTGGTCCAGGCCGGTCGAATAAAACTCCAGGGGAACCTGGGTATATTCAAAAAATTCCAGTATATCCTCATCAGCAATATCATTTAACCCGGTATCAATCAGCATTATCCGGTCATACCAGCCAAAATTAATCCTGGCTTCAACAGGGTCCCAATTTAGGCCTTCAATAAATATTCGCTTCCAATTTTTCAGCCAACCTGCTGTAACATAAAAGGTTTTAGCTTCCCCGTCGAATTCCTGTAATTTAGGCCCGATAAGAAGTTCTATACAGTTGCCCCCACAGATTATCCTCCCTTTATATTCCCCCACTATGCTTCCAATGTCAGGATGGCACTTGGAGCCCACCAGGACCACCGGTTCTTTGTCTTGTCCAACTATATCCAGCCTGCCTCGTAAAGCCTGTTCCAATTTATCCAGGTCTACATGAAGCGCTGCATCTATATATACTATGTCATTCTCTATGCCGAGTTCTTTCAGAACCTGGTTAATTTCTTGGTCAAGCATCGAACATCCAATAAAGGTTTTTTCCATTTCTTCACCTCCTTTTGGTCAACCCTTTATTTGTTGGGTGACCCGTTTACAGCAAGAACTCTCATGTTCAATTTCCTCCTAAATGCCAGATTAATATTGACAAAAAAGGCCAAGTTCTGTGAACTTGGCCGTCAGGGGCCTTGCTGAAAAATCAAAAACCGGCCCTGCTGACAATGGTCTCAGCTACATCTTCAGCACTCTTAAAAGGAAAATCACCGGCTGTCAATAGCTTTCCGGCTTCACCCGCCGTGACCTCAATTCCTTCTGCCCTGCAGGTAGTAGCGGCTCCATCAGGGAACGCGGCCAGGAGGGCTTCCGGGGAGGAGATTGGGAAAGCGGCCCCTTCCAAAGCCCCAATGATTTGACTTTTGATTGTTTCACGCACTGACATTACTTACATCTCCTTTCCTGTCTTTTATAGATTTTTGTTGTTTTCATGGTACAGTAAACCGGAAACATTTTCTGTAAAGCATTTTACAAGAAGTCAAATTAGTTATAAATAAAAACAACCCGGGTTGTTTCCAGGGTTGCGTCTATCAGTGGCTCTCTGTATCAATATTCAACAAACGATCTATTGCCCTCAGGGCGAGGTCCCTGTCAAAACCGGCAGAAACCAGGAGCCCTGCCAGCATTCCGGAATTTACCCTGCCTTTGCTGCCGTCAGAAAGAAGGCCGGTATTTATGAGAAAAATTATACTTTTGAGGATCCTTCCGGTTTCCGAGTCCTTTCTGATTTCATACAGGGCCCAGCGGGCAGTTTCTAATTCCTGAACCAGCCCTGCCAAAACCCCTTCATAATAACCCACATCATAATTATCATTAAACATGGGGCTTACCTTCTTTCAAGAGGTCCGGGTCAACCAGGTAGAAACGTCTCCGGTAAACGGAAATAAGGCCCTCCTGTTTTAGAGCATTGAGGGTATTGGTAACCATTACCCTGGAAGCATTGACCAGGTTGGCCACATCCTGGTGGTTGAGAGAAATGTCAATCCTAATTCCCCTGGATGTTTCCTGCCCATATTCCCTGGCCAGCCGGACAAGGGTACCAACCACCCGGCCCCTAACATCCCTAAAGGCCATGCTGGCCATCTGTTCGGTATAATTATTGAGCTTATCTCCAAGGGCTTTTATTATCCTAAGGGCTGTCATGGGGTTTTTCAGAAGGTTGGGAAAATCACTGCGGGAACATGTACATACAAAAGTATCTTCCAGGGCCCGGGCATTCATTGAATGCTGTATGTCGTCAAATATGGTGTTTTCCCCCAGGATATCGTCTTCTTTAAGTATATCAAGGGAAATTTCTTTGCCGTCCTCTGATATTTTATACAGAAGAACCTGTCCGGAGCGCACCAGGTAGATGGTATCTGCCGGGTCCCCCTCTGAAAAAATAATTTCTCCTTTCTTATATTCTGCCGGCCTTGCCAACCGGGTCACAGATTGTTTCTCCTCAGCGGTAAGAGGTTCAAATATTGCCAGGTCCTTCATGCACTTAATCCTGCCTGTCATGATTCCACCCCTTTTTCGGTCACTTTGTTTAAGTATAGAACAAAATCGTTGTAATTGCAGTAAAACATTTTACAAAAAAAAAGAAGGCGTTAAAAGCCTGTTCTACCAGCCTCTATTGCCCCTTCTTCTAAATTTCAAAAATTGGGACTGTCTTAAACCCCTTTTTCCCTATTTGGGTTAAAATCCTGTCAAGCCCGCCGGCCACGTCTTCCGAATTCCCATGCAGAAGAATCACCGCTCCATTATGCAGTTGAGAAACTATTCCTTTAACAGCTTCCTGGGGTCCGCCCATTGGAAGCCAATCCTTTATGGCGATGCTCCAGAAAGCTGTGGTATAACCTAAATCACTGGTGATTTTGAGGGTGCGTTCACTGTATTCCCCCATCGGCGGCCTCATATACTTATGTTTACCGTCCCAGTCCGCGATATCCCTGGCTACCTTTTCCCATCCCAGGATTTCGTTTTTCACTTCTTGATCATTCAGCGTGGGAAGGCTCTTGTGCCTGATGGTATGGTTCCCCAGCACATGTCCCTCCTCAACTACCCTTTTGACCAGGTCAGGGTTTTTTTCAATCCAGTATGTGGTAACAAAAAAACTGGCCTTTACCTGATGTTTTATGAGGATATCCAGAATCTTTGGTGTTAACCCCTCTTTTTCATACCCCATGTCAAAGGTTACTGTAACATGTTTTTTCGTTTCATCACCGGTAAACAGCGCCCCGTATTTCTTGACCAGGTTTTTTTGGTGAGCGGTTATTCCCGGGGTTTCACCCTCCTTTGACTTTACAAACCCCCACCCCTCTTTTTGGTTGAATACCCCCCCGGTTTCGGGAGAGTTTTTCTGCTCAGGAAGCAGAGAACTTTGTTTCTGCGGCACATTCAGCTTCATCCAGAACATGTTTGCCCCTGCCACACCGGTTAACAAAAATGTAACCAGGGCCAGGAACACCAGTTTATTTTTCATCACATAACCCCCGTTGTAACTGGCTGTTTGTTTGTCACTTCAACCGTATCCGGTGTCAGTGTTAGTTTCTGCCGTGTTAAAGGAAGTTATGCCTGAACAGTATTTGTTTTAGAGGATAAATCTGCCGAATGTCGAAAAAAGTAAGGCAAAGGAAGGGGAACTTTGGATGAAAGTCAGGCCTGGAATTGTTGTTTTGGATAAAAATAAAATACTGCTGCTAAAATATAACTATAACGGTCACGATGTCTTTGCCCTGCCGGGAGGAAACCCCGATGACGGCGAAACACTGGAGGCCGCCCTTACCAGGGAGTTAAAAGAAGAACTGGGGGTAACCGTCAGGGTAGGAAACCTCATATTAGCCGGAGAAATAATAATTTCCGGCAAAAGAGAAACCACTCTTCACTGCATATTTGAAGGAGAAATAATATCAGGAGAACTCCGGGTTAATCCCGGGGAAACAACCACACTGGGTTTTGTATGGACCAACCTGGGGAAAATTCCTTACCTGAATATGTACCCCAATGTGGGACCATTTATCAAAGAAATTTTTCCGGGCCGCAGATTTCCCGCAAACCCGTACGTGGGGCAAATTAACCAAAAATGGTTTTGACAACCGGGCAAGCCCGGTTATCTATCTTAAAAAGGGGTTGTATTTGCGTTCATAGGCTATGGTGGAATGCCCCATATGGCCGGGATATACGGCTGTGTCATCCGGCAGGGACAAAAGCTTCAGCTTGATCGAATTAATTATGGTATCAAAATCCCCGCCGGGGAAATCCGTCCTGCCAATTGAGCCGTTAAAAAGGGTATCCCCGGTAAATACTGCCCCCTCTGTACTGAGACATATGCCCCCACGGGTATGTCCGGGGGTATGCATTACTTCCATCCTGATATCCCCGATTTCTATGGTATCCTCATCGGTGAGGAGCCGGTCAGGGTTTTTAAAGATTTTCTCAAACCCCATAAAAGATGACAGGTTAAGCCGGGTATCACTTAACATTGGGGCATCCAGCTCATGAATCAGAAGCTTTGCCCCCGTTTGTTCCCTGAGCTTATCATTGCCCGCAACATGGTCTATATGGCCATGGGTGTTGATGATATATTTGAGATTGAGGTCGTTTTCCTTTAGGTAATTTAATATCTTTTCCACATCTCCGCCCGGGTCAATAACCGCTGCTTCCCTGGTTGACCGGCACCCTATGCAGTAACAGTTTGCACCCATCATACCGACAGGTATGCACTCGATAATCAATTTACCATCCTCCTTATAAAAGTTTGAAAATCAGGTATTTTTTTAAAACTGCTTTTTGCTGTCCAGAAGGATTGTAACAGGCCCGTCATTTATGATCTCTACCGTCATCATTGCCTGAAACCGTCCAGTGCTGACAGTAATTCCGTTACTCTCCAGTTTTGCACAAAACCTGTTGTACAGCAGTTCGGCGTTGTGGGCAGGAGCGGCTTCGGTAAAATTAGGTCTCCGTCCTTTCCGGCAGTCACCGAAAAGTGTAAACTGGGAAACCGCCAATACCCCTCCCCCGATGTCCCTGACCGAGAGATTCATTTTCCCGCCGGCATCTTCAAAAATCCTCATGTTGGATACTTTTTCTGCCATATAGTCTGCATCATCTTCGGAATCGTCGCGGCCGACCCCCAACAGAACAACCAGGCCCCGGCCAACTGACCCGATTTTTTCGTTTTCTACGGTCACCGAACCCCTGATAACCCTCTGTAACACAGCCCTCACGGGTCTGCCTCCTTTTAGGCTTTTTAACTGACTGTATTTATGACCCGTTCTTATACCCTTGGTGTAACTCGCCAGACATCATAGATATCACTTATGCGCCTGATTTTACTCATAATATGTTCCAACTGGTCAAGACCGTGAACCTCAAGGACAAGGTCAATGGTGGCCATCCTGTTCTTGGTGCCCCTGGCATTAACCCAGTCAGCACTTATCTTCATTTCTGAGAGGACAGTCATAACATCATTAAGGAGCCCTGCCCTGTCCATGGCCGAAACTTCCAGGTGGACATGATAAGAACCCTTATCAGCCTCGTCCCAGGAAACCTCAATCATTCGCTCCTCATCGCCAAGGGTGTGATGTACCACATTACGGCAATCTTTCCTGTGGATAGATACCCCCCGGCCCCTGGTGATATACCCGACAATCGGGTCACCCGGTACCGGGTTACAGCACCTGGCCAGGCGGATAAGGACATCCTCCTCGCCTTTAACGATAACACCTGTTCCTGAGCGGGGTCTCCTCTTCCTGGGTTCCTTTGCCAGTATTTCTTCAATATTCAGGACCTTGTCTTTTTTTGTATCATCCCTTATCCTGGCAATAACATTCTGAGGTGTGACAACCCCCATACCTATCGCCACATACAGGTCATCAGTTGAAACAAAATTCATCTTTTTGGCTATTTTACTTAAGCCTTCGGCCTTCACGAATTCCGCTGGTTCATCATATCCCTGTTTCCGGAGTTCTTTCTCAAGATAGTCCCTGCCTTTTAGCAGGTTCTCTTCCCTGTTTTCCCTCTTAAACCATGACCTTATCTTACTCCTGGCCTCCGATGTCTGGACCAGATTCAACCAGTCCCTGCTTGGACCGTTAGCCTGTTTCGTTGTTATTATTTCCACAATGTCCCCGTTTTTAAGCCTGTAATCCAGGGGCACAATTTTCCCGCTGACCTTGGCGCCGACGCACCTATGCCCAACCTGGGTGTGAATCCTATAGGCAAAATCAATGGGCACTGAATCCCTTGGCAGTTCTACCACATCCCCCTTGGGAGTGAATACAAAAACTGCATCTGAGAAAAGGTCGATTTTCAGGGTTTCCATAAACTCCCTGGCATCACCCATATCATTCTGCCATTCCAGGAGCTGCCGCAGCCAGGAAAGCTTTTGTTCAAATTCCTCGTCTCCCCCTGTCCCTTCTTTGTACCGCCAGTGAGCTGCGATTCCATATTCAGATGTCCTGTGCATTTCCCATGTCCTGATTTGGATCTCCAGGGGTTCTCCCTGAAGCCCGATAACAGTAGTATGAAGTGACTGGTACATATTTGACTTAGGCATGGCAATATAATCCTTGAACCTGCCGGGAACAGGTTTCCAGAGGGTGTGTATCATTCCCAGCGCGCCATAGCAGTCTTTAACACTGTCTACCAGAACACGGATAGCCGTCAGGTCAAATATTTCATTAAGTTCCTTTTTCTGTTCCTGCATCTTTTTAAAGATGCTGTAAAAGTTTTTGGGTCTGCCCTGAATTTCCGCATTGATACCGACTGATTCCAGTTTATCTTTAAGAATATTTATGACATTCTTTATATAGGCTTCCCTCTCAGCCCTTTTCTTGGCAATGGATTCTACAAGCTCATAGTATTTTTCCGGCTCCAGATATCTCAGGGCCAGATCTTCCAATTCCCATTTCAGTTTATATATTCCCAGGCGATGGGCTAATGGGGCAAAAATTTCGATGGTCTCGAAAGCAATCTCCTTTTGTTTGCTCTCCTTCATATATTTGAGTGTCCTCATATTATGGAGCCGGTCTGCCAGCCTAATGAGGATTACCCTTATATCTTTGGCCATAGCCAGGAACATTTTGCGCAGGTTGTCAACCTGCTGTTCCATCTTGCTCTTATATTCTATACGGCTCAGCTTGGTAACCCCATCTACCAGCAGGGCAATCTCTGAACCGAAATCTTCTTCAATAGATTCCAGGGGAATATCGGTATCTTCCACAACATCATGGAGAAGCCCGGCTGCAATAGTAACCACATCCAGTTCCAGATTGGCCAGAATAAAGGCCACACTAAGGGGATGCTGTATGAAAGGTTCGCCCGACACCCGCTGCTGGCCCTCATGGGCTTTGGCCGCAAATTCATACGCATTCCTGAGTAAATCACCATCTACATCAGGAGTATATTTTTTTACCTCGGCCACTAACTTGTCAATCTTCACACAGGCACCTTCCCTTAATGATGTTTTCACTAAAATCATGTTCTTTATACCTTAACTTAATATTATATCACAAATTCCCTTGCAATGGTGGAGAAGCCTGATGTTCTAAATAGCCGGCCGGATATATGGGTCTGTTGATACACTGAAGCAGTTCTTCAACTGCCGCGTCAAAGAAGTAATCCTCGAATTCCTTTAAAGCGCGTTTTTCTTCCTGTCCTTCCATAAACCTTATAGACCGGTCAGTACCGATTTTTTCTTCAGGGGCAGGCAGGAGGTAAATGTGCCTGTACCTGCCCAGGGATTCCCTTTGGATAAGTTCCATTTCTTCCAGTATTCCCAGACCGGAAGAAACCAGATTAGGCCTGGCAAATTTTACGCCTGCTTTTTTCAGCAGACCTGCTATTTCATCATTGGTTGATGTAATGGGATGCAGTTTAAATGACATTTCCCTCAAAATAACATAAAGCCTTGCCAGGGTATCCCTGTCAGGAGAAGATGCGTCCAAAATAAACCTGTTGATTGCCGCATCGCGCCTGCCGCATAACAGGTGGATCTTTGCGGGGCTGCCGTCCCGGCCGCACCTCCCGCACTGCTGATTGAATTCCGTAAAATTAAAGTTAAGGTGAAATACCACAATATGTTTTACATCAGGTATGTCAATTCCTTCCCCAAAAGCAGAAGTTGAAACAACAGATGTAACCGTTCCGTTCCGGAACATTCTCTCAATAGTATTCCTTTGTTCGGAATTAAGCCCGGCATGATAAAATACTACCTGGCTGTTCATCCCGGGCAGTGTCTCCCGGAGCATGGCCGCAAGTTCCACTGTCTGCAGGCGGCTGTTCACATATATAATTGTCTTTTCCCCGGAACCGACCACATTCCTCAGGTATCCGTTCTTATCCGGCCAGTCCCTTTTATCTATCAATTGAAGATTCTGCCTCACATGAGGGTCAATTACCACTTTCTCTATATCCAGCACAGAGATGATTTCACCGGCCACTTCATCGTCAGCTGTTGCCGTTACGGCCATCACCGGCGGGTTCCCCAGGTCTTGCACCAGCCCTTTCAGCCGCTTGTAAACCGGCCGGTGGGCCTGGGATGCCAACCCGATATGGTGGCTCTCATCCACAACGAAAAGCCCTGTCTTCCTGTCTGTATTCCTGATTTTTTCCATATGACAGGCGACAAATTCCGGTGTAGTCAATAGAACATCCAGGCCTCCCTTATTGAGGGCATCAAAAAGCAGTACCTTTTCGGTGTCAGATATTGACCCGTTCCCCTTATAAACCCGTAACCCCAGGCGTCCCAGGCGGGCAGACATGCTGTCAAACTGGTCGTTAACAAGCGCCCTGAGGGGATAGACAATAACTGTCATCTCCCTGTTTCCCAGAGCCTTTAGAGCAGCCACCGATTGAAAAACTGCCGATTTCCCGCGGCCGGTCCCGAATATAGCAAGGGTATTATGTCCCAACAGGACATGTTCCATGGCCTCAACCTGTTTTTCCCGGTAAGAATAGCCTCCCAGAAGGGTTTCCCTTACCCGTTCCCTCAGTTCGTTATAAGGCAGTCCGGAAAGTCTTTCCCGCAAATCCGGCACCTGTTCCAGGCCTTCCCCCGGCAATGCCCCGCTGACCTTGCGGATAATTATATTTACCCCGTAATTCCTGTCACTGCCGCCGGTTACCTGAGAAACATAAGCCGAATAAGATTCACCTTTATCCAGAAGGGGTGCAAAATGCCCGGCCAGCCTGGCATTTAAGTATCCCACCTGGATACCCTCCCCGGTCTCCACCTTCACGGCATTCGAATCATGAGGATTTCCCGGCTCCCGGACCAGGTCCAGTCTCTCACCGGCAGCCAGACCTGCTGCAACTGTTTGCCGGTCATCATAGGTAACCCCTGCCACTTTAGAATAAAATTCTTCCTTATCACCTATGTTTCTATAATAATCATCAGTAAGGTATACCGGCGCTTTATTGAACAGTTCCTCGATAAATACACTGTCCGCATCCGGTATTTCCGCATCCGGTCCGGTTGTCCCGGCACACCAGGATGAAGGTCTGAAGTCTTTTACATTTAACTGAAGAGACTCCCTGCCGTTCCACTCATTCATTTCCAGGGTAAACACCAGGTCAAAAAATCTCTCTCCGGCAAGAATCTCCTTGTACTGCCCCAGGTTGAACCCTATGGCCTCCTGTACCTTACGGCCGTCCCTTACCCGAAATTTCAGATGGGAACCGTCAGAACCCACTGCCCGGTATTCCGGCACAGTGATTCCCCGGGCTGCCAGGACCGGCTCAGGGTTGTCACATCCGTAAGGACCCATCATCTCCAGGTGTTTTAACAGCCTGCAGTCAAGCTGGTCCAATTCCACACTAATATCAATATGTATTTCAGGCAGCAGGTCTTCCTCCTTAAGCGCCTGGTCAGCATACCTGTTTATATCTTCCCTGAAAAGAGTAATCCTGTCTGCCTGCATAGTCAGCCCTGCTGCCTGCCTGTGCCCGCCGTACCTGGTCAGGTGACTGTCATTGTGCTGAAAAGCATCAAATATATTAAATGCCGGTATGCTCCTGGCCGAACCTTTGGCTGTCTCACCTTCAATACTCAAGAGTACCACAGGCCTGTGAAAATCCTGGACCAGTTTGGATGCCACAATACCAATTACTCCTAAGTGCCATCCCTCCCCGGCCATGACAATCACCTTTTCCCGTTGAAGGTCAATGTCCCCGGACTCAATGGCCTGAAGAGCCTCTTTATAAATTTCCGCCTCAATACCCTGCCTCTCCTCATTCAATGCACATAACTCAGCAGCCAGGGATGAAGCCTCTTCTTCACTGTCAGTCAGAAGCAATCGCACTCCCAAGGCAGCATCACCCAGCCTGCCCGCCGCATTGATGCGGGGAGCCATCTGAAAGGCCAGCTGCCGCACACTGAGCGGTCCCGGACCTATGCCGCAGTGCTCCATTAAGGCCCTTAGACCGGCAGAACGGGTTTGCCCCAGAATGCCAAGGCCTTTTTTTACCAGGGCGCGGTTTTCTCCCTTTAAGGGCACAATGTCAGCAACGGTGCCCACACATACCAGTTCAATCAGGGCGGTAAGCAGGTCTTCAGGTTGACTTTCCGGGGCGTGTCTCAGGAGGGCTTGGGCCAGTTTGAGGGCTACTCCGACCCCGGCCAGGTCTTTAAATGGATAGTTACAGTCCTTTTGTTTTGGGTTAATAACCGCTAAAGCGGCGGGGATCTGATGTGAAGGTTCGTGGTGGTCTGTTATCACCACATCGACCCCCAGCCTGTTGGCATATTCCACCTCATCCAGGGCGGAAATCCCGCTGTCAACGGTAACAACCAGTGAAATACCGTCATGATGAGCCTTGAGTACGGCATGCATATTCATACCGTAACCTTCGGTCAACCGTTCAGGTATGTAATAATCAACATCGGCGCCCAGCCCTTTCAAGACCTTCATCAAAACGGTTGTGCCGGTAATACCGTCCACGTCATAATCACCAAAAACACGTATCTTTTCACCGTTCCCAATGGCCATGCTTATGCGTTCAACTGCCGCGGACATATCCTTCATCAGTAGCGGGTCATAAAACATGTCCGCCTGTTCTGACAGGAAGTCCCTGGCCTCATCCACGGTGGTAATCCCACGGTTTATAAGAATCTGGGCGGCAATCTTTGACAGGCCCAGCTTTGAACTGATTATCTCCTGGAGAACCGGGTTGGGTTTTGGAATGCGCCAAATCTTATGTTTACCGGTCATATTACGTCCCCCGTCGGTAAATATGATTGCAACAATAAAACTGGTTAGATTAAAACCAGTTTTAGTTAATTCAAAACAAACAATTGAACACAGTTGAATAAGGGTTAACTGCCCGTTTTATGCCTATCCATCCTGAGGTTTTTCATCCAGATTGTCTTTCAGACCTTCTTTTTCCCCGGAAGGCTTAACCGACTCTTCATTCTTTTTCTGCCAGTAATCGATTTCAGCCTTCTGTCCTTCCATTAAGGATTTACAGCTCCTAAGTTCTATCTTCAGTTTAAGCTGTTTGACTATTCCGAACAATCCGGCAGCCAAAGCGCCAATCAAAGCAGAACCGAAGATGACCACAACCAAAGAAATATTCTGGAGCTGCCAGAAGAAAAAGTTAATATCCACACCGGTTGCATTCTGCACCGCGAACACAGCCACACCTATGGAAAAGGTCAGGGCAAGAACCAGGTATATCTGCAAGGAAGAAACCCCCTTTGAATTTTCCTTTACTATTCTACCTGTTCCTCCAATTTCCCTTTTTTCTTCGCCGAAATATGGTTAAATAACAGCACCCTGCAAAATAAAAAAAACTTTCCAATATATCTGCCCCTATAATCTGAACCCGGCTATTTATTCGCAGATACTATAGAATATATTTCTTTGTATAATGACGAAGCTTCATATAATTCGATTACCTGCCTATCATTATCTGAAATGAGAGCTTGATTTTCATCTAAATCAATTAGTAACCTAGATGCATCTTTTAAGGTAAGATTTAAACGAAATACGTTTGGCGGTAATATATCATAATTTGAGCTATTTTGATTTTCCCCTTTAATTGGTGTCATTTCATTAAATGCTTCAATCACATTGTTATATTCAACTGTTTTGTCCTTGTCAATCAAAATAAATCCTGACTCATTAGGATAATTTATTGTATAACTTATGGCAATACTTTTAGTTTGAGATATCAGATTATCTTTGAAAGAAGTTGTCTTAGTACACCCTGCAAAGACTAAAACGGCGAATAAAAATACTACAAATATAACTTTTTCCCTCATGACTGTCCCTCCAATTATTCAACTTCTTATAATACATTTATACCCACTCGTAAACTTGGCCGTATAAAAATGTCTCTTTGAATAGTTTTTCCCTGATTGTCTATTAGCGGAATAAACGGATTTGGAACTGCAATTGAAAACAATTCGTGTACTCCTTTTTTCATGGGTTCGGGTAAATTTACTGGAATACTAATCATTGTATTTTTCTCAGCTGATATATAACCAACAACATCTTTATGTTTATTAAAAACTGGTACCTGTTCATTGTCAAGAAAAACAAGCACTGCATAAGAATTTTCTATGCTTTTATTATTTAGATTAATCCAAAATGCCAGTTGTTCATTATCATTTACCTCTTCTTTGATCCATATTTTTTTGTTTTCTGAAGGCTTGCTTTTACTAAGTGACAACGGGGGTAAATCGCTGTTTGCGATAGTTACATCCCCTCTTAAAGAATACGGTGTTTGTGAGGTCTCACCTGCATTTTTTACTATATTAGTCCTAAGAGCCATTACTAAGGAAGAGCTAGAATATCTAAAATCTGTGTTATAACTATGTTGCTGTGGCGCTATAATAGCAAGAAATACTAAATCATGTATTCCATCTTCTTTTACGGTTATTTCAAAAGGAACAACATTTGTTTTGTTTGGAAAGACAATTAACGGCATTGTTTTAAACGGTTTGTAATCCAATAGTGTTATAAGTTGAATTTTAATTGGCTTTTCGTTTGTTGCTTTTATTTCTAAATTGCCTTTAAGAAAATTCTTTTCCAAGAAATAACACAAGTTTTTTTGG
The DNA here is from genome assembly GCA_002840275.1 of Firmicutes bacterium HGW-Firmicutes-14. Lineage (GTDB taxonomy): Bacteria > Bacillota > Thermincolia > Thermincolales > UBA2595 > W-Firmicutes-14. The sequence continues at coordinate 30,550 of PHAB01000014.1, forward strand.
GTTTTTTCTACAAATCCTTGCTCATCAGCCAATTTAATAAAAATAGAAACTGGCGATTTTACTTGAGAAGTTTTTCTTAAATTGTTTTGATTACTCAATGGGCTACAAGCAGCATTAAATATAAAAATTATTGAAATAAGGATCATGAATCTTTTTCTGCACATAGTAATACTCCTCGTATCATATATTTAGAGACGTAATCTGAACGGCAATATAAAACGTTCATTTTTTGTAATAAGTTGATACTTGACATATTACCGTAGGTCTTTTTAAGTGTTTTAGCTCTAATTTTATCAACTAGAGCTAAAACAACTAAATTACTAACTTTTAATAAATATAAGCCGATTGTGCTGCAGCACATGTACCTACGGCACCATCATAATTTTGGGCATAAATTTGGGCATAGTACCGATAAGTTGCTGCCGTTGGAACTGTTTGCCAGAGGAAATCATCAATGGAGGTCGAATTAAATTCGGTGGTAATATTACTGCAAACATATTCTCCGGTACCAGTATTTGTTAAAGCATCATATAAATTGAGATACCAGATAGTCCCTACCGAGGACATAAACCGTACGTATCCAGTTGCCTGTAGGCTGTACCCAGGATATTTAAATAAAGAAACAGTTAGGATACCGCCCGGATATACGCCTTCAGCAGTAACCGAACCATTTTCAGCTTTTTTAGACAAATACAGTGTGGCACTTTCATGATTCTTTTCGTGTTCTTCAATAACTTCTTTTTTAATCTTATCAAGGTCGATCTTATTTGAACTACCGTTTTTTGCATAAACAATTGGAGTCACCAATAGGGTTAGTACCAAAATACAAGAAATAATCAAGGGTAATTTTCTTTTCATTTTTTTCCTGCCTCCTTAATCTAAATGTTAATTTACTTCTCCCGCGCCCTGCTCATCAGCCATAAATCCCAAGTCCATAGTACTGCTCATCAATTGGGTCTTCATATCATCCGGTATCCAATCAGGATTGTGCTCCAAAAGTAAGGCAGCGGTTCCTGTTACTATGGTAACTGCCATAGAGGTCCCCGACATGATAACATAGTAATCAGATAAAGTGGTTTTTGGAGATTTTCCCAGGGATGGTGCTTGTGAAGCGGCCTGAGGTTGACCTTCTCAACCACTATTCTTTTCTGGCAAATACGACGTATCTGATGCCAGAGACGTAATACCTGCCCCCGGAGCAACCAAATTAGGTTTAGTTAAACCGTTAATGGTTGGCCCACGGCTAGGAAAATACATCAATAACATCATCCTTCATGTCTACTGTTCCCTTGTCATCAACCGCCCCCACAATAATTATATGTGAGTTAATACCCGGTGTGTTTATTGACCCAGCGTCAAGTCCACTATTTCCTGCAGCTGCCACTATCACCAGCCCGGCATTCCAGGATTCTTCGAATGCCTTGCTCAGTGGATCAGTTAGAATAAGATTCCGTAGAAGAAGCGCCAAGGGATAGGTTAACAACCTTTACATTGTCAGACTATTACGGAAATTAGAGAGTTAGAATTATCTTTGATTTTGCCTGCCAATTCAGCTGAAATTTTTCATGGGCACCTAAGGTTGATGTAGAGAAGGAGAACACTTATAGAAGTAAAAGTGTGACAAGGAATAATGTTATTACCTTGTTAAACCGATTATTCATTCTTCACCTCCCATTTCCATAAAATCAGCTTTGGGAACCTCTACAACATATATAATTCTCCCTTAATACTTCCTTTTCCTTCCTTTATTGTTAATAATTGATATGGTTAACCGGCAATTTGTCTTTAAATGCGTTTTTACCATCCTAAAATGCGGCTATAAGGGTTTATAAAAATGCTTAAAAAATAATGATTCGTATATATTCGGGAATTGACAAAAAAGCGAACGGTGCCGCCGTCACACAGGGACAGGCTCAAACTGCACAGTTCGCTATATTTCTCTTTCATTTGAAGTTGTAAACTTATCAGGTTATTCTACGCAATGTTGACAAAAGGAGCATATATGACTCACAAAAAATGCTGGGTGACAAAGAGAGTAAGTGGATACCTCTAATATTAAAAGAAAATACTTAAGCTGAAGCCGGTTTCGGACTTTTTGACAAAAGTTGTTATTGGCAACATGACGGGCCGGTATATTCCTAAGCGGGGCTAAAATCGTCCATCGGTCGGTGAGCCGCTATTTTATAGCGGGAGCCGTTCCCGATGGAGATTTCGCCCAGAGCGTGGAATGTACCGGCCCGGTCCTTTGTCAAAAATTCTTGGTCAACAGGCTTTTTCAGGCCCTTCCTCTTTCCATCCCTTTAAATACTACCCACATGGGGCTGGCATTGAAAATTGATGAATATGCGCCACTGATTACTCCTATTAACAGCGCCATTGTAAATGTTTTGATGGTTGCTCCGCCAAAGATCAACAGGGCCGCCAGAACAAAGATAACTGTCAAAACCGTATTGATGGACCGCACCATGGTCTGGAGAATACTGTTGTTGACCAGGGTCTCCAGGTCTTCCCCCTTCTTACGCCTGTTCAGGTTTTCCCGGATTCTGTCAAAAATGACAATGGTATCATTGATGGAATACCCGATAATGGTCAGGATTGCCGCAACAAAGGCGCTGTCCACCTCCCACCAGAATATTGAGAAGAATCCCAGGGTGATAAAGACATCGTGCAGAAGGGCTATGATAGCCGCTATACCAAACCTGAATTCAAACCTGAAGGTAATATAAATAACCATCAGGACCGAAGCAAGGAGCAAGGCCAGAATGGCGTTTCTGGTAAGTTCCTTCCCGATTACAGGCCCAACCTTGTTAATTTGAAGTTTACCCGCATCATATGTGCCTACTTTCTTACTTAATGTATCAAGTATGTTTTGCTGTTGCTCGTCTCCCAGCACCGGTGTCCTGATAATGGCAGTCCTTTTCCCGAAAAGCTGAATAGGAGTCTTTTCCAGCTTGAATTCCTTCAATACATTTCTTATCTCAGCCACAGTAATGTCTTTCTTGAATTCTATGTTTATAATACTGCCTCCGGTAAAGTCTATTCCCAGGTTTAACGGTGTTCCTACAGTGGTCCACCGGAAAATCATTGTTATTAATCCAGGGATTATGACTAACAGGGATATGGCAAACCACAATTTGCGTCTTCCAACTATATTCACTCCATCCACCTCCTATGCCCCGAACAGTTTCGTGTTCTTTACTCCGGAATCGACAACCAGTCTCAAAAGCCACCTGGTCAGGGTGACAGCCGTAAACATGCTTGACAGGATACCTATGCTTAATGTTATGGCAAATCCCCTGACAGCGCCGGTTCCGAAGTAGTAAAGCACCGCAGCCGCAATCAGGGTAGTGGTATTGGCATCGAGAATCGTTGTAAAGGCCCTGGAAAACCCTGCCTCAATTGACCTGCGCAGGGAATTGCCTTCCCTTATTTCTTCCTTCAGCCTTTCAAAGATTATGATATTGGCATCCACCGCCATACCTATTGACAGCAGGAATCCGGCGATACCCGGCAGGGTCAGGGTGGCATTAAGGGCAGCCAGTATTCCCAGGACCAGGAACATGTAGACCACAAGGGTAATGTTCGCAATAACACCGGGAAGCCTGTAAAAGCCAATCATGAAAAGGAGTATAATTACTATACCGATAATCCCTGCTTTGCTTGATTTAGCCAGGGAATCTGCCCCCAGGGTAGGGCCGACTGACTGAACCGCCACCTTCTCCAGTTTGACAGGCAGGGCGCCTGACCGGAGCAGTATGGCATCACCGTTGGCCGCCTTGAGGTCCTCATACCCGCCGGATATTTCGGCCCCTCCCGTAGTTATGGCCTCTTTGACCATCGGAGCTGTAAGCACCTCTTCATCCAGCATGATAGCTATAATCCGCTTTGGGTCCTCAGGGTTCGGGTATTTATTAACAATTTCCGTTGTCGCCTGGGCAAACTTTTTCTGGCCCTCGGGATTAAATTCCAGGGCAACATAGGGCTGATTATTGTCAGGTCTGGTCGCAGCCTGGGCATTTTTCAGATCCTGACCTGTAAGGACCAGTTTGCCGTCAGCGGTAACAAACTTCAGCTGGGCTGTCCGGCCGATCATATCAATAGCTTCCTGGGTATCCTTGACCCCTGCCAGCTCAACAATGAGCCTTCGGGAACCTTCTTTTTGAATAAGGGGTTCCTTAACCCCGGTCTGGTTTACCCGGTTTTCTATAACGGCTTTAACCCGATCGATGGAATCAGGCGTAACCGGGGCTTCAGGGGTATCCACAGCCTCCAGGACCACATGCACACCGCCCTGCAAGTCCAGACCCAGGTTAATATTATTCTGGAAAACCTTAAAATAAATCATCAGAAACCCGCCGATTCCCACTATTGTTAAAACAGAAATAAGTATTGCAAGACTCCTGGACCTCATTTTGTATGTATCCTCCTTAGCCTATTATCGGGAACATGTCCGTAAAAGCCCCAAGATTTATTATATACTTGCTAAAATTCAAAGTCAATCAACTGCAGGCTCTGTTACAACAGCTTGGCGCCGTTAATTTCCAGGGCAAAATGGCTCTTCAGGAAATCAGCCGCCCTGCGGCAGAGGATCATCCGGCTTAAGAATATCTCAAAATATTCCATAACAGGGCATATCTCAATATCAATGGTCAGTTCCATTGTAATGGTCCTGGTTTCCCCGTTAACCCTCAGAAACGAATGTTCAACCGCATAGTTGACCCGGTCATGGATATCAAATGTAGCGAAATCCTGGTTCCTTACCCTGGACCGGTGGACATCCGACTTGTCAGCCAAAATAAGGGCAGCAGCCACACTGTTGACAGGCTGCCCGTATTCCTCTTCGTGGTTCCCGATAGCTGATATCACAGTCGCTATATCCTCTGAAGGCATCCCCATCCTGTTCAGTATATGAAATGCCAGGGTGGCGCCTGACTGTCCGTGGTCATACCGGCTGATAACATTTCCGATGTCATGCATATAGCCCGCAATGGCAGCCAGTTCCACCTCACTTTGGGGATAATTCAGGCGTTCCAGGATATTCCTGGCAATCCTTGATATCAGGTTAATATGACGGTAGCCGTGTTCCGTGAAACCCATTACCCCCAGGTATTCGTTTCCTTTCCTCACACATGTGTCAACCACGGGGTCCTTTTTTATGAAATCCAGTGTTATCATCGGCATAATCCCCTTTTATGATCAAAGAAGCCGGCAAATTAATTAATTGCACTATAATTCTATTCAAACCCCTAAAATCCTTTTTTAGGACTCAACGGTCGTTTTTTAATAATTATTTTACCCTGTACTTTTGGCTTTTAATTAAATCACAGACGAGGGGCATCAGATGCCCCGGAAACGCCTGCCTGCAGGAGTACACCGGGAGTATCCTTACCCCTCGCGAAAAATCAGTTTTTAGTTGGTATCTTCATTAATTGATGCAACTGAAGACTTGAGAACTTCTATCTTAACATTTTCTGCAATCTTAAGGGTTATGGTTTCATCCTTAACCCTTACCACGGTCCCCATAATTCCGCCGATAGTAGTGATTTTCTGATTTGGCTCAAGGCTGTTAATAGTCTGTTGGTGTTTTTTCTGCCTTTGCTGCTGTGGGCGGATTATCAAAAAATAAAAAATTCCTAACAGCACCGCAAAATATATTATAGTCACGTAATTGTCCATTTAACTCATTTTCCCCCCTTTTCTGTATCATACCCGTATTTTGTAAAAAACTCATTCCTTAACTCCGGTAATGTATCATTAAAAATTGCTTCCCGCACTTTTTTCATCAGGGTCAGAAGAAAGTGAAGGTTATGGATGGTTGTAAGGCGCAGTCCCAGTATCTCTTCTGCCTTGAATAAGTGTCTTAGATATGCCCTTGAATAATTGCGGCAGGTATAACAAGAGCACTCCTCATCCAATGGGCGGAAATCCCTGGCATTATCCGCATTCTTTATGACGACCCTGCCACCGGAAGTCATTACTGTACCGTTTCTGGCAATCCGGGTGGGCAGGACACAGTCAAACATGTCCACCCCCCTCATAACTCCTTCAATCAGGCAGTCGGGTGAACCAACCCCCATCAGATAGCGGGGTTTGTCAGCCGGAAGAAGCGGCACAGAATAATCAAGAACCTCGTACATGAGAGGTTTTGGCTCACCTACACTCAACCCGCCAATACCATAACCGGGAAAATCAAGATTAACCAGTTCCCTGATACTCCGTTCCCTCAAATCCCTGTACATGCTCCCCTGTACTATACCAAACAGGGCTTGGTCATCCCTCATGTGTGCGTCTTTACACCTGGCAGCCCATCTGGTGGTCCTGTCCAGGGCAGCTTCAGCATATTCATGGGTACATGGGTAAGGTGCACACTCATCAAAGGCCATGATGATATCTGCGCCAAGGGCCATCTGGATTTCGACAGCCTTTTCAGGACTCATAAGGTGGGTTGACCCGTCCAGGTGAGATTTGAAGGTTACCCCTTCTTCACTGACCTTTCTGAGGGGTCCCAGGCTGAAAACCTGAAATCCTCCACTGTCAGTCAAAATAGGACGGTCCCAGTTCATAAACTTATGCAGTCCTCCGGCTTCTTTTATCAGTTCAGCCCCTGGTCTCAGGTAAAGATGGTATGTATTGCTGAGGATTATTTCAGCGCCATTTTCCTTAAGTTCTTCAGGAGTCATGGCCTTAACCGTGGCCTGGGTACCGACAGGCATAAACACAGGGGTTTCGATTACTCCGTGGGGTGTATGAAGTTTGCCTAATCTTGCACCGGAATGCCTGCACTGTTTAATCAGTTCATATCTTACAGCCAAGAATCTTCCTCCTGTAAAGGAACGATATCAAAAGCTCTATTCGTAAATTATAGCAAAATTACTCTGTAATGGCAAATCAGATTATCAGCATAGCATCACCAAAACTAAAAAACCGGTACCGCTGTTCAATTGCCGCCCGGTATGCTTCCAGGACCTTCTCCCGCCCGGCAAAAGCCGATACCAGCATCAGCAGGGTTGATTTTGGAAGGTGAAAATTAGTAATAAGAATATCCACTGTTTTAAACCTGTACCCGGGGTAAATGAAAATATCAGTCCAGCCTTTTCCGGGTTGTATCAAGCCGTCTTCCCCGGCGACCGTCTCCAGGGTCCTGGTGGAAGTTGTCCCTACTGAAATTACCCGGTTCCCGGCTTTTTTCGCCCTGTTAACCGTCTCTGCCGCTTCGGAGCCGATTTCGTAAAATTCCGAGTGCATTTTATGCTCCAAAATGTTCTCTGTTTTCACCGGTCTGAAGGTCCCGAGACCGACGTGAAGGACCAGTTCTGCCACTGTAATCCCTTTTCCCCTGATTTTTCCCAGGAGTTCTTTCGTAAAATGCAGGCCTGCAGTAGGAGCAGCTGCTGAGCCCGGAACCCTGGCATAAACCGTCTGGTATCTTTCCCTGTCCCTGAGTTCCTTCTTTATATATGGAGGCAGGGGCATCCTGCCCAGCCTGTCGAGAACATCCTCGAATATACCCTCATAGCTGAATTCCAGAATCCTCCCACCGGCTTCAGTCACCCCTGTTGCTTTTGCTTCAAGGGCTCCGTCCCCAAATATTATCCGGGTACCCGGTTTAACTCTTTTGCCCGGCTTAACCAACGCCTCCCAGAAGTTGAGACCATGCCTCTTTAAAAGCACCACCTCTATTCCTGCACCGGTGTCTTTTTTCGTCCCGATGAGCCGGGCGGGTATCACCCGGGTGCCGTTAATTACAAGGACATCCCCAGGCTCAAAGTATTCAATAATTTCCGGGAACTTCCTATGTTCAACCCTTCCCGTGTCTTTATGCAAAACCAGGAGCCCGGATTCGTCCCTGGATTCCGCAGGCTCCTGGGCAATAAGCTCTTCCGGAAGATAATAGTTAAAATCACTGAGTTTCATTTTATACCGCCTCAAAGGTGTTGGTAATCAAAGGTCTTTTGAAAATTCTTTAGTAATCGGCAGTTACTTCCACACCTGTATAATAGAAGTTTAATATATCTCTATAATTCTTACCCTTCACAGCCATACCGTAAGCTCCCCACTGGGACATTCCCACACCGTGTCCCCAGCCGTGGCCTTCAAATACGATCCTGCCGCTGGCCGCTTTTTGGTGGGATGAGGAGCCGTAACCGCTTAAAACATGGAAAGCCGGCTCCTTGCCATTTAAGGTTACGGTATTTCCGTCTTCAGATGTCCCATACAGGGAATTGCCATCAACCGGTTCTTTCTTCCCTGAACCGTTCAGCACGATAAAACTTGGATTTAACACATTACTCAGGTCCACATCAAAATAGTTGCTCATAAAATCAGTGGGAGTTATATATGTATAGAAATTCGGATTAAAGAATTTGCCAAATTCACTCCCGCTCTTTTTGATAGTATTGCCATTAATATCGGTAATAATAACACTCCTGACTCTGCCTGATTCGTACTTTTCAAGCTGGATTTTGTCTATGGGCCCGATATCACCGCCGTTTGCCAGAAGAGTATCACGGACCTCTTCAACGGTGGTGTTAAAAGCCCAGTTTGCCAGCCCGTTTTCAGTACTGAAGGGGTCTTCTTTGCCCCTCAGGTAGGGGCAGGGTTCACCATTCCATACATTTTCGTTATCTTCGGTATGACCCCCGCTGGTAGAATGATAGACGGCGCTTATAGGTTTGCCGCCGTAAAGTATAATTATCCCGGCGGTTTCCACTACAGCCCTGGTGGAACCGGCGCCCTCATAGTTGTACCCTCCATAAGCCTGATCAGTTGGAGTATCCAGCATGTTGAACCCCTCGACCACCCTTTTACTGTAATTTGCCACCGTATAAGTCCTGGCTGCCACAGCCTGGGCCTTCAATGCTTCCAGTGGCCAGCCGCTGCTCATTTCCCTGGGTACCACACCATAAAGGTATTCCTCCAAGGGCAGCTCATTGATAACTGTAATGCTGCTGCCCCCATTACGGAATTCCATTGACCCCCGGTACCATTTTCCGATACTTATTTCCGAATCGCCGTTATTATAATTCCTGATATAAACCCTGTTATTCTCATTATGTTCATTTTCCCGGGCAACTACCGGTCCGGTGGTTACTTTGACCGATTGCCCGTTCAGATATATCTCCATACCACCGGGAAGAAAATAAACCCGGAGAGTGTCATCACTTTTAAGAGAAGTTATCAGGTCTTCCCCCAGGACATCTGAAAGGTCTGTCAGTTTGTAATCTCCTTTTATACTGACAGTTACAGATTCGGCATTACGGTACTGGGAAGCGGCATTAGATGTGACTATCCCAACCCGGACAGTGCCCGGTATCTGGGCAGAAACCGGTATACATACAACACTGAATAAAAGAACGGCTGTAATGGCAATAATGCTTGCGGAAACAACTGCCTTTCCCAAACTCCCCTTAATGAGGTTCATTAAATAACTCTCCCCTCTGGTTCAATCATTAACAGATAAATTTCGACAGTACTCCCGGGGTTTCCTTCCCTAATAATCCAAGCCGCCCATTTTTAAGCAAATTTTTTGCCTGTCCCACTCAAAAATAAACCCGTTTCACCGGGAAGTTTTGGTGAAACGGGCTTATTTTTCTTTTTATCAACAGAGTTCTTATTTAAAAATTGGGCCTTAATATATACATATCTTCATTATCCCCTGTCTTGTTGCCGGGGTTTTCAGCACCCATATAATTATCCACCGTATCCTGGCTTTCAGGACTGTTATCAGGGACAGTTCCAATATCGTTCTGTTCACTGTCATAGACAGCACCACCGGTGGTCTCATCCTTTTGATCTGAAGGGACAGATACTGCAGCCACAGGGGGTTTATGGCCGGTATTGCCTGTATTTCTTGGTTTCTCTGGCTCACCGTCTCTTCTGATCGGGTCAATATATCTCCTTTCACTGTCAGGTTCTGAATCACTGCCGGGCTGCCCGGCTTCTATCTCTGAATCCTGACCGCCGGAAGAGGTCCCGCCGGCTATAGATACGTCTTTTCTGCCTGATGAGGCAATTTCGAAATATATTTTCTCCTTGATACCAAATTGTTCTTCAACCCTTGCCTGGCCGATAATCCTGTCAGGCTCTCCTCCGGCACCCGCAATCGCTACCGTAATACTTTTTTCTTTAATATCTTCCTCAGTGAGGTCTAACCCGTCGTTTACCGCTTCGATAAGGACGGCATACTTACCGGGGGAAATCCCTTTCTTTTTGGCAGTTTCACCAATATCTGCCGGAACATGCAAGGTCTGGATGTTGCCTGAAATCTTGCTGCCTGTCAGGACATCATTTGCCGAGGCCAGGAGGGTCTTTTCGAAGGCATTCTTGTCAATATTGGCATCAGAAAGAGGAACCACACTTATCAGGACTGTATTATCCCCAGACCTTCCTATAAAACCCAGTTCGACCGCTTCCCCGGTTATCATGGCCACAGCTTTGTTTATACTGACACCTTCCGGATTAACCCGGTCGAGGACTTTTTTCCCGCCACTGTTATATGCATGAGCATCCATGACATTGTTGAGGTTGCTGACGGTAAGTCCGATACTGGGGTTAATATCTATGGATACAGAGGCAACTGCAAATTCATGGGGCTGGTTTATCATTATCAGCAGGGGACTTGTTACCAGGAGCAGTAAAACAGCCGCTGCCACAGCCATCCAGCTGGCCCTCGGCAAGTTCAGGAACCGCCTGTGAACTACCGGGATACGTATTTCTTCCCCGATATCAGGAATCCTGCCGGAAACTCTGACTCTTTTAAATTCGCCCTTTTCGGTCATCATAACAACGTGATTTTTGGTTTTTTCCATCACAATCCCTGTCAGACGCTCCATATCGTCCCCTCCTTTCCTTAACTGTTCCTTAAAAAGCCTTTTCTATGTACTGCTTCAGGTGATCAAATTCACTGACTAATACAAGGGTAATTGCTATTATATACTTTCTCTGTCTTTCCAGTGTTTTTCTGCTAATTTCCACTTTTTTCTCCAGGAGTTTCAGGGGCAGCTCTTTTTTGGTCATCAGGTATACTGACATCTCCCGGTCACCGGCTATAATTCCTGCGACTTCCATCGCCCTAAGGCGGGCATCTTCGTGCTTGGGTGAAACCGCTACCAGTTCCTGGAAAGTGATTCCGAACTCCATAAGTTTCCGGGTAAAGAGTATGATTTCTTCTTTCCGTTCATCTGCCAGGCTCTTTTCCTGGAATTCTTCCACAGACCGTTTTGCTTCCAGGTAGTATTGTATCCCTTCCTGGTTATCATCATCTTCCTGTTCAAAACTGGACATCGGGATATTTTTTCTAAATACAGATGACTCTTTCCGGAAATGGTCAATCAGTCTTCTCTTGATTACTGTTTCAGCAAAACTGAGAAAAGAACTGTTTTTACCGGTATCGAAACAGTCTATAGCTTCATTAAAGGCCATCAGGCCCACACTTACCTCATCATCTTCTCCCATTCGGACGTAGCGCCCGCTTACTTTGGATGCTGTCTTGAGAATGAAGGGGGTGTAGCTTTTGATTAGCTTTTCCCGCACGAGGCTGTTGCCGCTCTGTGCCTCAAGGACCATTTGCCCGCAGTCAGCCGTTTCCCCTTCTGATGAGCTGTTCTGGAAGAGAAACCCCATTGGCGGTTTCACCTCCTCCATTAATAATATTGTTCGTTAACAGTTACTTTTTTTTAAGGGTCAAAAACTATTTTCGGCCGAAAAAATTTATTAAGATCGTCAGTACTATGCTTAAGATTATACTGGTAACTAAAGGAAAGTAAAAGGTAAAATTGCCTTTGCGGATAAAAATATCCCCCGGAAGTTTCCCCAGGGGGAAAAACCTGCCGGCAAAAGTAATAAAAAAACCTATACCCAGCAAGATAGCTCCAAATACCATTATTGTCTTGCCAATCGAATTGAAATCTCCCATAAAGATAACTCCCTTGTTTTTATATCTGCTTCCATAATTTCTGCTGGTCACTGTCTTTTTCCGCCGCTATTCCCAGGTGCTTATATGCCAGGGGGGTTACCACCCTGCCCCTGGGAGTACGGTTGATGAACCCAAGCTGGATAAGGTAGGGTTCATACACATCCTCAATAGTGTCTGATTCTTCACTTGTGGCTGCACTCAAAGTATCCAGGCCAACCGGTCCGCCGGAAAATTTGGTGATTATGGTCAGCAGCAGGTTCCTGTCAGTGTTGTCAAGTCCAATAAGGTCCACTTCCAGCATGGTTAAAGCCTGTTGTGCCACCGGCAGGTTTATCCGGCCTTCCGCCCTGACCTGGGCAAAATCCCTGACCCTTTTCAGAAGGCGGTTGGCTACCCGGGGGGTACCCCTGGAACGCCTTGCTATTTCGAGCGCTCCTTCATCATCAATTTCAACATTCAGTATCCTGGCTGCCCTGGTAACAATTTCTTTTAACTGAGGAGTATCGTAAAATTCAAGCCTGCAGATTACACCAAACCGGTCCCTTAGAGGAGAAGTCAGAAGCCCTGCCCTGGTGGTGGCCCCGATCAGGGTGAAATCGGGCAAGTCTATTCTAAGAGACCTGGCGCTGGGCCCCTTACCTATTATTATGTCCAGGGCATAGTCTTCCATTGCAGGGTACAGTATTTCTTCCACACTCCGGTTTAACCTGTGTATTTCATCAATGAAAAGCACATCCCCGGCAGAGAGGTTGGTTAATATGGCTGCCAGATCTCCCGGTCTCTCAATGGCCGGCCCGGAAGTCACCCGTATATTCACACCAAGTTCATTGGCTATGATATGGGCAAGAGTTGTCTTGCCCAGGCCCGGCGGGCCAAAAAGAAGAACATGGTCCAGGGGGTCCCGTCTGCCCAGGGCAGCCTCAATAAATATAGACAGGTTTTCCTTGATTTTAGTCTGGCCTATATACTCCGCCATCTTTCTGGGGCGCAGGCTGTATTCGATTTCCATGTCCTCTTCCCTGACTCCTGATGAAATAATGCGTTCTTCCATCATTACCTCCGAATTATGTTATTACATCAGGCTGATTATTGCTCCTCCCTGTCTGACGGGCTACCGGCACGCTATTGCCGGCCCAACTCCTTAAGGGCTAACCTGACCATTTCTTCCAATCCGATGGAGCTGTTTTTCTCTGATGCCGCTTTTGCAAGCGCCCGCCTGGCCTCCGCAGGATTATAACCCAGGGCCGTGAGAGCCTGCAGGGCATCACCGGCCTGATCCGGCGTCCCGGCATCGGAACCCGGCAGCCCGGTATCTTCTGCGGCGCCCATTTTGCTGAACTTGTCCTTAAGTTCAACAATAATCCTTTGGGCCATTTTCTTTCCGATACCGGAAATCCCTGTCAGTATGTTTACCTGTTCATTGATAACTGCCTGGACAAGAGCGGGAGTATTGATTGAAGAGAGTATTCCCAGGGCTACCCTGGGGCCGATCCCGGAAACCTGTATTAGCAGCTCAAAAACCGCCCTGTCGCTTTCTTCAATAAATCCAAACAACTGCATGGCATCTTCCCGCACATGCATGTATGTATAGATTGTCACATCATCTTTTTTCCCGGCAACCCTGCTGACAACTGATGTCGGCACATTCACCCGGTAGCCGACCCCATTGACATCTATTATAATGTAATCCGTTCCTGCGCTAAAGGGTTGGCCCTTTATAAATGCAATCATTTCCGTCCTCCGATTATATTAGCTGATTTGTTATAGTGGGTATGGCATATTGCTACCGCCAGGGCATCTGCCACATCATCGGGTTTAGGAATCTCGGGCAGGAAGAGGATTGTTTTAACCATAAACTGTACCTGCTTCTTATCTGCCCGGCCGAAACCCACCACTGCCTGTTTAACCTGCAGGGGGGTATATTCAAATACCGGCAGGCCGTTCTGGGAACCGGCCAGCATTATTACTCCCCTGGCCTGCCCAACAACCAGGGCTGTTCTCACATTCTTGTTAAAAAAGAGCTCCTCCACGGCAAATCCGTCCGGCCTGTATTTCCTGATAATACCGGTAATCTCATCATATATCTTCTGAAGACGGCTTTCTGCAGGCAGGGACGGTGATGTGCGGATACAGCCGTAATCTATGGCTGTCAGCTTATTACCTGTTTCTTTCACAAGGCCATATCCCGTGATTGCCGATCCCGGGTCAATACCAAGTACCAGCACCTGCCCCACCCCCTTCTAACATCCAATTATTCGACACCGGCCCATACTTATCCTGCCGCAAAAACATTTACTTCCACAGGTCATTTATGGAAAACACGTTCTATACCAGATATAATCGTGATCAATTTTATGGATTTTTATTGATAGTTTCAGAAAATTAGGTCCACAGCTTAGAATGCCTCACGTTAAGCAGTTTAAAGGCAAGAATCATAAACTTCGCGAAATTAGGGTTAAGCATGAATCAGGTTATCATCGGGTATTTTTTTTTACTTGGATAGACAATACTTTTGTTTTTTTAAACCACTTTGTAAAAGATAAAAAAGAAACACCGCAAAAAGAAATCGATTTAGCTAACTCCTTAATGGAGGATTGGTTAAATAAAAAGGGAGGGAAATAATATGCCATCTTGGAAAGATCTTGATGATTTAGCTAAGTCTTTTAACATCGAAAGGGAATATGAAAAACTGAATGTTGGAATCGACTTTGCATCAAAATTGATAAGAGCCAGGCAAAAATTAAATTTGACTCAAACTGAATTAGCTAAAAGAGCAGGATTAAAACAATCAGCCATTGCCCGGATAGAAAACAGCGGGAATATTCCTCGATTAGATACCGTATACAAGATTGCTAAAGCCCTCAAATGTAATTTCGACTTTTGTTCGTTTGATTCAGATTTAAGCGAAGAGCACAACTTGCATTTGGGAAAAATCGTCGATAAGATTTCTAATTTAGAAACAACTTTAAAGGAACTGGTGAAAGAGGTTAGTTCTCTTAAAAAACAAGGTAAACGACCAATTTATCTAGTATCTCATGATAAAACATCTGATATCCCTAAAACGGAAATTTCCCCATTTGACAAAATTAAGTTAGAAGAAGCTCAAATATATTATTTGAGCCCTAAGGGAGTTGATGATTATGACCGCTGGAATCAATAAAAAGTTGATAGAGTTAATCAACTGGTTTAACTCATTAGACCATGACGACCAAATAAGCGTTCTAGGTTACCTGTATGAAAGAACCGATGACAAAGCCATCTTAAAAGATGGCTGATTTTTTAACAGTGCGACTATTTCATCTAACACCTCGTCCCATAAGTAAAACCGGGCCGGCCAATTTTTTAACCATAAATTCAGAGAGGCATATACATTCCTCCATGAACGAGTCTGATATCCGCATGTCCAAAACGGGAGTTCCTGGCGCTTTAGCGCTTGGAACTCCCGTTTTGGGTAACATGCTGAATCGTAGCCGTCATGGAGGAATGTATATGCCTCTCACTCATTTGGTTAAAAACCTGAGTTGCCGCCCGGTTTACTTATGGGCCCCCGAATTCATCGAAGTTTTCCAGGACCTGGTTGAGCTGGGCTTCTGTTTCGAACTCAAAGGAGTATTTTAGCTTCGCCTGTGTATCAGGGGCCTGGTTATCATAATCCATGACCATGTTTAATTCCTCCTGCATTTCGGGAGGCAGGTTGCTGATATTAACATTGTCCCTTTGCAGGACTTTCTGGTTAAACCCCATAGGTCCTTCATATACGGCCAGAAAGCCGTCACTTATGCCGAGGTGCCGGAAATCCTGGTGGTACATGCATACCCTTTCCTCCAGCCTGGCCAGTACCAGGGTGTTTTCCACCCCATCATCTATACTCCACCCCGCTTCAGGCGGGTACTTCCCCACTAACTCTGAAAACC
The DNA here is from genome assembly GCA_002840275.1 of Firmicutes bacterium HGW-Firmicutes-14. Classification (GTDB taxonomy): domain Bacteria; phylum Bacillota; class Thermincolia; order Thermincolales; family UBA2595; genus W-Firmicutes-14. The sequence goes on from PHAB01000014.1 coordinate 46,378, forward strand.
CCAGGCCAATCAGGTCGGAAGTGGTTGGAATCCTTGTTTTAACCTTATCACCACATATATACCTTATCTCCTCAAATATGACCGTATCTTCCCTGATGGTGGGTTTTATTGTTTTGTCAACTTCCCCGGCAGTAGTACGGGGCTTATACATCGGCCCTTTCCCGCCGTAAACTGAATATATGGCCACAGACCCCAGAAAGATAACCGCTGCAAAAACCGCATAAATAAACCTGTACCTGTTCCTGATATACATAAATAAATCCCCCTTTCAATTAGTATTTATTACCAATTTTAAGGGGGTTTATTCATTCATCGTCCAACTATTGCTGAGGAATAACCGATAATTTCAAAAGCCGGCTTCTATTGGCCGGCCAAAAGGTCATCATCTATATCAAAATTAGAATAAACATCCTGTACATCGTCATGGTCCTCCAGGGCATCCATTAGTTTCAACATCTTTTCTGCATCTTCACCGGTGAGGGCGACATTATTTTGCGGCACCATAGTTACTTCAGCAACCGATACATCCAGACCGGCTTCCCTGATTGCGGTCTCCACTGCTTCAAAGTCTTCCGGTGCACATGTTATTTCTATGGTTTCGTCCCCTTCCTTCATATCTTCGGCCCCGGCATCCAGGGCAGTCATCATTATTTCGTCAGAATCCGTTTGCAGGCCTTCCTTGTCAATAACTATCAGACCCTGCTTCTTGAACATCCAGGCCACACATCCGGATTCACCGAGGTTTCCTCCCTGCTTGGCAAACAGGTGCCTGATTTCCCCAGCGGTACGGTTCCTGTTATCAGTCATGATATCAAGCATCACGGCTGCCCCGCCCGGCCCGTATCCTTCGTATACCATTTCCTCGTAATTTACTCCTTCAAGTTCTCCCGTCGCCTTCTGGATTACCCTGTTTATATTGTCCATGGGTATGTTGGCAGCCTTTGCTTTCTGGATGACCGCCTTGAGACGGGGATTCGCGTCCGGATCCCCACCACCCTGTTTAGCAGCAATGATGAGTTCTTTTCCAATCTTGGTAAATACTTTTGCTTTCTGGGCATCCTGTCTGCCTTTTCTGTGTTTTATATTGGCCCATTTGGAGTGACCCGACATTGTTTAACCTCCCTCAAATCAACGTAAATATTTTAGCACTGACCTCAGGAGTTGTCAATCAAGCTTACAGGGACAATATTGACATCTCCCCATGCTGCCAGCCGGTCGTCTTTAATAACTATGGCGCCCAATATTCCTCTTATTTTTTTCGCCAGCCCCACACCTTTTTTTACATCTTTGGGTGTGTGTACAACATTACCGGCTGCCGAAGCAGCCGCATCCGCCAGGGAAGCAGACTGGGCCAGGATAACCGCGGCATCGGCTTTGCCCATGCTCAGGGAGGGCCCTACAGTGCCTGATGAAGTGCAGATACCCAATGGTCCCTTTTCCGGAGGCACCTCTACTGCCAGCCGCCCGGAAAAGGGAGATTCTCCCGCAAAAATCGCAACTAACCTTTTGCGGGTGGAAGCCATGAAGATATCTCCACCGTTTTCCACTATGACATCAGGGCTTATCGTCAAAAGCTCTCTGCCTATACTTTCTGCAAAAGCACCGGCTACCGCCGCCATAGGCCCCACACCCGCCGTGGCTGCTGCCTCTGCCATGGTCCTGGCAATCAAAGGGGCCCCCGGCATTAAAGCATGGGGCCTCAGTGTAGTCTTAAACTCATGGTCAAATGAAATATAATTCTCCAGGTCATATCTAAGGGTAATAACAAGTTTCTCCAGCCTGTCTTCCAGATCCGGCCTGTAACTGGCGGGATGTATGCTGATGTACAGGTCTGTTTCACTTACGGTAACCCTAAAGCTTTTCAGGTCCCTGTTGGACAGGGAATTCCTGTATTTTCTCTCCACATACATAACCTGATTCCCCTATTCACTGCCTGCCGTTTACACTGGCTTCAATTGCCTTAACAGGGCAGATTTTGAGACAAACCCCACAGATCACACATTTACTGTCATCAAATATTACTTCCATCGAAGGCCGGGAAATATACAGGGCGCCTGATGGGCAAATACTTGTGCACATACCGCAGTGGGTACATTTCTCCACATTTCTGGTAATACCCTCACTCAGGCTTTCTACCACAACACCCTGCTTCCGCAGGAAAGACAGCCCCTGTTCATACTTGCCGGGTTCTCCGCTGAGTTCCATGACCATGAATCCCTCTTTATCGGGATTGACATTGGCCTTCAGGACATTAATCATCAATTCATAGTCCTTTACCAGGTGGTATATTAACGGTTTGTCAACAATCTGGGAGGGAAACCGAAGTACTATTTTTTTGGGAGACATATTTTTCTACTCCTTTCGGATAAACTATTTTGACAGTTTTTTATGGGGCTTTCTTTTCCTGCAGACCCTTAAGTGATATACCGGAATCTGCCGAAGGAAGGTTCTGGACCGGTTCACCAAGAAGGAACTCACCCGCTGTTATCGAATGCTTGAGGGTGTCAGCAATTTCCCTGGCTTTGATATAGCTGGATATAGGGGCGGTTGGCACTGCCTTTCCATTGACTTCTATAACACCGGATTTTAGCTGGGCATAAGTCACTGAGCCAAGAGTTTTTCCTGTTGCGTTCGGATAATCATAACTGTAATCCACAACAGGGGCAACAATATCTTCATCCTTAACCGCCGTAAATTTCAGCATTTCCTCATCCAGGATAGGTATGGGTATACCGATACCCACGGTCAGTGTTACACCATAGCCAAGAAAACTTGTGCCTCTCAGCCATTGGGGCTTCATCTGTTTAAGATCTCCCACCACAGCTATGGTACCGGCGCCGCCTGTAGGCACTCCATTCTCGCCGCGGGCCGCACAGGGGTTGTGCTGAGTCCCGTTCCAGGCAACATAGCCGGTTCCACCCCCGAGAAAAATCCTGGTTCCTATCCCGATTGTCCGGTATAAGGGGTCATTCAGCAGGGGACTGAGCTGACCGGCGCTGCAATAATGGGCATTTCCCACACCCGGTTTCAATGCCCCCATGTATGTATAAATCATCTTATCGGAAACATTTACCGCAACATTATAGTTCTGGTAAGCGTTTCTGGGATTAAATAGAAAGGCTTCATTAACATCTTCAAGGGTTATATATGTTTCTATTTTCCTGCGCGGGTAGCAATCAGTGCCATACCCGGAGGCCTCAAATTTGACGGTCTTCCCGGCCACCAGGTCTTCTATCACATGACCGCCGCCATACCTGAATTCCCCGGGATGATTTGAATTAAGAGGGTCATGTTCCGGTAGTTCATTACAGCCCAGATAGGCATCTACAGCTGCAATTCCTGTATAAGCAGGTACCCCGTTCATCCAGACCTTGTGCATTTTTATCCTGGGTTTGGGGTGCCCGAAATTGAAAAACGCGCCTGATGAACACATCGGTCCAAATGTACCTGTTGTAACAATATCAACTTCCCTGGCGACATTTTCAATGCCTTTTTCCTCCACCATCCCGATAACCTCTTCTGCAGTAACCACAACCACTTTTCCGGTCTTGATTTTTTCATTGATTTCCGAGTACGTTCTTTTAAATCCCATCTGTTCATCCTCCTAACTTTGCAGTCTGTCTCCCGCAGCCGGCCCAAAAAGCTTCTGCCGAAATATAGAAAAAACCCCTTCCGGCAAAGAGGTTAAACACAATAAACCAGTGTTCCCTCTTATCTGCCAGAAGATAAACTTCTGCAGGAATTGGCACCTTTCTCACATTTGAATGTGAAATGGTTGCCGGGTTTCATAGGGCCAGTCCCTCCACCTCTCTGGATAAGAGTCACTCAGTATTAACTTTTCCTGAATAACTGAGTTAATGGTATCAACTTTTTATATAATTGTCAATGGATTTTTAGTTTATATTTATTAATCCCTTTTGCTGCAATACGGGTTATAATATATATAACACGATGAGGAGGTCCCAATGTTCAGTTTTACCGCCCAGCATATTCTCGTTATGCGTCTGATAATACAATTTGAAATTACGTCTCCAGCCCTGATGCATAATTTTTTGTTCCTGTCCTCAGCCGATTCCCTGGACCCCCATGAAATCGGGTTCTATGATTTTATCAGGACCAGGAACGGGGCCTTCAGTCCTACCCTTCAGTCCATCCTGGAAGAATTGGCAGTAGGACGACTGCTGACCAGGGAGCCTTTTGCCCTTAGCGCCAAGGGGATGGACACTTACTGTGCCCTGGCCAGCGCTCTCAAACCTTTTGAGGATTATATGCAACGGTGTTTCACTATATACATGAGGTATAAAGATGACCTGGCATCGGTCAATTCCGCCATTAAAGACCATATCAGGTTCCGCAAGGCGAAGCAGGGCAAAAAACTTTTTAGCCTTTGAAGTGAATTACAATTTCCACCACTTCCGGCTTGTTGCCCACCCGGATCGGCGGCCCCCATGTCCCAACTCCGGACGAAACAACCACATTCAGTGTCCCCCGGGTAATCAATCCCCAGTCATTCTCATAGATTCTGCCTGTTATCAGGTGATTGGGAAACAGCTGCCCCCGGTGGGTGTGGCCTGACAGCTGGAGGTCTATCCCCAGCTGGGCGGGTTCGTCCAGGTTAACAGGCTGGTGATCAAGCAGTATGACAGGCAGGTTCCGGTCAATTCCCTCCATCAGTTCTGACAAGGCCCGGCGCTTCCTGCCGGTAAACCGTTCCCCGGCCCGGTCATCCCGTCCGATTACATAAAAACTATCGGCTACTTTTACCCTTCGGTCTCTGAGTACCTTGACCCCGGCTTCTTCCAGGTAGTGAATGGCTTCATCTATATGTCCCCCGATATATTCATGATTTCCGGGTACAGAGTAGATTCCATAAGGCGGATTCAGCTTCCGGAATGTATCAATCATTCTTTGTTCCACAAAGGGTCCTATGTTTTCGTCTATAACATCTCCCGGCATCAGCACTATATCAGGCTGCAGGCTATTTATAATCTCAACCATATGGTTCAGCCTGCCGTTATGGATAATTTCCCCCAGGTGACTGTCAGAAATCATCACTATATGGAGCTGTTTTAGAACGCCAGCCTGTTTGGGCACAGATATTTCATACCGGGTAACCACAGGGTTCCTGGCATTCCATGTCCCGTAAAGAATGATACCGGCAACGGTTATCAGCACCGCCAATCCGGCCGCTGCAGCAAGCTTCGGGTTATTGTAAAAACCCCCGGGCACAGACCCGGTCACTTTTCCAATTACATATATGCATATGCGGACTGAATCCAAAGCGAAAATGATTAAAAGAAAATAAAACATTGCCGCCAGCCAGTATGCACCAACCAAGGTCATCCAGTAGGCCACACCGGCCGGAAGAAACCTTTCAGCCAGCCTGCCGGCAAGATATGATAAAGCCAGCGCCCAAAAGGCCGCCCAGTAAACTTTTTTGCCCATCCAGGGAACAAGGCCGCCAAGGCTCTGCCAGCCCCGCAGCCCGATATAATAATTAATACCGGCATAGATGAAAAAGAAAACGGCTGCAATCAGTACAACGGCAAATCTGTTCATAGCAACACCCTCATGATTTGAATTATGCTAAAATACGGTCAGAAACCTTTTTCCTCCATCAGGTTATTGAGTTTCCTCAATCCGGATACCAGGTTCTTAATTTCATCTGCCTCACAATGTTCAAGCAGCCCTGCCAGGTAGTTGGTTCTGATGACATTGAGAGAATCCTGAAGTTCCGTGACCTTCGGTGTCAGGGATATCCTGACTGACCTCCGGTCATTGGTATCCCTGGTCCTGGTCACGGCATCCCGAGCCTCAAGACGGTCAATAATTCCACACACCGTACTTTTTGCCAGGCCCATTTTTTCACTGAGTTCCTTCAGGGTTATTCCGGGATAGTTATATACTTCATGCATTACCATCAACTGAGGTACGGTAAAACCGCATTTACTGACCTGTTCCAGGACATAATTCCGGTAGTTTTTCCCTATACATCTGAAAAGGTTTTTGATTTCTCCGGCATAACTGTTTAATTGTTTTTTTTCCATGACCAAACCACCTATTCAACAGCCCCGCCGCCTTCAGGCAGGGGTTTTTTTTGCCGGGTATCCCGGATGAGAAAAGCCAGGGGTACTGTTACAAGGGCAATAAGGGTTGTGACAAACAGGGTATCATTTATGCCTTGAAGAAAAGCGTATTTCTGTACCAGCCCGTAAACAGCCGCCATGGATGCGCCCCGGTTTTCACCAGGGGACAGGCCATACTGAGTAAACAAGCCATTCATCAGCGTAAACAGCTGGGCGCTGCCCGGGTTAAACCAGTTCACCTGCTCCGATATCCTGGTATATGAAACAGACTGCACCTTCTGCAGTATTGTAGTTAACATGGTCAAGCCTACAGAACCGGCAACCTGTCTTAAAACATTTGACAAAGCTGACGCCCTGGCCACTAAGGCTATTGGCACGGCGTTCATACCCGCCGTAGTTATCGGCATCATCGACAGTCCCAGCCCTACCCCGCGAAAGGCAATCAGAATCATGACTACAGCAGAACTGGTTTCTATGGTTATTTTTGATAGTTCATAGGTTGCCAGGGCAAGAATGATAAGACCGGGGATTACTACTATTTTGGCCCCGTACTTGTCAAAAAGCCTTCCGCTGATTGGCATCATAATTCCTGTAGCCAATGCTCCGGGAAACATTATTATACCTGTCTGCATAGCAGAATAACCCTGGAGGTTTTGCAGGAACAGGGGGAGCAGAAAAACACCTCCGAACATGGCTATATTTGTCGCACTGGAAATAAAAATACTCAGGGTAAAGGGCCATATTTTGAACAACCGTAAATCAAGAAGCGGGTCTTTATGCATAAGTTCGTTTATCACGAACAAAACCAGACTGAACCCCCCCAGCATCAGGAGAAAAACATTGGTAAAATCAGACCAGTCAATGGAAGAACCTTCACCCAATACATAGAGAATGCTTCCCAGTCCTACAGATGAGAAGACAAATCCCAGGTAATCAAATCCCCTTGAAGGCTTTTTGGGAGACTCCTCCAGGAGAAGTCCGGCCAGGATAACACCTACCACTCCGACCGGTATGTTAACGGTAAAGATCAGGCGCCAGTTGAGGTGTTCCACGATATAACCGCTAAGAGTAGGACCGATGGCCGGGGCGGCCATGGCAGCAATTCCCCATATTCCCAGCGCCATCCCCCTTTTTTCCACTGGGATGACCTGATAAATAATAGCCATACTGATGGGCATTATCATCCCGCCTCCCACGGCCTGGATAATCCGGGCGGCTATCATGGAGTTGTTGCTCCAGGCAAAGCCGCATAATGCAGATCCCGCGGTAAACAGGGCAAGGGCCCAAATATAAATCTTCTTGGTGCCAAAGGTGTCTCCCAGGTACCCGGTTACGGGAATTACTGCCCCCATTGTCAGCATATATGCCGTGAGTACCCATTTTATCCGGTCTGTGGAAACACCGAAGACTGTCATCATTTTTGGAATGGCTATATTAACTATACTGGTGTCAAGGATAGCCATAAACGTTCCGAAAACCACTACCAGTAACGCCAGCCATTTATACCAGCCGTTTTTATTCTGAGAATTCATAACTTCTCCCTATTACCTTATATGGATTTTGACTACCGCATTTGTCCCGGGAAGCAGTTTCAAATCCGTGCTGCCAAGTTCAATTTTAACCGGTACCTTTTGCACAACTTTGGTAAAATTGCCGCCGGTAGATACGGGAAGAATGGAAAAAGCCGAACCCGCCGCCTGGCCGATTGAACTTACAGCACCCGAAAACTCCCTGTCCCCATATTGGTCAATAGTCACATCAACCTTTTGGCCCACTTTGACCCTTTCAAGTTTTGTCTCTTCTATATTCGCACTGATATATAGTTTATCGGGGTCTGCAATCATTGCCAGAATCTGTCCGGGAACAATCACCTCACCTACTGCCCCCTGTTTTTTCAGGATTACCCCTTTAATAGGGGACCTAATAATTGCCATTTCCAGGCTTGAATCAGGAAGGCTGAGCATCTCCTGCCGGCCGATGATCTGTCCTTTTTTAACATTCTGTCCCTCTTCAATATTTAACTCCACCAGCTTTCCGGCAATCTGCGGGCTGACCCGGACTATATCACCGGTAACCCGGGCATCCTCAGTAGAAACATAGTACCTGTTCTGATACCAGTAATAAAACCCTACACCCGCCATTGTCAGGACCATTAAAATCAATACGGCTATAATTATTTTCCTGCTGCCACCCATTATTAAATACCTCTCTCCTCACGGTTTGTTATCTACAATTATTATGCATTTCGTTCCCATGCGAATGAATATATTTTATCATAATATAGAGTGATTTCAAAGGCTGTCTGAAAAAAAAGGGAAAGATAAATATATCCTCCATAATTCCTTCTTTCCTATTATACTAAGAATCATTTCTTAGACTGATTTGATAATTCCCCATACAATACAAAATGCACACTGGAATTATTTGAATATTAAAACATTGTTGTGACAGAAGGAACTAGCACATTTCTGCAGAATAGTTATGTGAATACTAAACTTTAACGTTTGAGGAGGTACAAAAATGCTAAGGAAAAAATCATGGTTATCAGTGGTGGCACTTCTCATTGCCCTAAGCCTGGTATTTACCCTTGCAGGGTGTGGCGGAGGCAGTGATACTGCCAAGGAACCGGCTGAAGACCAGGCGCCGGCTGCAGATCAACAGGTACAAGTTAATGAATCAGCATTAGTTATTGAAGCTTCTGCGAGTTACCTCGGCTCTGGCAAAGGCCCGACCATTTCCGCCCAGGAAGTCTATGAAAATGCAGTTGTAGGCAAAGACGACAGCTACCAGATAGTAAGTATCCGTAAACCTGAGGATTATGCAAAAGGCCATGTGGCAGGCGCCATCAACATCCCTTATGGCGAAATTTACAAAGCAGAAAACCTGGCCAAACTTGACAAGAGCAAAAAGATTGTCGTAATCTGCTATACCGGACATACCGCAAGCCAGGTAACCAGATTGCTTAACCAACTCGGTTATGATGCCTATGCCATGAAGTTCGGTATGATGGGCTGGACATCTGACGAGAATGTACTGAACACGAAGCCGTTTACCAAAGCCCCTGATTATGAGTTGGAGACAACTGTAAATGAAGCCCAGGCTGTCTTTGACCTGCCTGAAATAAGCACAGGCAAAGAAGCGGCAGAGGACATTATCCTTGCCCAGACTGAAGCATACCTCACCTCCGGCAATGGCCCAACTATTCCTGCCCAGGAAGTATATGAAAAAGCAGTTGTGGCAAAAGATCCGAGCTATCAAATTCTCAGCATCCGCAAGCCTGAAGACTATGCCAAAGGCCATGTCCCGGGCGCAATCAATATTCCTTACAGTGATACTGCCAATGAAGAAAACCTGAAGAAACTTGATCCCTCGAAGAAGATTGTTGTAGTATGCTATACCGGTCATACAGCAAGCCAGACTACAATATTCCTAAACCAGCTGGGCTATGATGCATATGCCATGAAGTTTGGTATGATGGGCTGGACATCTGATGAAAATGCACTGGCCACGACGCCGTTTGCCAAGGCCGCCGATTATCCGACAGTTGCAGGGGAAAATCCCTAAACCGGGCGCACTACGAAAAAAGGGAAGTGTCATCAGGCACTTCCCTTTTTATTTTACTTATTAAATTAATTCCCGGTGTTCCCCGGCTTCTCCCCGAAGTTTTTCAACCACCGGAATATCTGCAGGAGCAAATTCATAACCGGCCATTTCAGCGGGAGTAACCCAGCGATAATCGTGGCAATCACGGGTTTCAGGCTCCCCTTGGGTAAGATCACACTTATAACAAAGTAAAATGATGTGTCTGGCATCGTAGTTATGTGATACCACCTGGCAGATATCAGTTACCTCAACTGTCACCCCAAGTTCTTCCTTTATTTCCCTTCTCAGGCAGTCTTCGGGGTGTTCCCCTTGTTCTACCTTCCCCCCGGGGAATTCCCACTTCATTTCCTGGTGGGAACCTTTTTTTCTCTGGGCAATCAGGAACCGATCCCCTTTTCTGATCACAGCAGCAGTCACAACTATAGTTTCCATCTGCAAACCCCTTCCGTCCGGGCAGCATCAATTAACCGGCCTTCTCCTGCCTATTATATACTTCCCTGAGGACGGCTGCAACTCTGTCGTCATCTTCCACCGGTTTCACGATATGGAGGTCCGGTTTGTTTATCAGTTCCACTTCCCATGCTGATTCGTAATCCAAGGCCCGCCCGGTCCGGTCTGTCAAAACACGGACCATGGGATTCTCCGGGTCCTGGCGGAAGTTGGCCACCACCAGGCCTACCTCCCCGGAATTCAGCTGGACCAATGACCCGGTGGGATGGATAGCAATATTCTTTAAGAGCAGTTCCGCCATGTTGAGATCGATTTTCTGCCCGGCTTCCTCCCTGATTATTTTTATTGCTTCACTATAAGCATATGACTTGCGGTGTTTCCGCTCACTGGTCAGGGCATCAAATAAATCAGCCACGGCAACTATTCTGGCAAATTCACAAATCTCGTCCCTCTTCAGCAAACGGGGATAACCCGATCCGTCGATTTTTTCATGGTGCTGAAAGGAGACATGGGCTGAGAGGAGGTTTACATCCTTTTGTTCCCTTAGCAGATTAAAACCTGTTATACTGTGCTGCTTAACCTGTTCAAACTCTGAGGCAGAAAGCTTACCGGGTCTTTCCAGTACTTCCCTGTTCACAAACACCATGCCTATATCGTGCAGGACAGCCCCTATTCCCAGGTCCCGCAGCTGTATCTCGTTATACTCAAGTAGCATTCCTATCCTGATGGCCAGGATACAGACATTCACACAATGGCCGTGGAGGTAATTGTCATATGAACGGATATCAGGTAATTCAAACAACAAATTCCTGTTTTGAATAATTTCATCAACAAACGTGTTAACCATAGATTTAATTGCCTTGGTATCTAACTTCTTAATCTTCCTGGTCTCATCAAAAATATTCCTGAGGGCAATAGTGCTGTCAATCCTGGATCTGTCGGATACTATGTCATTAAAAGCCAAACCTTCACAATAGTTTTCCTGCACCAGGACAGCAGTATAGCCCAGAGCCTGAAGCCTCCTTATAAATGTCTCATTCAGTTCTGACCCGGTGGACAGGAGGACATGCCCATTAGGTGAAAATATTGTTTTACCAAGAATCATTCCGGGTTGTAGTTTGTTAATTAATACCTTTCGCAAATTGCTCACCCCCTATAATAAAAACCCGCCTGCCATAAGCAGACGGGACCAATATGTTCCGGCAGCCTGGCAATCATGGCACTTGCTTTAGACCCATGGCTTTGCGCCCCTGTCTTTCGGCAGGTTTGCCTTTATCGATTATAATGATTTTAGAAAATCATTTCATAAACAATAGTAATTCGGTCACTATATATTATTACGATTGTATGGAAATTTTTTAAGGGGTACCTCTAATAATTGTCGTATTACTCGTCGAAAAACCTCATAAATACATGGCTGTTATATTTCTTCATATACTCGACAATCAAGCAGTCCAGTTCACAGCTCTTGTTGTAGACATCCGGATCATGGATGCCTTTCTTTTTAACCAGGTTATACATCTCTCTTTGCTTTTGCTTAATCTTTTTCGTGATGTCCCGACGTGTTTCCCACATTTTAATCCTCCTCCCACAGATTATTGTGGTTAGGGACCTGGTTCACACCGACCTGCTATTTTTGTGGTTTCTTCTAGGAATAATGGCAATTATCCTTCAGAGAAAATGTCGAATAACGTCGGGTTGGTAAAATTTTTTAGTTATGTTAAAAACACGTAATATTCTGTCAGCTCCCGTTCTTCCATTCGAGAGAAACCCTGTCCCCATCCTTCAGGGGAGTGGTGAATTCGGCGGGAATACCGTTGACTGTCAATTCCAGCCTCATCCCCCCTTCCGGAGGACGCAACGGATAGTTCGTCCTGGTCAGGACATCGGTAAGGATCACGTCATTCCTGGGAATTTCCACCCTGGTATCATTAACATATACAACCGTAACAGAATCCTGTCCTTCATGAGCGCCTTCAGCTTCGTTAAAAAAACTGTCAGATTCAAGATTACTGCTAACCGGACCTGTTTCAGTTCCAACGGCAGATTCCATTAAGATTTCACCGCTTTCTCCGGTATCCAGGGAAACATCGGCAGCCTTTTCTACAACAATATCATCACCGTCACCAATCTCAAACATCTGGTCAACAAGCCGCTCATTAACATAAATCAGGCTGTCTGCGGCTTCACTGTAGCCTGCAATTTCCATAACTTCTGCAGCCGTCCTGGGCAGATAATACAGCACCCGGGCGTTATCGATAAGTTCCTCGTAATATGTAACCGGTTTGTCATTAAGGGTGATTACAGGGTTAATCGTAAAAGGTTCTTCATTTATACTGATATTGATTGGCAAAATATCTGGAACCACGTCATATATGTATCCCTTTGCATTCTCACCGTCAAGGGCCTCGACAAATTCAATAACATCATTGTGCTTTACCGGAGCGTCAATGGTGACATTATGACCATTAAGCTTTATAACCGCCGGTTTGCCCCTGCCACCCCTAATTATCTTTAGTTCCCCGTTGACTGTAACAGTCAGGGCAAGTCCCAGTCTGGGCTGGGTTTTACGCATACTGATACCTGCGGCCAGCAGGGCATCGGCCACTGTTCCCCGGTTTACCTCAAGAAGCCTGACCTGGCGGTTATTTACCATCACACGGGCAAACCCAAGTCCCTTATGCTCATATGCCGTAACAGCTATACCTATTGGCGTAACAGCCTCCGGCCCTCCCAAGTCCTGAGCCCCGAATACTTCTGTGATAGCTTCCCTTCCCCTGATGGCGACACGCTGTTTAGACAGGCCCAGATTTTCAGCCAGCATTTCCTTAAGCAGGGGGGTAAGGCTCCCCCCCCCTATACATATCGCTGCCTGGGGAGTTTTGCCGTTCAGCTCTATAATCCTTTCGGCAATCTGCCTGGTAAGATTTTGCACCGATTCAGACACTGCATCAAGCAGTTCCTGCCGGGAAATATTATGCTCCAATCCCAGGACATCGGTAAACTTAATGTCCTCGTCCCTGCTGATGGACCGCTTGATGGCTTCTGCCCGGTTAAAATCCAGCAGGTATTCCTGGGATATCCTTTCGGTAATCTCATCACCGGCAACCGGAACCATTCCATATCCCGTAATGGCGCCTCCATCTGTAATGGCAATATCAGAGGTTCCTGCCCCTATGTCTATCAGGGCAATATTCAGCTGCCTCATACTGGGGGGAACTACAACAGCGCTGGCGGCAATGGGTTCAAGGGTTAGGCTGGTCATTTCCAGGCCGACCTTCTGCAGAGCTGCCTGGAGAGAATCAACAACCACCCTGGGCAGGAAAGTGGCAATAACTTCAACACTCATGTTCTTTCCCTTTTGGCTGTAAAGATTGCCAATCTTGAAACCGTCCAGTTCATAGTAAACCACACTGTAACCCACACAATGATAGCTGACAGACTTGTCTTCTTCCTTCTGAGCATCAGCCCTCAGCCGGGACTGGGCTTCCTGGACCGCCTGCAGTTCCAGCCGGAGTATATCGTCCCGGTGTATTTCCTTATATTCGGCAATATCTGTGTTTACCTTTACCCGGACTGTTTTCAGGGCCCGGCCTGCCGCAGCCACCGCTACCCGGTCCAGAGTCCGGCCCAGTTTCGTCTCAATCTTTTCCTTGCAGGATTTGATGGCTTTGGCTACCTGTTCAATATCATGAATTTGCCCGTCTATCATTGCCCGGTTCTGATGTTCTAAATGCTCATAAGCAATAATTTCCAAGCCCTTCTGAGTTTCCTGGATAACAACACCGACCACGGACCTTGTTCCAATATCCAGGGCAAAAATAAATTCCTCTGACATAATCCACAAACCCCTCCTTCACTAGGGCTGTTGATATACTTAAAAAAATCTACTCGCCTCTCTTATAAAAAAATGATGATATTAGATTATATCCGATTTCCCGGGCCTGGAAAATCTGCTCGGTACTGCCGGTGAATAAAACTCCGCCTGGTTTGAGGGCTGAATAAAACTTCCGGTACAATTCAGCTTTACTTTCTTCAGTGAAATATATAACCACATTCCGGCATAAAATCAAGTCAAAGTACCGGTCAAAGGCATCCCTGAGTAAATTGTGCTTCATAAACCTGACTTTGTTTTTAATCTCATCAGACAGTCTGAAAGAGTTTCCTTCCTTGGTAAAGTATTTGACAAGATAGGCCCTGGGGAGATTTGCCACCGCTTTGTCACTGTATAGACCTGTTTTAGCCCTGTTTATAACCTCATTGTCAACATCAGTGGCCAGCAGGGAAAAGTGGACATTGGGAAACCGGTTCAATGCCACCATTGCCAGGGTATAGGGTTCTTCCCCCGTGGAACACCCGGCGCTCCATATCTTCAGAGAACCTGACCTTCCTATCAGTTCCGGCAGGATTTTTTCCTGCAGTATTTCCCACTGAGCAGGGTTCCGGTAAAATTCCGATACATTAATGGTCAAGGTATCAAGAAATTTTCGCCAGTGCTGTATTTCCTTTTCCAGCAGATTCAGATAGGTCTTATAGTCATCGATTTTGAGGCTTCTCATCAGGCTGTTTATACGCCTCTCCATCTGAGGTCGTTTGTATCCGGTCAAATCCAACCCTTTCGCTCTCCGCAAATCATTCAGAAATAGTTCATAAGCATCCGGCATCTCGTATACCTCTTCTTTAATAATGTTTATAATTTTGTTATTCAACCGGCTTTACTTTTCTGGCACGATGGCACTGATTGCAGAAATTTTCCCTGGTGTGATTAAATTCTTTGTTATGACAATCCAGGCAGAACTCATCCAACTGCCCGGCATGCTGCTGTGCTACCTCAGCATGTTTCTTCTCCCACTCTTTGGGGTCCCCGTGCCGTGACCTGTTTGTGGCAGCCAAGACAATTACTGCAATAAAGGCAATAACCAAGACAACCGTGATAATATTCTTACGGTTTAACAAGTTCTCCACCTCTTAACTTAATCATATATTCGACAATAAACAACAATTTTCCTTTATTTGCTATAAGAAATTTTACCAATTGGGTTTTACATAACCTCTTTAAAAGACTCATAAGCAGCTTCAATTGTCTTCGATATATCCTCATCTGAATGGGCTGCCGACACAAAGGCAGCTTCGAACTGGGAGGGGGCCAGGTATATGCCCCGGTTGAGCATTTCCCTGAAAAAGGAGGCGAACCTCCCCGTATCCGAAGAACATGCTGATGAATAGTCAACAACTTTTTCCGGGGTAAAAAAGGTACAGACCATGGAACCCACCCGGTTGAACGATACGTTGATACCCGCCCGTTTTGCCGCATCTGCCAGACCTTCCGCCAGTTTTGCGGATTTATCCTCCAAGTCCTTATATACTGAAGGGTTTTGCAGGATTCGCAATGTAGTCAGTCCGGCTGTCATGGCCAGGGGATTGCCGGACAAGGTACCGGCTTGATATATGGGTCCTGCCGGAGAGATTTTTTCCATGATTTCCTTCTTTCCGCCATAGGCGCCCACAGGCAGACCGCCGCCAATAATCTTGCCCAGGCATGTCAGGTCAGGTTCAATACCAAACCTTACCTGTGCCCCGCCGTAAGCCACCCGGAATCCGGTCATGACCTCGTCAAATATAAGCAGGGCGCCGTATTTACGGGTAATGTCCCGCAGCCCTTCCAGGAACCCCGGCTGCGGGGGGACAACACCCATGTTCCCGGGAACCGGTTCTACTATCACTGCCGCGATATCTTTCCCTTCCAGGGCAAATATTTTTTTCAGAATATCCAGGTCATTGAACCCGGCTGTTATTGTGTTCCCGGCAATATTTGCGGGTACTCCCGGGCTTGTCGGGACACCGAGGGTCAGGGCCCCTGACCCGGCCTTGATCAGCAGGGAATCAGCATGTCCATGATAACACCCTTCAAATTTCACAATTTTGTCCCTGCCCGTATATCCCCTGGCCAGCCTCAGGGCGCTCATGGTCGCCTCGGTCCCCGAGTTAACCATCCGGACCATCTCCATAGCCGGAAATGCTTCAATTACAATCATGGCCATTTCTGTTTCCAGTTCTGTAGGGGCTCCATAGCTTGTACCTTTATCCAGGTACGCTTTTAGGGCTGAAACGACTTCAGGATGCTGATGCCCAAGAATCATCGGTCCCCAGGAACCCACGTAATCTATGTACTCATTTCCATCAACATCATAAATCTTTGAGCCCTGGGCATGGTCAATAAATACCGGTGTATGGCCCACTGACTTAAAGGCCCTGACAGGGCTGTTAACACCACCCGGGATGTATTCCCGGGCTTCAGCAAAGAGTTTGGTTGATTTTTCGTAACCTTTATGCATAACGATACCACCTTTTGTTAATTTAGCGGCCGGAGGCCTTCCTTTATTCTTCCCGCTCCGGGTTTAGATTACTACTCCGGATAAAACAAGGGCAGATGGGTTGCTCAAGCTGCCCTTAAGGCGACTTCACCGTGAACCTGAGCAACCCGTCTGCCCTCTCTTAGTATCCTTTTCTTCCCTGGTACAGGCACCACGGTTCTTCAGCCATATAGTCGCCGTCGTTATAGTACGCCGCCCTGGCCCTGCAGCCGCCGCAGATTTTCTTGTAACCGCACTTTCCGCAGCCACCCTTGTAATCCAGGGTCCTCAGGGTCTTGAATACTTCACTGCCTGCCCATATTTCACTAAACGGGGTCTCTCTCACGTTACCCACTTCCATATCCATATAAGCACAGGGCTGGACCTTTCCTTTGGGGCCTATGATACAGTATGATGTACCGGCCAGGCAGCCCCGCCCGAACCTCAGATTCATCCCCATCTGCTGGGCTATCCTCATAAACTGGGGAGCACAGGTAGGTTTAATCTCAATATCAACTTCCTGCTGTTTCTTCATTATGCGGGTGAGGATCTCTTCATACTGTTCTGCCCGGAGGGATTCTTCCTCAATATTTTTGGCCCGCCCGGTAGGTACGAGGAAAAAGAAGTGGTGGGCTTTTGCTCCCATCTCAACCGCAAAATCGGTAATAGCTTCCGCCTCGTTCCAGTTCCAGTCCATAAGGGTGGTATGGATCTGGAAGGGGACCCCTGCTTCACGGCAGTTTTTCATCCCCTGGACAGCGCCGTCCCATGCTCCTTCCAGCCTGCGCAGGGTATCATGCTTTTCCCTGTCCAGGCTGTCCAGGCTTATCCCCACACCGTCGACACCGATTTCTTTCAGTTTCCCGGCAATTTCCGGGGTAATCAGGGTTCCATTGGTGCCGAAAACGGTTATCAGGCCCAGCTTCTTGGAATATTCAACAAGTTCGAGAATGTCCGGCCTCATAAAGGGTTCCCCGCCGCTGAAGATCATAATTTTGAATCCGGCCTTCTTAATTTCGTCCAGCAGGGCTTTACCTTCTTCGGTATTCAGTTCCTCCTCGGCCTTGGCCCCCGCGTCCCGGTAACAGTGGTCACAGTACATATTACATTGGTTTGTAGTGTTCCAGGATACGATCATTACTGTTCCTCCTTTAACCACCTGGCTGCGTCTTTGGCATGGTAAGTTATGATTATATCGGCACCGGCCCTCTTGATCCCGGTAAGGGCCTCTAAAACAACCCTTTTTTCATCAAGCCACCCGTTTTGGGCGGCAGCCTTGAGCATAGCATATTCTCCGCTTACATTATAAGCAGCTACCGGCAGATTGAATTCATCTTTGATTCTCCTGATGATATCCAGGTAAGGAAGGGCAGGTTTGACCATGACGATATCGGCGCCCTCCTCCACATCCAGCCATACCTCTTTTAATGCCTCATCACTGTTGGCGGGGTCCATCTGGTAACCGCGGCGGTCACCGAACTGGGGAGTCGACTCAGCAACATCCCTGAAGGGCCCGTAAAAACCCGAAGCATATTTAGCTGAATAAGACATAATCGGAATATCAGCAAATCCGTTGGCATCCAGCGCCTCCCTGACAGCGGCCACCCTGCCGTCCATCATGTCAGAAGGGGCAATTATATCTGCCCCGGCCGCGGCATATGACAGGGCTATTTTGGCCAGGACGCTGATTGTTTCATCATTCATGACTACTCCCTTTTCATCCAGGAGACCACAGTGGCCGTGGCTGGTGTATTCACACATACAGAGGTCAGGAATCACCAGGAGTTCGGGGTACTTTTCCTTCAAAGCCCTGATAGCCCGCTGGACCGCTTCATTCTCGTCATAAGCTGATGACCCCTTTTCATCCTTATATGCCGGAATACCGAAGAGAAGAACAGCCGGAATACCCAGCTCAACAACCTCTCCGGCTTCTTTAAGGACCATATCCACAGACTGCTGGGAAACTCCCGGCATTGATTCAACCGGGTTCCTGACACCTTCGCCATTGGTCACAAACAAGGGGTATACCAGGTCATCAACCCTCAGATAATTTTCCCTGACCAGTCTGCGTATGTTTTCACTGCTTCTCAGCCTTCTGGCCCTAACCACAGGAAAACCCATAATCAATTCACCCCCCCGAAATAATCCAGCACTGCCTGAACCAGCCCGTCAATGGTATACTCCCGGGCCTCTATGTCAACATTAAGACCAAGCTCCCGGGCGCTATCGGCTGTAATAGGGCCTATACATGCTGTCACAACACCGCCAAGAAGCCTGGGAATATTGTCTGAGCCAATTATCTTAATAAAATTCCTGACTGTCGATGAGCTGGTAAAGGTTATAACATGTATACGCTCATCTTCCAGCATTTTTATGAGCTGTTCCGTATCACCGGAACCCGGAACGGTCTTATAGGCATTTACCTCATCTACCTCAGCCCCCATGGACCGCAGGGTCTCCGGCAGGACCTTTCTGGCTATATCAGCCCTGGGCAAAAGGATCTTTTTCCCCCTGATCTCTTCATCCTTTAAAGCCTCTATGACAGCTTCAGCCACAAACTCTTCCGGCATCAGTTCACAAAAGATTCCGTACTGTTCAACCTCTTCCCTGGTCTTTGGCCCAATGGCCGCTATCTTTATATTGCCAAGAGTGCGAATGTCTTTTCCCAGATACCTCATACGGGCCATAAAATATTTAACCCCGTTAACACTGGTAAATATAAGCCAGTGGTATGATTCAATGTTTTTGACGGCTGCATCCAACAGTTTATAATCATCAGGGTCTGTAATCTCAATGGTAGGACACTCCCACGGTTCACCCCCGAGGGATTCTATCTTCTCGGCCAGCACACTGGCCTGGCTGCGGGAGCGGGTTACCAGTATCCTTTTGCCGAAAAGCGGTCTCTGCTCAAACCACTTAAGTTTCTCCCTCAGGGAAACAACCCCGCCCACAACTATTATTGCCGGGTGGCCCATTTTGGCTGCCCGGGCTTTCTCCACAATATCAGTTAAGGTACCGGTGACTGTCTGCTGTTCGGGTCTGGTCCCCCACCTGATTACGGCTACCGGTGTATCTGCAGGCCGCCCGTAAGTTATCAGCCTGTCAACAATATGAGGCAGGTTGCTCATTCCCATATAAAAAACGATGGTCCCACACCCGGTGGAAATCTTGTCCCACTCGATGGAAGTGTCTTCTTTTGCGGGGTCCTCATTTCCGGTGATAAATGCAAGAGTTGAATTAAAGTCACGATGGGTTACGGGGATTCCGGCATAAGCCGGGACAGCAATTCCGGAGGTGATGCCGGGGACAATTTCGAAGGGTATGTTGTGGGCCAAAAGGAACTCGGCTTCCTCACCCCCCCGGCCAAATACAAAGGGGTCACCGCCTTTCAGCCTGGTAACCGTCTTCCCTTCCCGGGCCTTTTCCACCAGGACACTGTTTATCTCATCCTGTTTCAGGGTATGCCTGACAGGGGATTTCCCCGCGTAAATAAGCTCGGCCCCAGGTTTCGCATAAGACAGCAGCCTGGGGCTTGACAGCCTGTCATATACCATGACATCTGCTTTTTTTATGCACTCCAGGCCCCTAAGTGTGATTAGTTTGGGGTCTCCGGGTCCTGCACCCACCAAATACACCATTCCATTTTTCATATTAGCTATACTCCTGCCTCACTGATTTTAGTATTTTATCCGCACCCATGCCGATAAGCTTTTCCGCCAATTCTACACCTATGGAAACCGCTTCATCTGCCGGCCCGGAAATTTCACTCTTGATAAGGTCTTTACCGTCAAGGCCGGCTACAACGCCCTTAAGGGTCAGCCGACCATCTTCCACAGTGCCTAGGGCCCCTATGGGTATCTGACACCCACCCTCCAGTTTTTTGAGGAGCGCCCGTTCGGCAGTGATAGCAGCCCAGGTATAAATATGGTTAAGGGTCTGGACCACCTCGTAAATTTCCCGGTCACCTTCCCTTATTTCAATACCTATCGATCCCTGGCCTACCGCAGGCAGGCAAATATCATCAGACAGCCGTTCGGTGATCCTGTCCCTCCAGCCCAGCCGTTCAACCCCGGCAGCAGCCAGGATAATAGCATCAAGGTTATTCTTTTCCAATTTGGCCATCCTGGTGTTGAGGTTACCGCGAAGCGGCTCTAACTGCAGGTCCGGCCGGTAATGCAGCAACTGGGCACACCTGCGCAGGCTGCTGGTCCCAATCCTGGCCCCCCGGGGCATATCCCCCAGGGTTGTGCCGTCCCTTGAGATTACCACATCCCGGGGATCAACCCTTTCACACATACATCCTATTGTCAGTCCTTCAGGAAGGACTGTGGGAAGATCCTTCATGCTGTGGACCGCCATATCTGTTTCACCGCTCAGCATGGCCACTTCAAGTTCTTTGGTAAAAAGGCCTTTATCACCTATCTTGGCCAAGGCTACGTCAAGGATCTTGTCCCCCTGGGTCTTCATGCTCACAACCCGGAAATCGTATCCCGGATTAAGCCTTTTCAGGTTATCAACCACCCAATTGGTCTGCCACATGGCCAGGGCGCTGTCCCTGGTCCCAATGATAATTTCTCTTGCCATGACTATACCTCCAAATCATACCCAAAATACAGGTGCGGTTTTTGCAGCTATTTGCCGCCGGCAACGCGGCCCTGGGCCGGGTGCTCTTCGGGGTGTCCGGCAGAAAGTCCTCCCGGATGTCCTCCCGGATGACCGGTTGGATGCCCGTCAATTTCACTGTTATTGTCTTTTCCGGCAGCAAACCGTTTTTCATTGGGAACATCAAGATTAAAAAGGTTTTGAAGAATTTCAGTATATAAATGTCCCTGTCTGGTTAGGGCGTAATTCTTTAATTGCATGACCGGGTCATGGAGGAGTTGGTTGACAATGGAGTTGGTCATAGAGCTGATTATTTTCTTCTCACGTTCTGTGATATTGCCCAGGCGGTTATAGGCCTTTTTCATTTCTTTCTGCCTGATTTCTTCCCCGCGTTTTTTCAGGGCTGCAATGGTAGGAGTCACGAACTGGGTACTCAGCCATTTCCAGAATTCATCTATCTCTGCCTGGATAATCTTCTCGGCCTTAAGAGATTCTTTTTTCCTGTGTTCCAGGTTCTTGTCCACTACATACTGAAGTTCATCAATATCATACAGGCTGACCCCGGGGACTTCTCCCGCCAGCGGGTCCACATCCCTTGGCACTGCAATATCTATGATAAATATCTTCCTGCCTCCCCTGCGGTCCATAACCTTTTCCATGTCCGGTTTTTCGATTATGCAGTGGGCCGCGGCGGTAGCGCTGATCACGATATCTGCTCTGACCATACAGTCATGCAGTTCATCAAACCTGACCGCCCGGCCGCCGAATTGTTCAGCTAATACCCGGGCCTTATCAATTGAACGGTTTGACACCAGGACACTGGTCACCCCATTGGCTACCAGGTGCTTTGCTGTCAGTTCACTCATTTTTCCCGCACCGATAACAAGGATAGACTTGCCATCCAGGTCTCCTTCAAAAATTTGCCTGGCCAGTTCAACAGCGGCATAACTTATTGATACAGCGTTCCGGTCGATAAGGGTATCTGTCCGTACCTTTTTGCCAACCGTAATGGCCTGCTGGAACAGGGTGTTTAAGACCCTGTTGGTGGAACCGTTCTCACAGGCTATCTGGTAGGCGGTCCTTACCTGCCCGAGGACCTGGGTCTCTCCCAGAATCATAGAGTCAAGTCCGGAGGCCACCCTGAAAAGGTGGGGTATAACGTCAAAAAGGGTATAGGTATACAGGTAATTTTTCAATTCATTCAAATCTTTTCGGCAGCACTTGGCCAGGTGCTCCCTAATCCTGGTCAGTCCTTTATCCACATCTATAACAGCGGCATAAACCTCAGTCCGGTTGCAGGTGGAAAGTATGACACACCCCCGGATGATATTGTTGGCTGTCAGTTTATTCAGGTGTTTGGGCAGGGAATCTTCCGCAAAACTCAGTTTTTCCCGGATTTCAACCGGTGCAGTCCTATGATTGAGTCCAACTGTCACCAAGAACATGGGTTATCCGCTCCTTCACTTTTTCACGCTGACCGTCTTTTAACAGATCCAGAATATCTGAATCAATCAGTCTCTGAAAGGTGTCTTTCCGGCTTTTTTCTTCAGGTATGGTCCTGATAACATATTCTCTGACATTCCCCATAAGCTCTAGAAATTCACAGTATTCAGGTCCAAATTCCGGTTCAAGCCTTTCCCGGATCCGCCGGGCTAACATTGGACTTTTACCATCGGTGGATATACTGATTGATAAAGCCCCCTGTCTGAGTACCGCAGGCACCATAAAATTGCACCAATCCGGATTGTCCGCAATGTTAACCAGGATGTTCCTTTCCTGGCAATCCCGGGCAACCCGTTCGTTAATCCCGGGATTATCAGTGGCCCCGATGACAAGGAAGGCATCCTCCAGGTCAGTAGTTGTATAACATCTTCTGATAACCGTAAGTTTATGTTCCCCGGCCATTTCTTCCAGCCGGTCAGACAGGGCCGGACTCACCACATATACCCGGGCGCCTGATTCCAGGAGGCTTATTACTTTCCGTTCAGCTACATTCCCGCCGCCCACAACAAGGCATTTTTTTTGATCCAGGTTTAAATAGACAGGATAAAGGCCGGACATACACACCACTT
This sequence comes from Firmicutes bacterium HGW-Firmicutes-14, assembly GCA_002840275.1. Taxonomy (GTDB): domain Bacteria; phylum Bacillota; class Thermincolia; order Thermincolales; family UBA2595; genus W-Firmicutes-14. The sequence goes on from PHAB01000014.1 coordinate 69,544, forward strand.
CCCCAAAACTGTTTTCCCGTTTTTTCAGCTAATGCATTCTTTATTCGCTGAAGTATGTGGGATTCCTTCTAAATTAACAACATTCTCTCCAATTTAAAGAAGAGGTAGTCTTAGTGGCAGTTAGACATCGGATTCAAACCGCTGTTCCTATTATAACTTATATACTGCTTGCAACCAAGGATAAATCTTTTCCAAGTTACCTTTTGCACAAACTCTGTTCTGACAACAAGCCGTGATTTGTCACGGCTTGTTGTTTACCGGCAAAATCCTTTTAGCTTCCACCGTAGGAGTGAAGCCCTGACAGGAAATAGTTGACTCCGAAGAAGGTAAAGAGGACAAAGATAAAACCGACTATTGACATCCAAGCCGCCTTGCTGCCCCGCCACCCGTAAGTAAACCTGGCATGCAGGTAAGCCGCGTAGACCAGCCACGTTATAAGTGACCATGTTTCCTTAGGATCCCAGCTCCAGTACCGCCCCCAGGCATATTCAGCCCAGATAGCCCCGGTTATGATGACCGCTGACAGAAACGGAAACGCAACGGCAATGAATTTATAGCTGATATCATCCAGGGCATCCAGGGATGGCATCCGTTTGCTAAAACCGCTCCTGGAACCACTGTTTTCCATAGATTGTTTTATCAGATACATGATACTGGTTCCCAGCGATAAAGCAAAAGCGCCGTATGACACCATGGCTGTAGCCACATGGATGGACAGCCAGTTGCTCTGGAGAGCCGGCATCAGGTTTGTGGCACTCCTGGAATAATCCGGCATCTTCATGGCTATCCAGGCCAGGATCAGCCATGCAATAGGCATTACAAAAGCTCCTATAATCTTGTACCTGTACTTCCACTCAGCAACAAGGTAAGCCCCGGCAATACCCGCTGTGAAGGACATGAGAAATTCATAACCGTTGGCGAAGGGGGCACGGCCACTGATCATCCATCTCAGCACCAAAAATGCAAGGTTGGTAATTAAACCCACTATAGTAGCCAGGGTAGCAATCCTGACCATATTTTCATTTTTATATCCCAGGTAGACAATATAAATGAGGGATGCGATTCCATAAGCTATAAAAGTGACCGTATACGAATACTCTTCCAGTGTTACCAGGTCCATTAAAATCACCCCTTACCTATTCTTAAGCTCGGAAGCTATATATTCCAGGTCCCTGTCAAGCCCTCTCTTATCCTTGGCTGAAATCCCGCCTATCTCTATCAGGGACCCTTCTTTTTCAGGCCTGATTACTGACCATATCCTCCTCTGCCGGAGAAGGAAAGAGATTACTATTCCAACAATAAGCAGGATTGAACCGGCCCCTATGACGGGTACCCCGGGGTCCTTTTTGGTACTCAGGACTGTATAGCTCCTGACATCCTGGAACGTCACCTCGGCATCCCCGTATTTGTAGGGAGTGTTTAAAGCCACACCGCCGTCAAAGACTGCTTGTCTTCCCTGGTATAGATAAAATTTAACTTCTTTATTTGCATCATCATAGCCCATCGGTACAAAAAACAGGTCAGTGCCCTCAGGCTGGACATAATCCTGCATGGCTATGCTGAAATCCTGATCCTTCTTTTCAGGCCCTGAAACCTTGCCGGAAAACTGGTGTCCGAAAGAAGACTGATAAAATTTTATTCCGTTGTGGACCAGCGGTTTATTGACATACAGGGTGAAATCATAGGAATTATCACCGTCAATTACCTTTAAATCACTGTACCACTGTTTAATCTCCCGCCCGCCAGGCCTGTATTCAGTTCTGAAATCTTCTACCCTGATATCGAAATAATCATCAAAATCCACATTGTCAATACCCTGGACCTGGCCAAGGCTGTAAGTCTCACCTTCCCAGCCGACAAATGTGCCGTCAAATCCTGCCAGCCCGCTGAATTTTATCATTACAGCCAGAATTATCACCAAAAAACTCAAGTGGGTCAGGTAAGGCCCGATAATACCCAGGTGGCCCCTGTCGGAAGCAACCTTGAAGGTTTCACCCTCTTCACTCGTAAAGACCCTGTATCCCTTTTTTCTCAACAATTCCCTGATTTTTTCAAAGGCCTTGTCCGGTCCGGTTTTAACTTTTATACTGCTGTGGGATTTCAAGTTTTTGACAAAGTTTTCGGAAACATCGGCTTTGGGCCCCTTTAGGGTGCCTCTTAAGCTCTTCCACCGGTTGAGACTGCAGATTAGAATGTTTAGGGCCAGGAGCGCCAAGATCAGGTTAAATACCGGGTTGTTATAAAACCTCAGGTAATCCGGCTGTCCATACATGTCCCTGGGAACCCAGACGGTCCCGATAATTGAGGCGGCCGCCAGGATCAAGAGCAGGATTATCCCCAGCTTCATCGAGCTCAGGAAGTTCCAGATGGTATTAATGATACCGCGGTCATCGGCTGAATCCCGGCTCTCTCCCGGTGAAACGTTTGGTTCTTCTTTTACAGGTTTTTTTGCCATGAATTACTGTTCCTCCTTTAAACCTATTGGCAAACTGCTGGCGTTTTTTCGGGCTTTATTTTGCTTTATTTACACAGAGCCTTATTTTTCCTGCAAATTATACTACGTCTTATCGTGATTGACAAGCCCAAAAATCAAAATTGCTTTACCTTAATATTAACAGCCTTTTGTGTCAAAACCGTGGCAAAAACCTGACCAAAACCGGTTTTTACACCATTTTGAAGTTATTCTACCCTTTAGGGAAACCAAATTATTATAAACCGAAATTTAAATTTCCAGAACAAAAACAGGGGAACAGTGGATTTGCTCTGCAGGCAAATCCCACTGTCCCCAGTTGAAACCGGTCTTAATGGCATCCCGAGCAATCACTTTCCCGCCAGTTTCCACTGGCTGCCCAGTTGTTAACAATGAGCTGTGACCCATTGTTATATGGAGCCGGATCAGAAGCGGTCACCAGGAGTTTCTTATTCTTATATCCGTGGGGCACTGCGGTGTGGCATTTGACACAGGCCACACGGTGTTCCGAAACAGATACGTGCAGGTTTCCCTGGCCGGAATTACTAAAACCTGAAGCTCCTGCAGCCTGGTTAGGCGATGTGCCTGCCGCCCCGTAAGTGTTCACATCATGGCACCGGTAACACAGGTCATTCCCGGTGCCTGCCGTTCCGGTATTTTCCGAGAAAGGCGCTTTCAGGATATACCTGTTGGCAGAACCGTGTATGGCCCCCGGAGAGGTGACCGGGGTACCGTCGGAGCCGTGGCAGCTGGTACAATACAGTTTGGTACCGGCATCAAACGGACCGGCATAAGTTCCTTCAATAGTCCTGCTATTGCTTCCCGGTATCCCCAGATAATGATATGATGCATTGTTGGGGTTAAACTCCATGGCGATATCGGTCTGGGTAACAGCGCCCGCCGGAGGTGATGGGAAGTTTCCGTTAAAACCGGAGTGACATTTGAAGCATAATTCGTACTCATTGACCACGGTTCCAAGGGTATAGCCGGCTGCCGGCACAGGGCTCCAGGCTGCAGGCCAGTCAGTGACCGTTACCCCTGTAACGTTCCCCAGCTTGCCGGATGCTGCCGGGGCAGTATTCCCTGCCGGGCCTGTCACTTTTACATTGCCCGCGCTAGCCGAGTGAGGATCATGGCAATCGTAGCACTCGGCATGCCGGTCGGCCGTATCCCAGGGGAAGGTCTCCCGGTTGTCGTGGCGGCCTGTATAATCAAGGGCCGGATGCCTGTAAGTGAAATCTGAGCCTTTGGTAAAATCGGTATAGACATTGGCTGCCCCTTCCGGCCTGCCGGTCTGGTCTCCATGGCACTGCAGGCAAATACCGCTGCCGGACGCGGGGACTGCTGCCGGGTCCTCAGGCAGAGTTGTCAGCATCGGGTTTGAGGATCCGTGTTTATCGTGGCACTTATCACACTGGTATCCCTGTGAATAATGACCCGCAGGAGATATTTCTCCCGTATAGGAGCTTTTGTCCCATCCCCCTGTATTATTGGTAAATTCCCAATCCGGGAAAGTTACATTATAGGGCACAAAAGCGGTGCCGTCATTAATGGCCTGGGGCGGGCTTCCGTCGTGACAGGTGATGCAGAACCGAGATATGTCACCTGCGGCAGTTATAAATGATTCAAGGGTATTATCGGGATTGGATATATCTGAATCACCCAGCCCGGCCGCAAAGGGGTTCCTGCTGACGATGTGGGGACCGTGGCAATTGACACAGGTCAGCTGTGCCCCGGTAACCCCGGTAATGTCATGTTTTGATTCACCGGAGAACTGATTGGCAATATCTTTGGATTCCGCACTCATAGTTGTTCCATAAACATCGCCGCCCGTATCATGGCATTTGAGGCAGAACTGCTGTTTTAGCGGGTCGGTCAGGGTTGTGTCCCCGAAGGGTGACAGAATACTCCGGTAATCCGAGTTATGGGTGCCAAACCTGTTGGTTGAGGTCTGGCCCGTCTTGGTCATATTGTCATTGTGGCACTTGCTGCAGTTGGCATTAAACTGGGTTGCATCACTAAACTCGGATGCCGCTGTATAGTTATGGGCTGACCCGGTATAACCGGTGATTGAGACAGGCGGTGTGGCAATCGTGTTATCAGCCTGGGGATTTTCTTTGGCCTGCCGGTCTTTATGACAGGACAGGCATAATCCGCCATAACCGGGATCTGCCGGATTAAAATCCGTGTTTTTCCCCGGGGTTGTGTCCTGCCGGGCAAAGCTCTCGGTATAATTCGCCTTTAGGTTATATGCCTTTTGGTTGTTAAACTTATTATGGTCAACGTGACAGGAAAGACAGTTCCTGGACCCATTTTGGGTTGTAGAATAGGTGGCTGAGGAATCACTTAAAAGGTGATGGTAACCGGAATCTGAAGAAGAGGTTGCCAAGACCAGGGATGAGTGGCAGATGCTGCAGTCCTGTCCCCCCTCTGAAGCCCCGGAGGAGATGTTGTGGGGACCTCCATGGCATTCAAGGCACGCGGCGGTGCTGTTGCTGCCATGATCCGGCACTGATGAAGGAGGAGGAGACATGGCGATACCCTCAACGGTTTTACCATCCTGATGACACGCAAGGCATTCATTTCTTCCGTCTCCCAGGTTTGAACCCAGGCTGTCATTCAATGAATACTTGTTGTTATTTGATGACCCATGGAGGTTATGGCAGGTCTCACACGAAAGAACTGACCCCACTGCCAGGTTTCCTCCCTCAGTCTTAATCCTGTGGCCTCCCCCCGAAGCAGTATACTGGCCCTGGACATCATAATCAGGGTTAATACTGCTGCCATTGTGACACTGGAAACACAGATCAAAATCAGAAGCAGTATAGTTGGTTTTTCCGTCATTAAAAGCGCCCCTCAGGGTCTTCATGGCAACTTTTGAAGTCCCATTGGCTGTACCGTGGGAATCGTGACAGCTGGAACACTGTCCGGCCTGACCGATAACCCCCGGATAATCGGTATTCGTGTTTAAGCTGGTGACAAGGCTGTGTTTGGAACCTTCAAAAGCGCCCTGTCCCTTGTATCTGTCATCGGGGCTGGCCGCCCCATGGCACTCGTAGCAGAAACTTTTGTTATTTCCATTGGCTTCAAGACTATCTCCATTGGGATTTTTCTTCAACAGGCCGGTAAGGGCTGAACCGTGTTTCTCATGGCAGCCGCTGCAGCTTATACCTGTACCTGAATCGGGATTAAAGGGCTGGATACCGTTAACGGTAAATGCGGCATTGTTGTGCCCGGTCCCGCTAACCGGATATTTTGTCGGATCTATGGGCATAAGACCGTTTTGAGAAGTCTTATGGCAGCTAAAACAGAAATCGTTTCCTTCATGGATGCTTTCATCCGCACTGCTCTGCAGCAGCTTCGGCCAGTGAATGTCAACCCCATCGGCATCTTTGCCGCCATCATGGGGATTGTGACAATCAGTACATTTCAGGGTGCCCTGAGGGACACCGTGATTACTCGCGGCATATGGCTCAGCCGTACCGAATTCACCCGCCACATCATACCGGCTCTGGCCCCCCGCATCATGACACAGGTAACAAAGGGAGTTAACCGAAGGCTGCATTATCAGGCCGGCGCCCTGACCGTTATGGGTAATATGGCAGTTGGCACAATCATTGGTATTTTCGTCATAGCTCCCATGAGGGCCCTGGGCAGCAGATACATAGACAGCCCCGAATAAAATAATAGCTGCCGCAAGGATTATTGAGGCCGAAACTAATGCAGTTCTTTTCATGTTATCAACTCCTGCAGCAAATAGAGTGGAAACAGTTCCGAAAGATAATCCTGTGAGATTCGTGATGAAGAATTTATCAGTTTTGTGTTAAAGAATATACCTTTATATCATTAGCCCCCCGGTCCACCACAAATAACCTGTCCTGTCCGTAAACCGCCAGGGCGGTGGGGAATACCAGGCCTTCTGCGCCGCCTGAAGATTCAGGGAAACTGTATAGCAGCTCACCCGATGGTTTAAAAACCTTTATCGAGCGGGAAATAGTATCAGAAACATAAGCCCTGCCTTTTGGGTCAAGGACTATCCCCCTGACCATGGAAAAACTGTCCTCCGGTCCGCCGCCCTTAATCAGGCCAGACTCCTGCCCCACGGAATCAAGTATTCTTACCTGGTAATTACCGCTGTCAGCAACCCATAATTGACCCTGATTGTCAACTGCTGTACCCTGGGGATAACTCAGCGGTTTTTCCGGTACAGCTATTGTCCGGATAATTTTTTCTTCAGCATCCATTGCCAGGACCCTGTTACCCGAAAGGTCCGATATATAAATCAAATCATCAGGACCTATTGAGAGAAAACCTGGTTTTGTGTCTTTAGGCAGAGACTGAATCGTTTTCAGATACCCGCCTTCCGGACTGAATATTTTGAGATTCCTTTTTACTGAATCGGCAATTACCAGGTTACCTTGCCTGTTAATAACGATCCCATTGGGAAAAGCCAAATTCTCCGGTCTCTCACCGGAACCTCCAAATTCAGATATCTTCTTCCCCTCAGCCGAAAACACATAAACCCTGGCAGAACCGGCATCGGTGACAAAAACCCTGCCTTTAGCGTCAACAGTAACAGTATTAGGCCTGTCAAGCCCTGCATCACTGCCAATAGAATAGAGGTACCTGGGTAAGTTTTTATTCACTTCTCTTGCCGGGCTCCTGTCTGCAGGAGCAGACCCGGCCAGGCGCGGCCAGAGAAAAATCCCTCCATATACAACCAAGCCGGTCATCAGGCATATGGCGCTTATGGCAGCCACAACTCTCGGCAACCGCATTTCATCATCTCCTATTAATAATACAGCCACAAGTAAGTACAATCTCAAAGTAAGTACAATCACAAAAGTTCCGACCAAAAAAAATTACATACCAAGGGGTCTGTTCTAATTTCTAGAATCTAAGCAGATATCCTTCTGAAATGGCCCGAATATTTTCTGAAAATTTCGGCCATTTAAGAAAGACTCTTCCTCTCCTTCCATGCAAATGCCGGGCAAATCAAAATAGGATCGTCGCATATGTAAATTGGGCACTCCCTCTTGATAAACCATCAATATGGTGAGTGGCAGACATATTCCTCTAGGATGGCAACGATTCAGTTTGTTACCCAACAAGGCAGCTAATATCTCCGGCTCTTAGTGCTTAAGCACTGACAGCTGGAGACATTAGCTGCCTCGTTGGACAAACGGACATCAGACTCATCTAGAGGAACATATCTGCCACTCATTGTCATTCAGAGTTATTAATAGGGAGTGTTCATTTCTTATGGAACAATCCCTTTGGAATTTTAGCCTCCGCTTTATCCACCGAAAGAATGGCAGTTGGCACACACCCAGGTACCGGGTACACCGCCATTACTTCTGAAATAGGCATTGTTTGATATACCTTCACTGTATGGCAGCGGATCTGATGCTTTGAACATGGCCACCCCTCCGCCGCCCGAATCGGTATACTTCCAGCCGTGAGGCAGGCCGCCGTGGCAGCTGGCACATCCCCCGCCATGAACGCCATGGTCATTATAGGGTTCGGAAAGCCCTGAAAACTGGGAACGAACTGCGATACTGCCTGTGTCTGCCCCGGTATAAAAGGCATAGTCATGACAATCAAAACACAGGTGGCCCTCGGTGCCCGCCTTACCTGTTGTGTTGGCCGCATTTTTGTCGGTTACCCACGGCTTCTTAAGGATGAAACGGTTATTTGAACCGTGCGGCCCCCGTCTTCCTTCCATGGCATGGCAATCGGTACACCTCAGTCTCAAATCACCGGTCCAGCCTCCAGCAAATTTGCCGTAATAGATGTCGTTTCCGTTATAAACAAACTGAGGCACCTTGGTCTCTCCGATAACAGCGTGATAGGCGGGGTTGGCAGGATTGAAATCCTTGGCCACATCAGTCTGCCTGAAGGTGCCCGTATAATACCCTGAGGAAGAAGGAGTATTGAAAGGAGCGCTTCCCGTTGAATCCTGAAATGTATCCAGGTTATATGAAAACTTGCTGTGGCATTTCAGGCAGAGCTGGTATTCCTTGGCCACACCCGGTTCAAGTCCCTGCAAGTCCCAATCCGGGGTTGTTGAGGACCAGTTTGACCAGACAGCGCCGTTCCAGTCATTTATTTCCACCCCTGTAACCCAGCCGAGAATTCCGGTTTCAGTATAGTCAACACCCGGTCTTTCCGCAGCTGCCGAATGGATATCATGGCAGTCAAAACACTCGGCATGCCTGGCCACATCTTTATTTTCCCACTGTTCAGTATTGCTGTGAACACCGTTTGTGGTAAAAGTGGGGTGTTTATAAGCTGCCCCAAAGGGAACATATATTTCGGTATTGATATCCTGGCCGGCCCAGCTCACATTATATGCGTGGCATAAACCCAGACAACTGTCTGTAGCAAACATAGTATTATAATCTGTATCCACATTATTGTTCACCAGCCACGGGTACTGGGAACCATGCTTAGTGTGACACCGGCTGCAGTTTTCTACGGAAAAGGCCGAATTACCATGGCCGCTGTTTCCCGCCAGGGTTTTGTCCCACCCGTTGCTATTGCTGGAAAAACCGATATCATAGAATTCCACGGTATAAGGGACAATGACCGTTGCGCTCCTGGTTTCTGCAGGCGGATCACCGTCATGGCATTTTAGGCACAGATCGTTGCTGTTGAGGTAGCTTAAGGCTTTCTGTTTGGTATTATCCGGGTTTGATGAAATCCCGGTGTTAGCCGTATTCGCATTATCCACCGTATGGGGCCCGTGGCAGTTGGAGCATTCAACCCTGCCGCGCCCGGTATCGCCCCGGACATCGTGCCTGGAAACGATGCCTATACCGTAAAATGTACTATATACATTTCTGGCCGGATTGGTCTCACCATGGCACCCGGATTTGAAACACAGCCCCTCTTCCGCATTGGATGCACCGTTGTATATCAGGTTTCCATACTGGGAACCATGTCTCTCGTGACAAACCACACATGTTGTCTCTGTTCCTGATTCGGGATTAAGCCGCGCCCCAAAATTAACATTATCATAATGCACAGGTCCGATGGTATTGGATGCATTGATATTGTTGGGGTCAAGCGGGTTGATATGATTGCCGCCGGTGGCGTCATAATACGCGCCGTCTTCAAAACCGCGGTTATCCTTGCCGTGGCAGGCCAGGCAGACCTGGTTGCCCTTGTAATACTCATCACCTTCTCCGTCAGTGACCCGCAGGAGCTTGGGATAAATTGTGTTATTCAGGTTTTTGTCCTTAACATCCCCATGGGGATTGTGACAGTCAACACACGAAAGCACATCAAACCCAGGATCATCACTGTCCAGGGATTTATGCAGGGAAGTTGAGTAAGGCAAGCCGTATACCGAACGGGATACAAAATCCTCCTCAACCCGGTAGTCACTTGATCCGCCAATACTGTGGCATATGAAACACACTTTCTTTATGGTTGCCGCAGGCAGCAGACTGGCTCCTGAGGCGCTGTGGGCTGAGTGGCAAACCCCGCAGAGGAGGGTGGAGGAACCTGCAGGTATCGTCCCGCCGGACCAGGAAGAAAATTTTCCATGGGGTGTAAAGGCTTCCCATGACTTCCTGTTGGCCGCATTATCCTCCGGCAGGGAAATACCGTAATCATCCTCAATCCCGGTCACTGTTATAGTATAAGTAAGCGGGGTCAGCTGGTTTCCCGGACCCTGGCTGTCACTCAATACCACCTTGATTACCTTCCGGTCGTCCAACACCTCCGCCATGGCCACCGAAGGAGGAGTCCCGGCCAGGTTCTGGGTAATAATCCATGAGGCTGGATCCCCTGTTATCCTTACCGGCTCATCAAAAATGAGGTATACAATCTGCTTGCTGGTCGGTTCAGCCCTAAGCAGGACAGGCTCAGGGTGTGGACCGGCATCATCTGGAATTAACGTTAACTCATTGGATATTCCGGATACATTACCGGCATAGTCCACAGCCCTGATCTTGTAGAAGTACTCCTGGGCAGGAGTCAGGCTGTGGTCATGGTAAACACTGCCATATACGGAAGCCGCCACGTTCTTACCGGGTCCTGAGTCAACGGGAGTAAAGCCCTGGATTGTACTCCGGTAAATATTCACATGGCTGTAATCACTTATCCAATTCCAGTTTAGATCAGCGCTTCCCGGGCCCGGCTGCCCCCACAGGTGCGGGGTTTCAATCACGGTATCCAGAAGAATCGTCCCGCCGTTTGCGGGGACATTATCAATCAGGGACTGGCCGTAAATATCAGTGCCGGTCACCTTCACCGTTGCTGTTCCATCCCCCTGAACGGTTACTCCCCAAGTCCCCCGGTAGACTGTTCCGGATACCCACTGGGTTGAAGCCGGACTGGAAATATCATTTCCCGTGCCGGGGGCATCCACTGTAAAGGTCGGGGTTGACATAAGGGGGTTTGCAGATGTGAATGCAACATAGATGGGAGACTGCAGACCGGTCACATATGTCCCTTCAGCGTTTTGTCTCAGCGGTTCGGTCAATCCCGGGTCCAAATAGTAATCAACCTGGAAGGAAAGCGCGGGAACGGCTTTGCCGGAAGTTTCCGCTGAGATAGCCTGGTTTCCGGCCAGGTCAACCTGTTTAATCCTGTAATAGTAAGTCTGTCCCACTTGTACCTGGGTATCCTCATATGTCCCCGGAACAGTGCGGTCCAGGGTTTTCAGCAAATGGTATTTATCACTTGGTGTAAAATTCGGTACATTGCTGCGGTAAATCTTCACCTGTTTGTGATCATCATCTATTCCGCCAAAGGTCAGCCTTATTTTACCGCCAAGGGTATTTGTCGCGCTGACTGTCGGAGTGGTTACAGTATTATCCACTATTATGTTTTGTACTATTGTATCCAGGTTTCCACCACTGTCCCGGGCCTCAACCTCCATCCTCGCTTCTCCTGTCTGGGCCGGAAGGTCTAAGGGCCAGATCCCTTTAAAGGCCCCCATGCCATAATCCGCGGTTAAAGCTGTCCTGTTAACAGGATAGAGGTCATAAACCGCAAAGTAAACCGAACCGGTATCCATGGTGGACAGGGTGTCAGGAGCATTGGGGGAAACCTTCACATATACAGGTGACCCCGGTTTTATGGCCGGCTTACCATTATATACATCCAAAGGAATGGTATACCCGGAATCCTTATAGAGTGAAAGGGTAATCTCAGGCGGGGTATTATCATAATTGACCGTATATGGCCCATAAATCTGGATATAGGTATTTTCATTTTCCCCGGGTATATTCAAGGGGTCATCTCCGTCAAACTGCCGCTCATTGTCAACAAGGGTTACCCTGACTTTGCAGCTGCTTTCATCGTACCTGACTCCCCCCGAATCAAGCCCGTCCCAAATGACACTTGTGGGAGCATTGGCCCCGTTAAAATCCGCCACCTTCCAGCCCAGGTCCCTGAATACGGTGGAATCACTGTTCCTCAGTATCTCGACTTTTACATAACTGCCCTCACTGGCAATGACACTATAGGTAACATTGTTGTACCAAGGGTTGAGCACAGGGTCAGGAGAAATGGTAAAAGAATTGATGGCCGGGGGCTGATTGTCAAAGGTAACGGCTTCAGCGCCGTCCGTCCCGGGGTGGACAAAGACCAGGTCCTTCCATGAATCCTGGGGGTTAACCGCTGCAGCGGCCAGCCAGTATGTACTTCTCGGGTTCAAGGTATAGGAGACAGAAGTATTTAGCTGCCTGGTGTGGTTGGCATCAGGCGCCTGCAGAGATGTTGTGTAAGTCCAGACAAGGAGCTTATTATCCCTCGTCCCTGCAGCATTTGAACCGGTAATTGCAGAAATCTGGGTATAACCTGAACTTCCGGATACCTTGTGGTCAATAAATTCCGGAATTACGGACAAGACTTCACCGGCCAGGGATGTACCGTTCATGCCCTTGTAATCAGGGGTATATAAATTATTCTGCCTGTAAGTTAAAACATGGCTGGCATCATAATAAGCGCTTCCCGCATCCCTTGCCAGGCCGGTACCTACTGCCACATAGCTGTATGCACTGCCGCCGGCATTGAACTGCACCTTGATGTCGGTTATGGCCCCAAGTATTGTATAATATCCATAAGGGTCACCCTTGGATTTCCAAAAAGCCGAACCTGTTTTACCGTTCAGCATCATAATGATATCAGTTTGGCCCGGTTCCTGCTGCCGGGTACCGACTATTATCTCCGGAACCCCGTCTGTGGCCCTGACATCACTTGCATTGACAATGTCTTTAAAAACAGCCACCGGCCCAAAATCAACAAAGGTAACACTTCTCTGCTCAAAACCATAATAGTAGGTAAAATCAATATTATTGGCCGTCCACAGCGGGTCCGGGTTATCAGCTGCTGTAAAGGGATATGCCCTTACACCATATACCGTAGTAATAACCATGCCATCCCGGGAATCTCCTGTTCCGTAGTACTTGAAGCCCTCTATTCTCCTGGCTTCATATCCTATATCAATAGATACACCCTTTTTCCATGAAACAGCGTCCCGGTATACCACATCGATAACATTTGCCTGGGTGACTGCCGCCACATCTATACCGGTGGTTGAATTCCGGTCAGTAAATTGGCCGACAGCCAGATCGGTAACATTCGAACCCACCTGGGTGCTGAAAATCTGGGACAGGGTATTATTGACGAAGCTGTATGCCTCTACCTTGTTACTGGAAGACCCTGCTACAATGATATCCTTGTTATTGTCACCATCCAGATCATAGAGCCTGATAATCTCCGGGACCATGCCTGTATCGATACTAAACTCCGGGTAAGGCTGGGTAAGGCGGGTGGAACTGTTGAACTTTTTAACATAGATTTTCCCGTCTTTACCGGCAATAACAGTTTCTTTAATCCCGTCCCCGTCTATATCATCCGCAGCCACTGCACTTGCCCCGGTACCGCTGAGCAGTGTCCAGACCGACTGGGGATCCGCCTTGGAAGGAAGCACTGTCCACAACAGAACAGATAAAACAACTGCCAATATTGTCATTAGCAGTATCAAAGTAATTTTGCGAAATTTAGTATTTAAAATTTTAGTTTTATTATATAAACGGGCAAACATAAAAGATACGCCTCCATGTGCTCTTGGCCTATCTGAATATCAAAAACCTTAAGTATTACTTTAAGTAATACGCCTTTATTATGATTTCTCCATAAATTGGCTTTTTCCTTTTTATTTTGAGAATTTTTTTAATATTGTGACTCATATAGATTGCCGGCAAATTAATGAAAATATTGCATTTTTCTGTAATACCAAAGCTATAAAATACCACCACATCCAAAGATTATGTTACTGATTCCCATATTATTAATCGGTTTATAACACAAATACTTTATATATTTAGAACAGGAAAATAAACTAGAACAATTAAAATAAAGAAGACGGTTAATTAATCCGCCTTCCGATATTCAAGCATTGTTTATTTTCGAGCTTATTTATTTTCGGGTTTCTTAATTTCCATGGCAATCTGTACACTGCCAGTCTCCGGGAATGCCGTTCACACCTTTCCATGGTTTGGTTGCTGATAAGCCCTCACTGTATGGAAAAGGGTCTGAAGATATAAACAGGGCAACACCGCCTCCCTCAGGGTCAGTATATTTCCATCCGTGGGGCAGGCCTCCGTGACACTTGGCACATCCCTTGTTGACATGGTCATTATGCAGGTTATTGTGGTAGCACTTACCTCCGCCCCCCTGTCCGGGGCGCCATCCGGCAAACTGGGAATCTGCCGAGTTGTCAGTGCCGTTATAAAAGTTGTAATCATGACACTGGAAACACAGGTCTCCCGAATCTCCATTGCCTGAACCGGTTATCCCCCTTCCCGAAGGAGCAGCAGCGGGATACCATGGCCCGGCCAGAATGTACCTGTTGGATGAACCGTGGGGACCTTTGGCCCCACTTCCGAGGTTATTGTGGCAATCGGTACATTTTAAATCGGAATCATATTCCCATCCACCGGCAAACTTACCATACGGCGGCATTTTTGCAGGCCCGATAACCGCGTGATAAGCCGGGTTGCTGGGGCTGAATTCGCGGGCAATATCTGTCTGTTTATAACCGGTATCAGTCAGGTTCGTATGGGGCGCCCTGAGATCCCCGCCCGAAGACACCAGGTCATACGAAAACTTGCTGTGGCATTTGAGACATAACTGCCATTGTTTGCTTGCAGGGGTCAAACCATTAAGGTACCAATCCGGGGTTGTACTGCCCCAATTGTTCCAGGCAGCCCCGTTCCAGTCCGAAACCATCACCCCGGTGACTTCACCGTTTAAGGATGTCTCATCAGAACCATGGCCGGCAGTATGGACATCATGGCAGTCTGCACACTCTGCATGTCTCTCCACATTCCGGCTCTCCCAGTCCTCGGTATTGCTGTGTACTCCGTTTACGGTGAACGTGGGATGATTGTAAGATTTTCCGTATGGTGTCTTCACATCGGTATTGACATCAGGACTTACATCATTTCCATGGCAGGTCTTAAAACATGAGTTATCCCCTGTAAAACTGTTATAGTATGTGTCATCCAGATTAGCCCTGGTCAGCCATTTATAGGGAGTTCCGTGGTATTCATGGCACCCGCTGCATTCCTTGGCCGACCAGTCTTCAGGCATGTTGTAATGTCCGGAACCGGTAAATCCCGATTTATCCCATTTCGACCCATTGGCGGAAAACCCGGGGTCAATAAAAGTTATTGTCGAAGGTATTATTGCTGAAGAGTCAGTCACAGCTTCAGGGGGATTCTGGTTGTGACAGGATATGCAGAAACCGGAATACCTGCCAAGACCCTTGTTATAAGGTTCCTTTGTATTATATGGATTTGAAATAGCCGACAGGGTTAAAGCAGTGGAGTTGCGGTATTTTACATTATCTACGGAATGGGGGCCATGGCAGCTGGTACATGACAAACCAAAGGCCGGGTCAAAAATATTGTGCCTGGACATATACGCCTCTTCATCAGTAAAACGCTCATAGACATTATACCCACCGGTAAGGCTGTAATTTGCTCCATTGCCGTGGCAGGCAAAACAGGCCTGGTTGATATTGTTTTTCGCCATCGAGGTATCATAAACTGCGTCGTTTACCAGGCTGTCAAATCTTGAACCATGCCTGTCGTGGCACATAATGCAGGTTACCTGTGTTCCGGAAGGAGGAAGCATGGCGCCATCCCTGACCACAATGTCATAATGGACAGCATTGTTTTTCAGGTCATAATAATAATATTTCCCGTGGCTTCCCCCGGTGTCCGTCCAGTAAGTGATATCACCGGTAAAAGCCCTGTCAGTTTCACCATGACAGGTAAAGCAGAATTCATTTCCGCTGAAATATGACGTACCGTTCAAAGTCGATTTCAGGAGCTTCGGATAGATTGAATTGCCCTTACCCGGGATCCTGTCCCCATGGGGATTGTGACAGTCGACACATGTAAGGGCATTGTTCGGTGTATCTGCAAGGGATTTGTGGATCGAACCTTCCCTTTCAAATTCGTGATAAACATTAACTGCCAGTGTCCAGTCAGGTTCGCTTAATCCCTCCGGTCTCACCCCATCCGGACCGTGGCAGACAAAGCAAACCCTCTGTATATTCTCTCCATTTAAAAGCCTTCTGCCACCTGCGCTGTGGGCCAGATGGCACAGGCCGCAAAGGCGTGTGCCGTTGCCCTTGGTATAAGTACTTGGGGAATATTTCCCATGGGGATTAAAGGCTTCAAAACCGGGGGCCGGAATATTAACAGAATTGTTGCTGACCAGGGTGGAAGTTTTTGCAGCATTGGCCACCCCATCAATATAAACCCAATAATATACCGGCGCTGTTGTGCTGCCGGCTTCCATTTCGGTCTCCAGAACCCCCCTGACCACCTTGCGGTCAGGCATCAGGCTGACCATGGCCAGCGGGTTCCGGGTACCCTCACTATATACTTTAATATTAGTAATTGTTACAGAGCCAATATCTAATTCTTCCCCGAAGGTAAGGTAAAAAACCTGTTTGCTGGTGGCTTCCGCTGCCGGCTTCTCCATCTGGCCGGCGCCCATTACCGGAATATTAAATAATAAAAAATAAATACCTGCTATAACCGCAGCTGCTGCAGCCCGGCCGGCCGTTAACCGGCAGCCGGAATACCGGATAGCTCCTGACATCTTCAACCAAATCCCACCTAAAAATAACTACTGTTATGGTTAATTCTGTAAATGCTGTGCTTTTTTATGAATTAGACGCCAGCCAGCCGGTTTCCTGCTGGAATTTTTTGAATTTTCCCTATTTTGCAATAAAATTTTTTTATTAGATTCGTGTTAGTATTATTTAACGTAAAAGACCTGTATCCTGTTGTTTTCCGTGTCTGCCACAAAGAGCCTGTTTTCCCGGTCGATACTCAACCCCGCCGGGAACCTGAATTCTCCCGGCCTGGAACCTTCCCTGCCAAAGGACGCTGTTTCCTCTCCTTCAATATTAAAAATCCTTATGGAATTAGCGAGGGTTTCTGCCACAAACAGTCTTCCCCGCTTATCCGCAGCCACACCCTTAACAGTGGTAAAAGCGGCATCAGGCCCGCCGTCAAAGACCCGTACAACCCTGCCGGCCAGGTCCATCACTTTTACATTAAAATTTCCGTTATCCCCCACGGCTAATTTCCCGCCAATCACTGTCAATCCCTGGGGGGCACCCAGAGATATGTCCGGTTCAATCTTGCCCCTGGTGGTTCCGTTGGCTTCGAACACTAAAATATGTTTGCTTTTCAGGTCGCTGATATAAACTCTGTTCTCAAATAAGCAGCCATATCCGGGCAATATACCGCTGTCACTCTTCCATTCCCTGATAAACTTCCCACGTTTATCGTATTCCAGAAGGGAACTATTCCCAATATCGGTCACCAGTAAGTTCTCATTTTTCAGGAGTACCAGTCCGTATGGCGATATCATTTTATCCCTGCCAAAGGCATACTTAAACTGTCCCTTTGAACTGAATACCTTTATTTCCCGGTTTCCGGAATCAGAAACAAATATGTTGCCCCCGCCGTCACTCATCGCAAATGAGGGGTTTTTCAGCCTGTTCTTCCCCTCCCCTTCAACTGAAAAGAGGAAATCGGGATTAACCCGATTTCCTTTAGTATCCGGCACGTCATTTTTCGAAAGATAGAAAACCGCGTAACCGATGAGGGTAATAACTATTACCCCCACCAGAAGGTGTTTCACCTTCATATGATAAACCTCCTGTAATATCCTCCTGTGGCAGCCTTCTGCAGCGGCGCCCGGTTTACTTCTTGTGGCAGGACTGGCACACACCGTAATTATCAAGCCTGAGCATCTTCTCATTAGAAACCGTGGTCCCGTCCGGGGGAAGTGAAACATTGAAGGACTTATATGTACCATGGGCAAAATGACAGGTTTCACAGACAACTGCGGTCCTCTTGTCAGCTGTCCTGCTTTCCCCATCAGCATAAACCTGAAGCGGCAGGTAATCCCCTGTGGTTGGGTAAAAATCGTTCGGGTGGACGGAATAAACCACAGAACCTACGGTAACCGGGTGCTTATATGCAGAGTTAAATACTCCGCCCATTTGTCCGGCAGTACCCAGTACATAATCAAGATGACAGGCTGAGCAAAACTCAGAATTCCCCGATATAAAATAGACATCTTCACCCACTGACAGGTTTTTTACCACAGCAAAAGCCTGAAAATCCACTGTCTGGGGATTCCATTTATTATCACCCGGATAAACAGTCTTTTTCAGCAGCCTGTAATTATCATTGGTTCCGCCATGGGCATCATGGCAGGAGAGACAGGTAAATGTCAGCACCTGGCCCGGGTCGCTTCCGGGAACATAAACACTGGTATCGACCCTGTCATCCACATCGTGCTTTGAGGTGACTGTACCCAAACCTGAACCTATCGGCCCGGCCAGGGAATCCACCCAGCCGCTGCCTGGCCCCATATAAACCTTACCCCGCTCAACATCGTACTTGCTCTGGGAATTGCTGTTGGAATGACAGACCATGCATAGTTCATAATAAGTTTCCTGGACCAGAAGCTGGCCTTTCAAAGAAGCGTGGGTACTGTGACAATATGCACACATTGCCGTACCTGAGGCAAAATTGCCATGGGCGTAATCATTCTGGTACCTGTCAGGATTTGTCGTATTATTGAAATCCACCGGAAATGATCTGACTATCGTAACATTAGAACCACTGTATATTTTGAAATAATAATTCTTGTACTTTGTAAGGGAATCCAGTTTGACATATGCATCTGCCGTACCCGGATTTGAAGGTGAAACCCCTTGCCAGTCCAAATCCGCTCCGCTGGCAATAACATCATCGGCCCAGGCAAAACTATAAGGGCCGCCGTTTGCTGCAGAATCATTCCAGTATACAACGGCATCAACACTGCTGCCGTCATTGAAGTAACGCACCGAGGCATACGGTCCTTCTGCTGACGCAATAACAGCCGCAAAAGCGATAAAGCCCAAACTGACTGCGATTATTAACAGGTGTTTTACTTTTATTTTCATTTACGATACCCCCAGACCTGAACCCTGTCATGGCCCCAGTCAGCTACATATATTTTCCCGGTGTCATCAGCATATATCCCATTGGGATAAAGAAACTGTCCGTCTTCAAAACCCTGGCCGCCAAAACTGAACAGGTACTGCCCTTTCTTGTCAAATACCCTGACAACGCCCGCCAGGGAATCCACCACGTACAGCCTGCCCAGGTTATCAACCTCCAGTCCCCTGATCACGGAAAAACCCACCCCATCACCGGTTACCTGGCCGATCACCTGCTGGGGCTTACCTGAAGCCTTGTTTAGGGGAAAGACTTTGATAACGGCCTGTCCCGCATCACTTACATATAGCCTTTGATTCTTTTCATCTATTGCTATTCCGTGGGGATACGAGATATTCTCTATCTTACGCAGGAGTTTGCCTGCCCGGTTCAGGACAAAGACACAGTTTCCTGAAAGATCCCCGATATAAATGCGTCCTTTGCTGTCCACCTTTATGGGACCGGGCTTTTCTAAACCGAATTTATTATTTTTGGGTATAAATGTCCTCACATACTTGCCTGTCCGGGTGTACTCCTGTACCCTGTAATTTCCGGTTTCTGCAACCAGCAGATTGCCGCCGGGTAAAAAATCCACTCCATAGGGATAAAGCATCAGGCCCTCAGATTCACCGGAACCGCCGAAAGCTATTCCCGGATTTCCGTTAGGGAGGACTGTCTCAACCGTATGATTACGGTTATTGCTGACAAAAATCCTGCCGTCACTGTAAACAGCAACCGCTATGGGGTGCTGGAACTTGTTCTTCCCTTCGTAAATGTTATACAGGAAGTCAGGAGGGACTGCACTGACAAAAGGCAGGCCTGTATCGGAAAACCGCTTCCCTGATTGATAATAAAGGAAAATAAATATAATAACATTAATTATACAGGCCGCCAGCATTAGTGTGAGGAGTGTCCTTATTCTGATTGTCTTATGGCGGCTGCCCCTGGGGCGGCCGTTCCTGTTGTTGTTTGGTGCATCGGTAAGGGGGTCACAGGGTTTCTCTTCCAATTTGTCGGTGCACCACCTTTTCTGTAATCGAAATCCGGTAACATCATATGCTGAAGGACATTATTTCACTGCCGGCCGCTAACAAGGGCCGTAAGCGCTTTTTCCGCCTCGGTAAAACCATTGGACAGGCTCAGGGCTTTTTCGTAAGATGATTTGGCATTCTTCAGGTCGTCAAGTTTTTCATATGTCTGTCCCAGGTAGTAATATATTACGGGGTTGCCAGGATCCCTGACAGCTGCCACCTTTAGGTATTTCAGGGCCAGATCGTATTTTTGAATCTCCAGGTAGTTCCGCCCCAGATAGAGAAAAGCCAGCCTGGTTTCAATGCCCTGGCGCTGTTTGATGTAATTGGTCAATAACCCTATCGATTCTTTGTAATCCCCTTCTTCTGACAAGATTAGTCCTAAATATAATGCTGCACTTTGGTTTCCCGGTTCTTTGGTCAGAATATCCCTCAGAACCCCTATTGACTTGGCAGAATTTCCATTCAGGTATTCGGTAAGGGCCAGCTCAGCACGGATATTGCCTGAATCAGGATGTTTTTTCAGAACCTCTTTGAGATTGTCAATCCGATATTCAAAGTAACTCCTGTTCTCCGGCCAAATCCACTGTTTGCCTGCATAGTATCCGGCTGCCGTTAAAAGCATGAATACTATTAATAACAAGGCCAGCGATTTGTTACGGTTGATTCTTTTATCCAGGTTAATTGTAATTCTGTAATTGAGTATTGAGCTGATACGTCCAGCAGTTCTCATATAGTCTCCTTACCTGCCCGAAATAAAGGAAACTTGATTTAGGGGGGGCATGTTCCGTTTAGCCATCGGACAAAACAGGCTAAGTGTCAGTGGAACCAGACCCTTAGCTCAGAAGAATGTCTTCATGATGGATTTAAGACCGGCCTATTACGTTATCGTGAGTATTTAAGTTTTTCTTTAACTATAGATTTTATTATTGACCTTCAGACCGTTAGAATATTTTCAACAAATAAATCATGATTTCCTTCTTGCATCTTTAAAAAAACTATATACGTCAATCAGCATTCTGTTTAACTATTTCTTCAATAAATTCAATGTTGTCAACCAGCCATCTGCCGTTTTCCTTAATCAGCGTATAAGTAGTCTCATAATGGATATTTCTGGACTCTTCCAAAGGTTTCCTGGTATTTATATCAAGATGCCGGAAAGACCAAAATTCCTCCGCCTTTACAACAGCCGTACCGGGGGTGGGAACATGAAATTCCTTGAACTTGATTTCAGTTAGAGTGGAATCAACTGTTATGTTTTCATCTGCCATCTCTATTATAAAAATTTCGACAGCACCCATTTCCTTATCTGTTGCAACCCCTTTAAGAAGTTCAGGTTTCATCCCCTTTAACGCCATAATAAGGTTGGTGTTGTAGTTACTGATGGTTTCCTCTAACTCTTTTTCCACATTAGCAGTGCATCCTGTAAATAATAAGGATAATGAAATCATAAGAACCATGCCGGTAAGTCTCATTTCCTATCCTCCGTCCTATATATCAGTTATTTTTATCATGTATCTCAGGATAAGTCCGGCAACAGCTAAAATAAACCCGCCAAACATGGTATAAATGCCATTGTATTTGGTAACCAGGAAAGCAGCCCATGTCAGGAAACCATTAAAGGTAACCATATACCCGTCATTAAACCGTACAGACTCTCCTGCCTTAATGGCCCCGTCAAATACTAACTCTGAGGTTTTTTTGCCTTTATCAGCTTTTCTGGCCTGCAGATGAATCACGGGATTACGGAGCTCGTAAGAACTGGTTTTCAGAGGCTTTTTCAAGCTTCTAAGATCAGGCAGGAATTCAATTCTGAAATAATATAAACCATTTTCCTTCTCAACCGAGCCCACATACTGCTGATAACCCATTTCTTCTTCTGTATCCAGCCCAATCCTCTCAATTTGCCTATACTGGCCAGGATGGTATGTGGCAAGTTCTACCGAATACCCAAAGTTGTAGAAACTCACTGCAGACCTGCCCAACTCTTTGGATTGGCCTTCCTCCAGTTTCCCCCTGTAAACCTCAATTCCCTTCTTTAGAACAGAAATGTCAGCCCGGTTATAAGGTTTTTTCTCTATATGTTCAACCGGCTTGATTTCATGAAGGAAAACCCCGAAGTCCTCTTTATAGTCCCCGGCAAATATACCTTTTTTTGTATAGGTGTACATATCCTCCAGTTCATTAAAATACTGTCCCTCAAACAGACCTAACTTGCCTGTAAAGCCAAATATTCCAGAGATTAAGGCTCCGGAGGTGACTGCCAAAATTCCAATATGGAAAATCAGGATACCTGCTTTGTTTAACAGTGAATTCTTATAGGGCTCTTCATTACCTGGAACAATAATAATTTTAAGTCTTTTTATTTTACTCTTCGGACGTGCCAATGAACATTTAATGCTTTGGACAAGAACAAGCCCTTGCTTAACTATACAGAATAATAAGTTTAATAAAAACAGCACTCCTAAGGCAATAAAAAAGTCAGAAGAAAAAACCTGTGAATACCCTGCAATTCCTATTGTTGAAGTTATTACCAGCCCCAGTATTAAAACAGCGGCCAGCTGAGAGGAAGCCATGAACTTCACTATGGTGTTAATTAATCTCAACAATCAGTTCACCGCCAACTATTTTTCAGTTTTCAGTATAACATAGAACCAGGGCAATTGTACCCTATATTTACAAATTAACCCTCAATGTTTTGTCACTACTTTTTGTGGCAATCCTGACAGATTCCGTCATTGTCATATCTCCTTAAACGGGTTGGTTCTTCGCTCTCAACTTCGGCCGGTGTCCCATGGACATAGTGGCAGGTGATACAGGTTACCCTGGCAGTGGAAGCAGTGGGAGGCGACTGATCTGACAAACTCCCGGGAGGCACATTATCTGTATACTCATACGGGTAATCCGGCACCTCAGCCACCAGTTTGAACTGGGCCACATCCAGGGTATCCGGGTCCCCTGCCCCCGCATAACGGTATATCCTGTATTTATAAGCATTTAGTATGCCTTCCCATCTCAGTTCCACCCTGGAATCGGCCGGGACATCGGAAACCTGGAGGATGCTGCCGTAGACCGATTCCCCCACGGCATTTTTGGCGGTAATAATATAGTTATATGTGTTTGCCGGAAGCAAACCGCCGGAAACAATCCTGTAGTTAGTTATATGGGCGCCTGTGGGCGGGCCCAGGGTTGGAAGGGTAGTGTACAGGCCGGGAGCCGGGAACTCTACTGCCCAGACTCCGCCGGGGCTGCCTCCGGTCAGAGGGACCCCCGAGCGGTGCCGCCAGTTCTCTTCACCTGTTATGGTGGTCACACTGTGATATGTCTGGTATTCTCCGTGGCATACGCCGCAGAACTGTTCCCACCCGTCAACATAACTGATTATCTCTTTGCCTGATGCCGTTTTATACTGGTAGGCCGGGCCGTAAGCAACAGCGCTGACAGTGACAGGCTGACCGTTTATGGTGGTACGGATGTTCCTGTAATTGCCGGTCCCATGAGGCTCATGGCAGGTATTGCAGTCTATGGTCATGATTATCCCCGGGCTTCCGTAAACATAGTTGGCCAGGTCGGTAAAATGTGTGGATGTGCTTCCCAGGGCCAGGTCATAACCTCCGGCCGGGAGCTGAACCGCCTCCTTACCGTTGAAATACCTGCCTCCCTTAACGTCATAGGCTGCCCCGGTACCGTCATGGCACATGAAACATAAATCCAGCACTTTGGGTTGTTTGATAATCTGGGGGCCGATGGACGAGTGGGCCGAATGACAGTACCCGCACAGGGTGTTGTTGGTCTCAAAGTCGGCATGGGGGTTGAGCAGGGTGCCAAAAGTCCATACCTCGTCGGCTGCAAAATAGGGGCTTGTGGCATAACTCCTG
>PHAB01000015.1 GCA_002840275.1 Firmicutes bacterium HGW-Firmicutes-14
CATTTGATTGTATACAAACCGTACACAGCCAAAGGTTTTATTTATTAGAACAGCTTGTTCTTTGTTTGGATAAAGGCGATATTTATATGCTTTATTCACGGCTTTTCACCCTGGCCACTCATCTGATGGATTTTAATGAACTTCTGTTGGCCGATTTCAAAACGCCTGATAAGATTCAGGGATTGCTGAAAAAATTAACGCCATTACTCATTAAAATTGCTGCAACATATGAGGCAGTTGGAGCTGATTATATTAGCCTCAGAGAAATGTCGGGAACAACTCATTAGCCCAAAACAGTTTAAACAGCTTCTGCAACCGGAATTAATCAAGCAAACGATAGTAATTTGTAACAAAAAATTCGAAGTTGATTATTGCTTTTTATCATACTGCGGGGTAATATAAACATATAAATAATGTTAAATATGTTGATGTTATAACTGCTTATGCGAGGGGGTGTATCATGAAAAAAATTGCGGAGTTTTACAAGGCTTTGGGGGATGAGGTCAGGTTAAAGATACTGCATATGCTGACAGAACGGGAAATGTGTGTCTGTGAAATAATTGACCGACTGGATATGTCCCAGCCGGCTGTTTCCCATCACCTGAAAATTCTCAGACAGGCCGGGCTGGTAAAAGACAGCAGAGAAGGCAAGTGGATATACTACTCTTTAAATGACTCTGTCTTCAAGGACGTTTTCCCGGGTGAAAAATTAGAAATAATTCAATGTTACGCTGAGCCTATTAGAAGGCGGATGGCAAACCTGCCGTCTTCTCCGGTGAGAACCGA
This sequence comes from Firmicutes bacterium HGW-Firmicutes-14, assembly GCA_002840275.1. GTDB lineage: Bacteria > Bacillota > Thermincolia > Thermincolales > UBA2595 > W-Firmicutes-14. Next base: position 787 of record PHAB01000015.1, read on the forward strand.
TCCGGCTGTCTGTGAAAAACTGACTATGAAAAAGACGGTCAGAAAATTAGTGGATAACGGTTAACAAAGGATAAAGGAGGCAAAATCAAGTGGCACAAAAAGAAGCAAAATTATCTTTACTGGACAGGCTGCTGACCCTATGGATATTTCTTGCTATGGCCGTAGGGGTTGGCGCAGGGTATATTTTCCCCGGGGTAGCTGACCTTTTAGACAGGTTATCTATAGGGACCACTTCTATTCCCATTGCTGTCGGACTTATTATAATGATGTACCCGCCCCTGGCGAAAGTAAATTACCGGGAACTGGGCAAGGTCTTTAGAAACACCAAGGTCCTTGGATTATCTTTGATCCAAAACTGGATTATCGGCCCAATCCTTATGTTCGTGCTGGCTATTGTATTTTTGAAGGACTACCCTGAATACATGGTTGGTCTAATCCTTATCGGTCTGGCCCGGTGTATTGCCATGGTAATTATTTGGAACAGTTTGGCCAAGGGTGACTCGGAATATGCTGCAGCCCTGGTTGCATTTAACTCAATATTTCAGGTGGTTTTCTATTCGGTTTATGCCTGGCTGTTCATTACAGTGCTGCCCGAGTGGCTGGGCCTCAAAGGCATGGAAGTTGATGTTACTATGGGTGAAGTAGCCAAGAGTGTGGCTATCTACCTGGGCATACCTTTTGCTGCCGGACTGCTGACACGATTATTCCTGGAACCGGCCATGGGGAAGGAGTGGTATGAAAAAACCTTTGTGCCCAAGATCAGCCCCCTGGCTTTAATCGCCCTCTTGTTTACAATCGTGGTAATGTTCTCGTATAAAGGGCAGTTAATAGTACAATTGCCTGTGGATGTGGTGCGAATAGCTATCCCGCTGCTTATCTATTTTGTTGTAATGTTCACCGTTTCGTTCTTTATCAGCAAGGGAGTCGGCGTCAATTACGGGCAAACTACCAGTCTTTCTTTTACTGCGGCCAGCAATAATTTCGAGTTGGCTATTGCCGTTGCTGTGGCAGTGTTTGGTATTAATTCCGGCCAGGCTTTTGCCGCGGTTATCGGTCCGTTGATTGAAGTGCCGGTCATGATTGGCCTGGTTAATGTGGCCCTGGCCTGGGGCAGAAAATATTTTACCAAAGAAGGCGAAGTAGTCCGTTCGGAAGGATAAAAGATGAACCCTCCCCATTAGGGTTAGCCCAGGGGGAGGGTTCATTAAAAGGTGGAGGATTGTATTATAATGAAGGTAGAGTTTTTTGAGCCCCCTATGTGCTGCAGCACCGGTCTCTGCGGCCCGGCTCCTGATAAGACACTGGTCCGGTTGAACCAAGATATCAACAATTTAAAAGAAAAGTATCCAGGTATCATTGTTGAGCGTTACATGATTACCCAGCAGCCGCTAAAATTCAGGGATAACGAAGAGGTTTACAGACTGGTGAAGGAAAACAGCAAAGTAATATTACCGATAACAACATTAAACGGTAAGGTTATAAATACCCACAGATATCCTGCTCTGGACGAAATAGTTGAAGCAATAGAAGGTGAAACCAAATGACCAAATTTTTGTTTTTTTCCGGTAAGGGCGGTGTTGGCAAAACTTCCATGGCCTGTTCTGCTGCAGTATATTATGCATTGAAAGGTGAAACAACCTTGATTGTAACAACCGACCCGGCAGCCAACCTTTCCGATGTGTTCGAACAGGAGATCGGGCACATGGTTACCAAAATTGATGGGATTGATAGTCTCTGGGCCATGGAAATCAACCCGGATGTGGCAACCAGGGAATATAAGGATAATGCCCTGGCCCCCATGCGGGACCTTTTTGACGAGGAAATGTTAAAAGTTGCTGAAGAGCAGTTAAGCGGTCCATGCACTGAGGAAATGGCCGCTTTTGACAAATTTATAGATTTCATGGAAGACGATATACGAAGTGGTGGTATTTGACACTGCTCCTACCGGCCATACCATTAGATTGTTGGAACTGCCTGTGGACTGGAGCAAACATATCGAGGAAAGCTCAAAAGGCAGCGGGCAGACCTGTATGGGTCCGGTCCAGTTGATTCAGGAAAGCAAGCAGAAATATGATGATGCTATAGCCAAACTGAGGGACCCGGCGGCAACAGATTTCATTTTTGTCCTGCAGCCGGAGCAGACGTCCCTGGAGGAGACCAAACGGTCTTCCGGTGAACTCGGAGAAATAGGCATCAAGACAACCCACTTGATTGTTAACGGGCTGATACCCGCGGAGGAGGCCGTAAACCCCTTTTTTAAACAAAGGTATGAAATGCAGCAGCAACATTTAGCGGAAATTTGCAAAACTTTTGGCGGAATACCGGTTAAGACTATGGAGCTCTTTGACAATGAACTAAAGGGGCTGGATATTGTTGGAAAATCCAATGTCAGTAAAACCACTTTGCTGGAAAAGCTTCTGGTTGAGCTAAAAAAGAGAGGATACCGGGTTGCCATAGTTAAGCATGATATCCACGGTTTCAATATTGACCAGCCGGGGAAAGATACATGGTGACATGCCCAGGCTGGGGCAGATACAGTGATTATTTCTTCTCCCGCCAAGGTTGCATTGATTAGCAGGGTGGATCAGGAAAAGACCCTGGATCAGGTGGCTGCCATGGCCGGGGATGTAGATATTATTTTTACCGAAGGTTATAAACGGGAGAACAAACCCAAGATTGAAGTATTTCGCAGCGGGGTTTATGACGAAATCCTTTGTAAGCCCAGCGAGTTGATTGCCATAGCCAGTGACCGGCAGTTTGACAACGGAGTTCCCTGTTTCGATCTGGATGATGCCAGTGGTTTGATTGATCTAATTGAGAGGCTTTACCTGAAACCAGGTGTTTAGGAGGGTAAGTTAATGGATATTACAGGTAACGGAAATTGTATCACCAGTTATTATTAAAGTTGAAGGAAGCGGGAAGTATTTGTCTACTTCATTTTTATAGCCCGCTGAGGACAAAAATTAACACATCTTCCACAGCCAACGCACTTATCCTGATCGATTTCCGGAAATTCCGCATTAAAGAACCATCTTTTCTTTTGGGTAATGGCTCCAATATGGCAAGATTTTCTTGCAGGACAAAATGGTGAATGATCGCATTGGTTTTTGTTTAGTACGGCCCTTTTAACCTTCATTATATATACCCCCCTTAAAACCATTATACCCTATGGGGGTATAATGGTAAAGGGATTTGTTATAATCCATGCTTTCCCGGTAAAAAATATAAGATGAATTGTTTTTTAAAACCGGGGAAGGACGGATAAGATATGTTGAGAGACAGTATTTTAGCGGGCGCCACAGCCGGTATGGCAGCGACCCTGATTAAGAACATACCAAACCTTATCCTCTGGAAGACGGGGATAGTGGAGTACATTTATTTTCACCTGGCCGCTTCAGCTTTAATAAGCCCTAATGAAGTCGGCTCCCCTATAGGACTGTTAGTCGGGGTGGTAGTTGACATCATCACAGGAGGCACATTGGGCATACTGATTATATATTTTTTGAAGATAACAGGTAAGGATTACTGGTGGTTTAAGGGCCTGATTGTGGGCAACCTGATATGGTTGTGGGGCCTTGGAGTTGCCATTAACTTCGGTGTGGCCAGGATAGTCCCTCTCGACCCGGTTTTCCGGTTAACTTCTCTGATAGAGCACCAGATTTTTGGATTGGCAGGTTCTTTTCTGATAATACAATGGTATCCCGGAAGATTGGCGGGTATCCCGAATAAAGAGTAAGTTTAACGACAAAAGGCCTTCGTTTTAACGAAGGCCTTTTATCTATCGATTTTTCTAGCAAACATCGTCCCCGGCAAACAGGAGGATCAGTATGAGGAAAAGAACAAATGCAACACGGTTGCCCCCACAGAATCCACCCACGGCTAACATCCCCTTTCCGGTAATAAATTCTTCGTGCTCTTATTAAATCCTATGAAAATAAAATACAGGAGGTGCTATTCCACAGGCCGGAAAGAAACAAGAAAAGATTTTTTCGAATGTATTGATTATTTAATATCAAAGTGATATCATAATAATATCAATAAACGCTTGAGAATAATAAGCGGATTAATAACTGGAGGGAGTAAAATGGAAGAAATAAAAGCATGGAAAATAAACGGATTTGCCGGGGTTTTGGCGGTGCTGGCACTGGTGGCTGCAGCTGTTTTTCTCTTTACCGGCCAGAACTTTTTCGCCGGTATCCTGATGATCATTATTGCATCTCTCACAGCAAGCGGAATAATAGTAGTCCAGCCGAACCAGGCTTTGGCCCTCACCTTCTTTGGCGCTTATAAGGGAACTGTCAGGGACAGCGGCATCTGGCTGACAATTCCCCTCTGTATTCGGAAAAAGGTTTCTCTTCGGGTCCGTAACTTTAACAGTGCAAAACTGAAAGTAAATGATGTGGAGGGCAACCCGGTAGAAATAGCGGCTGTTGTAGTATTCAGAGTGGTAGATTCAGCGAAGGCATTGTTTGATGTAGACGATTATGAAGAATTTGTGGAGATTCAGAGTGAAACCGCCCTTCGCCATGTGGCCACAAAGTATCCCTATGACCTATTTGAGGATGATGGATACTCCCTGAGAGGAAATGCTGAGGAAGTGGCAGAGGAATTAGCCCGGGAACTCCAGATCCGCTTGGCGGTAGCCGGAGTGGAGGTAATGGAAGCCAGGCTTACCCACCTGGCCTATGCAACGGAAATTGCCAGTGCCATGCTGCAAAGGCAGCAGGCTTCAGCTATTGTTTCCGCGCGCCAGAAAATCGTGGAAGGAGCCGTTGGAATGGCCCATATGGCTATTGAGATGCTTCAGAAGGACAATATAGTAGAACTGGATGAAGAGCGCAAGGTTGCGATGATAAATAATTTAATGGTCGCAATTGTTGCTGAGCGGGCTGCCCAGCCGGTAATAAATACAGGAAGCCTTTATCAGTAACGGAGGGATCTAAGAATGCCTCCTAAAAAGAGTTTTCCTTTAAGGATAGAACCCCGGCTTTATGAAGCGCTCGAACGGTGGGCAGCTGATGAAATGAGAAGCGTTAATTCACATATTGAATTCCTCCTGAGGGAAACCGTACGGAGGGCGGGCCGGTTGCCTGACAGTAATAAGAATCAAGACGGTGACAAAAAAAGGAAATGAATTTATTCCGCCATACCTGCAATTTAACCCTCCAACCCCGCATTATAAGCCCGTTGAAAAGGTAAATGACAGCAAACGAAGAAATTACGCACACAACATTCAGGTTACTGGAAACGGCCAATAAAAAGCATTTTGGCAGGTATGGGAGGGAAGCCAATGGTTCGGTGTCCGCTCAGGGAAAATTGTTTTCTGATGTCTGATGCTAAGTTAATGCCGGTTTTGCGCTGTACTATTGAAAAGTATTACTGCAACAAGGCAAACCATACAAAATGTGCCCGGTTCAAACTTATGCAGGCAGGACTTCCTGTGCCAAAAACCCTGCTGCCAAATGACAAAACTTGTATAACCGCTCAATCGGAGTAAAAAGTTAAAAATAAGAGGCCAACATTTCAAACATGGCGGCCTCTTATTTTTTGCACTTTTTTTATTATTTGCGGCATCCCGCTGTTTACTATAATGCTGCCTGATTCACTGCTGCTTGGTTTCCAGGGGGGTCTCAAAATAAACGCTGGTGCTGGGAAATGCTACTGATACCCCTTCTTTCTCAAGAATCTCCATAATTTTAAAGTTGATATCTTCTTTAACCCTCAGGAATTCTCCCCAGACGGTTGTTACGGTGAAAAAATACAGGAAGATATCAAGGCTGCTGGCCCCGAAGGAATCAAAACGTACGAAAATTGTCTCCGGGTGAATTTCCGGGTGGGTTTCCAGCATGTTTTTAATTTCAGTAACACATTTCTTGATCTTTTCCCGGGAGGTATCATAAGTTACTCCCAGGTTAAAGGTTATTCTCCTCATCCCCATCCGGGTATAATTAGTGACCGGTTCATTAGCCAGGGTTGCATTTGGCACGGTCACCACTGCCTGGGCAAAAGTCCTTATTTTGGTGCTGCGGAAATTGATGTCCTCAACGACGCCTTCCACGCTGGGGGTCGATATCCAGTCACCGATTGAAAAGGGTTTGTCTGTGATGATTACAACTCCGCCGAAGATATTGGCGGCAGAGTCTTTTGCCGCCAGGGCAAATGCCAGCCCCCCGAGACCAAGTCCGGCAATAAGACTGCTTACATTATAATCCCATTCCTGGGCTATTATGGTGACGGCAAAGGCAATAATCACAACCTTCAAGACTTTGGAAAAGAAGGGGACAAGAAGCTTATCAACAGAAATCCCCCAGATACTATGCATGTCCTCAGTAATACATTCATAGCATCCGAAAAAATTATAAAATCCGGTTGCGATAAGAATAAGCAGGGATGAACGGAATACCCTGGACAGCAAGAGATTATGCTCAGGGCTGAGGGGTAGGTAGAGAAGGGACAGGTAAATGCCCAGGAAAACGAAAAATATCTGCAGCGGCTTTTGGAAGGCATCAATAATGTGGTCATCTAATCGGGTTTTTGTTTTATCGGTAAACCTTGACAAAAGTTTGAAAATATAGCGGGTCACTACTTTTCTGAATACCCAGAAACAAATGAATATGGAAAATGCGATTCCGACTTTCACGGCTATTCCGGTAATGTCCGAACCACCCAGGGCATCTAAGTTTTGTTGAAGGCCTTTTAAATAATTGGGGAGTTCCGGCATTTGTTCACCTCCTGCAGGTGTGCACTGAAAAAAGGCATAACAATTCTCTTAAATTATGTATACTCCGGCCGTTTAGCGAATTCCTCCCTATTCTTAAATATTTAGCCGGGGTTAGTAAAAGCCTTTACGGCGTAAAGGCTTTTACTAAATATTGATTTTATTGTTTCTGCTGCTGTTGCTGGCTGATTTTATACTGCGGCTCTTGTTCTTCGATATAATTGACACGACCCCGCAGTGAGTTACAAATGTTGTCCAGCTGGCCGCTCAGGTCGTTAAACATCTGCTGGGCATTTTTATCCTGGGTATCCACAGCAAACGTCTTCAGGCTGGCAGCGGCACTTTCAAGACTGGATAAGGTTTGATGCATTTTATCTCCTACAGTCAATCAATTTCTCCTCCTTTATTTTTAATCTTATCATGATAATATCTTTTCACAATTTAAAAAAACAATACCGGAATTAATTGGTTTGTTTTCTTGGGTATACATAAGATTTCGGATATGAGGAATAATTTACTTGTTAACAGAAATTGAAAAATAGGCGATAATAAAGGCAGGAGATTCTCATTCTCCTAAAATCCCCATATTCCACCCGTCAAGGGTGGATTTTTTTTCTTTGGCCCTTTGACATCATGGACTGTTTTGCGCAATAATATAAGTGAAATGCATAACAAGTGAGGCCGCCCAGAGCCCTGACCACCGGGGCTTTTTTATTTGGCAGTATTCATATCCAACCACCGGGGTCATATAATTTAATAAGAACATCAAGCATGAATATTATGCAGAGGGGTGATTCAGTGTGTGTGAAGAGGCATGTTTGATTTGTGAACAATGTGACGATTACAAAAATGGCTGCCAGGGTCAAATAGGGACCTTTGATAACGAATTCTGTCCCTCGGCTATAATTGATGATAAGGTAATTGTGAACTGAAGTTCAGAGGCTTATCCCAAAACGGGGATAGGCCTTTTTATATTGCTGTTGAACTAACTGTTCCCTAAACGAAATTTTTCCGGTAAGGAATAAGGATTTTTTCAGGGGCAAAAATAGATTTGAAAACATCGTAAACGAATTGAGGTAATAATGAGTGGTTGTTCACATAGAGGGCATGGACAAAATATATGGCAGAGGCGATTCTAAGGTAAGCGCCCTAAAAAAAATAAACCTGGACATATACCAGGGAGAAATTATGGCCATCATGGGGCCGTCCGGTTCAGGCAAATCAACCCTGATGAATATTATCGGGTTTTTGGACAGACCCACATTCGGAATTTACGAGTTTGATGGGCGCAGGGTTGATAAACTAAATGATAATAAACTGGCGGAACTGCGGAACCGGCATATAGGTTTCGTTTTCCAGAATTTCAACCTTCTTCCCAGGTTATCAGCCTTGGCCAATGTGGAATTACCGATGATTTATGCCGGTGTTTCGGCCAGGAAAAGGCTAAGGGTAGCAAAAGAATTGCTGGAGGTTGTAGGGCTGAAGGAACGATTGAAACATAAACCTAATGAACTTTCGGGTGGACAGAAACAAAGGGTGGCTATTGCCAGGGCTCTTGTTAACCACCCATCCATATTACTGGCTGATGAGCCTACCGGCAATCTGGATTCCAAATCGGGAGCGGAAATAATAAATCTGTTTGATACCCTTAACAGTATCGGAGTTACAGTAGTCCTGGTGACTCATGACCGGGAAGTGGCCATGAAGACTGACCGTATAATCTATTTAAGGGACGGTAAAATCGTGTCTGATACAAAGATTAGAAACCTCCCGGAGAATTACCCCGGGTATGCTCTTAAAACGAATGAAACGGCAGGGATGCGGATTGAAGGTCTTTGAAATATTTCGGATTGCACTCCGGGGATTGCTGACCAATAAGCTCCGGTCACTGCTTACGATGTTGGGTGTGATTATCGGGGTAGGTTCGGTGATTACCCTGGTCTCCATAGGGGAAGGTGTCAGGGCTTCTGTTTCTGAACAAATTCAGGGATTGGGGTCTAATATAATCCTGGTGACTCCCGGAAAAGGTACGGTCGGGATAAATTCCAGTTCTATGGGAGGAGCCCTGAGCAGGCTTACCTATGATGATGCCCTTGCTGTGGAACGGAAAGCCGGTACAGTCAGCAGTGTGGCCCCGGTGATCGAGAGCAGCGCCACGGTTGAATACAGGGAAGACAGGAAATTCACCCTGATTACAGGTACCACTGAAAGCTACAACGTAGTGCGAAACGCCCCTGTTGCTGCGGGAGGATTTATCACCAGGGGGGATATCAGAAGTATGCGGGCCGTAGCAGTTGTAGGTGACACTGTCCGTAAAAACCTTTTTCCCGGGGCCAATCCTCTGGGGAAAACAATAAAAATAAACAATAAAAATTATAAGGTGATTGGAGTCATGGAAAGGAAGGGTCCGACCCTGACCATTGACAATGATGACAGGGTATTCATACCTATTACAGTTGCTGAACAGATTTTTGATACAAAACAAGTAAACATGATGTTTGTCCGTTCAATAAACCCCGAGTCTGTAAGTGATGCTGTATCAGATACGAAGCGGATTATTTCGGGCAGGCACGGCAAACGGGATTTCACGGTCAGTGAACAGGAGGATATCCTGGATACATTTCAGGGGATAATGGGGACTCTTACCGGGATGCTGGGTGGAATAGCGGGGGTTTCACTGGTAGTGGGAGGAATTGGTATCATGAACATAATGCTGGTTACTGTCACCGAGAGGACCAGGGAAATAGGAATAAGAAAAGCAGTAGGGGCTAAAAGAAGAGAGATATTGGCCCAATTCTTGCTTGAATCGGTCTTTATCAGTGCTTTGGGGGGGATTATCGGTATCGGTGCCGGATTTGCCGGCGCCAGGGCACTGGTAAATATAATACCCAAGCTTCCCACGGTAGTATCACCGTGGTCTGTGGTCGTGGCTTTTCTATTTGCCCTGCTGGTTGGACTGTTTTTCGGGATATATCCCGCCCGGAAGGCGGCAGGTCTTAATCCCATCGAAGCCCTCCGGTATGAATGACACAGCCTCCGGATAAAGGCCTTCTAAAACAGGCCTCTTGACATGACGTTAAAAATGAATATAATAGTATTACGTGGCTCTAAGGTTCACCAAACAAGGGCGAGTAGTTCAGTGGGAGAACGCTTCCTTGACACGGAAGAGGTCGGAGGTTCAATTCCTCTCTCGCCCACCATAAGAAACCAGTTTCCAATACGCTGGGACTTTTTTTGTATTAAAAAGCATCTTTTGGTGCTTTTTTTTGTTTTGTATACAAAAAATTTTTTTCTCATATACTAATATCAAATGGGGGGTGAAATCATGCAAGCATCCTTTTCTATCGGTGCCAGGGAAAATATTGACCTGCTTAAAAGCAAGCTTGACACCGAATTTGCTCTGCTGGAGAATGACGGTATCAGAATCAAAGTTGAACAAACTCCCCCTGCCGGGGGTTTAACGTTTTTAGGATATAATATTGCTGATTATGGAAACTCAAATTACTCTGAGGAAGAAACCAGAACGATTTTTAAACACTATATCGCCAATGTTGTATCCGATATAATTCTTAATTATTGGGAAAAGGCTTTGATGATGGATATTATAAGACAGAATTACTATTATTTTGTTCCTGATGAGCAGCAGCTTATCTATCACCTGGCCTTAAAACACCTTAACCATGACAGAAACACAGATGACGAGACCTTTGTCAATTATCTCAGCCGGAAAGCCCTTATCCTGCAAAAACTGATTGAATATCTTCATGCCAATGACCATCTGATAATTGAAGGTTTTATCAGGTTCAGGCTCAAGGATTACATGCAGGAACTTTCTTCAGTGGCTGACAAGGCTGTAGATGATTTTATGCTGGAGAGGGAATACAAGGAATTTGTCAAACTTCTCAAGTATTTCGTTGAGATACAGGAGCCGCGTTTGGAGGTTGTCCAGGTAATAACACTGCCTTCCGGTAAGTTCCGGATGCTGGATGAAGATAACCAGAACATTAGCAGTGAATATATGGAGGGTTTCCTGGATAGCGGGGATCCGGAAATAAATTATGAGGATTTGCTGATCAGTGCACTAATAACGATTGCCCCGAGCAGGGTTATTCTTCATACACCAGGAAACACGGATGCTCACAGGATTCTTGAGACTATAGACAGTGTGTTTGGGAACAGGGTAGTCCGGTGCGAAGGATGCATGTTGTGCAGTGAAAAAGCGTTGCCTGAACCGAAAGAGAAAAAAAAATTTAAGGGGAAAAAATAAAACAAGCCTTCCGGGTTTTGTTGACTATAACTCTATGAACAGAGGACCGGGCCGGTATGTTCCTAAGCGGGGCTTAAATCGTCCATCGGTCGGCGATCCGCAATTTGCGGGAGCCGTTCCCGATGGAGATTTGCCCAGAGCGTGGAATATACCGGCCCGGTCCTCTGCCAAAAGAGCATTTTGTCAACAAGCCCGGAAGGCTTGTATGTTTTTAACATTGCAGTCCAGCCCGGAATCTGGTATAGTTTTAAAGATAAATTGAAAAAGGGTGAAGGACCGCGATGAAAGCGCTTTTAATTATTGTACCCTTAATAGGAGCATTTACCGGGTGGTTTATTATCCGCCTGGCATTGGCGCTGCTGTTCAGGCCGTATAATGTGGTGAATATTCCGGTGATCGGTGTGGAAGTCCAGGGCCTGCTCCCCAGAAAAAAAAGTCAATTGGCGGAAGAAGTGACCCAAATAGTCGAAACCCAGCTGCAGCTGGCTGCTTCTGATAAACCCGGCTTTGCTGCAGAAATCAGGGACAGCCTTACCTGTAGTGTGCTGGAAGCTGCAGAAGAACACCTTGAAGATAAAATACCTTCCCTGGTTCCCGCGGCGATAAAAAAAAGAATTATTAATCTGGTGGAAGACATAATCAGAAAAGAAATCCCGGGTTTTTTAAACAACCTGGCAAATAACATGGGGAATGACGGGGAAAATGAGTGCCTTGGGCTGTTGGAGGACAGAATCCGTGGTTACAATCTTCGGGAACTCGAGGAAAAAATAAACAAATCCAGGGGAATATTATATATTAAGACCTGTGCAGCTCTCGTCGGTTTTTTTTCCGGTCTGGTCCAGCTGGGTGTTGTCTGGCTGTCCGCCGCCTGACAATTTCCGGTGTCTGATAATCGCCGGCGCTTGACAATCATTGGAGCTTAATCATATAATATAGTCGTTATAACCATTTGGATTAAAAGCAGTGAAGAGGAAAGCAGACTGAAATACCGCCTGCCAGAGAAAAAAGGCCGTGGCTGTAAGCCTTTTTCAGGACGGGCAGTCGAAATACCACCTCTGAGCTGCCGGGCTGAAATGAAGTATGCCCGGCCGGGACGCCCGTTACGCGTATCAAGGAGCCGGGTTTAGTACCCGGAATCAGAGTGGAACCGCGGGAAGAACTCTCGTCTCTGGCAGAGCCGGAGATGCAGGGTTTTTTTATTTTGATTAAAGGGTCAGAAGCTATGGGTTAATGCTTAAGGACTGCCGGACACTTATTATAAGGAGGCCAGTATAGATGCCAATGATAAAAATTACTTTTAGAGATGGCTCAATAAAGGAATATCCCCAGGGGACTACGGTGATGGATATTGCCAGGGATATCAGCCCCGGCCTTGCCAGGAATGCCCTGGCAGCCAAACTAAACGGCAGGAAGGTTGACCTTACTGTACCGGTGAATGAAGACAGCAGTATCGATATCCTCACCTTTGATTCAGAGGAAGGACAGGATGTGTACCGCCATAGCACGGCCCACATTATGGCCCAGGCTGTCCAGCGCCTGTTCCCCGGTGTCAAATTTGGTATAGGGCCGGCCATCACTGACGGGTATTATTATGATTTTGATGTACCGGAGAATTTCTCACCGGAGGACCTGGAGCGTATAGAGGAAGAAATGCAGAAAATTATCAGGGAAGACCGGCCCTTTGAACGCACAGAGGTCTCCAGGGAAGAGGCCCTGAAAATGTTTGGGGAAGCCGGGGAAATATATAAAGTAGAACTGATAAATGATCTGCCTGAAGATGCAGTGATAAGCTGTTACCGGCAGGGAGAGTTCATTGACCTGTGTGCCGGTCCGCATGTGCCTTCAACCGGAAAAATAAAGTCGGTGAAGCTCATGAACCTGGCAGGCGCTTATTGGCGCGGGAGTGAAAAGAACAAGATGCTGCAGAGGATTTATGGAACCTCATTTCCCAAGAAATCCCTGCTGGATGAGCATCTTTACCGGATAGAAGAGGCCAAAAGGCGTGACCACCGGAAGCTGGGGGCTGAGCTGGACCTTTTTTCCATGCAGGATGAAGGTCCCGGATTCCCGTTTTTCCACCCGAAAGGCATGGTGCTGAGAAATGAACTGGAAGACTTCTGGCGCCAGGAACACAAAAAGGCCGGCTACCATGAAATCAGGACCCCTGTTATTCTAAACAGATCCCTGTGGGAACAATCGGGCCATTGGGACCATTACCGGGAAAATATGTATTTTACCAATATTGATGACTTGGATTATGCGGTCAAACCCATGAACTGCCCGGGTGGGATACTGGTATACAAGTCCAAACTGCACAGTTACCGCGACCTGCCCATCAGGCTGGCCGAACTGGGCCTGGTTCACCGGCACGAGCTGTCCGGGGCCCTGCACGGGCTGATGCGGGTCCGCTGTTTCAACCAGGATGATGCCCATATCTTCATGCTCCCGTCCCAGGTTACCTATGAGATTATCGGGGTTATAGACCTTATAGACAGGTTTTACCGGGTATTTGGATTTGAATACCATGTTGAACTGAGCACTAAACCGGAAAAAGCCATGGGCTCGGATGAAATCTGGGAAATGGCTACTGAGGCCCTGAAAAAAGCCCTTGAGACCAGGGGTATGGAATACAAAATAAATGAAGGTGACGGCGCTTTTTACGGGCCAAAGATAGACTTCCACCTTAGAGACTGCCTGGGGCGGACCTGGCAGTGTGGTACGATACAGCTGGATTTCCTGATGCCGGAGAAATTTGACCTCAACTATATCGGGGAAGACGGCCAGAAACACCGGCCGGTAATGATACACCGGGTAGTATTTGGAAGTATCGAGAGGTTTATCGGTATCCTCATTGAGCATTTTGCCGGGGCATTCCCGGTATGGCTGTCCCCGGTGCAGGTCAAAATACTCACGGTTACGGACAGGGGCCTTAAATATGCCCGAGAAATCCTTGCAACTCTTGAAGACAATGACATAAGGGGAGAAACAGACGGGCGGAATGAAAAAATCGGGTACAAAATCCGGGAAGCACAATTGGAAAAGGTACCGTATATGCTGGTAATAGGAGACCGCGAGGTGGAAAACAGGACAGTCGCTGTCCGTAAACGCGGTGAAGGGGACTTAGGCGCCAGGGACCTGGCCGGTTTCGTTGAGACGGTAAAAAACGAAATTGCCGGCAAGTGCTGACCGGTAATTGAAAATATTTGACAACAAAAACCACCGGTGATATAATAATAGAGAATTTTATACAGGTATTATTAAGCAGAAGCCATCCGCTTCTCACCTTATGACGCTGTTAGCTGTTAATAAGGTTAACCAAATATCCTTATGGGATTTTCCAATGTTATTTGCGGGTGGTATTGACTACCCGTTTTTTTATTCTACCGAAATCAGATTTGGAGGTGGGCCCTAATTAGCAAAGAAATGCGTATTAACGAAGAAATCAGGGGCAAAGAGGTGAGACTCATCAGTTCAGACGGGGAACAGCTCGGAATAACCCAGGTAAAAGAGGCCCTGCGCATGGCGCAGGAGAAGGAGCTGGACCTGGTTGAGATTGCTCCCCAGGCAAAACCGCCCGTATGCCGTATCATGGATTACGGAAAATTTAAGTATGAACAGAGTAAGCGCGAAAAGGAAGCGCGCAAAAAACAGAAGGTTATAAACGTCAAGGAAGTCAAAATTCGTCCCAATATTGAGGATCATGACCTTTCCGTCAAAACCAAGAATGCCGTTAAGTTCCTAAAAGAGGGGGATAAGGTCAAGGTTACCCTTATGTTCAGGGGGCGTGAGATGGCCCATGCTGAGTTAGGAAAACAGCTCATGAAAAGGGTGGCGGAAATAACTCAGGAAGTGGCTACAATAGAGAGACATCCAAAAGTCGAAGGAAGAAACATGATAATGATTTTGGCACCTAAACAGGACTAGAGAGGAGGAATTTTTATGCCAAAAATGAAAACCCACAGGGGTGCTGCCAAGAGGTTTAAAATTACAGGATCAGGTAAAATCAAGAAAGCTAAAGCTTATAAAAGCCACATTTTAGAGAAGAAGAGCGCCAAGAGGAAAAGGAACCTCCGCAAATCTGACCTTGTTTCAGCTGCAGAAACAAAAAGGATTAAACTGCTGTTGCCATATGCCTAAATCCTGTCGGTAAAACCCGACTACATTTCAAGAGGAGGTTTTAGTTATGCCAAGGGTTAAAAGAGGGGTTACGGCCCGTAAAAGACATAAGAAAATCCTGAAATTGGCCAAAGGTTATTTCGGAGCAAAGAGCAGGCTTTTCCGGCCGGCAAACGAGCAGGTCTTAAAGTCCCTGTCCTATGCTTACCGTGACCGGAAAGCCAAGAAAAGGGATTTTCGCAGGCTCTGGATTGCCAGGATAAATGCTGCCGCAAGAATTAACGGTATGTCTTACAGTAAACTTATTAACGGCCTGAAACAAGCCGGGGTGGAAATAAACCGCAAGATGCTGGCTGATCTGGCTGTAAGTGATGAAAAAGCCTTCGGTAAGCTGGTAGAGGTTGCCAAACAAAAGGTTAATGCATAGAGGCTTGATTGTTACGGCTATAATAATAAAATCAGGGAGGATAGGTTACCCGGGCGAAATGCCTTAACGGGACTGAGCGGCCAATCCTCCCTGATTTTATTATACTGTAAAAAACATGCGTGTTTTCCTGGTACCAACACCGGTGACGACATTCATATAATGAAATAAAAAGCGTGAACAAAAATCCCCTTTTCCCGGATAATCCGGTGAAACCTGCCATGGGAGTACCAGGAAGGTGGGACTAAGAAATGAAGGTTATGACCTATAATGTGCATTCATGCAAAGATGCACGCAAAAAAGACAGAATAGACCAAATATCTGCATTGATTAGGAAGGAAAGGCCTGTTATTGTTGGTCTTAATGAGGTTGAAACATTCAGCCCCAGGACTCGGTTTGTCAACCAGCCCAGGCGTATAGCGGCTGCCAGGGACATGGTTTACAGGTTTGGCCCCACATTGAGGCTTGGGCCTATTGGGTTTTTCGGGAATGCTATTCTATCCAGGTTTCCTGTTTGTAAGGAAAAAAACCTCAGATTGCCGGGCGGGTTTGAACCGCGGTGCTGCCTGAGGGCTGTTCTCCGGGTGCCGGGTGGGTACATTACGGTTTTTTCCACCCATCTGGGTCTTAAGCGCCGGCAGCGGACTGAACAGATAGAAGAACTGAGAAGGCTTGTTGAGAAAGAAACCAATCCTGTTATCCTGATGGGAGATTTTAACTGTGGGCCGGACCAGCTAAACCCATTATATGATTTTTTGACAGATGCCGGCAGTCTTTTTGGTTCACAGCTGACTTTTCCTTCTGACCGCCCAGTTGACAGAATTGATTATATAATGGTCTCTCACGGGATTCAGTGCCAGGGATTATCAATTCCGGCCATTGATGCATCAGACCATCTGCCGGTTATCGCCGAACTGGAAATGCCCGAAAGATATGATCAGACAGCCAGGTAAACACTGCCTGAAGGGGTACTAAGCAAACAGCATGGCCATAAAATTGATCTCTGTTTCTACAGGCCATTGTATATTGATTCCCAGTTTCCTGGCCAGGGTAGTGATATCTATTCCAAACCCCGTTATCCCGGGATGGGCTTCCAGGGGGCGCCTGCATGGTTCGCCGGCGGGAGGGCATTTGTCACAAAGCTTACAACCGCCTACTGTAAGCCCAAAGGCCAGGTGATTCACATGGGTACAGGCGGTTTTTTCAAAGCTTCCCAGTATTTTTATCAGTTCATTTTGAGGCTTGCTGGATCTGATTTCCTCCAAGGCCTTTTCAGTATAAGGGATTGTCAAGACAATCAAGACTCCGCCCTTGTATGCCGAAAGGGCGGTTCTTATAAAACCCAGGTCCGGCAGGTTGGGGGGACAAAATATGTTCCGCCCGTAGTTTGGACAAGGTGGTATCATACATTTCAGTCTTACGTTTTCTTCAACCCTGACATCACAAATATCGAACGGGACAATTTTTATCCTTGGGTCGGTATTTTGTTTCTCGAGTAAAGTTACCAGGTTATTGGCATACATTTCTTTCCCTCCTTAAAATGTTCTCTTAACCGCATATATCGATACATTATAAACCCTGAACCTGTATTTCCCCCCCGGGAATGAGGAATTCATCCTGATTGATAATTCCGTGAGGTGGGATGATAACAAAGTCTTCAGAATCCCAGGGACCGTTAATGAGAAGCTCCAGTTGTTTCAGATCTCCCGGGGTTTCCAGGCAGGGCAACCCCAAAATACCGCCGAAATCCCTTGTCCTGCGAAGGGCAGCTGCATCCCTGGGATGACCGGTATGAATGTACATCAGGCGGTTATAGTGTTCAAACATCATGCGAAATACCCGCAGAGCCTTTTGGGGACCCCATTCAAGACAGGTTCGCTCATACTCCGGGATCATCATCCGCTCCCCTTCGACCCATCCTCCCGAAAAATAAAAGGTCCGGTGGTCCTGTTGCCGAAGTGAATTAAACTTTTCCACGGAACCAAGGAGGACCGGTATACAGTCATGCACCCTGGGCATGACTATCCGGCAGTCCGGTGCCTTTATCCCGTTCAGGGAACCGCCGCAGAGTCCAAATCCCAGAATCACCAGGGAACAACCGGATACGTTGTCCAGGGCCTCCTGCACCTTTTGATGGAGTTTCTTTGGGTGAAGATGCAGGCCCATGGAAATAAATTCGGTATTAAGCCCCGGTGGGAGAGAAATCAGGTTCAATTCTTCTTTGAATACATCACAGCAGATTAATTTTTTTGTCATTTTCATGTACCCGCCTTCTTTACTGTTTAATCTCAATTGACGGTACAACTCTCAATTATAATTATACCGTTTTTGGGGTCACACGTAATCAGTTGTTCCGTTAACGGTAGCAAATAAAGGATAAATAGGCTTTAATCAGGTGCCGGTGGATTGGCTGAAACAGTAAAGGAGAAACACAAGTGAACCTGATAAACCATTCGAACAAGAATAGAACCGTTCGTGTCTAAATCATTACCGTTGAACGGAAAAATTTTAAAATTTGCGGTTCAATAGATTATAATATTTGATAGAAGCCCTTTCAAGTTAATATATTTTTACCAAATAATATAGTATTAGTGAAATAGATTTAAACAATAATATGTATTTTCGGAGGGATAGATGTGTCCAAAGCTGTTGAACAAAAAATTGACGAGTTCACTATTCAGGAAGAACCGTTTTATCTCCCTGTTGGGAATGAGGTCCGCCTTTTTGAGAAGGCATATACCGAAAAGCTGCCGGTCATGTTAAAAGGACCTACAGGCTGTGGGAAGACCAGGTTCCTTGAACACATGGCCTACCGGCTGGGAAGGCCTTTGATTACAATAGCCTGTCATGAAGACCTTACAACCGGTGACCTGGTTGGCAGGTACCTGCTGAAGGGAAGTGAGACCGTCTGGACAGATGGCCCACTGACGACTGCAGTAAAGATAGGGGCAATCTGTTATCTGGATGAAGTGGTTGAAGCAAGAAAAGATACCACGGTGGTGATCCATCCGCTGACAGATAACCGGCGGATAATGCCCATTGAAAAAAAGGGGGAAATCCTTGTTGCCCCCAGAGAATTTATGCTGGTAGTATCTTATAACCCCGGTTATCAGACCTTCCTGAAAGACCTTAAACAAAGTACAAAACAAAGGTTTATTGCTATGGACTTCAACTACCCCTCTTCCGATTTGGAGAAAGAAATAGTGGTCAGGGAATCCGGGGTGGATGAAATAACTGCCGCAAAACTCATCGAACTTGGACACAAAATTCGTAACCTTAAAAACAGGGGCCTGGAAGAAGGTGTGAGTACCAGACTGTTAATATATGCCGGCCAGCTGGTGGCATCAGGTATTGAAGTTATGGAAGCCGTAAGAGCAGCCATGATTAAACCGATAACTGATGATGAATCTATGCAGGTGAGCCTGGAAGAAATTGCTGTATCTATTTTAGATTAGGTGGTGCTGTAATGGAGGTTGTCGGATATAACAGTTTCACAGAAAGATACCTCAAAGCACTTAGTGAAGAAGAACGGGAAAAGGTTGTCGTTTTTCTCAACAGCCTTTCCGAGGACCAGGCAAACCGGGTAATTGACACCGGCCTCAGGTTTCATAAGCTGAGCGCGGTTAACGGTTCATGGTTCTGGCGTACTGTCCCAAATCTGGCCGAGGTCCTTGACGAAAATGAACTGGATGCCTGGCTTGAGGAGGGGGCCGGTATCTGCCGCGGAAGCTGGGAATGCGGATTATATTATATAAAGGAAAGCCCGGAAGTAATGGGAAAATTAGGCCGGGAAACCTTCCTGAAATGGCTTCAGATCGGGAGAATCTTAGTCAGGTTCAGTAATCATGAAACCAACTGGTACCTGAAGAACAGCGGCAGCATTCTGGGAAAGCTTGACAAGCAGGAACAGGAAATGTTGATTTCCGGGGTTTTAAACCTCATGGAACGGTCATGGACTGCCGCGGTGGCATGTTTGAAATCATGGCCGGAGATAAGCCGACTCCAAAACAGTCTTGATAAGGAACAGGTTCTGGCAACAGGTCTGCGCATTGCCGGTGATAAACCTGACGATGCCGCAGCATTCTTCAAAGCCCTCCCGGGATTTCTGCAGGCAGCGGGGTATGAAAACCTGGCTAAGCTTGTGGACGCATCGTATCTTATTACAAATGGCGGGAGGGGAGTAACCGGGGCTTTTTTCACGGCAGCACCGGGGATCGCTGCAAAGACAGTCAGAGCCGGGTTCGGGGACAGGGTCACGGAATGGTCACAGATGGGCAACAGGCTGACCATGTCGGATCAAAGGGCTGCGATAGAATTTTTTGAAATGACCCCTCTTGCATTAAAGAATATGGATTGGCGGGACCTGGAAAAATGGGTTTCCCTGATAGAAAATGTTATTGGAAGGTATTCCTCTGAAGGAGCGCTGGAGTTTATCAGGATAACCCCCGAACTTTTACAGCAGCTGGATGCTGATGAATTAGGGGATTGGGTCAGTTATGGCCTGGACAACATTCACAGTGGTAAAAGGCTGGCGTATTTTATGCTTAAGTCCCAGGAGAGCCGGGATATGATTTCACGTCTAAGAAGCGGCCTGCACCTGGAAAATGTAAAAAAGATCCTTGTAATATACTCTGAAGGATTAAGCGGAACTACTACGCCGATTAGGAATACATCGGTATTGCCAGAAAGGATTCACAATAATCACAGGTTATTTGGGAGCCTCGATACCCGGAGGGTGTACCTGCCGGATATGGTCCGGATTTTTGAGAATGACCGGGAAAATCTTAGGTTCTACCGGGTGATGCTCATGCACCAACTGGCCCATCACCGTTTTGGGACCATGTCTCTTGACCGGGAAAAAATCAGGGAACTGGCATCAAACCGGTACCTGGGATTGCTTTTTGAATTTGTTGAGGATATCAGGGTGGATTATTTGGCCATGGAGAGTTTCCCTGGTTTGGGCCAGGATATCAAATTGCTGCTGCAGAAAGAAACGGCCGGCTTTGATACCCCCGGGATTCCGGATGAGGTGCTGTTGACCCTCAAGTGGTACCTGTGGCTCGGAAAGGGAAAGGAACTGCCGGTTAAACCGCCGGAAGAACATACCTCTGATAAAGGGATAACCGGAGAAGCCAGGACTGCAATTAATGAGTTCTGGCAGAAGGTCCTGAAGGGCGGCGCCTCAGCGGAAGAATCTTTAGAGCTGGCCCGCAGGCTTTACCGGATGACTAAAACCGGCGATGCTTCGGGCGAGGGACTAGGTAAGACAGGGAACATGGCATACAGGGGCTGTTTAAGGTTTGACCTGTTGTATACATCCATGGAACTGGATGAAGAGATAGATGATTCCTGCCATTTGGAGAAGCCTCAAAACGGCGCCGGTGACCGGGAAGAGGAACTTAAATTCGAAGACGGGTCTTATCCGGTTGAAGGACAGGAGACCGACCTTAAGGATGAATTTTACCTGTTTTTAAAGAAACTGTTGAACCGGTTTTACGAGGATGAGGAAAACCCTTACCGTATGATTGCCTTTTATGATGAGTGGGACCGCACCCTCAATGATTATAAAAAGGACTGGTGCCGGGTCAGGGAAATTCAGCTCAAACCAAGTACCGGCATATTTGTGGACAGGACTCTGGAAGAAAACTACGGTATGATTACCACTGTCAAAAAATATTTTGGCATGCTCCGGCCTGACAGGTTTCGACGTTACAGCCGGCAGGATGACGGGGAAGATATCGATATTGATGCCATAGTCGAGGCCATGGTGGAAATAAAAGCCGGGGTTTCACCTGACGGGGGTTTCTATGTCAGGAGGGATAAAAGGGAACGGGATGTGGCCGTCGGTTTTCTCCTGGATCTCAGCTACTCTACCGATGAATCTGTCCCGGAAACCGGAAAGACCCTTTTGGATGTGGAGATGGAATCGGTAATTGTAATGGCCGAAGCCCTTGAAGTTCTAGGAGACAAATATGCTATTTATGGATTCAACAGTGACGGAAGAGATAAGATAAATTTTTATGTGGCCAAAGACTTTGAGGAGGAATATACGGAAGAGGTCAAACAGAGGTTTGGCGGCCTGCAAAGCTATGGTATGACCAGACTGGCTTCAGCTGTCAGGCATGCTGTTTTCAAAATGCAGAGGGTGCCTGCTGCCGTCAAGATTCTGATTCTGCTGAGTGACGGACGGCCCTTTGACTTCGATTACCACAGCGGGCTGACAGATGATTATGAGGAATGGTATACCGAAACAGATACCAGGATGAGCCTCAGGGAAGCCAAAATGAAAGGGATTAATCCCTTCTGCATTACTGTCGATGCCAAGGGAAACGAATACCTGGAATTTATTTTCGGCAATGTCAGTTACATTATCATAGATGACATCAATGCACTTCCCACCAAACTTACCGAAACCTATAAAAATCTGACAACATAAATAAAGAATTTTAGAAAGGGTGAGGGAATTGACAGACTCCGGAAGATTCAGTTTTCTTGAAGAATTTGCCCGGGAACAGGGCGCGTACAGGGCAAAGGTTATAGATACCGGGCAGCTTGTGATTGATAACCGGGTGAGACTCAAGTGTCAGGTGCCGGTCTGCCCGGACTTCAACAGGCATCTGATGTGTCCGCCAAACAGCATGCCGGTGGAAGAGTTCAGGTCCCTTTGTTCTCAATATTCCGCCGCTCTAATTGTTCAGGTGAAGAGCGACGGATTTGAAGATAAGCAATTGGTCGAAGCAGAGAAAATGTTGCACAGTATCATTAATAAAACAGAAGGGAGGGCGTTAAGCGAAGGCAGCTATCTGGCGGCAGGTTTTATTGCCTCATCCTGTAAACTGTGCCCGGAATGTGTCGGTATAAATTCAGGAGAGCCGTGCCGGCATCCCTACCAGGCCAGGCCGAGCATAGAATCTATGGGTGTGGATATTTTTAAAACCGCCAATAATGCCGGAATGGATTTTAAACTCGGGTTGTCACCGGAAGTTGTCTACAGTGGGTTACTGTTGCTTGATTGAACCGAAGGGGTAAAACACTAAAAATTCAGGAGGGATTTTGATGGCAGTAAAGGAGTTTAAGAGTGAGATGACAGGCCTGGAGAGGGCCTTGGCAGCGTTAACTTATAAAAAGCCGGACCGTGTTCCGGTAGCTTCCCTGGTTTGTGGAGCATCCAGAAGGGTTCTCGGGGTCACATATGATAAGTGGTCCCAGGATGCCGAACTGATAGGTGATTCCCTGCTCCAGACCCATCAGATTATGAACAATGAATTCGATATTTTCGTAATGCTGGTTGACCTGTCAGTTGAAGCAGGGTCATTCGGCCAAAAAGTTATTTACCCTATCGAAAGTACCGCATATGCCGATCCTAATGAACCGATGATCAAGACGGTGGATGATTACCGGAAAATTCCCCGGATTAACCCACGGGAAACCGGAAGGATGAAGGTCGTAATCGAGGCCACTGCCAGGGTCGCCAAAGCTAAAGCAAAAGAATACGGTGTCTGTGGATTTGTATACTGCCCGCTGGGAGTAATCGGAGCGATGCGGGGACATGAAAGAATGTTTATTGACTGTATCAAGAACAGAGATGCCATCATCGAGGCGTGTGAAATAATGACTCCGGTGCTTGAGGAATATGCCGTAGCCCAGGTAGAAGCCGGTGCCCAGGCTATTGTCCTTGATACCCTGTATGCTTCTGCAACTATTATGAGCCCTAAGATGTGGGAAGCCATTGAGGCTCCCTATGCCAAGAGGATTGCCGATGCTGTGAAGAAGGCCGGCGGGGCTGTAGTTCTCCATAACTGTGGCGGTGGAATTTATTTTGATGTCCAGCAGCAGTATACTGATCCCATCGCCATATCCCACGCATATCCGGCGGCAGACTGCAAGACCTGGGAAGAGCATGCCGCCAAGTGGGGCAAGAAAATTGTGTCCATTGGAGCTCTTGAACCTGCCAAGGTGGGTATGTTCTGGACTGAGGAACAGGTCATGGAAGAAGCCCGGAAATTCATCGAAACCTTTAAAGACTGTGATGGCGGCTTTATCCTCTCCACCGGCTGTGAATTCCCACCGAACGGTTCCCTGATAAATGCCATGGCAATTATAAAGGCTGCCAAGGCTTATGGCACATATTAGAAATTGTATCGATAACAGATATGGTCGGTATTCCTGCGCAAACACAGCATTCAATCGGATAAAGACGCTGCCTGTGGGGGTGATACTATGAAAATCAAAATTATAAGCGGCTTTTTAGGAGCCGGTAAGACAACTTGTGTAAAAAATGTCCTAAAAACTGCCGGTAGTGATATGGCTGTAATCATTAATGAATTCGGGGATATCGGTATTGATGCTGAACTGGTCAGCAGGGGAGATATTGTCGATATGGTAGAACTGCCCAGCGGATGTATCTGCTGTACCCTGGCCAATGACCTGGTGTCAGCTGTCAAAGAAATAAAAACTAAATATAATCCCAGCCGGCTGGTTATAGAACCCTCCGGGCTGGCTGTGCCCTCAGGTATCCTGGAGGCGCTGGAACCCATCAAGGAAGAATTTGAACTGGAGTTCGAAGGTATTATCGGTATTATCGATGCCGATAGTTTCCTGGCTAATGTACATTCCGGGTTGTTCGGGGACTTTTATACAGATCAGCTGGCCAATTCTGACATTATCCTTATCAACAAGGCTGACCTGGTAAAAGAGAACACCATAAGGGCAATTGAGGAAGAACTGCGCAAGTATAACAATCATGCCATCCTGATCAATACAGTAAACTGTGAAACTGATCTGCCCGAACTGCTTAGGGACCACGGAAGTGATTATCTCCACTTGCACTTTGATCACGATTTTGATTCCCTGGCCCTGACCACAGACCGGGAATATGAACCTGACCTTATGAGGGAGGTTTTGCAGGAAATCAAGGAAGGCAAATATGGGACCATTTACCGGGCAAAAGGAATCTACAGAACCACCGGAGGCAAGTTTGAAAAACTGGATTATGTGCAGGGTAATTTCGATTTCGAAGAGTTTCCGGAATGCCAGGGAAGCAAAATTATATTTATAGGCAAGGACTTTGATCGGGCCGCCCTGGAAGAGCGTCTCAGCGGTTGATTTAGAACATAGAAAAGGAAGGAGATTGGATAATATGGCAAATACAGAGAGAGAGAAAGAGCTGTTTGAAAGCCTGAAACAGGGTGTAATTGATTATGATGAGGATACTGTAAGGGAGGCTGCCCAGGCTGTCATTGATGAGGGTATTGATGCTTATACAGCAGTATTTGAAGGCCTTGTTGAGGGGATGAATGAGGTAGGAAGACTCTATGAAGAACAGGAATACTTCGTACCGGAAATCCTAATGTGTGCTGATGCATTATATGCAGGACTGGAAATTCTTAAGCCCCATATTGAGCAAAAGGATATGGGCATCAAAGGTACGGTTGTGATGGGGGTTGTCCAGGGTGATGTTCATGATATCGGTAAAAACATTGTTAAGATGATGTTTGATGTGGCCGGATTTGAAGTACATGACCTTGGCCGTGATGTTCCCCTGGAAAAATTCGTTGAGGAGCAGCTTAAAACGGATTCTGACCTTCTCTGCCTGTCTGCCATGATGACCACAACGATGGTTGGCATGCCGGAAGTCATCAAGAAGGTAAAGGAAAAGAACCCCAAGTGTAAAATCATGATCGGCGGGGCGCCGGTATCTGAGGACCTGGCCGGTAAGTGGGGTGCCGACGGCTTTGCCAAGGATGCCAATAATGCCTTAAAAGAGGCCCTGAATATGGTCAAGGCCCTCAAAGACTTATCATAATAAACACTGTTCCGCGGAGGTGCCCCATAAGTGAATGGGGCCCTCTTTTATTTTTTGCTCTAATTAATTAAGCAACTGATATGTTCCGGAACGATGAGTCTGATGTCCGCTTGTCCAAAATGGCGGCTCTATGCACTTCAGTGCATAGAGCCGCCATTTTGGGTAACAAGCTGAATCGTTGCCATCGTGGAGGAACATATCAGTTGCTTATTTATCATAGATAAAATTAAAGCAGGTGAGCCTATTCACTTGTAGGAGTGCCTGATTCCGGAAAAATGTTTAAAAATTGCCAGTATTGTTCATAATAATGCTGGGTATAATCCGGGAAGGAGGTCGATATATTGAGAAGAATTACAGTGATAAGCTTAATCATGGTTGCCGCGCTCTTAAACAGCTGTGTTGCCGCATGGGCCGGCGATATAGTATACTATACCGTTAAACCGGGTGATACCCTGTACGGAATTGGCAGCAGCTACGGTATAAATTACCGATCTGTAATGAGCAGTAACGGGCTGGCTTCGACAACAATAATACCCGGAATGAAACTGAAAATCCCCTCCGGGGGTTTAACTGTTCATACTGTTAAATCCGGTGAAACCCTTTACGGAATTTCACGGAAGTACGGTATCAGGTTAACTGAGGTAAAGGCTTCAAGCGGTTTGTCAGGAGACCTGATAGTACCGGGAATGAAGCTCATAATACCTGAGAGTATCCCCTGTGCCGGCGGGGACAACAAGGTCAAACCTGTCTTCAGCGGCAGGTTTTCCTTCAACAGAGATGATATCCGCCTGCTGGCAAAACTGATTCACGCTGAGGCCAGAGGTGAACCTTTGCAGGGACAGGTCGCAGTAGGAGCGGTAATAATGAACCGCCTCGTCCATGAAGGATTTCCGGGTACAATCAGTGATGTTGTATTCCAAAAAACCAAAGGGGTATACCAGTTCACACCTGTCCGGGACGGTCAGATTAATCTGGAACCCGGCCAGGCCGCGTATTATGCGGCAGAATGTGCAATAAAAGGAGAAGACCCAACCGGCGGGGCCCTGTTTTTCTACAACCCTGAGACCAGTTCCGACCGGTGGATAAAGACTTTACCGGTTACCAAAGTTATAGGCAACCATGTATTTGCGAAGTAAAGAAAGTTAAAGCCAAATGATTCCTTTGCGGGTCCCATGATTTGCGTTTTGCGGGATGCGAAAGGAAAACGTTTGGCTTTAAACTTTAAAAAAGAACAAAAATCGGAAAAACTTCCCATATATCTACAATCATTTTAACCCGAAAATAAAGGAATTTCCAAGGTCTGCAACGAAAACACAAAAAGTCGCAAATGAAGTCGGAAAATTCAGAAAATATGGGTGGGTTTTGATTCTAATGCGAAGTATAATAAAAAATGTCTTTCTGGTAAAGTGGGGGGCAGTGTTGGGCTTAACGGTTATAGGTTCAGAATTCGTTTTTCATAGCATTTCAGCTGGGTCCCCATGGCTTGACGGTAATAACCCGGGGTTTGCATCCGGTATGGTTGGGCATATAAATCTAAGCCGGATATCTGCGGTCATTACTGGAAGCCTTGGTTTTACTACGGTTTTCCTGGCTTTCATGCTGGTTGAATGGAAAAAATCAACTGCCAGGCGGGTTCAGAAGATAAGGGAGAGCCTGAAAGGAATATATTCCCACAGCCCTGATACAATTCTCATCAGTGGTTCGGATGACATTGCATGCCTGGCTGAAGAACTTAATGAATTTGTCCACAAAATCCGGCAGCTTCATGAAGATGACAAACGCACTATTACCCATAGTTTAATGTTTGATAAGCTCACAGCTGTAGGTGAAGTGGCAGCCGGCGCTGCCCATGAAATCCGAAACCCCCTGACCAGTATTAAGGGCTTCACCTATCTACTCCAAAACAAATTACGGGAAGACGACCAATCATGGAAATATGCTCAAATAATTAATAATGAGGTCACCCGTATCGAAAAGATAATAGATCAATTTCTTTTAATGGCAGTCCCCACTTTTCCGGTATACAGGGCTGCCAACCTGCACGAACTTATCGATGAAATACTGGTTTCTCTGGCCAAGGAAGCAGCTGTAAACGGTGTGATTGTTAAAACAGATTTCTCTGAACAATTACCAACAGTCTTTGTAGATCCTCTGCAGATAAAGCGAATGTTTTCCAATTTGTGCAGCAATGCCATTCAGGCCATGCCGGGCGGGGGCAGTCTCCTGATTAAAACCGTATCAGACTATGACAGGGGTAATATCACGGTTATTTTGAAGGACACCGGCACCGGAATTCCACCGGATTGTATCGGCCGGGTAGCAGACCCCTTTTTTACTACCAAGGAAAATGCCGCCGGCCTTGGACTTACGGTATCATATCGGATTGTTCAGAACCACAATGGCATGCTGCAGGTGGTTTCATCCCAGGGAATCGGAACAACATGTGTTATACAACTGCCTTTTAGGGCAGACCGGGTTCCGGTTAGAACTGCCTGTGGATAAATTCTGCCCAGTGGGGCAAAATTACTATAACAATGGTTAAAGAACTATAAAACCGGCTTTAAGGACCCTAACGGGTCCTTTTATGTTGCTGTAAATCGTTTAATCCTGCAATTTTCTCCGGTAACACTTAGTTTGTGGGTATATGTTTTTTATATGGGTGATAATAATAAAAAAAAACATGGTATGAGATAAATAATTAAATGGGGTGCAAATCATGAGGAACCTGTGGAAGGGTGCTATCAGCTTCGGACTTGTCCATGTGCCTGTTAAGCTTTATTCTGCCACTGAACGCAAGGATATCAAATTTAATTATCTGCATGAAAAATGCAGAACACCTGTCAGGTATGAGCGGATCTGTCCGGCATGTGAAACAGAGGTACCCATGGAGGAAATAGTAAGAGGTTATGAATATGAAAAGGGGAAATATGTGATTCTTCGCGATGAGGATTTTGAGAGCATCCCGCTGGAAACCACCAAAACAGTGGAAATAATGAATTTCGTTAAACTTGAGGAAATCGACCCGGTTTATTTTGATAAATCATATTACCTGGCCCCCGGTGACGGGGGTCAGAAGGCATATGAACTGCTTAAACTGGCTATGCAGGATTCAAACAAAGTGGCAGTGGCTAAAGTGGTCATAAGGTCAAAGGAGTCCCTGGCAGCTATCCGGGTTTACCAAGATGTGATCCTGATGGAAACAATGTTCTATCCCGATGAGATAAGGGGGACCCACCTGATGCCTGAAATAAACTATCAGGTGCAGGTTCACGACAGTGAGGCTAAAATGGCATCAAACCTGATTGAAAGCCTTACCGAACCCTTTAATCCCGAAAAATATGAGAACCGGTACAGGAAGGCGCTGGGTGACCTGATCCAGTCCAAGATAACCGGCGAAGAGGTTGAAGTTGTGCCAAGGGTTGAGACAGGAAAAGTGGTTGACTTGATGGATGCGCTCAAGGCTAGCATTGAACTGGCCAAAAAGGAGAAAGACAAAGCCGGCGGAAAACGTAAGAAGAGGGTTGCAAAAGGTGCTGCAAAAGGTGCATCTTAAACCTGTTATACCTTTTGAACCGGTTAGTGCCGATTCAATCCCCGGGGGCGAACAATGGACTGCCCAGGTCAAGTGGGACGGTGTGCGTGTGCTGACCTATTTTGACGGACATGAAGTCAGCCTTTACAACCGCAAAATGAATGAACGGACAATGCAGTATCCTGAATTAACAGATATCAGCCTCTATTGTTCTGCATCTTCGGTCATCCTGGACGGTGAGGTAATTGCCCTGTCCGGCGGCAAGCCTTCTTTTCACAGTGTAATGAAGCGGGATGGAATACGACAGCCGGATAAGGTCGGGCGGGCCCGGAAGGATAATCCTGTGGTTTACATGGTCTTTGATGTTTTATACTGCGACGGGGAATGGATGTTTAGGGAACCCCTTTTCAGGAGACAACAGATTATCGCCGGCATAATTACTCCCATGGAAGGAATCCAGCCGGTGGAAAACTTTGATGATATGGAAGGTCTTTTTGATGTCATAAAAGCCCAGGGTATGGAAGGAATCGTCTGTAAGGACATAACCTCGGGGTATGCTGTCGGCGGGAAGGACCGCCGGTGGCAGAAAATCAAGAATTACAGGGATTTGACGGCTGTTATCGGGGGTGTAACTTTCCGGGGCAATATAATCAGTGCACTGCTGCTGGGGCAATATGACCGGGAGGGTCGTCTTTGGTATATAGGGCATGCCGGTACCGGGAAGCTTAAACAGGAAGAATGGAGGGCTTTGACCGGACTCGTCAGGCCTATGACTATAAAACAGAGGCCATTTGTAAATAAGCCGGAAAGAGTGAGAAATGCAGTCTGGGTCGAACCCAGGCTGACGGTAAAAGTTAAGTTCGCCGAATGGACCGGCAGCCATACCATGAGACAGCCGAGTATCCAGGCTGTTATTGACATCAGGCCGGAAGAATGCATCCTGGAATAAATTTAAGGAACTCAGGGGGGTAATACATTGAGCAGGGATGTCACAGAGATTGTTATAGAGGGTAAGAGACTTAAACTTACAAACCTGAAAAAAACCATGTGGCCGGGTGACGGTATTACCAAGGCCGGGCTGATCAAGTATTATGCTGATATGGCGGAAGTTATATTACCATACCTTAAGGACAGGTTGTTTGTGATGAGCAGGTACCCGGACGGAATAGAGGGGGAGATGTTTTACCAAAAGGATTGTCCTGAATATGCCCCGGATTGGCTGAAAGTATTTCCAGTGGATTCTCCGGATGTGGGCAAGACAATAAACTATATTGTCTGTAATGATATGCCCAGCCTGCTCTGGCTGGCCAATCAGGCCTGTATTGAGATGCACATCTGGCTGGCCAGGATTCCGCGGATTGATTATCCTGACATAGCGGTTTTTGACCTTGACCCGTTCCCACCTGCGGGGTTTGCCGATACTCTTCAGGTTGGCCTCCTGGTAAAGGAGGCCCTGGATCAGTTCGGGCTAAAGGGTTATCCCAAGACCTCCGGGGCAACGGGTCTCCATATTTTTGTCCCTATAAAGCCGGAATTTACTTACCGGGAAGTGCGGGACGGGGTGGAATTTATCTGCCGGCAGATTAATTCAGTGGCGCCCGGGAAGACAACAATGGAAAGACTGGTGGCTGACCGGAACGGAAAGGTTTACCTGGATTACTTGCAGAATACAAGAGGAAAGACAATGACCTTTCATTACAGCCTCCGTCCTGTCCCGGGAGCGCCTGTCTCAACCCCCTTGACATGGGATGAGGTAAAAGAGGGAAAAGTGAGACCGGAGAATTTTACTATTAATAATATCAGGGAAAGGCTCATGGAGACCGGTGACCTGTACAGGGATTTGCTTCAGCCCGGGCAGAGTATCAGGGGTCTGGTTGAGGTTACCGCCAGAACTTAAATGCAGTATTCCGCAGTACAAATTTTTTCCTTTTTTTGCAGGAAAAATAAAATGCACCCCGAAACACTCTAAAGACAGTTGGGGGTGCCCGGTTTGGAACAAAAAGATTTTTATGTCCTTTTAAGTATGGTAGGCGGTCTGGGACCGCGAAGGCTGGAAGCGCTGACAGGTGTTTTCGGGAATCCGGAGAACGCCTGGCACGGAAGTGAAAAAGACCTGTATTCCGTTCCCGGGATGCCACGCAAAGTAATAGATAATCTTCTGGCCCTGCGTAACAGGGTAGACCCTGGGGAGGAAATTAACAAACTCCGCGAAAAAGGGGTCAGGGTCATTTCCCTGGAAGAACCTGCTTATCCGCCATGCCTCAGGCACATATATGATCCTCCCAGGGTGATATATATTAAGGGAAAGCCCGAAGTCCTGCACCATCCCATGTTTGCCGTTGTGGGAGCCAGAAGGGCGTCATATTATGGCCAGAAGGTGGCAGCGAAGATTGCGGGTGAACTGTCCCTTACCGGATTGTGCATTGTGTCAGGGATGGCCAGGGGGATTGATACTGCTGCCCATATGGGGGCACTGAAGGAATCGGGAAATACGGTTGCTGTCCTGGGCTGTGGGGTTGACGTGGTCTATCCAAGGGAAAACAGAAAGCTTATGGCCCAAATAATCGAAAAGGGTGCGGTAATCAGTGAATTCCCGCCGGGGACTTCCCCTGCGGCGGGGAACTTCCCCCAGAGGAACAGGGTTATCAGTGGACTGTGCCGGGGTGTCCTGGTGATTGAAGCCGGAGATAAAAGCGGTTCACTTATTACCGTGGATTTTGCCCTGGAACAGGGCAGAGAGGTATTTGCTGTACCGGGGCAGGTAACAAATCCTCTGAACAGGGGAGCACACCGGCTGATCAAGCAGGGAGCCCGGCTGGTTGAAGAGGCAGCCGACATCCTGGAAGAACTGGGATACTCACCGGAACAGCGGGACAGTTCCGGCAACGAAGGAGAAGGAAACATTATTAATTTGACCCCGCAGGAAAAAAAGGTATATAATATTATCTCAGATAGTCCGATAAGCAGTGAACTAATTATCGGGAAGAGTGGAATGGAACCCTCTGAAATCCTCTCACTGCTGTCACTTATGGAAATAAGGGGGCTAATAAGACAGCTTCCCGGACATCGTTATGTCCGCAGCCAATAACAAAGGGGGATGGTTCTAAACCCCTTTTGTCCCGTATAACTTAAACAGAGAATGCAAAAGCCATTGATATTCAATAGTGGCGGCACAGACTGTTACAGAGGTGATAATTTTGTCAAAGTATCTGGTGATAGTAGAGTCACCGGCAAAGGCGAAGACAATCGGCAAATTCCTGGGCAGGAGGTATACTGTAAAGGCCTCCATGGGCCATGTCAGGGATTTGCCCAGAAGCCAGTTTGGGGTTGATGTGGAACATGATTTTGTTCCCAAGTATATTACCATCAGGGGAAAAGGGGAAACCCTTAAGGAATTGCGGGACGCGGCAAAAAAATCAGAAAGAATACTCCTGGCGACTGACCCTGACCGGGAAGGTGAGGCAATAGCATGGCACCTGCAGGAGCTTCTGAAAATCGACCAGGGAGAAAAATGCCGTGTGGAATTCAATGAAATCACCAAGGATTCCGTGCAGAAGGCCATGAAATCCCCCAGGGATATAGACTGGTCCAGGGTGAATGCCCAACAGGCCCGCAGAATACTTGACCGCCTGGTGGGGTACAACCTAAGCCCTCTGCTCTGGCGCAAGGTCAAGAAGGGTTTGAGTGCTGGACGCGTACAATCGGTCGCCGTGAGGCTGATCTGTGACCGGGAGGAGGAGATAAATGCCTTTGTTCCGGAGGAATACTGGTCTCTGACCGGCCTGTTCAGGAAACAGGGGAACAGGGCAGACGTAGAAGCCAAACTGGCCAAATACCGGAACGGGAAAATAAAGATCGGTACCAGGGAAGAGATGGACAGGATCCTTGGAGACCTCGAGGGTGTTGCCTATTCTGTTGCCGATGTCAGGAAAAAGGAAAAGAAGCGGTTTCCGGCGCCACCGTTCACCACAAGTACGATGCAGCAGGAGGCGTATCGTAAGATTAATTTTCCGGCCAGGAAAACCATGCAGGTTGCCCAGCAGCTTTATGAGGGTCTGGATATAGGTCCTGAGGGGACCGTGGGTCTGGTTACATATATCAGGACGGATTCAACGAGAATTGCAGAAACAGCCGGTAAAGAAGCAGCGGAATATATCCTGGCAAATTACGGAGCCGAGTATAAGCCCTCCGCGCTGCCGCAGTACCAGACCAAGGGGCGTACTCAAAATGCCCATGAAGCCATCAGACCGACAGGAGTATTGCGGGAACCGGATAAAATCAAACAATTTCTGACCAGGGACCAATATAAGCTTTATAAGCTAATCTGGGAGAGGTACCTGGCCAGCCAGATGAATCCTGCCTTAATTGACACTACCACTGTGGATATCACGGCAGGTGAATATCTCTTCAGGGCATCAGGTTATGTTGTCAAGTTCACGGGATTTATGAAGATATATACCGAGGGCCGGGACAACGGTGACAATGAAGAGGAGCGCAGCCTGCCCGATTTACCGGCGGGGACGGTGCTGGAGTTAAAGAAACTTACACCCAAGCAGCACTTTACCCAGCCGCCGCCCAGGTACACTGATGCAACCCTGGTCAAAGCCCTGGAGGAAAACGGTATCGGCCGGCCGAGCACCTATGCCCCCACCGTGGAGACCATTCAGAAAAGGGGTTATGTTGTCAGGGAGGAAAAGCAGTTTCATCCCACTGAACTGGGCTTTGTGGTGGTAGAAATCCTGAAGGAGAATTTCCGGGATATAATAGATATCCAGTTTACTGCGGCCATGGAAGACAAACTTGACCGGGTGGAGGAAGGGGATGAAAACTGGGTCGAAGTAATCCGGGATTTTTACTCCCCCTTTAAAGAGACCCTGAAGGAAGCCGAAAAGAACATAGATGTTATTGAGATAGAAGATGAGGTCAGTGACGAGGTCTGTGAATTATGCGGGCGCAACCTGGTGGTCAAGATGGGAAGGTATGGAAGGTTTCTGGCCTGTCCTGGTTTCCCTGACTGCAGGTATACCAAGCCGCTCCTGGAAGGGATAGGAGTCTCATGCCCTGACTGCGGCGGTGAGGTCGTCCTTAAACGGAGCAAGAAGGGCAGAAAGTTTTATGGATGCAGTAATTATCCCGACTGTAATTTCGTAACCTGGGATATGCCAACCAATAAACGGTGTCCCGACTGTAAGAGTATCCTTTTACAGAAATCTGCGGGAAGCAGGGGGACCATGTTAAAGTGTTCAAAGTCCCTGTGTAAATATAAGGAAATAGCGGAATAGCTGACGGAAAGGGTTTATTGCCTGCGATGAAAAGGATTACTGTTATTGGAGCCGGCCTGGCAGGTTCAGAAGCTGCCTGGCAGATTGGGAAGAGAGGAACGAAAGTCACATTATTCGAAATGAGGCCGGCGAAAAAGCCGCCGGCCCACCATACAGACCTGTTCGCAGAACTGGTGTGCAGTAATTCACTTCGCGCGGGTTCGCCCGAAAATGCCGCAGGGCTGTTAAAAGAAGAAATGCGCCGGCTGAATTCGGTGATAATGAAGTGTGCCGATAAGACATCAGTACCGGCGGGCGGGGCCCTGGCAGTTGACCGGACAGAATTTGCCCGTTCAGTTACGGAGCTGGTGTCAGGACACCCAAACATAGAAGTAATCAGAGAAGAAGTCACGGAAATTGACGGTCAAAACCCTGTGGTAATTGCCACAGGGCCTTTGACATCTGAAGCAATGTCGGAATCTATCGGCAAACTGACAGGATGTGAATACCTTTACTTTTATGATGCTGCGGCTCCTATTGTTACCTATGAATCCATAGACCACAACAAAGTGTTCCGGGCATCCCGGTATGACAGGGGTGAGGCTGCTTATCTCAACTGCCCCATGACTAAAGAGGAATATGACGCTTTTTACCATGAACTGGTCAATGCCCGGAGGGTCCCTCTGAAGGAATTTGAAAAGGAGATATTTTTTGAAGGATGTATGCCTGTTGAGGAGATGGCTTCCCGGGGCTATAAAACCCTGCTTTTCGGTCCCCTGAAGCCAGTGGGGCTTACTGTCCCTGGTTCAGGGCAGAGGCCGTATGCCGTTGCCCAGCTCAGACAGGATAATATTAACGGTTCCCTGTACAATATGGTCGGTTTTCAGACCCACCTGGAATGGGGGGAACAGAAGAGGGTTTTCCGGATGATTCCCGGCCTGGAAAAAGCCGAGTTTGTGCGTTTCGGAGTTATGCACAGGAACACCTTTATAAATTCTCCGCAGATAATAAATCCAACCCTGCAGTTCAAGGGTAATAAAAACATATTTTTCGCCGGCCAGCTCACCGGTGTGGAAGGATACGTGGAATCGGCCGCCACGGGCCTGGTGGCGGGAATCAATGCGGCCAGGATGGCAGCCGGGAAGGAAACCGTTGTGTTTCCCGGGGAAACGGCCCACGGAGCCCTGTGCAGGTATATAACCACCGCCGACCCCGGCAATTTCCAGCCAATGAACATAAATTTCGGCCTGCTGCCACCTTCCGAAGAGCGGATAAAGGACAAGAAGCTAAAAAACAGGATGCTGGCAGAAAGGGCCCTGAGCGCCCTTGAGGAGTTTGTGTATGTATACATTTCTGGATAACTTCATAATTTATCTTAAGGTGGAGAAAAATGCTTCCCCCAGGACCATTGAAGGATACCAGCGGGACATATGGCACTTTATAGATTTTATGGCAGGGGAACTGAACGTGCCCGGGGAAAAGCTGGACCCCGGACAGGTTGACCGCCTGGCCGTTCGCAGGCACCTGGCAATTCTTCAGGGGAGAGGCCTTCGGAGATCCACCATAGCCAGGAAGATGGCGAGTCTGAGGGCCTTTTTCCGTTATCTGACCCGGGAAGAGATTCTGGAAGACAATCCCCTGACCCGGGTATCTACTCCCAAACTTGAGAAAAGACTGCCCCACATCCTGACCCAAGACGGGGCATGGGCTCTGGTGCAGGCACCGGATACGACTACCCCTGCGGGCTTAAGGGACCGGGCCATACTCGAAGTCCTGTACTCCAGCGGCCTGCGGGTAAGTGAGCTTATTGGCCTGGATACAGGGGATATTGATATTTCCCTGGGATATGTCAGGGTGATGGGTAAAGGGGCAAAGGAGAGGATTGTACCGGTGGGATCCTATGCCCTGAAAGCAGTTGGGAAATACCTGGCTGAAGGCAGGCCGTCCCTGAGCGGGAAAAAAACCTGTAAAGCCGTTTTTCTTAATAAATTTGGAGAAAGGATTTCTGCCCGCAGCATACGCAACATAATAGATAAATATGTGGATCAGGTGAGCATCCAGCAGAGAGTCAGTCCCCATACTCTCAGGCATTCTTTTGCCACCCACCTGCTGGACGGGGGTGCAGACCTGAGGTCTGTACAGGAGCTGCTGGGCCATGTTAAAATGTCTACAACTCAGATATATACCCATGTATCAAGGGAAAAACTCCTATCGGTGTACGAAAAAAACCACCCGCGGGCTTAGGAGGTAATTATTATGTTTCAAGGAACAACCATAGTGGCCGTCCGGAAAAACAACAGGACAGCTATCGCTGGGGACGGGCAGGTCACCTTTGGCGGCAACATGATCCTCAAGCATCAGGCCAAAAAAGTACGCCGGCTGCACAACAACAGGGTGATAGCAGGTTTTGCGGGATCTGTGGCCGATGCCTTTACCCTGTTTGAGAAATTTGAAAAGAAACTTGAGGAATTTCGGGGAAACCTCCCCAGGGCTGCTGTGGAACTGGCCAAGGAATGGCGGATGGATAAATTCCTGCGCAGGCTGGAAGCGCTGCTGATAGTTGCCGATGTGGATCACCTGCTGATAATTTCCGGCAATGGTGAAGTGATTGAACCTGATGACTATGTGACAGCCATCGGTTCCGGGGGCGCATATGCCCTGGCAGCCGCCAGGGCCCTGATAAAGCATTCTGATATGGAAGCCGGGGAAATCGCCAGGGAAGCGCTGGAGATAGCTGCATCAATTTGCGTTTATACCAACTCCAACATAACAGTTGAGGAATTATAGCTATGGAGGGATTTTTGTGGAGGACCTGACCCCCAGAAAGATTGTGGAAGAGCTTGATAAGTACATTGTAGGTCAGGCAAAAGCCAAACGTTCTGTTGCCGTTGCCCTGCGTAACCGGTACCGGCGGAAGAACCTGCCGCTGGAACTCAAGGATGAGGTTGTGCCCAAAAATATAATTATGATCGGCCCTACCGGTGTGGGGAAAACAGAAATCGCCAGGCGCCTGGCCAGACTGGTGAACGCCCCGTTCGTCAAGGTGGAGGCCACAAAATTTACCGAAGTGGGTTATGTGGGCCGGGATGTAGAGTCAATAATCAGGGACCTGGTGGAAACTGCCATCCGGATGGCCAAGAATGAAAAGATATCCGCTGTTGAAGAAAAGGCTGGGGA
The DNA here is from genome assembly GCA_002840275.1 of Firmicutes bacterium HGW-Firmicutes-14. Taxonomy (GTDB): domain Bacteria; phylum Bacillota; class Thermincolia; order Thermincolales; family UBA2595; genus W-Firmicutes-14. The sequence continues at coordinate 38,087 of PHAB01000015.1, forward strand.
ACTGGCCCGTCAGCGCATAATTGAGCTCCTGGCACCAATACCTGATAAAGAGGGTGGAATAAGAAACCCCTTTGAAATGATTTTCGGGGGGAACCAGCAAAACCAGCCCGAGGACGAGGAGCATGTGCAAAAGGTTAAGAGAATGCAGCTTGAGAGGAACCGTCTCAGAGACCGGTTGGACAGGGGTGAGCTTGAGGAAGAATATATCGAAATAGAGGTAGACGATAACGCAACTCCCATGGTTGAAGTCTTTTCGGGTTCTGGCGTGGAGGAAATGGGCATCAACATCCAGGATATGCTGGGGGGAATATTTCCCAAACGCAAGAAACACCGTAAGCTTACAGTGCGGGAAGCACGGAAGATTCTAATCCAGCAGGAGGCCCATAAACTTATCGACATGGATGAGGTAATATCCATAGCTATTGACAGGGCAGAACAGTCAGGAATAATTTTTCTTGATGAAATTGACAAGATTGCCGGCCAGGAGGGTGGGACAGGACCCGATGTTTCCAGGGGAGGAGTTCAGAGGGACATACTGCCGATCGTCGAAGGTTCAACTGTGATGACCAAATATGGGCCGGTAAAGACTGATTTTATCTTGTTTATTGCTGCCGGCGCTTTTCATATTGCCAAACCTTCCGATCTCATCCCTGAACTCCAGGGGCGTTTTCCAATCCGGGTAGAACTGGAGAACCTTACAGAACAGGATTTCAAACAAATTCTTATTGAGCCTCAGAACGCTCTGATTAAACAATATACGGCTCTACTAAGTACTGAAGGAATTTGCCTGGAATTTACTGAAAATTCTCTTGATGAAATCGCCAAAATAGCTTATACTGTTAATGAACAGACAGAAAATATCGGCGCTCGACGTCTACATACAATATTAGAGAAATTACTTGAAGACATTGCATTTGACGCGCCAGATATGGATATCGAAAAAATAGTAATAGACGACGAATATGTATGTAACAAACTTGGTGATGTTATCAAGAATCAGGACCTGAGCCGTTATATTTTGTAGCCTTAGAGCTGAGGAGGAGTGTTATGGAGAACTTACTTGACAAGACCAGGGCCATAAACAAACTATTGCAGAAAGCAGCGGGCCATCCGGTAGATTTTCAGGAGATGGCTGATGTCCTGACCGAAAATATCGGGGCAAATACCTATATAGTCGGCAGACGGGGCAAAGTCCTTGGTTTCTCATTTGTGGACAAGTGTGCCTGTGATGTAATCAAAGATATTATCGACAAATCCGAACGTTTTCCCGAAGACTATAATGACGCGTTATTACGGGTAGTGGAAACAAGATCAAATTTTAACCAGAAATCAAACAACTGCGTCTTCTATATCGACGAGGAATGTGTTTTTAAAGACAAGGTCATGACGATAGTTCCTATTGTCGGCGGCGGGGAAAGGTTAGGCACCCTTGTCCTGGTTAAGTTTAACCAGGAATTCACCAATGAGGACCTGGTGCTGGCCGAATACGGTGCCACGGTAGTCGGTATGGAGGTATTGAGAATTAAGGCAGAGCGGGTAGAGGAGGAAGCCAGGAAGAAAGCCGCAGTCCAGATTGCCCTGGGAACTCTCTCTTACTCCGAACTTGAGGCTATTGAACATATATTCGAAGAACTCGAAGGTGACGAAGGTCTGCTGGTGGCCAGTAAAATTGCTGACAGGGTTGGCATCACCCGTTCCGTTATTGTCAATGCCCTCAGGAAGTTTGAAAGTGCCGGTGTTATCGAATCCAAGTCCCTTGGGATGAAGGGTACGTATATCCGCATTTTAAATGAACGGCTCCTTGACGAACTTCAAAAACTGAAACACTAAAACCACAGATTTATCTGTGGTTTTTTTAATACCAACCTAATTGGAAAAAGTCAGATAAATCCAACATAATTCTGATGCGCGAAAATTGTCGATTAAACAAGGAATTTCTAAGAAAATTGGCAATTAAAAAAAGGATTTTGAATAATTGTGGCGAAATATTGTAACATTGGAAAACAATATGAAAAATATTGTTGAATTTGTATTTAGAGGAGGGGTGGTCCTTTGCTTGAAAACATCTTATTTACCAGAACAATGGCAATTCTGGAAAAAGGACTGGATGCCGCTTCCATGAGAAACCGCGTAATTGCCAACAACCTTGCCAATATTGATACACCGGGATACAAAAGGTCGGAAGTCGTTTTTGAAGATGAACTGAAAAAGGCTATAGGGAAAAACGGCGGGATCAGGGGGTTTATCACCAATGAAAAACATATTCCCATTGGCGGGACCGGTTTCCCGGATATTAATCCCAGTCAGGTCGTTAAACATGATACTTCTATGAGAAATGACGGGAATAATGTGGATATTGACAGGGAAATGGCTGCCCTGGCTAAAAACACCATCATGTTTGAGGCCCTTTCCCAGGAAATTAAAGGTGAATTTGAAAAGATTAAGACTGCCATCATTGAGGGGGGGAGGTAACCTATGAGTATTTTCAAGGCTTTTGACATCAGTGCATCAGGACTTACGGCCCAGAGACTGAGGATGGATGTGATTGCAGAAAATATTGCCAATGTCAATACCACCAGGACTCAAAACGGAGGACCTTACCGGAGAAAAATGGTTGTGTTTGAGGAACGCGAGTCTCAAAATGGTTTTCCCCGGTTTCTGCAAGGCTCCCTGAACAGGGAAAAGAGCGGTGAAGGTGTCAGGGTTATCAGGATCGCCGAGGATAACAGCTCGCTCAAAATGGTATATGACCCCCATCACCCTGATGCGAACCCCGAGGGTTATGTGATGATGCCCAATGTAAATATCGTTACCGAAATGGTGAACATGATTTCAGCTACCAGGTCTTATGAGGCTAACACAACCGCTATAAAGGCATCAAAGGACATAGCCGCCAAGGCTCTGGATATAGGGCGTTAATGCCAGCATGATTAGGGCGACAGGAGGTTGAGAGTATATGGAAATAACCATGTCTCCTTTGGAAATACTTCAGACGGGACAGAAGCTGACAGAACAACCCGGGACCGGCAAGGAACAGAAAACAGGATTTGCCGATTTATTAAAGGGCGCTATTAACGAAGTCAATGCTCTTCAAAATGAATCACAAGAAGCAAAAGTGCAGCTGGTTACGGGAGAGGCAGAGGACTTGCACCAGGTTATGATAGCGGCCGAAAAAGCCAATCTGGCCTTCCAGATGACAGTACAGATTCGGAATAAAGTTGTTGAAGCATACCAGGAAATAATGAGAATGCAGGTATAACGGATTTTTGCCTTAGAGTCAAAATGAGGTGACTTGGCTTAATGAAAGAGTATTTGCTGCAATTGAAAGAACAGACAATCGGGTTGTGGCAGAAAATGACCAATGTGCAGAGGATTATTATCGGAGGTTCGGCGGCCCTTTTGCTATTAGTACTGATTCTTCTGGCAAGAGGAGCGGCAACGCCGGACTATGGGGCCTTATTCACTCTTGCTGACCAACAGCAGGCGGGACAAGTTGTAGAGAAACTAAAAGAAAAAAATATTCCCTATAAGGTTTCCGACAACGGAGCCGATGGTGGGGTTACTATCATGGTCCCGTCAAGGGAGATTACTCCCACCCGTCTGGAGTTGGCTGTTGAAAACATTCCTACAGGCGGGGTTGTCGGATTCGAGAGTTTTGATAATACCAAGTTCGGGGAAACGGATACTGACCGCCGGGCCAGGTACCTTCGGGCTTTACAGGGTGAACTTACCCGCACTGTCGAAGGTATGGCTGAGATAGATAAGGCCAGGGTGCACATTGTCCTACCCGAACCTTCTCTTTTTTTAGATGAACAGAAAAGTGCCACAGCCGCAATAATGCTTAAACTCAAAACTAACCATAAACTTGAAGAAGGACAGGTAAAAGGGATAGTCAAACTGGTATCCAACAGTGTCGAGGGACTGACCGCGGAAAATGTCACCATTGTTGATATGGCCGGTAATATCCTGTCGGAAGATATTGGGAGCGAGGGGAATGCCGGCAGGCTGACGGTCAGCCAGGTGGAAATTCAGAAGCAGTATCAAAAAGATATGCAGACCTCGGTCCAGAGCATGCTGGAAAAGATCCTGGGACTTGGGAAGGTTGTCGTCCGGGTTCAGATGGAACTGGATTTTGACAAGATACAAAGGAAGATAACAGACTTCGGTGAAAAGGTGGTCAGGAGTGAACAGGTCTCTGAGGAGACAGCCCAGAATACTTCCACCAGTTCCGCCGGGGTGCCCGGTACAGACAGCAATATTCCGGGTTACGAAACCGGTGAGGAAACAGGAAGCAGTGAAAGTTCCAGGACTGATAAGGTCAGGAATTATGAGATAGACACAATTGAGGAGATTAAAGAGGTCGCCCAGGGAAGTGTCAAAAGGCTCTCTGTGGCCGTAGTGGTTGACAAGGAAATAGATACTAAACTTCAGACGGAAATAGAAAACCTGGTTAAAAGTTCTGTGGGTTTTGACGGTGAGCGGGGGGACCAGATATCCCTGGCCGGTATCCCCTTTAATACAGAATACCAGGAAGAAATGACCCGTCAGCTTGCCCAGGCTGAGAAACGGCAGATATACATGTACGCGGGGCTTGCCATCCTGGCCTTTGTGATAATAGGTGTGGTTATTGGGGTTGTGGTCAGAAGGCGCCGCCTGGAAACGCAAATTCCCCTTACCGGAGAAATCATGGCAAGGCCGTTTACGGTTGAAGACGATGAGGATATCCAGATACCTGAAAAAGAATTTACTCCTGAAGAAAAAGAACAGAGGAAGATCAAGGAAAGGGTTGAGAAGGTTGCCAGGGAGCAACCGGATGATGTTGCTCAATTAATTAGGTCGTGGCTGGCTCAAGAATAGAGGTGAAATTAATGGCCAAAGGCTTGTCGGGAAAACAAAAAGCTGCAGTTCTGTTAATTTCCCTGGGCCCTGAGGTTTCAGCTCAGGTGTTCAAACACCTGAGAGATGAGGAGATAGAGGAACTTACCATAGAGATTGCCAATATCAGAAAGGTTAATAATGAAGACAGGGCAGCTATTGTAGGCGAATTTCACGACCTGCTGGTGGCCAAAGATTACATATCATCCGGAGGCATAGAATATGCCAGGGAAATCCTGGAGAAGGCTCTGGGAAGCCAAAAGGCTGTTGACATTATCCAGAGGCTTACGGCAACTTTGCAGGTTAAACCCTTTGATTTTGTTCGCAAGACAGACCCTTCCCAGTTGCTGAACTTTATCCAGTCGGAACACCCGCAGACCATTGCTCTGATCATTGCCTACCTGGCTGCTGACCAGGCAGCGGCAATCCTGTCTGCCCTTCCTGCTGACCTTCAGGCGGAAGTGGCGAGAAGAGTGGCTATAATGGACAGGACCTCCCCGGAAGTAATCAGGGAGGTTGAGAGGCTTCTGGAAAGAAAACTGTCCACTGTGGTGTCGGCGGATTTTACCAGCGCCGGCGGTGTCCAGTCGGTTGTGGATATTCTCAACCAGGTTGACCGGACCACGGAAAAGACCATTATGGAAAGTATGGAGATACAGGATCCGGAACTGGCAGAAGAAATCAAGAAACGGATGTTTGTTTTTGAAGATATTGTCCAGTTGGATGACCGTTCTATCCAGCAGGTTCTCCGGGAAGTTGACAGTAAGGACCTTGGTTTGGCCCTAAAAGGGACCAATGAAGAGGTTGCTGCCAAAGTGCAGAAAAACATGTCCAAGAGGGCGGCGGATATGCTTAAGGAAGATATGGAATACATGGGGCCTGTCAGGCTGCGGGATGTGGAAGATGCTCAGCAGAGAATCGTTAATGTAATTCGAAAACTTGAAGAAGCAGGAGAAATAGTCATTGCCAGGGGTGGAGGAGATGAGGTAATTGTCTGACTCGAGGGTTATAAAGTCTTTATCCGTAAACTTACAGCCTCCGCGCATTGTGGAACATACCGGTATTGTTGAACTTCTGCAGCATAAGGCTGCTTTGGATTTGCCCCTCCAGGTATCTGAACAGGAAGTTGCCGACCTTAAGGAACAAGCCGGTCAGATATTGGCTGAAACAGAGGAAATGGTCAAAGACCTCCTGGAAACAGCAAGAGTGGAAGCTGAAAAAATAATCAGGAGTGCAAATGAAGAGGCCCGCAGGATAGTGGAAGAAGGGCGTGAAAGACTAAAACAGGAAGAGGAAGAAGCTTTTAACAAGGGCTGGAAGACCGGATATGCAGAAGGGGCCGGAAAAGCTGAAGAGGAATTCAGCCGCAAGATAAGGGATGCTGAAGAACTGGTCAATACGGCCGTTGAGGAAAGGGAGCGGATTGTTGCCGGTTCCGAACAAGAGATAATCAAACTGGCAATTGCTGTGGCTGAGAAAATAATCGGCCGTGAACTGGAAACCGGCCGGGAAACAATTGCTGATATGGTTAAACGGGCTGTCGCTAAGGCTGCAGACCGGGAGGAACTTACGGTAAGGGTCAATCCCGATAATATGGACAGTGTGATCAATGCAAAAGAAGATATAGTCAGGTCTATCAAAGGAGTTGGCAAAATAAAGGTGCTGGCCGATCCGGCCGTTAGTCCGGGGGGCTGTGTTGTAGAGGGTTCCAGCGGGATGGTGGATGCGAGAATTGAGAGCCAGGTGGCTGAAATAGAACAGGCTCTGGCGGAAGTGAATCCAAATGCTTAAAGTCGGAAGTTATCTACAGGCAATAGAAAAAACTGATCCTATAAAAATCAACGGGAAGGTTTCCCAGGTCATAGGGCTTATTATTGAATCCCAGGGACCGGCAGCCAACCTGGGCGAACTTTGCTGGGTTTTTCCCAATACCGGTTCCCTGAGAATAAGGGCTGAGGTGGTTGGGTTTAAGGAAGGCAAGGCGCTGCTCATGCCCCTGGGAGAACTGGGAGGAATAGGTCCAGGCTGTGAAGTGGTGGCAACAGGAGACAGTTTCCGGATAAAGGTTGGTCCCAGGATACTGGGAAGGATTTTGGACGGGCTGGGAAACCCCCTTGACGGCAGGGGGCCTCTTGAAACTGAAACAGAGTGCCCGGTCAATGGGAACCCACCCAACCCATTAGAACGAAAAAGAATAACTATGCCTCTCTCCATAGGAGTCAAGGCCATTGACGGGACGCTGACCTGTGGGAAGGGGCAGAGGGTAGGTATTTTTTCCGGCAGCGGTATTGGGAAGAGTACCCTTCTTGGTATGGTGGCCCGCAATACATCTGCCGATGTAAACGTTATCGCCCTTGTCGGGGAACGGGGCAGGGAAGTGAGGGAGTTTCTTGAGAAAGACCTCGGGGAAGAGGGGCTTCAGCGCTCCGTCGTAGTTGTTGCCACTTCAGATCAACCGGCTCTCGTCAGGCTCAAAGGGGCGCTGGTAGCTACCACCATAGCCGAATATTTCAGGGACCGGGGCCTGGATGTCATGTTTATGATGGATTCAGTTACCCGGTTTGCCATGGCCCAGAGGGAGGTTGGACTGGCCGTTGGAGAACCGCCGGCTACCCGGGGTTATACACCTTCGGTGTTTGCCCTCCTGCCAAAACTCCTGGAGCGATCCGGGACTTCTGCCAAAGGGACCATTACCGGACTTTACACGGTGCTGGTAGACGGTGATGACCACAATGAGCCTATTGCTGATGCGGTAAGGGGGATCCTTGACGGGCATATCGTCCTGAACAGGGACCTGGCCATGCAAAACCAGTATCCCGCAATTGACGTGCTGGCAAGTGTCAGCCGGGTTATGATTGATATCGTGGAGGAAGACCACAGGAAGGCTGCTGACGAGCTGCGTTCCGTCCTGGCAACTTACAGGGACGCCAAGGACCTGATAGATATAGGTGCTTATGTTTCGGGCAGTAACGCCAAAATAGATTATGCCATTTCAAAGATAGAAGCAGTGCTTGATTATCTCAAGCAGGGTGTCAGTGATAAGTACCACTTCGAAGAAGCTGTAAATCTCCTGAAATCCCTTGCCGGATACCAGGTATAGAAGGAGATGAAAAACGGTGAAGCCCTTCGTTTTCAGGCTGCAGACAGCCCTGGACCTAAGACTAAAAGAAGAGGAAATGCTTAAGGAAAAGCTGTGCCGTGCCACAGAGGATTACAAGAAAAGACTAAAGGCACTGGAAGAGTTAAGGGTACGGTTAACTGAGATCCAAGACGTAATAAGAGGGAAATCCCGGCGGGACATTGACGTTTCAGAGATTGTCAGGTACGAGGATTTCATCCCTGTACTTGCCGGGCGGATAGAAACCCAGAAGGCTGCTGTTGAGGAATCCCGGCAGGAGATGGAAAGAATCAGACATGACCTGGTGGAAACGATGAAAGACAGAAAAGTATTGGAGAAACTGAGGACCGGGCATTATCAGGAATATGTCAAAGAGAGCCTGAGGGAGGAACAGAAACAGATAGATGAAATGGCAACAACAGGCTATGTGCATAAGGATTCAGTGATGTAACGGGAGGGTCGGCTGCAGGTGAGAAGAAAAGTTCTGGCAGCGGTGTCGATAATTATAATAGTACTGGGTTTAACGGCGGGAATAGTATGGGTTTTGGACCGTTTTGCCGTTATAGATGCTTATGGTATAGCTAAGAAGGTTCCGGTTGCCGGCAAGCTCCTGCCCGAAAAAAAAGCGGATGATAAGAACAGTAAACCTGCTGCCAAGCCTAATCCGCTGGAAGAGGAAAACAGGAAACTGGCGGATGATATCAACAGGTTGAAAGAAGACATCGGTAAACTGGAAAAACAAGTGGAAACAGCGAATACAGAAAAGAATATTCTGCAGGAAGAAAAGGACAGCCTCAAGACTGCTCTTGAAACTCTCAGGTCCCTCCAGGAGGAGCAGGAGGGTGCCCAAATAAGTTATGAAAGTATTGCCAAATACTATGCCGAAATGAAACCTGATGCGGCAGTGAAAATAATGAACAACCTGTCAGAGGAAGTGAATATAGGAATACTGCAGTACCTGGAAGATGAACAGGTGGCAGCCATATTAAGCGCCATGGACCCTGTCAAAGCTGCTGACCTGGTAGATAAAATGAGCCGTTAAGGAAATATTTCCGAAAACCCGATAAATAATAAAAGGCGCCAAAATATCCTGAAAAGGAGGTGAGAGCCTAAGACGGATAATGTTGTGGACAACAGAATAATGAAAGGAGGTGAAAAAATGCAGACAGGACCAACGAGTTTTACCGGGCCGAACCATGTTGAACCGGGAGGGCCGGGCAGACAGGCAGCGCGCAGTAACCGGGAAAACGGTAAAACAGCCGGGAACCGGGAGGCTAATAACCGGTCGGGGTTTTCCGAGAAGCTTGAGGATGCGTCCAGGAAAGCAGCTGATAAGTCCAATGGGCATGATAAGCCGGAGGCAGCCAAGGCTGAGCAGCACGATTCCAGGGAAGCGAGTCACGTTCAGGAAGAGTATACCGGCGATGAAGCGGCAGAATGCAGTAAAGAGGCATATGAGAGTAATCCCGATACCGGGGACTTGGAATCAGGGGATGCAGCAGCTGAAGTTCGATCTGAAGATACTCAACTGGGAGATACTCAACCGGGGGATACTCAAACCGGGGATACTGTCCTAGAACTTCTGAACCTGTTGGCAGAACTGCTGCAGGAACTCAGGGCCGCTGCCGGCAATGCTAATCCTCCGGGGAACGGCAATCCGGCCGATACCGGTACCAGGATACCCGGTGTACTGAACCAAATCGACAGGTTTATGGCCGGCAAAATCCGTCAACTGCTACAGGTACTCCGGCAGGTGGATATGATGGGTGAACTCCCGCCGGCACTGGAGGACCTGAAAAATGTGATTAAACTCCTGCCAGGCCGGGAACAGGAAATGCCTTCAGGGGAATTCCTGAACAGGCCTGCTGAAAGAGTCATGAACTCACTGGAGAACCGCATCAATGCGCTGGAGAATCACCTTAGGGCCTTAAACAGTCATGGGGAGGTTCAGAAAGGAAGTTTAAGGGCAGGACTTAACTCAGAGACCAGAAGGGCTGCAAACAGAATCAATATCATTGAAGGACAGGTAAATGACGGACGCCAGGCCCAAGCCGTGAACGCAGCAGCGAACCAGACAAGTTTCTCAGCTGACGGAATTACAGGCAATTCACCGTCCCAGGCCGGTAATACATCCGGTATGACCGGCAGCTTGCAGGATACCGGGGAAAATATAGCCGATTCCAGCAGCAGTTCCGGTGAAACGAAACCGGCCCAGCAGGTCCAGCCACCGCCCGGGTCAGGGGCAGATGCCCAGCAGAACCCCGGACAGGCTGGGATTAAATCAGCCGGCAGCACTTCCTGGATGGGAAGGATGGAACACGCCGTATTCAACCAGATTATCAGGAATGCAAGGGTAATGACATCCGCGGCCGGTTCGGAAATGCATATTCAGCTGAAACCTGATTTCCTGGGCAGGCTGAATCTGACTGTCAGTTCCGATAACGGGATAATCACAGCCACATTCAATACGGAAAACTATAATGTCAAGGCAATAATTGAGGCCAACCTGAACAGCCTTAAAAATGCCCTGGCTGAGCAGGGAGTGAAGGTTGACCAGCTGGTGGTTAATCTGGCCGGAGACAGGGATTTTTCGCAATTCAGGGAAAGGAATGCGGCATCCGGCAAAGGTCACGGGAACAGACACCGCAGCGTTTTCGCAGCCGGGGAAGACTATGAGGCTGTGACGGCAATGGAGAGGCGGGGACCCCAAACTGGAAATTACCTGAACAGTACAGTCGATTTTCTGGCATAGGAGGTGATGAAAAGTGTATGGAGTGTACGGTGTTGATTCAAACACCCAGGAAACTGCAGAAAGCCCGCTCAAAAAGATTCTTGGCAAGGATGATTTCCTCAAACTCCTGATTACACAGCTGAGGTACCAGGATCCCCTGGAACCGGTCGATAACAAAGACTTTATCGCCCAGATGGCCCAGTTCAGTTCCCTGGAACAGATGGCCAATATGAGCAAAGGATTTGAGAACCTGGCCCAGCTGCAGGAGTCAACCCTGAGGGAATATGCTATCGGGCAGGCTATCAACCTTATAGGGCGCACTGTAAGCGTGGTATTACCTGTAGATGAGGTTACCGGCAGCATTAATTCCGGGTCAGCCAAGCTTTACCTGGAAGCTGACACCGGATCGATGGTTATCATGACCCTGCCTGCTGATACAGAGGTAACCGTCCTGAGCAGGTATGGGACCATGTATGAAGTGGAAATGGCAGACCGGACAACAGGTTATGTGGAAGCAGACAAGCTGAAAATAGACGAAAACCCCAGGCTGACCGGGGTTGTCACGGGTATGAAACTGGTTGACGGGGTGCCGAATGTCATTATTAACGGCGAACCTGTTCCCATTACACTGATTGAGGAAGTCAGCACGGCGGGAAATGAACAGGGAGGTGCGGACAGTGGTTGACAAAGTAATGTATCCCCAGCCCATAGTACCGGTAGGCCCATCAAAACCAGGGGTGCAAAAACAGAAGCCTGAACAGGCGGGTCAGGTCCCGTTCAAACAGATTCTGGAAGGCCAGGTAGCGGCAGCAGGGCTTAAGTTTTCCGCCCATGCCCAGCAGAGGCTTGCGTACAGGAATATACAGCTTACTCCTGCCGAACTGTCCAAAATCAGCGGCGCTGTTGACAGGGCAGCCCAAAAAGGCGCAAAAGATTCCCTGATCATGATGGACAAACTGGCTTTGGTGGTCAGTATAAAAAACAAGACGGTAATTACGGCTGTGGATGAATCCAGCATGAAAGAACATGTTTTTACCAACATTGACAGTGCGGTTATCGTTTAGGGGCCGGACCTCTGAGAGGAAGCCCCGGGTTGTAGAATGACAGATACAGCCTTTGAATTTAACCCAGAATTATAACCAGAACGGAGGTCGATATTTTATGATGCGTTCAATGTTCAGCGGAGTTTCCGGTCTTCGGAACCATCAAATCCGCATGGATGTTATCGGCAATAATATTGCCAATGTCAACACAGTAGGTTTTAAAAGAAGCAGGGCCACCTTTAGGGATATGCTGAGCCAGAATATCCGCGGGGCGTCTTCGCCGGAAGGCGGAAAAGGAGGGACCAACCCCCAGCAGGTTGGTCTTGGAATGACCCTGAACAGTATCGATACCATCCACAGCCAGGGAAGTTCTGAAATCACGGGTAAAATCACGGACCTGATGGTGGATGGGGACGGGTTTTTCATTGTAGGTGACGGGAGCAACAGGTTTTATACCAGGGCCGGAAACTTCGATTTTGATGCTGCCGGGAACCTGATCAGCGGCAGCGGAATGCTGGTCCAGGGCTGGATGGCTGATGCCGCCGGGAACATCGATACCGCCCAGGCAATCACGGGAATCACTATTCCCAAGGGGATGGCGATCCTGCCCGAGGCCACGGAGAACGTAACATATATCAATAACCTGGATGCAGGTACCCCTATTGACGGAGCCGGAGTAGACGGAACTGTCCCTACGACCATCCAGGCATATGATTCCCTGGGTAATATGTACAACATCCCTGCCCTGTTCAGGAAGACGGCTGCCAACACCTGGAACTTTGAGGTCCCGGCAGGTACCCTGCCTGCCAATATCACCGCTGCTGTAGTTGCTAACCCGGCCATTACTTTTAACGCTGACGGGACCTTCAACACTCCCGACCCGCCGACTACAACAGTGGCCCTGACTATTGACCCTCTTGTGGGTGCCACTTCACCCCAGACTATTACTGTTGATTTCACGGCGATGACCCAGTATGCCAACCCGTCCAATGCCGGGATGAACACCCAGGACGGTTATTCATCAGGTATGCTTACCGGTTACGCCATCGACAAGTCAGGGGTAGTTACCGGCAGGTTCTCCAACGGGTTCACTAAAGAACTGGCCCAGGTAGCCCTGGCCAACTTCAACAACCCGGGCGGCCTGATTAAGGTTGGTGAAAACATGTTTACAGAATCCAATAACTCCGGAACTGTACAGTTGGGGGTCGCAGGTACCGGGGGCAGGGGTGAAATTTCTCCGGGTACGCTGGAGATGTCCAATGTGGACCTGTCCCAGGAGTTTACCGACATGATCATCACCCAGCGTGGTTTTCAGGCAAATACAAGGATTATTACGGTATCAGATGAAATGCTTCAGGAACTTGTTAACCTGAAACGTTAAAATGAGGATACAGAAGTAACCTGGGGGAGGGGATGGGGGTTACCCCGTTCCCGCCCTCCCATTTGAAAGAAGGGATTTTCGTGATAAGGGTTACACGGATGAACGGTTTCGATCTGATTATCAACGCGGAGTTAATAGAGTTCATTGAATCCACTCCGGATACGGTGCTTACCCTGACGACCGGGAAAAAATTCGTACTCAAAGATTCGGTGCAGGATATTATTGACAGGATTATTGATTACCGTAAATCTATCGGCACAAAAATAATTTTCGGGAATATACCGGAAAACTATAAAAACCTTGACGGTTACGATGAATAGGAGGGTTAGATATTTATGGCAGATGAGACTGGTGAAATCAAGGTGGAAACAGCCGAAAATACATCTAAGGCCTCTAACCTGAAGCTGATCATTGCCGGAATTGTAATTATTATTCTGGCAGCGGGGATATCCTTCGGGGTGGCAATGTTTGCTGCCAAGTCCTTTTCCCAGGGTGGGGAAACTAAGGCCGAGGAGAATAAGGGCGCCCAGGAAAGCCTGGGGACCACCTATGATGCCGGGGAGTTTATCACCAACCTGGCGGGGGAATCAGGCAGCAATTTTATCAAAGTTAAGATTGTCCTGGCTTTTAAGGATGCCAAGATCCAGGCAGAAATAGAGGATAAGTTTCCCCAGATCCAGCATGTGATCAATAATACTTTACGGCAGCAGAGCCCGGAAGAGCTAAGCCAGCCCAAGGCAATGGAAAAGCTGGCAGAACTGCTGAGAAAGAACATCAATTCCCTTCTGATAAAAGGAAATATCAACAGCGTTTATTTTACCAGTTTTGTTGTCCAGTAAGGCCTATTGAGGAGGGACGCCAGTGAGTGAAATACTTTCCCAGGATGAGATTGATGCGCTGTTATCGGCTTTAAGCGGCGAGGAAATCAAACCGGAACAGGCGACCGGCACAAAAAAGCCGGATGAAAGACACAAAAAAATAAGGGTATATGATTTCAGGAGGCCGAACAAGTTTTCCAAGGAACAGATTCATGCCATCCAGGCAATCCATGAAAATTATGCCCGCCTTCTGGCAACATATCTTTCCGCCCACCTGAGGACAGTGGTCCATATAAACGTCCATTCTGTCGAACAGCTTACTTATGAGGAATTTATCCGTTCTCTGCCAAACCCGACAATTATGAACATCTTCCAGATGAACCCCCTTGAAGGTAATGCTGTACTGGAAATTAATCCTATCATAGTATTTACACTCATTGACAGGCTGTTCGGAGGACCGGGCAAGGCCCCAGACAAGACAAGAGACCTTACCGACATTGAACGGGTGGTAATTGAACGGGTCATGAACAGGAGCCTGGACATTTTAAAGGAAGCCTGGGACAATATAATCCAGATTAAACCGAAGCTGGAGTTTATTGAAATGAACCCCCTCTTCACCCAGATAGTTTCACCCACTGAAATGGTGGTCCTGGTTTCCTTCCGGGCCCAGCTGGGGGATAATGAAGGGCTGCTCAACCTGTGTTTTCCCTTCTTAGTCCTGGAGCCTATTATCAACAAGTTATCGGCCCATTACTGGTTTGCCGGGACTGCCAAAGAGGTGACTCAGGATGTTATCCAACGCACTATTGACCGGGTTGAAAAGGCAAGTTTAAACATTTCTGTCATGCTGGGTAAAACCGATATCAGGGTGGGGGAACTCCTGGAACTTCAGCCCGGAGATGTGATAATGCTTGACCGGAAGGTCAATCACCCTGTTGAAATCCTGGTTGGCTCCAAGAAAAAGTTCCTGGGCAGACCGGGGGTGACGGGCAGTAAAATGGCCGTCCAAATTACTTCTGTTGTAAAGGAAGGAGATGAGGAAGATGAGTGACGGTGTTCTTTCTCAGGAAGAAATTGATGCCCTGTTGAAATCCGATACATTAGCCCAGGAAAACGGGGATGATGGCAGGGAAGTATCCCCGGCGCCGGGTGCAGTAGCAGAAATGTCCTCAGATACCGGCGACGGCGGATTGAGTGATATGGAAAAGGATGCGGTCGGGGAAGTGGCGAATATTGTTATGGGTTCTGCTGCCACAGCTCTTTCCACCCTCCTGGGGAAAAAGGTTGAGATTACGACTCCGGTTATCCAGCTGACAGATCCTGAAAGGTTCAGGCAGGATTATCCACTGCCCTATGTACTGGTTAACGTAGAATATATCACAGGCATTGAGGGGGCCAATGTCCTTATAATAAGAAATCAGGATGCCTGTGTAATGGTTGATCTCATGATGGGAGGAGACGGACAGGGGATTGAGGAACTCAATGAAATGCATCTTAGTGCCATAAGTGAGGCCATGAACCAGATGATGGGTTCCGCGTCTACTGCCATGTCGACGATTATCAAGGAGAGAGTGGAAATAACCCCGCCTACGGTGGAAGAGATTAACTTTGCCACTGATGAACTTAAGGGTACCCTGGGGCAGAAGGACCAGCAACTGGTAAAGGTATCATTCCGGATGGCCATTGAAGAACTTGTGGACAGTGAGATAATGCAGCTGATTCCCCTGCCGTTTGCCCGGGAAATGGTAGGGAACCTAATGAGTGAAATCAATGCGGACGAACCCCAGATTGCTGCGGACGCCACTGACCTGAACAGCCTGTCAGATGAAATTGCGGCCCTGGAGGGTACCGCGGCTGCTCAGGATGATGCTGCCACAGTTGCTGAGCCTGTCCGGCTGCATGAGCCGGGAAGCCATGTTTTTGAAAACAAAAAACCGGAAGAACCTGCCGGCAGGCCTTCTTCCGGAGCAAACCAGGTTCCAGTGCAGCCGGCCCGGTTTGCACCCCTGCAGGCCGGATATGAAGCAAAGGAAATTGCCAATATAGACCTGATTATGGATGTCCCCCTGCAGATAACTGTTGAACTGGGGAAAACCAGAAAGACCATCCGCGAGATTCTGAATTTGGGACCCGGTTCTGTGGTTGAGCTTGACAAACTGGCCGGCGAGCCTGTCGATGTGCTGGTCAATGGCAAGCTCCTGGCCAAAGGAGAGGTCGTGGTTATAGACGAGAACTTTGGCATCAGGGTCACTGACATAATTTCTCCCATTGAAAGGGTAACAAACTTACAATAACCAGTTAAAAGGAGGACATTTATGGGAGCCCGAATTCTTATTGTAGATGATGCAGCCTTTATGCGTATGATGATCAAGGACATTCTCTCCAAAAACGGCTACCAGATAGTCGGGGAGGCGGAAAACGGCAGGGTGGCGGTTGAAAAATACAAGGAGCTTAAACCTGATTTGACAACAATGGATATAACCATGCCCGAAATGGATGGTATAACAGCCGTAAAAGAAATCAGGGATGCCGACCCCAAGGCCAATATAATCATGTGCAGTGCCATGGGTCAGCAGGCCATGGTTATTGATGCTATCCAGGCAGGGGCCAAGGATTTTATCGTCAAACCTTTTCAGCCCGACCGTGTGCTGGAAGCGGTGCGGAAGGCATTGTCCTAACCCTTGGGAATGAGAGGGGTCAAATTGATGACTTATAAGTTCACCGGACGGGTTTTTGCTCTATGTACGTGGATGTGTTGTTACCTTGTCCTGTCCGCGCAGAAGGTTTTTGCAGCTGACAATGAATTAAACCTTGGTACCTTAAAAGACCCAGAGGTCACACCCATGCCGAGCATGTTTGCCCTCTTCCTTAAACTGGCAGTAAGCCTGGTTATAATTGTTGGCTTGTCCTACCTGACGATGAGGCTTTTGCGCAAGAACTTAAGGTTTTCTTCCAGGGGAGAGAATATCAATATCCTTGACCAGTATTCATTCAGTCTGAACAAGGGGATTTATATAACCCAGATTGCCGGAAGGATTTATGTTTTGGGAGTGACAGACCAGAATATCAGTATGATTACTGAAATTACAGATGAAGAGACGGTAAGCGAAATTATCGCCAGGGCAGAGGAAAGGGAGAAGGAGGGGATTGTACCCCAGAGTATCATGAACCGCTTTTTCTCGAAACTGGTTCCCCTCTCCGGGTCTGGGAAGAAATCTTTCAATGAACATATAAAGAAACAGATAAAAAAACTGCAGTCGATTACGGAAAACCGTCAGGACGGTTTCCGGGAGGATGACCGGAATGAATAGAAAAACCCAAAAGCTATCCGCCATTATTTCTATTTTAATTTTAACAACACTGGCAGGTTTGGCTGTTTTTGGGCAGGATGCTTCAGCGGCTCCCGCTGTTCCTGTGCCGAATATCAGTATAGAAGTCGGGAACCCGGATAATCCTGCTGAAATGGCTACCAGCCTGCAGATACTTTTCCTCCTGACCATTTTTTCCCTAGCCCCGTCAATCCTGGTTATGATGACCTCTTTTACCCGAATAGTCATTGTCCTGTCGTTCATGAGGAATGCCATGGCCACCCAGCAGGCCCCTCCGAACCAGGTAATAATTGGAATGGCACTTTTTCTCACTTTTTTTATTATGGCTCCCACATGGTCCCAAGTAAACCAGAATGCACTCCAGCCTTACATGCAGGCTGAGATTACCCAGGAACAGGCCTTTGACAATGCCGTCGGACCCCTGAGGGAATTTATGTTTAAACAGACCAGGGAAAAGGACCTGGCGCTGTTTGTAAAGTTATCGGAGATAGAGCGCCCAAGGACTTATGATGACGTCCCGACCTATGTACTGATACCGTCTTTTATAATCAGTGAGCTGAAAACGGCTTTTCAGATAGGGTTTGTCCTATATATCCCATTTATAGTTATCGATATGATTGTCGCCAGTTCTCTTATGTCCATGGGGATGCTTATGCTCCCGCCGATGATGATATCCCTGCCTTTTAAAATTCTTTTATTTGTAATGGTAGACGGCTGGCACCTGTTAATCCGTTCCCTGATAATCAGTTTCCAGTGAAGGGAGACCTGACATGACCATTGATAATGTGGTATACCTTGCAAGAGAAGCCCTTTTGACCGTTATACTGGTGTCCTCTCCAATACTGGGGAGCAGTCTGATCATCGGACTGCTGGTGAGTTTTTTCCAGGCGACCACCCACCTGCAGGAACAAACTCTTACCTTTGTTCCTAAGATTGTCGGTGTTCTTGTGGTAACGGTGCTCTTTGGTTCATGGATGATAAATGTGATGCTGTCTTTCATATCCAACCTGTTTATCAATCTTAACAGCTTTATTATCATCAAATAATTAATTGGGAAAGTAGGGCATATTTGTGGATATTATCGGACAAATAGCCTCCCAAATAGATTTGTTTTTATTGATTCTGGCCAGGGTTGGCGGGATGTTTCTGACCGGTCCCATTTACAGCAACAGGATAGTACCCCGCCAGGTAAGGGCATTAATGACAGTAAGTCTGGCGATTATTATGTTCATGGGATTACAGCTGCAGAACCCGGTGGTCCCTTCAAAACTGGGGCCATTTGCCCTTTACCTGACAGGTGAAATGATAATCGGCATGATCATAGGATTTGTTGCCCAGTTTGTTTTTGGGGCCATCCAGTTTGCCGGCCAGAATATTGACTTTATGATGGGTTACAGCATTGTAAATGTTATTGACCCTATATATGGTAACCAGGCGTCCCTTATAGGTTCGTTCAAGAACATCCTGGCCCTCCTGATTTTCCTGATCACCAACAGCCATCATTACCTTATAGTGGCCCTGTATCAAAGTTATGAACGAATCCCGATATTTGGTTTGTCTGTAAGTAAAGGTGTTACCGGTGTCATGGTTGATTTATTTGGTAATATGCTGGTTACCGGACTGAAAATAGGTATCCCCGTGGTTGGTGCAATTTTTGTAGCCGAAGTGGCTCTGGGACTGATAGCCAGGACTATGCCCCAGATGCCTGTATTCTTTGTCGGTATACCCCTGAAGATATTTGTCGGGACAATTATCCTGGTAATAGTGCTTCCCATTTACATGTTCACACTGCAGTTTCTGTTTGAAGGAAGTTACCGGGATACCCTCAGGATACTGAACATGCTGCGCTAAAAGGCTGTTGGGAGAGAGGTCCCTAATGAGAGATTCCCGCATGATTAATTTTAGGATTAATCTCCAGCTGTTTGCGGAGAAAACTGAAAAACCGACTGCCAAGCGAAGGTCAAAGGCTGCAGAGAAAGGTCAGGTAGCCAGAAGCCCTGAAGTTAATTCCGTCCTCATTCTGCTGGTGTGTTTTGTAACCATAAGGCTAATGGCCCCAATACTGGTTGAAGAGTGGACCATACTTACTTCAGACCTCTTCAGAATGTTTGCCAGGGAAGATTTTTCTCTTGATTTCAGCACACTTCAGACCATACTGTTAATGTCAATAATATTTTCTTCTAAGATCCTTGTCCCAATCGTGGGTGGCGCCCTGGTCGCAGGATTATCGGCATCCATCGTCCAGATGGGATTCCGTTTTGACATGTCGGCCATAGCGTTTGACCTAAAGAATATAAATCCGGTATCTGGATTTAAGCAGCTGTGTTCCCTGGATGCCCTGGCAAGACTGGTAAAATCAATACTTGTAGTGATCCTGATTGGGTATGTCGCTTATAACGAAATTACTAAACAGCTTATGAATTTCACCCGCTTATCAGACATGAACCTGAGAGCATCATCGGCCTTTATCGGCCAGGTCACTATGAATGTGGTTCTAAAGGTAGTTGTGTGGCTGATTATTGTGGCAATTGCTGATTATGCCTTCCAGAAGTGGCGGACAGAGAAAAGGCTGAGGATGGAAAAGCAGGAAATCAAGGATGAATATAAACAGACAGAAGGGGACCCCAAGGTCAAGGCCGCTATAAGGAGAAAGCAGGCCCAGATGTCTATGATGAGGATGATGCAGGTCCTGCCCAAGGCTGATGTGGTAATCACAAACCCTACTCATTTTGCCGTTGCCCTTAGATATGATGCTGAAATCTCCCCCGCTCCCGTGGTCATCGCCAAAGGACAGGACAGGATGGCAGAGAAGATAAGGGAAGTTGCCAGAGAACACAATATTGTTATTGTTGAGAACAAACCCCTTGCCCAGTCCCTTTACTTTGGGACAGATATTGGAGATACGGTGCCTGAGGAACTCTACCAGGCAGTGGCTGAAGTCCTTGCCTTTGTTTACAAATTGAAAGGCAAGATATAACGGAAGGTTCCGGTAACTGGGTAAAGAGCTGAAGACCGCTGATTAAGGAGGATATTCATGGCTGCACAACAGATTGCTGCTGACCGCTGGTTTAAATATACGGACATAATTGTAGCCTCAGCTGTCATAGGGATGGTTATCCTGATGGTTATTCCCATCCCTACTTTCCTGCTGGATATCCTGCTTACGATAAATATCACCTTTTCCCTGATTATTATTCTGGTCACTATTTACAATAACCGGCCCCTTCAGTTTTCTTCATTTCCTTCCCTGCTTCTTATAATGACAATTTTCAGGCTGTCCCTTAATGTAAGTTCCACCCGGTTAATCCTTCTTGACGGATATGCGGGACAGATTATAGAACAATTTGGTATGTTTGTAATCGGGGGTAACCCGGTGGTCGGTTTTGTCATTTTCCTTATCCTGGTTGCCATTCAGTTCATTGTCATCACCCGGGGAGCTGAACGGGTAGCGGAAGTAGCCGCCCGTTTTACCCTTGATGCTATGCCCGGTAAACAGATGGCTATTGATGCCGATCTCAATGCCGGACTGATTACCGAGAGGGAGGCCATTGAAAGACGGGACAACATCCAGAGAGAAGCAGACTTTTACGGTGCCATGGACGGTGCTTCCAAGTTTGTTAAAGGGGATGCCATTGCAGGTATCGTAATTGTAATTATAAATGTGATCGGTGGATTTGCCATAGGGGTACTGCAGAGAAAACTGACTCTTGGAGAGTCAATTAACTTATATACTATTTTGACGGTGGGTGACGGACTTGTTTCCCAGATCCCGGCCCTCCTGATTTCTACGGCCACCGGCATAACTGTGACCAGGGCCGCCTCTTCAGATGAAAACCTGGGACAGGAAATGTCGAGCCAGCTGCTTACCCGGCCAAGGGTGCTGGCAGTTGCTTCAGGAGCGCTGGTACTGCTGGCGGTTTTGGGGCTTCCCAAGGTTCCGTTCCTGATAATGGCCGGTATTGCCGGGGCCGGGTCATATGCCATGAAACAGATACAGAAGGAACAACAGGTTAGAAGAGAGGAAATGGAGCAGGAAGTGGAAGTTGAAGAGATCAAAAAACCGGAAAATGTCGTATCCCTGCTGCAGGTGGATGTGCTTGAGATAGAGATGGGTTATTCTCTTATTCCCCTTGTGGACACAAACCAGGGTGGGGACCTCCTGGACAGGGTTGTGATGATCCGCAGGCAGTGTGCCCTGGAACTGGGTGTTGTTCTTCCCCCCATCAGGATGAGAGACAATATGCAGTTGAAGCCCAGCAGTTATGTTTTTAAAATCAAGGGGGTGGAAACTGCCGGCGGTGAACTCATGCCTGACCATTACCTGGCTATGAGTTCGGGACTTATTGAAGACGGTATAAAAGGAATTGATACAGTTGAGCCGGCCTTTGGGCTTCCGGCCAAGTGGATTTCCGCCAGTCAGCGGGAACAGGCTGAACTGGCGGGATACACAGTTGTTGACCCGTCTTCAGTGATAGCCACACACCTGACAGAAACAGTGAAATCCCATGCCCATGAAATACTCGGCAGACAGGATGTCCAGAATCTCCTGGACAATACGAAAAAGACCCATCCGGCGGTTGTAGAGGAACTGGTTCCCGGCCTGCTAACCCTGGGTGAGGTACAAAAGGTGCTGGCAGGGCTGCTCAGGGAAAGGGTGTCTATACGGGATCTGGTAACAATCCTGGAAGTACTGGCCGACCATGCCCCGGCCACCAAGGATATCGACATACTAATTGAATATGTGCGCCAGGCTTTGGCCAGGAACATAATCAGACAGTATGTGGATTCGGGTAATAACCTGTACGCCCTCACCCTTGATCCGAATATAGAACAGGTCATAAGGGATTCTGTCCAGCATACGGACCACGGTTCCTATGTGGCTATTGACCCGGATAAGGCCCAGCAGGTATTCATGAATCTTTCCTCCCAAGTGGAGCGAGTGGCCGAAAGTGGGAGACAGCCAATCGTCCTGTGTGCCCCTGTAGTAAGAATTTATTTTAAAAAGCTTACAGAGAAGCTTATTCCGGGGCTGGTAGTCCTGTCGTATAATGAACTTGAAAGCGGAGTAAACGTTCAATCACTAGGGGTGGTGAATATTTAGTGCGGGTTAAGAGATATGTTGCCGAAACATTACAGGATGCAATGCTCAAGGTAAAGATGGACATGGGTAAAGATGCAGTTATCCTGCACACGAGGAAGTTTAAGGAAGGGGGATTTTTCGGTTTTTTCGGGAAGGTGATGTTCGAAGTCACGGCAGCTGTTGAAGATACCGTATATTCCCCCGCGCCGGCCGTCCATTCCAAAAATCAGCCGGAAGTTCATGCCCTTCCGGCTAACGGGGAAAAGGATGGTCAGGAGGAAATGCCTGACATTCAGGAAGAACTAAAAGAGATGAAATCCATGCTCAGTGAGGTAATGACTCAGATAGATGTATCCCAGGATTTAAAGGCTTTTCCCAAATCAATGCAGAAACAGTACCAGATAATGATCGAAAACGATGTTGAAGACAGGCTGGCAAAAAAATTGCTCAAAGATGCTATGAAGAAACTCGGACAGGAAGAAACTGCAGAAACAGTCAGGGAATGCCTGGACCAGCAGATTATCAAAATCCTCAAAAAACCTAAACCCATAACATTTAAAAAACTGGGCCTCAGCCAGCAGCTTATTGCCCTGGTGGGTCCGACAGGTGTCGGTAAAACTACCACTATAGCCAAACTGGCCGCCACTTTTTCCATAGTGGATAAGAAAAAAGTGGCCCTGATAACGGCTGATACATATAGGGTTGCTGCAGTAGAACAGCTAAAGACTTATGGTGAAATAATCGGCATCCCCATAGATGTGGTTTATACTCCCCAGGAACTGCAAGATGCGCTGGCAAAGCATACTGATAAAGACCTTATATTGATCGATACGGCCGGACGCAGCCATAAGAACACGGGACAGATGATTGAGCTCCAGTCCTTTATAGAGGCCGCCGGACCAACAGATATTTTCCTGGTGCTCAGTGCTACCACTAAGTATAAAGATATGCAGGATATAGTTAACAGTTATTCAGATATAGAGGTTACCAGGCTGGTTTTTACCAAGCTTGATGAGACTTCATCTTTAGGGGCCATTCTCAATGTGGTCAGCAATACCCAAAAATGTCTTTCATATGTTACAGCAGGGCAGAACGTTCCTGATGATATCGAAGTAGCAGACCCGGTAAAAATAGCCAATATGATTACGGGGGAGAGATAGCATGCGTGATCAGGCGGAAAAACTTCGCGTATTGGCCAAAAATCTTAAACACCAGGTTGAAACTGAAATCAAAGGTATCCAGAAGAGAACAAGAATTATTGCCGTGACCAGTGGAAAAGGCGGGGTAGGGAAGACCAACTTTACCATCAATTTTGCCCTGGCCCTGATGGCTCTTGGGCAGAGGGTAATAATCCTGGATGCTGACCTGGGCCTGGCAAATATCGATGTTATGCTTGGCATCAACCCCAAATATAATCTTTACCATGTACTGAAAGGTGAGAAAAGTATTCAGGATATAATTGTTCCAGGACCTGAAGGCCTTCTGATAATCGCCGGTGGTTCAGGTATACAGGAAATGGCCAATTTGCGGCGGTGGCAGGTTGAACAGTTTTTAGGCAAACTGGAAGAACTGGAAGGAATGGCTGATATCCTGATTATTGATACTTCAGCAGGGCTTTCGCGAAATGTGATGAGCTTTGTCCTGGCTGCTGATGAGGTAATAGTTATAACTATTCCTGAACCAACTGCCATTGCTGATGCTTATGGGCTGGTAAAAGCCATGACTGCCAAAAAGAAACACGGTGAAGTGCACCTGGTGGTCAATAAGGTGGAAAACGCACAGGAGGCGGATATTACAGCTAACAAGCTGTCCATTGTGGCAGAGAGGTTTCTAAAGCTGAACATAGGCCACCTGGGATTTATCCTGGATGACCCAAATGTTTCAAAAGCGGTCAAGAGCCAGGCGCCGTTCCTTTTAAAATACCCGAAATCGTCAGCAACCGTATGTGTGAAGAAACTTGCCGCCCATATGCTGGAAAAGGAATTCAACCCTGAACCAAGCGGTGTGAAAGCCTTTTTCGGTAAGATAGCCAAGCTGTTCGGGTAATAAAATACTTCGTAATGAAGGGAGTGTAGTTATGGGCTCGTTTGACCCACTTAAAGTGAACCAGCCCATTGAACTAGAATTGCCGGGGGATGAACTGCACCGCTACCGGAGCAAAGTGGAAGAACTGACGGGAGACCGGGTTGTGGTGATGTCACCTATGAAGGGCGGGTGTGTAATTACCCTTAAACCCGGGACGCAAATCAAGATAATATATAGAGATAATATTGCCGTATATACCTATTTATCCAGGGTAATAACCCAGAACAATGACCACGTATCTACCGTTACCCTGGCTCAGCCAACGGAAATCAGACGGATCCAAAGGCGTAATTTCGTCAGGCTCGATACCCGGCTCAAGGTAAAGCTAGTGAAGCTTGATGCCAAATTTAACCCGAAAAGCGAGGAGTTCAGCGCTACAACCGTAGATATAAGTGGAGGGGGGCTGATGTTCAATTGCAGTGTCAGGCTCGAACCCGGTGAAGTACTACAGGCTTCATTGTGCCTAAATCCCAATGAAACCGTCAGAGCTATAGGCCGGGTAGTCAGGTCTTTGGAAAACCCTCCGGGGGTAAGGGAGACATATTCAGTAGGATTTGAATTTACCGTTATTGATGAGATTGAAAGGGATAAGATAATCAGATTTATATTTAACCAGCAGCGGGAGCTGAGAAGGAAGGGACTTCTTTAAGAGGTGTTAAGCGATGCGACAGCGTTACAGGGTATTAGTTGTAGATGATTCTTCATTCATGAGAAAATTTATTACCGACATCCTGCATACGGATGAAGAACTGGTAGTCATTGAAGGAGCAGTTAACGGTCTGGATGCCCTTAAGAAAATAAGGGAATTAAGACCGGACGCTGTTACACTGGATATAGAAATGCCGGAAATGGACGGGCTGACTGCCCTGAAAAAAATCATGGAAGAATGTCCGACACCGGTAATAATGCTGAGCAGCAGGACCCAGGTCGGCGCCGAAGCCACTCTGCAGGCTCTGGATCTGGGGGCTCTCGATTTTGTAGCCAAGCCTTCAGGAAACATTTCCCTGGATCTGGACAAAATACGCGATGAACTGGTACTGAAAACCAAAACCGCAGCCCAGTCATATAAGCGTGTCACCAGACTTGGCTTGTTCCGGCAAGAGATTCCAAGGGAATATGTGAAAAGCAAAGTTGTGTCCGGCCCGGAAAGTCCTCCTGCCAAAATCGTAGCTATAGGGTCATCAACCGGAGGCCCCAGGGCGCTGCAGACCGTTTTGTCCCGGCTCCCGGCGAATATTCCTGCGGCGATAGTGGTGGTCCAGCATATGCCTGCGGGGTTTACCAAATCCCTGGCAGACAGGTTAGACAGTTTCTGTCAGTTGTCAGTATCCGAGGCTGCTGACGGGGACGAACTTCTGGCCGGCCGGGTGGTGATAGCCCCCGGTGGAAGGCATCTGAGAATAAACCGTATTGGAGAAAGGTTTTATGTTTCACTTAATGATGACCCGCCTGTCGGAGGATTAAGGCCGACAGTAGATCAAATGATGGAATCATTGGCAGACTGTGATGTGCCTCTATTGGGGGTCCTTTTGACGGGAATGGGCAGTGACGGAGTAAAAGGACTGAAAAAAATCCGGGCGGTTAAAGGATATAGCATTGTTGAGGATGAATCTACCTGTGTTGTATACGGTATGCCCAGGGCTGCCATTGAAAACAACTGTGTTGACCGGGTAGCTCCATTGCAACGGATTTCCCAGGAAATTTTGGATCTATTGTAAACAGGGAATTACCTGTCGGAGGTGAGTTCTATGGATATGAGTCAATATCGGGGCATGTTTTTAGAAGAAGCCCGGGAACACCTGCAGAAGCTTAATGAAGCTCTTCTGGAACTTGAAGACTCCCACGGCGGCAGGACCACCCTGGATGAGATCTTCCGGTCCGCCCATACTTTAAAAGGCATGTCTGCTACCATGGGTTATAACCAGATTGCCGAATTGACCCATGGTATGGAAGATGTTCTGCAGAAACTTCGCAGTGGGGATATTGAAGTAAGTACAGACATTGTAGACCTGCTTTTTAAATGTGTTGATTCCCTTGACAGTATGGTTAATGATATTACTGAAGGGGGAAGTGGGAGCAAGCCTGTCGGTGACCTGCTTCAGAGATTAAAGTCAGGACCGGCACCGGACACTGTCCCCCTTCCCGCGGGAACCGCAGGCGCCGGGGACGGGGTTCCCGGGCCGGAAGCGAACGAAAGCCGGAAGGACCATTTATCCGAGGGTTTGGAACAAAACCAGATTATCTCAGTTGAATTTAACGAATATGAAAAGAACCTTATTAAACAGGCAATAGACCAGGGTTTTCAATGTTATCACCTGGTTGTAAATATAGATAAACGCTGTGTGATGAAATCTGCCAGGGCATTTATGGTGTTCAAGAAACTGGAAGAAATTGGAGAAATTATCAAAACTATCCCCTCTGTCCAGGACATTGAGGAAGAAAAATTTGAGACAAGTTTTGAACTTATCATAATATCGGTAGAATCAGCTGAAGTAATCAGGAACAGCCTTATTTCCATCACCGAATTACTCGAACCCCATATTAAGTCAATTACCGGAGTGTTTACCAACCATGCAAAACGGGACAGCCAGGAGGATGAAGGGACCAAGCCGCCGGTACAACCGAAAACCCCGGAAAACGATGACAAGACCGGAAATGGAAAAAGAGAAGAACCGGCTGCCTGCCCGGTCCAGTCCAGGCCTAAGGCAAGCCAGACTGTGCGTGTTGATACGGCAAGGCTTGATAACCTTATGAATCTTGTAGGGGAACTGGTTATCAATAAAGGCCGGCTTGAACAAATCGGCCGGGCAAGTGAACTTCCGGACCTGCCGGAAACCCTTGAACAGATGGACAGGGTAACCAGTGAACTGCAGAATGTGGTAATGAAAGTACGGATGGTCCCTATTGATAGTGTTTTTTGCCGTTTTCCCAGGATGGTTAGAGACTTAGCCAGGGACCTGGGGAAAGAAATTGAACTGGTGATAGAAGGCAAAGAAACCGAACTCGACCGTACCGTCATTGATGAGATAGGAGACCCTCTTGTCCATCTTCTCCGGAATTCTATTGACCACGGTATAGAAGAACCTGCTGCCAGGGTGGCGGCAGGTAAGAGTGAACAGGGCCGGCTTACACTGTCTGCCAGGCATGAGGGAAACAATGTGGTTATTGAAGTGGCGGATGACGGGAAGGGGCTTAATCCTGAGGAAATAAAGAATAAGGCCCTGGAAAAAGGCCTGCTTCTTCCCGATGAGGCAGAGGAGCTCGACCATGATTCAATTATCAGGCTGATTATGCAGCCAGGTTTAAGTACAGCTGAAAAAGTTACAGATATTTCAGGCCGCGGAGTTGGGCTTGATGCTGTCAAAAACAAGATTGAAACCCTGAGTGGAAGTATATCCATCAATTCCACTCCCGGTGAGGGGACGAAATTTAAAATACAACTGCCGCTGACCCTGGCTATTATCCAGGCTTTGCTGGTAAAGCTGGAGGCTGAGACATATGCCATACCTCTTAGCTTTATCGCTGAAACTACCAGTTTGATGCCGGAACAGGTCAACAAGATTCAGGACCAGGAAGTCATTCTTCTGAGAGGGGATGTCCTGCCCCTGGTAAGACTGCATGAAATTCTTCAGGTCCCGCCGGCGGATGTGCACAGGGAGGAAGAAATTAATGTTGTTGTTGTCAAAAAGGGGGAAAAGAGGGTCGGTTTGATTGTTGACATCCTGATCGGCCAGCAGGAAATAGTCATAAAACCCCTGGGCAAACTCCTGGGTAATATTCCGGTTATCGCAGGAGGAACAATCCTTGGAAACGGGCAGGTATCGCTGATAATCGATGTTGCCGGCCTGTTATGATAAAGGAGGTAAGGAGATGGAATCAGACATCCAGGTAATCTCCTGTACTGTTGCCGAAGAAGAGTACGCAATAGATATAAGAAATGTGCAGGAAATAATCAAGCTGCTGGATATAACAAGAGTGCCCAGGGTTTGTTCCTGTATTGAAGGGGTCATAAACCTAAGGGGTATGGTAATTCCGGTGATGAACATGAGAAAAAGGTTCTGTCTTCCTGATAAAACCCCTGATGAAACCTCAAGAATAGTAATTATAAATTGGGGCGAGAGCATGATAGGAATGCTGGTGGACAGCGCTTCTGAGGTCATCAGACTGCCGGAACATGCTGTTGAATCCCCTCCTTCCGTCAAATCAAATATAAACTTAGAGTTTTTTAGCGGGATTGGAAAGCTGGGTAACAGGCTGCTGATAATGCTTGACCTGGAAAAAGTTTTTGACATTTAATATCCTGATACCTAAAGCCAAGAAAGGGGATACATTTATGCCTCTGTATGACAACATTTCCGAATTTCAAATGGATGCTTTTCGCGAGATCGGTACCATTGGAGCGGGCAACGGCGCTACGGCCCTTTCTCAGCTCATGGGCCGCAAAATAGGGATGACCGTACCGGCAATAAAAGTACTGCCGTTTGCTGATGTGCCGGACGTGGTAGGGGGTGCAGAGAAACTTGTGGCCGGAATATTTACCACCGTTGAAGGGCTCGCTCCCTGTAACCTGCTGTTGATGTTCCCTGTTGAAAGCGCCAAAATCCTTGCCGGAAACCTGATGGAGAAACACTATGGGGAGACAGAGGAAATTGATGATGTCGGCAAGTCAGCCCTGGCTGAAGTCGGAAATATTGTTACCGGGGCATATCTTAATTCCCTGGCCAGCTTTACCGGCCTCAGTTTTATCCCATCGGTACCTGCCCTGGCCACAGATATGGCAGGTGCTATTCTTAACACGGTATTGGTTCAGATAGGAATGGCCGGGGATAAAGCCCTGTTAATGGAAACGGTGTTTACCGAAATTGAGGAAAAAGTAACCGGACATTTTTTTCTGTTGCCTCAGACTGGTTCCCTGGAAAAAATCATGGAGGCGATAGGGGTGAAGGAATAGTGTCTAAGATTATCAAAATAGGCATGGCAGACCTGAATGTTGCAGCGCCTCCGGATAAATTGCAGACCTGTGGACTCGGTTCGTGTGTGGGGGTGTGTCTGTGGGATCCGATAACCAAAATCGGGGGTATGGCCCATATTATGCTGCCTTCCAGTACCCAGGGCAAGACCGGGAATGATGCAAAATTTGCCGACACGGCTATCCCGATGCTGATTGAGCAAATGACAAAGATAGGAGCTGAAAAATCAAGGCTGGTGGCTAAGATTGCAGGGGGGGCCCAGATGTTTTCATTTTACAGCGCCAATGACATCATGAAGATCGGCGAACGAAATGCAGAAGCTGTTAAAAACGCGCTGCAGCAGTTCAAAATAAAGCTCCTGGCAGAAGATACCGGCGGAAATTACGGGAGAACCATAGAATTTTGCACCAGGGACGGTCAGCTCTATGTAAGGACCATCAATCTTGGAGAGAAGTATATATGAAGTATTTATAAGGAGGACACCCAGTGACTGCTGACAGCCGGGATGTTTTTGCCGTAGTTTTTATCATCGTTTTCCTTATGATTTTAATTATCGGAATAATTTCAGGGGTATCCCTGCCTGCCGGATTGGTCAGGTCAGTCCTGGCAGCGGTGTTTTTCACGGGATTACTGTATGTGACTGTCTGGCTCATCACCCGGTACGCCCTTACAGGGTCAGGCAAACAACCGGAAAAAAGAAGACAGGCAGCGGGCAGCAGACTGGATGTAAAGGTTACAGACGATTACGCAAAGGTCCCGGATATAGAAATTACCGGTAATCATGTGACCGAACCGGTGCCCGGGGATTTTAATCCCCTTACGGGTAAGCAAATTGACCCAGATGTTGAAAGAGTTATCAACAATGACCCGGAGAGAATGGCTCAACTGGTGAAGAAAATGGGTTTTGATGAATAGTCCTTTAGGAGGTTTTTATGATTCCTTCGGCTGCCGTTAATAACAGGACAGCATTATGGGAGCGCTATAAACAAAAAAAAGAACCCGAAGCCCGGGAACAATTGATTCTCGAATATGCCGGATTGGTTAAATATGTCGCAGGACGAACGGCAATCTCCCTTCCACCCAATGTTCAGCAGGATGACCTGATCAGCTACGGAATTTTCGGATTAATTGATGCCATAGAAAAATATGAACCTGAACGCAACATCAAGTTTGAAACCTATGCCATAGCCCGGATTCGGGGCGCCATCTGGGACGGTCTGAGATCCATGGACTGGGTACCCTATTCGGTACGCCAAAAGGCCAGAGAACTTGAACAGACATATGCCCGGTTGGAAAACAGGCTGGGCCGGGCTGCAACCGATGAAGAGGTTTGTGAGGCTTTGAATATTACAAAACAGCAATTGGCCCAGTTTTTAATGGAGACAAGCTTTTCGTCTTTCATATCCCTTGATGAGATATGGAAAGTTGATAAAGACGGCGGAAACTCAGTGCGTGTTGTGGAAACCATCCGGGACCAAAATGCCCCGGACCCGGTCACAATGGTGATGTTTGAGGAGCAGAAGAGGATTTTGACAGAAGCAATTAACAAACTGCCTGAAAGGGAAAAACTGGTTATTGCGCTATATTATTATGAAGGTCTAACCCTTAAAGAAATTGGCAAAGTACTCGGCGTATCTGAATCAAGAATATCTCAATTGCATACAAAGGCTGTGCTTCGTCTGCGGGGCCGTTTAAGCCGGGTCAAAAAAAAGATTTTCGGTTAAAATGGGTGGAGGGTGTATATATGTCTGGTGATGATTCTATCAAAGACCTAAGCAAAAGCGAAATGGAGAGAATTCTTGAGCGGGCGGAAGATATTGCATTACATAGTGACAAAAACGGCTCACTGAATCTGGAATACCGGTCCGGAGGTGTATACCTGACCGTTTTTCCTCCCAAGGGGGGCGGAATTCCGCTGAAACCGGGAGAGGTCATGGAAGAGGTCCGGTCAAGGAGGGTCAGGGATGCCGACCAGGGGTCTGTCCAAAAAGCTGCTATGGAAATGAACGGTTCTCCTGTCCTTATTGCACCTCCTCAGGACCAGCCTGTTGAGGATGGAAGGGTATTGGTGGAACTATCCAAAAACAAAATGGAGGCTTATTTGACAACATTCCTGCCCGGAACTGGCGGCAAACCGGTAACCAGGGAAATGATTGAAAATGCCCTGCGGGAGAAAAACGTTGTTTATGGAATCAAAAAAGATGTCATCAACATGGCTGCAGATAAGCAAAATTCCGGTGAAACTATGGTGGTTGCCGTGGGGTCCGAACCTGTTAACGGGGAGGATGCGGTGATTAATTTCAAATGCCTGCCTGATGCCATGACAGGCAAACCGGAAGAACTTATGGACGGCAGGGTAGACTTCTATAACCTTCATTTCATCCATAATGTCCAGCCCGGAGACGTGCTTGCTGTAAAGTCACAGGCAACCAAAGGCCAGCCGGGATTCACGGTTACCGGAGAAGAACTGCCTGCCAAACCGGGGAAAGATATCCAGATAATGGCTGGGAAAAATGTTGAGCTTTCCCAGGATAATCTAACCGCCATTGCTACCGGCTCAGGACATGCTTCGATTCAGGGAAACAAGATAAGTGTTTCGAATGTTTATGAGGTGTCCGGGAATGTTGATTTTAACACAGGAAATATAGATTTTAACGGCAGTGTGGTAGTTAAAGGCAGCATCAGGGAAGGTTTCAAGGTCGTTGCTGACGGTGATGTTGAAGTAATGGATACTATTTCCGATGGAATAGTAGAGTGTACCGGCACACTAAAGGTAAGAAACGGTATAATCGGCAGAAGCAAATCCAGGATAACGGCCGGGGGCAGTATTTATACCAGGTTTATTGAGAATTCGATAATAGATGCAGGTGGTGATATAATGGTAGGAGAAGCCATTATGCACAGCCATGTCAGTGCCAGGAAAACTATAGTTGTGGCCGGGAAAGGCGTCATTGTCGGAGGGTTGGTCAGAGCCGGACGAGAAATAAACTGCAAGGTGGCCGGATCCACCATGGCCACGGTTACTGAATTGGAAACCGGAGTAAACCCTGAACTCAGGCGGCGGCATTCTGCCCTATATAAAGAAAAACAGGCCAAGGAAGCTGACCTGGATAAGGCTGACAAGGCGGTGAAACTGTTAAACTATCTGGAACAGACCCAGGGGTCACTGCCTGAAGATAAAAAGGCAATATATATACGGGTATCCAGAATGAAATCGGAACTGACCAATGAAATACAGGAAATGACCCGGACAATCCGGGACCTGGAAGAACGGATACAGGCGTCTGAACAGGGCCGGGTGGTCGCCCAGGGGGTTATCCATCCCGGTGTTAAGGTGACTATAGGCTCTGCCAGTATTCACATATATGACGACCATCACCGGGTATGTCTGGTAAAGGTTGGTCCGGATATAAGAATCAATCCTGCATGATAAGGTGGTGAGTTACCATGTCTCTGCGTCCTGTTGATTTACAAGTGCTTCTTCCCCAGGTAACTGAAGTAAATAAGGGCCAGCCTGTACAAAACCAGCAGGACCAGACCACTCAGCAGCAATTTGCCGCCCAGTTTCAGAAACAGGCTGAGACCCAGCGGCAGCAGGTACAAAATTCGGAAAAGCCGGATGGAACTAAGATTGAGCAACAGACAAAGGAAAGAGGGTCCGGTTCAGGGCGGGAAGGGAGCAAATCCCAGGGTGACTTAAAGGAAGAAGAGCAGGATAATATAAAAGACCCCAATAAGGGCAACCTGCTGGATATTAAAATTTAAAGGGTGTGAGACCTTGGTTTACCTTTTGGTTTTTTTGGCAGCAGTATTTACAGGGCTTGCCGTGTGGAGCGGCAGGGTCCAGACCGCCGTCCGGCGGCAGGAGATGGAGGATTATAAAGTCTTAAGGGCTGACCTTATACAGACAAAAAAAGAGGTGATAACTCTTCTCGGGCAGATGGAGCAAGTGTCTGTAAAGATAGTCGAAGAGATTGAGGCCAAGGTGGAAGAAGCCAGACAGTATGAGGTGCGGTCCCGGAAAGATGATCATGATATCCCAAATAATGAAATCAGTGAGAAATTTGATACAGACCGGTCAGAAGACCCTAATGTAACTGGGGAGGATGCAAAAAAAGCTAAGCCCGTTAATAGTAAATTAACCGGCAATAATACGATAGTGTTTCCCAGGAGACATGATACCACAGGGATTGAACCGGCTTCCGGAACCGGCAGCCCCGGACAGGAACTGACGGCAAAACACCAGATGGTATATGCACTGGCTCAGCTTGGGTTTTCAGGAGAAGAAATTGCCAGGCAGATGAACATCGGCAAGGGTGAAGTAATGCTGATGCTCCAGTTGAAACGTAAAGGTGAAGAAGTTAATGCTTAACTATTTTAGGAGAGAATTTTTACTGGGCATAGCGGTTGGATTTATTTTGAGCGCAATACTGGTATATTTCTTCAGTCCTGACCAGATTAGTGATAATGAAATTATAGAACGTGCGGCCAGACTGGGAATGGTTATGGAAGACCGGGAACCGGGTGACGGAGCATCAGGTGACAGTGCATCAGGCATAGAATCAGGTGATGCCGTTTTACAGGATGTCTATAAAGCATCAGGTGAAGTTACATCCGGCAGTGAAAATCAGGAAACAAGCAATCCGGCAGATGAAGTTGATAACAGGGATACAGGTGAACAATCAGGAGGAACTGCTATTTCCGGACAGGATACTATTGAGACAGTTCAGATCACAATCCAGCCAGGGATGAGTTCAGAATCAATTGCCCGGCTGCTGGAAAGTAAAGGGGTTGTAACGGACCGGGAAGAATTTTATGATGTTGTTACAGTGATGGACTCCCATCAACGGTTCCGAGCCGGTACCTTTGATGTTCCGGCAGGAGGGGATATGAGGGAGATAGTACTTATTCTCACGGGAAGGAAAAAGTCCTAGACAGGAAAAGACTGATAATAAAAGATATTTTTGCATAATTTTATTAGCTATTTACAATAATATAGTTGCACTCCCGTAAGATTTGTGTTAAAATTACCAACGGTGTAAAATACACACGTTTCAGGATTCCGGCAGGGGTGCCATTGATATGGCCCTGAAGGAAGATGAATGGGACGGAGGCGAAAAACCGTTAAGAGAGGAGGTGACTCCAATGGCTGTGATTTCCATGAAACAGTTACTTGAAGCCGGAGTTCACTTCGGTCACCAGACCCGCAGATGGAACCCGAAGATGGCCGAGTACATTTTTACCGACCGTAACGGGATATACATCATTGACCTTCAGAGAACCGTAAAAAAAGTTGATGAGGCCTATTTCTTTGTAAGGAACCTGGCAGCTGAGGGCAAATCGGTCCTGTTTGTCGGCACGAAAAAACAGGCTCAGGAATCAGTCAGAGATGAAGCTGAACGCTGTGGAATGTTCTTTGTTAACAAACGCTGGCTGGGGGGTACCCTGACAAACTTTCAGACCATCAGGAAACGTATAGACCGTCTTCACGAACTTGAAAAAATGGAAGCAGACGGTACCTTTGAGGTCCTGACAAAGAAGGAAGTAGCTTCTTTACTTCATGAAAAAGAGAAACTTGAGAAGTTTCTTGGAGGCATTAAGGACATGAAGCATCTTCCTGCCGCATTGTTTATAATTGACCCGCGGAAGGAACGGATAGCCGTTGCCGAAGCCCGCAAACTGGGTATTCCGATTGTGGCAATAGTTGATACGAACTGTGACCCCGATGAGATTGATTACGTAATTCCCGGTAATGACGATGCCATCAGGGCGGTTAAACTGCTAACCTCAAAAATGGCTGAAGCTGTTTTGGAAGGCCGTCAGGGGAAAGATGCTGAGGTCGCTGAAAACGCGGGAAAAGCCGAAGCTGCGGCACCTGTTGAGAAGGCTCAGCAAGATGCACCGGTTCGGAAGACTGAGGAAGCAGATATGGCAGAAAAAGCAGT
Organism: Firmicutes bacterium HGW-Firmicutes-14; assembly: GCA_002840275.1. Taxonomy (GTDB): domain Bacteria; phylum Bacillota; class Thermincolia; order Thermincolales; family UBA2595; genus W-Firmicutes-14. The sequence continues at coordinate 73,462 of PHAB01000015.1, forward strand.
AACAGTCGAAACGGTCGAAACAGCTGAAACAGCTGAACCAGTTGAAACAGCTGAACCAGTTGAAACAGCTGAACCAGTTGAACCAGCTGAACCAGTTGAACCAGATAATACAGCTGAAGCAGTAAAGGAAACCGAAGCAGTTGAGCAATAAAAAAGTGGGGTGACCGGGGGTATTGGAACCCTGCGTCACCCTTATTTTCTTAAGGAGGAAGGAAAAATGATTACTGCTGCAATGGTAAAAGAATTGCGGGAACGTACCGGTGCAGGCATGATGGACTGCAAAAAAGCCCTCACTGAATGCGGTGGGGACATGGAAAAAGCTGCGGAATACCTAAGGGAAAAAGGACTGGCAGCCGCTGCCAAAAAAGCCGGCCGGATTGCTGCAGAGGGCCTGGTAGTAGCAAAACTAGGAGAAGGAAACAAAAGCGGGGTATTGGTTGAAGTCAACTGTGAGACTGACTTTGTGGCCAAAACCGAAGAATTCAGGGACATGGTTGAAGTAATCGCCGGTGCAGCATTAAAAAACAACACAGCTACAATAGAAGACCTGCTTTTGGCAAAGGTGGAAGGTAATAGCATCGGTGACCTGATTACAGAAAAGATCGCCAAGATTGGCGAGAATATATCAGTCCGCCGTTTTCAGATATTCGGATTGAGTGAAGGTGTTGTTGAGGCTTATATCCATGGCATGGGACGGATTGGTGTGCTGGTTGAAGTCACCGGTAACGCCGGCAACGTTCTGGAAATAGCCAAAGATGTGGCCATGCAGGTGGCTGCAGCTAAGCCCGAATATGTTGCCAGGGACCAGGTGCCTGTTGAAGCAGTTGAAAAAGAAAAAGAAATACTTAAAGCCCAGGCCATAAATGAAGGCAAACCGGCCAATATTGCCGAAAAAATGGTTACCGGCCGTTTAGAAAAGTACTTCAAGGAAATATGCCTGTTAGAACAACCGTTTATCAAGGATACTGATATAAATGTACAAAAGGTACTGGAGCAGAACGGGTTGAAGGTAACCCGGTTTGTCCGGTATGAAATGGGCGAAGGCCTGCAAAAGAGGGAAAATGACCTGGCGGCAGAGGTTGCTGCTATGACCAAATAGCTGTGCTTCTATGTTGCTGAGTTTTTAGACATTTAATAAAAAAGAGAACACTCAGAGTGTTCTCTTTTTTTAAAAAAAATATTTTTCCAAAAAGGATTTTCTATTATCGTGTAGAACATTTATTCAGAGAAATGGGAGGTAACTGACATTTATGCAGAAACCCAAGTATGACAGAGTAGTACTTAAACTGAGCGGTGAAGCTCTGGCCGGTAACAAGGGATTTGGTATAGACCCGGAAACAGTTATTTCAATTGCTGAACAAATCAAAGAGATTATCTCCCACAATATACAGGTAAGCATTGTCGTCGGTGGAGGCAACTTATGGAGAGGGATTGCCGGCAGTGCCAAGGGGATGGACAGGGCAACCGCCGATTACATGGGGATGATGGCTACTGTCATGAATTCCCTGGCTTTACAGGATGCTCTTGAAAAACTTGGTGTTGATACAAGGGTCCTGACTGCCATAGAAATGCGTGAAGTCGCCGAACCATATATACGCCGCCGGGCTATCAGACACCTGGAAAAAGGAAGAGTGGTTATTTTCGGTGCAGGTACCGGTAACCCCTATTTTTCGACAGATACCACTGCAGCATTGAGGGCTGCCGAAATTGAGGCCGATGTTATTCTTATGGCTAAACAGGTGGATGGTGTTTACGACAGCGATCCTGTTAAAAATCCGGATGCTTGTAAATATCAGGAACTTTCATATATCGATGTTCTTAATCAGGGATTAGGGGTAATGGATTCCACGGCAACTTCTCTTTGCATGGATAACAAAATCCCTATAATAGTTTTTAACCTTAACGAGAGAGGCAATATAAAGCGCGTGGTAATGGGGGAAAATATTGGGACATATGTCGGGGGTGAAGTTAAATGATTAAAGAGATTGTTGCAGAAGCCGATGACAGGATGAAAAAGGCCGTCGACGTTTTGCGCAAAGACTTTGGATCATTGAGGGCGGGCAGAGCTACTCCTGCACTGCTTGAAAAAATACTCGTAGATTACTACGGCGTTCCTACTCCAATCAATCAAATGGCCAATATCTCTGTTCCTGAGCCAAGGCTGCTGGTAATCCAGCCATGGGACAAAAGTGTCATTTCATCTATTGAAAAAGCGATACTTAAATCCGACCTGGGCCTTACTCCTAACAACGATGGTACAGTTATAAGGCTTTCTATTCCCCAGCTGACCCAGGAAAGAAGAACCGAACTGGTTAAGGTTGTCAGGAAAAAAGCCGAAGAATCCCGGGTTGCAATACGAAACATCAGGCGGGATGCCAATGACCAGCTAAAAGATTTTGAGAAAGAAGGGGAAATTTCAGAAGACGAAACCAGACGAGGGCAGGAAGAGGTTCAAAAGACAACAGATAAATATGTAAAAGAAGTGGATCAGGTACTGGAGAACAAAGAAAAAGAAATTATGGAAGTATAAATATCTGAACTGAGGGATATATATGGAGCTGCCTGATGTGATTGGTTTTGCTCTTGATGAGGCTGTTGAAGCGATAAGGGCAAAGGGTTTTGCCGTAGATGAGATTCTCACAGTAAAGCCCGTAAGAGCCTCAGAACCAATTGGAATAGCCAGGGTTATACGCCTTTCGCTTAAAGAGGGCAAACTCAGGGTTATTGTAGCATATCAGGATTATAGAAAGGAGGTGTAACATATGGCATACAGGATTACTGACGAATGTGTAGCATGCGGTACCTGCTTAGATACCTGCCCGAATGGCGCTATCATTGAAGGTGACATTTACAAGATTAACACAGATGAGTGCGCTGATTGCGGCGCTTGTGCTGAAGCTTGCCCCACAGGAGCAATTGTTGAAGAGTAGACAATAAACCCCCTCGAAAAGGAGGGGGTTTGTTTTAGTTTGGAGAAATATTTAATATTAATTGGGAATAACCATATAAAATGGTATAATATAATTCATAAACGGGTATCAACAACCTAGGAGGCTGCCACATGCTTGGCAACTGGCTGAATTTCTGGCGAGTCCGCAAAAATAAAAGTGATTCTGATATGGTTAGGGAATTATATAAACTCCTTGACACCGACAGATTGCCCCGGCATGTGGCCATTATTATGGACGGAAACGGCCGGTGGGCAACCCGGCGGGGCCTGCCAAGGGCTATGGGCCACAGAGCCGGGGTCGAATCCCTGAGGGAAATAGTGAGGACATGTTCTTCCCTTGGCATACAATACCTGACCGTTTACGCCTTTTCCACGGAAAACTGGAAGAGGCCGGCCGAAGAAGTCAGCATCCTGATGGACCTGCTGGTGGAATACCTGAAAAATGAATTGCATGAACTTAACCAGAACAATGTCCGGATCAAAGCCATAGGCAGGATCGAAGAACTGCCGCAGAAAGCCAGGGAAGAATTGGACAGTTCTGCAGAGCGGACTCAAACAAACAAGGGACTAACCCTGAACCTGGCCCTTAATTACGGTGGCCGGAACGAGATAACTGAAGCTGTCAGAAAGATTGCCCTGGAGGTAGCTTCAGGTGCCCTGAAACCGGAAGGTATTGATGAACATGTCATTGATATGCATTTATATACCTCAGGCATACCTGATCCGGATTTATTAATACGTCCTTCAGGGGAGTTGCGGATAAGCAACTTTTTACTTTGGCAGGCTGCTTATGCTGAATTCTGGTATTCCCCGGTTTTATGGCCTGATTTCAGAAAGGTTCATCTGCTGGAAGCCATTGTGGACTACCAGCGCCGCCAGAGGAGGTTTGGCGGCCTGAAACCGAAATAAGCAAAACAGGAAGAAAATACTGATAAGGCCGGTGATAAAGAAGCATGCTGTTATACCGTGTTTTGAGCGCTATGGTCGGCATACCGGTTATGCTGTTCCTGGTCTGGTATGGCGGTATCCCGTTTTCGGCTGCCCTGTTTTTACTGGTGGTGGTGGCCATCCTGGAAATGTCCCGTTTCTGCAGGAAGGTGGGACTTAGGATATGGTTACCGGGGGCGGTTGGAGCAGGGACCGTATATGTTACTGTTGTACAATGGGGTGGTGGGAATTACCTGGGTGCTGCCCTGTTTGCTGCAGTGGTTATGAATTTAATTTACCTGATAAAAACATACCCTTCATTCAGCCTTGCCGATATGGCAGTTAATCTCTTCGTCCCTCTTTATTCCGGGTGGCTCCTCACACACCTGATTAGTATCCGGCACCTTCCGGACGGGTTCCATTTTGTCATCCTGGTATTGGCTGCTACCTGGAGTACCGATACCTTCGCGTATTTCGTCGGCAGCAATCTGGGCAGACGTAAGCTTGCCCCGTCCCTGAGCCCAAACAAATCAATCGAAGGGGCATTGGGAGGGGTCGTGGGAAGCGTTTCTGCGGCATTGGTGACAGGACTTATTAAGCATCCGGTGCCCTTGGTACATTACATAATTATAGGCCTGCTGGTGGGTATTGCGGGACAGGTGGGAGACCTGGTTGAATCTGCCTTCAAACGGCTGGCCGGGGTAAAAGATTCCGGGTCTGTCATTCCCGGCCACGGGGGGGTGCTGGACAGGTTTGACAGTCTTATACTGACAGCTCCGGTTGTATATTATTATCTTAGTATCATAGTTCTTTAGTTTTATTCAGTTTGTAGGTGAACAGAGTGAAAAATTTTGCCAAGACATTATTATACATACTTTTGGGTACATTTATCGCTTATCTGGCCTTTAAGTTTATTGCACCCATTATTGCTCCTTTCATTGCCGCCATGTTCCTGACCCTTTTAATAGATCCGATTGTAGAATACCTGCAGAAGAAGACACCCATGCCCCGCGCGGCAGCGGTAGGAACGGCCATGCTGGCTGTCTTCGGAGGGGCCGGACTGGTCACTGCCTTTATTGTGGCCAGGCTGATAATTGAACTTGCCCATTTATCCACCTTCCTGCCTAATTATGTGGATGATGTGAAAGCTGTGGCATTATCACTGCAGGAAAGGGCTCAGGCATATTTTTTCTCCCTGCCGGATGAAGTTATAGAAATTATAAATGAGAAAGCAGCCGGGACTGAGCTCAGCCTGGATTCCATAATTAATAAGGCCCAGGTAATAACTGTCAAGATTCTTAATTTTATAGTACAGCTGGTTTCATCGGTGCCTGCATGGATAATAATAATTATCATTGCGGGAATTGCCACTTATTTTATGGCCAAGGACAAGAAAGTTATTCTGATTTTTTGGCAAAGGATAATCCCTGAACCGTGGGGCGAGAAAAGTATTGAAATTGCCAGGGATATTTTTGCAGCTATTATAAGTTATGTCAGGGCCCAGCTTATCCTGATAACCATGACTTTTATCCAGACCCTCATTGGGCTGTACCTGATAGGCGCTCCATATGCCCTCATTATGGGGCTCGTTATCGGAATTGCCGATACAATTCCGATACTGGGGCCGTCTTCCATATACCTGCCCTGGATAGCCTGGGAATTTATCACCGGAGACACCGGTTTTGCCATAAAACTGCTCATCCTTTACGGAATCGTAATAGTGGTCAGACAGGTCATGGAAACAAAGATTGTAGCCAGTTCCATGGGGCTTCACCCTCTGGCCACTCTTACCGCCATGTATGTGGGTCTCAAGCTTTTGGGTCCTGTGGGGGTTATTGCCGGTCCTCTCTATATCATAGCCCTGAAGGCCTTTGTTTCTGCCGGACTGATTAGCTGGAATGATAAGAAACCTTAATAAGTATTCAAATCCCTACCGTAGTATAGTATCATATAGGAGAAGGAATAATGAAAAAAAGAATTGCTATCCTGGGCAGCACCGGCTCTATAGGGACTCAGACCCTGGAAGTTGTGGGGATGTTTCCCGAAAAATTCGAGGTCGTAGGACTGGCTGCAGGCTCAAACATTGATAAACTGATTCAGCAGGCGCTGTTTTACCGGCCCCAAACAGTCAGTATCGGCAGGGAAGAAGACATCCCTGTTGTCCGGGCTTCAGTCCCGGGCGGCACGAAGGTCCTGGCCGGGACCGGGGGGATGGTGGAACTTGTTGCTTCAGAAGATATTGATATTGTGGTAACCTCGATTACAGGTACCCTGGGATTGATCCCAACCATTGAAGCAATCAGGGCAGGCAGGAATATTGCCCTGGCAAACAAGGAAACCCTGGTGGCTGCCGGGCAGATTGTGATGGCCCTGGCCCGGCAAAAAGGGGTCAGCATCCTGCCTGTGGACAGTGAACATTCCGCTATATTCCAGTGCTTACAGGGGGAAAACCGGAGAACCGCAGACAAGCTAATCCTTACAGCCTCCGGAGGCCCGTTTTTTAACAGATCCGGGGAGGACCTTGCCTTGGTCACCGTTGATGAGGCCCTGAAACACCCCAACTGGAATATGGGCTACAAGATAACCGTTGATTCTGCAACAATGATGAACAAAGGACTTGAGGTCATAGAGGCCGGATGGCTGTTCGACATGGATTTCAGCCGAATTGAGGTCATGATCCACCCCCAGAGTATTATTCACTCCATGGTTGAATTTGCAGACGGTTCGGTAATTGCCCAGATGGGTAATCCTGATATGAGGGTCCCAATACAGTATGCCCTGTCCTATCCCGAGAGATGGAAAAACGACCTTCCCAGGCTGGACCTGGTCTCTGCCGGCTGCCTGACTTTTGAGAAACCAAGAACAGATGTCTTCCCCTGCCTGGAACTTGCCTTTGCAGCCGGGCAAAGGGGAGGCACCATGCCGGCGGTGATGAATGCCGCCAATGAAGAAGCCGTAGGATTGTTCCTGGGGGAAAAGATAAGTTTTATTGATATTCCGTCATTAATCGAAAAAACAATGGGTAAACATGATAATATACGGGAGCCCGGCCTTGATGATATAATCGACAGTGACCGGTGGGCCCGGCTGCAGGTCAGGGGTCTGGCCGGGTACTAATCAAAACCTGGAAGGTGAAAAAATGTCTGATTGGATTTTATATTTTCCATATGCGGTTATAGTTTTTGGAATGCTGGTCCTGTTTCACGAGCTGGGCCATTTTGTTGTGGCTAAATTAGCCGGGGTGGAGGTATATGAATTCAGCATTGGTTTTGGCCCCCGGCTGGCCGGGCTCAAGAAGAACGGTACGGCTTACAATCTTCGTATTGTACCCCTGGGAGGTTTTGTACGGATGGCCGGCATGGACCCAGAGGAAGACAAAAGAGAGGCATCCGGCACGGACAGTAAAGGAGACGACCGGAAGAGAGACGAAAATGAAGATGCGAGGATTCCCGTTGTAGACCCGGAAAAGAGCTTCATGAACAAGAGTGTGCCCAAAAGGATGGCCATAATTGCGGCCGGACCACTGATGAACTTTGTGCTGGCCATTGTGCTATTTGCCCTGATAATTTCCCTTACCGGTACCCCGGTTAACAGGATTGAAGAGGTATTAACCGACAAACCTGCAGCAGCAGCAGGCATTAAGGCCGGGGATGTTATAACCAAAATAGATGATACCCGGATAACTTCATGGAATGATATCCTTACTGTTATTCACGCCTCACCGGGAAAAGAACTGCGTTTGGAAGTACAGCGGGACGGCAAAACCAAAATCTTTAATGTGGTACCGGAAAAAGACCGGGAGACCCAAGTGGGATTGATAGGGATTAAACCTGAGACAAGGTCACCCGGTCTTTTGGAATCCTTAAAGTTTGGTACATTAAAGACATATGAGATGCTTAAACTGACCTTCACCTTTTTAGGCAAGATTATTTCCAGAGAAATGCCCGTAGAACTCAGCGGACCGGTACGGATAACCTATGAGTTGGGCCGTGCGGCAGAGACCGGATTGGAGAACCTGATTTTCCTGGCAGGCTTCCTGAGTGTTCAGATCGGCTTGTTCAATCTTCTTCCCATTCCGGCCCTTGACGGCAGCAGGCTGGTCTTTCTGGGCCTGGAAGGAGTGCGGGGCACGCCTATTGACCCGTCAAAAGAGAATTTTATTCATCTGGTGGGGCTGGCGTTTCTGCTGTTGGTTATGGTAGTGGTCACTTACCAGGATATAATCCAGATGCTTAGTTAGGGGGAAGATTTTTGCACAGGCGTTTGACAAGACAGATCAGCGTTGGGGGCGTTCGCGTCGGCGGGGACGCTTCTGTTTCGGTTCAGTCTATGACAAACACGGATACCCGGGATATTAGGTCTACCATCAACCAGATAATGGAGTTGGCCCGGGAAGGGTGTGAAATAGCCAGGGTGGCAGTGCCGGACGGCACTGCTGCCGATGCATTGAGGGACATTACGGGAGAGAGCCCGATCCCTGTTATCGCCGATATCCATTTTGACTACAAGCTGGCCATTATGGCTGCTGCCAACGGGGCCAGCGGCCTGCGGCTCAATCCCGGCAACATCGGGGGGGCTGACAGGGTCAGGGAAGTGGTCAAAGCTGCCAGGGAACGGGGGATTCCCATAAGGATCGGGGTCAATGCCGGTTCCCTGGAAAAAAGCATCCTGGAAAAATACGGCGGAGTTACTCCGGAAGGACTTGTGGAGAGTGCATTGGGGCATGTCAGGCTTCTCGAGGAAGAGAACTTCCGGGATATTAAGATATCCCTCAAGGCCTTTGACATACCCCTGATGGTACAGGCTTACAGCCTTATTGCTGAAAAGGTCGATTATCCATTACATATAGGAGTTACGGAAGCCGGAACCCCTTGGGCGGGGACAATCCGGTCGGCGGTGGGAATAGCTGCCCTCCTGAGCCGGGGTATAGGTGACACAATAAGGGTATCACTGACGGGAAACCCGGTGGAAGAAGTACGGGTCGGGTTTGAAATCCTCAAATCCCTAAACCTGAGGCAGCATGGACCAACGGTGATTTCCTGCCCTACCTGTGGCAGGACAGAAATTGAACTGGTCAAAATTGCCGAAGAGGTAGAAAAGAGGATACGCCATATTACCAAACCAATTAAGATAGCTATTATGGGATGTGTGGTAAACGGTCCGGGTGAAGCCCGGGAAGCTGACGTGGGGATTGCCGGCGGCAGGGGGACAGGCCTTTTGTTCAGGAAGGGGCAGGTAATCAGAAAGATAGAAGAAGCTGACCTGGTGGACGAGCTTTTGAAGGAAATTGAATCAATGACAGTGTGACCTGATTGTTTGGAGTATAAACATATCCAGAAAGTGGTTATTATAGATAAAAGTACAGGCGGTGGAACTGAGCAGTTAGCCCTGGACATTGTGAATGTTTGCAGGCTTTCTTACTTTTTATATCAGGGGAGGTAGGATTAATGAGAGCATCAGAACTTTTAGCTCCAACCCTCAGGGAGGTACCTGCCGAAGCGGAGGTCGTCAGCCATATCCTTATGCTGAGAGCGGGAATAATCCGCAAGTCCGCTTCAGGAGTATACACTCACCTGCCATTGGGCTACAGGGTGGTTAAAAAAGTAAATGAAATCATCAGGGAAGAAATGGACAGGAAGGGCGGCCAGGAAATAATGCTGCCTATCATCCAGCCGGCCGAGCTGTGGATGGAATCAGGACGGTGGGATATATACGGGGATGAGCTGTTCAGGCTTAAAGACCGCCACGGACGGGATTTTGCCCTCGGCCCGACCCACGAGGAAATTATTACCGACCTGGTAAGGGGTGAGGTAAGGAGCTATAAGCAGCTTCCTCTCCTACTATACCAGATTCAGAATAAATACAGGGATGAGCGGAGGCCCCGTTTCGGGCTGATGCGAGGCCGGGAATTTGTGATGAAAGACCTGTATTCCTTTGATAAGGATGATGAAGGCCTGGATATCACCTACCGCAAAATGTATGAAGCATATTCCAGGATATTTGCCCGCTGCGGCCTGAGTTTCCGGCCTGTTGAGGCTGACCCGGGAGCCATAGGGGGCACCGGCGGCTCCATTGAATTCATGGTTATGGCTGATTCGGGAGAGGCGGCAATTGTATATTGTGACAAGTGTAATTATGCTGCCAATGTGGAAAAAGCTGAGGCTGTTGTAAACGGAGTACCTTCCACCGAAGAGATGCTGGTATTGCGGGAGGTCGCCACACCGGGGGCAGGGACGGTTGACGAGGTTACCTCTTTCCTTGGGGTGCAGGCCGACAGGCTGATTAAAACATTGATTTACAGGACAGAAAAGGAAACCGTTGCCGCTCTTGTCAGGGGTGACCGGGAAATCAATGAGATAAAGCTTTACAACCTGCTGGGATGTGTACAGCTGGAAATGGCCGATGTCCAAACGGTAAAAGAACTTACTTCGGCAGAAGTGGGTTTTGCCGGACCCGTGGGTTTAAAAGATGTCCGGATAATTGCCGACAGGGAAATAGTGATGATGAAAAATGCGGTGACAGGGGCGAACAAGACGGATGCCCATTTGGCAAATGTGAATCCGGACAGGGATTTCAAACCCGATGAGGTTGCTGATATCAGGCTCGTCAAAGAGGGTGAGCCGTGTCCCAGGTGCCCGGGGAAGCTTGTTGAAGCACGGGGCATAGAGGTGGGCCAGATATTCAAACTTGGCACCAAATACAGTGAAGCCCTGGGTGCCAGGTTCCTGGATGAAAATGGCAGGGAACAGCTGATGATAATGGGATGCTATGGTATCGGTGTTACCAGGACCGTTGCCGCAGCAATTGAGCAGAACCACGATAAGGACGGGATCATCTGGCCTATGCCTATAGCGCCCTTCCATGCTGTTGTGGTCCCGGTTAATTCCAGGGATGAGCAGCAGAGGGGACTGGCAGAAAAAATATATAACTCTCTCCGGGAAGGAGCTATAGAGGTTGTTCTGGACGACCGGAACGAACGTCCGGGAGTTAAGTTTAAGGATGCTGACCTGGTGGGTTATCCGCTCCGCGTGGTTGTCGGGGCCAGGGCAGCGGACGAAGGTATTGTGGAAGTAAAGCACCGCAAGAGCGGCAATGTTGAAAACATAAAAGTTGATAACCTCGTCCGGTACATAAAAAAAACGGTCCTCGACGAGCTCGCCGGGATAGAGAAATACGCGGACCGCAGATGGGAACTGGATTAGCGGGCGCAATGCACCGGACTAACTGACACTGCATACTCCGAACACCGGGCGAATAAAAATTTACCAATGCGGCGGATAAAGGAGGAACCTGAATGAAGACTGCAGTTATAATACCTGCATATAATGAAGAACGTACAATAGAAAATATAATCAGAGTGGTGAGACAGGTTCCGCTGGTTGAAGATACCATTGTGGTTAGTGACGGGTCGACAGATAATACCGTACCGGTAGCAGAATCGCTGGGAATAAAGGTCATCTCCCTGCAGGAGAACCTGGGTAAAGGCGGGGCGATGATGGTTGGGGTCAACAGCACAGATGCTGATGTGGTTCTGTTCCTGGATGCCGACCTTATAGGGCTTGAGCCATGGCACATAGTAGACCTTTTGGCACCGATACTGGAAGGCCGGGCGGAAATGACGGTGGGTATATTTGAAGCGGGACGCCTGGCTACAGACCTGGCCCAGTTCATAGCCCCGTTTCTGTCAGGGCAGAGAGCAGTCAAAAGAGACCTGTTGAAACAGCTTTCCAACCTTGAGGTAACCAGGTTCGGGGTTGAGGTTGCCTTGACGAGATTTGCAAAATCAGCAGGAATTTCCGTGGAGGAAGTCGAATTAAAAGACCTGACCCACGTTATGAAGGAAGAAAAACTGGGAGTTGTGCGGGGGTTCCTGGCAAGACTTAAGATGTACTGGGAAATTGCCAGGTGTGTCAGAAAATGACAGGGACAGCAATATAAGGGGGTCAGCGAATGCCCGGCACAGATGAACTGGATATTATCGTGAGAATTATTCTGTCCTGTATTATGGGTGGGCTTATCGGTCTTGAGAGGGAAAGCCTCAATAAATCAGCCGGTTTCAGAACCCATATCCTGGTTTGTGTCGGTTCTGCCCTGATTATGATAGTGTCCCAGGATTTATATAATATGTACCGGGGGACAACCAACATCGACCCGGGAAGGATCGCAGCCCAGGTGGTCAGCGGCATTGGTTTTCTCGGGGCAGGTACTATCATGCGGGAAGGAACCACTGTTAAAGGACTGACAACTGCAGCAAGCCTGTGGGTTGTTGCCGGGGTCGGGCTGGCCATAGGCGGCGGTTTTTATTTCCCGGCAACGGTGACAACAGGTGTAGTATTCCTGACCCTGATATACCTGGGTAAGGTTGAAAGGCTGATGACCGGGCATACCAATGTGTTAATACTCTTTGTAACCGCGGAAAACAGGCCCGGCCAGTTGGGAAGAGTAGGTGCATTCCTTGGTGACAAGGGCATACTGATTCTCAACATCCAGATGAAACAGCTTCGTGATGACAGGAAGGTAAGGTTTGAAATCGATGTCAAAATTCCACATGACACAGATATGAACCGGGTGCTTTACGAGCTTTCGGACATACCGGGTGTTTATCAGGTAGAACAGGAAGAATAGATTCGGAGGGAAAACTTTTGTCTGTTAATTTACCGGAAGAAAATACAGAACGGCATCCTGCCGTTCTGCATTTTTGTGATTACATAGACCAGTCAATGGTGCCGTCCGGCTGCCAAGAAGCATTGAAAAACGCAAAGATACAGAAGGTAGAAGTCAGTACCGCAGAAAAGAAATGGTCTGTACACCTGCTGTTGGACAGGATTATCAACAGAAAATATATTGAACTGTTTGCCGGGGAACTGGTAAGGTTCATTCCCGAACTGGAACACCTTGAATTTAAATTGAGGTTTGAAATTCCCGGCATCTCAATTGAGGAAATCGTTGCTCAATACTGGGAAGAAATAATTTATTCAGTGGTCCGGGAGCACCCGGCCGTTTCCGGGTGGATGCTGTCTGCTTCTAAAAAACTGGAAGGGAACAACCTTCGTATTTTTGTGAAGAGCCAGGTGGGCAGTGAAGTCTTACATAAGAAAGGGATTCCCGAATATATTGTGGGGTTGATCGATAAAGAGTTTGGCCAGGAACTGAAAGTGACTGTGCATGTGATAGAAGAGGATGAATGTGAAATTATTCGGTGGAATGCCCTGCGGGAGGAGGAATACGTAAAAGTCCTCATGGCCAGGCAGGCTGAAGCTGCCGAAACTGTAAGGGAAAAACAGGCTAATGGTTCCGGTGAAATGCAGGGAAAGTGGGGGAAGAGAAGGTCCAGAGACCCGGAGCCGGGGGCCCTGTTGGGGAGAGTTATTACCGGTGAACCTGTCAGTCTGGAACAGGTTACGGAGGAAGAAAAAGACATTATTATCCTGGGGCGGATAACCAGCTTTGAGGTTCGCCGGCTCAAAAGCGGGCGGAACCTTCTGAGTTTTGATGTTACAGACCTGACAGACAGTATTTCTGTTAAGCTTTTTGAGGATGAAAAGAATGAAGGGAAAGTTTCCGGGAGCCTGAAAAAAGGGGTGTGGGTCAAAATCCGGGGGCCGGTACAGCAGGACAGGTATACTCAGGAACTGACCCTGATGGCCAGGGATATTAACCTTGTTGATAATATTTCCCGGACAGATGATGCCAAAGAGAAAAGGGTTGAACTGCACCTCCATACCAAGATGAGTTCCATGGACGGAATCACCGGAATTGAAGATGCGGTTAAAACAGCAGCCAGGTGGGAACACCGGGCCCTGGCTATAACCGACCACGGGGTAGTCCAGGCCTTTCCTGAAGCCTATGAAGCGGGCAGGAAACACGGGGTAAAAATTATTTACGGAATGGAAGGTTACCTCATAGACGACGGTGTGCCTATAGTCATCAAGCCCAAACCGGGTCTGCTGAAGGAAGAGGAATTCGTAGTATTTGACCTGGAGACAACCGGGTTTTCACCAAATGTAAATGAAATAATAGAAATAGGGGCAGTTAAGGTCAAAAAGGGCCAAATTACTGATCGGTTTGCCAGGTTTGTCCGGCCGCAGAATGATATTCCGCCTGAAATCCGGAAACTGACCGGAATAACTCCGGAAGCGGTTGCCGGGGCGGATGGAATAGGGCGGGTCCTGCCGGAATTCATGGATTTTGCCGGTAAAGCCACCCTGGTGGCCCATAATGCTGATTTTGACACCGGATTTGTCAGGGTCGGTCTTTCACGCCTGGGACTGGGTGGAATTAATAATCCTGTACTGGATACACTGGGTTTGGCCCGGGCTCTTCTGCCCAAACTCAAGAGGCACAAACTTAAGAACCTGGCCGAAGAATTCGGTGTTCCCCTGGAGAGGCACCACCGGGCAGTTGATGATGCTGATGCCACTGCGGCCATTTTTCTAAAGCTGCTGGACATGCTTTCTGCCCGCGGTATAGCCACAATGGATGAAATTAACGGCCTGATAAAGAATATCAACCTGGATAACCTGAGGGCCAACCACGTAATGATTCTGGTGCAAAACTACACAGGTCTCAGGAACCTCTACCAACTTGTCACCCTTTCCCACATCAACCACTATTACAGGCACCCCAGGATCCCCCGGAGTGAACTGGTCAAGAGACGTGAGGGGCTCATCATCGGCTCCGCCTGTGAAGCCGGTGAACTGATTGCCGCTTATCTTGACGGGGCTGACGGGGAAAAACTTGAAGAAATTGCTTCATTTTATGATTATCTGGAAATCCAGCCTGTAGGAAACAATGAATTCCTGGTCCGCCAGGGCCGGGTGAAAGATTTAGAATCTTTGAGACAAATGAACCGTGATATTATCCAGCTTGGCGCCAGGATCGGCAAACCTGTGGCTGCCACCGGTGATGTTCATTTTCTTGAACCCGGTGACGGGCTGTTCAGGAAAATATTGCTGGCCGGCCAGGGTTATGATGATATTGATCAACAGTCTCCTCTTTACTTCAAAACCACCGGGGAAATGCTGGATGAGTTTTTATACCTGGGTGAGGAAAAGGCCAGGGAGGTTGTCATAACCACCCCGAAGATGATCGTGGAATCTATTGAAGAGATTAAGCCCATGCCCAATGATTTTTTCCCGCCCAAGATAGACGGGGCCGAAGAACAGATATCATCGATGTCCTGGGAAAAGGCAGCAGCCATATATGGAGACCCCCTCCCTGAACTGGTGGTCCGGAGGGTGGAAAAGGAGCTTAACTCCATTATCAGCAATGGTTATGCTGTCCTCTATCTGATTGCCCATAAGCTGGTCAGGAAATCCAATGAAGACGGCTATCTGGTCGGTTCCCGGGGATCCGTGGGATCCTCTTTTGTAGCGACCCTGACCGGGATAACAGAGGTCAACCCTCTCCCCCCCCACTATGTCTGTCCCGAGTGCAAACACAGCAAATTTATCCTGGACGGGTCATACGGCTGCGGCGCAGATATGCCTGATGAGCAATGTCCCGAATGCGGAACTGTTTACATGAAAGAGGGGTTTGATATACCCTTCGAGGTATTTATGGGTTTTGAAGGGGATAAGGTCCCTGATATTGACCTCAATTTCTCAGGTGATTATCAGCCAAGGGCCCATAAGTACACTGAGGAGCTTTTCGGTGAAGGACATGTTTTCAGGGCAGGCACCATAGCTACTATTGCTGATAAGACGGCATATGGGTTTGTCCAGAAATTCCTGGAAGAAAAAGGATTAAGGAAACGAAAAGCGGAAACGGACCGCCTGGTTTCAGGCTGTACGGGAGTTAAAAGGACAACCGGGCAGCACCCGGGGGGAGTAATGGTTATACCGAGGGACATGGATGTCCACGATTTTACACCTCTCCAGTACCCTGCAGATGATAAAAAATCAGGGGTACTCACTACTCATTTTGATTATCACTCAATTTCGGGCAGGATAGTAAAACTTGATATCCTGGGTCATGACGATCCCACTGTCATAAAAATGCTGGAAGACCTGACCGGAAAAGATGCCAGGACAATACCCCTTGATGAGCCGGAAACGATGAAGATATTTTCCGGGGTTGAATCCCTGGG
This sequence comes from Firmicutes bacterium HGW-Firmicutes-14, assembly GCA_002840275.1. Taxonomy (GTDB): domain Bacteria; phylum Bacillota; class Thermincolia; order Thermincolales; family UBA2595; genus W-Firmicutes-14. The sequence continues at coordinate 89,427 of PHAB01000015.1, forward strand.
GGTTACCACTGAAAAGATAAGGTCTAAGGTAGGAAGCTATGGTATCCCCGAATTCGGTACCAGGTTTGTCCGCCAGATGCTGGAAGATACACGGCCCAGGACATTTTCTGAACTGGTCCGCATATCCGGCTTTTCCCACGGGACAGATGTATGGCTGAACAATGCCCAGGACCTCATAAGACAGGGGACCTGTAAGCTCTCAGAGGCAATATCCACCAGGGATGACATAATGATATACCTTATGCACAGGGGCCTGGAGCCGGGCAGGGCTTTCAGGATTATGGAAGGTGTGCGCAAGGGAAAGGGAATCACTGCGGAAGATGAAAAATACATGGTTGAGCACGATGTTCCGGAATGGTATACAGGGTCATGCAAAAAGATTAAATACATGTTTCCCAAGGCCCATGCCGTCGCATATGTGATGATGGCCTATCGTATAGCATACTTTAAGGTTTACTGTCCGGAGGCTTTTTATGCCACTTATTTTACGGTCAGAGCAGATGAGTTTGATGCCGACATTGTAGTCCAGGGAAGCCCGGGAATACTTCAGAAGATAGAGGAGATTGAAAAAAAGGGAAATGATGCATCAGCCAAGGAAAAAAACCTGCTGACCATCCTTGAAGTGGCGCTGGAGATGTTCGAGCGGGGTATTAACATGAAAAGGGTCAGTCTTGAGGAGTCCCATGCAACCCGGTTTGTCATCTCTGAAGACGGTTTACTGCCGCCGTTCGTTGCTCTCCAGGGTCTGGGGGAGACGGCAGCCAGGAACATTATCAGGGCCCGCCGGCAGAAACAGTTTACATCTGTGGAAGACCTGAGGGTCAGGTGCAGGATCAGTAAGACGGTAATAGAAATAATGCAGAACCATGGCTGCCTTGAAGGTCTGCCGGAAACTGACCAGCTGGCTCTGTTTTAAGGGGTTTTGAATATGCGAAAAATCTTGCTTATTAGTATCGCCATAGTCCTTATTCTGGCAGGGTGTTCACCTGAGCGGGGGGAGACCGGTTCTCCCGGGTACCCGGAGTCCGGGGACAGTTCTTCAGGCATCAATCCTGCGGGGTCAAAGGACGAATCAGCCCCTGCTCCTAAACTGAACATTGAACGTGTACTGTCCGGACATGATGAAGACGGGGACGGTATGGATGATTTGGAAGACATTGTCTATGGAGGAAGGCTGGAAGTCAGCAGAAAACCTATGTATGTTAATGCTTATTACAGCGGTGGGTACCCTCCGGAAGATGAAGGGGTCTGCACAGATGTAATATGGAGGGCCTTTAGGACTGCCGGTTACGAATTGAAGCAGATGGTTGACCGGGATATCAGGGACTCAGTTTCCAGTTACCCGAGGGTTGACGGCAATCCTGACCCCAACATCGATTTCAGGCGGGTGCCAAACCTGGTCTCATACTTTGAGAGGCATGCCGCCTCACTGACTACCGAAATAATTCCCAATGACCCCGGGAATCTGGTGCAGTGGCAGGGAGGAGATATTGTTTTCTTCGGTCCGCCGTTGTGGCATACCGGTATTGTTTCAGACAGAAGAAGAAATGATGGGGTCCCGTTTCTTATTCACAACAGTGGTCCATATGCTGCTGAAAATGACATGCTTACAGACTGGCCGAGCAAAATCACCCACCATTTCAGGTTCCCCAAACCCGGAAGTTAGAAAAAAAAATACCCGTTTTAAACGGGTGAGGATAAAAATGAGAGGTATTTGTTTATGAGAAAAGTCTAAAACTGTTCTTCGGTAAAATAATCTTCCACCATGGCCCAGGATGAAATGGTGAATACTATCCCAAGCACTACCAAGAGTCCAATTTGGATTGCTTCCATGTTGCATCACCTTCTGTGTATAAACACCTCGGTATGAGAAACGCCGCAAGGTGAACGGTCAAAAAAGAACGTTGAACGGTCGAAAACAAAGGGCGAATGGTTCTATGCATATATTACCAGACCTTGTTCAAAATTTCAATAGAAAAAAGTGATTTTGTTTCAGGTTTTTTGCTTTTTCAGGAACTGGACATTCTCTGTTTATATTATCGGTCAGAGCACGGAATTTCTTTAGCCTTTTACACAGGTTAATTTAGTGTAAAATATTCTTGGGTAAATTCCAGTTAATTACCAGAGGATTTTTTGGGTGAAAAAATAGAAGAACCTTCAATGTAGTTTCACCGACCAAAG
>PHAB01000038.1 GCA_002840275.1 Firmicutes bacterium HGW-Firmicutes-14
AGTAGGTCGTTGCCGGATCTAATATGAAAAACACCTGGTGAGAACCAGGTGTTTTTCGCATTATGGCCAGCTCTCTCCCGGGACCCGGAGGTCAGGTACAAGGATTTAGGGTCCCGGCAGACCGCAATTAGCTTGTTTCAATCAATTGTTCAATTTGGACGTTTTGTTCGCCCCCAGTCAGGTTGTCAGAAGAAACAAGGGCAGTCTCTTTATCTGGGTTGAGTTTTTCTATCCATACCGGATCATTGTTATACAATACTTTAATAATGTCAGGGGAATTAATTATTTCCTGTGCCCGGTGATAATCCATTTTTACTCACTCCTATGGGTTAAATGACTTGGCAGTAATAGTTTTTCAATAATAGCAGTTTTATATGCAACAACTGCTGATACAATAACACTTGCAATGGGCAATAAATTATGGTAAGATATGATTTGTCGGAAAACATTCCTCGGTAGCTCAATGGTAGAGCAACCGGCTGTTAACCGGTAGGTTGTAGGTTCGAATCCTACCCGGGGAGCCATACAGTTATTAAGACAGGTAAAGGGAACCTGTCTTTTTGTTTTGATCCGACGGCTAACCGCCGCTATTCTGTAGATAAAAAAGCGGGGGCACCGGTTTCTTCCGGTGCCCCACGTCTGAAAGAAGTTTCCTTTATGATTTGTTAACGGCCCTGAACTCGTCATCTGTCAGGTGAAGCTTCAGCCTGTTGAAAAAAAGGTACCATTCCTTAAAGAAAAGGCCGGTTAGAACCCTTAGGACTGAGAAGCCATTACCGATCCTTTCGGAAACCGGCCATTTAAGTTCATCCTTTCCGCAGATGGTAGCCTTGTTGACATTGTCCACCTTCTGTCTCATAACCAGGAGTTTTTCTTTCTGTTCGGATTCAGGCAGTTCCATGATTTTATCAATTTCCCTGATTATTTCCCGGGCCATCCTAATCCGGTAATCGATATCTGCGAACAGTTCCCTGTCAATAAGGCCATAATCCCTTTTCAGTTCATTCAGCCTTAATGCGGCCTCATAAGTAGATTCAACAATTTCATCTCTGGTCATTGAGTCTGTTTCGTAGCTTAAAATATATTTCCAGCTTGGCATGGTCAGGCCCTGCCGGTGTTCTTCAAGAGTGCGGTAAAATTGTTTGTAACCGAATTTTTCAGGATTCTCAAAGGCAGGACAGCCGGGGTCAAGAAAAGGCGCCAGGGGAGCTATAAAGAAACACAGGCGTTTTTCTCCGGTAAATTTGTCCAATAAATATTTGCAGTAGTCTGTTGCTGAAACCGCGTCATCATAGGTCTGTTTTGGAATCCCGGTCATAAAGAAAATGTCTATTTTCCGGCAATTGTTTCTGAGGGCCGATTCAAGGGTTTCCTCAATTTTATCGTTGCTTACGGGCAGTTTGCCATTAAACTTTCTAATTCTCTCTATATGGGATTCAAGAGTTATTTCAATACTGTACTTTGGCAGGGCATCCGCAAGTTTTCCGAAGAATTCGTCTCCGGCCGGGAAGAAGAGTTCAAATACAATTTCATTTTTAATATCTTTCTGTTTCAGCAGGGAAAGAAATTCATCGGTAAACTCAGGTCCTGCCATCCGGAAATCATTAAGGATAAATATCGGGGCTTTGCCAAGTTTCTGTAAGAACAGGATATCCTCAATAAGAACCTTGGGTGAACGAAAAGCCGGTTTTGACCTGTTACAGATTTTCTTATATGCCGAACTGGATCCCCCGCAGATAGAACAGTTCTGGGTACAGCCCCGGGATGTTAGCAGCGCGGTTACGGGATATTTCAGCCACTCAAGGTAGGGTACCGTATTGTGCAGATTTGCATACTTGAAAACTGAGCGCATTACATATTTGTAACTTGGGATAGCTGCATAATCCATATTGTCCGGAACATATGTGAGGGGGTTGGCAACAATTTGACCGTCTGCATTTTTCCAACTCAGGTTAGGGATGTTTTTCACAGGAAGGTTATTACGTACAGCCCTGATGAGTTGTCTGACTATTTCCTCAGTCGAATCCCCGCGGACAACATAATCCACACATGAATAACCGAGGAGTTCTTCATGAAAATAGGAAGCAGATAACCCGCCAAATACCACCGGTGTATCCGGGTGGTACTTTTTACATATCCTGGCTACCTCTATACTGCCATGGGCATGAGGCAGCCAGTGCAGGTCAATGGCAAACATCCGTGGGTTGAGCCGGCGGATGACTTTTTCCACATCATAATACGTGTCCCTGAGCATCTGGTAGGCCAGGTTGATAATCTGCACATTATACCCGTTCTGTTCAAGGGTTTCGGCAATACTGGTAATACCTACCGGGTACATTTCAAAAGTGGGTGACGAAGGAACTACATCACTGATAGGCCCGAACATTGTGGAGTGTTTTCGGAAATCATAGACACTGGGTGGATGAAGAAAGACGACATCTTTTTTAAACATCTCAGTTTTTCCCACTTTCATTTCAAGATTTATTATAACAAAGCAAGTTCATTTTATCACAAATTTGAACAGGGAGTAAATAGGAAACATATAAAAACATGTAAGGCGATTTCTCCGCCTTACATGTTTCCTGAATCCCACCATTGGTTGAGACCTATTTAACCGGTCGCATTTTCTGCCAAAACAGTATTTTAGTCCTGTTATAAAACAGTCTCATTTCGGTGAAAAAAAGCCTGATAAACACCGAGGTCAGGGAGAATATATTAGAGAACCGCTGGGAGATTGGCCATTTTAATTCGTCTTTGCCGCAGATGGTATGCCTGTTCAGCTGTTCCACCCTGTTTTTCAGTTGTTTAAGCTCTTTTTGTTTCTGCTCATTATCCTGAATTTCAAGGACCTTGTCAATCTCATCTATAATCGATTGGGCATTCTTAACCCTGAATTCAATCTGTTCGTAAGTTTCCCGGTCGATGAGATTGTACTCATATTTTAGGGCATTTAACCTTAGGGCTGCATCATAAGTTGATCGGACAATTTCATCCCTGGTCATACTGTCGGTTTCATAACTGAGGATGTGTTTCCAGCTTGGTTTGGTCAAAGCATGGTAATGGTCCATCAGGGTATGACAGAGTTTCTTATAACCATACTTTTCCGGATATTCAAATGCCAGGCACCCGGGGTCCAGGAAAGGAGCCAGAGGGGCAATAAACAGGGCCAGCCGTTTGTCCCCGTCAAACTTCTCCAGGAGGTGGCGGCAGTAATCAATGGCTTCAACAGCCTGGGTGTAACTTTGCTTGGGAATCCCGGTCATGAAAAATATATCAATTTTCCTGCACCCGTATTTGAATGCAGAGGCAATGGTTTGTTCAACCTTCTCGTTTGAACATGCAAATTTGCCGTTCATAGTTCTGATGGACTCGATATGGGTTTCAAGGGTCATTTCAAGGCTGAATTTCGGTACCGCATCGGCAATTTTGGCAAAATACTCATCACCGGCATCCCAAAAGAGTTCGATAACCAGTTCATTCTTGATATTTTCCTTTTTTAAGAGACTGAAAAACTCATCGACATATTCCTGCCCGGCCTGCCTGATGTCGTGAAGGACAAATATGGGTGCCTGACCAAGTTTCTGGATCAGCCGGATATCCTCTATCAGGGATGCGGGAGAACGGTAGGCGGGTTTGTCCCTGTTACAGATGTGTTTGTAAGCAAATTGGGAACCACCGCATATAGAACAATTCTGAGTACACCCCCGGGCAGTAAGCAGGGCAGTAATAGGATACTTGAGCCAGTCCAGGTAAGGCACCGTATTATGCAGGTTGGCGTATTTGAAGACAGAACGGACCACATAGCTATAACAGGGGACAGATACATAATCAATATTTTCGGGGACATGGGTAAGGGGATTTATAACGGCACTGCCGTCCTCCCGCTTCCACGTGAGGTTTGGGATCTTGTCAAAAGGCAGGCCGTATCTCAAAGATCTCATAAGCTGAAGTACGGGTTCTTCGGTGCTGTCCCCTCTGACAACAAAATCTGCGAAGGGAAATGAAATGAGTTCCTCATGATAATATGAAGCTGATAACCCTCCAAAGATAACAGGGACATCAGGGTGATACTTCTTGCATATTTTTGCCAGCTCAATACTTCCGTGAACATGGGGCAGCCAGTGAAGGTCAATGCCAAAAGCCAGGGGTTTCAGGGAAGCGATAACCTTTTCAGGGTCATAATGTTCGTCTCGCAGCATCCGGTATGCCATGTTAATAATCTGAACATTAAATCCGGACTGTTCCAGGGTTTCGGCGATACTGGTTATCCCCACAGGATACATTTCAAAGGTCGGGGAAGAGGGGACAACATCACTAATTGGACCGAACATGATGGTATCTTTGCGGAAATCATATACACTGGGAGCATGTAAGAATATGAGGTCTTTTTTAAATAACTGTAGCATAAGACTCCCTCTTTTCCGTTAAAAATAATGTTATAAATCGGCCCCGGCTGGAAAAGCTTTATTTTAAGACGAACATCTACATTTTACCACATATACAGGGTGAATAGAAGTGAATTTTTCTGCCAATAGGACGAAAAAGGTCAAGAAAGGTCTAAAGGTAAAAGATAAACCATTCCATATTCTGACCAAATAAACGAAGGCAATTTAATAACCAGATATAAATGGGCGTATTAAAGACTAAATAAAAGTAATAATTAGTAAATCATTTATAAATACCGTTAATAACCCCTTAAGGCGAAATAACATCTTAATACTTCCCAAATCAAACTTGATTAATACAGTATAAAACTGTATATAATATATATAAAGGTCAAATAAGGTCAGACAACTTGGGAGGAAAAACAAACATGGCCAATATCGCCGATATTATTGAAGAATACATAAAAGCCAGATTGAACCGTAGTAACAGTGGGACGATTATTTTCAGGCGCAGTGAACTGGCTGAGAAATTTCAGTGTGTGCCTTCCCAGATTAATTATGTCCTAAGCACAAGGTTTTCGTGTAACCGGGGTTATATAGTGGAAACCAGGCGGGGCGGCGGTGGGTTTGTCCGAATTATCAGAATGACACTGGAGGAATCGGAAGATATCATTGATATCATCTGCGAAAAAGTCGGCAGCGGGATATCATTTAAGGACTCCATAAGCATTATCCGTTATCTGTACGAGGAAGAGGTCATTACAAAAAGGGAAGCACACCTCATGGAGGTAATAATTGAACTCACCACCGCCGGCAGCGGATCAGAGGAAACCGATGCCGGCAGGGCAGTACTCCTCAAGGCAATGCTGATGGTACTCCTGAGGCATAAAAAATAGAAAGAAAACTCTTGGAGTCAATGACTGTCGGGAGATAAAAAATTCTTACATTATCGTAGAGAGAAGAGAACAAATTCGAATTAAAAGGAGAGTGAAAATGTATGTCATTAGTAAGGTGGGACCCTTTCCGGGAATTATCGGTACTGCAAAACTCAATTGCCAGGTTGTTTGATGAGAATTATGGAAGAGGAACTGAAAAAGGCGGACTTGCCCAGGGGTGGATGTTTCCGGTCGATGTCAGGGAAAATCCTGAAGCCATTGTAGTGAAGGCCGAACTCCCCGGGCTGACCAGGGATGACATTAAGGTAAGTTTCAACGATAATCTAATGACAATTTACGGTGAACGAAAAAAAGAAGAAAAAGAGGAGAAGGAAAACTTCCTCCGGATTGAACGCAGTTACGGCTCTTTCAGCCGGACGTTCTCTCTGGATGTCCCGGTTAAACAGGATGATATCAAAGCCCGTTATAAGGACGGGGTTTTGGAAATTACCCTTCCCAAAGCAGAACAGCCTGCAGGCCGGGACATTGACATTGAAGTCGAATAAATCCAAGCCGATTATCTCCCGGCAGTTTGCTATATTTTGGGGACGAGGGATAAACCCTCGCTTTTTTGTACTAATTCAAAAGGAGGTTTTTTATAATGGGAAAGACTGTAGGTATTGACCTGGGAACAACCAACTCGGTAGTTGCCGTAATGGAAGGCGGGAAACCAACAGTAATTGTGAATAATGAAGGGGCCAGGACCACTCCTTCTGTAGTTGCATTTAAAGAAGACGGGGAACGGCTTGTGGGACAGGTCGCCCGGAGACAGTCTGTATTAAATCCAGAAAACACTCTTTATTCAGTAAAGAGGTTTATTGGCCGCCGTTATCCGGAGGTGGCAGAAGAGCGAAACCTGGTACCGTACAAAGTCATATCAGGTCCAAATGATGCTGTGCGTTTCGACATCAGAGGCAAGATGTATGCCCCGGAGGAAATCTCCGCCATGGTCATCCGCAAGCTGGTTGATGATGCTGCCAAATTCCTTGGGGAAAAGGTTACTGATGCCGTGGTTACGGTTCCGGCTTATTTCAATGACGCCCAAAGGCAGGCCACCAAGGATGCCGGTAAAATTGCCGGTATTAATGTGCTTAGGATCATAAACGAGCCTACTGCGGCAGCCTTGGCTTACGGTATGGACAAAAAGGCCAATGAAACTGTGATGGTTTTCGACCTGGGTGGAGGGACGTTTGACGTTTCAATCCTGGAAGTCGGTGACGGGGTATTTGAGGTTAAAGCCACCAATGGGGACACTCATCTGGGTGGGGACAACTTCGATAAGGCTGTAGTGGACTGGATGGCCGGGGAATTTAAGAAAGACCAGGGAATTGACCTGCGAAATGATAAGCAGGCACTGCAGAGGCTGACGGAAGCTGCGGAAAAAGCCAAGATGGAGCTTTCCACCACCATGGAAACCCAGATAAACCTGCCGTTCATCACGGCAGATGCTACGGGTCCGAAGCACCTTGACCTGAAACTGACCAGGTCCAAATTTGATGAACTGACCAGGAACCTGGTTGAACGATGCCGGGGACCTGTCAAGTCAGCCATGGCAGATGCCAGGCTGACAGAAAAGGATATTGATGAGGTAATCCTTGTAGGAGGGTCAACCCGTATTCCGGCAGTGCAGAAACTGGTTCGGGAACTGACCGGCGGTAAAGACCCCCACCAGGGAGTCAATCCTGATGAGGTCGTAGCCATGGGTGCAGCCATTCAGGGCGGGGTATTGGCCGGTGAAGTAAAAGATGTACTATTGCTGGATGTTACCCCACTGTCCCTGGGGATAGAAACCATGGGCGGGGTTATGACAAAAATTGTTGAGCGTAACACAACAGTACCGGTACGGCGCAGCGAGGTATTTACCACTGCCGATGACAACCAGCCGGCCGTCGATGTCCATGTGCTTCAGGGAGAAAGGGAAATGGCCAGGGATAACAGGTCCATCGGACAGTTTAAACTGGAAGGGATCCCGGCGGCTCCCAGGGGTGTGCCCCAAATTGAAGTGACCTTCGATATTGATGCCAACGGTATACTGAAGGTAAGCGCCAGGGACAAAGCCACCGGCAAGGAACAGACCATTACTATCAGCGGTTCCACGAGCCTTGATAAGTCTGAGATAGACAGGATGGTAAATGAAGCACAGGCTAACTCTGAAGAAGATAAGAAACGCAGACAGGAAGTTGAGGTGCGGAATGAGGCAGATTCCCTGGCATACCAGGTTGACAGGCAGCTCAGGGATTTTGGGGACAAAGTTCCCCCTCATGAAAAAGCCCGCATTGAACAGCTGATCGGTGACCTGAGGGCTGCCCTAAAAGAAAACGCCCCTGCCGACCGGATTAAGAGCCTGCACAGCGACCTGCAACAGGCGGCTTATGCCCTGTCCCAGGCAGCGTACTCCCAGGCCGGCGCTGCCGGTGGTGGAGATCAGTGTACTGCAGGTGATTGTCATGGGGCATCCGGACAGGCCGGTGCTCCGGGTGCCGGCGCCGGCGGAGCTCCCGGTGATGACGGCGACGTAATCGACGCTGAATTTGAAGAAAGATAATACCCCTTGACAGGTCCGGGGAGGTCAGTTTGTGCCCCGGCCTTGTCAGGTATCGAAGGGGCAGGTGATTAAAACTATGAGCGTTTCATACCATGATTATTACGAAATCCTCGGTCTGGACAGAAATGCCACAGAAAAGGAAATAAAGGCAGCATACCGGAAGCTGGCCCGCAAGTGGCACCCGGACCTGCATACAGGTAAAGACAAGGAGGCTGCTGAGGAAAAATTCAAGCAGGTGAATGAAGCTTATGAGGTCCTGAAAGACCCCGAAAAACGGGCTAAATATGACAGGCTGGGGGACAGGTGGCGTGACGGTCAGGACTTCCAGCCGCCTCCCGATATGGATGGTTTTCATTTTTATACCACAGGCGGGGAAGCCGGAGGGTTTAGTGATTTCTTTGAAATACTTTTTGGAGGCGGAGACCCGTTCAAACGCACGGCCCACAGGAGCCGCCGGACCGGACCGGTTCACGGCCAGGACATTGAAACCCAGCTGGAGATTTCTCTGGAAGAGGCATATCATGGCACTGAAAAGAATCTGCAGCTGTCAGCCAGGGAAGTATGTGCCGCTTGCGGCGGGGACGGTTTTATCAATGATTCTGCATGCAGCCGCTGTGGCGGCACCGGCATCTTAACCGGTAATAAATCCCTGGCAGTTAAAATCCCCCCCGGTGTCCGCGACGGCAGCCGTATCCGCCTCAGGGGCCAGGGCGGGGAGGGTATCCACGGCGGCGCCCGGGGAGACCTTTATTTAAAAATACATATCAGACCCCACCATTTATACAAGATCCTGGGACATGACCTGGAAACAGAAATTACCCTGCGGCCGGAGCAGGCAGCCTTGGGGGCGGAAGTTTCTGTGCCGACGCTTGATGGGAATGTAAGCATGAAAGTGCCGAAGAACACTCATGCCGGACAGCGGCTAAGACTTAAGGGCAAGGGGCTGCCTTCCCGGGACGGCCGTGGTGACGGGTATGTCCGGGTAAAAATAGACATACCGGAACACCTTTCAGAGGAAGAAGAAAAACTGTATCAGCGTATGGCTGAACTTAGAAAAGGGGTGTGATGACCGGTGAAAAAACTGTATCTGCAAGTTTTCCGCCATACCCTTTCCAGGGAGAATGAAGAAGCCTGGGTAAACATAGAGAGCCTCGGTGTGCACCCCGAAATAGTAGTAAGGCTTGCCGAACTGGGAATTGTGGAAGTGTACCGCGGTCACATGCCTGCCCATCATGTGAGGAGGCTCCAAAAGGCTATGCGCTTAAGAAGCTCATTGGGTGTCAACCTGCCGGGAACCGCTGTTATACTGGATCTGCTGGACAGAATGGAGATGCTTCAGGATGAGATAGAGAGACTGAAAAGGAGGTGAACCCTGGATTGTTTGAATAACGTCCGGGATTTAATATGGAGATAAACCGTTTCACACAGAAATCGAGGGAAGCCCTCTCCGCGGCCCAGCAACTGGCCGCAGAAAAGCGCCATCAGGAAGTCACGGGTAAACACCTGCTTTCTGCCCTGATGAACCAGGAAAATGGAATGACTCCGCGTTTCGTGGAACATGCCGGGGTCAATCCCGGTATCCTGGCGGGGGAAATCGAAAACTTACTGAAAAAAATACCTGTGGTAACCGGTTATGAAGGTTCCTTGCACCTGGGGACGGGTTTGGCGCGGGTGCTGGCCAGGGCCGAAAAAGAAGCCAGGGATATGAAGGATGATTACGTAAGTGTGGAACACCTGCTGCTGGCCTTGCTGGAAGACGGTGAACCCGAGACTGTGGCTGCCCTGAGGAAGATGGGGTTATCAAGGGACAGCTTGCTAAAATCCCTGAGGGAGGTTAGGGGCAGCCAACGGGTAACCGGGGAAAACCCGGAAGAAACTTATGAGGCTTTAGAGCGTTACGGCCGTGATCTGACCAAACTGGCCGGGGAAGGCAGGCTTGACCCTGTAATAGGCAGGGATGACGAAATACGCCGGGTAATAGAGATCCTGTCCCGGCGTACAAAAAATAACCCGGTTCTGATAGGTGAACCGGGGGTAGGCAAAACTGCCATAGCCGAAGGCCTGGCCAGGCGGATTGTGGCGGGTGACGTCCCGGAAGGGCTGAAGGATAAACGTATTATTGGTCTTGACATGGGTTCACTGGTGGCTGGAGCTAAGTACCGCGGTGAATTTGAAGAGCGGCTTAAGGCAGTACTTAAAGAGGTTCAGGAGTCGGCCGGGAAAATCATCCTGTTTATTGATGAATTGCACACGGTTGTCGGAGCCGGCGCCGCCGAAGGGTCAGTTGATGCCGGGAACCTCCTGAAGCCCATGCTGGCCAGGGGTGAACTGCGAACTATTGGTGCGACCACCCTCAAAGAATACCGTAAATATGTGGAGAAGGATGCTGCCCTGGAAAGACGTTTTCAGCCGGTGGTTGTTAATCCGCCGTCTGTTGAGGACACGGTTTCGATTTTGCGCGGATTGAAGGAGCGCTACGAGGTACATCACGGTGTCCGCATCCAGGACAGCGCTATTGTGGCTGCCACTGTACAGTCGGACCGCTATATATCAGACAGGTTCCTCCCGGATAAGGCCATTGACCTGATGGATGAGGCAGCAGCAAGGCTTAGAACTGAGATTGACAGTATGCCCACCCAGCTGGATGAGATTACCCGGAGAATAATGCAGCTGGAAATTGAGGAGGCCGCCCTGATTAAGGAAAAGGACCCCGCAGCTGAGGAACGTTTGAAAAAAATCAGGGAACAACTGGCGGAACACAGGAGTGAAGCTGATGCTATGAAGGCCCAGTGGCAGGTGGAAAAACAGGCCATATCCAGGGTGCGTCAGCTGAAAAAAGAAATTGAAGAAACCCGCCAGGAAATGGAAAAGGCGGAGCGCGAATATGACCTAAACCGCCTGGCTGAGCTCAAATACAGCCGCCTGGACAATCTTGAACGGCGCCTGAAGGCTGAAGAAGAACTCCTGACCGGTAAACAAAAAGTTGGGATGCTTCTTAAAGAAGAAGTGGATGCCGAGGATATTGCCAGGGTTGTGAGCCGTTGGACCGGTATACCGGTCAGCAAGCTGATGGAAGGGGAAAGGGAAAAACTCATCCACCTGGACGAAGAGCTTCATAAGAGGGTTGTAGGCCAGGACGAAGCAGTCAGGGCAGTGGCGGATGCGGTTCTGCGGGCCAGGGCCGGTATCAAAGACCCCAACAGACCTGTAGGTTCTTTCATTTTTCTGGGGCCCACCGGGGTCGGTAAGACCGAACTGGCCAGGGCACTGGCCCAGTCCTTGTTTGATGACGAGCGGAACATAATACGCCTTGATATGTCCGAATATATGGAAAAACATACGGTAGCAAGACTTATCGGAGCGCCTCCCGGTTATGTCGGTTATGAGGAAGGAGGCCAGCTGACCGAAGCTGTCCGCCGCAAACCATATTCGGTTATCTTGCTTGATGAGATTGAGAAGGCCCATAATGACGTATTTAATGTCCTGCTGCAACTGCTGGATGACGGCAGGCTGACCGACGGCCAGGGAAGGACCGTCAACTTCCGGAACACCGTTGTTATCATGACCTCCAATCTTGGAAGCCAGGAGATACTCGCTCACCAGGAGCGCGGCGGTGACTTTGAAGAAATGAAGAACCGGGTCCTTAATATCCTCAGACAGCATTTCCGTCCTGAGTTCCTGAACAGGGTGGATGAAGTAGTGGTATTCCATGCCCTGACCCAGGAACAGATGAAGGATATTGCAGGTTTGCTGCTTGACAGGCTGGCAGAGCGGGTGAAGGCCGGTGCCGGAATACAGCTTGAATATGACGACAGCGCCCTGGAATATCTTTCTGAAAAGGGCTATGAGCCGGCATATGGCGCCCGTCCGTTAAAACGCCTAATCCAGCATGAGGTTGAAACCGGTTTAAGCCGCACTGTGGTTGGTGGCAAGGTTATGCCGGGAGACTCGGTGAAGCTGACCGTTGAAAATGACAAGCTGATATTTGTTGATTGAGGTGCCGGGTTGGTGGCATAATATTCAAATGAAGTTACTTTTATTTTTTGATACAGAAATCTTTTTAAATTCGTATTATATTAAAGATGGATGAGTAATTCTATTGATGAAAGGATTACCCTGAAGGAAGTTTTGAACCAGAACATAAAAGGGGAGACTTAGTATGCTTTGCGAAAAATGCCAGAAAAAGCAGGCATCTGTTCATGTAACAAAAATTGTTAATGGGGAAAAAACCGAAACCAACCTATGTGAGACCTGTGCCCAGGGGGAAAATGCAGTGGGATTTGGGTTTGAACCCCAGTGGATGCTGCAGAACATTTTTGCTGACTTGTTTAATCAGCCCCTGGCAGGGGGCCAGCCGGTCACTGTGAGCAGAGGCGAGCAGGTCCGGTGTGAACGATGTGGGTTTACCGAGTCCCAGTTTTCCAAGATAGGTAAGCTGGGGTGTGCCGGGTGTTACGATATTTTTGAAACCAAACTGGATCCGGTACTGCGAAGGGTTCACGGAAATTCCAGGCACACAGGCAAGATTCCCAAGAGGACCGGCGGACTGATTGTAATTAAAAAGGAAATTTTGGACCTGAAAGAAAAATTACAGACTGCGATAAAGAAGGAAGAATACGAAAAGGCCGCCGAAATCAGGGACCAAATTCGCGGTCTTGAGAAGAAATTGGAATAGGAGGTGGCCTGATGTCCATTAAAGATGCGGTTCATAATGCGTACAGTAAATGGATGGAAGGTACCGGGCCGGATCGGGATGTGGTAATCAGCTCGAGGGTCAGGCTAGCCAGAAACCTAAATAATTATCCGTTTCCCCATTTTATGACAAAAGACCAGGCGGCCGAGGTGATTCATGCCGTTAGGACGGCAGTATCACAAAAAGAGGTTGCCGAACAGACCGGCCGGCTGGAATTCATAGACCTTTCAGAATTAACACCCATTGAACGGCAAATACTGGTTGAGAAACATGTGGTCAGCCCACAACACGTTTCTGACCCCGCTAACAGGGCGCTCGTCCTGGCGGATGACGAATCGGTCAGCATCATGGTAAACGAGGAAGATCATCTCCGCATTCAGTGCCTGCTGCCGGGGTTTCAGCCCGAGGAAACCTGGCACCTGGCCAACAGGATCGATGACCTTATAGAGAAAACCCTTGATTACAGCTTCTGTGAAAAAAGAGGGTATCTGACTTCGTGTCCAACCAATGTAGGTACGGGGCTCCGGGTTTCAGTAATGCTGCACCTGCCCTGCCTGGTGATGACGAAACAGGTGGGTAAAATAATTAATGCCATGTCCCAGGTGGGTTTGGCTGTTCGGGGTTACTATGGTGAAGGGACTGAGGCATATGGCAACCTGTTCCAGGTTTCAAACCAGGTAACCATGGGGCAGACTGAAGAAGAGATAGTGAAAAACCTTCTGGCTGTTACTAAACAAATTATTGCCCAGGAGAGAACTGCCAGGGAGAATATTCTCAAGAATAACCGGCATACCCTGGAGGACAGGGTATACCGGGCTTTTGGGACGATGAGTTATGCCAGGATGATATCTTCCGGGGAAGCCCTGAATAATATATCGAACCTGAGACTTGGTATTGAGCTTGGGATCTTAAATAACCTCACATATAATCAGATTAATGAACTTATAGTATTAACCAGACCGGCATTCCTGATGAAAAAGGCAGGCCGGTCCCTGGACCCCGAAGAACGGGATTCCCTGAGGGCAGAAGTAATCAGAGAAAAGCTGTTAAAGGCTAAGGCTAATTAAAACCGGGAGGTGGGCGCTGATGTTCGGAAGGTTTACAGAGAGAGCGCAAAAGGTACTTATGTTTGCCCAGGAGGAAGCGAGACGGCTGCATTATCCATATGTGGGAACTGAACATTTACTTTTAGGGCTGCTCAGGGAGGGAGAAGGAATCGCCGCAAGGGTCCTGCAATCCATAGGCATTGAGCTGGACCAGGTGAGGGCGGAAACAGAAAAAATAATTGGCAAGGGCGGCGGAGCCGTTACCGGTGAAATTGGCTTTACCCCCAGGTCAAAAAAAGTCCTGGAACTGTCTTTTGACGAATCCAGGAACCTTGGCCATAATTATATCGGCACCGAGCACCTTCTTCTCGGCCTGATCCGTGAAGGGGAAGGTGTGGCTGCGGCAATCCTGCAGAACCTGGGCGCTAATCTCCAGTCAGTCCGGCAATCTGTCATTGAAATGCTGAACGGGGCCATGCCTTCCGGATCTCAGCAGAAACCCGGGACCGGTAAATCCAAGACTCCCAACCTGGACGATTTCGGCAGGGACCTGACGGCCCTGGCCAAGGAGGGCAAGCTTGACCCTGTTGTTGGGCGGGAAAAGGAGATAGAAAGGGTGATACAGGTTTTAAGCCGCAGAACCAAGAACAACCCGGTTCTGATGGGAGAACCGGGGGTGGGAAAGACTGCTATCGCTGAGGGTTTGGCCCAGAGAATAGAACAGGGGAATGTCCCTGAGACTATCATGAACAGGCGGGTCGTTACCCTGGATCTGGCATCGGTTGTGGCCGGGACCAAGTTCCGCGGCGAATTTGAGGAACGGCTGAAGAAAGTAATGGATGAGATCCGGAATGCCGGTAATATCATCATGTTTATAGATGAACTTCATACCCTTATCGGCGCAGGAGCTGCGGAAGGAGCAATTGATGCAGCAAACATCCTTAAACCTGCCCTGGCGAGGGGAGAGCTTCAGTGCATAGGGGCAACTACCCTTGATGAATACCGGAAATATATTGAGAGAGACCCGGCCCTGGAGCGGAGATTCCAGCCGATTACCGTTGAAGAACCAACTGTGGAAGAGTCCCTGGAAATCCTCAAGGGGCTCAGGGACAGATATGAGGCTCATCACCGGGTAAATATTACCGATGAAGCCATCAGTGCTGCAGTCAGGTTGTCTGACCGGTATATCACGGACAGGTTCCTTCCTGATAAGGCTATTGACCTTATTGATGAGGCTGCTTCAAGGGTAAGGCTGCAGTCTTACGTGGCCCCTCCAGGTATTAAGGAAAAGGAAGGGGAACTGGAAAAAATACGCCAGGAGAAGGAAGCCGCAATTTCTGCCCAGGAGTTTGAAAAGGCGGCCAAACTCAGGGATAAGGAGCAAAAACTGAAGGAAGAGCTCGATGCCACTAAGAAGGATTGGGATAAACAAAAAGGGCTGGAACAGAAGAATGTGACCGAAGAAGACATTGCTCATATTGTTTCCAGCTGGACCGGCATCCCTGTCAGGAAACTGGCAGAGGAAGAGAGTGAAAGACTGCTTAAAATGGAAGAGATACTTCATGAGCGGGTTATTGGCCAGGACGAGGCTGTGAAGGCTGTCTCAAGAGCGGTTCGCAGGGCCAGGGCGGGGCTGAAGGACCCGAAGCGTCCCATAGGTTCGTTCATCTTCCTCGGCCCGACCGGGGTTGGCAAGACCGAACTGGCCCGGGCGCTTGCAGAGGCTCTGTTTGGCGAGGAAGACCTGCTTATTCGGATAGATATGTCCGAATACATGGAGAAACACGCGGTTTCCAGGCTGGTCGGGGCACCTCCGGGATATGTGGGCTATGATGAGGGAGGACAGCTCACAGAAGCTGTCAGGCGAAAGCCGTATTCGGTTATCCTGCTTGATGAGATCGAAAAAGCCCATCCCGAGGTGTTCAATATCCTCCTTCAGGTCCTGGAGGACGGCAGGCTGACTGATGCCAAAGGGCGGACGGTGGATTTCCGCAATACTGTTGTTATCATGACTTCCAATGTGGGGGCAGAAATGCTAAAGAAGGAAGCCACCCTTGGTTTCAGGGCAACGGGACGGGATAAGAGCTATGAAGATATGAAGGATAGGGTCACCAATGAATTAAGGCGGACTTTCAGGCCGGAGTTTCTTAACAGGATAGATGAAATTATCGTTTTCCACGCCTTGAGTAAAGAACACATTAAACAAATAGTCGGCCTCATGGTAAAAGAAGTCGCCAAGAGACTGGCAGAAAACGACATCAAAATTGAAGTCAGTGAAGAAGCCCGGGAATTCCTGTCCAGGGAAGGATTTGACCAGATGTATGGAGCCAGACCCTTGCGGCGGGCTATACAGAAATTTATTGAGGACCGGTTGTCAGAGGAAATCCTTACGGGAAAATTTAATACCGGGGATACTGTGCGCATTGGAGCTAACGAGTCAGATATTACTGTAGAAAAGTCTTAGAAGACAGGGCTGTCCAAAAGAGACTGTTTATAAAAACTTTTTGCCAAAGGACCGGGCCGGTATATTTTACGCTACCGGCCCGGTCTTACTGCTAATAACCGTTTTTGTTAACAAACCAAAAAGTCCTTTTTAGTGTAAAATATTCTTGGGTAAATTCCAGTTAATTACCAGAGGATTTTTTGGGTGAAAAAATAGAAGAACCTTCAATGTAGTTTCACCGACCAA
>PHAB01000058.1 GCA_002840275.1 Firmicutes bacterium HGW-Firmicutes-14
GTCTGTATATCTTTTCAAGGATGTCCTAAGGCCTTTTCTTGAAAAATCAGCGGCTTCCAAAGTATAGGGCGCCATCCTTAGATGCAGTTTGTTACGCAGATGTACTACCCTAGGGGCAATACTTTGTACTTCGTCTTTATAGCTGACAAAGGTATGACCTTCAAAGGTCTTAAAAAATTCAGCGTAATAATCCGGATTATAAGCTTCACCAAAAGAAGGATGCCCGGAGCCAATGGTTAGAAAGCCCAGTCCGTTGTTACAGTGACCGTCTATACCGATGACCAACTTATCACAACCCAGTGTCTTTCCATAGGCTTCTGCATAACTTAGAAGATGTTCTACACTTTCTTTAGCTTCCATGATCGCTTCAAAGAAAGCCAAATACAGGACTTTTGGTTGTTGCTCATGACATATCAAGACCCCTTGACAATGGAGGTCCTTATCTACACTGACCGTTATCATGACTTGCTTGGACTTTTTGTAAAAAACGCCTTTAGGATTACAGACCAGAGCAAATAGACCTTCTTTGTTATTTTTGAAGGTCTGATCTTTGCTATATATTTTTTTGATCATCTGCTTATAGATGGATTTCTTTTCATGATCTTTGATGATTCTAATTTTCATCTGCTTATTCCTGACTTCATTCATTCATTGGCTTATATAATATTTGGTGTGATGCCCTGATGAATCTGATGGCGATAATAGAGGTTCACATACAGATAAAATAAGGACCTTAAAGGTTGCTTGAAAAACTGGGGCCTTATGAGGGTTCTTTTGATAATGGCTCTGATACCAAATACTTCTCTATACAGATCCCAGTAGGCCTCTGTTAAGGCGTCCATAGACATATGAATAGGTTCATGAACCGCCATGGTACCGTTATAACTGTAGATGTCTTTAATAACGATGCGCCCTGCCGCTTCCATCTCATCAAAAAACAACGTCCCCGGTATCGGTGTTAGTATGTAGAATCTGGGCACCGTTATTTTTTGGTCGATAATAAAAGTAGCTGTGGCTTTAATGCTCTCTAGTGTATCTCCGTCTGCACCGATGACCATCTCTGTGGATACATCAATACCGGCTGCTT
The DNA here is from genome assembly GCA_002840275.1 of Firmicutes bacterium HGW-Firmicutes-14. Classification (GTDB taxonomy): domain Bacteria; phylum Bacillota; class Thermincolia; order Thermincolales; family UBA2595; genus W-Firmicutes-14. Next base: position 1,088 of record PHAB01000058.1, read on the forward strand.
GGATCTTTCTAATCTGTTCACCATACCGATCGACTTTGGCCCAAGCTTTCTTCATATGTATCAGGCTATCTTGGGTGATGCTCTCAATGCCAAAGGACAGGGCAATACAACCGCTGTCTGCTACTGCTTGTAGAACCTGAGCATGGTCGGCTATATTAATGGAGCACTGGGAGAGCCACTGCATCTTCAAGTCTTTAATCGCCCTACATAAGTCCAGTAGATAATCTGTATCTGAGAAAATATTATCATCCAGTAATAGGAATTTCTTATAGCCCAGCGCCTTAACCGCTTTGATATCCCGAATGACTTCTTCTATATCACGCTTATAATATTTGTTCTTATACAAGCAATAAACGCTGCAAAAACTACAGGCGTGGGGACAGCCTCTTCCGGCTTGAACCGGTAGGAAATCGCCGATTTTTTTCTGTGTCAGCAGCCCATAGTCCGGTGTCGGATAGGTCAATGTCTTAAGGGGCATATCATATAAGGGCTTCAGCTTGCCTTGTTTGTAGTCTTCAATCAATGTGGGGAAGCTGATCTCTGCATCGCCAATCACCACACTGTCACAGTATTTGGCGGCTTCTTCCGGCATCAGGCTGACCATATAGCCACCCATGACAACGGTCTTGCCTCTTGCTTTGAAGGCCTTGGCGATATCAATGCTTCTGACGATGGCATGGCCCATACCGGATATGGCTATCAGGTCGGCATCCGTATCAAAGTCCACGACTTCAATGGTTTCAAGGCATACTTCAAATTCAACGTCCGGTGGACACAAAGCCGAGAGTATGGCCGGTGCCAGACCTACGAAATAAAGTCTGCTTTTTTTCACCAACCGGTCCCGATTATGATAAGGGGTGGATTGTATAAACAAGATTTTCATATTAGCC
>PHAB01000016.1 GCA_002840275.1 Firmicutes bacterium HGW-Firmicutes-14
ACTGTACCCACTCCCGGGACGGCAATGGTCTTATCCTTTAGGTCAGCCACAGATTTGATATCCAGGTCACTCCTGACCACCAGGCCTGAACCTTCGTTGTTGGCCCCGGCTATCACTTTTATGGGAATATTGTCATTAATCCTCTTCAGAGTCGCCGGCGCACCTCCCAGGTAAGCCACATCAATATCCTTAGCCTTAAAAGCTTCCATCACAGCCACACCGTTGGGGAACACTTTGGTCTCCAGGTTCTTCCCGCTTTCAAGTCCGGCTTCCCTGTAGTAACCCTCTTTTTCAGCCACAAAAAAGGCCAGCTGGTGCAGGTCGGCCGTCAGATATCCCAGGCGCACCCTGGTCTCCCCGGACAATGCTGCCGGTTCCCAATCGGGGTCTTTGGCCAGTTCTGCAGATACCTTTTTATATACCGAATCCTGCAGGAACCCGGTAAAAAACTTTTCACTGTCGTCAAAACCGATATCTTTAACCGAATTCTTCAGCAGCTTGCCTTCAACTAAGCTGTCATAGTATTCTTCAAATTCTTCCCTGGCAGGATATTCAACAAAAGTGATGTTTGCCAGGGCCTGTTCCACTACTGCCTTGTCCTTTCCGGTAAAATCGATGGCATAGGCAGTCACTTTCTCCTTGTTTGCAGGTTCATTGATAAACCTTATGGCTTTCACATGGGCCCATGCCAGGGCCTCAATTGTCCCGGAATCATTAAAATTGTCGCTTACCGCCACGACACAGCACGGGTGGTCATCCCATACATCTTCCGATGTAAACAGGTATTTGCCGTCCCCGCTTTCAACAGCTGTGCTGTTAAAGCATGTTGGGAGGGGCGGTCTGTACCAGGTATACTTTCTTTTCCTCTTTTGGCGGCGCCTCTTTCTTACCTTCTTCATTGCCGGTACCCGCACATCCGCTGATGAGTATTGCTGCTATCATTACTGTAACTAAGATAAAAACCATTTTTCTCATAATATTTACCTCCTAACCGAATATGGAACATTTTTCGCGGAACCGGAGCCGGTCCCAGCCTGCACCAGGGCCGGCCCAAAATTCCACTATATAAGTTAACGCCAAGCTTTTTACCTATTCTTGCGTACCCACTTTTCGGCACCAAATTTCTTTACGGTTTCAACCATGGTCTTGAGGTTTTCGATGGGAGCGGTCGGCCAGATGTCACAGCTGGGCCATACGGCATCAACACTGGCTTCCAGAGCAGCAATAGCAGCTTTTTCCACATCTTCCGGCGAACCATTCACCAGTACGTTATATGCATCAATATTCCCAAAAATGAGAGGCTCGTACCCGATGTCCTCACGACTTTTAGCCATGTTATTTTTGGTCTCAACGGAAATTGCGTTACAGCCTACATCGTTCAGGATATCCATTATCTTATTGGTTCCCCCGCAGATATGAAGGACTGTCGGGACATCTGCCAAGGCCTCCCTGACCTTTTTCAGGTGCGGGAAAATAACATTTCTAAACACCTTGGGACTTAATACGTCAGTGGTGGCTCCCATCTCACGGATACAAATATAATCAGCGCCGGCCGCCCTTAGGGCTTTGGCAATCTCAATTGTCACATTGGAAAGACGGTCAAGCATCGCATTCACTTTATCCGCCTTCTTGAAGGACAGCTTAAAAAGGTCATTTAAGTCCATCAGCTGGCCCGCCAGGGTAAAGGGTCCAAGGACATAAGTCCCGATGGCAACTTCATTCCCGATGTCTTCCTTGAGAAGTCTAATAGCTTCACATACCATGGGCACCCTTCCCCGGGAGGTAATATTATCCGGGATAGGGAAAGTGGTCATTTCATCTTCTGAATGGCATACCTTTTCCTTGATGGTAGGATAGAGAAGCTGGTCAACTTCCTCATAGGGGTTCATAACACAACCGATGGCTTCCGCCTCAAGGCAGAGGTCATAAGGAACCACGGCACATTCATAACCAAAAAGCTTGTAAGAAGACGCAGCAGTGTCAGCCATCATTTTTGCGTCACTGTGCACCTTGGCAAACTTGTAACCGAATTGTTCAAGACCTGCGGTAGTCACATTGCCCATGCCGCTGTAACAGGCGGGCCTGTCCGCATCTTTACCGGTCAGCAGGTTCAGGACTAATTCCTTTGATTTCATTCTTATACCTCCGTAAAATTTTTATCATGTAACTGTTCAAAAAAGACAGGTATTATTCATGCACCGGCAGGGACTGTTCGCCGCCTTCAGCCAGTTTCCGGGCAAAGTCATTGAAAAACTTATAGAACGGATGATCAGGATTGGAAGGCAGTTTGCCGGTCTCATACTGACCCATTACAGCTGCCATAACCGCACCGGACACAACAGCCGGGAACATCTTGGGTGCAGCCACAATGGGGCCGTAGAAAATAAAATCGGTCCAGTACAGGGCGGAGCAGCCCTGGCCGGCAGCATTCATTGCGGCAAAACCGTCTTTACCGAACAGTTCCCGGGCTTCCTTCCACATATATGTCCCGTTTGAGCTGGCAACACCGCACGGCCAGCCGGTAGCTTCCTTAACGATTTTATTGGCTACACCGGAGAAAGCTATAGCCGGCAGGTTCATAACAGAAGTATCTGCCAGGATAGTTTCAAAAGTTCCCTCCGGAATGTTTTCCATCATCTTATTAAAGCTGGTCAGCCTTCCCTTGGGTGATGGATCGGCTACATCATATGCCTGGATGATAACATGCTTGATTCCCAATTCCTTCAATTTTGCCACCTGTCCGGGGATGTCCTTATCCCAGGGGGTGATACTGTTATATAGCAGGCGGTCCTGAAGGCCTTTTTGGGCCACATATTCGGCTGCTTCCAGCCTGGGTTTTTCCACCCACATGTCAATACCGAAAGGCATGTCACTGATGCTTGTGAACCAATCAATATACCTGGCCATTTCCTCACCGGAATTAGCAACCATTGCCACAATGGCAGGAATCCCGGTCAAGGCTGACAGTTCTTCCTGCTTCTTTACATACTCTTCGGCTTTTACCTTGTCCCACTTACCTTCTTTCCTGCTCTCAAGGATTTTGTCACCATTGTGGAACATGGAAGAAATCAGCAATGGCGGGTTCTCACCATACTGGCCGCCTATTTTAAAATTACCGATCCGGCATATTTTTTGCGGGTTTTCCAGTTTAAACATTTTTTCACTCCTCTGATTAAGGTTTAGGTTTGTTAGTATTTGTAATTCCTTCCGGTACTCAGGTAAGCATCAATGTTTTCCACGGTTACCGAAGGCGGGATATCACATCCGGGCAGGAGTACATACCCTCCGTTGGCAGCTGCCTTCCCGATACATTCCAAGGCTGACTTTCTGCAGTCTTCAGCAGTACCGTTGTTCAGCACAAACACCGGAGGAGTATTGCCACCGATACACATCCTGTCCCCGATTTTTTCTTTGGCCACAGCCAGGTCGACTTTCATATCCAGGGCTATACACTGGGCCCCGGAGTCAGGCATGAAATCCAGGCTCTTGGTGGTATCCCCGCAGATGTGCAGGAACCGGCCGCAGCCAAGAGCCTCAATACGGTCGTGGAAGCTTTTCAGCCAGGGTACGGCAAACTTCTTGAACATCCGTGGTGAAATAAGGTCACCTGAAGCGGTGGCATCTGCTATTGCTGTTGCCTGAATAGAACCCGCCTTAATCATCGGCTCATAAAAGTAATATACAATGTCTGCTGCAATTTCAATTACACTGTTAACCAGGTCACCTTTCTTAAACATATCCTGCATCATTTTTTCCACACCGTACATCTGGGCAGCCAGGGAAAACGGCCCCCAGGCGGTAGCGGAAACCAGGTATTCATCACCTATTTTTTGCTGAACAATCGAAGCGGCTTCCCAGATGGTCTGGATAACCGGATCTTTTGCCAGTTCGCCTTTGATATCAGGATATTTCTCCCTGAATCTCTCCAGGTCATCTTCAGACTGGATTAACGGCTCTTCCAGGTCAGGGGCCCCTACGGGACGGTATTTGATGGTCCCGCCAAAAGCCTGCAGCTGGACATTATTGTAGCCTGAACCCACATATACCATATCGGACTTGATTTCCTCGTTCACCTTCACAACCATTTCTGCCATTTCCTGCGGCTTTCCAATCAGCCCGTCAAAGGTGTTTCCCGTATGCTTCATGGTCCAGACACCGCCACCGTAAATGATGGCCGGCACCCGCTCCGGCACCTTGTTTTCAAAGGCCGTCAACACACACTCTTTTGGTTTCATTACTACACCCCCGTTATAGTTTGCATCCAAACTGCTTATTTCTTATATCCCGGGATTTTGTCCAGAATGTGCTGGATGCTCGGGAACTCATCAACTGAATGAGGGAAAGCCATAGCTTCAGCGAAGCGCTCCTGGAAATCAGATTCAACCGCAGTCTCGACAAACTGGACACTGGCAGCCACATCACGGGCCTCTATCCTCTTATTCTTGTCGAGCAGGGCCGCCTGGGCGCCGTCACCGGCAGCATTGCCGACCGCAGCAACATTATCGAGGTCACAATCGGGGAACAGACCGATAACCATGGAAGATTCTTTGTCAATAAAGCTTCCGAACGCACCGGCCAGGGTTACCCGGTCAATCTTCTCAACCCCCAGGTGTCTCATCAGCATTTTTGCCCCGACATAAAGGGCTGATTTGGCCAGCTGTACGGCCCGGATATCCCCCTGGGTCACAGTAATGTCTTTACCTATTGAACTGTCGTCAGCAAATACCATTACATATTCCGGTTTACCGTTTTCATCCTTACGGATACGTTCACTGTCAAGCTTCATATTAAACCGTCCGGTCTTGTTAATGATACCGGCCTTAAATACCTCGGCCACCATATCGATGATACCGGAACCGCAGATACCTTTGGCATTGCCTTTGCTTCCGCGGCCGTGCCAGTTTTCGTCTCCGATTACCTTATAACTGCACTCCAGAGTCTCCGGATCGATGCGCAGTTTTTCAATGGCACCCGGGGCAGCCCTCATCCCGAACTTTATCTGGGCGCCTTCCAGGGCCGGACCGGTAGCACAGGAGGTAGACAGGAGCTTATTTTTGTTTCCGAGGTCAATCTCGCCATTGGTCCCGATATCGATGATCAGACGGACTTCCTCATCCTGCTTGTAGGGTTCTTCAGCGATTAGCACTGATACGTTGTCAGGTCCGACAAAGCCGGCTTCAACAGGCAGTATATGAATGTTTGCCGATTTCCCGATGTTTATTCCCAGGTCACGGGCCTTAACATCAAAGGGAGCGCTGATAGCCGGGGCAAAGGGGGAACGGCCCATATACTTGGGCTCCAGGTTCAGGAGGCAGTGATGCATGGCAGTGTTGAAAACCAGTGTTATTTCCATTACATCCTCAGCCTTCAGCCCAACCTTTTCGGTCATCCGGGCGGCCAGGGTATTGATACCTTCAATAATGGCATCATGCAGTTTATCCCGTCCGTCTTCATTCATCATGGCATAAGTAATCCTGGACAGGACGTCCTCACCGTAACGAACCTGCGGGTTCATCATGCCGTCTTTAACCAGCATTTCACCGGTGGCCATGTCACAAAGGTATGCAGCAACAGTGGTGGTCCCGACATCAATACCAATTCCATACCATTTTTCTGAAAACCCGGGTCTTACGTCAATGATTTCCCTGTCATAGAGGACAGTGGCGGTAACTTTCCATTCGCCGTCCCTGATAGCATTCGGCAGTTCCCTGAGGACAAAGTAGTCAATACCCAGGTTGTCCAGGCCGTAGCTTTCTTTAAGGGCATCCTGCAGGCGGTTGAGGTCACTTCTGTGGTCTTCCAGGGTAGCCGGGGACATTTCAACGAAGTAGTTTCTAACTGCCGGGTCAAGGACAAAAGTACGCTCTTTACCGGTATCAAGAACAACCTGGTCAGCCTTGCGGCTTTCCTCAGGCACAAAGACCAGCACATCCCCCCTGATCTCAGTCGAACATGCCAGGCGGTAATTATTGGCAAGTTCCTCAGGCTTAAGAATCTTTTTCTCTTCTTCGGATATGGGAGACAGGTGGTCTGCCTGTGAATTAATGCCGAACTTTTCAAAATATCCTGTTTCAAGTTTTACTTTACACTTTCCGCACACCTTGTGAGCCCCGCACGGGGCTTCAATGTCAACCCCCAGCTCGTGGGAAGCGGTCAAAAGGGTTTTCCCTTCAGCTACTTTACCACGGCGGCCGGAGGGCTGAAATATAACATTATATTCCATTGGGAATCATTACCTCCTCAATACTGGTGTTTACTGCTGCTGCAGGTCTTTCAGCGCTTTAACCATGTTCAGGGCATCTTTCAGAGCATTGTTGGCATCTTTGGCGAAACCGTCAGCTCCCCACTTGTCAGCCAGGTCCTCAGATACAGGGGCGCCGCCGATCATAATTTTAACCTTGGGGTTCTTTTCTTTAATCTTGGCAATAATATCTTTCATACCTACCATTGTGGTAGTCATCATCGCAGACAACAGAACCAGTTCGGAGTCAGTTTTCAGCTGTTCTTCAACGAACTTTTCCATAGGAACGTCCCGTCCCAGGTCATGGACATCAAAGCCGGCCACATCAAACATCATCTTCACAATGTTTTTACCGATATCATGAACATCACCCTGAACAACTCCCATCACAACTGCACCCTTGATGCCGCCTGCTTTCTGCTCTATATGAGGTTTCAGGATATCGAGACCGGCATAGAGGGAATCAGCACACATCAGCATTTCAGGAACGAAATACTCCTGCTCTTCATACATTCTTCCCACTTCGTTCATACCTTCAACCAAACCGTCAAATACTGCCGTATAAGCGTCGAAACCTTCTTCAACAACTGCCTTGGCTGCCTCTACTACTGCATCCTCGTCATAATCGATAACACTCTGCTTTAAAGCTTCAAGCAACTCTTTTTCTCTTTCTGCATTTGCCATTTTAAAGAAAACCTCCTCATAATTAAATATTATTAAATAATTGGGTTACGATAAGGGATTCTCTCCCCGGGGTTTCGTTATTCCTGTTAAATTACTCACCTCCCCTGACTAATTTGTGAGGTAATTTGGCTCATTGGTTTATTTAGTTTACATTGGTTTTCTTGGTTCACGCTGTATGAACTTATTCTGTTTGCCTTGGCAAAAAATCACCCTCCAGGATATGATGAGTCCGGGACGGCAGGAAATACGATAGAAATTAGACCCTCTATAGGTAATCAAACGCCGGTATTTTACTTTATGTAACATCGGCCTTTCCAGGCCTAAAATACCTGGTCCCATTCTAAAACAAACATTGTACTGTTTAAACCTTTATTCGGGGAACGGCAGAAAATAAAAATCGAATGGCAGGAAACAAACGCCGAATGGTTTATTAGGTGCAATTAGTATTCACCCATACTTAACTACTGTCCAAAAATTATTGCCCCAAGTTTAAAAACTGCTTTTAACAGTTGCATTAACCGGGAACAATTATGGTTTGGATATATTAATTATACTAGACCATGAAATAGATAGCAATTATTTTTTATGAAAATATTTTGTCATATTTTGTTGAACAATTTGCCTGTGTATTTGTCCTTTTCAACGTATTAATAATATGATAGAATATAATTTAATACATCCTGTAGTTATATAAGGTGATAAAAATGTCATTAGGAAGCAAAATAAGGGAGTTCAGAAATGAACGCGGGATTACTCTGACACAACTCGCTAAAAAGCTTGAGGTTTCTCCGTCATTCCTGAGCGCTGTCGAACGCGACATCAAAAAACCTTCACTGATTATGCTGAAGAAGATAAGTTCATATCTTAACATTTCCCTGTCTTATCTAATGACAAACTCTGAAAGTAACTCAGTCACAGGTGAAAAGCTTAAGAGCATCCGCAAAGGCCGGGGGCTCAGTGTCGATGACCTGGCTGAACTAAGCGAAGTCCCGGCAGAAGACATCCGCAATATAGAGAAAAACGTGGTGAGACCCAGCCTGGCCCAACTCGAAAAACTGTCCACTGCGCTGAATGTTACTATCCGGTATTTTGTAGAAAGACATTCTAATGGAACTAACCTTGGGGACAAAATAAGAGGCTTGAGGGAAAAGCTTGACATGTCCCAGGCTGAGCTGGCAGGTACCGCAGGTATATCCCCAAGTCTGGTAAGCCAGATCGAAAACAATGTAACAATGCCTTCCCTTGAGACTCTGGACCGGATAGCCGAATGCCTCGATGTGGAGACTTCTTTTTTTCTTATCGATACAAATGCCACATCCCAGTATCTCTCAAGTCTCAGCCCCGAAATTGTTTCATTAATCAGTGACCCCAAAGTCCAGGCAATACTAAATGCCGTCAGGGATTTGGAGCCCGGGGAGCTAAAATTTATTCTTAACTTCTTGGAGTTCTTTAAGATAAACCGGAAGGAACTGTCATAAATCCTTTCCCCGCCGGGAAAAGCCTAACATGGGAGGGAATGCCGTGTTACAATCCAGAGAAGGCCCTCTTCTGGCATCATTAAAAGAATCAGTGATAAACTTTGAAACAGAAACACTGGTTGAGCTGTGCCGAAATTACCTGGAGTTGGGCTTAGATGCAAACAAAGCAGTGTTTGAAGGTCTGATTCCGGGAATGCTGGAAGTGGGCAGATTGTATGAGGAGCAGATTTATTTTATCCCGGAAATGCTTATGTGTGCTGAAACCCTTTATACAGGGCTTGAAATATTCCAGCCTCATATGACATCATCGGTACAGCATGCCAAGGGCAAAATCCTTATAGGTGTTGTTGAAGGGGATGTCCATGATATAGGGAAAAACCTGGTCAGAATGATGTTTGAAATAGCAGGTTACCAGGTTACCGACCTGGGCAGAGATGTTCCCATGGATGTTTTCCTGAAGACAGCTCTTAACGAAGATTTTAATCTTGTATGCATGTCTTCAATGATGTCAACAACCATGTATGAAATGAAAACTCTGATTAAAAACCTCAAGGAAAAGAAACCGGAACTTAAGGTTATGATAGGCGGAGCCCCGGTCAGCAAGCTTCATGCGATTAAATGGAGGGCCGATGGCTATGCTCCCGATGCTCAAAAAGCATTAGTGGTAGTTCAGCAGCTTCTCAACACAATCAAGCTGATAAATGAAGAAAGACGCTTATAATTCTTAATAATCTCTTGTTTTGTGTTGTTTTTACATGTTCGGGAGATATTGCCATGGTTAGGAGGAATTTAAATTGTGACTAAGGTACGTATCAGCGGGGGTGCCTGTGGTTATACAGCTATCGTTAAAGTACAGGCCCTTGATAGGAAAAAAGTTCATATCAATATAATAACCGCCTGCCGCGCACTTCAGTCTTTCAATGAGGAATTAGGAGTGGTAGACTGGACCAAAGGGGTATTTGACCGGTTTTGCGACTCCATCATTTATAAAACAGCCCATGAAACACTAAAACATACCGATTGCCCGGTACCCATGGCAGTCATCAAGGCTATTCAGGTTGAATTAAAAGGCGCGGTCCCCAAGGATGTAATTGTCAAATTCGAGAACGACTAGTCATCCTGAATCTGTTTAAACTTTTTCATAGTATAAAAAGGGAGTTGGGTTACTTCGGTATCGTCTGTTACCTGTACCGGTACTTTAAGCAACCCAACCCCCTTTTTGATTACTACAAGGCTGAATAATAAATATTTTTATTAATAACACTTGTCCAGGGCCTGACCAATTGGACTATACGGCCACCCGGAAGCCGGGGTATAAATGGTTTCACTTCCGGCCAAACGTTCCAGGTTAATCTTTTCACTGATGGCCAGGCCCAGCTTCTCCAGGTCTGAGGCAATATTGGCCTTTGAAATCATTTGGGCCCCCAGCAGTAAACGGGTGTCCTCATCATAAACAAGCTTGATTTTTACAGGGGTACCGCCCAGGTACTTAGGCAGGGTCATACCTTCGTGCCAAACGGTCTTGATGTTTCTTCCCTGAAGCAGCCGGGCTGCTTCCTCTGTACAGCCTACAGAACCTATAAAGGTTTCGGCCAGGTAGATTATAAATCCGCCGATTGTGCCGGTGAACTCTGTCTCAGGGGCGCCCGTGAGGTGTCTGGCCGCAACCCTTCCTGTCCTGACAGCATTATCGGCCTTCATGGACAGACAGGGTTTCCCAGTTATGACATCCCATCCTTCCGTCACGTCGCCTATGGCATATATATCCGGATCAGAAGTGACCATATGCCTGTTAACCCTGATACCTCCGGTCACGCCTATTTGCAGCCCGCAATCCCGGGCCAGCTCCGAATTAGGCCGGAAACCGGCAGCAGCAACCACAAAATCCACTCCAACCTCCCGGTCGTTCATTATTACCTTTTTCCCGTAAGCGGTGTCCTCCACTTTAATCACATGGGAAGAAAGCATCAGTTCTATCCCCTTGGCCTCTATCTTTTCGGTGACCATTTCACCTATCTCCCGGTCAAGAGACTTCGCCAGAGGGCGTTCCGCGATATCTGCGACTATGACCCGTTCATATCCCTGGCCGGCCAGGACTTCAGCCACCTCAAGGCCGATGGCCCCAGCGCCCAGGATAAATGCCGACCTTTTCCGGGGAATTACCGCCTCAATTTCCCGGGCATATTTCATGTCGGTACCCAGCACATAAATGCCCTGGCCTTCCATTCCGGGCAGACCGGGTAATACAGGGTCCGCACCGGTAGCCAGGATAAGTTTGTCGTATGGGTATTTACCGTCAGCAGATATAATGAATTTTTCGTCACGGTTTATCCCTGTTACCTCGGTCTTAAAGTGGTAGCGGATTTTCTTGGCTTCCATGGCCCTGGCATCAAAGGCAATGATGGTTTCAAAACCGGCAATCTGTTTTCCGAGCACATAGGTCAATTCACACGGCCTGTAACCGGCAACATCACGCTTGGTGAATACCTCAATTTCAGCTTCGGGCATCCGTGCGGAAATGATTCTGGTTGCAACCGCAACAGACCCGCCGCCGCCTACAATACACACCTTCATATGCACACCCCTTTTCCCAAAATGCATTATACCTGTATAGGGTATATTCTATTCCAGTTAGTGAGATTTGTAAAGTATCGGGATAAAATATACAGTGCCACAAGGAGAACCACACTTGTCAAAGAATATATAGAGAAAGGGAGGGAAAACCTTGAAAAAGCTTGTCACACTTATTCTAAGCCTCATGATCTTTCTTTTGGTCTCATTTCTTTGTCTTAAGCTATTTTCCGGTCTGTACATCAATTACTCCTGGTTTAAAGACCTGGGATATTCCCAGTTGTTTATAACCCCTGTTCTTTCTAAAATAAAAATACAGGTATTAGCTTTTTTTATCTATTTTCTGATTGCCTTCCTGATGTCTCTGATTGTATACAAGGTGTTCACCAAGATACAGCGTGAGGAGATCAGGGTTAAAAGCAAGTTTCACCTGTATGTGATCGGCAAAGTCACTGCCCAGGAAAAAGATGTTACTCCGGTCAGCAAGAAAAGGATTATTGCAATTCTGGCGGCTGTATCCCTGATACTGAGTGTCTTTTTCGCCGCTACTGCCGGCAATGGGTGGATGAACCTTCTTGAATTTAATCATTCTACAGATTTTGGTCTCACAGACCAGGTCTTTAATAAAGATATTTCATTTTACGTTTTCAAACTGCCTTTTTATAACTTTTTACTAAAATCACTTTTGGTATATATCACAGGCATTCTTTTACTAAGCCTGTTTTTATTCCCCTTAACAGGGTCCTTTAGCGGCAATATCCTTAAGAAGGGATCCTTCCAGGTGCCTGAGGGGGTCCGCAGGTTCTGGTCCATCCTGACAGGTATCCTGTTTATATTGTTTGGTATAAAAAAATACCTGTCCATGTATGCTGTCATGTACGCCCAGACAGGTTATGTATATGGCGCAGGTTATACGGATATCCATATAACAGTTCCCCTGGCCAAAGTCATGGCTGTTCTGGCCATACTCTGCGGTATTGCCAGCCTCCTCTATTTTATTATTAATGACCACAGGTTAGTCATAGGTGCAGTAATTATTTATGTTATAGTGGCGATATCCGGTTCATTTGTTCACAGTGTAATCCAGTACAATGTCAGCAATAACGAATTTGTTAAGGAAAAACCCTATATAGAGCAAGAAATCAAGTTCACCCGCATGGCATATAATTTGGACAAGATTAAGGTCAAAGATTATCCCGGGACGACGGAAATTACGATGGACGATATTGAGGACAACCGGTCAACAATGGATAATATAAGGTTAAATGACCCCAAGCCCTTGCAGACTGTCCTCTCACAAAACCAGGGCCTAAGATACTATTACCGTTTTAATGATATCGATATTGACAGGTATAATATCGACGGAGAAAAAAGGCAGGTACTGCTCAGCGCCAGGGAAATGTCCGACCAGGCCCTTACCGAAAAGGCGGGCACTTTTGTGAACCTGACCATGAAATATACCCACGGGTACGGTGCAGTGGTAACTTTGGCCAATGAAATCGACAATTCGGGGTATGCCCGCCTGGTATTAAAGGACATCCCGCCAAAATCTCTTGTTGAAGGAATAAATATCCGGGAACCCCGGATTTACTATGGTGAACTTACCAATGACACCAAATATGAATATGTTGTCGGAAACACCCTGGCCAAGGAATTTGATTATCCCCTGGGAGATGATAATGCTGAAAACACTTACCAGGGGAAGACCGGCCTCTCTGTGAAAGGGTTAAACAGGCTGTTTCTGAGCGCTCATTTTGAAACCCTTCGCCTGTTTTTCGCCAGGGAAATCGATGAAAACAGCAAACTTCTGGTAAACAGAAATATTTTGAACCGGGCCAGGACTCTGTTCCCTTACCTCAGGTATGACAGGGACCCATACATGGTTATCGCTAAAGACGGAAAACTATATTGGATTATCGATGCATACACACATACGGACAAGTTCCCCTATTCCACCCCCGTCGGAGATCTCAATTATATCCGTAATTCCGTTAAGGTCGTTGTGGATGCATACCACGGGACTGTCGATTATTATATCTTTGATAAAAACGACCCGATTCTGAAAACATATTTGAAGATATTCCCCGGTGTTTTTAAGGATTCTTCAAAATTGCCTTCAAACCTGGCCGACCATGTACGTTATCCTGAGGATTACTTCAATATCCAGTCAACTGTCCTGCTGAATTATCACGTGAGCAATCCCCAGGTATTTTACAACAGGGAAGATACCTGGGAAATCGCCAAAAAAGTGGATGAGGACGGAACAAAGAATATTGAACCATACTATTCAACCATGAGACTTCCCGGTGAAAAGGACCCGGAATTTACCCTTATCAGGCCCTTCACTCCTGCCAGCAGGCAGGAACAACACCGCAATAACCTAGTCGCCTGGTTGTCGGCCTGCAGTGACGGGGAAAAATACGGTGAACTCATCCTCTACAAGGTCCCGAAAAATGTGGAAATCCAGGGCCCCCTCATGATTGACAGCCTGATAGACCAGGATACTACTATCTCCAGCAAACTGACCCTGTGGAGCCAGGGTGGTTCCCAGGTAATCCGGGGCAACCTGCTGGCGGTCCCCATAAACGGCGGGTTCATCTATGTAGAACCCATATATATCAGGGCAGAGCAGCAAGGTGCATCAATACCCCAGATGCAGGCAATAGTGTTTGCGATTGATAAAAAAATCGTAATGGTTGAAACCAAGAATTTGGATGTGGCTGTTGCGGAGTTTTTTGCCAAAGAAGGAGCGCCGGAAACCCAGCACGGAGGACCGCAGAAACCCGGGACCGGGGCAACAGGCCAACCGGATGAACCCGGCGGACCTATAACAATCACCCCGAAAGAATCTGTTCTGCAAAAGATTGAGCAGTTGAAACAGCAGCTGGAGGAACTGCAGAAAGAGGTTGAATCGATGTAATACAGGGCCTGCGAGTATGTTGAAAAACGTATATTTATAGAAGGACCGGGCGGGTATATTCCACGCTCCGGGCGAAATCTCCATCGGGAACGGCTCCCGCGCTATGCGGCTCGCCGACCGATGGACGATTTAAGCCCCGCTTAGGAACATACCCGCCCGGTCCTTCTATTTCGCTGTCTTTTCAATGCTCCCTCAATCCCTTTAGTTATTTCTCGGTTTAAATTGAAGAACCTTGGCGGGTTTCTTTTTGGGTCCCGCCGGTCCGTTATTACCGCATGAACTACAAGAACTGCATCCAGGCCTGGCTGCTGCCGGTACTCTTTTCCACCTGATTTTCCACCCGTCTTTGTCTTCAAACACTTCCGTTTCAATATCATACTGCGGCCCACCGGGTAAACTGAGCAGCCTTGATTCAGTTATTTCTACAATCCCCGCCACTTTGCGGGCTTCCTTTTCAGAAGCATATACTGCCTGTAAAGTGACCCATTCTTCCATTTACACCAGTCCTTTGAAATATAATCAATTTTTCGTATTATTGTACCACATTGCCGGCAGGTTTTCAAACCTGTCCTGTTTCACCGCTGCCCGACTTAACCCTGTCCCTGCGCGGCGGCCGGGGACCTGGGTACTGGTAGTACTGGCACTCTATCCGCCCGTTATAGAGTTTCCTCCTTTTATCTGCTTTCCGCCCAAAAAACTTCTCAAAATCCGGGTAAGCTGTCAGGACATAATAAGACCATGTATCAAGGTTGGCAAAGACCCGGCCCATTTCACGGTAAAGGGTTTCCACCTCCCTGGTCTCCCCCAGGCGCTGCCCGTATGGAGGGTTGCATATGATATAGCCATACTTGGATTTGGTGCGTACCTGGGACAGGGGCAGTCTCTGGAAATGGATATGTTCATCAACCCCCGCTTCCCTGGCATGATAGCGGGCAAGGCTCACAGCCTTTTCATTTATATCAGTCCCTATAATCTGCAGATGCCGTTCCTGTTTAATGAGGGCATATGCTTCTTTTCTGGTGTTTCGCCACATGACCTCAGGTATTGCCGGCCAATCCTCGGCGGCAAATTTCCGGGTTATCCCCGGGGCAATGTTCAGACCGATGAGGGCCGCCTCAATGGGGATCGTCCCCGTACCGCAAAGCGGGTCCATCAGCACCCTGTCATGAAACCAATGGGCCAGGGTGACCATGGCTGCTGCCAGGGTCTCCTTCAGCGGCGCCTCCCCGGTAAGTTTACGGTACCCCCTTTTATGAAGCCCCGGGCCGCTTGTGTCAACGGTCAGGGTGGCAGTGTCTTTCAAAATACCAACTTCTATGGTGTAACGCGGCCCATCCTCTGCAAACCATTCCTTACGGTATTTCTCTTTAAGCTTCTCTACAACTGCCTTTTTCACAATGGCCTGACAATCGGGTACACTGAACAGTTTCGATTTAACTGACTTTCCTTCCACGGGGAAATTAGCGTTTTCCGGCAGCCATTCATGCCAGGGAAGGGCTCTGGTATGTTCAAAAAGTTCTTCAAAAGTGGTTGCTTTGAAAGACCCCATTTTAACCAGCACCCGGTCAGCTGTCCTTAACCACATGTTGGCGCGGCATAGTGCGAGTTCATCCCCAATAAACGTAACCCTGCCGTCCTCCACTGTCATTTCATCATAGCCAAGGTTTTTTACTTCGCGGGCAACAATGGCTTCTAATCCAAAAGTGGCTGTAGCTATCAGTTCAATCTTTGACATTATATCACCCGGTTTCCGTTATTTAGTCAGTACTGCATAAAGCCCGATGACCAGCAGCAGCACGGGCTGGTGAAGAAGATAAACCAAAAACGTATGTCTTCCTATAAAGCTGAGGAAATCTCTCTGCGGCTTGAATCTGATCAGGCTTACCCTGCCGGGATAAAGGATTTTTTCAATCGCCATTCCGTAAAAAAATACCCCGAGCCACGGAAACAACGGGTAATAATCGGCTGAAGTCCATCCCGGACCTGTAAGATTAAACAGGAAAAGGTAACTGTGCCCGATATCTAAACGGCCCAGGTACTGTCCGGATATTATTATAACTGTGCCCAGCAAGGCCAGCGAATATTGGCCGATGTTTCTGAACAGGGGATATAAAAGTACACATGTCCCCAGGAAATGCAGGATACCGTACTTTATACCAAAACCCGGGTCATATATATGAGTGGCGACAGTAATCAGCAGGGCCGCGGTCAGGAATTTGCCGGCCCTCACCCGGTTGTTTCGGCTGAACCCTGTGCTTATTGCCGATATTATGATAAAAAGGATTCCGGAAGCCTTTCCGATATAATAAAAAATACCGCTGTTATATGAAACAGGATACCCATAAAATTCCTTAAGGTCATAGAGCAGGTGGAAAAATACCATAAGGACCAGCGCTATCCCCCGGAAAAAGTCGATTTCCCATATTCGCCCGGTACCTTTCCTATCCACTGGGGTGCTGTTATATGCCGCGCCCTTCACCGCCGCTCCTTTCACCGCTATCTTCCCCAAAGGTAACAGCAACAACGGGCAGGGACTTCCATGCTATCGGGTTGGCGTAAAAAAGTCCCCATTCCCTGTCAGTAATCAGGTCAGAAGCAAGCAGCCCCGAGTAGTATTGAGCCTCATCCTCGTAACGGGCCAGTGTACATATTTTCCCCAGGTTTTCTTCACTCACCTTCAGGGTGTCCCCGGAATAAGAATAGCTTCCGCAGGGAAGCTTGTACGCTCCCCTGAATTCCGGGTCCTCGGCAAGACTTATGACGTTTAAATCCCCATTTTCAAAAAACGTAATTTTAATTGGTTCAGGTTTTCCCTGCTGGCCGTCAGCAGGGCTAACCACCCAGAAACTGAAAAGTTCCATTGTATCCTCCTATCGGATAAATTACTCCTTTGGTTATTTTATCATTTTTTTGGAATATTGATAAGTTATGATAACATCATTTTACCAAAAAACAAGAGGACTGCCTCGTAGAGACTTATTGAAAAAACCCCGTTTCAAGATAAACAGACATGAAGGGTGTATTCCTCTGAGCGGCAACAACTCCACCGGTTAACCACTCCCGCTTCGCGGATTTACCCCAAGGGTACCGCCAGCTCTAAGTGCTAAAGCGCTAAGAGCTGCCATGGTGGACCGGCGGACGTCAGACGTGCTTAGAGGAATACACCCTTCATATCTTATGTGCCCTAATAGTAGTTTGTCAACAGGCTCCTTAGAAACAGGCCTTTTTCCTTTTTATATGTATTATATTAATCTATAAAGCCCCCGAATTTATGTTCATACCAAACCCTGTATTTCTTCTTGACCCTTTGCCATGCGTTATCAACACCCTTTTCAGGGATATTGAGTTTCCTGCTGATATCACGATAAATTGATACCCTGCCCCTGCGGTCTCTGTCAACTTCCTTTGAATTCCTGCGGTTAAGCATTTCCACTGCAATATTATATTCCGTAGGGGATAATTCCGAATGAATAAACTTCTTAAATTCACATTTGAAAACATTTTCACTATAATCCTTTAGAGGGTCTTCTTCAACTACTATCCGGTTATACATAAGTTCTTCATTATCATCATATATAATGGCATCAAGGGAACAGCTTTGGCAGCACGGCAAGTTTGTACAACTGAATGACTGCCTGACAGCTGACTGCAGCCTGCGCTTGACAACCATACCCATAAAGGGTCTGAACAGGCCTTTTTGTCTGTCGTAATGCTGAACTGCTTCCCATAAGGCGATCCTGGCCATTTGAATCATATCGCCAACATCAGTACCCTGGATAAAAAATTTCTTTGTGATATTTGTAACCATATTGTCATACCTGAGAAGTAGTGCCTCCAAGGCTCTGTCATTACCGGCCTTTGCTAACAAGACCAGTTCCTCGTCACCCAATTCATCAAGGAACTGCATTCTTTCCACCTCTCAACTGATTTAATTTTATCGTGCCGTATCTAAGCTGATTTTAGCAGAGGTGAATCCCGACCGCTCCGATTCACTTTCACTCCCCCCAATCATAATTTACTACTTCTGTTAACAGTTCTTTGTATATTTAAAATATTCTCTCTTTTTTCGTGAAACCCTTTTTCTTTGTTCTAAATTTCACTAAATTATTTAAAATTAATTAGCTGCCAGGTATTGATGTCTATGTTTAGGTTCCTAACTATAAGGTGTTCCCGGGATGTTAGCCCTATCCCTATATATATATATATGAATATGCCTGCAGAGCGGTACTTATTCATAATGTCCTCGTCCCTGACAATGCCATCTGGTCTCATCTCCAGCAGAAAAGATGCTCTTCTAGAGGCCTCCGGCCCTGACAATTTCAGCCAGCTTCGTAATCCCCTCACTGCCTGTTCCCCATGCTGTCCAGTTGCCTGATGCCGGGTCCCTGGCAAAAACCATCCCCTGAAACTTTCCGCCCAGGACCAGAAGCAGGCGGTCTGTCACAATTTCACCTGTACCGGTATTTACCTTCTGGGGTTCAATCAGCCAGACGCTGAGGGAGACAGCGCCGGATTCAATATCCTGTATGCTGGCCGGTTCTCCGGCATCCGGGCCATTTTCCCGGCCTGGAGGACTTTTGTCCGGAAACAGCCCAAGTTCCGGAAGAGGGCGGTTGATTGAAGAAACAGCCCTTACCACCGCATCCATTATCCTGGGAAAGCTGTTATCATTACTGCCAATGATATGATCCCCTCCGGACATGTGCAGATAAAACTGCACTACATTCAGGTCTGTAAATTCAAGGGGAGAGTCTTCTCGGCCTTTTTGATCCCAATCACGGGACCAAAAGAAAACTCCTGCTGCAAGGATAATCAATGCGATAAATATAACCGTTAATAGTTTTGTTTTGGACTTTTCCATACCGAAATCAACTCCGAAAAATAATGAATACTGCTTTATGAACAGAATTTCGACACAATTTGCTGGTTTACCTCTTATCAGCAGGTAACATTTCAACCGGTTCTCCATTTCAGTTCTTCATATACCGGAAGATAAATATTTCATCACCGTTAAACTGTGCTTGCCCGCAAAACACTGTGTTTTTTTTCAGAAATTCGGCCAGTCCTTCCTCAGAGAGAGTGAATAATCTCCAGCTCTGTTCGCCGGTAACAGAAGAATCAATTATAATGTAGTCCGGATTCAGTTCTTTCAGCGCTTCATCAACCGTTTTTTTCTCCAGGTCCATAATCATTCTGACAACATGAAATCCAACCACCCTGTGATCATCAATGGCCGCCCCCAGGGTGACCGGACCCAGCACCGTTGATCCCGGTTCAACCAACAACTGAATTTTTAACATATCATTTTTATTTTGGCCAAAAGAAGCTGCGGCTTTTATTCCCACCAACCCATTTAACACAAGTCCCACGATCAGCACGGTGATAACAGGAACGCTCCGGCGCCTGGAAACTGCCAGGGCGGTGAAAAGGAGAAAATAGGGCAGCAGAAGAGCTGTATAGTAATTGATGTACTTGTTGGGCACTACCAGCACCAGTCCGGCAAGATTAACGGCCAGTATAGCGAGGGCCGCTTTTTGAACCATATCCTTATTGTTCTGTGGAATTCCCCATAAGAAGAGGGCAGCCACCGGAACCTGCCATTTCAGCCAGGTTGAAGCCCGTTTGATAAGACTCACGAAGTTTTCTGCCTGGATATAAGGACCGCCAAAAAGATCCCTTGCATTGTAGAGATATTTTTGCACATGAAAATACTGTCTCCAGAACTCCTTCAGGTCCCCCAGAATAAAAATAAACGCCAAACCCACCGGCAGCGCCAGTCCAAGGAAATACCGGCTCTCAATCCTCCGGTGGTACCAAAAAACAATCAGGGCATTAATCACAGTAAAGATACCTGTGGGATGAGTAAGAAGCGCCAGGGATGATGCTATACCGGCCGCAAAATACCTTTTATCCAGGGCATAATATAAGGTGCCCAGGGACAGGCAGAGGGTCAGTATCTCCATGCGCCCGATTTTTGCCAGGAAAATAAACAATACATTGAGGGTCATCATTGCCGGAAAAAGATACGGCACACCCAGTTTCCGGCCAATTCTGTATGCCCCAAACAGGGCAGCCAGGCCGATTGCCACAGATAAAATCTTAATTGACCAGGAACTGAATCCAAAAACCCTTATGGGGAAATACATTAGCATAAGGTACAGGGGATGCTGCCAGTATGTTCTGTATTGAAAATTATATAGGCCGGTCAATGAAGTGGTCCCGAAATGACCGAATTTTATAAAGTTGTAGGCAGGCTCAGCAAACTGTACCTCATCCGTTGTAACAGGCATACCGTGCAGAAAAGGAACTGTAAGGACAAGGTAAAGGCTTATCCCGCCCAGGACGGTAATTGCTGTCTTTCTGCCCGGGGCCGTCAGCAGGGTCATAGTTTACCTCCTAGAAAAAAAAGGACACAGGTGTTAATGGATAACACCCGTGTCCTTAACTTTTATATTTGCATAACAAAACTGAAACTGCTGCAACAATGAGGATCTGGAATTCATATCAATGTTATATTTATTTTATTTTTCGACAAATCCTGTCTTAATTCCTGCTGGCAGAGCTTTAGAACTGAAACTGCCCTCCCATTTGTGCCTGTCCTCCGAACGGTGTCTGTGTCCCAAGTTGGGCCTGCATTCCCATTTGACCTCCCAGCTGCGGCTGGCTTCCTATTGAAAAAGTGTTTACCATAGTCTGAGTGGTCGTATCCGCCAGAGTGGGAACCTGATACATACCTTTTTCATTCATGTACTGGAACAATTCATATGCCTGGTTTATTGACGACACGGCTCCGTTTGTAACCATGCTGCGTAATGCTGGATCACTGCATTCGAGAGCGGCTGTGGTACAAACCATGGCGCTGGCTTTGGCACACCCCATCATACCGGAAGCAACATCCCTGTCATCCATCTCATTAACAGTTACATTTGGTTCAACCGGGGAGGGCTGACGCAGCCCGTACTTGATGTTCCCAGTCTTCGGCGCGCGGTATGGCACCGCCGAACCTGCTCCCTGGTTATGGAGGTAATTGACAATGTTCTGATAACTGTTATACATATGGTTCACCTGGTTATCCAGGATCTGCATAAGCTGCTGGTCTTTTACGTGCGGCCTGTAAAGCTCAAACTGATTAATACCGTCAATAGAATCGATCAGCACCTCATGGGTCATCATTATTTCATGGGCACCAAATTTGCCGGCCCGCCCAACGGATGTGCCGGTCTGTTGCCCTGTCTGCCATCCCATCTGCTGTCCTGTCTGTTGCCCTGTCTGCCATCCCATCTGCTGTCCTGTCTGTTGCCCTGTCTGCCATCCTGCCTGCTGTCCTGGATTTAGTCCGGTTTGTCCGCCATATTGCATCATTTGTGTACCTCCATATTCAAAGTCTTTAATTTGCTCAGCAGCTGATTCCCCTGACGGAGCCTTGAAACTTTCCGTCTTCTCAATAATTTCCTGTTCCCTGCCCAGGTAGTTGGGATTAACATAGTTACCCCTCTGGGTTCCTGTCTGGCTCTGAGCGCCGCTGATTCCGGCGCTCTTTTCCACCGCTTTGCCTAAACCAAGATTGCCCTGTTTCTGATGCATATTCATTCCTCCTTTAAACATTGCTGTATATATGTTTACCCAAAATGCCCTTTTGAATGTATTCGACCAAAATTTAATTAAAAAGCAAAGCTGCTCACCGCCTATATCCTAAGGCATAGTGAGCAGCTGAATAATCCGGTATCCGATATCTGCCTTCAACGAAGGCGGTTGATTAACCTCATCCCCCTCCGCCGCCGCGGCGCATCAGCAGGAAAACTACTACCAACAGCGCCAGCAGTATCCAGATTTTCACTGGGCATTCACCTCTTCTTTCTCCATCTGGACTGTGCTGTCTAATTCCCGTTTAAACATGGTTATATGCCGGTCTCCTTTCCTGTATGCTTCAGAAGCCTTGTCCAGTTCTTTGCCGACATTTTCGTAATGCCTGTAAAACAGGTCAAATTTAGTATGGAGTTTTACCAGCCTCTCCTGGATATCCCTTGCCTGGCGCAAGACTTCAAGGTTTCGAATTCCTGACAGGATAATCTGCAGAAAGGCATAAAAGGTCGCTGGACTGACCGGCATAATTTTGTGTTTTTCGGCTTCTTCGAGTATTCTGGAAGAATGGCCCAGGTGGTTTTTTTCAGCAATGGTCTCGTAATAAACTGCTTCAGAGGGGATGAACATCAAGGCAAAATCTGTGGTACCTTTATCCGGAGCAATGTACTTGGCAATTTCCCTGATTCTCAGGATAACATCCCGCTCAAATTGTTTCCAGAACGCTTCCCTGTCCCGGGGGTCCTCACTGTTCAGGTACCTGATATAATTATCCCGGGGGAACTTGGCATCAATTGGTATTATGATATCCCTGTAATGAATGGCGATATCAACAACTGCGCCTTCCCCTAATCTGTATTGGCGGCTCCACATCCCTCTGGGCAGGACTTTATCCAGCATTTCCTCAAGAATCGTTTCCCCATAGCTGCCCCTTATTTTCGGCGCCTGGAGGATGTCCTTCAGGGACCGGCCCAAACGGTTGGCCTCTTCCTGCTGGCTGATTATCTTTTCGACAGTGGAGCGCATCTCTGTCATAAGTTTAAGGGTTTCCCTGGTACTTTTGTTTATATCTTCCCGGGCATCTGTCATCTCTCTGCGGGTGGTGTTGACCGAATCCTGAATCTGGCCCCGGAATTCCAGCAGGGTATTCTTAATAAGGAGGTCAAGGTCTTCACCCCTGTTAAAGGTATTAAGCCTGTATAACAGAAAAACAGCCAGACCGGTCAACACCAGCAGCAGGATAATGATTATTACTTCCAATTATAGCACACCTCCGGCAGAAATGTTACCCTGGCAGATATGGTTCGACATGATAACCCTGGTTTCCTTTATATCAGCCTCAATAGGTGGACGACCCGGGCAAAAGTAAAACAAATAATTATTCCTGTTAAGGTCGGTACAAGGAAAGATATCAGGGTCCACCCTGCACTCCCGGTCTCCTTCCTGATGGTCCAAAGGGTAGTGCCACACGGCCAGTGCATGAGGGAAAAAAGCATCACACTAACCGCAGTCAGCCAAGTCCACCCGTGGGAAACCAGCAGCTGTCTCAGGGCTTCCAGGGAATCCAATTCCAGTATTGACCCTGTGGACATGTAGCTCATGATAATTATCGGCATAACTATTTCATTGGCCGGAAACCCTATTATAAAAGCCATTAGAATG
Organism: Firmicutes bacterium HGW-Firmicutes-14; assembly: GCA_002840275.1. Lineage (GTDB taxonomy): Bacteria > Bacillota > Thermincolia > Thermincolales > UBA2595 > W-Firmicutes-14. The sequence goes on from PHAB01000016.1 coordinate 23,138, forward strand.
TAACCGTCAAGACCCAGCAACCGGGCAAAGGGTTCCAGAAAAAGTGCTCCGTGGGACAAAAGACTATACTCCCCAATCTTAATGTTAGCCAGCAGCCATATAATCAGCCCGGCCGGAGCTGCCACTGCTGCTGCACGACCCAGCACAAACAGGGCCCGGTCTAATACGGACCTGACTATAATGCGCCAAACCTGAGGCCTGCGGTACGGGGGAAGTTCCAGGGTAAATGAGGAGGGGACCCCCCTCAGGACAGTCCTTGACAGAATAGCCGAAACCAGCAGCGTCACAGCCACTCCCAGTACTACAATCCCCATTAGCACAAGGGTCGAGACAAATGAACCGAATACTCCCGGAACTCTTCCTCCTATAAATATGGCTATGATGGCAATAAGGGTTGGAAAACGGCCATTGCACGGGACAAAGTTGTTTGTGATTATAGCAATCAGGCGTTCCCTCGGAGAATCTATTATCCGGCACCCTACTACCCCGGCAGCATTGCACCCGAAACCCATGCACATGGTAAGGGCTTGCTTCCCGTGGGCACATGCCTTGTTGAAGAAATTGTCCAGGTTAAAGGCAATCCTCGGAAGATACCCCAAGTCTTCCAGCAGGGTGAAAAGGGGAAAGAATATGGCCATGGGAGGAAGCATTACCGACACTACCCATGCCAGGGTCCTGTACATTCCCCTGACCAGCAGTCCGTAAAGCCATTGCGGCGCCCCGGCCCATGTGAAAAAGGCTGTCAGGAGGTCCTCAATATGAAAAAGAAAGGCAGCTATGACTTCCGAGGGATAATTGGCGCCTGCCAGGGTCAGCCAGAAGATGACTCCCAACAGGCCTATCATCACCGGAATACCATAGATCCTTGACGTCAGGATACTGTCGATTTTCCTGTCCAGGCTGTTATAATCCCTATGCTCCAGAGAAACTGTATCCCGGAAAATATTTTCTGCCGTATTTACAATTCCTGAAACTATCATGTCCCGCGCCCCATCACTGTTAATACCCCACAAGCCTTGCCGGGCGCTTCTTAGCTCCCCGGTAACATCTCTGTCCTTTAACAGGTCATATCCCAGGTATTCCTGAAGTGTATTCAGGATACTGCTGTCCCCTTCTATCATCTTCAGGGATACCCAGCGGCTGTTGACCTTTCCGCCTGTTAAATTGAAAAGATAAGGTTCAACCCGCTTCAGGGCTTTTTCAATAATGTCATCATATGTTATTCTGAGAGGCTTTGTCTTAATCCGGCCAACTGCAACACTGTATATCGCTTCCATCAATTCCGGCAGGCCCCGGCCGCTTCTGGCACTGGTTCCAATCACAGGGACGCCCAGTTTTTCAGCCAGTTTCTTCAGGTCTATCCTGATATGTTTTCTTTCTGCTTCATCCATCAGGTTCAGGCAAACCACTACCCGGTCCGTTATCTCCAGTGTTTGCAGAACCAGGTTCAGGTTCCTCTCCAGGCAGGTGGCATCGGCCACCACAACCGTTGCATCCGGTTCCCCAAAACAGATAAAATCCCTTGCTACTTCCTCCTCCACAGAACTAGCCGACAGTGAATAAGTACCCGGGATATCAACCAGAATGAATTCCCTATCCCCGTATCTGTATTTTCCCCTGGCATTCGCCACGGTTTTCCCAGGCCAATTCCCAGTGTGCTGGCGAAGTCCCGTCAGGCTGTTAAAAATCGTGCTTTTCCCCACGTTTGGGTTTCCGGCCAGGGCTATGGTAAAGGTTCCGGCCGCTTCATGGCCTGTATTGATACTGTTTCGGAGTACGCCCGGGCCTGTGGACCGACTTGTAAGAACCATCTACCCCTCACACCTCACTTGGCAATACCCGGTCCTTTACACTATCGGGTTTATCTCCACGAGAATCTTTGAGGCCTCTTCGGACCTCAGGGCAATGACCGCTCCCCTGATATGGTATGCAGTCGGGTCCCCAGAAGGGCTTTTCTGAAGAACTTCAACATCGGTATTCATGACCAGCCCCAGGTCAAGCATCCTCCTGCGGATATTTCCGTTAGAAGTCAAACCCTTAACTTTCGCTGTGCTGCCCGAAGGTGCCATGTTTAATGTAATATATCCTGCCTCCATAATTACCTCCCCATTTAATTTAAGTGGAGGGAAAAATTCTTTCCCTGGCCTAATATATGAATTATAGATTTTAAAGGTTCCGAATAAACATGGAGTGAAGGATAGTTTTGGGGTAAAAGGGGTTGGTAACCGATGACGGAAAACAGGAAGTTTCATACCGTACGGGGCTATCAGCTCCTCGAACAAAATAAAAGGCTCCTGACACCGGCTATGGAAGATTACCTGGAAATGATTTACCGCAACAGCCTGGAAGAAGATTACCTAAGGGTCAACAGTCTGGCCGAACTCCTGAACGTAAAGGCATCGTCTGCTACTAAGATGGTGCAGAAACTCGCCCGGTTGGAACTGGTTGATTATAAAAAATATGGGATTATCCAGTTAACAGAGAGCGGGAAGGAAATCGGCAGCTTTCTTCTGCACAGGCATAATGTCACAGAAACTTTCCTGCAGTTCCTGGGAGTTCAAGACCGCATATTGGTTGAGACAGAGCTTATAGAACATAATATCAGCATAGATACTCTGGAACTCATAGATGCCTTCAATCAGTTTATCAAAGAAAACCCTGAATTCGCAGCCAGGTTTGAACTCTTTAAGAAACAGGCAGATAAAATCCCCTGATAAAAAAGTCGGAATCTCCTCATATTTAACGTAAAAAACCCGGGTCGGACTATATTTCCTACCCGGGTTATTAGTTCAGGAAGTCTAAAGAACCGGACCTTTTCCCACGACAAACCTGCCCTTGAAATACTTCTCCCTGATTTCCTTTGCCTCTTCCGCCCATTTTTCCAGACCGGCGCCCGTACACCCCTGCCAGGTATTCTCTCATTTTTCCGGTGATATTGTCTTCATAAACCTCACAGTTAAAACAATCAATCCCGCATGGTGATGCCAGTTCTTTTGTATTCATGGTCTGTCCCCCCCTATTTATTTTTCGGGTTTATATAACTCTAAAACAAAACCTATTTCCTTTTTTACCTTTTCATAGGGAATATCCTCATCGAACAGGATTATTCGTTGGATAAGGTTCTCAATGATTCCCAAGACCACTTCAGTAAATATATACAGCATCTCTTCCTGCCCGCAGATCCGGGAGAGGATTTTCCTGTTTCTCTCGTGCCTCCCTTCCTCCCAAGCCGGAATTAATCCCAACCCGGTTTTTTTCTGCAGGTAATACACTGTTTTCAGACTTTGTCAAATGATACCTCTTTTATCATATAATTATTAAGCGGTTTTTATCCGATAGCTAACCGCCGCTAAGACTCCCACCTCGTCAGGTGGAAGATAAGCGGCGCTAAGCTCCTGGATAACGATTTCTAAGCGTCAGATGGAGTCCAAACTCCACCTGACGCCAAGAACTCTGTTGATATAGAAGAGGAGTGCGGAAAAATGGTTCTCAATCTAAAGAATGTCTTAACCTGTTTTGAGCGGTACGTCAAAAAAGCCATGCGGGAATGGCGTGTTCCCGGCATGGCGGTATCAGTAGTTAAAGAAGACAGGTTAATTTATGCCAGGGGCTTTGGAGTAAAAAAACTGGGCAGCAGTTCCCGGGTTAACGAGAAAACGGTCTTCCAGATAGGTTCTGTTTCCAAATCTTTTACGGCAGCCCTTGTGTCAAAGCTGGTAGATGAAGGAAGATTTGGCTGGAAAGACAGAGTTAAAGACTACCTGCCGGAGTTCAGACTTTATGATCCACCAGCTACCGGCGACTTCAGGGTGGAAGACCTTATGTCCCAGCGCAGCGGCCTTCCCCCGCATTCAGGACGTTTATTGCCCCACCTGGGTTTTAGTAGGAAATATATTATAAATAACCTTCACCTCATAAAGCCTTCAAGCAGTTTCCGGAGTGAATATAGCTACCAAAACAACCTGTTTCTTGCCGCTGCGGACCTGGTGGAAAAACAGACAGGAAAAAGCTGGGAGCAAAACTTGTTGGAAAAGTTCCTGATACCTCTGAATATGGTTAGCACCACCGCTACCCTCAAAGCTTACAGGAGTTTACCCAACACCGCCCACGGGCACTATTATGCAAGGTCCGGCCCGGAAGACCCGGTAACTGCTCTATCAAAGAACTGGCCTTATTATTACTGGGTATACACCATTGCCCCGGCCGGAGGAATTAATTCAAATGTCATTGATATATCCAGGTGGGTGATACTCCATCTCCGAGAAGGGGTTTTTGACAAAAAGCGCCTGGTAAGCACAAGAAATATAAAATTTCTGCAAGCTCCAATGATTGATGCGGGGCTGGGACCGTGGGGAGAAACGAGGCGCTACTGCCAGGGCTGGATTCGCTCGGAATACTATCCCTATCCTATACTGTGGCATAATGGCGGAACATCCGGGATGAAAAGTATTGTTGCCATGGTTCCGGAAGCAGGTATAGGTATTACGGTCCTGTGCAACCTGAGTGGTGTGCTCTTCCCCGAAGCAATCAGCCGGTATTGGCTTGACCTTTGGTTCGGAAAAACGCCACATGACTGGAGTGGCGACCTTCTCAGAGTACAAAAAGCCGAAACCCGGCGTCTGGAGGAACCCCCTGCTCCATATACCCCGCCCCGTCCACTGAGGTATTATTCCGGCACTTATTATAACAGCCTTTACGGGCTGCTAACCGTTGTCAGCCATAGTGGCTCTCTTGTTCTGGTGATGGGTCGCAAAAAGATCAGGAAGAAGTTGGCACTCTGGGGAGGTGATACCTTTGTCCTCCACTGGCCCGGGGTCATTAACGAAGGAGCTGGGGTTCAGTTCTATGGCGGCAGGTCCGGCATTGTGGAGTCCGTTGAAATTGAGGGAATGAATGACGATTTGACCGGTGTCTTCACCAAAGTCCGGCTTTAATCCTACTTAATTCTTTCCTATAAAATTCACAACAAAAACATATTTTGGGGTATACCTGTCAATTTGTTATATTCTTATATTTCTCATTTTTACATTATTATACATAATGCGAGAAATTTCTGCAAAGGATAAATGCTCCTGCATAGCGAAGAAAATTTGTGAAAGGAGTGTAAAAAAATATGAACTATGCCAAACTCGCATGTGTGGCCACATGCCTGTTGATATTTGCGCTGTTAAATACTGTCTCCGCCAGTGAAGCCCCTTTTAAAGACGTTCCCGAGACCCACTGGGCGTACGGCTCTATTCAGTTACTGGTCAAAGCAGGTATTATCAAGGGTTTTCCCGATAACACCTTCAGACCGGACCTCCCTGTAACCAGGGAACAGTTTGCGGTGGTTATAGTTAAAGCCCTAAATCTCCCCTTAAACGATAAGGCCTCACAGACTTTTTCCGACATTGCTCCGGACCACTGGTCATTCCAATACATCGATGCCACGAAGTGGTTTATACCAACCCCCTCTGACCCCAAGGGCCCTTTCAATTTTAACCCGAATCGGGCAATAACCCGGGAAGAGGTTGCCGAGGCAGCAGCTAGGGCCCTGGATTTAAATAAAGGTCCCAAACCCGGGGAAAATTACCTGGCTGAAAAGTTTACTGATTATGAGAGTATCGCTCCTGAGTTCAGGGAAAATACAGCATTGGCAGTCTACTACGGGATTCTGGCCGGAAACCCTGACGGCAGTTTTCATGGCAAGGTCAGCCTGACAAGGGCGGAAATGTCGGTGGTGACAGACAATATCCTCAAGAAAAGGGCCGCTATAAAAGAAGGTCTGAAACCGCTGCATAAACCCTGGACGATAGAGTTTGTAAACTTCGAAAGGCCTGATAACGATATGGTCAAAAATTACCCCGATTATAATAAAATACAGGCATTCCACGGCACGGTTAAATCAAAAGTGTACGGCTATCATAATTCCCACCTGGTGGTGGAAAACAAAAAAACGGAAAGTGACGGAAATAAAATTACTGTTGATAAAAAGACAGTTCATGCTTACATATACGAAAAAGACATGGACCTGTTTTCACCGGGAGATATCCTAACATTAAATTATGACCGGGACAACAACATTACCTCATATCTCATTCAGTGAATAAAAAAAGTGCACCACTTTTTGCGTGAGGCACAGTATCGGCATAGTGAATAAAGAATAAGTATTTTCCTCTTATGCATACCCAATCTTCCCCTTTTAATTTCTTGCTACAGGTCAAAGTCACCAGCAGCTTCAGGTTGATAGAGAAGGTTTACCACTTCCAACCGGACTATGCCACCAGGCACCGGCCAATGAATGATATCACCCAGACGATAACCAAGAATTGCTGTCCCTACTGGGGCCAATATAGAAATTTTATCGGCACTTAAGTCTGCGTCAGTTGGGTAAACAAGCGAATAAATCATTTCTTCCCCGGAATCTAAATCCTTCAATACAACTTTTGAATTCATAGTAATAACATCATTAGGAATTTTCTCGGAAGAAACTACTTGTGCCCGGTTCAGTTCATGTTCAAGGTTCAAAAGGTATTCTTTATGACCTGCCTCAAACTCTTTAGCTTCATCAATAAGTTTCTGCAGTCTTTTTTTGTCAACCTCTGTAATATAAATATTTCTTGACAAAGCAATCTACCTTTCTTAATCACTATATTGTTAAAGCATGCAAGTGAATTGTGATGGATAATTCTAGTTAATTATAATTTATTTTTACTTTTATGTAAAGACAGAGACGGATCACGATGGTGTGCACAAATAAATTATTTCGGTTTGTTAATTTGAACCAGTATCCATATTTCACTGTGGCCACACCTATATAATAATCAAGTGATTATTAAGTTTTAAAACCGTCCCCTAATTGGTAACGGTTTTTTCTTTCGTTCACCTGTTAAATTACTTTACTTTGTCAAATTCATATTTCAATTCCCGAATATCATAAACATCCACATTAGTACATTCAAAAAATCTTTCCTCAAAAATTGCAAGATTATAGCCACCTATATTCATCGTGCTTTTGTATTCTATACCCGCAAATCCTCTACTTTTAATAAAATCACTAATATATTGGGTAGGCAGATAATCAAGCGTGCTATCGTGTCTACGCATAGGTTTTGCAATGTCAAAGCCTATTTTCTGTAAGTGTTTTTTATTTACGGCATGAACAGTATTATCGGCCACCCAGAAAGGGCTGATCTGATCCACAATCGTCAGATTGACTACTTCTATATCTTCTCTGAGAACAAATTTTCCCATTGCTACATAATCATAAACCCCCGCTCTAATTTCATTAAGAGCTGTTTTATCGGTATCGGAAAGATATAGGCAACTTATTCCTGTAGGATTAGCTCGTCCAGCAGTAGCATATCCCCGCGGAGGCGCACCCATCTGGTCAATAGGAAAACCTGTATCATCGTGGCAAATTCTTGCTCTGTAGAATGTAGTCCCAATCTTATATATTTTTTTGAATATCGTTACAGAAGGAAAAAAGCACTTCTTTATTTATGTAATCTGTATGAAAACGATTTTTAGTTTTTATCCCTTCAACAAAATCTTCCCATTCATAGTTTTTCATTATCGAATGCTCTTCGAGATAATCTTTTCGGTTTAATTCCATGATTCCAATAGGTGCATCAAATATTTCCGGATGTTCTTGATATTTCTCGTGGCAAATACCAGTAATTGCTCTATATGCTAAATCGGCATCAATGCAAAAAATATTCCATCGCCCGCATAGTTCATGTTTTAAAAGATTTACATTCTCAGGGGGATAATCAGGGGGCAAATCGCCAGAGGCAGTATAAAGGTTTAATAAATCGTCGAACATATCTGCCAATTCATTGTTTATCTCTGTATTATAAATATATACATTGTTTTTTCCGCACAGTTCACATTTGCCCAGCTGATTTAAACTTTTAATGACAGCTTTAATTTCTATATCTATAAAGCACTTTTCACAACATATCATCCTATTCTACCCCATCAAGATATTGTCCAACCAGCTCAATGTGGTGCATCATAGAAAGCTTTTTTACCGTTCCTAACCCTGGGTATGTTTCATTTTTAAAATGTATTAAAAGTCCTTTCAAGCCAAGTGTATCCATTTCGTGTGCCATATCCCAATCGTTTAACTTTTCTAAAGCCTCGTAAAATTTTCCAGCTGGGTTTGTAATGTCTTCATTAGAGTCAGAAACAAAGTGCTTAACACGCAAACTCTTGTCTTCAGAAAAATAAACAATGTGTAACGCTACTGCGTAGGGTGCAAAACCGGATTCAAAAAAATTATCTCCGACAATGGAGTAGTCTGAAAAACCAATAAAACCGTCATCCTTATAAAATAAATGGTCATCTGAGAAAGGCTCATCATCAAGTCTTGCATAATCGATATTTCGATTTTGTTTTTCGAATTTATCATCAAGTAAAACCCTGTTTCTTTTAATTTTACGTCTAAAAACACTTTCATCTGGGATTAGTGTATAACGTGGAAGGATGGAAGAAAATTCTTCGGAATATAATTCGACATAATCACGGTTATTAGTTATAATCAATAAATCCTTTTTATGAAAGCCTTGTGCTTCTGTCTGCTTAAGTTCCGATTTAGAGTGTTTATTTAAGATATGAGCTTTTATAATCAACTTATTTTTCAGTAATTCTTCATATTTCTGCTTAAATCCGTTTTTCTTTTCATCTTCTAAATCCTTAGAAAAAGATCCTACCTGTGGATTATGAATGACGGCTATTTTTTTCCGATTATGTACAAAAGATTTTAAAGTTTTAATAAATGTCGATGAAAGTTTTACTGGCTCAATTATCGGTATAATATGCTTTCCAAGGCAGGCAGCTTCCACCAACTCGCATAAGGCAAGTAACTCATATTGTCTTCCTCGCAAAAAGGGGAGATACATAAAACTAACCTCCAAATTTTTTGTTTAAAAAAATATTTAATCGCTCATAATCTGATTTTTTATATTTTGAAAAATAAGCTAAAAATTTCAATTCATAAGGTACATGTTTAAATTCCTCGATTTCTATGGTGGCTCTCTTTTTTAATTCCTCTAACATATCCTGATAAACTATTTCAATATCAATATTCTTGAAGAGTTGGTAACAATGATTATAATGATTGACTTGCGATACTGCGGGAAGCTCTCCGTAATGGGTCTTTATGATATTTTCGAATTCTCGTTTCCTTAAAATCTTAAACATCACGTTTGAATCTAAGTTGGAATTGTCCCTAATGGGTTCTTTTCTAGGGCTAAGTCTCTTACGTTTCGTCAAAATATAAATACCAACAGGGCTATCCTTCAGCAATTCCTCTATCTTCTTAAAATTCTCCTCACAGGTGACCACACATACATGGTCAAAAGCTTTATAGTAATCGTTTAATTGGCTTTCTAAACGATCAAAACTGTCCAATTCTGTTTTTATTTCATAAACAACTGCTATTCCATTTATTAATATAAAGTCAGCTTTTGATTTGCTAATTGGGATTTCGGTTAAAGCCGTAGTCCTTTTTAAACTATGTTTAGAAATTAATAATTTATTAAGCAAAGTATTTTTATAAACATACTCGTTTCGATAGCTATGTGTCATTATTCCGTATATTTCGCTTATCAGGGTTCGGTTGTTTTTTGTCTTAATATCATCTATATATCGCTTAATGACTTGACAGTATGTGCCATTAAATTGCTCTGTAAGCAAATCTGTAAATGTATTGCGGGTGAAAACTCGATTCAAAATAATATTATTACTTGAATTCATTTTGTCACCCCTCTTAAACATACTTATACAAGTTTATTGTACCACAGTCCCAATTTTTTGAAAATTATTTTATGTAAATCAGAAGCGGCAATCTTATTTTTTCCTCTATCTATTGGTTCCGAGAATAATAGGTGTTCATTGTCAAATTTTCATTTTTACATTTGAAACCCAATTTCAGTTCGCCATTTAATATTCCTAGATATTTTTTAAACATATAAGCTATATCATTATGGGCATCCTATTAGAAATTATAACTAGGAGGTGATCCCAATGAAACTCACAGAGACACCCAATAGACTGATAAACGAAAAATCGCCCTATCTTCTCCAGCACGCCCATAACCCCGTAGACTGGTATCCCTGGGGTGATGAAGCTTTTGCAAAAGCCAATAAAGAAGACAAGCCCGTATTCCTCTCTATTGGCTATAGCACTTGTCACTGGTGTCATGTGATGGAACGCGAATCCTTTGAGGATGAAGAGGTTGCAAAAGTATTAAATGACGATTATGTCTCTATCAAAGTAGACCGGGAAGAACGGCCTGACATCGATGCTATCTACATGTCTGTGTGCCAGGCTATGACCGGGCACGGCGGCTGGCCGCTGACCGTACTCATGACCCCGGATAAAAAGCCCTTTTTTGCCGGGACATATTTCCCCAAACACAGCGCCCGTGGAATGCCGGGGTTAATGGACATCCTTGAACAGGTCGCCCAACTATGGAAAACTAAAAAGGATGAACTGGTACAATCAGGTGACAAGATAACCGAGGCTGTGGCCCATTCGATGTTTGCCCATAAAGAGGGGATTGTCACCGAAGATACGATACACGCAGCTTTCAGGTATTACGACGATTCTTTCGACCCTATGTACGGAGGTTTTGGGCGGGCCCCCAAGTTCCCGACACCCCATAACCTCATGTTCCTTCTAAGGTACTGGAAGATGACAGGTGACAAAGCTGCAGTGGAAATGGTGGAAAAGACGCTGGAATCTATGTACCGGGGAGGTATATATGACCACATCGGTTTTGGTTTCGCCAGGTATTCGGTAGACCCGAAATGGCTGGTGCCCCATTTTGAAAAAATGTTATATGATAATTCACTTTTGGCTTTTGCTTACCTGGAAGCGTACCAGGCCACAGACAAACCGTTCTACAGCAGGGTGGCTGAAGAAATCTTTACTTATGTTTTAAGGGATATGACATCTCCTGAAGGAGCCTTCTATTCCGCGGAAGATGCCGATTCCGAAGGTGAGGAAGGAAGATTTTATGTCTGGTCACCGGAAGAGGTGTCAGATGTTTTAGGGGAGCAAAAGGGGGCCAGGTTTTGCAGGGACTATGACATAACTCCTGGCGGCAACTTCGAGGGTAAAAGCATTCCCAACCTGATTGAAACAGGGATAGCCGGTGACTATGCCGAAGAAAAACACCTGCTCTTTATCAGGAGAGAAGCCAGGGTACACCCATTTAAAGACGATAAAATCCTGACTTCCTGGAACGGCCTGATGATTGCCGCCCTGGCCTTTGGCTCCAGGGTCCTTGGGGACAGCAAAAACAATAGACCTCAATACCTGACAGCCGCCGAAAAAGCCGCCGGGTTTATCCTGGAAAACATGAGGCGGCCGGAAGACGGCAGGCTCATGGCCCGGTACAGGGATGGGGAATCAGCCATACCTGCCTATGCAGAAGATTACGCTTTTTTTATATGGGGGTTGCTTGAATTGTTTCAGGCATCTTTTAAGGCCGAATACCTTGAAACAGCCCTTGAACTGAACAGGGATCTAATAAAGTTTTTCTGGGATGACAAACAGGGAGGGTTTTTCCTTTACGGTTCTGATGCTGAAAACCTGATTGCACGGCCGAAAGAGATATATGACGGGGCTGTGCCTTCCGGCAATTCAGCGGCAGCCCTTAACTTCCTGCGCCTGGCCAGGTTAACCGGTGACAGTTCTCTGGAGGATAAAGCCCGGACCCTTCTTAAAACTTTTGGTGGCTCGGTAAGTGAAGCACCCGCCGGCTACTCCTTCTTTCTTATTTCAGCCTGGTTTGACCTGTTCCCCGCAATAGATGTCATCATAACAGGGGACCCGGATTCCGGACAAACCCCTGAAATGATCCTGACAGTCAACAGCGGTTTTGCCCCGGAGATGCTGCTGACTGTCAGGAGACCCGGGACGGAAGGCGATAAATTGGCAGAATTGATTCCTTCCCTGAAGGAAAGAGGGTCTGCAGATGGGCAACCTGCCGCTTTTGTATGCAAAAATTTCGCCTGTATGCCACCTGTAAACGATGCAGATAAACTTGCCGAAATCCTGTGGGGAAATTGAATTTACGTAACGGGACATAAAGCCAGCACGGGGCAAATGATTCCTCCGCTCCGGAAAACATCTGCCCCGTGCTGGGATTATTTTATCCTTCGTCCCGTACAACCGTTCTCTTACTCTTCAATAGGTGCCGGAGTTTCTGCTGGCGGTTTTTCCCTGATAACCTCCACCTTCTTTATCCTGTTCCCTTCCATTTCCTTTACTTTGACAGCTATCCCGTCCAGTTCAACCCAATCTCCTTTCCTGGGTATCTTCCCCAGGCAGTGAAATACCAGTCCTGCTACAGTATCGTATCCCTCTTCCATTGGCAGGTCCAGGTTCAGGGAATCGTTTACATCCTCAACCAGGATTTTTCCGTCAAATATTCCATGGTTTTCCGAAATAATCTCTATCGGTACAGTCACTTTATCGTATTCATCATTTATATCTCCGACTATTTCCTCCAGCAGGTCTTCTATTGTGACAAGGCCTGCCGTGCCCCCGTATTCGTCAAGGACAACGGCCATATTCATTCTTCTTACCTGCAGTTCTTTTAAGAGGTCAAGCACGTTCTTCGATTCAGGGATGAAAAAGACATCACGCATGACTTTGATTATTTCCACCTTATCCCTGTTTACCTTGTTTGCATGAAGCAGGTCCTTTATGGTAACAATGCCGATAACATTATCGATATTTCTCTCATATACAGGATACCTGGAAAACCCATACTGAATGACCTTTTCCAAGGCCTGGTCCACCTTGAGGCTGCGTTCAAAGGAAATCATTTCCGTCCTGGGCACCATTACCTCCCTGGCTACCGTATCCCCGAATTCGAATATCCCTTCAATCATCTCTTTTTCCTCTTCGTTCAGAGTTCCCTGTTCGGCAACCAGCAGCCTGATTTCCTCCTCTGAAAGCTTAGGTTCCCTGTGCTTTATTTCCCCTCCCAGGAGTTTGACCACAAAATTGGTTGACAGGGTGAGGAGGGCAATGAACGGCCCCGCCGCCTTTGACAGCAACAGAAGAGGCCTGGCGATAGCAAGGGAAATTTTTTCCGATTTCTGCATGGCCAGCCTTTTCGGTGCAAGTTCCCCCAAAACCAGGGTGATAAAGGATATCACCACTGTAACGATGATTACGGCAATTCCCTGGGCATATCGCTCAAGAAAAGGAATGGTCCTTAGAATATCTGCCAGGGTGACTGAGATACCAACAGCCGCCGCCGCGCTGGCTAAGAAACCGGCAAGGGTCACCCCCACCTGGATGGTGGCCAGCAGTCTGCTGGGGTCTTTCAGTAAAAAATCCACAGCCCGGGCCGATTTGCTCCCCTGTTTGACCAGCTGTTTTACCCGGCTGTTCCTTAGAGTAACAAGCGCTATTTCGGAGCCGGCAAAAAAGGCATTGATCAAGATGAGGAAAAGTATTATAAGCACATCATTCCACAAATCCGGCAAATTCAGAGCCTCCTTAACAGGTTAATCCTTATTTATGATTACTATTCTACCGTTATATATCTTTTCCTGCTTATTTTATATTAACACCATTTTGCTGGAAGCTTAAATAAATAAAGGAAATTTGTGTTTATTTGTCGAATTTAATAATATATGAATATAAAACTACTGGTTGTAAGACAGCATAACTGCCATAAAGGGGGTTGCCGAATATGAAAATAAAAATGTCTTATAAAATATGCGCGGCATTTACAGTGATGTTCTGGCTGCTGCCTTTGGCAGTTTTCATGTCTTACCTGACTGTATCATCCCTGGAAGACAAGATTATTGCGGAAACAGCCGGTGATCCGGCCCTCATAAATAAATTAACCGGAGAAGTGATGCAGGCCTTCTTGTGGCAGCAGGGTACGGTTATTCTGGTTTCATTGCTTATAGGACTGGGATTTACTTTTTACATCATATACAATGTAAATAGACCCACAAAGGTACTTACCGGGCTGGCAAAAGAGATGTCTTCCGGAAACCTGACCAGACAGACGGAAGACATTGAGATTATAAGGACCAGGGACGAGCTGGAAGAACTAAATATGTCATTCAGGGAGATGTACGGGAAACTCAGGAAGTATCTTTATAATGTTTTTATTAGCACAGACCAGATGGTCCAGATCAGTGATGAATTAAGCAAAAGCTCAGAGAAGAACCTGGAAGTCATAAAACAGGTATCTCTGGCCATAGAACAGATAGCGGTCGGAAGCCAGGAACAGACCAGGAACATGCAGGACTCCGCCTATATTATAAATAAACTGGGGCAGGTTACCCAAGCCATAAAAGAGAGCGCTGTCAGGCAAAACCGAAATGTTGAAATAACCGTCCGTACTATCAGGGACATGTCGGAAGCCATTGACGGGGTAATCAGCTGTACGGCAAAAATAGCCCAGGATACCCAGGACAGTTTTTCCGCCGCAACCGAGGGAAAAAACCTGGTTCACAACACCGTAGAAGACATGTCGACCATCCAGACCGTGGTTGATAACCTGGCCAAAAAAGTGGAATCCCTGGGAGAACGCTCCCACCAAATCGGTGAAATTATCCAGGTCATCGATGATATTGCCGAACAGACAAACCTTCTCTCTTTGAACGCCGCCATCGAGGCTGCCAGGGCCGGGGAACACGGGAAAGGATTTGCTGTGGTCGCAAACGAGGTCAGGAAACTGGCTGAAAACAGCAGGAAATCCACAGAAGAAATCAGGAAACTGGTCATAGGCATTCAGGATGAAACAGAAATGGTTATGAAGGACATGAAAAAGGCCATTACCGATGTCGGTAAAGGGACCCAGGCAGCCGACAAGGCCGGAAACGCCCTGGAAGACATTATTGAAGCTGTGAATAAGGCAGTCACCCGGGTTGAAGAAATAAATGCCGCTATGGACGATATGAAAGCCCACAGCCGGGAAGTGGTGGAAGCCGTTGAAACTATCGCCGGGATAACCGGAGAAAACAGCCGCATCGTCGACGAATTGAGCACCGAAAGTGCAACGGCAACTGAATCGATAATGAACGTCTCCGCCATATCGGAAGAAAACGCGGCTTCAACTCAGGAAGTCACTGCATCAGCTCAGGAAGTCACTTCAAATACTAATCAAATGCTGCAGAAAATCCAAAGCCTGGATGAGCTTCTTAAAACCCTCCAAAAGGATTCCAGATCATATAAACTGAAGTGAAAAGAGACACTTTTTCTTTTTAACTTTAAAGCAAGGGAGAGGCAGATATATTCCTCCACGATGGCAACGATTCAGTTTGTTACCCAACATGGCAGCTCTTGGCGCTTTAGCGCCTAGAGCTGCCATGTTGGACAAACGGACATCAGTCTCATCGTTTCGGAACACATCTGCCTCTCCCTTATTTATTGTCAAAATATAGAGCAGCTGCCTCCATTTACATTTAAGACACTCCCTAGTATCTGACTTAAATAAAAATGCTGTCTTATTTTATAGTGTTTATAACACCTTTAAGGTGTTGGAGCAGGGATTTCATCCTGTCCGGGCCGGTTATCTTTAGTTTCTTCTTCCTGTGCAGGCTGTTCCTGCTGGCCGGGCGGTTCCTGCTGACCAGGCTGTTCCCGCTCGTCAGGTTCTCCGGTTTGCTCCGGAAGAGGCTTCTTCTGTGGAGCAGGCTGATTTCCCTGGGGAGTGGTTTTCTTTTCAGTTAAACCGGTCCTGTATCCCGCCGGCGGGTATTCCTTGATACCGGAAACACCGTTTGATTCAACGGTATGACAGGAGGAGCACCGGCCATTAAGCTTGGTATAAAAGGTCTCACTCTTCCAGTGGGCCCTGTGCATTCCCTGGTAAAATTTTTGGTAGAGGCTGAAGTTTTTCTCGGCCTCATGGCACTTGTAGCATGCGTTGACAGTTGTTTCCTTTACTTCCGGATGTCCCGGGATTTTATCAACATAAGCCGGAAGAGTCCTGTCTACCTCCTCAGTTTTTTTATGACAGGATACACAGCCGTTTTCATATGGGTCTGCTTCAGCGGCCGATATCAGTGTTTTATATGCCGGCGCTTTATTTTCGGGTGCGGGTTTCTTTTGGGTTTCGTCGGTTTGGCAACCCAGGATAAAAACTGGTAACATCAGAATCAACAACGCCAAGGGGAAACAGCGTTTATACATAATATCCTGAACCTCCTTTTTTTCTTTTCCGAGGGCTAACCGCCACTAAGACTCCTTCTTCTATAAATAGGAGATAAGTGGCGCTAAGCCCCTGGATAAGTCAACTAGACTTCAGATGGAGTATAAAACTCCACCTGAAGTAAGTTTCCTTTATAGTTTCCCCCTTGTTTCAACAGTTATTCCCCATGTAAAAGACGGGGAAACCTCCCAAAATTGTTTTCCAGATATATACAAGAACCCTGCATACAAAATACACTTAATTAAGTAACATTTCATATACATAAGTCATAGTTTACACTGCAAGAAAAATTTGAGAGGAGAGAAGATATGCTTAAAGAAATCACCATTCTTCCCGGCTTAGATAAAACAGGTATTATTGAAGGCTTTTCAGAAATCAACCTTAAGGCTGGAGAAACAGTCTCCATTGTCGGTCCTACCGGGAGCGGAAAAACCGCCTTTATTACGGATATCGAACTAATGGCCCAGGAAGATACATCAACCCGGCGCAGAGTACTTGTTAATGGAGAGTCACCCCCTGATGAAATCAGGTACAACCCGGCAATGAAGCCCATAGCTATGATTACTCAAAATACCAAATGCTTTGCTGACCTGTCAACGGAAGAATTCCTGCAAATCCATGCCCGGGCCCGCGGAATAACGGATAATAAAGTAATATTTAAAACCATCGACCTGGCCAACAATTTCACGGGTGAAAAGATAACCAAGGATGTTAAGGTAACAGTCCTCTCCGGAGGGCAGACCAGATCCCTCCTGATAGCTGATGCCCTTTTAATCGGTGCAGCACCCATAATCCTGCTGGATGAAATCGAAAATGCGGGAATCTTTAAGCAGGAAGTTATAGGAATAATTGAAAACACAGGTAAAATTATCATCTTTGTAACCCATGACCCGGTGATAGCCCTGCTTACCCAAAAGCGTATTATAATGGAAAACGGAGCAGTGAAAAAGGTCCTCATCCAGAGTGACATTGAAACACGGGCTGCCCAAAACCTCATTGAGCTTGACAAAAGGGTTGGCTCCATAAGGGAAGAACTGCGGGCCGGGAATGTAATCACCAATGAAATGTTTTCCGTAAACTTCGCTTCATAATTAATCTATAGAAAAGGACGGTGAACGATACTTGAAGCTTCTGGTTATCGCCGGCCCTCCATCTGCCGGTAAGACTGCGCTGACTAAACAGATAGTGAAACATTTTAAGGATGAACTGCGGCTGGCATTTTTGAAGATTGACGTGGTTAGAGCATTTGAGGATATTGAATTAAAAAAAGAGTTTAACATTATAACCAAAAAAATATATTCCGGTGACCTCTGCCCGGACCATGCGGGTGTTATGGTTTTGGGTGATGCTGTAGAATGGGCCGAAATGAATTCTGCGGACCTGCTGATAGTGGAAAGCGCAGGACTGTGCCTGCGCTGTTCCCCTTACCTGAACCAGGGCCTCGGGGTTATTGTCTTAAGTTCCATATCAGGAATTCATGCACCGGAAAAGATGGGAGCCATGGTCAGCCTGGCTGACATTGCTGTTGTAACTAAAATTGACCTGGTAAGCCAGGCCGAACGTGAAGTCCTTATCCAGAAAATTAAGGAGGTCCACCGGGACATAATCCTGATGGAAACTAATGCTCTTCAGGGTACTTCCCTGCAGCGGCTGTATGACCAGATTTGGAAATCCGGGGACATCGATAAGGATTCCCTCACTCTTAAGGGAAACCCGCCCCTGGGCACATGCACTATCTGTGTGGGTAAAAAAGAGATCGGCTGGAAACACCATTTTGGTATAATCCAAAAACTTGACGGCCAGGTTGCTGAATACCTGTACAGGGGTGAATAGAAATGAATGCAGTGAAATCCTGGCTTCCTCCGGGAAAGAACTGCGGCCTTTGCGGCGCTGACAGCTGCAAAAGCTTCCTGCGAATGATTAATGCCTCACAGAAAACATATGCCGACTGTCCATATTATGATGAACAGTGCTCCAAGAGCCGGCCCGGTTCTGTAAGTGAAGCTTTATATTCTGGCCGGGATGTCCTTGACCATCCCTATGATTTTGTCCTGGAACCTCTGCCCGGGGAACCCTCTGCCCGGAAAATAGTCCTGCCCTTCAGGGGTGACATGGTGGAAAAGATGCAGATAACCAAAGGAGATTATGTTCTTGGCCGGCCAATGGGTGCGGGATGTCCTATTCCCCACGTCCTGCAGGTAATTAAAGCTGAAGAAGTTACGGGGCTCCTCTACACCTGGGTTGTCGGGCCAAAATTTTCCAGGGACCGGATAGTGAAAGATGTTATAGCTTACCACATGATCGGTTTTGAGGGTATTGCCGCAAAAATTGCCAGGGAACCGGCCTTCGGCTGCCGTGTAAACTTCCTGCCGGGTTTCTGTATGATGTCCCTCAACCATACCGGCCTGGTCAACATGATCCTGGAAAAAAACTGCGGCCTGCATGTTCGGATAGAAGATATCCGTATACTGGCCGGAAAAGAATAAACGGGGGGCAGGTTTCTTTAAGCAGCAGCTCAACAGGCCCGCTTTTCGGAACAACCTGCCCACCTTTTTAAATATCAATTATTAACATAACACATAAAGCATGGCAACAGGCAGCAGCATAACCGGAAGTATGGCCAGATAAAGGAACCCGGACCGGTTGGCCACCTTGTGTTCATCGTTTAATATCCGTTCCACCCTGTTCCCTATTATCCCGGCATCACTTGCAAAGTGAGCCTGATGGACCAGGTTATCCATAAGAATCCTGTCAAGAAAACCCCGGGGGCTCAGGCGCCATACCTTTATCAGGGCTTGGCCAAACGCCATGGGCCTATTTGTCAGTTTAACTGCAAAGTCATCAGCAGCCATTTCCTTCTCACTGACGAAGTGTTTAAATATCCAGTAACACAGGGGGTTGAAAAACATGAGGTCCCGAAGAAATACCATAAACCAGGTAAGCAGGGAGTCTCCCCTTTTAATATGCCCTATTTCATGGGCAACCACCGTTTCAAGCTCTTCATCATCCAGGGAGTCCAAAAGGCCTTCAGATAATACCAGAACCGGGGAACGCCAGCCCATTGTATAGGCCCTGGCAAACCTGTCCCCGGTAACCACTACCGCAGGCACCCTTATACCGCTCTTGCCGCACAGTGAAACGAGCACGGAAAAAAGCCGGGGGTGTTTGCCCGCCGTGACATAACCGGATTTTTTGATGATTCTCCGGGCAGCCAGAAGACTTAATAAAGCCTTGGCAACCGCAAGAGCAGAAATAACGATAACAAAAGGAGTAAATACAGACGCCAATATGCCTCCTGCAGAACATGTCCATTTCTGGACAAATCCCCAGGGGTAACCGGCCACATAGCAGCCGCTATTTAAAAAAACCTTATAGACTGCAAAGGAAATAAAGGGAACAAAAAAGGGAATGGCAAACAACAGGGCTCTTGACCTGGAGTCGTTGAAAACTTTTAATCTCACCAGGAACAGAGCAATCGCGTAACTGATGACGGTACCTGTTAAACCATAGATGATAAAGGGGTGGACAAAACTATTGACAAAAACCGAGTAAGTCATGTTAACTACCCCCTTTTAACCGGCGCTCCTTTATGATCTGTTCAAGGCGTTCCAGCCTGGAAATATCCTCAGAACCCAGCTTTTCTATCATATGAGAGATGGCGGGCTCTGCGAACTCGTCCAGCAACCCATCCAGTACTTCGGTTACTACCATATCTGCAAATTCTTTTTCGGTAACCTCAGGGAAATATACAAAGGCATTCCCCTGGGGTTGTTTTCGTAATATCCCTTTATCTGCCAGCCGGCTCATTATGGTCATTACCGTTGTATAGGCCAGACCCTTTTCCTGGTGAATCACATCATAAATCTCCCTAACCGTAGCGGAACCTGCCGCCCAGATAAGTTTCATGACCTCTGCCTCAAGCTCCCCAAATACCTTCGTGTATCCCATTTTGTGAGGTTTAAAATCTGATATGAATTTCTTTAACAACATCTCACCCACCCTTTTCCAGTCGTCTAAGCTATATCACTTAAAAATATATTCCTAATATGATTTTACTACTTATTCAGTACTAAGGTCAATAGTAGCTTTTGCCTCCCCTTTTCGCCTTATTTTATCTCATTTAAATCATATGGTGTTTCCTGGTAAACATAATAATTCAACCAGTTGGAAAACAGCAGGTTGGCATGTCCCCTCCATATCACCTGAGGGTCCCGTGAGGGGTCGTCTCCCGGAAAATAATTCTGGGGAACGGCAATATCCAATCCCTTATCAATATCCCTCACATATTCATCCTTAAGGGTAAGGGGGTCATATTCAGAATGGCCGCTGACAAAAATCTGCCGGCCGTCCTTTGAGGCAGCAATATATAAGCCTGCGATATCTGATTCGGCCAGGACCTCCAGTTCAGATATTCTGTCTATATCCTCCCGCCTGACTTCGGTATAACGGGAATGAGGCACATAGAAAATATCGTCAAACCCCCGCAAAAGCCTGGTGTTTTTTTTGACAACCCTGTGGGGGAAAACACCGAACATTTTTTTGCCAAGCGGGTATTTGGGTACTCCATAGTGGTAAAAAAGCCCGGCCTGGGCTCCCCAGCAAAGGTAGAGGGTTGAAAATACATTTCGCCTGGCCCATTCCATGATCTGTTTTAATTCTTCCCAGTAAACCACCTCTTCAAATTCCAGGTGTTCAACCGGCGCTCCCGTAATTATCATACCGTCATATTTCCGGTCCCTGATGTATTCATATGTCTTGTAAAAGGCTATCATGTGCTCCTCAGGGGTGTTCTTGGCGGTATATGTGGCAGGATGAAGGAACTCCAGTTCCACCTGCAGGGGAGAGTTGGCCAGCAGGCGGGTTATCTGGGTTTCAGTAACTATCTTAGTAGGCATCAGGTTGAGTAGAATTATCTTAAGGGCCCGGATATCCTGATGTACCGCCCTGGTTTCATCCATTAAAAAAATGTCCTCTCCCAGAAGTACTTCTCTGGCCGGAAGGTTGTCGGGAATCTTTATTGGCATCATAAACACCTCTCCATTTCACATATTCGACTTCATCTGCAATTGCTTTCAATTAAAAAAACCTCTTCAAGACAAGAAGAGGGTTAACTCGGTTCTTATCTTTCAGGTAAATCCTGCAGGATTTAGCACATTTCCGGTCCGCTGAATGCGGACCCGGCTGTTGCCGGGTTTCACAGGGCCTGTCCCTCCACCGCTCTTGATAAGAATGTTCTCCTGAGAGAACGTTTTATTTATTTATTTATTAATACTACTATGTGTAGGAGATTATGTCAAGACATAAATCCCGCATTAAAGGAACAATTATTCTGCTTAATTCGTCTATCCTATCAAAAGGACACGAAATCAAGTGTTTTAATAAGGAGGTACTTAGTATGAAGCGATTTCTTAACCTGATATATCCTGCAGCGGTCATGCTGGTATTTATTCTGTTTACGGCATCCATTTCCCCTGCACTCAACAACCCTCCGGAAGACCCGCCTGTTCCGCCGGGCAGTATAGATAAAATAACTGTTGAACCTCTTCCGGTAATCGGGTCTGCAGAAAAACTCAAAGACCTGCTTATTGATGCCCAAAGGCTAGGAAACCAGGTACATTACGGCCTGGAAAAAAGGGCGGCACAGGCAGAATCAGCCGATATGGCCGCCGGGGCGCCCAGGGACAGCGCTATGAAAATGAAAAATGAGGCCTCAGACTATTCTTCAACCAACGTCCAGGTCCAGGGGGTTGATGAAGCAGATGTGATAAAAACGGACGGCAAGTATATTTATAAGGTGAAGGACAGGTATATCGACATAATAAAGGCTTATCCGGCCGATGAAATGAGACCGGTCAGCAGGATAAGTTTCGATGACGAAAACTTTACCCCTGCGGAAATTTATATCGATGAAAAATACCTGGCTGTCATCGGGCAAACATATTATCATGTCCCCACACCCCCTCAGCCGTTACCCAGGCCGGATGAGCCACAGCAGACAGAGCCGGCGCGTCCCCTTCCGCAAGACCGACCACAAGACCTTCCGCTAGAGAAGAAGCTGATCCGCCCCGACTCTCCTGTAAAAGCGGAAATCTACCCTTATGTACCGACTCGGAACACAATGAAAGTGATAGTCTATGATATCACAGACAGGGCAGATATTAAAAAGGTGCGGGAAGCAGAACTCGAAGGGAATTACATATCTTCAAGGAAAATAGGGTCCGCTCTTTACCTGGCAGCCAATAAGTATATTGATTATTACCATATAATGGAACAGGAAACCGAAAAGAACCCCTCTGCTGCCGCTCCCCCTGCCCCCTCTTACCGTGACTCTGCCACGAAAAGCGGTTTCACAACTATTGATTACAGTGACATCAGGTATTTCCCGGGTTCCCCTGAACCCAATTACCTTTTGATTGCCGGCCTGGACCTGGAAAAGCCTGATGAGGAAATGGAAATTTCCTCCTACCTCGGAAGCGGTCAGAATATTTATGCCTCAACTGACAACATGTATGTTGCGGTAGCCAAATACGAGTACTCCGAACTCCGGCCGCCGGAGACAGGTACTACAATATACCGCTTTGGTCTGAACCAGGGACATGTGGAATACAGCGGTAAGGGTGAGGTACCCGGTACAATCCTGAACCAGTTTTCCATGGACGAACACGAAGGCTTTTTCAGAATTGCCACGACCAAAGGGGAGATTTGGCGGAATGACGAATATACCTCCAAGAATAATCTTTACACCCTCGGCCAAAACCTGAAAATTGCGGGTAAAATTGAAGACATTGCTCCCGGAGAGAGGATCTATTCAGTAAGATTCATGGGAGACAGGGCCTATATGGTTACCTTTAAAAAGGTTGACCCCCTCTTCGTGATAGACCTTAAGGACCCCGAGTCTCCGGAAATCCTCGGCGCCCTCAAGATACCGGGTTATAGCGATTACCTTCATCCATATGATGAAAACCATATCATCGGCTTCGGAAAAGACACCATAGAACTGGAACAAAAGGGGCCGGAAGGCAAAGGTTCAGGGACCATGGCCTTTTACCAGGGCATGAAGATAGCAGTCTTTGATGTAACAGACGTAGCAAATCCGGTGGAAAAGTATAAGGAAATAATAGGCGACAGGGGGACAGACTCAGAACTCCTGAGGAACCATAAAGCATTGCTTTTCTCGAGGGAGAAAAACCTGCTGGCCTTCCCGGTAACGGTCATGGAAATAAACGGAACCGTTCAGCAGAGACGCAGTCCACAATACGGGGAATTCGCCTTCCAGGGAGCATACATTTATAACCTGGACCTGGAGGACGGATTCCGGTTGCAAGGCCGGATATCTCACCTGTCGGACGAAGTATTGAAAAAAGCCGGGCAAGGATGGTATGACAATAAATTTAACGTGGAACGGATTGTTTATATAAATGATATCCTCTATACAATTTCAGGGGGAATGATTAAAGCCAATAATATGAAAGACCTGAGTGAGATCAACAGTATTAAAATCCCCTAATATGTTTTAACGTCGTGCGGCAAGAATTCTCCCGCCTCTCCCCTGCCTTGCTCACACCAGTAAGAGCGCAGGCGGGAGTGTTAGTGAATAACTGATTGTTCAGGACCGGGCCGGAATATACCGGCCCGGTTCACAAAATTTTCAAATTTTGCTCATATTATTGTCACATAATAGTGGTACCATGATAACTGTAAGGCTTACACCAAGTTCTCACAAAGGAGGTGAAAACATGAAGAAACTTCCATTGATTTTAGGATTAGTCGCACTTCTCACGATGGGCACCCTGACAGTCGCAATGGCTAAGTCAAATGACCTGTTTAAGAAAAACAATGAAACATACAGGGAAGCATGGCAGTCTGTAAAAGATAACGATTTCGGCAAGGACATGTTTAAGGCGATGGAAAAAGGTGATACCGAAGCAATGAAAGAACTGATGAGTGCACCGGATGCCGCGGAAAAAATGACAGATGTTATGAACGAACCGGCAGTACAGCAGTACCATAACGAAATGCATAATGACCCCGAATTTCAGCAATACCATGATGAAATGCATCAAGACCCTGAAATGCAGAACCTGCACAATGAGATGCACAGCGGATCCGGTTCCATGATGGGCGGCTCAATGGGTGGAATGATGGGATTTTAGTGCTGATTTATACTACATAATGTAGTATACTGGCGTCCCGCCGTTCCATAAAATAATGAATATCTATGGAGGTAAATTTATGGGTTGCTGCGGAGAACGTAATCCCTTCGGAGTTTTTAGCGGGCATTCTGACAAATATCCTGAGCCTCCCGATATAGGCCGCTTTGAAAGAAACCTGCGAGGCTTGATAATGAGAAGAAAAATATTGAGAAAAGTACCACCTTCTAAAGTACTACAAATTAAAAAGTAATTATATGAGGAGGGAGTGATTAACTCCCTCCTTTCATATTACCTTGATGAACTTGTATTTTGCACAGTTTTGTGTATAATTAAGGTTAGATGAAGCATATAATTAAATAACCGGGTGCGCAAACACCCGGTTAGGTACAACATCCGCCTGATGGGCGGTCATAGGTGATTAACTACGAAAAAAGTAGCACCTTAGCAGTGGTGGGCTACTTTTTTCGTTGTGCGGCAACTATGATCGAAACAACCAATACACCGAATGCTGTCACTAATTTCTCCACCGGAGCAAGTATACTTCAATTTTGTTGAAAACATATGTAATTGCCGTCACTACCATACCTATGAAGATAATTCCCACAATAACCCTTGAATAATCGGCAAAATCAGAAAAGTATTTGACATACCAGCCAAGTCCGGAAGTCGCGCCAATCATTTCTGCCGCGGTAAGCAGGATGAATGCTAACACAAGACCGATTGTTGAACCGCTGATTATGGCTGGAAGAGCGCCCGGTAAGATAATCTCAAAAAGCATGGTTTTTTCACTTACATTTAATGCCTTTGCCGAATCAATGATCCTTTTTTCAATGTTAAAAACCCCGTTTAGGGTATTGATAAAAATCGGCCAGAACGCGCCCACAAAAATAATAAATATTGATGAAATCATAAATGTGGGTAGTAAACCGATAGCATACGGGATATAGACTATCGGCGGAATGGGCCCCAGTACCTTTGTCAGGGGATTTACCGCATTATACAGGCGTTTCCTCCATCCGATTACCAGCGCCAGGGGAATAGCAAAAGCCAGGGCCAGCAGGTATCCTGCCAGGAGGAGTTCCATTGAATCGGCAAAACCCTTGAGAAGTACCGGTAAATCGGTTATAAATAACGATACTATTATCCCCGGAGCCGGAAAAAGCATTTGATCCAAAATGTCCAACTTTGTCGTGAACAATTCCCAGGAGAAAATCAAGGCATATATAATGGCCGTAATATCACCTGCTGCAGTTCGTTTGTCATCATCACCGCTGACGGCAAGAATCAATAAATACAGAACCTGGATGGACACAACCAGGACGAGCAAAAAGAATGGCCCGGTATCGTTTCTCCTGGACGGTATAATCTCCAGAAGGAGTAATAACAAAAACCCAATATTCGCTAAATTGAACAGTTTTTTCACCGGCAAGCCCCCTATAGCGCCACTTCAGACCCGCCTATTTTTTGTAACACATCGTCATAAAACAGGCTGACCATTTTATTCCGCAATCCGGCATATTCCTCAGATCCAATCAGTGCTGCCCTGTCCCGCGGCCTGGCAAATTCCACCGGAACTTCCCTGACAACCGTGCCGGGTCTGGCCGACATGACCATAATCCGGTCTGAGAGTAAAACAGCCTCATCAATATCATGAGTTACAAATATTACGGTCTTTTTTTCGCTGCCGTTATCCCATAATTTCAGCAGCACTTCCTGTAACACTACCCTGTTTTTAGCATCGAGCGCCCCGAATGGCTCATCCATCAGCAAAACCCTGGGGTTCATGGCAAAAGCCCTGGCAATAGCCACCCTCTGCTGCATACCCCCTGATAACTGCAAGGGATATTTGTGGGCAAAGTCCCTCAGCCCCACCAACCCCAGGTATTCATCCGCAATTTTTTCAATTGTTTTTTTGCCTGTGGATTTTTTTACCTGCCGGATACCAAATACAATATTCTGCCTGGCCGTCATCCAGGGAAACAGGGAATAATGCTGAAACACCAAGCCCCTGTCAGGGCCAGTACCTTTTATCACCTGCCCGTCAATGAAGATACAGCCGGCGGAAGGAAAACTGAGGCCGGCCAGGAGGCTCAGCAATGTGCTTTTGCCACAGCCGCTCGGCCCGATTATGCTGACAAATTCCCCTTCATGCACAGAAATATTAATACCCTCAACCGCGGGCAGGGCAGCGCCCCGGTCCTCATATGCATATGAGACATTTTCCAGTCTGATTTTTGTCATCTCATAAATCCCCTTATTGATATAAGTCATCTGATATAACTTATCCGTTATAATCGTCCGTTTCTTCCAGCAGCCGGGCATAATAAAACCCGCTTGTATAGAGAGCCGCTGCCGGGTTGTGCCCCATGACCCTGTCCTTGGTGATCAGAGTGGTCACCAGGGCCTTGGAGTATTTGATAAACAGCGAGTCATGTCCCACACAGAGTCCCACAATGACATTCAAATCTGTTTTGGCCCTGTTCAGCAGCCTGGCCTGCAGGATTGGATTACACAGGGATTCGTGGCAACCTTTCTTAACTTTTAAATCTTCCGCTACCCCAACCTCCGTCTTATCAGTTGAGCCTACCTTGCAGATGACACAATAGCTTTCCAGTCCTTTTGCCTTCAGTATTTTCGCGAAAATCCTTGCTTCGTTCATCAACCCCACACAGGTTGCTATACCTATCTTTTTGGCCCCTGTCTTTTTGGCAAAAGCAATGATTTCCTCAGCCCTGGTGAGCTTGCCATAGTACAGGCCCTCTATTTCCGCTGCTGCATGAGATATTTTAGCAATAGTCTCGTCATTGGTATAAAGTTTATTTGTTTTATCTATTTCTTTACTGCTCGTACCCACTGTCAGGCAAAAAGCCGGGAACTCTTTTTCCCTCCTGTAGCAGTTGACTACACCGCAATCCGAGCAGCTTAGTTTATTGGGCCGGTCATTCATTTTATTTCCTCCCTTGACAGTTTTTCATCGGCTGACAGTTTTCCCACATGACTAGCAGTTTTTCCGCATCGACAGGGTAGCCCACCGACCTCACGGTATCAAGCATGGCATGAATATTGGCAAATGGGGTTTCTGTCGGCAGGCTGCACCCTGAGGCCACAATAAAACCTTTGGGGTTACCAAAACCCTTTAACATACACTCCAGCACCTCCCGGCGGACATAGTCAGGACTGCCCATCAGCATTGTCTCGGAAGGCCTGACATTTCCCATTAGCCGTACTTTATCCCCGATTTTCAGTTTACACTCCAGGAGATCGGCATCACTATCAATACTGAGACAGTCTGCCCCTGTCATGGCCATTAACTCCCAGATTGGTTTGGTATTGCCACAGATATGGAGAGTTACTTTTTGGCCCCTGGAATGAATATAATCGATGATTCTTTTAAGGTATGGAAACGAAAACTCCTTGAACTGCCTGGGTCCGATAACGGCACAGGATGACATGGCGTCAGTAAGGCTGGGGGTACACCCGGCATCGATAATCGCTTTTATGTAGTTTAGGGCGGTAGCCAGTGAAATCTCGCATAGCTTGTGGACAATCGGCGGGTTTTTGATGGTGAGTTTGACCAGAAGTTCGGTGCCGATTAACAGTGAAGCATTGGTAAAGGGTCCGGTTACAGCCCCGGTTACCACAGCTTCCCGGCCTATTTCCTCTACGGCTGTTTTCATCGCTTCCAGGTGATGGGGGAGGTTGCCGTCCCGGTGTGGATCCGCTGGCTCCAGCCGGTCTATCTCTGAAAGGTCATTTATGGCCGGGGCTTCGTGATACGCTGTTTCATCGGGAGGATAATGGATTTTGGCCCCCATGGCTTCGGCCAGGGTATAGAGGTCGGTAAATATCCGGATAATGTCATACTTAAACATCCTGTATGCTTCCACCTGGGCTTTGGCAATTAATTTTCCGTTTCTCCGGAACTCCGATACCTTAACTCCAATTACCCGGGCCGCCGTATTCCCTACGATTGGCACACAGGGCAGCCTGTCCACCGGTTCTCCCCTGTTATAAGCCGACATCCTCTCGATTGGTGTCATTTGATCTCTGAACATCAGTGCTTCTCCCTTTATTTATTCCTGGAACATCGCCGTACTCAGGTATCTTTCGCCTGTATCGGGTAATATAGCCACAATCATCTTGCCTTTGTTTTCAGGCCGCCTGGCCAGCTCCAGGGCGGCATGAGCAGCGGCCCCGGACGAAATTCCCACCAGGAGGCCTTCTTCCCTAGCCAGGAGGCGGCCGGCCTCAAAGGCTTCTTCGTTTTTTACCCGGAAGACTTCATCGATGATTTCAACATTAAGAACCGCAGGCACAAATCCGGCTCCGATGCCCTGGATCTTATGGGGTCCGGGCGCTCCTCCCGATAAAACCGGGGAATCTTCAGGCTCCACAACTACGATTATTAATTCCGGCTTGCGTTTTTTGATAACTTCACCGGCACCTGTAATGGTTCCCCCGGTTCCGACTCCCCCAACCAGGATATCGATCCTGCCGCCGGTATCCTCCCAGATTTCTTCCGCGGTGGTGGTCCGGTGAATCTCAGGGTTGGCCGGGTTGTTAAACTGCTGGGGGACGAAGGAATCAGGAATTTCGGCCGCCAGTTCTTCGGCTTTCCGGATAGCCCCTTTCATCCCTTCGGCGCCTGGTGTCAGTACCAGTTCCGCGCCAAAGGCTTTAATCATGTTCCGGCGTTCCACACTCATAGTATCGGGCATTGCCAGGATCAAACGGTAACCTTTGGCTGCCGCCACAAACGCCAGGGCAATACCGGTATTGCCGCTGGTCGGCTCAATAATGACCGTATCTTTTGTGATCAGCCCCTTGTCTTCAGCATCCTTCAGCATGGCAAAACCTATCCGGTCCTTGACACTGCCTCCCGGGTTAAATGCTTCCAGTTTAACAATCACATCAGCATCCAGTCCCTGTGAAAGCCGGTTAAGTTTGAGTAATGGCGTTTTTCCAATCAGTTCCGTTAAATTACCGGCTATTTTAGTCATAATCAATTCCTCCCGTTTTTGAATTCCGATTTTAATTTTTTGTATACCGGGTTTCCGGGGTCTTCCTGCAGCAGTTCCCCAATGGCCTGGGAATATATGTCTGTGTTTATGTAATCCTTAATGTTCTTGTCAGAAGATATGTACCCGGCTTCATTCATCATCCCCCAGAACTTAACAATACCCTCCTTGTCGGGGTCCGGATTGCTGGAGATGTGGCCGCCGTATGTTTCTGCCTCAATGATATCTTTGTCGATTTTTACGTACTTGGAAATCATGTCAACTGTTTCGGTTTTCTTATTCTGATAGAAACCATAAGCCTTAATTAATGCTCTTGAGAACTTCTTGTAGTCTTCGGGATTTTCCGTGATTTTTGAAGTTAGGGCTACCTGGCGGCAGCAGGTATGCTCGCTGATTAAATCACCGGAGTATTTGACGATTTTCAGGCCCTGCTGTTCAGCCATCTTCATATAGGGAGCCCATACCACACCGGCATCAACCGAACCCTTCTTCACAGCTTCCAAGACAGCTGCCGGTGAATCAAGTTCCTGAAATGTCACCTCTGTCTTCCAGTCAATGCCCGCCTGCTGAAGGGCGCCCCGGAATACCACATCTCCTGTGGCCAGCCTGACCGTTGCCACGGTTTTGCCCCTGAAACTGTTCAGGTCCTGAAACCGGTCAGCATTTTCCGGTTTAGCAACGATACCGGCGCCTTCTGATTGCTGCCCGCCAAAAAGCGTAAATTCAGCCCCTTTGGCAATAAAGATCAGCGGCGCAGCGGTTCCGAACGATCCTGCATCTATCTTCCCTGCTTTCACGGCATTTAAGCCCTCACCTGAATTGGTAAACTGGAACATTTCCACATCCAGGCCTTCTTCCTGAAAATAACCTTTCTCCTGAGCTACAAAATAAAGTACGTGGCCTGGAGTCGGCAGGTATCCCACATTGAATTTCTTGAGGCTTTTTTCCTCCTGGCTTGTTCCGGCAGACCCGTTTCTGTCACCACACCCTGTAAATGTCAATAAACCAATTACTAAAAGAACAACCAATCCCCATAATCTCCTGTCCATGTTAAACCTCCTTATTATTCGCCTTAGGTGGCATTTCCTAGTATTCTTATCGGTTTTTACTAGTATGCTTTTTATATTAGCAAAGACATCTATTAATGTCAATTGTTTTTTTATTAAAAATAATGCGGCCCCAAAAGGAGTCTATATAAAAAGGAAGCCAAAAACCGGCTTCCTCCCCTGTCAAACCTCGTGTTCAAATTTAATTTTTTAAATTTTTTTTATTGCTGCTTCCAGGTCGGCAACCAAATCATCTGGATCCTCAAGGCCCACCGACAGCCTGACAAGGTCATCCGTTACCCCGGTTCGCTCCCTGTGGGCCGGATGCATACCTGCATGGGACATGTTAACAGGGTATGAAATGATACTTTCCACACCCCCCAGGCTGACAGCCAGGGCAGGCAAACACAGGGCCTCCAGCACCTGCCTGGCAGCCGGCCCGTCTTTCATCCTGAAGGACACAATCCCCCCGGGCCCCCCGGCCTGCCTGTCGTGAATATCCTTCCCCGGGTGGTCCGGCAATCCAGGGAAATATACCTGTCTTATCTCCGGCTGCCGGGAAAGCCATTCAGCAACTTTCGCCGCACCTTGCTGGTGCATGTCCATACGGGCTTTCAGGGTCTTTATCCCCCTCATCAGCAGCCAGCAATCCTGGGGACCCAGGATTGCGCCAAAGGCATTCTGGATAAACCCGATGCGGGCTGCCGTTTCTTTATCAGCCGCAACTACCAGGCCGGCTATCAGGTCACTGTGTCCCCCCAGGTACTTTGTTCCACTATGGATGACTATATCTATTCCCATTTCAATAGGTCTCTGCAAGTAAGGAGTCATAAAGGTGTTATCCACAATGGTTAACAGCCCCTTTTCCCTGGCTGTTTCCGAAAGCACCTGCAGGTCTGTAATCCTGAGCAGCGGGTTGGAAGGTGTTTCTGCAAACAGGGCTTTGGTATTTTCTCTGACAGCCGCCTTAACCTTCGCGGGGTCGGTGAAATCAACGAAAGTAGCCTCAATCCCCAGCCGGTTGAACAACTGGGTCAGGACACGGTAAGTCCCGCCATAGACATCTTCAGTCACCACAAGGTGGTCTCCCGGAGAAAATATCAGGAACACACTTGATAAAGCTGCCATTCCCGAGGAAAAGGCAAACCCGTCAATACCTCCCTCCAATTCGGTAATAATTGACTCAAGGGCATCCCTTGTAGGATTCCCGGAACGGCCATAGCTGTATGGCCCGAACTCACCGGCCTTTTCCTGCCGGTAGGTGGAAGCATGGTATACAGGGACACTGAGGGCGCCTGTATTACGGTCAATTTCATTTCCTGTATGAAGGATTCGCGTACCTATTTTCATAAATGAGCCTCCCAACCGTCAAATGCCTGTCTTAAATCGTCCAGCAAATCATCAATATCCTCGATGCCTGCCGACAACCTGAGCAGCCTGTCATTAATACCCATTCGCTCACGCTCGGCAGGGTCTATGTCAGCATGAGTCTGGAAAGCCGGAAATGTCATGAGGGTTTCGACACCTCCGAGGCTTTCAGCAAAAGAAACCAGTTTTATACTGTTAAGAATTTTTTCTGCCACTCCCCTGTTTATCACCTCGAAAGACACCATCGCCCCGAAACCCTTGGCCTGTTTTCTTAATACTTTTTTGCCCGGATGGCTGTCAAGGCCAGGGTAAAACACCCTGGTTACCGGTTCCCGGTCTGCCAGCCACTCTGCTATGAGCCTGGCATTTTCAGACTGGCGGTCGAGTCTCACACCCAGGGTTTTCATTCCCCTTATAACCAGCCAGCTGTCCTGAGGGCCAAGCACAGCGCCAACCGAATTCTGGAGGAATGCAACCCGTTCTGCAGTTTCTTCATCTTTTACAACCACCAGGCCCGCCACTGTATCATTATGTCCTGACAGATATTTTGTGGCGCTGTACACAACTATGTCTGCACCCAGGTCAAGAGGACGCTGCAGGTAAGGGGTCATAAAGGTATTGTCAGCAATGGTCACAATGCCTCTCTCCCGTGCCATACGGCTGATAGCCGGAATGTCGGCCACCTTCAGCAGCGGGTTGGTCGGTGATTCAACCAGTATAGCCACTGTGGTCTCCCTTAGAGCCTGGCTAACCTGATAGATGTCACTGGTGTCCACATAGGAAGTTTTGATCCCAAACCGGCGGAATACCGCGTCTAAAAGCCTGTATGTACCTCCATATAAATCTTCAGTCACTACCAGGTGGTCGCCGGGCCGGAACAGCAGTAAAAGGTTGGTAACAGCCGCCATTCCTGAAGAATAAGCAAAACCCCCTGCTCCATCATCCAGAAGGGCAATACCCTCTTCCAGCACTTTCCGGGTAGGGTTGCCTGTACGGGAATAGTCATAACCGGTACTCTCCCCCAGGGCCGGGTGCCTGAAAGTTGCTGTCTGGTAAATCGGTGGTGATATTGCACCCGTATAATCTGACCCCACTCCTATCTGGACGGCCTTTGTAGCAATTTTTTTAGCAGCGACATTTTTAGTGCCGGCTTCCTCGGGCATTCTTATTCCACCCTCCTATGGTTAATTGTTTTTCGTCCGTCAGCGCCTGGCCGGTAAAGCGGAGAATGCTGCCGGTGACCCCAAACCCCCGGCCCCGATAATCAATACCCTGCTCCTGCTAATTTTCTTCTGCCCCTTACCGCCGACTTCAGGAAGAATTATATGCCTGCTGTATCTTATTATCTGTTTCTCGCTAAATTCAAATTCTGGCATTTTATTACCAATGTGCTCCTTTTTCTTTCCTGTACCGGTATTGAATCCAGCACCCTTATATCCTAGTATTCATATCGGTTTATTATAATTTTGTTTGTTTTATGTTATCAAAGGCCATTATTAATGTCAATTGTTTTTTAAAAACTATAAAAGCGCGCATATTTTCCTTTAATATAAAAAAGGCCTGGCCCCAGTCACCGGGACAGACCTTCAACGCTTTATTACGCTAATTGTTTAATTTTTTTGTTTTCTTTGCAGACACGGTTGTCAATCGTAAAAGCCATAGTCCCTCAGGGCCTTCATCATATAATGCATATTTATGGGCGGGGCCTGAACAGGGACCTCACAACCTGCCATCAAAACAAATCCCCTGGGGGAATCTTTGCCCTCCAGGATGCACCTTTTGGTTTCCTCATAGACCTCTTCAGGGGTACCCATCTGGATAATTGTTGTATTTATGTTTCCGGCAATGATATTCTTGTCCCCGAACATCCTTACCGCCTTTTCCAGGCTGACTTCATGCCCAAAACTGACAATACCGGGACTGCCGTAATTCACTTTCTGCCAATGGGGCAAATTCAGGTTCTGTTCTCCGCAGATGTGTGAGAAAAACGTTCTGATTCCTTTGACAATTGCTTTATCGTGTATCTCCGAAACATAAGGAAGGGCAAACTCCTCAAACTGTCCCGGGGAAATCAGCTGGTTGGCTTCAGTAGGTCCGCCGTCAAAAGCCATCATTCTCTCAGCTCCATACCGTTCTATAAACAGGTCAATAACTTTAAGCAAAAAATCGGTGGATTTTCTTAATGTCATATGAACAAGCCTTGGTTCTTTTTTCATCCACTTGAGCATTAGTTCCTCACCTATAGTGGTTCCGGCAAAGGTAAAAGGTGTACCGGCATGTACAATTACAGGCATCCCATATTCGGCCTGCATGTCAGAAAAGCGCAGCATCAAAGGCACTGCACCGCACCGGCTGACATCGTCAGGAACCTGATACATTTCCACTGCTTCCGGAGTGTTCAAAGGATGTCTTGTCACATGAGGGGCTTGTTCGTATTTACCATAGGGAAAATGTAATTCGCCTCCCAGTTCCCAGCCGCCGTACGAAGCATACCCATAGAGGGGTGAGCCGTCATAGCCGAACATTTCCTGGGTCAGCATCTGTGCCCGGAAACTAATTTCCGGTTCCGCGTAAATATCACCAACTTTATATCCTGTTGTAACAGCAGTATACCCGAAGATAAAGGGAATGAAAGGTACCCTGTCCGGCTTCTTCCCAGACAGCAGGGCATGCATCCGTTCCGGAGGAGACATTCTTTCATGGCAGTTGTGAGTCATTTTTAACACCCTCCTAATTATTTTTAGAAGAATCCTGGAATGTCTCAAGTGTCAAAAGTAGCCTGACCGGACTTCTTACCCTGATATAACCGTTCTTCAATTACTACATCTTTAGTAATTCATATTTTACATCAAATTTCTTTTCATTACAAACAACAATCGTAAAAACAGGTCATCTACACCAATTGACCTCCCAGCGAAAACATGGCATAATATAGTCAGTATACTGATTGTTATTGTATTAATTTAGAGGGCTGATTATATTGTTTGATATTGAAAAATGGCTCCCGTTCTTATTGGCAAAGGGGCACCAGGCGGCCCACACCCTGATGAAAAACTCACTTGACGAATTTGGCCTGACCCCTCCTCAGTTTGCCACTTTGGCCTTCCTGTGGAAAACTGACGGGATTAACCAGCACGAATTGGGCTGCCTGATGAAGGTGGACCGCACCACTATCAGCGGCATCCTAGAAAGGCTTGAAAGGCTGGAATTCGTTTCACGGGGAATGGATCCCAGGGACCGTAGGTCATATGTACTGTTCGTGACTAAAAAGGGAAAGAAATTATATGACCGGCTGGTTCCCGCCCTTAATAATGTAAATGAGGAAATCAGCCTCAGACTAACAGGTCCGGAACAGGAACAGTTGGCATTATTATTGAAAAAACTGAGATAGTTCAGGTTTACACAGATAATCAGTATACTGAATTCCGCTCCTGGAGGAGGGAATTTCATTGAGAAGGCAGGGACGGTCAGGAAAGGAGGATATTTATGATATGTGAGAGGTGTAAAGACGAGATCCCCGAGGAGGAAAAGTTTGAACACATGGGCCAAATCCTTTGTGAGGACTGCTACATCGAGGCCATCGAACCTCCCAGAACCTGTGATGTGACAGCGGTCTACAGCGCCAAGATTGCCCGGAAAATGGCAGGTCAGGAGGGTACAGACGGGCTGACTGAACTTCAGAAAGACATCTATAATTATGTCAGGGATGATGGACCGGTAACCCATGACCAGATTATGAAGAGGTTTAAACTGGCCAAGTGGCAGCTGGAAAAACAGTTTGCCGTGCTGAGACACTGTGAACTTCTCAGGGGGTTCAAGGATGGCAATCAGGTATTTATCACCATCTGGGAAGAAGGTTCACCCGGGGAATTAAAGACAACGGATTAGAAAATTTAAATGTCCTGTGACAGCAAAACGAAGTCAGGTTATTTCCATTTGACTTCGTTTTTTCTTTCAGAACTCCACTCTGGGAGGCAGGGTCACCGAGCGAAGACCGGGCAGAGTTTCAGGTATGTACCAGGGACGGATGTCATGGCTAAATGTCAATTTATCCGGGACACTTGACCCATGAATTCGTGGCAAGTGACAGGAAGATATATGATTGAGAACACTTTATAATAAAGGTACGGACAGGGTACCGGGTCATAAGTCAGCCCGGCAGTCTGTATAGTGTTTTTCCGGAAAAAACGCCAAGGATGTGTTACCGATGTTAAAGGTTTCTGCTCGCCATACGGGGCCGCCCCTGCCCGAAGCAGAGGACCCCTCGTGCACACCGGCAAACCAGTGTCTGACGGTTCAAATTTTAAAGAGTTTGTTTGCCCCCAGATTCAGACCAGTTATCGACCGTATCCTGATGATACCTGGGCTTAGCGGGTTGGTCAATATAATATCCCTTGGAGAGAATCAGCTTTTTCATACCATAAAAATGGCTGAGAAAGCTGTCATGCTCCCCGAACATTCCCTTCTTCAACTGGGTTTTACAACTGAAGAGCTGGTCACTGCTGTTCTTTTTCATGACATCGGTAAGGGTGGGGAAATCGATGACAGCACTCCGGTTAATTTCAGGTTAAAAGCCAAAAAGCCCCCTAAACTGCTCCAAAAATACTCTGTCCCTGATAAGGCAATCTTCCTGGATCCTATTCACCGTCATATTGTCAAAAGTGTTGCAGTGGCTGAGGCTCATGACCTGCCGCTGGAAATTATTGAAGCAGTGGCTTTACACCACCACATAAAAATTACCCCCGAAGTCCTTCAGGCGGTATCAGGGTCCCTGGCCCTGACCAGTTTTATCTGTGAGGACATACAGCATTACCGTCCTTCCCAGTATTGTGCCAGCGGAAGCAGCCTGGCCCAGGTTCTGGGTATACTCGACCAGCTGTGTGCAATTGAAAGAAGGTTCGGTGGTAAAGTATACCTCTCAGTTGAGCCTGATAAGATGGAAGATGAGCTGGTAAAGGACCTGATCATCGGTGTCGCTGACAGCACTGACCCCAGGCTGGAACTGCTGGAAGTGGACCTTTGCGGCACGGAATCAGTAATCCTCCTGGATTTATGTTCTTTTGGAGCATATGTTTGCACACATTCAGAATATCAGGTCCAGGCTGTTAAGAAAGATGTGTTGAATACCATTAGGTCACTGACCAGGGTTAATGGCAGCAGGCAAAAAGATGCTGTCGGTTTAATCGGGGGGGATGAGTTTGTCATCATTACCCCTGTCAAAAGCATTCAGGCAATGGAAAAGATTGTCCACAGGGTAACTTCAGCGATTAAAACACGGACCGGTCTGAATTGTCATGTGGGATTCGGATTCGGCAGCAATATACCGGAAAACTTTCATCAGGCCAGGTGTAAACTTAACTTGCGAAAAGACGGTACGCAAAGGCCGGACGCAATTCACCCTGTCTTTTATGGAAATATTAATTAAGGAGGTTGAAAGATGCAGGAACATCGCAAAACTATTCTTATTATTTGTGGCATCATAGTTTTTTTGGTTTTTTCCACAGTGGCCTTTGCCAGCCTCGGTTTTGTCAGAAGTCCCAACGATAAAGCATCTGCCAATGAGATGCAGAAGTCAGAGAACAGCTGTGTCGACTGTCACCAGATTAAACCTGAGGTCCTTACCTGGAAGATTTCTTCTCATAGTAAAATAGCGTGTACCAGCTGCCATGACACAGATCCCTCCAGGTACAGCAAAGAGGCCGGCCACACCGGCGCTAATAGTGCCAAACCGGTCAGGATATCTGAAGCAATCTCCAACAATGTCTGTGAACAGTGCCATACCGCCAACAGGGAAGCAACAGTATCCGGTGACCTGATTATCCCCCACGACAGGCATTCCCAGGCAGGAGTCACATGTGTCAAATGCCACAGTGGAGTTGTACACGCCAAGATTTCAGAACGGGACTTTTCAACAGAGGGTGAATTGAGTGACCCTGAGAAGTGGGATATAGATACTGCCAGGAAAGTATCAACCAAGTACTACCGGCAGCCCAGTATGTGGACATGTATAAATTGTCATAAACAGGTCAATGTTACCCGCAGGTGCAGCGCATGTCATACTACCATTCCCAGTCTCCCGTCCCACGATAGCCCGGCCTGGAAATCCCAGCACGGCAAAACAGCACGTTCTGCTATAGGAGAATGTACCAAGTGCCATGTTACACCCGGTCAGCCCAAATTCGTCTCACCGTCAACAGGAGATCAGGCTGCTGATTTCGCCCAGGCGCAGGAGTTTTGCTCCAACTGCCATCTCCAGCGGCCGGAAATGCACGAAAATTCTATGGTTCCTGTCCATCCCGGGAAAGTTGGAGAGCGTGGTTTACCCAACTGCCTTACCTGTCATGACAAAGAACAGCCGAAACCTGATGCTAAAGTTACCGGTACTTATTGTAACCAGTGTCACTGGTTACAATAAAGGAAACAGCAAAGTACCTGTCTATATAAGCCATTATATGCCTCCTCTTCTGGAAGCCAGGGCATTCCCCTCCCGGGAAAACCTGGCTTCCTCATTTACTTCCTCATCACAATAAAAAATAAAAAAGCGGATACCCCTTGCATCCGCGTTTATTTTTCCTAATATTCAGTTTGCTGATACCCTCCGTTCCGGCAGGGGCCTTATTCACTTTCAGTAAGGTCAGACGTATTGTTTGTTGACCTCACAAAATATACGACACAAAGAATCAGGAAGATAAACCCGAATGTCAGAATAAAGGACAGTGAATTATAAGGGGGCCAAACAGCAATAGTAATCAAGACTATGGTTGTTGCTGCAACAGCCAGCCCCATCAACCCCACAAGGAAGTACCTGATTATTTTACTCCACAGTCCCGGACGGTAACCTACCACTAAGCCCCCGATACTAAGACCCAGGGCTAGCGTCAAGATCAAAACTAAGATTACAAACATCCACATCATCTTCATTCCTCCTGTCCCCGGTTAAGCAGGTCCTGTCTTTTCCCAACAGCAATTCAGACTCACCCACACTGTCTTTTTCTTTCCTTTGGGCAAGGATTGCCACAGATACTGCTCCTACCAGTACCATCATACCCAGACTGAACAGGATGCTAAAAGGCGGCCAAAGAAGAACAATGGCAGCCAGGGCCATCAACCCTCCCACGACCGTACCACCTGCAATCCCGCCCAACCAGCGCATTGGAGCGCTCAGGTTCAAACGATACATGAAGAAATAGATACCCAGGAAGAAACCGTACACAGCTGCAAGACCCACCACAATCACCAGAATTTCAGTCATTTTCAATACACCTCCTATAGATTTTTTTTGGAATGCCCGGCCGCAGATCAACCGGCCGGCCGTTTATCAATGCCGGCCGTTTATTCAAACCGGTCATTCCTCCCGCCACACACCCCTTAAACCTAATCTGGACAAATTCCGTCCGACTGCCACCACAAACCTTTCCCAGAGTTCTCCACCGGTTGGTTCCGCCGGACTGAGCTTCCCTCTTACCGGCACCGGTTTCGGGACAAAAGCCCCGCGGCGTTTTGTTACAGATACTGCCGCCCCGCCGTCCATCCACGGTGGAAGAACACGGACCAGGACGAAAAGGATCACAAAAGGAAGGATTAAAAAACCTATGGTGGGGATAACACCTTCGTGCCACAAGGGCCAGTGAAACCGTGTATAACCCGAGGAACTCTTGGAAATCAGCTGCCCCCCAACTACCACATTAAACCGCATTGCCAGCACACTGGTTAAAATAGATGCACCTGATACAATGGTCATTATTTGTCGAATTTTCGCCGGAATACGTTTAAAAGTCGCCATGAATAATAAGAACATTGCCATTACCATCTGCCCCAGCTGGACAACGAAGTAACTGAAAGGGATAACCTGGGTAATGAGTCCCTTGACCGCCGGCCATTCTTCTTCGGCCTCATAGGCCATGTGGATTACTTCCAGGATTTCCAGGACAAAGGCTAATATAAGGAAAATCAGGAGATATTTATTCATTGTCATCAGGCAGTCGAAATCAATCTTTACCTTCCGAAGCCAGCAGGTCACGGCATATACAACAATAAGGAGGGCAACTCCTGATACAATTGCTGACAGCAGGAATATTACCGGCATCAGGGGAGTCGACCACCACGAGTTGGCTTTGATCGCCCCGAAGATGAATCCCACATATCCGTGAAGGAAGGCCGCCGAAGGTATTCCGATGATAGCCAGGGCCGAAACCACTTTGTGGTCTGTATGCAGGGCCGCCGGAGATATATCCTTTGCTCCCAGGGTCAGGATGTTATAAAGTTTCCCTGTCCATCCTTCCCTGGTCGCAGCAAATTCCACCAAATCTTTGCGGTACATGAACCATATTTCAAGTAATACTATAATAAGGTAAAAACTATAGATATACCCGAACCCGGCCATTGCTGAAGTTGGGTTGGGGGTCCACATAAGGTTTAAGGCCCTCAGCGGCTGACCGAGATGGGAGATAAGGGCCAGCGGCGCCACCAGCAGCAGGGCCAGGGCTGATATCAAGGCCAGCCGTGAAACCGGTTTGAGTTTTGATACACCGAAAACATGATATAACGATGAGACAATGAATGCTCCGGCTACCAGGCCGGTAAGGTACGGGTAAAGGACTATGAAAAGACCCCAGTTTATTTCCACTTCATTTGGATATACAAATCCCATTGCTACATCACCACCTCATCCAGTCCAACGTAAAATACCCTTGGTTTGGTCCCTTTTTCAGGTTTCAGGCCCCTAACCCGATTTGTTTCAATTATTTCAGCAACTTCACTATTATGATCCCCGAGATTGCCAAACTTCCTTGCCCCTGCAGGACAAACAGTGACACATGCCGGTTTCATTCCCCTGAGGACCCGGTGGTAACACCAGGTACATTTATCTGCCACATGGGTTTCAGGATGCAGGAACCTGGCTCCGTAAGGACATGCCTGGATACAGTAACGACACCCGACACATCGCTTTTCATCTACCAGTATCACACCGTCCCCTGTCCGATAAGTGGCTCCTACAGGACAAACCTGAACACAGGGAGGTTTTTCGCA
Organism: Firmicutes bacterium HGW-Firmicutes-14; assembly: GCA_002840275.1. Classification (GTDB taxonomy): domain Bacteria; phylum Bacillota; class Thermincolia; order Thermincolales; family UBA2595; genus W-Firmicutes-14. The sequence goes on from PHAB01000016.1 coordinate 63,930, forward strand.
CTGGTTGCAGAGTTTTGGTGCAAAAAACTGCTTTTCCCCACCTTCCTCCAGAGGAGGAAAATTAAGTCCTCCATTGGGTGAATCTATGCTAACCCCGTCAGAGGTTTCGACATACCTTTCAACCCAGGTTCGGTAAACTTCATCATCCATTGGAACCTTATTCTCCTGTTTGCAGGCCTTTACACACCTTCCACAGCCGATACATTTATGGGTATCAACCACAAATCCCCATTGTTTTCCATCCCATATTTCGGGCCATGATTTCTCCCCTGACGCTGCCAGGGACCGGTTCCCCTGAACAACCAGGCTTCCCAGGGGTGCAGCCAATCCTGCTGCCAGTAATTTGCAGGCGCCGGTTATAAATTGCCGGCGGGGTACTTTCTTGTTCACTGCCTCATCCCCCCTAACCCGGTTCTTGGCTGATGTGGATTATGACAGCGAATACAATCAATACCTCCGCTGTGTTTTACAGGCTGGACCGTAGCAATCACTTCTTTAGACCGTCCTGCTGTCTCGGCATGGCAGGCACTGCATAATTCCACAGTTTCTTCTATTTCCACCGGTTTCGCGGTTTCATCTGTTTCTGCCCCTATAGCTGCGACATGAGCGGCAGCCGGGCCGTGGCACGATTCACAGTTTAGGCTGTTGTGGTACTCTCCCGTTAAGGCTTGAAAGACTGTATTATGGCAATCCCGGCAAACTTCATTCCCTTTGGTGAAAGATACCTCTTTGTCGGCGTTTTCCTGTAAATTATTTCCCCTGTACCGTCCATATTCCCCGAAAGAATCAGGTACTGCAAAAGCCCGGCCGACAGCAAACAGGATCAGGACAACGGCCAGAAGGGAACCAACCCGGACGGTTGCTTTTTGAAAAAAACCGGTTACACCTTCTTTCTTATCTGCCATTCTATCTGCCATCTGTTTCACTCCTCAGTTCTTTGTTTAACTGCTGCATTCACTCCCATGACCCTAAGATGCTGACCCCAATACCACGGCAGACCGGCTGCCTGCCGTAACCCGCGCCAATTCCGCCATTTGCTGTTGTTACCATTATTATACCGGTAACCAGGCCAAAAAATCAGGGTCAATAGTCCCCAAAAGTCCTAAGGATGTCAGGGGATATATGTCCTTAAATTGCCCTGTCAACCGGGCCTTTTGTCACTAAAATACACCGGGCACGGATTGTCTCCGAAATAAAGAAAAGCCTGATTTCTCAGGCTTTCAGTTCTGGTTTACCAGGTTTTTCTTTGCCGCATATGCAGCCGCCTCTGTCCGGTTGACCAAATTTAACTTAGCCAAGATACTGCTTACATAGTTCCTGACCGTTTTTTCACTCAGATAAATAGATTCGGCAATTTCCTTGTTCGTTTTACCCTCTGCTATCAGGACCAGGACCTTTTTCTCCTGGGCCGTAAGCTGTTCCAGCGCGTCCTGGGATCTTTGACCGCTTCGTCTCATCTGGTCCAGAAGCTTCTTGGTAACTTTAGAGTCCAAAAGGGACTCATCCCTGTGAACAGCTCTGACTGCCCTGATTATTTCATCACTCCCCACATCTTTAAGGACATAACCCTTGGCGCCGGCAAAAATAGATTCCATCAGCATATCCTCTTCTCCGTAAGAGGTAAGCATTATAACCCTGGTTTCAGGGAAACAGTTGCAAATTTCACGGCAGGCATCAATCCCACTGCTCTTTTTCAGACAGATATCCATGATCACCACATCAGGCCGAAACTGCTCTGTTTTTAACAGGGCTTCTCCCAGTGTGCTGGCGCCTCCCACTACTTCCAGGTCGGAAAACTGTTCCATAAAATGTGTCAGGCCCATCCGTACTATTTCATGGTCATCCACTACCAAAACCCTGATTTTTTCCATCTTATCCCCATCTCCTTTAATCCTGAAGGATTGCCTACAATTTAACACAGCAGCGGTACCGGGACAATTGATACTTGTACCGTCTTTATGGGACATATGCCTCAGTTGTTAAGAGGTATTGTAATGCTAATCCCCGTCCCCTTACCAGTCCCGGAAAGCAGGTTGAATTCACCTCCCAGCAGCATGACCCTCGTTCTCATATTACGAAGACCGAGGTGGGTCCGGAATCCATCATCCCCGGGGTCTTCCCGGGATGAAAACCCCCGGCCGTTGTCCTTTACCAAGACTTTCAGGATACCTCCCTCAACCCTGATATCAACTTCAGCCATAGTTGCGCCGGAATGCCGGACGACATTGTTCAGAGCTTCACGGATTACCTGACGCAGTTGTTGCTGCCAGTCTTCAGCGTCAACTTCAGGTTGTATATATAAGCCTGGTGACAGGGGGAAATTAAAACTTACCTGAAGACCGGTTTCCCTCTTAAACTGCTCTATCAGGTTAATCAGCGAGTCCTTAAAGTCCTGGTCACTGCCCTTGGATTCCAAACCCTTTATATAGGCCCTCAAAGTATGGATTACCTTGTTCAGCCGTTCGACTGAGGTAGTAATCTGCCGCGATGCCCGGTCACTGTCCCTGTCTATCAGGTAACCGCTGGTCTGCAGATCCAGGCCGACAGCATAAATGGATTGTATCACATCATCATGAAGGTCCCGGGCAAACCGTTCCCTTTCCTTATAAACCGCTTCAAGCCGCCTGCTTTCTGTTACCTGCCGCTGTTTTTCCAGGTCAAATATACCTAACATGCTGGTAATCGATATGGTAGAAAGAAGGGCAGTAGCCGTTCGGAATAATTCTATGGGCAGGCCTGTGGCAGATCTGAAAGTACCGGCATTCAAAATGTGGCTTAACCATCCTACACTTTCGTGAGGTACTACAAGACCGCTGAAAAAAGCAAAGAGTCCAAAAGCCACTGTGGCTGCATACAGATTGGCAACCACCGACCGGTCATTGATCTTCTTCACTTCCCGGATTTGCAGGGCAAGTCCGTAAGCAGTAAATAAACCGGCCGGAAAGGCGAGCAGGTAACGGGACCAGCATTCACTGTGCAGCAGCCATTCGATTAACTGGTCAGTGCCTATCAGAGGGATAAACCTTGAAAACTGGAGAAACCAAGCGAGGAAAGCAACCGTAGGCATGGTCAGCCACCAGAAGAAATTCTGCCTGCGTGTATCAGAAACCAGTTTTATCCCGAAGCAAAACAGAAAAAAGTACGATACTGACTGAAGCAGTCTCTGGAGTGCAATTAACTTCCACATTGGAAAGTCACCAAAATCCGGCACCTTTACCGGCATGAATACACTGCCCCATTCACTGAATCCGTGCAGCAGGGCAAAAGCTGCCAGAAGACTTAGACTGTGGGCCATGCGGAAACTGCTGTAACTGCGGTACTGCAGGGCAATCGCCAGCCCCATGGTATAGAAAGACAACCCATAAACAAAATACATGGCCAGGACGTTTACATTTAGTATCTCATTCATGCTTCTTTACCTCCAGTAAACCCCGGGGCATGCCTGGTTCTCTGTTTTCCGGAAATGTTCCAATGGTACTCCTTAAGAATTTTATAATAATAACTACTACTACGTCAATGGATTCCCGTTGTCCGGGTATTATTTGTGCCCCAGTGGTTGTCTTCCGCACTTTTCATGCCTGCCGGCCAGAATATTATGGAAGACAAAAGGTCCTATGAAAATTATAACAGCCTTTTGTCTGCCGGGACATGTGTCAACCTGCCCATGTCATTTGTCCCCATAATTCAGGGCAGGTGACAGGAAGATTTGTCAGGGATAAAAGTCTATAATTAAAACAACTCCATTCACTCACTGCCAAGAATTGAGTGACCCATGATATCCCGCCGCTCCGCTAATTGCTTCCAAAATCAGACACACACCGTAGACCAGGGCTACAAGATCCCTGCTTTTTATTTCAACAATAACAAGGAGGATGTAAGAATGAATATTTTTGCTATTGTACTTTTTGTAATTATTGCCGGAATCGGCGCGGTTGCAACCCAGATTACCGGGGACAAGACATATGTTATAGCCCTTACAGCAGCTGCAGGTATAATCATGTTAGCCACAAAAATGGCCAACCAGTGGGAAAAAGGAGTCGTCCTAAGGCTGGGCAGGTTTAAGAAAATTGCCGGACCGGGAATGTTTTTTGTCATCCCTGTGATTGATTCGGTTACCGCCTGGATTGACCAGAGGGTAATGGTAACCTCCTTTACCGCTGAACAAACCCTGACTAAGGATACCGTTCCCGTGGATGTGGATGCAGTCCTCTTCTGGTCTGTATTGGATGCCAAAAAAGCGGCCCTGGAAGTAAAGGATTATAAAAGCGCTGTTTCATGGGCGGCTCAAACCACTTTAAGAGATATCATCGGACGGACCCTGTTATCCGAAATGCTGGCCGACAGGGAAACAATCGATCAGGAACTGAGGAAAGTAATTGACAGCAAAACAGAACCGTGGGGTATCTCGGTCCAGTCGGTTGAAATAAGGGATGTCCTTATACCTCCCAACCTGCAGGATGCCATGTCCAGGGAAGCCCAGGCTGAAAGGGAAAGAAAAGCAAGGATTATTCTCGGTACCGCGGAAACAGAAATTGCTGAGAAATTCTCCGCTGCTTCCAAGGCCTACATCAACAACCCCATGGCCCTGCAGCTCAGGGCGATGAACATCCTCTATGAAGGCCTGAAAGAAAAAGGAGCCCTTGTAGTAGTCCCCAGCACAGCGGTTGAAACAATGGGACTCGGGACCATTTCCGGCTTGAGCGCCCTGGCCAGGGAAAGCATTCCCGGTTTCGAAAGCGGCCAGGAAGGCACCGGCGGTGGGCAATAACAGCAACCAATAGCAGAAACTGACCATACTGAAAAATAAATTAGGCACTGCCAAGCACGGGGCTGCTGGATATTCTCCAGCAGCCTCTTTATCATCCGAAGGTATTGTGGTTGACGTTCCTCCACCTTTGTAATACCCTTATAAATATCGCCTGAGTAATAATTAACGTTAAGATAAAAGTTCATATATGTTATACAATATCAAAAAAACTCCTGCCAAACCTGCTAATGAATTAATTATTTTATCTATTGAAGAAAATAATAAAGATTCTGATCTTTCTGGTACAATATATGCACTTCCAAGAAACGATGTTTTTGTTATAAAACCAAAAACGCTTGCAGTAACCAACAAAGCACCTAATAATGCATACCCAAAGTGATTAGCAACATAGTTGTCATTCAACACGATAATACCTACTAACACTGATAGCAGTACAAATATATTATATAGTTTTTTTATCTTTCTACTCATAGATACTCCTCCATATGTAAGCGTCTAATCTAAAGAGATTCCTAAATCGTCCTTTTCTATCTTTCCGGTAAAAACAAACTCACTGTATGTGTTAACACACCGAGATAGACTATTCTTAGTTGCGTATTCTTCGCCGACATTAAATTTATTTTTTGAAGTTTCCTTTACCTCAAGGGTTCTAGAATCTCTCCATGAGGATTGGTTTGCAATGTTAACAAGGTTCTTAATGCGCCCTTTGTGGAAGTATAGCCCGGTTTTACCGGGACATAATCAACCGGTTTGTCTGCCGTATTAACCTCCTGTTCTACAGCCAAAGCCTGCGGGAGGTAAAACATGTTTGTGGCAGACAAAAGAAAGGTTATCATTACAAACACCGCTATAACCTTTTTTTGCAGGTTTCTGCCTTTCTTTTTACACAAAAACGTCATTATCTCCTTTACCGTTTTTACTGTTGTTATAATTTAAACCCCCTATGAAAACTAAAAAGATGCCTGTCCCGAGTGAGACAAACATCTTTTAATTAATAGTTCCAAATTCTGCTTCGGCAGCCCGGCGACCGTGATCAGTAGGTAGTTATCAGTTAGCAGTTGGCAGTCTCATTGCCGGGATATCGGCTTCAAAACTGCCTACTATATACTGCCAACTGCCTACTAACTTTAGGCCCGTGGCTTTGCGCCCCCGCCTTTCGGCGGGTTTGCCTTTTCGGGAATTTGAATTCTATTTAATTGAATGTTATCTAAATTTTATCATATCTGCTGACATATTTCTCCACCGATGGGTTATATTGCGGTTTTTGGGGGTTAAAATGCAGATTTGATGGTATTAGTTCCCATAAAATATCCTAACCCTGTTCAGTAACTCGGCCTATTTCGCTGCCGCACAGCCCCGGATCAGGGATGTCACGATGCCAATACCGGCGATTACCACCCCTGCCATGAAAGTTATATTCATGGCCCCGGTGAAAGCCTGGGACTTCAGTTCGAGGCCTGCCAGTCCCTGGGAGGCAAAAAGTTCTGTCAGGTAAGCCCTCCGGCTGCTAAAAATCGCTCCTGATACAGCCACCCCTAATACCATACCAAGGTTGCGCATTATGGCCAGCATACCTGAAGCAATCCCGCGCCTGTTGACCGGTACCGCTCCCATAATAGCGCTGTTGTTGGGGGTCTGGAACATACCTGATCCTATCCCGACCACTACCATGGAAGCCACAATCATTGAAACCGGAGAATCGGCCTTAAGACCGCTTAGCAGCCATAATCCCAGGGTGGTAACAGCCATACCCAGGGAACTGATGTACCGGGTGTCAACCCGGTCAGAAACAGCCCCGCTCAAAGGGGCTATAATCATTGTCGTCAGGGGTGTGGGAATTAAAAACAGTCCGGCCTGGGACGGTGACAATTCCCTGAGCTGCTGAAGATAGAAAGGCATTATCAGGATAACCGAAAACATGGCCATATAATTTAAAAGCGCCGACAGGTTTCCCATAGAAAAAAGACGGTTTCTAAACAGAGTCAGGTCTACCATGGGGTGTCTAATCCTGCTTTCCAGGTATATGAAGAAGAGGAGTAAACCTAATCCGGCTGCCAGAGCGCCAAGAATATAAGGATTTTTCCAACCCAGCTTTTCCGTATAGCTCAGAGGTATTAAAATGAAGGCCAGGGCCAGGAATGCAGTAACGGCCCCTTTGAGGTCAAAGGGCTGTGCCTGCCTGCCCCCCGAATCCGGCAGCACCCTGTAAGCAAGTATTGAAACCAAAATGCCTATAGGAATATTAATAAAGAAAATGCTCGGCCAGCCAAAATGGTCGGTCAGCAACCCTCCCACAACAGGTCCTGCGGTCAGGGCAATGGAAACAGAGACCGCAATAACCCCCAAAAATTTGCCCCGTTCACTGGGCGGGGCCACATCGGTGATAATGGCCGGCCCCATGGCCATAAGCATTCCTGCACCGATGGCCTGGAAGCCCCGAAATAAAATAAGCAGGGTAATGGAAGGCGCTAATGCACACATGAGTGAACCGATGGTAAAAACAACAAATCCGCTGATATATATTTTTTTATGCCCATAAAGGTCCCCAAGGCGGCCAAAAATCAGCAGAAGGCTGCTGATCATCAGCAGGTATGCCATGATAACCCACTCCACCACTGCAAGAGTAGCATCGAAATGTGCCCCGATGGTGGGCAGGGCGATATTGACCACACTTGAATCCAAAGGCGCCATGAAGGTGCCTATGGCCACAGTAAGCAGAATCTGTCTCCTCCTGCCGCGGGTAAGCCGTTCATGAATTGATCCCTGTGGCTGTGCTTTGGGACTGGGACTGGAATCATTCATTGATTATCCCTCTCTGTCCGTAACCTCATTTACCGCTGTCAGTAATTGCCGCTGATAACAAATTTATGCGACAATTATATAATGTTTTTTACCTTTTTGTCAAAATAATCAAAAGCTGTTTCCGCCTTATTTCTCATCCAGCTCATCCCGGCGTTTCTTGGCAGCAAGCAGCCTGGATGTAAAACCTTCGTCCTCCTGCCTCTCCCCGGCAGTCTGTTTATCATCTGAAGATTTTGCCGTGGTCGGCTGTTTCACCTGTTTTGGTGTTGCCGGATTGACGAAGGTCCCGGCCTCATGCCCGGTTTTGGTTTGTCCGGTTTGGGGGTCCCCTCTTTTATCGTCAGGCCGGTATAGCCTCTCCCGCTCCAGTTTCTGTTGCTGCATAACCTTCACCAGGTCTCCCTGTCCTGCTTCAACTTTGGCCCGGTTACGGGCCAGCCGGTCTGCCAGGCGCCTCCACAGCCGGACAGCCCACCTGAAATGCCAGTTAAAACGCCGGGCCGCGATATCTACCGGGACCAGCAGGGCAGCCAGGGCCAGCAGACGCGGCCACAGGGCTGTCCTTCCCCATACGGCCGGCAGCGGCAGCCTGCCAACCCGGGAGACATCTTCTTCTGGATCAAGGATCTGTCCACCGCCGGCTGCTGCCAAACGGGCCAAAAATTCCTGCTGTTCCGGCTGAAGCAGGTATTCCGGTGAATAAGGCAGGACCAGCCCGGCTGTCTTCTGCCTGGCATAGCCCCGGCCGGCCCGTTCGACAACCTGGACAAGATAAGCGCCCGGGTCTTTCAGGGGAAACTTCCCTGAATACTGGCCGGGAGCCTCTGCCGGCAGGCTTATCTCAAAACTGCTCCCATCAGGGGCTGCCACCCTGGCCAGCATATCATGGACCTGCCGGCGTTCACCGGGAATATCCACACTGACCAGTCCTTCCCCGTTCCGGTAGCCTGTAGTTACAACCATATCCCCTTCCGCTTCCGCGGGAAGGGTCCAGCTGGCCAGTTTCCCCCAGAACTGGGGAAACCCGCTCCACTTAACCCATTCGCCGGCCCAGCGGCCCTGTGCATCACTGGTCCAGGCAGCTGCCCGGCCCAGCCCGTAATGCCACCGGGCCAGAACAGGGTCTCCCTTGTGACTGACCAGGATGGTTTCCGCTGTACCTTTGGCAGAAGCCGCTACATATCCGAAGAGGGGGGGTAACCCCTCACCCGCCGGAAAAAGACCGGTACCGGCCGTTACCGTAGGAATAAAGGGTTCCTGGACCAGGTAACTCCTGGTGGCTATTATAGTTTCCTTAGTAAAGATCTTCGGGATGCTCTCAAAATCGTCGGTGTAGTAGTACCTCCCTTTTCCCCCCTCTGCCAGGGCAGAAAGAAGACGGGTATCGGAATCACTTCCCACCGCGATTGTTGACAGGGTCACTTTGTCCCCGTTCATCTGGGACAAGAGCTCCTCATAATTCCCACCGTAAGCGGACTGCCCGTCAGTCAGCAGGATGATGTGTTTAACCTTGACCTCTGCATCCACCAGGGACTGGTAAGCCGCCTGCAGGGCCGGGAATATATTGGTCCCGCCGCCCGCCCGGATGGACCCTATATTGTCCCGGGCTGCTTCCTTATCCTTGAGCGGCCCGGTTTCGATAACCCATTTATAATTGCTGTCAAAGGCAACTACCCCCAGCCAGTCCTTGTCCTCCAGTATTTCCAACGCCCTGACGGCAGCTTCCTTGGCCAGCTCCATTTTTGGTATACCGTAATTGTCCCCGTCCATACTGCCGGACTTGTCTATGACAACAGCCAGACCCACACTGGGGACCTCCCCCTTGCCCCTGATATCCATATGTACCGGCAGCGCCTTCTCCACCGGGGTTTTGAAATAACCTCCCAGGCCAAAACTGTCTTCACCGCCCACCATGATCAGGCCCCGGCCCAAATCCCGGACATATATCTCCAGGTCCCTCATGGTTGAGTCAGGCAGTTCCATAGCCGGAACGTTTATCAATACAATGGAAGAATACCCGGCCATACCGGACAGGCTCCGGGGCATCATGGCAGTATTCATTGTTTCAACCTGCATCCCGGTAGACCCGATAGCCTGCCCCAGGAACCGGCCATCCCCCGGCTGTCCCTCAACCAGGAGGATGCGGGGGATTCCCGCCACTTCCGTCACAGCGGCCCCGATGTTATTTTCACTGCGGGTATCCTGTTCGGGGATGAGTTCTGCCTTATATGTATGCAGGCCCGGTTTTTCAACCCTCACAGACCAGACCAGACTGTTATCCCCCTTGGAAATCTTAACAGCCTCTTCCCGGAGCAGCCTGTTGTCAGCCGTTATCCTCACTATTCCCCGGGTCGAAACCGTACTCTCAATGTTTACAACCAAATCAAAGTACTCGCCTTCCCGCAGGTGGGCAGGCATATCCACCGACTTAACCAGGGCTTCCGGCCCCCCGCCTGTTTTCACCGGCAGGACATCCAGCCGTATACCCTGTCCGCTGAGGAGCGCTGCCTGTTCCACGGCATCACCTGTTGTCTGCTTGCCGTCTGTAATCAGGACAATCTGCCTGCCTTTGTCTTCTGGCAGCATGGCCTGGGCCAGACGCAGGCCTGCGGCCAGATCGGTATGGTTCTGTCCCACCACCGCCTGGAAGCCCCCAAAATCGGGCCGCTGGATGACCGGGTATTCTACCATGGCCTTCTCACCCAGGCTGACTACCCCGGCCGCAACTTCAGGAGACAGGCCGGCCAGCGACCGGTTTATCCATTTGGCAGCCTCTCCTGCTTTCTCCGACATAGAAGACGAAAGGTCAGCCACATAAACGACAGTCCTCTCCCTGTGCCGGAAGGTAAGCTCCAGTCCCGCCAGGGACAACATCAAAAGCGCCGCCAGCAGAACCCTTAAACCCAGAAACAGTTTTTGCTGCCAGGGGCGGAAAGCCTTTGGGCTGCGCAGCCACAGGAAGGCGAAATATGGAATTAGCATGAATAAGAATAAGTACCAGGGATTGGTGAAATTAATGCCCACACAGATACACCCACCATTCCAGGGACAAAAGTAATAATACCGCTAAAACCAGCCAGGGCCATAATTCCAGATTACCCCTGACCTTGGCCGGGGCTGCCGCGTCACGGCTGCCAACCTTCAGGTGATCCAAAGGTTTTACCTGTGACTCGGTGGGGGAAAAGAAATTAACTGCCAGGTAATCCTCCTGTTTTCCGTCCCCTGTCAGTTGTTCTATTTTATACAGGCCGGTGTCCCACGTTTTGGTGATATTCTTCACCGGGAAAGGGGGGGCCAGCTGCACGCGGCTTCCGTCAGGTGTCGTCATAAACACTTCTTTGGTCTGGGGTCCCACAGCCAGCTCCACGCTGCTCCCGGCGTTAACCTGAGACTCCCTGACAGCGCCTGAGGGAACAAGCCAGTCCAGCATATTTTGAATGAGAATTGGGAAGGCCGGCCTGAGCGGCAGGTCTGAGTTATGCAGGTCAAAACCAAAAACCGCAGTCCTGGACTGACCGACCCTGCCTGCTGTGATCAGCGGCCTGCCACCCGATGTGAGCAATGGCTGCCACCCTCCCTTGCTTATTAATCCTTTACCGGCTGCAATATGCACATCAGCCCAGGAAACATACTGGAGAAGGGCATGGCCCTGAACGGCTTCCAGCTGGCCTGTGTCCTTTTCCTCCCCTGATTCCAGGAGTCCGCTGGAAGAGGGAGGATTTATCACCAGAAGCTGGCCCCGGGGGGTTTTATCAGGCCAAAAACCGTCGAAGATATATAAACTGTATTCCTCCTGAACCCCAGAGTAATCTCCCGGGCCAACCTTGTGAACTTCCAATGAGGGGTTCAGTTTCAGAACCTGTTCAAGGAATATGTTCCCTTTGGTCACCAGCAGCACCTTGGCCTGTCTCCCCTGGCGGGGGACGAGCCATGCATTGTTGTCTTCCGCCAGCCCGTCATCCGTTTCCAGTCTTACCTCAAGGAACGGGGTACCTCCGGGGACCTGCCAGAACAGGTGGGCTGATCCGCCCGGTTCAACCCCGGCAGACTGGATATCGAGGAGTTTGCCCCCTGAAAAGAAATTCACGGTGGCTTCAGTCTCCCGGGAACCGAAATTGTCTATCCTGGTCAGGGCCAGCAAACCTTCGGGTCCGTCCCTGAGGGCAAAGGTCCCGACGGCCAGGTTATCATCCCTGCTGCCAACCTTTACATACTCAAAATCCGGGACCGAAACAGGTTCTTCCGGTACAATGGCCCCGCCGTCACTGAAAAAAACCACCCTGGTCCTGTTTCCTTTTTGCAGCAGGGCAGTTACCAGGGACAGGGCAGGCTCCAGGTTTGCCCCATAAAGACCCGGTTCAACCTTTTTTAGGCGGGAAGCGGCATCCGCCGGATTATCGGCCTGGTTGACCAGGACTTCCGGGACCTGACCCACCGCAATTACGGAAAATCTTGTCCCAGGCTTCTGTCCCTCCACAAGTTCAAGGATTTCAGCCTTGGCCAGGTCCAGCCGGGTTTTCCCTTCCTCTACAGTGCCCATGCTGGCCGAAGTGTCCAGCAAAACAAGCAGGTCCCGGCCGGGTTCCTGCATTCTTACCAGGTACGGGCGCATCAGGGCCAGGACCAGTAAAGCCGCCAGCAAAAGCTGCAGGAACATCAGCAGGTTCCTTCTCAGTTTCTGCCAAGGAGTCTGGGAGATGCTGTCCGCCAGGACCTTCTGCCACAGGAGGGTGCTGCTGACCAGCTCCTCTTCCCTCTTCTGCCGCAGGAGATAAAACAATATTATAACAGGAATTATAAGTGCAAAAATCGCAGATGAAGAAGCCAAGAACTGCATACAAAACCTCCGTCGGATAAAACAGTATTTATAAGGGTTGATATATACAACGGAATTACTCTTGGTTCCCTTGTGCGCCTCTAAGGCAAAATCACTGATTCCGCCTCCGGTTTTACCCGCCCAAGCGACCTCCTGTCGCTGGGCGGCTCCGGCATCCGTGCCTCCGCCGCAGGCTCCATCAGTGTTTTCGCCAAGTGGCGCACCAATGGAACCAAAGGCAATTTCTTTTGTATATATCAACCCTTATAAGCACATGATTTTACCAGCAATTATATTGACTCGAAAAAACAGGTCAGCACTGCCGGACAGGCACCCTCCTCATCAGGGCACTATCCCAGCACCCCTATACTGCGCAGGGATCTTAAAACGATATCTTCCGGGTTCTCTTCCGCACCTATGGTATGGTACGCAATTTCTCTGTTCAGGCAAAAACGCCTGAGTTCGTTAACGAATTCCCTGAACCTGTCACGGTATGCCTGCAGCAGCATGGGAGTAATGCTCACTTCCCTGGCCTCGCCGTTTTCACAGTCCACCAGCCGGAAATTGCCCATCAGCTCAGGTTCCCGTTCCCCGGCGGCCAGGATATGTAAAACCACCACCTGCTGCCCCAGGTGCTGCAGGTATTTCAACCCCTCATGATAGCCTGAGGGGCTTAAGAAGTCAGATATAAGGACCGCTATGCCGGGCCGTTTGATGATCCTGCCGGCCTGTCTCAGTGAGGCATTCAGGTCGGTATCCCCTGCTCCGTCCAATTGTTCAAGAAAACGCCAGACCCGGCCGACAGCCGCTTTACCCCGCTGCAGGGGCAGATAGCCTGTAAGACCCGGACCGAGGGCAGCCGCACTGACCTGCTCCGTATTTACCAGGGCCAGGTAGGCAAGGGACCCGGCCAGCTGTTTGGCCAGCCTGAGCTTGGCACCGTCCCTCCAGCCCATGGAGCCGCTGGTATCAATCAGCAGATACAGGGCTAGGTCCTGTTCTTCCATAAACAGTTTGACAAAAAGTCTCTCCAGCCTGGCATAGGCATTCCAGTCCACCTGCCGCCAGTCATCCCCCTGGACATAGGAACGGTAATCGGCGAATTCCACCGACTGGCCTTTCCTGGGGGAACGGTGCTGCCCTGAATACCGTCCGGCCATGGATTTTTTCATCAAAAAGGCCATCTGTTCCAGTTTTCTGAGAAAATCCCTGTCAAAAAGCAGGTTTTCCAACTACCTCACTCCCTTGGCCTTGGGGATTGAATCAAGCAGTTCATTAATCAGGATGTCGGTGGAAACCCCTTCAGCCTCTCCCTCAAAATTAATGAAAAACCTGTGTCTTAAGGCAGGCAGAGCAACAGCGTCCACATCTTCAAAAGCCACGTTGAATCGCCCTTCAAGAAGCGCCCTGATCCTTGCCGTTGTCAGGATAGCCTGGGCCCCCCTGGGGCTGGCCCCGCAGCTGACATATTTCTTTACCCGCTCCGGTGCATCACTGTTTTCCGGATGAGTGGCCATGATAATCCGTATTATATAATCTGCCACATGATCGGCCACCGGCACACTCACAGCCGCCCTGATAAGCCCGGACAGGCCCTGGTCATCTGTCACCGTTTCCATCTCCTGAGCAGGGTCAACGGTTGTCCTGAGCAATATCTGTTTCAGCTCTTCAGCTTCCGGAAACATGACCGCTATTTTGAAGAGGAAACGGTCCAGCTGGGCTTCCGGCAGGGGATAGGTGCCTTCCATCTCCAAAGGGTTTTGGGTGGCCAGGACAAAAAACGGGGCAGGCAACGGCCTGGTAACTCCGGCAACCGAGACGGTCCGCTCCTGCATAGCCTCCAGAAGGGCGCTCTGGGTCTTGGGAGTAGCCCGGTTTATTTCATCAGCCAGCACCAGGTTAGCAAAAACAGGTCCCGGCTGAAACCGGAAGGCCCTGCCCTCTGCTGTTTCGGTCATTATATTGGTCCCCACGATATCAGCCGGCATCAGGTCAGGTGTAAACTGGATCCTGACAAATTTAAGGCCCAAAACCCGGCCCAGCGTCCGGACCAACAGGGTTTTACCCAATCCGGGTACTCCCTCCAGGAGGGCATGTCCCCCGGCTATCAGGCATAACAGGACCTGCCTGATTACGTCCCGCTGTCCGACCATCACCTTGGCAATCTCTTTTTCGATGCCCTGTATTTTTTCCACCACATCTGCCACCTGGGCTTCCCCTTGTTTCAAAGGGTCCATAAATATACCTCCACTGATTATTTGCCCGCTATTCGGCCAGTCCGACGAAATAATCCCTGACCATATCCTTCAAATTATCCGGGACATATTGTTTATCCATGCTTTCCAGGCCTTCAGAACTGTATTCCGCCAGTACATCGTTATAAGGCAGGAGGCTGCCTCCCTCAACCGGCGAATTATCCAGGTCAACCTGGGTTGATTCTCCAGAACTGCCCGTGGTTCCAGAAACACGGCTCTGTTCCCCGCCGTCTCCCAGCCTGGTAGGCACATAAATCCTTTCATACCTTCCCTCACTGTCAGGAGCATCACCGGCGCCGCTCCCGGAGCCCGGTCCCCCGGCGCCAAAGGTCCCGCCGTCCCTGTTGGTACTGCCGGTACCCGCCCCGCCACCGCTACCGCTTCCACTACCACCGCTTCCACTCCCGCCGCTTCCACTGCCGCTTCCATTGCCGCTTGCATTGCCGCTTCCGCTGCCGCTGCCACCGGCCCCGGAACCCGTGCTGCCACCTGAACCGCTGGTCCCGCTGGCACCGCTGCCTCCGTTACCATTGCTGCCACTTGTACCGCTGCTGCCGCCGGTACCGCTGCTACCTCCGGTGCCGTCACTGCCTGAGCCGTCACTGCCTCCGGCGCCGCCCGCCATGGCGGTCGAGCCTGACCCGCCCTGGCCGGCTGCTGCCAGCATCCTGCCCTTGCCCCGTCCCAGGGCCGCCTGGAGGTTCCCGGCCAGGCGGTTTGCCGCAGATGATGCCGCCATCTCTCCTGACAGTTCCCGGGCGGCTTCATCTATCCCGGCCCGGCCTTCGGCCCCGCCGGCCCTGACTTTCTCCGCGGCGCCCCGCAGGGCTTCAGCCAACCTGGTCTCACCCTGGTCCTTCATCACCCGGGCCGATTCCTCCATAAGTCCCGCCAGCTTCTGCCGTTCATCATCACTGAGTTCCTCTATCCGGTCCCTGAGCTGGTCCATATTTTTCCGGAATTCCGCCATATCTCCCTTATCCAGGGCTTCCCCGGCTTTACGGGTCAGGGGATCCTGCTGCAGAAGGGCTGCAATCCGGGCCAGCCTTTCCTCCCGGTCTTCGGGAGACAGCTTCTCTGCCAGCTCATTTTCCGCCCTGGCCATTATCCGGGCCCCCTCTTCAGGAGTCTTAACCCCTGACAGTTCCTTAAGGATCTTTTCCAGTTCCCTGTCCAGTTCTTTCCGCACTTCTTCACTAAGGCCTTTTTCCTCAGCCACCAGGTTTTTCGCCTGCTTAATCTCCTTACGCGTCTCTTCCAGGGCCAGTTTCTGTGCTTTTCTCACCCGGGCCACATCATCCATAGGATTTGGCCACAGAATCAGCGCGACGGCTACAAGAGCAAGAACAGCCGCGGCTCCCAGCTGCCTGGCAGGTACCAGCCGGGGGTTCAACTGCCAGGGTTTCAACTGCCTGGGATCAAGCTTCCCCAGGTGATTCAGGGCATCTTCCCTCTGGCAGAGGGCCAGGGGGTCCCGGGAATCCCGCAGCTGCCATGCGGTAGCCGCTCTCTCTTTGAGCCCGGTTCTGTCAGCTGCCAGGGCTGCCTCCCAGATGCCCGGCCTTTTGTACCACGACCGGGCCATGACCAGGGCAAGGACAAGAAGGCCTGCTGTCACTGCCCAGGCATTGCTGTCAGGGACAGGGGCAAACCTGGCGGCCGCAAGGACTGCCGCCACTGCGCCCAACCCGGCCGGAAGTCCTTTAAGCAGCCAGAAAAGGTAGTGCTGCCGGGTAATATGTCCTAATACAGGTAACAATGCTTCTTTCAGTTCCCTTCCACCTGTGTTGTCTGCCCGCATATACTTTCCACCTGTGTTGTCTGCCGGCATTATTATCCCTTCTTTCTGGTACCTGCCCTCAGCGGGTGAATTAACCATGTGGCAAGCCCCACAGCAACAATAATTATCACAGCATCCAGGAGCAGGTTTACCTGCCACGGCGCCAGGGCCTTAATCGGAAACATGCCGCCCGGGAAAGGCAGGAAATTCTGGCCCATGGGGAGACCGGACCCGAGCGCTACCAGGGGGTTGAAGTAGATTATAAACGGTACATCCACAGGCCCCTGGGCATAACTGGCATACTGCTGTATCTGTCTTATCATCTGGGCGACAAAAAATGTACCGGCAAACAGGAAAAAAGTTATCCCGTAACTGAATACAACTGCCACAGTTGTGCGCCTGAAGAAAGAAGAGAAAAAAATGCCTATACTGCCCAGTGTAAGCGTGGTAACCAGGTAAATGCCCGCAGCCTGCAAAAATTCCCGCATCGATATATTCCCAAAGAAGAAAACGATACTGTAAAGAGGCAGGGATAGCACTACCAAAAGCAGGATATAACTGATAGCTGACAGCAGTTTGCCAACTGTGACTGAAAGGGGAGACATCCTGGTAATCATCAACAGGGGCAGGGTCTGTCTCTCCCGCTCCCCGCTGATAACCCCGGCTGTCATCCCCGGGGTGAGAAATCCTATCAACAGCAGCTGCAGGACAGCCATCAGGTTGAATATCTCCATTCCCATCCGCAGGGCCCGCGGCCCTGCATACCCGTACATAGTCCGTTCATAGAGGAAAAACCCTCCTATAATGACCAGGATTCCCAGGTAAAAAGTTATCAGGAAGGGTGAACGCCATGTTCTGACCCTGTCTCTTAATTCCTTCATTAAAACCGGGT
Organism: Firmicutes bacterium HGW-Firmicutes-14; assembly: GCA_002840275.1. GTDB lineage: Bacteria > Bacillota > Thermincolia > Thermincolales > UBA2595 > W-Firmicutes-14. The sequence continues at coordinate 81,243 of PHAB01000016.1, forward strand.
TCTTAATCACTGCACCACCCCCTTGGTAATCCTCATAAACAGGTTCTCCAGGTTATTACCGGTTTCCGCAAAAGACAGGACCGGAATACCCGCCAGGACCAGAGTGCGGAGAAGCTCCTGCTGGGCGGTGGTATCACCGGAAAAACTGACCTGAAGCACTCCGTCGGCGGTTTCATTGACCGCAGCCACCCCCGGGTGCTCCCGGAGGACCCGGGAAGCCTCCCCGGTTCCGGATTGTACCTTCACCTGGATCAATTTATCCTGGCTCAGCTGGGATGTGATGAAATCCACACTGCCTACGGCAGCCAGTTCCCCTGCTTCAATAATCCCCACCTCGGCACACAGTTCCGCCAGTTCCGGCAGGATATGTGAAGAAATAATGATGGTTTTACCCATCTTTTTGAGTTCCCTGAGCAGTTCCCTCATTTCCACCCTGGCCCTGGGGTCAAGCCCGGAAGCAGGTTCATCCAGGATCAGCACCTTCGGGTCGTGGACAAGGCACCGGGCCAGGCACAGGCGCTGTTTCATGCCCCTGGAAAGGGAGTCCACATAATCATCAGCCTTGTGGCTTAAATCCACCAGTTCCAGCAGGTCAGAAATGATTCCCCGGCGGGCGGCAGCAGGTATCCTGTAACAGGAACCATAAAAATCCAGGTATTCAGTCACTTTGAGCCGGTCATAAACCCCGAAGAAATCAGGCATATACCCGATTAGACGGCGGACTTTTTTGGGGTCTTTGAGAACATCAATCCCGTCAATAAAGGCCCGGCCTTCCGTCGGTACCATCAGGGTGGCCAGGATCTTCAGGGCCGTTGTTTTCCCGGCCCCGTTGGGACCCACAAAACCAAAAATACTCTCTTCATTTATTTCAAAACTTATCCCTTTCAGGGCTTCCATTTTTCCATACTGTTTTTTCAGCCCCTCAACCCTGATCATTGCCCGCCACCACCTTCACTGCTTGTGGAGATACTCACACCCTGGACCTCAAAACCGCCCTGGTTAACCTTAAGCCTGAACCTGACCTGCCTGTTTTGGTTCACATACAGGTCACGGTCTTTGATTTCAATATCCCCGGTTTTGAACTTTACCTCATCCCAGGCCTTGGTCTTCCAGTTATACAGGGCTGTTTCCCATAAGCCGGGGTTACCCCCCTGGGCCATCAGGTGCAGATTTAATTTATCAAATTTCCCTTCAGGAATATCAATCTGGTAAAAGGCTTCTGAATTAGGCTGCATAAATATGACCCCCGGCGGCCCAAATCCAATGTTATTGGAATCAGTCAGTATTCCGTTTATGATTCCCGGGGGGATGTTCATGTTATCTTTGTCAATCTTCAGTGTGAGGGAAACTTTAAAGAGAGTGGTAAAAAACTGTTTTGCACTTCTGTCCGGCAGCTTCAGGGCGCCCTGGACAGGCTGTTCGGACCAGGCCAGGAAAAGCGGCTGGTTTCCGGTATTTGGGCCGCCCTCATAGTTCATAACGGCTTCCAGAACCTGGTTACGCAGCATGTCCTTCTGGTTTGGCCGGGGCGGCCTTCCCACACCCTGCCAGTTGAAACCCGGGTTATAGGCCTGGTAATATAAAGGCGGCCCTCCCAAACCGGTACCTGAATTAACCGGTATTTCAATCTCCATCCTGTCACCGGGTTTCAATACTCCGGTCTTCTTATATCCAAAAGACGACAATACCAGGCCATCGGTGAATTCATATTCAGTGTTATTTTGAATTACGGCAACCCATTTCTTCTTATCTTTGACTGTCAGTTCCCCGGTGATTGTCCCTTTCAGGGAGGTCTCCCCAAGAGTGGTGAAACCCCTCATCAGCCAGGCCTGCATGTCAAGGAGCTCTATGCGGGTCCGCCCCTGCCCCTCTTCCACAATTATCCGGGCCTCCTGATGCTGCCCCGGCACATAGGACCTCACATCACCAAAGGTAGGCAGGGCATTAACCATGTGCCGGCCTTCCAGTTCTATTTCATACCTATTTTGGCTGGGAGCAAAAACGCCTGTGGTAGTAGTAACCTGGGCCAGAGTATTGTTGGGGTTAACATCGACGACATTTATCTGATGGGTGACCACATCACTTAACCGTTCCCGGAAAGAAGCCGTATAAATAACGGCTACAAACAATACTGCCAGGGCCGGGGCCGCAAACCAGGCCCATTCCCGTTTGTCGAACTTTTTCAGAACCAGGTAACTGATTACACCCACTACCAGGATGTAGACCCCCAGGATTGCGGCGATACCCTTCAATGAAGGCAGTTTCATAGCCGGAATCGTATTCAGAGCCTCTGTTAAGGCCCAGGGATTCCGGCTGCCCGGCATCCCTTTGAATACGGCAGACCCCGGTGAAGACAGGAGTTTCAGAGATGTATTCCCGGTAAAAAGCAGGTCCTGGAGCAGAACCCCTGTCCCGCTCCACCCGGCCATAGGTTCCATGGCCGGGTCAAAAGCCAGGAAATCCACCTTGCCGCTGCCGAGAACCTTCTCAACCACCAGGGGGATACCTGCCTGGGTATACAGGCTGCTGCCGTAAGCTTTGCTCACCAGGGCCACCCGGACATCCCCGGCAGGACCGGCCGTCTGCCCCGGCAGGCCTGCCAGCCCCCCCAGGTTCCTGGTATCCACCGTAGAAACCTCTGCTGCTCTCAACTCCTCCGGCAGGTTGGGCAAAACCTTATGCCAGCCTGCTCCCCCGCCTATGACCAGTATTCCGCCACGGTTAACCCAGTGTAACAGGGCTTCCCCCTGTTCCTTATTTAATTCAGGGTTGATATCATTAATTACCAGGACATCAAAAAAGGACAGCATCTCCCCTTTTTCGGGGAAGTCCTCCTTCTTCAGTGTTACCATGGTAGGTGAAGTGCCGTTTGGCAGCCTGATCCCGGCCAGGGCCCGAAATTCGTCAAAAGGCCTGTCCAGGATACCGACAATGGGCTGGTCGGTACGGTGGAAATTCATGTTTATCCTGCCGGAGGCCAGTACCTTGCTTCCGGAAACAAGTTCGACCTTCAGGCTCCCCATATAATCATTGACAGGTATGTCCAGATTAAATTTCTTTGTGGTTCCCTTGGCAACCACGGCCTCAGTTATGTAATCCACCAGGTACTGTTCCCGGTTGCCGTATACAACTCTAAGCTTACCCCTGATGTCCGGCCCCTTGTTGGCCACCTCAATCCTCAGTGGAACCCATGCCCCCTGTTTTGCATGGTAGCCGTAAGCGCTCTCAACTTTTACAGTTACCGGTTCCTCCTTCTTCTCTTCAGGTTCAGCCGCCGCTCCGGCAGCCAGGAGAAAAATAAGAAGGCCCGCCAAAACCAGGGCGGCCGTACCTTTCCCTTTGAAAACCATTGCTCTCACCTTCTCCCCAAATAATTGCATAAAAATTAGACCATATAAGGCTCCCTAAGTAATTAGACGCGCCGGCACCCCTTTTTGTTCCCATGAATTTCCGTTCTTTACCAATAAATTTTTTTTATTGGTTTACCCGGTTTCATTGTATTATAATTTTAACAGGTAACAAACTAAGGAAAATTAGCCAATAATCGTGGGTTGCATCGGAAATAAATTCAAAAATTAAAGTCAGGAGTGATCAGTGTTGGAATCAAAAATTGTTGACGCCCGGGGAATGGCATGCCCGATGCCGGTTATTAATACGAAAAAAATCCTTGAATTGCTTGAAGAGGGAGCAGTTACCACTATTGTAGACAATGATGCGGCCAAAGAAAATGTGATAGCCCTTGCTAACAGCATGCGGTGTGAAGTTGACGTTGAACAGAGAGGCAGTGAATATTTCATTCAAATTACCAAAAGAGACAAGGGCTTAGGCCTGGAAGAACAGAAGTCCGGAAAATCCGTAATATTTATATCTTCTTCAGAAATGGGGCAGGGCAGTTCTGAATTAGGGGCAATACTGATGAAAAGCTTCATGTTCACCCTGGTGGAAAGCGAAGACCTCCCCCTGACCATTTTGTTTGTAAACAGCGGAGTATACCTGACCTGTGAAGAATCACCCGTCCTTGAGCACCTTCTTAACCTGCAGGAACGCGGAGTTGAGATACTGTCCTGCGGCACCTGCCTGGATTATTTCAAAATAAAGGAAAAACTCTGTGTGGGACAGGTTAGTAATATGTATACCATATATGAAAAGATGGCCGGGGCAGACAAGGTTATCTCCCTTTAGGCCTCTTTTCAGAATATTATTCGACACGTCAAACAAATTAACCTGCAGATAAAGATACGGTGGAACACATCCGCTCTTCCAATTTATGGTCAAGACATGAAAAAGTCAGCCCTCTGCTTAGCCAAAACGTTAATGCAGAGGGCGCTTATTTTAATCCTTTAAACATATTTAAAAGTTATAAGTTCTATTTAATCTTTTGCAGCACAACCGTTGCTCCTCCGAAAACAACCAGCAGGACAATCAATCCTATCAGGTTACTTCCCAGCAGGCTGCCAATAGTCAGTGCCCCGTAATTGAGCGGGTTTATCAACGGTTTTTCCAGCACGGGATATAAATGGGCAAAAACCGCCGCTGCCAGGATGCCGCCCATGACACCGTAAACCGCGTCCCTCTTACCCTCGCCCAGGGCAACCATGACGGTACCCGGGCAGTAACCGGCCAGGGCAAAGCCGACTCCGAATATCAAGCCACCGGCCACAAGCCTTACCAGTTGGACCGGAGCAATATAGATAACACTGTCAAAAAGGAAAATCCCCACCGAAGCCACCATAACGGCAGTCATCATAAATTTCAGTATGGTAAAATCCTTCAAAAGCAGCATTTTCAATATGTTCTCATAACGGGAAGCCCCCGATTTAAATATCACAAACCCGAAAGCCACACCGGTAACCAGCCCCAGGGCCAGGATTCCGGCCGGTATCCCTGTTCTTATAAATTCAGTCATTTATATGTCCCTCCCCCGGTAAAGAAGCTTTGCTGTGATGATTCCCGAGGCAAACATGGCGCCGGCAAACACCAGGGCTGCAATAGCCAGCTGGCTGCCGCCGCTGATAAACAAGCCGCTGGTACAGCCCCCTGCCAGGCGTGAACCGAATACCAGCAGGAATCCGCCTGCAAAGGTCTGAAGGTACCGCTTTGTTTTGTTTTTTCCGAATCCGGCCGCCCACATGCCGGGAATGTCCTCACCCTTATTTCGTACGACAAGGTACCGGGCAATCAGGCCTGATATCACCAGCCCGATGACAAACATGACCTGCCAGTCAGCCACAGGCGGGGCTGCTTTAAAATAATGGATTGTACCGGCCACATATTCAGGGGAAAAGAATTCCAATATGTGCCCAGCTGCCCGTTCATAGGTCGTGGATGTGCCAACGGGATGGCCGGTAATAAAGGCAAAAACAACTACAAGTCCAAGCAATGCACCCCCAATATGCCACGGCCACTCTTTCTTTGGTTCATTCAATTTAATCCCTCCCATATATGCTATTTCATTAAAACAAAAACATAACAATTACTCCTAGTACAATTATACCCCCTCGGGGTATATAAGTCAATATTGTTTGGGATAATCTTACGATAATCTTAGGATAATCTATTGAAATCCAGGAGGGCGTGTAATACTTTCCACTTCTCATCAAAACCCGGGTATCCGACAAATCTGGGCCGATCCAGGTTATTTTCTATAATTTCCTTTATGGTTCCCGGCTGTTTGCTCATGACAGCTATCCTGCTGCCCAGGATTATAGCTTCCTGGATATTGTGGGTGATAAAAACTATAGTTGTCCGGAAACGCTCCCAGATGCTGATAAGTTCATTCTGCAGTGCGGTCCGGGTCTGGGCATCCAGGCTGGCAAAAGGTTCGTCCATCAGAAGCACCTTTGGATTCATGGCCAGCGCCCTGGCAATTGCCACCCGCTGTTTCATTCCTCCTGACAACTGATGGGGGTAATTATGGGCAAAATCCGCCAGCCCCACCAGTGAGACAAATTCCATTGATATGTCGCGACGTTCCTTTTTAGCAGCAGTCTTATTCACCTTAAGTGGATATTCCACATTTTCCAGGACTGTTTTCCATGGAAGCAGCTGGTCAAACCCCTGGAAAACCATGACCCGGTCCGGCCCCGGCCTGTCCACAGCCTTGCCGTCCACCAGGATTTCCCCGGAATCAGGGTGTTCGAAGCCCGCAATACATCGCAGCAGTGTAGATTTTCCACAGCCGGAAGGGCCAAGAATGCAGAAAAGGTCTCCTCCCCCAATATCAATATCGACGTTTTCCAGGGCTGTGACATGCTGTTTTCCCGTATCGAATATTTTGTTTATACCTGTCAGTTGAAGCACTCCGGCCATGTTTAATCACCTCTAATCAGACCATCATTCCCCAGCGCCTGACGGTTTTTTTCTCAATAATTCCGAAAAACAGGTCTTCTACCAGGATGCCAATTAAAACTATTACTATTAAAGCAGCAAATACCCCTGAGATATCCATTAAATATCTCTGTTTATAAATGAACCACCCCAGTCCGCCGCTGACTCCCGCTGTGCCAAAAACCATCTCGGCAGCAATCAGCGCCCTCCAGGCCCTTGACCACCCTATTTTCAACCCGGTCAGCAGGTAAGGGAAGGCGGCCGGTACCATAATCGAAAACACCAGCCTGGGGCCTGTGAGTCCGGCATTCTGCCCCACCTCCCTGAATATTACGGGTACCGTTCGAAAGCCTGCCACGGTATTCAGGATCATCGGCCACAATGTGGCATGAACAATAACAAAGATTATTGATTCCTGGCCTGTGCCAAACCACAGAATGGCCAGGGGCAGAAGAGCTATTCCCGGCAATGGGTTCATTACCGCAACCGCGGTATCAAGGAAATTATCAAAGTTCTTCGATACCATGGCCAGGGAAGAGAATAAGACGGTCAGAATAACAGCAATCACCAGGCCGGTGATTATAAGGTAAAGGGAAAATACCGCATTACCGACCAGTTCACCACTCATAACCCCATCCTTAAGGCTATCCCAAATCCGGCCGAGGGAAGGGAAGAGAAGGGGAGGGAAAAAACCGGCCCGGGCAGCGGATTCCCAGGCAACTGCCAGCAGCAATATAAACAGGACCCTTTTTCTGAATATCTCTTTCATGCCAGGTTACCCTCTTTCCTAATCAGAAGATTGCTTCAGGTCACGGTACTGGGCCCTTTCCACGGGCGACTTATCTGCCGGAGACGTCCCCCCGGCTTTTTTCCCAATGGCTGCTGAGACATTTTCCCAGCAGATTTCATCATAACTCTCCGGTACCTTACTGATATAACCGGCTTTTTTCATAAATTCGGCAAATCCCAACAGGCCATACGGGGTTGAGGTATAGTTGGTGCCGGGCCATGTCAGGTATTTTTCAACCTTATCCACCGACAGTTTATAGTCAGGGGCCAGGATTTCCGCAGCCTGCCTTGGATTGGTATTGATAAAGGTGATGGCTTCATCCATGGCCAACACAAATGCGGCATAGGCCATCGGGCTGCCATCGTGAAACCTCCGGGTAGCAGAACCTACCAGAAAACCGAATTCCCCCCCAAAGGCTTCCTCCCCGTTCAAAATCTGCTTAATATTGGGAGAATCCAGTTCCTCAAAAATATATGGCGGTGAAGTAAAGTGGGCGGCAATGGCCCGTTCACTGATAAGGGCTGCAGCAGCATCGGGGTGCTGCATGGAAATCATGTTTTTGTCCATGGCAGTAGGGTCACCCAGTTCCCGTTCCGCCGCCATCGCCAGGAGTATATGCTGAATGCTGCCCGAATATGGAGTGGCTATCTTATCCTCCACCGTAAAATCCTTCAGGGAGTTAAGGTCTTCCCTGAAAGTTTGCAGCCCCAGGGGAGATGTGCCCAGAGCAGTGGCTATTTTCCAGTCCGCTCCCTTGTCCCAGGCAATCCAAAAAGGGGCCTGACCGGTAAAACCTATGTCGACATCACCGGAAATCATGGCTTCCCTGATTAACTCCCCACCCATCTGTTTCCATTCCACCTGTGCCCCGGGCAGGTATTTTTCTATCAGTTTCTTTTCCTTCATTATCTGTACTGGAGCATATCCAAGGCCATACTGAATTGCAATCCTGATTCTGGCCGGGGGTGTTCCGGCGCCGGTTCCTTCCCTGTCATCAGCGGCATTTGAACATCCCCCCGTGAAAGCAGACAGTATCACTGCTACAGCCAGAAGAAACCCGGTTATTTTTTTGGACAAGATAACACAACCTCCCTTTACGCAACATTAAAAACACTTAATCCTAACAAGACAAGAAACATGCCCAGGTAATGGTGCCCGGTCAGTTTTTCTTTAAAAAACATCTTTCCTCCCAGGCTTACCAGTACATAATTAAACCCGGTGAAGGCAAATGCCGTTGAGAGTTCCAACTGCTTCAGGGCCAGAATATAAAATGCAGGGGCGGCAAAGGTCAGGGCCGCTGCCAGAAGTATGTGCCGGTTAAACATGGTTTTTATCAATTGACTGAATCCTGAACCTGACTCAAGCCGGGCAGAACCCTGCTTTGTCAGGAGCTGTCCCGCTGCGGTCAGGATTACGGTGAGAATAATCAGGAGATAGGCGTTCATCACCAGTCCCGCCCTTCTTGCTTTATCCTTAAGCTGCCCAAAGCGGTACAGATGACACCGGCCACTATAAGCAGGCTGCCAACAGCCTTATACGGGGTAACCGTTTCATTAAAAAAGTACCGGGAAACCGGCAGCATCAAAACAAAAGACAGGCTCATGACAGGATAAGCAAAAGATACAGGCAGTTTTTTCAGGATAAATACCCAGATAAACCCTCGTGACGTACTCCCACCACCTATGCTATCACTTAGAGGTGGGGGCTTCTTGGGACGTACCGGCTAACGTCGGTATAATTACCAAGCTATCCCCGTTCGTCCAACGGTTATTTGATTTTTATTAGGCTATACCGCAACAGGGGCAGGTCCAGTTCCGGTCTGCCAGGGGCAGCAGAATCAAAAGGTATGGCATGTTAAATTACTCCCATATATTATGAATCAGGATATCCCTGTTTTCACGGTCATAAATCCCAATGTGTGAATCCAGGTTACTTAGGAATTTATAGTAATCATCAGGGTCATCAGTATAACAGGAAAAACATCCGATCCTTGAGGTGGCATTACAGATTTCCCCTATTTCTGCCCCCTCTTTGACAAAGAGCTTCCCATAACGGTCAAACCCTTCGGGCACCCTGATTTTTGTCACCTGTCCGGGTTTTGCCAGCATGAAGAAGATTGACCCCAGCCGGGCCCTTTCCTTTATCTCCTCAGGTCTAAAATTATTTTTTCCCTCTGTCACCAGGTTAAGATATAGCTCTAGAATATCAATACCCGTAACCCTGGGCACAGTTTCTGATTCAAAGCCTCCGCCGACCCGGTAGCCAAACTCAATTACTTTGAGCCCCTCGGGACCCGCAACAGCCTGAATATACAGCGGTCCGTCCTCTATCCCGAAGGCGGCAGAGATCTCCCCGGTTAAATGGGTCAGTTCCCTTTCCCGGCCCTCAGCTGCCCTGGAGGGGAAACGCTGCTGTTTACAGAGACCCAATACTACCGTATCATCAAAGTGCAGCCGGTCAGTTGTCATTAAAACAAAGGGCTCACCATCCTTCACCCAGCAGTTTACAGTAATCTCGTCACCGGAATAAAATTCTTCCACAATCACCGAACCGGTTATACTATGGCTTCCGGCCTGTTCAAAGACTTCCTTCACCTCACCGGCTGATTCACTGCCATCAAGGACAAATATCCCTCTCTGGCCCTGGCTGTCAACCGGTTTTACCACAAGAGGGTATTTCATATCCTGCATGTCTGGGGCACTACGCCCTGAGAAGACCCTGAAGTCCGGGGTGGGGATACCCCTCTCCATCATCCGGGCCTTCATAAATTGCTTGTTTGTCACCATTTTACCCTGTTCCCCGGTTATAGGATGGGCAAGGCCCAGCTTTTCGGAAACATAGGCGGCCGTATAAACGGGCTGGTCTGTACCGGCAGTTAATACGTAATCTATGTTCATTTCCCCTGCATATATGAGGTTTTCCTCCAGGGATACCGTGCTTATCCGGCTCGAATGGTGGCAAAACCTCTTCCCGGGCGGGTCTTCGTAGTAGTCAGACAGGCAGACTTCAAACCCCTTTTCCCTGGCTTTTAATATCAGGGGGACCTGAAGAAGCCCCCCGCCCAGGATGAGTACTCTCTTTTTTCTCATTCTATCCCTCCGGGTTCTCCCAGATTCACGGTTTTTGCGATTATACAGGCGGGCCCGGTACACATTCCGAGCCTCTGGATACCGGGATTGTTTAAAAACAAACGGCCGGCAAGTTTAATCATTTTGGGAACAGTATAGGCGCTGCTGCCGTATTTGCGTTCCCGGTGCGGGATTTCCACATTGGCGGCATCACCGGTGACCCTGAATATCAGGGCAGGCACATAAGGACAGGAATAATTGAGGGCCAGCATTTGTCCCACCACCTGGCGTTCAATGAGCCTGAAGGAGGAAAGATAAAGTCCGGGTGGTTTATTAATCACTGCCTGGGCCAGAATCCTGACAAAATGACTGGCCCACCTCCTGTACCAGAGGTGTTTTTTACCGGCAAGTCTGGCTATTATGACCCTGCAGCCGGTCTCTTTCATTCTCTCAATAAGTATCGGAATGTCTTCCGGAGAATGCTGAAGGTCATCATCCATGGTTATCACCCATCGCCCGCCGGCAAAGGACATGCCACAGACAGTAGCGCTGTGCTGGCCGGAGTTCGCGGCCAGCCTGACCGCTTTTATTCTTTGGTCTTTACCGGCCAGGGCTTCAAGTTCAGCCCATGAATTATCACTGCTGTTATCATCAACGAAGATGATTTCAAAGGTCTCACCGAGCCGTTCAAACACCCTTTCCAGCCGCAATGTCAATTCCTTAACGGTTTTCCCACCGTTAAAGACCGGGATAACCACCGAATACCCGGTTATTATGTCGTTACCAGTTTTGATGCCTTTATTTGTTATGTCTTTATCTGCCCTTATAGCTTTATCTGCATTCATACCTTCCCCCGCTCTCCGGCGGCTGCAGTATTTCAAAAAAACTGTTTTCCCAGACTATTTTATAGTTGTTTTCCTTTATAAAATCATTCATTATTTTCCTGGCTCCGGAAAGGTATTTATCCCGGCGCAGGCCGCGGGTTCGGGGCCAGGTGGGTTCCTCTGTATTTCCCCTGGCCCGGACAATTACCGGCAGGCCCGGCCTTTCTGCCAGCGCCCTGTCCAGGTAGTGCCTGAATGCGGCAGGGCTGTATAACATCGGCCAGGAACTGTATAGGTATGGTTTGGTCCCTGTCAGGAAATATACCAATGATACCTGTTCATAGGCCAGCAGGTAATCCCCTTCACTGACGTAGGCAGGCACGGCTTCCAGGAGGTCACCCACAACCAGGGCTCGGTCCTTTGTAGTAAGTATACCCCTAAGTTTTTGGTGTTCCACCCCATATAACATTTCCGGCCGGTGGGGAGAATCCCTGTAGGTATAGTGGTATGCAGATTTTAGGGTAAAGGCCAGGAATACCGCGATACCAAGAATCCTGACCAACTTCAGTTCTTCCCCTGACAGGCGCAGTCTCAACCGGGAAATCCCCGTCCTTACTCCTTCAAGACCGAAGATATACGCAAAAACCAGGGGAATCATGAGGTACATTCCGTAAACCAGGTTCGTAAAACCATCATTGGATCCAACCGGTACGATTAACGCAACCGCCAGGGAGATAAACGAGGTAATCCTGAGCCTGTCCCTTTCGGCGCCGGGTCTGAACATGTACCATATAAGTATCATGGTCCCCGCCCCCAGCATGACAGTTATCATCCCATACCAGTTTTGATAGAAATCAGCAATATAATTAAGGGTACCGGCAGCTGCCACCAGCACCACAGCGTACTGGATCATCCTGCTGCCCAGCCTGGAAGATATAGTAAGGATAGACATCAGCCCGGCCAGCCAGATAATGACGGCCCCCGTTTTTAAAAAAGTCATTTTCCATATGTCAGTAATAACCCCTGCCAGTCTCAGCCCATGGTGATGTCCGGCGGGGTCGTTCAGCATCAGGAATGTCCCCCGGACCGCATTTATATATGCATCCAAATGCCCCATCAGGTACATTGCAGTCATGGCGGTCCCTGCTGCCGACAAAAAGCCCGCAGCAAAAATGACAGCCTGTCCCAGCTGCTCCCGGAATGATATCTTTTTAATATACCCGGCAAAAAACACACCGGTAATCAGCAGAAACCCCACTATATTGGGCAGCCTGACAAACACATTCATCCCCAGGATAAATGCTGCCAAAAATATGGAGCAGCCCCGGCCGCCCTGAAGGCCTTTTATTAGGAGAAAAGCCGCCAATACATAGAAAAAAGCGGTCAGCGAGTTATAGTTGAAGGTATACCCAGACCTGTTTATAAACACAACAGCCAGCAAAAGCCCGGGAAGCAGGTAGTTTCTGTCCACAGACGGCTTCAGGGTCAAATAAGCCAGGCTGACCGCAGCGTAAACCAGCAGTACCCCGGCAATCCTATATCCGATTACCCCCAGTGAATCCCCGAAAACATATATCCAGATTCCCCCCAGGATGTTGGTTAGCCATAGCCGGAAGCTGGATTCGACACTGGCAGGGTCATTAAAAATCTGGCTGTAATTGGTCAGCATAAAACCGGTGTCGGTAAAATCCAGCCCCTGCCTGATAAACATTAGGGGGTAAAGAATAATAATAATCAGGATAATAACCGCACTCTTCCTGTTCAACTGTAAAAACTCCTTATCAGGCGAACCACGTAATTTACTGTTTCGGCTTCCATCCCGTAATACAGGGGTAGTCTAAGCAGGCGCTCACTTTCCCCGGTGGTATAGAAGTCATCTCCCCAGAATCGCCCAAACTGCCTGCCAGCGGTGGAGCTGTGCAGGGGAACGAAATGAAAGGCGCTGGCCACCCCATGCCTTCCCAGGTAACGGACCAGTTCCGTACGTTCCTCTATATCACCTGTCTTGACATAAAAAACACCGGCATTATGCCCGCATTCCCGAGGAACAGAAGGTAATTCCAGTGCCCCCCGGCCGGCTAATGACTGCAGACCTTCTTTATAAAGGTCCCAGGTTTGCAGACGGTCTTCATTGATAGTTTCAGCTGATTCCAGCTGGGCATACAGGAAAGCCGCATTAAGTTCATCGGGCAGATAGGATGACCCGAGGTCAACCCAGGTATACCGGTCAATTTCCCCCCTGAAGAATTTCATCCGGTCCGTACCCTTTTCCCATATGATTTCAGCCCTTTCGGCAAACCTTTCATCATTGACAATCAAAGCTCCGCCTTCACCACAGTTAATATTTTTTGTCGCATGGAAGCTGTAACAGCCCAAGTGCCCTATAGTGCCCAGGGGCCTGCCCTTGTATGTACCCATTACACCCTGGGCGGCATCTTCAATAACAATCAGGTCATACCTGCCGGCAATTTTCATAATGGTGTCCATTTCACAGGCCACACCGGCATAATGTACAGGCACAATGGCCCTGGTCCTGCCGGTGACAGCCTCTTCAATCCGCTTCTCATCAATATTCATTGTATCCGGCCGGATATCGGTAAATACAATACGGCCCCCCCGCAGGGCAAAGGCGTTAGCCGTGGATACAAAGGTATATGACGGCATAATCACTTCATCGCCGGGCTTTATATCTGCCAGCAGGGCACACATCTCCAGGGCATGGGTGCACGATGTGGTCAGATAGGCCCTGTGGCACTTGAACCGGTCCTGAAGCCAGTCCTGGCATTTACGGGTAAATTCCCCGTTTCCGGACAGGCTGCCGCCATTAAGAGCCTCTAGTACATACTTTGCTTCGTTTCCGGTGAGGGTAGGTATATTAAATGGTATTTTCATGGTTTCTCCCTGTTTATTTAGCCTTTATTATTCTATCTGCAACCAGGCTTCATGCCACTGTATACAATTTTCGACAATTAGGGCAAAAAATCCTTTATAAAACCGGCTGATTCAAACCAAAAGCGAAAAGCCCCAAACCCGGCTGCACAGGTTTAAGGGCTTTTATGTCACGATCCGGTCTTAAAAAGGGTGGAGTCTGAAGTTAACCCTTTTTTTCCGGCAGGTGGCATGTCCGGCAGGATTCATTTTTAAAACCTATAAACGTGTTCCGGGAATGCCCTGCATCACCATGGCAGGTCAGGCACCCGTAATTTAATTCCTTGTGCTGTATGTGGAAGTTATATATCCTTTTTTCAAACTCATTTTCAAATTTCTTTTTGACTGAAAAATCATGGCACTGGATGCAGCGCCTGTCCGGAACCTCGCTCTTGACCTGGTCCATGTCAACTTCCCGGGTGAAGTGAATATATACTTCCTTCAGACCCTTGGCCTTTGTTTTGACTTTTTCCACCAAACCCTTATCTGTATGGCATCCATAACAGTGTATTTCCTGGTGCACATTGTTTTCCCAGCCGGCAAAGGCGGTATTCATTTCATGACAACTGTTGCAGAAACCTGTCTGGGACGTGTATTCAACGGCTGCAACGGTAAATGCTATGACCAGGATACCCAGGATTATTACGGTAATCTTAAGTTTTTTAGCCTTGTCCATTATTAACCTTCTCCCTCCCCTGCCCACCGGCCGTCTTTCCAGGCTGCCGGATTAATCTTTTCCCATTCTTTATTTCTTTTGGGTATGGTCATCATGACAAGCAGCACAGTTGAATTTCCCCTGCTCATTATCCAGCAGGCTGTCAGGTCCCTGGTGACACGACATACAGTGGGAATATTCATCCGGCACCTTATATCCAAGTACAATCTTTCCTTCAAGGGCCTGGTTTAAAAGTTCTGCCGCTCTTGCGGCCGTGTCGCCGCTCAGTTTTGCACAGCGGTCTTTTTTCTCTTTTTCATTGATTTTGGCCCCTGCCTCATTGGCCCAGGTGCTGACAGAAACGTGGCACAGGGGCGACTTGGCCACAGTGGTAATCTGTTTGGGTACCTTGCAGTATGCCTCATGTTTGTCCGAAGGGAAAGGAAACTCGGTATACCATCCCAGTAACTCATTCCCCAGTTTTTCGTGCTGGGCGGCAGCCATGCTCATTACCTGCAGGCTTCCGTTCAGCGCTCCGCATAAAGTACCCCAGCTGTAAGCTCCGCCGGCACCATAAAGGAACATACCCAGGGGGATTGACCCCCAGGGGCCGCCGGCTGTCTCCTTCAGGGTGGTCAGCAGCGCCGAAGCGGCAGCATAGTCACATCCGCCCTTGAAGTAGTTTTCATATCCCCTTTTCCTAACCAGTTCAACATCCAGTTTCTGATAAGTCCAGGGCAGCTCCGCAGCCTCGCCCTGAGCGATGCCGCCAGCCGCCGGCTTATCTGTACCCGGTGTCCCGGTATCAGTACTGCACCCGGCAATACCGGCTGCAAGAATTCCTGTGGCCAAGGCCCCTGCACCCACAATAAATTTCCTTCTGGTCAGGGCCTTGTTTTCGGTCCTCTCCTCTGCTAAAGCTGTTTCTTCTTTCATGTTAACTCCCTCCCTGTCATTTAAACGGCAATGGTTCTTCAAAATTCTACTTTTTTATATATTCTTCGACTTTCGATAAGGATTTCCTGCCTGATGAAAAAGTTTTTACGTAAATACTTATTATTGATGTTGTAATAGATATATATTTAAAATACAATATAGTAAAGCAATACTTTTAAGTACTAATTTCTACAAGGCATTTATTCCTGCTTTACTTAGGCATAAATCATATTATGTTAATTAGTATTTCAATGCATCGTAGGCCCGGGTGAATTGGGGGCCTTATTGTATACAAAATATTTTCCGGGACAACGTAAAGATTTCTGCTTTAATATACGAATTATTTAATATAGAAATTATCAATGAAAGGGGGGATCAAAAATGTTAGGAAAAATTATTACGGCAAAAGATAAAACTAAAAACCTGCTTCATTATGCCAAGGAGTATGAAGTAAAAGACCCGCTGACCCTGGGGCTGATTTTCCGTCTCTGGAGTGAGCTGGATGTAATTAACAAAGGCGTATATCTCCATGACCTCACCCTGATTACCGGAGAGCCGCTCCTGGTCATAAGCCATAATCAAAGGGCAGAGCCGACCAGATTAACATACAGGGGGAAGAAATATGATGAATTAAACAGCATTATAGAAATCCTTGCCTCCTGTGAAAAATTCTATATCTATCTGGTCTTTACAGGAAGCGACCCTCCCCAGTGGCACCTTGAAGTATGTGAACAAAATCCGTATATCAGGGCCATCCCGGGACTAAAACGGCTGATTGCCGAGGTTGTGCAACAGAGTTTATTCAATGAGGAATTTAAGAAAATCTACAGGGAAGCCTTTATGGTCCTGATTGACAGCGCCCTGGCAGCCGGAGACAGGGAGCAGTTCATGAATCTCACAAAGGAGTGGAAAATAATTGCATAGTGAACCATGATAAATCACCTTCACCACAAATGGATGAAGGTGATTTTGTTTTTCGGACCATCGGGCCATACTAATATATGAAGGGGAGTTACATCAGATGGAATCCAGAAACTCCATCCGCCAAAACATACCGTAAGAAGGGGGTTTTAAAAAAGCGTCGGGCTCTCGGCCTGGCACCTGACAATGCTGGCACTGGGCACTGTGGTCGGTGGGTCTTTCTTTCTCGGTTCTGCTATAGCCATCAGGACGGCCGGCCCGGCCATACTTATATCATTCCTTCTGGGAGGCCTGCTGGTTTATACGGTGCTTACCGGTCTGTCAGAAATGACCGTCGCCCACCAGGCAGATCTCCCGTCGGCCTGGGGGTACTGCCGGCTGAACCGCTGTTCCCCGGCGGGCTGGCCGGTATCGCCGGAAGTATGTTGATAGTTATGTTTACTTATGCAGGTTTTGAAGTAATCGGGCTGGCAGCATCTGAGGCCCATGACCCCCATCGTACCATACCCCGGGCAATATTGTATACTATACTGGGGCTGGTGGGGTTATATTCCCTGGCAATTTTGGTTCTTCTTCCCCTGGTGCGGACATCCCGGCTGACAGAATCGGTCAGCCCGCTGGTGGCCGGCCTTACGGCAGCCGGCCTCAATTGGGCTGCAGGATTAATAAATATCGTCCTGGTGGTAGCTATTCTCTCCACCATGCTGGCCGCCATGTTCGGCATGGGCCGGATGGTCCGTTCCCTGGCCGAGGCCGGTTATGCCCCTCTGTGGTTGAAAGAATCCTCTGATGTGCCGGTACGGGGAATACTTTTTTCCGGTGCCGGAATGCTGGCCGGAGTCGCGCTGTCGCTGGGTTATCTGCTTCCCAGCAGGATATACCTCTTTCTGATTAGTTCCGGCGGGTTCTCTCTTCTTTTCACCTATGTAATTATTATGGCAACCCATTACAAGTACCGGAAAGTGTACGGGTGTCCCCCCACGGGCCACTGCCAGCTGCGGGGATATCCTTATACAACCCTGTTGGGACTGGCTGCTCTCATTGCCATTATAGTGAGCATGCCCCTGGTCCCTGGACAGGGTTTCGGTCTTCTGGCCGGCATCCTACTGGTATTTGTATATTTTTTGGCTTATATAGCTACCATGACAACCGGACGAAAAAAGGTGCTTAACCCCCTGGCCGACATGGAATCAGGGGAAGAGTTATCCCCCAAAGAGGTCAGTGAAGAAACCGTTCCAAAAAGATGTGACTGATTGAAAAAGGTCCCGGAACTGATTCCGATCCGAATTTATTCCGGGACCTTTTGGGGAATGAAATAATATTATATAAGAAAGTTTCATTAACCAAAGAGGTGTTCAGGAATGTCCCTTTATCAAAAGTCGATGGAAACAGCGGATGCCCTCAAAAGGACAAAGGAGTACACCGAACTGAAACAGACCTGGCAGGTGGTCAATAAAAATCCGGACCTGATGAAAAAGCTGGAAGAATTCAGAAAGCTGCAGCAGAATGCACAAAATGCACCGGAAATAAATGAGAGGTTCAAAAGCCTGGCTGAGGTCCCCGAAGTTGCCCAATACCTTAATGCCCTGAAAAAACTTAACAA
This sequence comes from Firmicutes bacterium HGW-Firmicutes-14, assembly GCA_002840275.1. Lineage (GTDB taxonomy): Bacteria > Bacillota > Thermincolia > Thermincolales > UBA2595 > W-Firmicutes-14. Next base: position 99,295 of record PHAB01000016.1, read on the forward strand.
CAGGATGATGCAGGTCTACAAAACAATTAATGATTCCATCGAATCAGACCTGCGGTCTGTCTAAGCCTGGCTCAGGCGAAAATTGACAGGTTCAGGTCCCCGGCTATTCTGGCCAACAGCATTCGCCCTGCCAGGCTGTTTCCCTTGAGGTCCAGCCCCGGCCCGATTATTCCTATCCCCATCCTTCCGGGGGCACTTGACAGTATACCACCGGAAACACCGCTTTTGGCAGGCACCCCGACCTCAACGGCAAGCTGCCCGGAGCCGTTATAAAACCCACAGGTCACCATGAAAGCCAGGGCAGTTTGACAGTAAAAAGGGTTTATCATTGGCTCCCCTGAGGATGGGAGCCTGCCTTCGTTCGCAAGGACGGCACCCATATAAGCCAGGTCACGGCAGGAAACCTGCAGGGAGCATTGTTTGAAATAAATATCCAGGATTTCTTCCACATCGCCTTTCAGGCCGGCAGTGTCCTTCAGGAAATAGGCCAGCGCCCTGTTCCGGTGGCCTGTGCTTTTTTCTGATTCATAAACCTCAGGGTCCACATCAATGTGCGGGTTTGAAGACAGCCTCCTCACAAAGTCCCTTATTCTCCGGAACTTTTCTCCTGCGGTTCCCCCTCCTACCAAATCACATATCATAATTGCCCCGGCATTTATCATGGGATTCAGAGGTCTGGAAGGCCTGGTGAATTCCAGTTTGGCAATGGAATTAAAAGGGTCCCCGGTAGGCTCCATACCCACACGGCCGAAAACTATTTCCGGCCCGCAATCCTCCAGGGCCAAAATCAACGAAAATATCTTCGATATGCTCTGCAGGGTAAATTTATGTCCAGTGTCACCTGCTTCAACAACCCTGTCTTTTAAATCACATACAGCCGCTCCCAGGATGTCTCCGGGCACCCGGCCCAGGGCAGGGATATAACCGGCTGTCTCACCCTCCCGGGAATACGGCCGGCATTCATCAACCCAAGACCGCAGTTCTGCCTGCAAGGTATCATAATCCAGGTTTATCACAGTCATTCCCCCCGTCTTATAAGATACCCTGAAGGTGCCGGTTTTAGCAGTCAACCGTTTTTTACATTGTTTCGCCCCAACTGACAGTACCCGGACAGGTTTCGGCAAAGATTTCGCGGTATCACCCGCCGTCTTTCGGCACTTCTCTGCAGGTGTGATAGGTTACAATTAAGATAGGACAAGATTCAAAATACGTGTTCCCCGGAGGTAGCTTATGAAGGCTTCGGACTTTAGTATATTCAATAATTATAATAATGCGAAATTCTTGACGAGCGCCACCAGGCGTGACATCATCAGCCTTATCTATGATTATCTTCATGAATACGGCTGGAAGACCACATTCAACTATTCGGTATATAAGCCAAGAAGGTTTTTCTCAAAACCGCTGGTCCTTCCGGGAGGAATCCTTTCAGAGTTTAATAGGTATTTTGATTACTGTTTCCTGTTATCGAACAATTTCACAGAAAAAGATGAAGCAGCGAGGTACAGCAGCCGGCAGGGTTTAAGCATATATATTTCCGTTGTCCTTTACTGGCTTCTGGTCAATTTTGGTGTGGTAAATAAAAAACATCTTAAATTCTGCCAGGGTTATTTCAGCTACAAAAAAAAAGACAGCATCCTGTTTAAACCGGGCTACCGGGCCGGGATGCATGCCTGGCTGTACTGCAACGGCTGTGTTACAGACGCAACGATTTGGCAGCAGGAAGAATGGTTCGATTTCAGGAAACATGGTTTTCACCTGCCGGTTATCCTGGGAGAAATACCGGAAGGAATGAACATGTTTGGTTTCGAGGAAGACCCAGGACTTGTCAAAGAATACGCCCGGCGTTTTGCCAGGGATTCAGGCATGACTTTTTATGAATGGGTCAATTTCCACAAGCACCGGGCTGATTTACTTTGTAATGCCCCGGTCCATCAGACCGGATAACTCAAATTAACCCGCTTATGACCGGTGTATGCCTGTGGGATAGGCGGACACCGGCCACAACGGCGGCCCATCCCATGTTCTCTTTTTATCGCTGTCAGAACTCACAGTAATTAACTGTCCTGGGAAACGGTATGACATCCCGTATATTGCTGACCCCTGTCAGGTACATCAGTGCCCGCTCAAAGCCCAGCCCGAAACCGGCATGCTTCACTCCGCCGTGTTTCCGAAGGTCCAGATACCACCACAGCTCCTTTGTATCGATGTTTAGTTCTTCCATTCTTTGTTTTAGCACATCAAATCGTTCTTCCCTCTGGCTTCCGCCGATCAGTTCACCGACTCCCGGAACCAGCAAATCCATAGCCGCAACGGTCTTCCCGTCATCATTCCGCCTCATGTAAAATGCTTTAATATCTTTGGGATAGTCCGTTACAAACACAGGCTTTTTGAAGACTCTCTCTGACAAATACCTTTCATGCTCTGTCTGCAGGTCACTTCCCCATTCAACAGGATATTCAAATCCCTCTTTGGATTCTTTAAGGATTTCAACAGCCTTTGTATAAGTTATGTGGGCAAATTCCGAATTCACTACATTATACAGCTTTTCCTTTAATCCTTTATCCACAAATTGATTAAAGAATTCCATTTCTTCCCTTGCGTTTTCCAGGACATAGCTTATGATAAATTTCATCATGTCTTCTGCCAGCCTCATATCATCATTCAGGTCGGCAAAGGCAATCTCAGGCTCAATCATCCAGAATTCCGCAGCATGTCTGGCGGTATTTGAGTTCTCCGCCCTAAAGGTCGGGCCAAAAGTGTAAACATCTCTGAAGGCAAGGGCAAACGATTCTGCTTCCAACTGGCCGCTAACAGTAAGATTTGTCCTTTTACCGAAGAAATCACCCGAAAAGTCCACTTCTCCTTCCTCGGTAAGCGGTGGATTTTTCGGGTCCAGTGTGGTTAACCTGAACATCTCCCCTGCACCTTCTGCATCATTTGCAGTTATTATGGGTGTATGTACATATATGAATCCTTTTTCCTGGAAAAATTTATGAATTGCATAGGCAGCCAGGGAACGGACCCTGAAAACTGCTGTAAAAAGGTTTGTTCTGGGGCGCAGGTGGGCGACTTCCCTTAAAAATTCCCTGGTATGCCTTTTGGGCTGAATAGGATAATCCTCCGGTGAATCACCTTCCAAAATGATTTCCCCGGCTTTTATTTCAAAGGGCTGTTTAGCGCCTGGAGTTTCTGCCAAAATGCCCTTGATTTTCACGGCAGAGCCTGCCCGGAACTTTGCCACTTCCGCAAAGTTCGTTAATGATTCCTTTTCGTAAACCACCTGCACACTGTTAAAATGGGTCCCGTCATTCAGGGACAGGAAACCGAAGGATTTCTGGTCACGGTTACTTCTTACCCATCCACTGATTTCAATTTCTTTACCGGCATATTCCTTTGTTTCCCGCACGAGTTGTCTTACCATTGCTTTTTCCATCTTGAATCCCCTTGTAATTAAATATTGTGAGTAAATTCAAGAACAATCAATATAAATCCTCCCGGGTTTTGCCGGGTACAGTTGAAAATTTCATTGGAGTTGCAATTAGAAGCCAAATTTTTTGGCCTGCCTTTGTCCTTTATTGTGAGGCCTGCCGCCTTTATGGGCGCCCTTTCTCTGGAACCCCTGCCGCTCACGCTTATCAAAGGCCGGTTTTCTCATTCTCCAGGAGGTTTCTTCAGTCAGCCTTACCTGGGTTGTATCAGGCTCTTTGGTGAGCAGCTTTAATGCCGCTGCCAGTAATGAAACAGAATCGGTTTCTTCCAGCAACCCAGCAGCTAATTTATTATATTGATGGGTTTCTCCTTCTTCCACAACCTGCAGCAATTTCTCTACCGCCAATCGCTGCTGGCCTTCTATTGCCTCATTTATTGTAGGAACATGCTTGCGGACCATTTTCTTTTTGGTAACCTGTTCAATAAGTCTCAGCTGACCCAGTTCCCGGGGAGTTACAAAGGTTACAGCCAAGCCGGGTTTGCCTGCCCTTCCGGTCCGGCCGATCCTGTGGACATAACCTTCGGGGTCCTGGGGAATATCGAAATTATATACATGGGTTACACCGCTGATATCCAACCCCCGAGCAGCCACATCGGTGGCTACGAGAATTTCGGTGGAACCTTCCCTGAAATGGCGCAGTACACTGTCACGCTTCGCCTGGGTCAGGTCCCCGTGTATTGCTTCGGCAGAGTATCCCCGTTTGTTCAGTGCCTCGAACAATTCGTCCACCCGTCTTTTTGTCCGGCCAAAGATGATGGCCAGTTCCGGTGACTGGATATCCAAAAGCCGGCAGAGCACATCGAACTTCTGTTTGTCATGGACTTCATAATAGTTTTGTTCTGTATTGGGAACTGTAACCTCTCTTGTCTTTATCCTGATCAGTTCCGGGTCTTTCATGTAATTGCGGGCCAGGCCCTGGATTGGCTGGGGCATTGTTGCAGAAAACAGCAGAGTCTGGCGCTCTTCCGGGACATCCCGAAGAATATTTTCGATATCTTCCTTAAAACCCATATTCAGCATCTCATCTGCTTCGTCAAGAACAACTACAGCTACCTGCTGCAGTCTTATTGTCCTTCTCCTCATGTGATCCATCAACCGGCCAGGTGTGCCCACAATGATTTGCGGCTTATTTTTTAAGGCCCTGATTTGCCGGTTTATGTCCTGGCCTCCGTAGATTGGCAGGGCACGGACACCTTTAAACTGACCGATTCTGTTAATTTCTTCCGCCACTTGAACAGCCAATTCCCTGGTAGGGGTGACGACAAGACCTTTAACAGCATCAGTTTTCACCTCTATTTTTTCTACTAAGGGGATACCAAAGGCGGCCGTTTTACCCGTTCCTGTCTGGGCCTGCCCAATGATATCACGTCCGGCCATAACTAATGGTATGGTTTGTTCCTGAATCGGGGTAGTCTCCTCAAAACCCATGTTGGCAGTAGCCCGGGTTAGGGAGTCACTGAGCCCCATGTCATAAAATGTTAGCATAATATTTAATTTCCTTTCTCTTTTTTACTATTTTACCAATATATTGCCGCCTTTAATCAATTTAAAAGCGCATATTTCAGTTCCGTGGTACAATGAATAAGGGCATTTCCGTGAAACCGGAAATGCCCCTTCTCACATTTTTTGATTTATCTTACAGGCGAACTACGTTGGCCGCTTGCGGGCCGCGATTGCCTTCGACAACATCAAATTCAACATCCTGTCCTTCGTCCAGGGTCTTAAACCCTTCACTCTGGATAGCAGAGAAGTGTACAAAAACATCGCTGCCCTCACTGGTTTCAATAAATCCGAAACCTTTCTCTGCATTGAACCATTTTACTTTTCCTTGCATGTGATAAACCTCCTTTAACTAGTTTGAATCAAAAAGCGGAAAACGTCAAACACCTTTTGTCCTTACTGTTAAGAGAGGCCTAAAGATTGTATCAGTTTTACTCATCTTTTTAACACTGAAGTTAATGATATCACAAATAAATTCAAAATGCAAGCATTTTTTGGTGGAACTGTTAATTTTTTAATTTTGCCAGGGCATCGGCAAGAGCCGTATTGATGGGTTTGTCCTTTTGCTTCTCTAAATACTTGTTAACTTCCTTCTTATTTATGTTTCCTTTCTCCTTTTCCTTTCTCTTGTTAAAGGCTGACAGCTTCTCCCTGTATCCACAGGAGCAGGTAAACAGTTTATTTTCACCCTCTCCCCGGATCTGCATCTTCTTATGGCATTCCGGACATCTGGCATTGGAATTTATTGACGTCCCTTTCCGGTACCCACACTCCCGATCCTGGCAGACCAGCATTTCGCCGCGTTTGCCCCTGACCTGAAGAAGGTATTTACCGCAATCAGGGCATTTTGTTCCTGTCAGATTGTCATGCCGGAATGTCTGACTGCTGTTGACTACTGTTGAAACCAATTGTGATGCATAACTCCTGATTCCACTGATAAAAATTTCCCTTCCTGACTTCCCGCGGCTGATTTCGGTTAACTGCTGTTCCCACTTTGCGGTCATTTCCGGTGATTTCAGTTCAGAAGGAACCAAGCCAATCAACTGAATCCCCTTGGAAGTCGGGATGATTTCCTTCCCGTTTCTTTCCATATAGAAGGAGTTAAAAAGCTTCTCAATGATTTCCGCCCTGGTAGCCGGTGTCCCCAGGCCGCCGGTGTTGGCCATGGCTTCCCGCAGTGCCCGGTTTTCTATCAGTTTCCCCGGGTGCTCCATGGCGGAAAGAAGGGTAGCTTCAGTGTACCTTGCCGGAGGTTTTGTCTTGCCTGCAGATGACTTCACAGAATTTATTTTCAGAGTATCACCTTTACGAATTTCCGGCAGGGTCTGTTCCTGGTGTTCCTGTTCGTCCTCACCGGCCTCGTCTTCCAGGGTATCGATCCCCTCGTAAACACCCCGCCAGCCCTTTGATTTCACTATTTTCCCCCTGGCGGTAAAAATCTCCCCATTTATCTCAGCCTTAACAGTGGTCTGTTCATATTCAAAGGCCGGGGAAAGCACGGCAATAAACCTTTTGACAATCAAATCATAGATTTTCAGTTCCTCATTACCCAGTTTGGCCAGGTTTACATATTCTTCAGTGGGAATTATGGCATGGTGGTCAGTAACCTTGGAATTATCGACAAACCTCCTGGTAGGTTTTATCCCGTTTTTTAAAATACTGTGCGCAGGCGCGGAATATGGCCCCACGGCAATGCTTTTCAGGCGTTCTGCCAGGGTTGGCACAACGTCATCACTGATATAACGGGAATCTGTCCTGGGATAGGTTACCAGTTTATAGTTTTCATAAAGACGCTGCATCACAGAAGAAGTCGTTTTAGCCGAAAACCCGTATTTCCGGTTAGCATCCCTCTGGAGCTCCGTAAGGTCATAAGCAAGGGGAGGAAGTTCTTTTTTGGCTTCTTTTTTGACTTCCAGAACATTACCATCATGTCCGGTTACCCTGCTGATAATTTCATCTGCCCTTTTTTTATCAAAGATGCGTACCTGCCCGCTGCCTTTGTCCTGCCAGCGAAGGGCAAAACCGTTAGTCAGGGCATTGATTGTCCAGTAATCCTTAGGCACAAAATTTTTGATTTCGTTTTCCCTCTCCACTACCATGGCCAGGGTTGGGGTCTGCACTCTCCCGGCAGAGAGCTGGGCATTATATTTGCAGGTCAAAGCCCTGGTCACATTCAGCCCTACCAGCCAGTCAGCCTCAGCGCGGCACTCGGCAGAGGCATACAGGTTCTCGTACTCCTTACCGGGCTTCAGGCGGCTGAACCCTTCCCTGACAGCCTTATCTGTCTGGGAAGAAATCCACAGGCGCCTGACAGGTTTCCGCCAGCCAGCCTTTTTTATGATCCACCTGGCCACCAGCTCACCCTCGCGGCCTGCATCGGTAGCAATGATCAGTTCATCAATTGCCGGGTCCTTCATTATCTTTTTCACTGCATTGAATTGTTTGGAGGTTTCCCTGATAACCACCAGCTCCATTTTAGCCGGCAGCATAGGCAGGTCTTCGGTCTTCCATGTTTTATATTTCTCATCATATACCTCCGGGTCAGCAAGAGTCACCAGGTGCCCCAGCGCCCAGGTGACAACATATCCGGACCCAGCCAGAAACCCGTCACCTTTTTGGCTGCAGTGTAATACCCGCGCAATATCCCGCCCCACAGAGGGTTTTTCAGTTAATACCAGTTTTTTTCCCATTATCTCTCTCCATCTTTTACTATTACCGAAGGTTTCCCCCGGCCTCTTATACATTCTATAATCATTAAGTTTATCCCTTTTGCTGAATCAAATACTGTGACCCGTTCCGGTCGGGTATTATTTTTTTAGTCTTTCGCAGCAGCATACCCAGGGCTGCTGCCAGCAAGGGAAGCCAGCTTAATAAAAGAACTGCCTCCCCGACACCGAAAACATCGGCAAACTTCCCGACAAAACCCACCGACAATCCGCCTATACCCAGGGCAAACCCGAGACTTAACCCTGATGCCGTCGCTTTGTTCTCCGGAATTACCTCCTGGGTGGCTACAACCGTTACCGAAAAGGATGCCATTATTGCAGCCCCGGCCAAGACCAGAAAGACATATCTCCAGCTGGTTCCCGTATAATAGAACCCCAGCATCAACGGGGTTGCTGCCAGCAGGGACAGGACAATCAGGGGTTTCCGCCCGTACCGGTCAGAAACAAAACCACCGATGAGACCACCCATAGCTCCGGAAAAGAGCATCAGAGAAAGGATAAAGCTGGCCGTCCGGGGAAGTATTTTCAGCTCCTCCAGGTATAATGGCAGCATGGTCAATAACCCTGTAAAAATCAGAGACCGTACGGAAACCACCAGCATCAGCTTACTTAGTTCTCCGCCGACAGCCTTCAATGATTGAAGGGCATCCCTGAAGTTTTTGGAATTGGTATGGGAACCGATACCTTTCGGAGTAAAAAACAGCAAGATTGAAGCAACAAGACCCGGAATTATAATCAGGGGAATTCCTTTTGTCCCCAGCCCGTCAATAAGGGGAATAAACAACAGGGGCCCAAGAGACATGCCTATATTGCCCGATGCTATAAAAGAGGACATGATGAATCCCTTGTAAACTTTGGCCATTCCAGATACGGTAGATGCCGCCTGGGGGTGAAACGCAGCCGTTCCCATGCCCGCGGCACCGGCCAGGCACGCCATGATCCAGAAATTCGGGCTTATTCCTATCAGGCCAAGGAGTACCGACATCCAAAGGGTACCTGTATACATCAGCCATTTTTGTTGTTTTTGGTCAACAAGATAGCCAAACAACGGCTGGGTCAGGGATGAAGATATGGTAAACACAGATACCAGCAGGGAAGCCCTGGTTATGGAAAGGCCATGCAGAGCTATAAGGAATGGCAGGATAACCGGCAGGAAATTCATATACATATCGTTGATCAGATGAGCCAGGGATATCACGGCCATTCCCCTGATATTTCCGGCAGTTTTATTCAAGATAACCGGTTCCTCCTGTCTTGGCCTGCTCTGCAGTTGCAATTTATCCGACAGCCGATCGCCGCTAAAATTCCCACCTTTTCCGGTGGGAGATAAGCGGCGCTAAGCTCCTCAATAACGATTTCTAATTTATTTTACTATAAATAAGATCAAAAGGGAACCGGTGGGAGTATTGACGCAATTTCGGCAGGCCAGGTCATAGGCAGAATTCATCGTACCACATGTGGGAGCGTTTGTTCGGACTGAAAACACCTGATTGTCTTTTACTCATTCTTTTCCCTCCTCCAGTTGAGGCCCTCTGCCGATTGCCATCTTGCCAAAGTAATATCTTGGTGCGATTTCAGGATATTTTTTCAGAAATTCAGTCAGCCCCTGACGTTCGATGTAACATAGATAAAACACTTTTAAGTTATGGGGCAGTTCACTTGCCATGTCAGCACACGGCTGTAATTTGACACAGGGAAATTCCCGGCATTCGAAGCAGAAGTCTATGCCATGCCCGGCTGCACAGGCATAAGTCTGACACTTGCCGTCAACCTTGGGGAAATCATGTGTGTCCTTTGCACAGGGAACCTTCCCTTCCAGCATCCGGCAGCCCGGACAAGGAATACTTTGCCTGTTAAATCCCCTGGAAACCAGCATCTCCACAAGAGCAGGGTCATCCTTCGCCAGATAAAGTTTACAGTGGCCGCAAGAAAGCCCGCACGGTGCAACTAAAGCGTTCTCCTTTGTTGTTGTCATAAAATCATCCTCCTTAATCTTTTGTCTGTCAGTTAGACTGCCAAAAGAGCAAAAGGTCGCAAAAAATCAGGAGAATGTAGCCCATCTTTTTTGGGCAAATCCTTCTTTTATATACTTTGCCAGTGTTTCGTCATTATCTGCCAGGTAAACATTCTTATATATATCACGCACATCCCTCATATATATCTTTACCTTTTCGGGGATGGTAATCCTGGGCCGGGGGTTGGTTACACACTCTTTTGTTATCCAGCCCCGGGAAATACCACGCTTAACCCACTGTTCACAGCGGCAGGGATTAGATTTTCTAACCAGCTGGCACCTGTTTTCCATAAAGCCGACTATTCTGTTTTTTGCCCGATACAGGCTCGATTTGACCGAACTGACGGAACAATCCATTATTTCGGCCACAAGTTTATGAGGCAAACCCAGTCCTGCCGCTAAGAAAAAAACCTTTCTCTGGTTAATGGGCAGGCATTCAGTAAAAGCAGCCATGCAGTACCGCATCACTTCATTGACCATTAATTTAGTCTCCGGATTGTTAGCGGGATGGGGATCAGCCAGTTCCTCAACAGAACAACCTGCTTCCTCGGCAATTTCATAAATATATAGTTTTTTTCTTTGTTTCATATAATCATTGGCAACATTGACAGCGATGCGGTATATCCAGGTGAAAAAAGAACTTTCTTCCCTAAAAGTATGATAAGAACGAAAAGCACGCAAAAATGTCTCCTGGGTAATATCTTCGGCATCATTAAGTTTATGGGTGAGCCCCAGGGCCAGCCTGTATACCTTAACATAGTAATCGCGATAAAGCTGGTCAAAATGGTCAGTAAAATCTTCCGGCAAATAATTCAGCCTCCCCGGAAATTTAATTTTTTGCCCTTACAAGAGCTTCAAGAAGTGAATACTCCCCCAGCTACGCTAAACGCTAAGAGCAGGGGGCTTCCTGGTTCTGCGACCACCGCTCCATGGTAATGAAGTCTTACACAGTCTCCGCAGGCGTAACTTCGGGGTATTCCCTCCCTAGATGGATATTCATATTTCAGGCAGCAGATAACAACCGCAGACCACGGGATTCTATTACTTTAGCGGATACAACATCACGGTTATCAGTATAACCACACTTAGGGCAGGTATGAACCCGCACACTCAAGTCTTTTGGGACATCGGCGCCACAGATACAAAGTTGGGATGTATTATTGGATGGTACTTGAATAAAACGTTTACCGTGTTTTTTAGCTTTGTATTCCAAATAGCTGAGGAATCTGCTCCAGCCGGCATCATGGATGGATTTGGCCAAACAATGGTTTTTGGTCATGTTCTTCACCTGAAGGTCTTCGGCAATAATGATGTTGTATTGCTGAACCAAAGTATTGCTGGTTTTATGTAAGAAATCTTTGCGCTGATTAGCCACCTTAAGGTGGGCTTTAGAAAGTTTGTTCTTCGCCTTCAGGCGGTTTTTGGAGCCCTTCTGTTTGCGGGATAACTGCCTCTGGATACGTTTAAGGTGTTTTTCCTTCTTCTTAAGATGCCTGGGGTTATCAATCAGCTGCCCATCCGATGTGGCAACGAATGAACTGAGCCCCATATCAATACCTATACTCTTTTGAAGCAGTAAATTGGGGTTGCGTTCCCTGACCTCACAGGTGATGTTGACATACCATTGGCTGTTTTTGATTTTGACATTTATTCTGCGTGCAGTTGATAAGTCAGCCTCCCGGTGGATACGGATTTTAACATAACCGATTTTTGAGAGATAAATGAATCCCTCTTCCAGCCTGGAAAAAGTGCGGTTTACTGTATCCACCTGGGGATAAGTGATGGAAGAATAATCACCCCTGCCTTTGAACCGTGGATAGCCCGCTCTTCTGCTAAAGAAATTTTGATATGCAGTATCCACTCTTCGGAGAACATCCTGCAGTACCTGGGAGTGAACCGCTTTATACTCTGGATGTACTTTCTTGAAGGCCGGGAGATTATTTTGCTGATCGTTATATCCAATGGTCCTCTGTTCCTTTTTCCAAACAGTTTGGCGTTCTTTAAGAGCGATGTTGTATAACCTGCGGCATAGGTCAAGCCAGTCAAGGAGTTTATTTTCCTGTGCGGTGGTAGGATATACTCTGAAGGAATAAGTTAGTTGCATGGTATCACCAACTTTGGTAGGTATTTACTACAATTATACCACCAAACACAAGTTCGGTCAATTCATCTCCCACCTAAAGAGGAGGGAGACTTCTTGACGATTTGGTTAAATTCTTCAAGTTCTCCAAATTAAACTTTTTAATTTTGCGATTGCTTCGTTGCTTTTTGCCGGATAGACGTTAGAATATATATCGCGCAGGTCTTGCAGGTAGATTTTGACTTTGTCAGGAATGGAAATTATGGTCAGCTTATTCTATACCATATTGCCCTTCGGTTTCGGAAGAATCCCTTTTTAGTGAAATATACAGGTTTCCGGATGTATCCAGTCCGGCATAGAACACTCTTTTAATGTCATTGGTTCCATGCAGCTTTAGCTGCTCAAACAGCCAATTTTCATCCAGATGGGCGGCATGCAGGTTCTCGGTCATTATATCCCCATCGATAATCAGGTCTTTTGTTAAACCTTTATATGTGGTAGAAATGCCTAAATCCGCAGGAGTCAGGGGTTGTTTCTGTGATTTGGGCAGCACAGAAACTTTTCCGTCAGTTTCAAGGACTGCATACTCCACATCAGATATATTAAAGATATTCTTTTTTCTTAACTGCATATTCAACTCATTCATTGAAATCCGGGTTTTGGTGAGATTTTGGTTTATAATTTTTCCGTTCTCAATCACGATCACAGGTTCGGAATTTTCCAGCTTCCTAAGCGGAAAACTCTGTATATGCAGGTAATCAAGCAGAATAGTTAACACAACAAAGACAACCAGTGTAAGCCCGGCCAAAGACCGGTTTGGCCCCAGGGCAATATTAGCCGTGATGGTCCCCATTGATACACCAAGGATAAAGTCAAAAAAAGTCATTTGCGATACGGTCTTTCTGCCTGCTATCCTGATTAACACCAGAGCAAACACATAAGCGAAAACGGCGGTTAAGAAAGTTTTAAAATAGGCATCCATTTAGATAACCTCCTCTCTTATTATTATCTACCTGGTTTTTTTATCCGATGCGTCTCTATGAATAAATATTCCGGCAATGGAGCATCTTTGAAACTGAAAGGTCAATGATCTCAGGCAGGTGATTAAGATTGATAGATTACGGAGAAATTAGTCAGGTTTTATCCCATTCCTTAATAGTCTTCGTTATATTGATAGTATTGACCAGGTTAATAGGAAAAAAGTTTTTAGCCCAGATGACGTTTTTTGACTTTGTCACCGGGATTACAATTGGTACAATTGGAGGCGCTTATGTTACAACCGAAGTAAGAGGGCATTATGTTTTGCTAAGCCCTATAATACTAACTGCGCTGGTAGTTTTAATAGGTTACGTAACATTGAAAAGCACCCCGGCAAGGAAATTAATTGAAGGGGAACCCTTGGTTGTTATACAAAACGGCAAAATCTTTGAAGAAAATATGCGAAAAATAAGATACAACATGGATGATTTAATGATGCAATTGCGTGAGAAAGGGGTATTTAATTTAAGTGAAGTGGAATCAGCGGTTTTAGAACCCCATGGAAAATTAAGTGTTTTAAAGAAAAGCCAGCACTTACCGATAACACCCAAAGACTTAAATATGGCTACTGCCTATAAAGGAGTTTCATCAGAAATAATCAGAGATGGGCACATTGTAGAACAAAACTTAAAACAAAATAATCTCACTCATGAGTGGCTGTACAATGAGTTATCTGCCAAAAATATTAAAGACATTCGCGAAATTTTTTTAGCCACCCTGTCAACAGACGGTAATTTATACGTTGACCTCCGTAATGATAATCCAAAATATATTCAGGAAGTTGAAGATGATGATTCGGTAATATAATTGCTCGTTCTGAACTATGAACTGCACAGGATTGTGCTGACTCGTGATTATAATGCAAAAAAAGAGCTACCGGTGCCAACCGGTAGCGTAAAGGAGGTTAAATTTCAAGAGATTACTTGCCCCCTGAAAATTTTATCAAGAATCAATTAATTACATCATCGGATCCATTGTCAGGGCCGGGTGACCTTTTTCCTCAAGGAATGGGAGGATTTCTTCACCGGAAACGCCAACAGTTTCGTCAGCT
>PHAB01000039.1 GCA_002840275.1 Firmicutes bacterium HGW-Firmicutes-14
TACTACCAGGATTGCTCCATCCATCTGGGCTGCACCGGTAATCATGTTCTTTACATAGTCAGCGTGTCCCGGGCAGTCTACATGGGCATAGTGACGATGATCTGTCTCATACTCCACGTGGGCGGTATTGATGGTGATACCCCTTTCCCTTTCTTCCGGAGCGTTGTCGATTTCATCATACTTCTTGATTGTTGCCTGGCCCATGGTTGACAGGCATACAGTGATTGCCGCCGTCAGGGTTGTTTTTCCATGGTCTACGTGACCGATGGTCCCTACGTTAACGTGAGGTTTTGTACGTTCAAATTTTGCTTTTGCCATTTTATCTTTCCTCCTTAAATCCCTTTTTAAATATATTGTTTACCGGCCACCGGCCATTGACCGCCAGTCAATGGCCACTGACCACATATATTACCCTTGCCGCTTGGCAATGATTCCTTCGGCGATGTTTTTGGGTACCTCTTCATAATGGGATGTCTGCATTGTATATGTCCCGCGGCCCTGTGTTCTGGAACGCAAATCTGTCGCATAGCCGAACATCTCCGCCAGGGGTACGAACCCTCTGATTACCTGAGAATTACCCCTGGGTTCCATTCCTTCGATTCTGCCCCGGCGGGAGTTGATATCTCCCATAACATCACCCATATATTCCTCTGGAACAACAACTTCGACTCTCATAACAGGTTCGAGGATTACCGGTGAAGCCTTGGCCGCACCGCTCTTAAAGGCCATGGAGCCCGCTATCTTAAAGGCCATTTCGGAAGAATCAACATCATGATATGAGCCGTCATATAAGATAGCCCGAATGTCAATCGCCGGATAACCGGCTGAGATACCATTTTCCATGGCTTCCTTAATACCGGCTTCAACAGGCGCAATGTACTCCCGTGGCACTACACCACCGACAATCTTGTTGACAAATTCAAATCCGGAACCCGGTTCCAATGGTTCCAGTTCAATCCATACATGTCCGTATTGTCCCCGGCCGCCTGACTGTTTGACAAACCTGCCTTCAGATTTAACCGGTTTCTTTATGGTCTCCTTGTAAGCCACCTGGGGCCGGCCAACATTGGCATCTACTTTAAACTCCCGGAGCATCCTGTCAACGATTATTTCCAGGTGCAGTTCCCCCATGCCGGATATAATTGTCTGGCCTGTTTCCGTGTCTGTGTGCATCCTGAAGGTCGGGTCTTCCTCAGCCAGCCTTTGCAGCGCAATACCCATTTTTTCCTGGTCGGCCTTGGTTTTAGGCTCAATTGCCACATCAATAACCGGCTCCGGAAATTCCATTTGCTCCAGGACAATAGGTTCCTTCTCGTCACAGAGGGTGTCACCGGTGGAAACTTCTTTCATACCCACGGCAGCAGCGATATCTCCGGTACAGACCTCAGTGATTTCCTCCCTGTGATTTGCGTGCATCTGCAGGATACGGCCTATTCTTTCTTTTCTGTTTTTGGTGGAGTTATAAACATAGGACCCTGATTTCAATACCCCTGAATAAACCCTGAAAAATGCAAGTTTACCGACATAAGGGTCAGCCATAATTTTAAAAGCAAGGGCTGAGAACGGGACATCATCCCTGGCCTCTCTGAGGTCTTCGGCGCCGGTGGAAGGGACAACCCCTTTAATTGCCGGAACGTCTACTGGAGCCGGCATGTAATCCACCACAGCATCCAGGAGCGGCTGGACACCCTTATTTTTAAATGCTGAGCCACAGAGAACAGGAATAAATTTCACGGAAATGGTAGCTTTCCTGATTCCTTTTTTAATGTCCTCCACTGTGAGCTCTTCACCCTCCAGGTATTTCATCATCAGTTCTTCGTCTGTTTCCGCCACGGCTTCAATCAGTTTTTCCCGGTATTCGGCAGCTATGTCTGCAAGTTCTTCGGGAATCTTTGATATTTCACTGGTGGTACCCAGATCATCAGTATATATGATAGCTTCATTAGTAATAATGTCGATAATACCACGGAATTTATCCTCTGCTCCGATGGGAACCTGTAATGCAACCGGATTAGCACCCAGTCTTTCTTTAATCATGCTCAGGCCCCTGAAGAAATCGGCGCCAACCCTATCCATTTTGTTTATAAAAGCTAAGCGGGGAACCTTATATTTGTCAGCCTGGCGCCAAACGGTTTCAGACTGGGGCTCCACTCCGCCGACTGAGCAGAAAACTGCAACAGCCCCATCAAGAACCCGGAGTGACCTTTCCACCTCAACAGTAAAGTCCACGTGCCCAGGTGTGTCTATAATATTGATACGATGCCCCTTCCACATGCAGGTAGTAGCAGCTGATGTTATAGTTATACCGCGTTCCTGTTCCTGGACCATCCAGTCCATTGTGGCTGCGCCGTCATGGACTTCGCCAATTTTATGAACCCTGCCGGTATAGAATAAAATCCGTTCGGTAGTAGTTGTTTTCCCGGCGTCAATATGAGCCATGATACCAATATTACGAGTTTTATCTAGAGCGAATTTTCTAGCCACAGCATTTCCTCCTTTCTACCCTGAGGTGAAAATAAAACACTGAAAATAATCAGATTACCATCTGTAATGGGCAAATGCTTTGTTGGCTTCCGCCATCTTATGAGTATCTTCTTTTTTCTTAACTGAAGCGCCGGTACCGTTTGCTGCATCCATTATTTCTCCTGCCAGTTTCTCTTCCATGGTCCTTTCTCCGGAACGCTTCCGGCTAAAAAGGATAAGCCAGCGTAAACCAAGAGTCTGCCTGCGGTCAGCGCGGACTTCAACCGGGACCTGGTAGTTTGCGCCACCTACCCGGCGTGCTTTTACTTCCAGGACAGGCATAATGTTTTTCATGGCTGTTTCAAAAACCTCAAGCGGGTTTTTCCCGGTTTTTTCTTGGATTATGTCAAAAGCATTGTAGCAGATATGCTCAGCAGTCCCTTTTTTACCATCCAGCATAATCTGGTTAATAAGTTTTGTTACAACTTTGCTGTTGTACAGCGGGTCAGGCAGTATCTCCCTCTTCGGAATCGAGCCTCTTCTGGGCATTTAATGTTTCCCCCCTTTTATAGGCTTTAATATAGTGTAAAAAACTATTTTTTGGGTCTTTTAGCCCCATACTTGGAACGTCCCTGATTGCGGTTTTGTACTCCGGCGGTATCAAGGGCGCCCCGCACAATATGATATCTAACACCGGGAAGGTCTTTAACCCTTCCTCCCCTAACCAGAACAACGGAGTGTTCCTGAAGGTTGTGGCCAATCCCCGGGATATAGGCAGTAACTTCTATCTGGTTGGTAAGCCTTACCCTGGCTACTTTGCGCAGAGCGGAGTTCGGTTTTTTGGGGGTCGTTGTATAGACCCTTGTGCAAACCCCCCTCTTCTGCGGGGATTGTCTTAGTGCCGGTGCGGTTGACTTCTTTTCTATCATCTTTCTTTCTTTGCGGACCAACTGGCTGATGGTAGGCATCCTGTGCACCTCCTTCCTGAAAAACTGAGGAATAATTACATGCCCCTTACAAGGTTGCAAGGGGCATGTTAAATACCAATTACAGTTTAACCCCAATCACTCAATATACTATTCTTCAACCAGGGCTGCAGAAGCACAGCCCACCTCTATTCCACAGGCCTTCCCCAAAGCTTTCATGGTATCTGCCACAGCAACGGGAATCCCTTTATCCTGGCATTTTTCAATCAAGGGTTTGATGACATGCTGATCTGCGTCTAAAGCAACATATACCTTCCGGGCCAGCCCTTTCTCGACGGCTTTGAGGGTTTGTTTAGTACCAATTGTCTTTTTCCTGGCACCTTCCAAACTGCTTAAGGGCACTCTTAACCCTCCCCTCAAAATTCCAGACCTTTTTGATAATAACACTTTTAACTGTTGCTGTCAAGATTTTTTGGTTCCTCCAATCCGGTTACCGGAACAATTCTGATATTCCTGTAACGGGACATCCCAGTACCTGCCGGAACAAGTTTACCTATGATGACGTTTTCTTTAAGGCCCAGCAGCGGATCCAGTTTACCTTTGATAGCCGCTTCAGTCAGAACCCGGGTGGTTTCCTGGAACGAGGCCGCCGACAGGAAGGAATCGGTCGCCAGGGATGCCTTGGTGATTCCCAGCAGCACCGGCCTGGCAGTTGCAGGCTGGCCGCCCCCGGCAATTACCTCAGCATTCTGTTCCTCGAAATCGAATATATCTATCAGCCCGCCCGGCAGGAGTTCCGTATCTCCCGGATCCTCCACTTTAACCTTCCGCAGCATCTGGCGCACCATAACCTCAATGTGTTTGTCATTAATATCAACACCCTGAAGCCGGTAAACACGCTGGACTTCGTGGACCAGGTACATCTGTACCCCTTTCAGTCCCTTAATCTTCAGCATGTCATGCGGGTTTACAGAACCCTCAGTAAGTTCGTCTCCGGCAGACACCTTCTGCCCGTCCCGTACCTTTAGGCGTGCCCCGTAAGGTACGACATAGGTATTTCTGTCGCCATTATCATTAATAACTTCTATCTCGCGGCGTCCTTTGACTTCCTGTACTTTAACCTCGCCGTCAATTTCGGCTATGACTGCCTGGCCCTTGGGTTTCCTGGCCTCAAAGAGCTCTTCAACCCTGGGGAGACCCTGGGTAATGTCGTCACCGGCAACCCCGCCGGTATGGAAGGTACGCATAGTCAGCTGTGTTCCCGGTTCTCCGATGGACTGGGCAGCAATAATTCCTACCGCTTCACCGATATCCACCTGTCTTCCTGTCGCCAGATTGCGCCCGTAACACTTCTTACAAACTCCGTACCGCGTTTTACAGGTTAGCACAGAACGTATTCTTATTCTTTCTATGCCTGCAGCAATAATTTTTTCAGCAGCTTTCTCACTTATCTCCTGGTTAGCCTCGACAATGACTTCTCCCGTTTCCGGGTGAACAATTTCATCAATGGCAATCCTTCCGATGATCCTGTCCTCGAGTTTTTCAATGGTTTCTGTGCCGTCTTTTATTTCATCAACTTCGATCCCGTTGGTGGTACCGCAATCCTCTTCCCGGACTATTACGTCCTGGGCCACATCCACCAGCCTTCTGGTCAGGTAACCTGAGTCAGCTGTCCTCAGGGCTGTATCAGCAAGACCCTTCCTGGCTCCATGGGTGGAGATAAAATATTCCAGGACAGTCAGGCCTTCGCGGAAATTTGCTTTAATGGGAAGGTCTATAATCCTTCCTGAGGGATCGGCCATCAGACCCCTCATCCCTGCCAGCTGCCTGATCTGCTGGATGTTACCCCGGGCGCCTGATGTAGCCATCATGTACACGGGGTTAAACCTGTCAAGGGTATCCAGCAGGGCCTCGGTTACCCTGTCTGTAGCTTCACCCCATATCCCGATAATCTTGTTATATCTCTCATCATCAGTTATCAGGCCCCTGCGGTACTGTTGTTCAACCAATTCGACTTCTTTTTCTGATTCACCCAGGATATTCTTCTTTTCTTCGGGAATGGTAATGTCCGTAATACCTATTGTAATACCGGCCCTTGTGGCATAAGAATAGCCCATTTTTTTCAGGCCGTCCAGCAATCCTGCTGTTTTGGAATATCCCAGGTCCCGGTAGGACCTGGCAACAATGTTGCCCAGTACCTTTTTACTGGCAACTTCATTTATATAGCCGATTTCTTCAGGAATAACTTCATTAAAGATTATTCTCCCAATAGTTGTCTCCAAAATGGTGCCGTCAGGCTTCCTTGTCCGGACTTTTGCGTGCAGTTCAGCACTCCCCGTCCGGTAAGCCATTATAGCCTCCGCAGCATCCCTAAAGACAGTGTCTTCACCCTTCGCCCCGGCTTTCTCCAGGGTCAGGTAGTAGCATCCCAGCACCATGTCCTGGGTCGGTATGGCCACCGGCCGCCCGTCCTTGGGGTTAAGAATGTTATGGGCCGAGAGCATCAAAAGCCTGGCCTCAGCCTGAGCTTCAGCCGAAAGAGGGACGTGAACTGCCATCTGATCACCGTCAAAGTCAGCATTATAAGCCGTGCAGACCATAGGGTGAATCTGGATAGCCCTTCCCTCAACCAATACCGGCTCAAAGGCCTGAATACCCAGCCTGTGCAGGGTAGGGGCACGGTTCAGGAGGACAGGGTGTTCTTTGATAACCTCCTCCAGTACGTCCCAGACCTCTGGGCGTACCCGTTCAACCATTCTCTTGGCGCTCTTGATGTTGTGGGCGAACCCGTCATTGACGAGTTTTTTCATGACAAAGGGTTTAAATAGTTCCAGAGCCATTTCTTTAGGCAATCCACACTGGTGGAGCAGAAGTTCCGGTCCTACAACAATAACAGAACGGCCTGAATAATCTACCCGTTTCCCAAGCAGGTTCTGACGAAAACGCCCCTGCTTTCCTTTCAGCATATCACTGAGAGATTTCAATGGGCGGTTGCCGGGGCCGGTAACCGGACGCCCGCGCCTGCCGTTGTCAATGAGAGCATCAACCGCCTCCTGAAGCATTCTTTTTTCATTACGCACGATAATATCCGGCGCTCCCAGGTCCAACAGTCTTTTCAGCCTGTTATTCCTGTTAATAACCCTTCGGTAAAGGTCATTCAGGTCCGAGGTGGCAAAACGTCCGCCATCCAGCTGGACCATAGGTCTCAGTTCAGGAGGAATAACAGGGACAACATCCATTATCATCCATTCAGGGCGGTTGCCGGATTTACGAAAGGCTTCAACTACCTCCAGCCGGCGGATAGCCCTGACTTTACGCTGACCGCTGACTTCTTTCAGCTCCTGGCGGAGCTCCTTGGCCAGTTTCTCCAGCTCAATTTCCTCCAGGAGCTTTTTAATGGCCTCGGCACCCATGCCGGCCTTAAAGTCATTACCATATTTTTCCCTGTATTCCCGGTACTCTGTTTCTGTCAGCAGTTGTTTTTTCATCAGGGGAGTCTCACCCGGTTCCACAACTATATATGAAACAAAATACAGTACCTTTTCCAGTGAACGCGGGGACATGTCCAGAAGCAGCCCCATCCGGCTGGGGATACCCTTAAAATACCAGATATGGGAAACGGGAGCCGCCAATTCAATATGTCCCAGACGCTCGCGCCGAACTTTCGACCTGGTGACTTCCACGCCGCAGCGGTCACAGATTATGCCTTTATACCTGACTCTCTTATATTTACCGCAGTGGCATTCCCAGTCCCTGGTGGGGCCGAAAATCCTTTCACAGAACAAACCGTCGCGTTCCGGTTTCAGGGTCCGGTAATTAATAGTTTCCGGTTTTTTTACCTCGCCGCTGCTCCAGGCCCTGATCTGCTCCGGAGAAGCCAAACCGATGCGCATCCGGTCAAAGTTATTTACATCTAACAAAGGGCCACTCTCCCTTCACCGTTTTAATTTACTTACCGGGAAACCGGCAGATTAATGATTCCGGAAATCCCTTTAATCTTCTTCTTCAAAGCTAAAGTCATCGTCCAGGAATTCGTCGTCAATATCTCCCGTATCGTCTTCCTCTTCCTCTTCTCCGGATTCGTAATTCTCTTCCCTGGTATGTTCACCCTGTATATCTATGCCGAGTTCCTTGGCAGCTTCACTTACATCATGTTCATCTTCTTTAATTTCGATTTCCTCATCATATTCCGACAGAACTTTCACATCCAGTCCAAGGCTTTGCAGTTCCTTAATCAGGACTTTGAACGACTCAGGGACTCCCGGTTCGGGAACGTTTTCTCCCTTCACAATAGCTTCATAGGTTTTAACCCGGCCAACCACGTCATCGGATTTAACGGTAAGTATTTCCTGGAGCGTATAGGCTGCCCCGTAAGCCTCCAGAGCCCATACCTCCATCTCGCCAAATCTCTGCCCGCCGAATTGGGCTTTACCTCCCAGTGGCTGTTGGGTTACAAGGGAATAGGGCCCTGTCGACCTGGCATGGATTTTATCATCCACCAGGTGAGCCAGTTTAAGCATATATACATAGCCGACGGTAATAGGGCTGTCAAAAGGTTCTCCCGTGCGGCCGTCAAATAGATTTGATTTGCCGTCATCCGGCAATCCAGCTTTTTTCAGGGTTTCAAGGACATCATCTTCCGTCGCCCCGTCAAAAACAGGGGTGGCGACGTGAATCCCAAGGGTTTTGGCTGCCCAACCCAGATGAGTCTCCAGCACCTGCCCCAGGTTCATCCTGGATGGTACCCCCAGGGGGTTAAGGACAATCTCTACGGGAGTCCCGTCAGGCATAAAGGGCATATCCTCCTCAGGCATTATCCTGGCGATAACACCCTTGTTTCCATGGCGGCCTGCCATTTTGTCCCCTTCAGATATCTTTCTCTTCTGGGCTATATAAACCCGGACAAGCTGGTTGACACCGGGGGCAAGCTCATCTCCGTTCTCCCGGGAGAAAACCTTTACATCAACGACCTTACCGGCCTCCCCATGAGGGACTCTCAGAGACGTATCCCGCACTTCCCGGGCTTTTTCACCAAAGATGGCCCTAAGCAGTCTTTCCTCGGCGGTAAGTTCGGTTTCTCCTTTTGGAGTAACTTTTCCTACCAGTATGTCCCCTGGCCGTACTTCAGCCCCTATCCGGATAATTCCCCGGTCATCCAGGTCTTTTAAAACATCCTCCCCAACATTGGGGATATCCCGGGTTATTTCTTCCGGTCCAAGTTTTGTATCCCTGGCATCACATTCATATTCCTCAATATGAATAGAAGTAAAATAATCTTCCCTGACCAGTTTTTTACTGACCAGTATGGCATCCTCGTAGTTATATCCTTCCCATGGCATGAAAGCCACCAGCACATTCCGGCCCAGGGCCAGTTCACCCATATCCGTGGAAGGCCCGTCGGCAATAATATCTCCGGCTTCAACCCTCGAATTGCCCGTTACAATGGGTTTCTGGTTCATACAAGTCCCCTGGTTTGACCTGGTGAATTTCATAAGTTTGTACTTGTCAGTCTCACCCTGATCGGTCTTAATTATTATTTCGTCAGCGGTTACCCTATGTATTGTACCAGAATTCCTGGCGATGGCCACAACACCTGAATCCCTGGCGGCCTTATGTTCCATACCTGTTCCTACCAGTGGAGCCTCAGTCCTCAGAAGCGGCACGGCCTGACGCTGCATGTTTGAACCCATCAGGGCCCGGTTTGCATCATCATTTTCCAGGAATGGGATAAGGGCTGTGGCTATACTTACTACCTGTTTGGGCGAAACATCCATATAATCTACTTTGTCTATGGTAACGACCAGGATATCATGCCCATGCCGCGCGTTAACCTTGGGGTTTATAAACTTTTTGTCATCATCAAGAGGCGCGTTGGCCTGAGCAATGACAAAGTTGTCCTCTTCATCAGCAGTCAGGTAAACAATCTCTGCAGTAACCTGGCCTTCTTCCTTATCAACCTTGCGGTATGGTGTTTCTATGAACCCGTATTCATTTATCCGGGCAAATGTACTGAGAGAACCGATTAACCCGATATTGGGTCCTTCCGGTGTTTCTATGGGACACATGCGCCCATAGTGAGAATGGTGTACGTCACGGACCTCAAAGCCGGCCCTCTCCCTGCTCAAACCGCCCGGTCCGAGGGCACTCAGCCTGCGTTTATGAGTCAGTTCGGCCAGAGGGTTGGTCTGGTCCATAAACTGGGAAAGCTGGCTGCTGCCGAAAAATTCCTTTATGGCAGCTACCACAGGCCGGATATTTATAAGCACCTGGGGTGTTATAACATCGACATCCTGGATGGTCATCCTTTCCCGGACAACCCTCTCCATCCTGGATAAACCAATACGGAACTGATTCTGCAGCAGTTCTCCCACTGACCTCAGTCTCCTGTTGCCCAGGTGGTCAATATCGTCAACTCTGCCGTCCCCATCTATTAATTTTAGCAGGTAACCCACAGCTGCGATGATATCTTCTTTGGTTAAATGCCTTTTTTCCGGGGCAACTTCCAGCCGCAGTTTTTTGTTGAGTTTATATCGCCCAACACTGGCTAAGTCGTATCTTTTTGGATCGAAGAATAAAGTTTCCAGCAGGGACCTGGCACTTTCCACCGTGGGAGGTTCCCCGGGTCGCAGCCTCTTATAGATTTCTACAAGGGCTTCTTCTTCCGAATCGGTGTTATCCCTCTCCAGTGTCGCTCTTATTCTCTCATCGTCTCCAAAAAGGTCCAGCACCTTGGCATTGGAACCATGGCCTAATGCCCGTATGAGTACGGTAACGGGAAGTTTCCGGGTCCTGTCAATACGGACGAAAACATTGTCATTGACATCTGTTTCAAATTCCAGCCATGCTCCCCGGTTAGGTATAATAGTAGCACTAAAAAGTTGTTTACCGGAGGTGTCTATCTGCCCTGCATAATATACTCCCGGTGAACGCACCAGCTGGCTCACAATAACCCGCTCGGCGCCATTGATGATAAAAGTCCCTTTTTCTGTCATCAGGGGGAAATCCCCCATGAAGACTTCCTGTTCCTTGACTTCCCCGGTTTCCTTGTTGATAAGGCGCACTTTTACCCTTAAAGGGGCTGCATATGTAACGTCTCTCTCCTTGCAGTCCTCTACAGTGTATTTGGGCTCACCAAGGGTATAGTCCACAAATTCAAGGATCAGATTGCCAGTGAAATCCTGGATCGGGGAAATATCATAAAACATTTCCCTTAAACCTTCCTTAAGAAACCAGTCATACGAATTTTGCTGGATTTCAATCAGGTTGGGCATTTCCAGTACTTCCTGGATGTTGGCATAACTCCATCTCTCCCGCTTCCCCACCTTGATCGGATAGACCATTAAGAACTTCACCCCTTAACCAGACTTGGCCATGCAGCATTTTTTAATTCCTTAAATTAAACATTTAAAAGCAAGGCTTGTTACAAACCTCGCTTACAATATTGTGTAATTTTTATTCTTTATTAAAAGTAAATTATATCCGGCATCTATCTACTATTCCCCAAACACTCACTGTGTATACATGATTTTAACCTGAATACAAATTGATGAAATATTGAAATTACGATTGCATTATTTTATGTTAGCACAAATAAGCACTAATGTCAAGAACAACCAGTTGACAATTAAACATTGATTACCGGATCAACAGAAACGCCCGGCTCGCCAGGGACCGAAATGCAGCGCATCAGCCCCTGATGATGCCGGGCATAATACCTTCCATTTTCCTACTTAACTTCAACACCTGCACCGGCATCGGCAAGCTTAGCCTTGATAGCTTCTGCTTCTTCTTTACCGATTTTTTCTTTGACAGGCTTAGGCGCTCCGTCAACAAGTTCCTTGGCTTCCTTGAGCCCAAGGCCGGTGATTTCGCGGACAACCTTGATCACATTAATCTTTTTGTCACCAGCACCGGTAAGGATTACATCAAATTCGGTCTGCTCTTCAACGGCCGCAGCAGCTCCGCCTGCAGCCGGGGCAGCGGCAACTGCTGCAACAGGAGCAGCAGCGGTTACGCCAAACTCTTCCTCAAAAGCCTTTACTAATTCAGCAAGCTCAAGTACGGTTAACCCCTTAACAGTTTCCAGGATTTCATTAACTTTAGACATTTCGCTTTCCTCCTTGTAATTTTCAATAAATTTAATAAAAGTTGTGCCAGACTAAGCTTCAGCGGCTTTCTTTTCCCTGACGGCATCAAGCACATATACGAGATTTCGCAATAAGCCCTGTAATGCCCCGGCAAATCCATACATAGGTGATTGCATTGACCCCAGGACTTTTGCCAGTAACACTTCCTTCGCAGGCAGGTCAGCCAGTTCTTTGACACTCTGAAGGTCAATTACCTTATTTTCCAGAATCCCGGCCTTTATTTCCAATGCTTTATGGGTTTTGGCAAATTCAGAGATAACCTTGGCAGAAATCACAGGGTCATCAAAACTGAACGCTATGGCAGTTGGACCTTCCAGGTACGGGTCCAGCCCCTCAAGACCAATATCCTGAGCAGCAATACGAATTAATGTGTTTTTCAGGACCTTGTACTCCACCCCTGCTTCTCTGAGTTTGGTACGCAGTTCAGTCGCTTCTGCAACATTCAGCCCGCGATAATCAGCCAAAACAGCACCTTGGGTCTTTTCCAGTCTTTCTTTTATTTCTGCCACAACCTGCTTTTTTTCGTCAAGTTTCAGCAAATCTATTCCACCTCCTTCAGATAACACTGTTGAGCCGTGGTCAAGGCAGCAGATAGAAACAATAAAGACCGCGGTAGACATACCGCGGCCGAAAAAAGCCAAATTTCGGACCCCAGCCTCGGTTGGCAATATTAAGCCATGTGGCGCCAACTGTCTGCAGCTCATCAGGTTATGAAATTGAACAGGTATAATTATATACTC
The DNA here is from genome assembly GCA_002840275.1 of Firmicutes bacterium HGW-Firmicutes-14. Classification (GTDB taxonomy): domain Bacteria; phylum Bacillota; class Thermincolia; order Thermincolales; family UBA2595; genus W-Firmicutes-14. The sequence continues at coordinate 12,277 of PHAB01000039.1, forward strand.
TACTTATCCCTTAAGTCAACAATTACTTGGTAACTTTCAGAGGATTAATCTTTATGCCCGGTCCCATAGTTGAAGAAACGGTAATACTTTTCAAATATGTGCCTTTGGAAGCAGCCGGTTTTGCCCGGATCAGTACATCAAGCAGTGTCCTGAGGTTGTCATTGAGTTTTTCAGTATCAAAAGAAACCTTCCCGATAGGTGCATGGATAATACCTGCCTTATCTGTCCGGTATTCTATTTTACCGGCCTTGACGTCTTTAACAGCTTTTTCCACGTCAAAGGTAACTGTCCCTGTCTTGGGGTTGGGCATGAGTCCCCTCGGGCCGAGAATACGGCCGAGTTTGCCGACTGCTCCCATCATATCAGGTGTGGCAATGGCCACATCAAACCCCAGCCATCCACCCTGAATCTTTTCTACCATGTCCTCAGCACCGACAAAATCAGCGCCGGCACCTTCAGCTTCCCTGTGTTTTTCCCCTTTGGCAAAAACCAGGACCGATGCAGTCTTACCGGTTCCGTGGGGCAGTACAACAGCCCCCCTTACCTGCTGGTCTGCATGTCTTGGATCAACCCCCAGCCTGACCGCAACTTCAACAGTTTCGTCAAACTTTGCCGGGGCTATTTTTTTGACCAGGGCCAGGGCCTCTTCAGGCTCCAATAACGCCGCACGATCTATTTCTTTTGCGGCGTCCTTATATTTTTTACCATGTATTGGCATCTTGCAACCTCCTTTGTGGTTATAACGGAATTCTCCTCCCACAATTATGGATTAGGCATCAACCTCAATCCCCATGCTGCGGGCTGTTCCTTCTACCATCCTCATTGCAGCTTCAACACTGGCTGCATTGAGATCCTTCATTTTAAGTTCAGCAATCTCGCGAACTTTTTCCCTGGAGATCCTGGCAACTTTCCTTTTATTAGGTTCCCCGGAAGCGGTTTCTATCCCTGCTGCCTTCTTCAATAAAACGGAAGCAGGGGGAGTCTTGGTAACAAAACTAAAAGACCTGTCTTCATATACTGTAATCTCAACAGGAATGATCAATCCTGCCTGATTAGCAGTCCTTTCATTATACTCCTTACAGAAGGCCATGATATTAACACCGTGCTGGCCGAGCGCAGGGCCGACAGGAGGGGCCGGAGTAGCTTTACCTGCAGCCACCTGCAATTTTATTACTCCTACTACCTTTTTTGCCATAATTTTTACACCTCCTTATATACAATGTGGTAAGACGGGCATTTGTGTGCCCTCCCACTCTCAGGCGGTTAAACGTTTTCAACCTGGGAATACTCCAGTTCAACCGGAGTCTCCCGCCCAAACATTGAAACAAGTACTTTTATTTTGCCTTTTTCAGGGTGGACTTCCTCAATAGTACCGATGAAGTTTTCAAATGGCCCTGAAATGACCCTTATATTCTGGCCAATATTATAAATTGCCCTTGGCCTGGGTTCCTCTACACCCATTTGCTTGAGGATCACCCTGACTTCGGATTCGTGCAGGGGTATGGGTTTTGTTCCCGAACCCACAAAACCTGTCACACCTGATGTATTCCTGACTACATACCATGAATCATCGGTCATAGCCATTTCCACCAGGACATACCCGGGAAAAACCTTGCGTTTGGATATCTTCTTTTTCCCGTCTTTTATCTCAACTTCATCTTCCATGGGCACAAGTATCCTGAATATCTTGTCACCCATGTTCATAGATTCAACCCTTTTTTCCAGGTTCGCCTTTACCTTGTTTTCGTAACCTGAGTATGTATGTATAACATACCATTGTTTCTTATTTTCAGTATTTTCATCCATAACACAAGGGACCTCATGGCAAAGGCCCCCCACCCCCTTGAATTCTTCTATTCCGGGATTACAAATTTAAGTAATTCACTTAACAAACTGTCAACAAGGAATATCATGACCGTAACAATACCGACCGCCACCAATACAACACCGGTAAAACTAACCAGCTGCTGTCTGTTTGGCCAATGAACCTTCTTTAGTTCAGACCAGGCGCCCTTAAGAAACTTTTTTAACTTGGCCAGGGTTTGTCCCTTGCCGGCAACCGCCTTGGCGCTGCTCTGGGTTTTGACCGGCTTGGCTTCCTTCTTGACCGGTGCTTTCTTTAGTGCCGGTTCACTTTTTTCATCTTTTGTCTTAGCTACAGCCCTTGGTGACTGTTTTTTCTTTTTTACCCGCTCTTCTTTTTGACTCGAATCTTGATTCGTATCAACCATTTTCTCCCACACATCCTTTTTTCTTATGTGGTCCTAGCGAATTATGTTTAAAAACGCTGTTCGTCGGCAACATAAATTTCCGCCTGACTACTTGGTTTCCTTGTGAACGGTTTGTGTCCGGCAAAATTTGCAGTACTTTTTGAATTCGACCCTTTCCGGATTGTTCTTTTTATTCTTATTGGTCTGGTAGTTTCTGTTTTTACATTCAGTACACGCTAAAGTAATTCCTACTCTCATTTGTAACACCTCCCAAGATAAGCACCGTAAGTTCAGTCTGATATCGAAAAGCTAAACTTTTGGGCAACAAAAAATAAACCCCGTTTCGTCGGTTACTTTAACAATTTATCACAATTCATTTTCCCTGTCAATAGTTTGCATTAACCACATGCCTTTAGTTTACCTTATTTTTCAAATTTTATAACAGGGCTGGTATATAAATTGAAAGGGGGTGCCCCATAAGTAAAAGGGATTGTTGATAAATTAACGGGATAATAAAAGGGTATGGGCACGTTCCAACGGGCGGCAACGTCTCCGCCGGCAGCGCCTCCCGCTTCGCGGGTCTACCCCAAGGGTACCGCCAGCTATAGGCGCTAAAGCGCCAAGAGCTGCCATGGTCGGCCGGACGGATGACAGACACGCCCTTTTGGAACATGCCCATACCCTTTTTAGACCGGTAATTTTTTGTCAACAGGTCCCATAAGCAAAAATGGGCCTCCTTTCATTTTAGTAATGAAAGCCAGGGAGAGGCGGATATGTTCCGAAAGAAACGAGTCTGACGTCCGTTTGTCAAATCGCGCGGTTTTCGCGATTTGGTAACAAACTGAGTCGTAGCCGTTTCTGGAGGAATATATCTGCCTCTCCCTGCTTTCATAGGCAAAAAGGAGTTCCATTACTTATGGGACACTTCCAGCATTGTCAAAACTTAAGCCAGCACCCGTTTTTTACTCACGGCCTTAGCTAGTTTAAAATTCATTATTCACTGATGGCACTTACCACTCCGGCGCCAACAGTCCGGCCGCCCTCACGGATAGCGAAACGGAGGCCTTCCTCGATTGCAATCGGGGTGATCAGTTCGATATTTACC
>PHAB01000017.1 GCA_002840275.1 Firmicutes bacterium HGW-Firmicutes-14
AACATGAATCAAGAATACAATTATAAAGTGGTCTGGTGTCCAATATGTAACCAAGGGTGGGTTGAGATAGTTAAAGAAAAAGATACAAATGAACTATTCATATTATGCAGTGAATGTGAAACAGAATGGGACACTCCGAATGAAATTAGTGTCAAAAATGGTACCCGGTCAAAATACGGTAGGGTTATCGAACCAACACATGAGGAAATAATTAATAAAGGTTGGCAGAACTTCATATTAAATAGTTAAGATAAATTACCTCAAGGGAATTCATAAATACTCTCTTGAGGTAAATCTTCTTAATAATCGGGAGACAATGCACAAAAGAGCACCACATCTCTTGTAACAGACTGTGGCGGCCAGGCTTACGCTTTTGTCTCCCACTCTGATTCTCAGATTGAAGGTGTGCCTATCCCGTACCGTTACACAGGCCCCCTTAAACCGGAGAATAAATATGGCTACCAACCCGCTGCGGAAGGTGACGGCATAAACGCGGCCACCGGCAACTACACATACAGCAATGTTGATCTGTCGGTACCGGGCCGGGGAATCCCCCTGACCATCAACCGGTCATATAACTCTCTTGACACATCATTTGTCAGCCCGTTCGGGTATGTTGTCGCTTCCAGAGCTATTTGTCAGTGGAATTCCAGCCGTCAATGGCAATTAGAAGTGGACATTTCCCGAACTGCATGACATTTTAGAAGTGTTTAGTTCCAACTGTCATTGACAATAGAAAGAGCGAAAAATAGCCCTCTTTGTCGGAGGGCTGATAATTTAAAGCTAACGATCAGCAATAACCCTGGCTACGGTAGTGGCATCAATGGTATGCTGCTCCCGAGTGACGGCGTCTACCAGACAGTCGGTACATATAGCGTTAATCAAACGCGGGATGCCATTAGAATGGACATAGATGGCTTTAACCGCATCATCGGAGAAAAACATGTGAGTGCCGCCAGCCTTTTGCAGGACATGGAAAATATACTTTTTAGTCTCTTCTTCGGACAGGCCGTTTAAGTGAAACCGGACGTTAATGCGCTGTTCAATGGCCCGAAGCGCCCTGAGTTTAAGGCGGTCCCGGAGTTCGGGCTGGCCTGTCAGGATTAAGGCTAATGGTGAACGGGAATCCACGTTAAAATTAATCACGAAGCGGAACTCATTAATCATGGCAGCAGAAAGCTCCTGGCCTTCATCGACAACAATTACCGGCAGGACATGGTGCTTGTCGTAAAAATCTCTGATAGTCTCCATAAAGCGGCGTTTGGCTGTAGCCTGGAGGAACCCCGGCTCCGTATCCAGCTGGTAGAGCACCTCCTGATAAAAGATACGGGGACTCATCCTGGAGTCAGAGAGATAAACAAACCTGTACTTACTGGGATCCATGCTTTCACAGAGCGCCCGGATAGCCGTGGATTTACCGGCGCCGATCTCGCCGGTGACCAGGGAGAAATACCGGTTTTCGATGGCATAACGCAGTCGGGCAGTTAATTCCTGATGCTGCTCCGAAGGGAAAATGAAATCAGTGGCAATCTCCTTGGTAAATGGGACGTGAGTAAAGCCGAAAAACTCTTTAATCATGGGCATTATCCTCCTTAATCAGTTTGGCAAAAGATAGTGAATTACGCAGGCTATCAGCCTGTTCCTTAGCCAGCGCCGCTTTGGTAGCTTCCAGGAAGTTAAGGCCGGTAGGTTGACTTGGCTGTTCCTCTAATTCAGGTAAAGCCTTATGGCGATGACGGGTCATATTGAGAGGCAGAGCATCAGGGTATTGCTCTCCGTCAAACCATACCTCCAACCGGCTTAAATCTTGGGGATCGAAACGTTGCGGGTTTCTTCCCAGAGGAAGTATTTATCCAGCAGAACGGGGTCCAAATAGCGCAGTTCCTTATCACATCGGGCAAAGCGGATGCGTGGTTTTTCCTTGGTCGTACCGTGTACCCTGGTTTGGTAGGCTTTTTCCAGCCAGGCCCAAAAGAATTGATTAAGATCATCAAGAGTAGTCAATTTACCTTGCTCAATTAATAAATAGGCTTCTGGCTTAAAACTGCGGTCCACGTAATGAAAAAACCGTTCCACCTTACCTTTACCCTGAGGACGGTATGGTTTTGCATGAATCAGATGAGTTTTCAATCGCGCACAGATCCCCTGCAGATGTCGTGAGGAGTAGATGGCTCCGTTATCGACGTAAAGTTTTTCCGGAATACCGTGTTTTAAGATGGCCTTCTTGAAGACCTGTTCCAGGCTTAAAATATTTTCCTCAAAAAAGAACTCCCCGTGGGTTACGAGTCGTGAATAATCATCCAGGAAGATGATGAGATAAGCCAGCCGGCGTTTATTGGGCTGCTTAGGATGGGGTAAATAAAGGGTATGCTGGGTGTCTGCCTGCCATACCTGATTTCGGTAAGCCATCTCATAGCGGCGGCAGGATTCTTTGTTACCTTCTACAAGCTTTTGCACCGGTTCTGCTTCATAGAGATGATTGCTTAAGGTGCTAGGTTTAAGAAAACCTTCCGGGCAAGTATTAGTAAGCTCCAAAATGCGGATGATCTGCCTTACGCTCCTGTCCGGTGTCTCCAGTTTGAGAGCTACCGCCTTTTCCAGCAGGTCGGGAGGGGTAACCCGGCAGTGGGCAGCGTCATTTCGCACTTTGGGAACTAACCCCGCCAGCCCCTCCTTTTCATACGCTGCTACATAACGCTCCAGGGTCCGGATACTGAACGTTTTGCACTCTCCTGTGGGGGTAAGGTGGCTTTGACAGGCCAGTTCTGTTAAGATTTTTTGGCGTTCCCCCTTGACTAATTCTCTGGTTACCAGTGGGGCAATGAGGCTAAAACGGAAATTGGCCAGTGTCTCTCGTTCTTCTTGCTTCATATAATGCACTCCTTTCCTTGATGGCATCTACCATAATTATCCCACAGTTAGCCAGAACCGGGGAGTTAGCAAACTCTGTGGACGGTTTTGGGGAAATCCGGCTAACTGGTCGGGTAACGGGGTAAAAGTCACCAAAATTTCTCCCGAAAGGCAAAAAACACCCCGCAAAGGAGGAGCTACACCAACAAGTTATCTGGGAGGAGTATATTGAGCATGTCAAAAACACCGTAATTATGCAGAGGTTCTTCCGGTAAAAGAGACTGGACTATGAGCTTTAAAACCTGCCCGGCATTTAAAACAAAGGCTACATCTGATAAACCTTTGGGAACAGATAAGCCGGGACGTAATTCCAGAAGCCGTGCGGCAAGGTGTTTACTGATTTTAGGGGCGATACTTTTAAATTGCTTTAACCAGCGTCTAAAGGTACAAGTACTAACAGAATGCTTGGTAGAAGAACGGGATGGGGTTTGTCTTATTGACACCTCCTCAACTACATGATGTTGCAGGAGGTCGAAACGATAGGCGTTGAGAAATCGGGCGTAGGGTTTAATGAAAGAAGGAATAAAAGAAAAAGATGTCTTACAACTCGGGTAGTACAACCGGAAGATGGGGATTACATAGCATTCATCCCGGCTGTATACATTACGTTCATAATTACCATTACGATGGGTTTTACCCTTACAACAAGGACAAGAATGCTGGGTTGTCCAATACCAATTTGAAATTATAGATAAATAGGCAGTGACACCATCCGGAAAAGGAAGTATAATAGTCATTAACAATCCCCTCTCTGGGGTTTGGGAAGACCTTTTCGGGAGTGGCGTCGCCAAACATCACAGCCCCGTTAAGGTCTTGTCTATTTTTAGGCATAATAATAGCCCTATCGACCGACAGGACTAATATACTGGATAAATAGTATTTCTGTCAAATAATTCTAGAAATAAGCCTATTTTTCTGACATAGAACTTTAGAAGCGACACTCAGCCTCAGGATAACAGGCACCGTCAGTAAACCCTTTAAGGTTATCTACTGACACGATAAGAATATCCTGAACCCCACGGTTCCGTAATTCGTTTAGAACCGTTAACCAAAACTTAGCAGACTCATGTCCCTATCCACATACCCAGTACTTCTTTATGACCGTCCAGGTCAACTCCGATCGCCATGTAGGCTGCTTTGTTCACTATCTGCCCGTCTTGCTTAACCTTAAAGTGGATTGCGTCAAGAAATACTACTGCATAGACCTGCTGCAATGGCCTATTCTGCCAGGCCTTGATTAAGGGCATTATCTTACCTGTACATTGGAAATCAGAGTTGGTTAACCCTCGGTGTATCTAATAAAGCGTCAGTGTCAAGGGAGTTCAAGTATCCTCCCTTGAGGTTCTCTTGTTTCAGGATTATAAGAGGATGAAATCTAAAAGATCAGGATTAACCGGGTTTGGTTTAATATTGGTATAATAACCGATAATTAAAGGCATCTTTTTTTCATCGGTTTTGAATCGCCAAACCCACTTCAGGGACATAATAACAGCTAAAGGAGGGGATGTGATGGAAAAGGATGTGTCCCATAAAAAACCGATGCCAAAGGAATTCATACCTACCGAACTGGGGTCTGCGGTTTTTGCCAGTGTTGACGGCGCTCCCACAGATGAAGAATTTCTTATACTAAATAATAACAGTCAGGATGATATAAAAAATGGGGCAGGCGATAAAGGAGAAAAAAGTAAACAAAGCCAATAAGGCCGTCAGGGTGCCGGGGATTTACCGGGGGCTTTTCCCTTTTGTCCCGAAACGGGCTTTTTTTGAGCCGGGCGCCCTGGAATACTCCCTTGGTATAAGAATAATGAAGATATTAAAGGAACTGGGGACAGAAGTAAGTTTAACAGGCACTCATAACAGGGTTACCGGCATTCCGGGAAAAACCGCCCGGGAGGCTTACCTGGAAGCAAAAAGGACACTGGTGGTCGGGGTGAGGAAGACCCTTGATTTTCAGACATGCAAACCTTCCGCCCATTTTCAGCTGCCCATTGTGACCAGCTGTCCCGGCATGTGTGAATATTGTTATCTGAATACTACCCTGGGAAAGAAGCCGTATGTCCGGGTATATGTGAATATAGACGAGATACTTGGCCAGGCAGCCAAATATATCAGTTCCAGGCAGCCTGAAATTACTGTCTTTGAGGGAGCGGCAACTTCTGACCCGCTGCCCGTGGAACCGTTTACCGGGGCACTGTCAAGGGCTATCGAGTTTTTTGGGGAGCAGGATAACGGCAGGTTCAGGTTTGTTACCAAGTTTACAAATGTTGATTCACTCCTGAGAATAAACCACCGTGGCCATACCAGGTTCCGGTTCAGCATCAATGCCCGCCCGGTAATAGACAGGTTTGAAAGGGGCACACCAAGATTGGCTCAGCGGCTGGATGCAGCCGAAAAGGCATACAGTGCCGCTTACCCGACCGGTTTCATAGTTGCGCCGGTAATCATGTTTGAAGGCTGGCAGGATGAATACAGGGAATTATTCACCGGGATTAGGGACCGTTTCGGTGCGGGGCAGGGACTCACTTTTGAAGTAATCACCCACCGTTTTACCCGGCGGGCCAAAAGCAACATCCTTGAGATCTTCCCGGAGACTGCTCTTCCGATGGAAGAAGAAGAACGGAAGTTCAAATACGGGCAGTTTGGGTACGGAAAATATGTATATGTACCTGAAGATATGGCGTCAATCAAGACATTCTTTTACGACCTCATCGGCAAGTATGTTCCGAGAGCACAAATTGAATACTTTATTTAAACTTTTGTTACTTTTCGCGGAGGAATTCATGCTTTATTGTCGAAATATGGGAAAAGAAGGTGATATTTGAAAGGTTTCCTTTGGGAGGGGCGAAAATGAATTTTAGGAAAAAGCCTTTTGTGTTTACTGTGCTGTTAACGATGGTCCTGGGGCTTCTAACACCGCATCCGGTGTTATTCGCAGCGAGTTCCCCTGTGATCACCGTTTCATCTCCGGCAGACAATGCCGTGGTGACGGTAAACCTGGTCAATGTGTCAGGCTATGTGTCTGATACTTCAGTCCTCAAAATCAACGGCGTCGGTGTACCTTTTAGCACCAACGGCTTTTTTTCGTATACGGTCCGAGACCTCCTTGAGGGAAGTAATACAATAATAATTTCCGCGACAGGTTCGACAGGGGCAGTGACAAACAAGTACCTTACAGTCAATTATGACCCGGAGGCTGTCAGCCCGGTTATAACAGTAACGGGTCCGGCGGATAACTCCGAAGTCTATACTGATTCACAGAATGTTACGGGTACTGTCAGCTATAATGATACCCTGTCCGTATTGGTTAACGGCACAGAGGCTTATACGGGCACGGTTACGGGGGCATTTTCTGTGCCGGTACAGCTGGCTGAGGGTGACAATACGATTGTTGTGACTGCAACCGGGTCGGGACTGACAGCCACCAAGACCATCCGGGTAAGGTATACTGCCCCGGCTGTTATAACCGGCGTAGGGCTGGATGACGGGGTTACATACAGGTATGTGAATGACTATATTGCTGTGACCTTGAGTCCTGTGACCCTGGATGGTTATGCTGACGGCGCCGGTTCGGTGACTGTGACCAATAACGGGCAGCAGGTTTCAACTATATTTGACGGCAGTTATTTTTACGCCGCCCTGAATTTGACCTCCGGGGCCAATAATATATTGATTACCGCCCAAAAGTCCGGTATCAGCCAGACGAGGGAGATACTCATTTATTACGGCCCGGAAGGGCCCCAGCTTTATAATGTCCAGCCGGCGGACGGAAGTACGGTTTATTCTGCTTCAGTCACTGTCCGTGGAATGACCAGGGATGCCAATTCGGTAACGGTCAACGGGTATTCGGCATCAATTGCTTCTGACGGCAGTTTTTCCCGCACGGTCAGCCTTGCCGCCCAGCAGTGGAATACGGTTACCGTGGTGGCAGCCAATTCCGGGGGGAACTCAGTCACCCGCTCATACAGCATTTTTTGCCGGACAGACCCGGTAATTACCGTAAACGAACCGGAAGATGGGAAAACTGTTTATTCAGGTACTGTCACGGTATCGGGTAAAGTTATAAATGTGAAATCAGGCGGATTGACGGTCAATGGCAGTTCCACCGGCTTCAATAGTTCTACCGGCAGTTTTTCCACCGTTGTCACCCTTAAGCCGGGAAACAATACAATCGTGGTAAAGGGTACTAATTCTGCAGGAGTGACAGTGGAAAAGGGCGTCACGGTAGAATATGCCGGGGGCCCCGCTATTTACAGCCTTTCTCCCGTCTCCGGATCTTCTGTGACCACAGGCACTGTTACCGTGACCGGGAATGTAGCTAATACTTCTTCGGGAGGTCTGAAAATTAACGATTCAGTGGTCAGCTTTGACAGCAGGGGCAATTTTGCCAAATCAGTTTCCCTCCAGCCCGGAAGCAATACAATTACCGTTAAGGTCACGGACGGGTTTACCACCACTACAAAGACTATTATCGTTACATACCTGGCTAACCCGATAATTACATTAACGTCTCCGGTCAACGGGGATATAGTCATCCAGGATTCGGTTGTTGTCACAGGTAAGGTGTTTAATACTGAGACCAAAGGTCTTACTGTTAACGGTGAGTATGTAAGTTTCAGTTCCTCAGACGGCAGTTTTTCAAAAACTGTTGAACTATCGGGACTGGAAAATGAAATTGAGGTAACGGCTTATAATGGGGACCTTTGGACCACCAGAGAGGTCGTCGTATATTATCAGGGCATACCCTCGATAACAGTTAGCTCCCACAGCAACGGGGATATTGTGGAAACTGCGAACATAATATTAGAAGGATGGGTATTTCCTACTGACCCTGCTCAAATAACGACTTTTACTATAGACGGGACAGATAACAAGGCCAGGATTTCTGAAGGAAGGTTCCGCTCCTACCCAGTAACCCTTGAACCGGGTGATAATAGTATCGAATTTATCCTCACCACAGCTTCCTACAATACACCGCTGGGCCGGACCATCCCTTCCAGGACCATTACCCGGACTATAACCATAACCCATAATGAAGGACCCTCTATTACGGTTACATCACCTCTTAATGGATCCACGGTATATGCAAATAATGTTACCATAAAGGGAACGCTTAAAAGGGCGGATTTTAACTCCCTGGAAATCGGTGATGATGCTGTTAGGGTCAGTGGAGACGGAAGGTTTCAGCATACCGTAAACCTGCAAAAAGGAGAAAACGAGATAGAACTGTCGGCTAGTTTAGGTGACACCACCACAGTTGCTGTCCTTACCCTGTATTATAATCCTGTCGCCAGGGAAGGGGCGGTTGTAAGAACCGAGGTGGAAGATACCAGTGAGGTCAGGGCTTTTGAAGACATGATAAAGGTCAAAATCGCCAAGGGCTCTGTCGGCCTTGAAACTGTATCGGTCCTGTCGGTTGCCGACCCGTCTGACCTGGATGACCCTCCTGACCAGTCGGCTTTCGTGGGGCCGGTATTCCGGCTGAGATGGGACGGGGATGAACCACTGAAGCCATACAGGGTGACACTAAAGTATGATGATGTGGTGAGAGAAAACCAGGCCCATAAGGTATCGGTTTTCTGGTTTGACGACGACGAGGACGAATGGCAGGTGCTGGGCGGGGCGGTAGACGCCAAATCCAGGACGGTTACTATTGAAACAGACAGTACAGGGTATTTCACGGCCATGGTTTATTTCCGGACCTTTGATGATGTAAATTATCACTGGGCCCAGCGGGATATAGAGTTTCTTGTAGCCCGCGGGGCGGTATCCGGCCATACCGGAAACAGGTTTATGCCGGATAGCAATGTGACCAGGGCGGAGTTTGTTACCTTTCTGGTCAAGGCGCTGGGCATCCAGCCCTATGAGCCGGATCATCCCTCGTACCGGGATGTCGGCAGGAGGCATTGGGGGTACAAATACATCGAGGCAGCTTTCAGGGCAGGAATAATCAGCGGTATATCCCATGACAGGTTTGGCCCTGACCGGAATATAACCAGGGAAGAGGCGGCGGCCCTCCTGGCAAGGGCCGGAAACCTGAAGGTACTGAAAGACCAGGAAATTCTGAAGATATACAGTTCATTTACCGATGCCGACAAAATCAGCTTCTGGGCCAGGAAAGAGGTGGCTTCGGCCATTAAATCCAAGGTTCTTAACGGGTCAGGTGACGGCACCTTTTCTCCCCATAACAATACCACCAGGGGCCAGGCAGCTGCAATGATAGCCCGGTTAACAGAGGCAGTCAGCAAAACAGGGACATCCCGGTAAGTTTTTTCTTGAATTTGGAAGACATCAATACCTTCTTCCGGGTTGCGCCGGAATTTACTAGAGGTTATAATTTGGATGACAGGTGTTTTTGGTGTTTTGAAACAAAATTTCTGAATCGGGAGCGGGTTATGCGGTTTCACAAAATTGTGCTAAGTGTGGTATTAATATTCTGTATAATAATCAATGCAGCCCCAATGGCGTGGGCCGGACCTCAGGTGACCGGAAAATCCGGTATACTCATAGACGGGAAAAGCGGCCAGGTTCTTTATACTAAAGATGCAGATGAGCCCCTGCCGCCGGCCAGCACTACCAAAATCCTGACGGCGGTTATAGCCCTGGAAAGGACCAAACTCACTGACAAGGTAACTGCCGGAAAAAACCCTTCCCTGGTTGAACCTTCAGCCATAGGATTTATGGAAGGTGAGACCCTCACCATGGAAAACCTGCTTTATTCTCTCCTGGTAAAATCAGCCAATGACGCTGCGGTAGCAATTGCAGAACATATATCCGGGTCAGTACCGGAATTCGCCCGGCTGATGAATGAGACTGCCGGGGAATTGGGGGCCACAAATTCTAATTTTACCAACCCCCACGGTCTGCCTGACCCCAACCATTATAGTACGGCTCATGATTTAGCCGTAATTGCCAGGTATGCCATGAAAAACCCGGTATTTCGGGAAATAGTGGCCACAAAAGTGAAGACAATCCCCCGGGAAAACGATTCTGACATCCAGTGGCTGGAAACCCATAACAAGCTGCTTAAGAGATACGAATTGGCTAATGGGATCAAGACGGGTTATACCAAAGAAGCCCGGCAGTGCCTGGTCGCCTCGGCATCAGACGGGCAGAGGGAATTTATTGCAGTCGTCCTGGGCTCTGAGGGGAACAATATATGGACTGATGCTACAGTTTTACTGGATTATGGTTTTGATAATTATGCCACCATTAAACATAAGAATGCCAATACCCTGATAAAAACCGTCAGTGTCAATAAGGGCACCGGAAATGCGGTGCTGGTAACTGCAGAGGATTTTTATTACACAATTCCCAAGGGGGAAACCAGGGCCATTACGGAAGAAGTTGAACTAGATGACAATATTTCGGCTCCGGTGAAAAAAGGCCAGGTTCTCGGAAGGGTTAAGTTCCTCGAATCAGGCAAAATGATTGGGTCCGCAAACCTGATAGCCCAAAACAATATCCCGGCAGAAGAAGCAATTGTCAGGGATGGGGCTTCTTTCAACCCCATTTTGGCAGGGGGAATTATATTGGGTCTCTTCACTGTCTGGAATATCAGGAGACGCAGGCACAAGGTAAGGAGAAAGAACAAGTGGCGTTATAAGAATGCTATCAGGTGACGGAGGTGTCTGATAATGAGCAGGCTGAAAGAGGCAGTTTTCGCCGAAACGGAAAAAGTTTTTACTGCTTTTGTATCATGGGGCATTGGAATTTTAATCATGGTTGCCTACTGCCTGTTTATTTACTGGCTGAACCAGAGCTTTGGAAAATACGTAATGGTCATGGGAGCCATGCTGTTTCTTGCGGTGGCCTTCTTTTTCATCGATTTATGGTGGGGTTACCACAAGGTAAAAGAGATTTCCGAATAAGGTCAAATGGATTATTCCCCCGTTTCGCGGACATACTATTACCGCGGAGGTGGTGTTGGTGAGACAAAGGGACAACACCGGGTTTAAGGTGCTGCCCGGGGGGTATAATAAACTGGAGACCATGCATGACATGATAATGGGATATCTTGACACAGAAGAAAAACAGGGGGTCCGTCAACTGTTGCAGAGAAACAATGAAGCCTGCAAAAAGCTGATTTTCCCCTATGTCAGCTCCAGGGAAAATCAGGCAGCAGTTATGACTGCCCTGGCCGGTGTTCTTGAAGCCCATGCCAGGGAATGTTATACCATCGGATACATAGATTGTATTATAAACGATAGTTCATGCAGTAAGAAGGAAATTAGCCGTGACCCGTAGAAGTTATTACGGGTTTTTTTGTTTGCCCTTGGTTACGACGAAAATTAATATTACTAAAAAAGCAGGAATTTCCAGCTGTTTGTCGAACAAAATCTAAAATTAAAAAATTTTGTCAGGTATCTTTCATTTAGAGAAAGGGGTATACCTGTGAAAAGTTTTGGATTAAAACTCGTTGCGGTTTTTGTTTTTATGCTGTTGTGCATATCTACCGGAATCGGGCTGTATTCTTTAAATGCATTGGACAACTATTCAAAATCCCTGGTCCGGGACCGGCTTATGGAAAACGTTATTCTTGGCAGACAAATGCTGGATTTCGAATATCCGGGAGAATGGCGGGTTGAGGAGAATATTCTCTTCAAGGGTGATATAATGATTGGAGATGAATTCCTTTTCCCGCAAAAGATGATTAGTGAAACCGGAAATGATTTTCTTATGTATCTTGGACCTGATATGATTATATCCAACCTTGAAGATGCGGACCCCAAACAGTTCAGCATTGACGAAAACACTTTTTCTGAGATCATATTAGAAAATAAACCCCTTGTCAGAAATCTGGAAATTGCCGGTTCCACCTCAATGGCCGGTATTATGCCGATATTTGATGAGATTGGCCAGGGAGTGGGGTTTTGGGCGGTCAGGATTCCGGCAGAGGAAATTAGCGCCCTTGTGCGCAAGACCCAGATCCGGATGATGGTGGGCGCTTATATGGCCATGATAGGGACAGGCATAATATTTTATTTTCTGACCAGGATTATTGCCGCCCCCATACCGGATATTGTCAGTGGGATGACCAGGGCAGAAAGCGGGGACCTTACAATCAGGCTGGATATTAAGACCAATGACGAATTTGCCCTTTTGGGGGATAAGTTCAACAGTATGATCAAGAACATCGAATCATTGATAAAAAGTATAATTACAGTCTCTGAAAGGGTTGCTGCTTCCGCTGACCAGCTTAATGATGCGGCAGGAGAATCATCCAAAACAACTGAACAGATTGCTGCCACCATACATATGGTTGCTACGGGGACTGAAGACCAGGCCAAGAGCGTGGAACAAACCTCCACAGTGATTGGTGAAATGTCCAAGGGGATCCAGGAAGTCGCCGGACATGCCCACACTGTGCTGATCGAATCTCAAAAAGCCAGCACAATGGCTGTCGAAGGGGCCGGATCGATACAGAATGCTGTAATTCAGATGAGGGAAATTAACAATAAAGTCAATTCGACTGCTGATTCGGTACGGATACTGGGGGAAAAGTCAAAATTAATAGGCTACATCGTAGATGTTATTACATCGATAGCCAAACAGACCAATTTATTGGCTCTTAATGCCGCTATCGAGGCGGCAAGGGCCGGTGAACAGGGACGGGGGTTTGCTGTGGTTGCCGAGGAGGTCCGGAAGCTGGCGGAACAATCCGGACAGGCAGCCAAGGAAATTGCCGACCTCATCCTGGAAATCAGGGACGAAACAGAGAAAGCGGTTGTGGCCATGGAAAGCGGTATCCTCGAAGTTGAAAACGGTACAGGAGTAGTAAATGAAGCCGGCCAGGCTTTTGACGAAATAGTAAAATCCATTAGGCATGTTTCTGAAAGGATACAGGAAGTTTCTATAGCCGCGGAAGAGATGGCTGCCGGAGCTGAGGAGGCTGTAGCGGCCATGCAGAATATTGCCAGCATATCGGAGGAAACTGCGGCCAGCGCCGAACAGGTTGCAGCTGCAGCTGAAGAACAGACTGCTTCAGTCCAGGAAGTAGCGGCTTCGACCACTATTCTCGCTAACTTGTCCGATGAGCTGAAAAAAATGGTGAAGAACTTCAAGGTGGAATAACAAGGCAACGATAAATGCTCCTCCGCTCTGGGCGAAATCTCAATCGGATACGGCTCCCGCGATTCACAGCCAAGCGGGTCACCGACCGATTGACGATTTAAGCCCCGCTTCGGAAACATTTATCGTTGCCTCATTGTTTTCTCTTAGCTTTTATAGCTAGTGCCCCTTCGGGCAACGTTGATCTGATTTTACGTATTAATGTAGTTGTAAATTCATGTGCTTATGAGGGTTGATATATACAAAAGGATTTGCCTTTGTTTCCCTTGATGCGCCTCTTGGCGAAAACACTGATGGAGCCTTCGGCGAAGGCATGGATGCCGGAGCCGTCCAGCGGCACGGATGCCGCTTGGACGGGTGAAACCGGAGGCGGAATCAGTGATTTCGCCTTAGAGGCGCACAAGGGAAACAAGAGTAATTCCGTTGTATATATCAACCCTCATAAGACATTAATCTATACGACGATTTTAAAAGAATTTCAACTAAAACAGGTCAACGTCACTGGATGGGGTACTAGAAAGAAAAGCTGCCCGATTCACTTATGGGCTTCTTCCTGCACGTGCTGCCGCAGTATTTCTTCACCCCTTTTACAGTAAAAGGCTACCGTTGGACCCGTTTTTTCGTAAGGCGAGGGCGGGGTATCATCTCCTGTAACCAAGTACACCAGGGCATTAATGAACTCAAATATCCTGATGCCGCTTTTGCCTTCCTCGACGAGAGAACCGAATTCGCGGCAGTTTTCCGGGGTGATAATTACTGCATCTGCCTGCCGGCCATTGCGGCTGAAGGTCATTTTACCGTCTTTGGTGCCGGTTTCAACACCCAGGCGCACACATATCTTTTCAAAGAATAATGGACTGAGCAGGACTCTGGGATTTTTTGCGGCTATTTTTAATACTTTTTCCAGGGCTTCCGGGTGCATATCGATGGCCTCCTTAATATTAAGATAACCGGAAACCAAAAAATCATTCAGGCATAATTTTCTGTACCATGCAGGCAAACTGGCGGCTGAAAGGCAAGACTGCCACAGAGCTTAATATATTAAAAATAGTATGGGCATTGGCAATTTGACGGGGAAGGGTTCCAGCTGTCATTTCCGTAAGCCCGGCAAAGGGATGAATTATAGGGATGAAAACAGCAGCTCCCAGTACATTCAGCAGGACATGGGCAGCTGCTACCTGTTTGGCGGCAGTCGGGGTGCCTATGGATGCCATTACTCCGGTTATACAGGTTCCGATATTACTCCCCAGGATGATGGCAATAGCAGTGGGGAGGTCAAGGAGGCCTTGGTGGGACAGGGTTATGGCTATACCGGTAGTGGTGGCGCTGCTGTGAATGAGGGCTGTAAAAAGGGTCCCGGCCAGGACACCAAGAAAGGCATTGGAACTTACTTTACCCATCAGGTCTATGAAAACTGGGGAGTGTTTCAGTGGTTCCAGGGAATCAGACATGGTGCCGATTCCCAGAAAGATGATACCAAACCCAACCATAGACTGACCGGCGTACCGGACGGACCTTTTCCCGGGCAGAATAATTAAAAGGGCACCGAGGCCGATTGCGGGAAGGGCAATTTCCTCCAAATTGAAAGATATTATCTGGGCGGTGACACAGGTCCCCACATTGGTGCCAAGAATAATGCCGACTGCCTGGTAAAAGTTCATAATCCCGGCATTGACAAAGCCGATAGTAATTACAGTCACGGCTGTGCTGCTCTGGACGAGGGCTGTGATAACCGTCCCGGTAAAAAAACCGGTGACAGGGTTTTGGGTCAGGGTCTTTATTGCCTGACGCATACGCTTTTTTGCGGCGTTTTCCAGGCCGTCCCTCATAAATCTCATACCAAAAAGCAGCAGGGCGACACCGGCGCAGAATTTTAAAATGGAGAGCATATTTTCCTCCCGGATAACAGATTAATACAATTTTATGAACAAATTTTTCCGGATAGACCCCCTGAAAATTGTTGAAATTTTCGTATAAATAGACAAAAGTACTATGATTGATGTATTATTAAACTAAGTAGGTCTGTGGGTCGTAAAGGGGGATTATTATGTTTCTCAAGAGGGTAATATCAGATTTTAAACCTCATAAGATCGGTTATAAAAAGGTTTTAGGTGAGCTCGAAGCTGACATTATGAAGATAGTATGGAAGAGAAATAAGGCAACAGTCCGGGATGTTTATGAACAGCTTCGTCTTGAAAGGAGTCTCGCCTATACAACTGTTATGACCATAATGGGGCGGCTGGCCGAAAAGGGCCTGCTGGAGAAGGAACCCCTGGGCAATGCCTATATTTATAACCCGACGATCAGTGAAGGCGATTTTGTCAAACGCGTTGTCGGTGAAGTCCTCGACGGCCTTATGGAGGAATTTGCCGAACCCGCCATGTCCCATATGGTTGACAGGTTAAGTTCCGAAGATGCGGAGAAAATGAATGCCCTGGAAAAAATAATTGAGGAGCGGAGGTATAAGGGGGCCAAATAAAACATGTCATACGATATATTCATACATAAGTTTGTCCACCCCTTCATAATTTACGTACTGATAGGTACTTTGGTCAGCTACTTGCTGGCGCTTCTTGTATCACGGTTTCCCATTGTCAGAAACTCCGGTTCAGGGTCTCTGGTTTACGGGATTCCATTTATTGTGCCTTTTGTTGCATATTTTTCCTACCGGCCGTTTATTATTGACAAATGTGCCATTTACGGGCACCCACTGGGCATCATAAATGACTGGCTTTGTTTTGGCGGCGAGGTTTTGGCGGTAATCCTGACCCCGTTGTTCGGGATAGTTTTTATCATTGCCATTACAAAGGCTTTGCTCAGTATTTTTGCTTCCCGGAAACTGGCAAAAAAATATGGATTTGCATCTCCCGCGGTTTATCCCGGTGTATTTATGATTCTCGAACAGCTGTGTGCAAAAAGCGAAATAAATATGCCGCGGGTGATTATTACAGGTGACCCTTTTGCCCGGTCCTTTACCATGGGATACAGGTCGCCGGTTATTGTTTTTTCCAAGGGGGTCCTGGGGATTCTTGATGAAGACGAACTGGAAACTGTTATAGCCCATGAACTTGGGCATATCGTCAGGGCAGATTCGATGATGACCTGGGTGATGGTGTTCCTGAGGGATTTGATGTTTTTCACCCCTGCTATTTACTGGGTTTTCAGGGACTTTGCCTTTGAAAAGGAGAAGGCCTGTGATGATATTGTTGTACGCCTGACCAATAAACCCATGGCTTTTTCCCAGGCCTTGATCAAGGTCTGGAAACTGTCTCCCAGGACTTTTTTTGACCGGGTGGTACTGGACAACTTTATGCCCCACCCGAATCTGGTAGGGAGTTCGGGAATACTGGAACACCGGGTGACAAGGATTCTTAACGGAGAGCCTGGGATAATAAATAATTCTCCCATTTCCCATATAATTATTATTTTAACTGCTGTGTTTTCCGTTTTCCTTTTATATTGGGTCTGTTAATTGATTATATTCGGTCTGCTGTCTAAACGGGTTTTCTGATTCTGGCGGCCTTCTTTTGGGAGGCCGTTATCTATGGAGGAAACTACTACAAAACATAGTAAAAAATAAAGGTGGAAACAAAAAATTATTTATTGACCATTGAAGTACCGTATTGTAATATTAGTAATGAACTACTACGATATATAGTAGATAATATGTATATATTCTTAGAAAGGAGAATGTAAATGTCAAGAAGAGATAAAAGGAACAAATTTGTGGAACAGAAAAAAAGCCGTACCGGCACCTATTTCCTGGTGGGAATACTGGCTATTGGGGTAATTGTTTTCGGTGCATACAAACTCTTGGGCCAATCTGATACCCCGGCAGGGGTAACAAACGTAGGTGAGGTTGATTATAACAGTCAGTTTATCGATCCTGTGCAGATTGATGTCATTGATTCCGGCGGGAACATTGTTATTGACCTGAACAAGGTAAAAAGTGATAAAGCAGTGACATTTGACATTCCGGGTATAAACTTTACCTTGAATAACGGGACCCCTTTTGACTATGTACCGATTATCGGGTATGTTTCTCCAAAAGGAAATGTCATTATGGCAACCAGCCTCTGTGAACCATGCAGTGGAATTACCTTCCACTTTGAAGGGGACCACCTGGTATGTAATGCATGCGGTACCCGGTGGGAACTGGAAGGTTTGAAAGGAATATCCGGTGGCTGCACAGAATATCCGCCGGAAACTTTCAATTATACAGTTGAAGGGGATAAGATCCTTATTAAAAGGACAGACCTGGAGAACTGGCAGCCGCGGGTTATCGGGTAATTGGTGAGAACGAATTTTATCGGGTGAAAGACGGAGGAATGTATAACGGGGGAATGTGTAATGGATAACCTGAACAGAAAAATCATGTTAACCGGACTTTTGACACTGCTGGTGATTGGCGCCGGTATAATGATTTATATTTCGGAAGGGAAAGCGGAACTGGCCGGGTACGGCATACCTGCAGGGTTTAACAATGCAGTCGGCCAGGCTGTGGGATACTTCCCCGATGGTGGCGGATGCTGCGGCGGTTCGGGGGCCATAGCCGGAGAAGGCTCCGGTACCGCTTCCGCCGGCGGATGCGGCATGGCGGGTGCAGGGGACATTTCTTCTGATGACCTGGAAGCTCAGGCTCTTGAAAAATATAAGGAAGAAAAGGGAGAGGCTGAAGTGAGGGCCGAGGTCTCGGATTTTGGCTGTCATATCCAGATTGATATCATTGATAAGGGCGGAGAAGTCCTCAGGAGCTACGGTTACCAGGGCGGCCCGTTATATGTAATTAAGTAAAGGCGGTGCTGGTCATGAAGCTGCACAATATTGCCATAAACAACCTCCGGCGCAGGAAAGCCAAGATGGCTTTCCTGATGGCCGGAATGATTATAGGGATAGCCACAATAGTTATACTTTACACAATCACGACCGGCATGGAGCAGGAGATTGCCGATAAGTTTGATCAGATCGGATCAAATATGACCATAATTCCGGAATCCGATTCCCTGAGCATGTCATATGAAGGGGTCAGCGCTGCGGATACAGAAGGCACTCTTAACCTGATGACCATGGATGAAGTGGCCAAAATAGGGACCATCAAAAACAGGGAAAATATTGCAACAGTGGCCCCCAAACTTTTGGATTCATTAAAAGTGGCAAACAGGAACATGCTGGTAATAGGGGTGCAATTCCCTGAAGAACTAAGGCTGAAAAAATGGTGGAAAGTGGAGGGCACCAGGCCGGAGGCGGAAACTGATGTCCTTCTTGGGTATGCGGCTTCCGGGGAACTGGGCAAAAAAGCGGGAGAGACGCTGGAAATTCTGGGGAGACAGTATAAGGTTGCCGGGGTCATACAAGAAACAGGCAGCCAGGAGGATTCTGTCATTTTTATGGACCTGAAAAACCTGCAGTCTGTAACCGGCAAAAAAGATGCGGTCAGTTTTGTGGAAGTTGCCGCTCTTTGTTATACCTGCCCCATTGAGGAGATAACCGCCCAGATTTCCGGAAAGCTTCCCGGGACCAAGGTGACAGCAATCAGGGAGGCTGTACAGGCCCGTAAGGATTTCGTGGACCGGTTCAGCCAGCTGGGTCTGTCTGTCTCTGTTATTATCCTGGTTATTGGAGCCCTGGTGGTATTTATCACAATGATGTCCTCGGTAAGTGAACGGACCAGGGAAATAGGGATTTTCAGGGCAATAGGGTTCAGGAAGAGCAGGATTATAGGTGTTATCCTGATGGAAGCGGGTATGATCAGCCTATTTGGAGGACTGGCAGGCTACCTGCTGGGAATGGCTGCTGCCCGGATCGCAGCTCCCGTTATTGCCCAGATGGAAGTTGTTATCCCGTGGGACTACCGGATTGGGGGAGCTGCCCTGGCGATTGCGGTGCTGATTGGCCTGATGGCCAGTATTCTTCCTGCACTTAAGGCATCGAGCCAGGACCCGGTGGAGGCCCTTCGCTATATGTAGCATTGTTTAAGGAGGATTAGGTCAATGAGTCTGATAAATGTGAAAGATGTTAAAAAGATATATAACGGAGGGGAAGGGGAGGTTGCCGCTCTTGGAGGGGTGAGTTTTAACGTTGAGGACGGCGAATTTATTTCACTGATGGGGCCGTCAGGTTCCGGGAAAAGCACTCTCCTGACGATGCTTGGAGCCATGAACCCCCCGACATCGGGAGCGGTAATAATTGATGGGATTGATATTTATGACCTTCCCAACGAAAAGAGGGCGGATTTCAGGAGCGAATACCTGGGATTTGTATTCCAGCAGTTTCAATTAATACCATATCTGAATTCAATGGAAAATGTCATGCTGCCTTTGGCTATTACCGGCAAGTCAAATAGGGAACAGGTTAAAATGGCTTCTGCTGTCCTGGAAAAGGTTGGTCTTGGCAGCAAGGGAAACCGGCTCCCAAACCAGCTTTCCGGAGGTGAGCAGGAACGGGTGGCTATTGCCAGGGCAATTGTAAACGAACCCCCCATACTTTTTGCTGATGAACCGACTGGGGCCCTTGATTCCAAAACAGGTGAAGAGATTATTAACCTTTTTAAACAGCTTAACAGGGAAGGGCAGACGATAATTATGGTTACCCATAACCCTGAATTTCTGTCTCATGTAAAAAGGGCAATATTCATCCGGGATGGAATCCTTGACGAAACAAAACACCCGGAGAAACAAATAGCTGTATAGGGGGGATTGGATGCAGTTAAGAGATATAGCATTAAAAAACTTGCAGAGACGCAAATCAAAAATGCTGTTCCTCGTATTTGGGATGGTTTTTGGGATAGCGACTATAGTTGCTTTATTCACCCTGACGGGGGCCATGGAAAAAAGTATCAGCAAAAAGATAGAAGAAACGGGGATTAAGCTGGCAGTAACGCCGGATTCAGATACTGTAACTTTCTCTGTGGGAGGAATCCCCGTTGCTTCGGGGATATCTTATGATGCAAAAGAACTCCCTTCTGATGCGGTACAGTTAATTAAGTCTGGGAGTATCGGGGATAAAATAAGGGTGGTTGCACCCAAGGTTATGGGGACAACCATGGTCAACGGAACAAGAGTCCTGGCGGTGGGAATCGACTTCCCGGGTGAGTTTGCCATAAAGTCATGGTGGGAAATGTTGGGAGGAATGAGGCCTGACAATGACCGGGAGGTCCTGGCCGGTTACAAGGCTGCCCGGAAGCTGGACCTTGTGGTGGGACAGCCGGTGGAACTAAATGGGAGGGCATTTACGGTTTCCGGGATTTTGGCTGAAACGGGTGAAGAAGAAGACGGGATTATCTTTCTCAGCCTTGCAGCAGCCCGGGAAATACTTGGGAAGCAAGATAATTTCAGTTTCATAGAACTTACGACTGTCCGGGATGAAAAGATTGCCTCAGCCTTATCTGCGGAGATTGCGCAAAAAATTCCCGGGGCAAGGGTAAAGATTATCAAGGAAGCGGCAGAAGCACGGCAGGAACTGGTAGGCAGGTTTGAAAAGTTTTCTCTTGTGGTATCTCTGATTATGATATTAATTGCTTCGTTAATAATTACAACCACGATGATGTCCTCGGTTAATGAGAGGACAAGGGAAATAGGAATTTTCAGGGCCATTGGATTCAGGCGGGGCCATATCACAAGAATCATCCTGACTGAAGCCGGATTGGTGTCCGGGGTAAGTGCAGCCGCCGGTTACCTCATGGGCATGGGTGCTGCTGTCCTGATTGCCCCTCTGTTTTCGACTTTTGAGATGGAGGTAACCTGGAACCCTCTGTTTGGAATAGCTGTCCTTACCGGGGCAATACTGCTTGGCCTCCTGTCCGGCCTGTATCCCGCACTCAGGGCTGCAAAACTGGACCCGGCGGAGGCGCTAAGATTTATTTAGTTTTTTTTTCACGGCTGTTGGTTTTGCAGCCGTGTTTTTTTGTAATTTAATATTAGCACGACTTTATTATGCTTCAGCAAAATATATCTTTTCCAGACATTTTATAGTATTATTAATGTAATAATTTTTTTCTCCCGCCAAACATCATCCATCAGGAGGGGTCTGGATGCTTCTGGACGAAATTATCCTGGCCAACAGTTTCTTTGTCCACGAGTACGGGGATTACCTTAGAAAGCTCAGCCACCGGCCGAAAAAACAGGTGGCAGTATTCACATGTATGGATACCAGGCTGGTGGAGTTTCTGGAGCCGGCCCTGGGCATCAAGAGAGGAGATGCCCAGATTATCAAGAACGCCGGCAACCGCATCAGAGAGGGCTGTGATGATGCTATCCGGAGCCTGGCTGCAGCCATTTTCCTGCTGGGGGTAAAAGAAGTCCTGGTAATAGGACACCTGGATTGCGGCATGTCCAAGGTGGACGGGGAGGCGCTGGCTCAGCGAATGTTCGAGTACGGGATCCCGGCAGAGGGGACAAAGAAGCTTGATCTGGTTAAATGGATAGGGGCCTTCACTGATACGGAGGGGAATATTACCGAAGCAGTTAACAGGATAAAATCCCACCCTCTGATTCCTAAGGCAGTACCTGTGCATGGACTTCTCTTCTGCCCGGACAACGGGGAGGTCAGAGTAGTTGTGAACGGTTATGGGGAAATGGAATAGGATAATATAACGGAGGTAACAGTTTTGAGTCTGCTGGGGATTTTTCTTACTTCTTGGATAGTTGGGTTTTCAGGGGCCATGATGCCAGGGCCCCTTTTGACTGTGACGATAAATGAGAGCGCCCGCAGAGGGGTGAGGGCAGGCTGGCTGCTGATGGCAGGACACTCTATACTGGAGTTTTTCCTGATTGTGGCCCTTATTCTTGGGCTGAATAAATACCTGGATAATGAGAATTTTATCATAACGGCAAGCCTTTTAGGGGGTCTTTTCCTCCTGTGGATGGGCTTCGGGATGCTCCGCGACGCCTGGAAAGGGGATCTTTCCCTGGACCTGTCCGATGGGAACCGCAAAGCCCTGTTTGGACCTGTTCTGGCAGGCATATTTGTCAGCCTGTCTAATCCCTACTGGACCATATGGTGGGCTACCATCGGGCTGAACTATATAACTAATGCCTGGGTCTATGGGATAACCGGCCTGGTATTTTTTTTCACCGGTCATATCCTGGCGGATTTCACCTGGTATGGAGCAATAGCTTTAGCTGTGGTCAAGGGGAGGAGATTGATAAATGACAGGATGTACCGGAGTCTGATTGCCGTATGCGGTGTCTTCCTGGCGGGACTGGCAGTGAAGTTTATGAGTGACGGACTAAGAATGTTGTTGTGAAGATGATATGAGAAAATATTAAATGCTCAGTTGTTATTAGGGGAAAATTAGGATATAATATATATGTAGCGATTTCGCATAATCCGATATTCGTAGAATTGCAGAATTGCAGAATTGCAGAATTGCAGAATTGCAGCATAGGAGAATTTTTTTGTCAGGGGGATAACAATGGAAAGGATTTTAGTTGGCAAGCGTAACCTGGATTATATCCCTAAATCTATAAAAAAAGCGCTTAACATTCAGCCCGGAGATGTACTGGAATTTAAAGTTGAAAATGATAAAATTATTATTACACCAATGAAGACTGTTCCGGCTGAGCAAACCTGGTTTTGGAACCGGGTTTGGCAGGAGGGTGAAAAAGAGGCGGAAGAAGACATCAAATTGGGAAGGGTCAAACAATTTCATTCAATGAAGGATTTGCTGGAGGACCTGGATGTTTAACGGGTTCTTTTATACCACTCATTTTAAGAAATGCTATAAAAATCTTTCCCTGCAAGTCCGGGACAGGGTTAAAAAGACTTTGAGACTGCTGGCTGACAACCCTCATCACCCTTCTTTGAGAATGAAGAAGATGGAAGGTACCGCTGATATTTGGGAAGTATGGGTATCCATGGATATGAGAATAACTTTTCAAATTCGTTCAGATGTTTTAGTCCTTAGGAAAGTGGGGAAACATGATATTTTGAAAAATCCTTAGGAAGTTTTTGTATAAGGCAGCGGCTGCTTTTACAGAAACTTCTTTTTATGTAGAGGAATAAAGAGAATACGGTCGAAGTATTTCCCTGAGGTGGTAGCTATGGAGTGGTGGTTGGCCGGTTTAATATTTTTAGCTCTGGCGGCAACTGCAGCGATACTGCCGTGGAGTATTATTGTGGTCTTCTCCTCTGGGGAGGGGTTTAACTTCAGGCTCAGATACCTAAAAAAAATCCCCGTATTGACAGTGAGAGCTGATTCCCTTAAAAAGGTCAGGGTCAGGCTGATGGGGTTCATCTGTTTTGAGGTTAAGGCCGGTAAAAAGCGGAAAAAGGCTCCGAAAGGCCCGGAAAGTCCGGAAGGGAAAAAACAATTGATGCCCGGACGGGTGAGCGCTGCCCTGCAGGCAGTGACTCTTGACACAATTATCCAGATGATACGGTATTTTCGGGGGATAATAGGGGATACTAAGACTCAAATGGAAATATCAGGGGAGATTGGATTGGGTGACCCAGCCTGCACAGGGATGGCTTACGGTTTCGCCCATGCATTTTTGGGGGCCATGGGGATCCGGAGAATACATATCACACCGAATTTTATGGAACCTGTCGTTGATGGGTATGTTAAACTGACAGCCACCGTTTATCCCTTGGCAGTTCTTGTCCGCACATTAAGAACACTGTTTAGTCCGAGCATACGGAAAGTATGGTTTGCGCTGTTAGTCCCGCGCAGGACCATAATAATAGAGGAGGTGCAGAACATTGGATCTTAAACAGAATCTTGACACTGTCTTTTCCCATCTGGAGAATATGTTTAAGGCGAAAACGGTTATAGGAGACCCCATGGTAATTGGTGAGGTCACCCTGGTACCCGTGGTTAACGTGACCTTCGGGATTGGTACCGGGGGCGGCGAGGGTAAGGATGCCAAAGATCAGGGGGGAGGGGGTGTCGGAGCCGGGACAGGCGCCAGGATAACCCCGGCGGCGGTAATTGTCATTAAGGGTGACGATGTGAGCATGCTGCCCATTTCCGGGCGGGGAAGTCTGGAGAATATTGTCGGAATGGCCCCCGAACTGATCGGACAGCTCAAAAAGGTTGTAAAGAGGGAAGGTTCCGAAACGGAAAAAGAGGAGAAGAAGAGAGTAGAATAAGAGTGGAGTAAAGGGTAGAGTGAAGGAATAAGGAGGGCTGTTGACCTGAGTCGGCAGCCTTTTTCCAGTGGAAAACAGGAAATCCTCTGCCTCTTCTAGAAATATGTACCCACAGAGGTTTAATCCTGCTAAATCGAGAAATTGTTAAACCTAACCGAGGAGGACTGTACATGTACATCAATCCTGCCATATTCCGGGAATACGATATACGCGGACTGGCCGAAACAGAGCTGACACCCGAAGCTGTCCAACAGCTGGGCCGGGCGTATGGCACGTTTCTGACCCAAAAGGGGGTTCACCGGGTGCTTATTGGCGGTGATGTCCGCCTCTCCACGCCGGTTATACGGGAAAACATCATTCAAGGCCTGACATCCCTGGGGATTGACATTATTGATATCGGTACAGTGACAACCCCGGTGTTTTATTTCGGTCTTCACCATTATGATTTAGATGGAGGTGTCATGATTACCGGCAGCCACAATCCTAAAGAATTTAACGGGCTGAAGATGGCTTATGGCAAAACCACAATTTACGGTGACGACATACAGGAGATAAGGAGAATTATTGAGGAGGGCAGGATATCAGCAACCGGCCCCGCAGGCAGTATAGAAAAAGCCGGCAGGGTTGAAAAAACTGATATTTCCCGGTACTACCTGGATATGCTGGCCTCCAAAATCAGTCTCGGCCCTAAAAAGCTCAGGGTAGTGGCAGATGCGGGGAATGGGGCGGCCAGCCTTTTCATAGAGGAATTTCTCCGGAATCTGGGTTGTGATGTGCGTCCTCTTTTTTGCCAACCGGACGGAACCTTCCCCAGCCACCACCCGGACCCGGTTAAAAGGGCAAACCTTACTTGGCTCATAGACGAGGTCCTGCGGTGTAAGGCCGACCTAGGGGTTGCCTATGACGGTGATGCCGACCGGATAGGAGTTGTGGATGACCGGGGGGATGTAATCTGGGGTGACAGGCTGATGGTCCTGTTCTGGAGGGAGATACTGGCCAAATATCCGGGAGAGACGGCTATTATTGAGGTCAAGTGTTCCCAGGCCCTGGTGGACGAGATTATCAGGCTGGGTGGGAAACCTTATTTTTATAAGACAGGTCATTCCCTGATTAAGGCCAAAATGAAGGAACTTAATGCTCTCTTTACCGGTGAGATGTCAGGTCACATGTTTTTTGCCGATGAATTTTACGGTTTTGATGATGCTTTTTATGCAACCGGACGGCTCCTGCGCATCCTGTCCAACACCGAAGACAAGCTGTCTGCCCTTTTGAGCAGTCTTCCGCAGTACTTTAGCACTGCTGAGACGAGGATAGACTGTTCTGATGAAGCCAAGTTTGGGATAATAGAGAATATAAGGCAGGAAGCCCTGATGGATTACGAAGCCATTACCGTAGACGGTGTCAGGATTCTTTATCCTGACGGGTGGGGGCTTGTCCGGGCTTCCAATACCCAGCCGGTCCTGGTGGGCAGGTGTGAGGCGAAGAGCGAAGAAGGCCTTGAATTTATCACCCGGGACCTTCATGACAGGATTGTCAGGGCAGGTTTGCGGGAATTCGACTGGGAATATTAGGTCAAAGGAAGTGATACCGTGAGCATTTTGATTACCGGCGGGGCCGGTTACATAGGAAGCCATACCGTAAAAATGCTGGCAGCCCGGGGGTATGATGTGGTTGTGTATGACAACCTTTCAAAAGGCCATAAGGAATCGGTCTCCGGGGATGTCCCTTTTGTGGAAGGGGACACCGGGGACAAACAAAAACTGGCAGAGGTTTTTCGTAAATACCGGACAGGAGCTGTGATTCATTTTGCGGCATACAGCCTGGTCGGTGAATCGGCGGTTAAACCGGGCATGTATTACCGAAACAATGTCGCCAACACCCTCAGCCTGCTGGATGCCATGCTTGAAACCGGTGTCAGCAAGATAGTATTTTCATCCACAGCGGCTGTTTACGGTGAACCTGGGGAGATCCCCATTACCGAAGACAGTCCCAGGGAACCCACAAATGTTTACGGGACCTCCAAATTAATGGTTGAAAAGATCCTTGAGAGCTATGACCGGGCTTATGGTTTAAGATTCATGTCCCTCCGCTATTTTAACGCTGCAGGGGCTGACCCGTCAGGTTTTATCGGTGAGGACCATGACCCTGAAACCCACCTGATCCCCATCGTCCTGCAGGCGGCTTTGGGACAAAGGGAACACCTGCAGATTTACGGGACTGACTATAATACCCCTGACGGAACCTGCATCAGGGATTATATACATGTTAACGATTTGGCTGATGCGCACATCCGGGCCGTTGGGGCCCTCAGGGACGGGGCGCCTTCAAATATGTACAACCTGGGCAACGGGACGGGGTTTTCTGTTAAGGAAGTTGTTAACACAGCGGAAACAGTAACCGGCAGGAATATTACCGCTGTTGAAGCCGGCCGGCGTGAGGGCGATCCGGCAATCCTGGTAGCGGGTTCCGAAAAAATAAAAAGAGAACTGGGCTGGGAACCGGACTTCCAGTCATTGGCGGACATAATTTCTTCCGCCTGGAGATGGCACAGTACCCATTTATATGGGTACAGATCCGGACTGTCAATAGGGTATTAACTTATATAATCCAAGGAGGGATTTTCGTGAAAAAAATACGCAAGGCGGTCATACCGGCTGCCGGACTGGGGACCAGGTTTCTGCCTGCAACTAAGGCCCAGCCTAAGGAAATGCTGCCCATTGTCGATAAACCCACTATACAATATATAGTAGAAGAGGCTGTTAATTCCGGGGTGGAGGATATCCTGATAATTACGGGCAGGAATAAACGGGCCATTGAGGATCATTTTGACTATACCCTTGAAGTTGAGACCCTTCTGGAGCAAAAAGGGAAAACAGACCTGTTAAGCTTGGTTCAGGATATATCCAGTATGGTGGATATACATTATATCCGCCAGAAGACTCCAAGCGGGCTGGGCCATGCCGTATACTGTGCCAGGAAGTTTATCGGAAATGAGCCTTTCGCTGTTTTGCTGGGGGACGATATTATTGTCAACCCCAAAAAACCCTGCCTTAAACAGCTGATGGAGGTCTATGATGAATACGGGGGCAGTATACTTGGGGTGCAGCGGGTTCCCCGGAAGGATGCCGGTAAATATGGGATTGTGGACCCTGAGGGTGATGGTTTGGCCCAAACAGTCAGAGTAAAGAGTTTGGTGGAAAAGCCGCCGGCCAACACGGCCCCTTCAGATATAGCGATACTGGGCCGGTACATAATAGAACCCGACATTTTTGATATTCTGGAAAACACCGACCCGGGAACAGGAGGGGAGATCCAGCTTACAGATGCGTTAAAGGTTCTGGCCGCCAGGAAGCCGATGTATGCCCACATCTTTGAGGGAAACCGCTATGATGTTGGGGACAAGATGGGATTCTTAAGAGCCACGGTAGAATTTGCCCTTAACCGTCCGGACCTGGCCGGGGAATTTACAGATTACCTAAAGAAACTCGTGGCCGGTCTGGCTTCAGAAAAAGAGATTGCTGCCGGAAAAGGATAAAAATCTAAATAAGTATATACGGAATTATGCTATTATTATAAAATATTTTTTAACTAAGGGGAGCTAAAGAGACGGCTAAATTACATATCTTCCCAATGGGACAGACAGGAATTGATGAAAAAGGCCAACCACAATATTCTTATTATACTAGTAAATGACATTTTTCGCCAAAAAACGCGCTTTTCCGTATTGACAAACATTTTCAGCAATGTTACCATAATATTGAAGTGTTTAATAAATAAGCGATATTCGGCAAAAGAAGGATAATGATCCTTCCGGTGTAGGTGATTGGCCTTTCAGACGGGTTGCCAGGTTGTGTAGCAGTATTTTCAGCCTGTTATCGAGATGATAATAGGCTTTGTTTGTTACGCAAACAATCCCGGGACAAGCTATGAAATAAGGTTTAGAGCAAAAGCTGCCTCTCCCAGACAGATTCCGATTAACCGTCAGATCCAGTTTTTGTCACCGAGGTGAAAGTGTGACCCGTTGTTGCAGGTACACTTTATTTTTTTACACATAATTTTTACAGAAAAACTGCTATTAATTAACAATGCCTGAAGGACATTTAAAGGTGTACAAGAATAGAATAATTAGTCACTTTTTTCCACTTATATGTTTAAGTGACATTATTGCATTGGTTAAAACTAACCGGTTCTTTTTACCTGCCTCAGGCATATATTGACTATGTATTTTATTTCTGGAGGAGGAGTTTGGCCATGAAATTAAATGTGCCCGAATACGGTTTCCCCACCCGTTATGATGAAAACTTTCTGGTCCTGCTTGTCAGGGATCCACACTGTATTTATGCATACTGGGAGTTCTCTGATGAACAGATGGAGCTTATAGCAGAGGAATTGGGGGTAACATGGGGGCAAGTGCCGCTTACATTAAGACTCTATGACCTGACAGGAATTAATGATGATAAAGGATCTGCCCACAGCTGCTTTGATTTTACCGTCCACTCCCTGGCCAACCATTATTATATTAAGGACCTTGATGAAAACTCTTCATTCCGCGTTGACCTTGGAATCCTTACAAAAGATGGGTTGTTTGTTGCCCTTCTGCGGTCAAATATCGTCCGGACACCCAGGGAGAGTCCAGCTGACGGGTCCGGAGTCATGTGGGCCGACCTTCTGGAACGGCTGGTCTCCAGACAGGAGAAACCCAAATCAGAAACCTTCAGCAGTGAAGGCGTATATGGCGCAGAAATCAGGGAACCCGACAGAGAGGAGGGATAGTCTTTGGCTAAAGGATTTTTTGCTTTGGTGCTTCACGCACACCTGCCTTACGTGAGGCATCCGGAAAGGGAGAAATATCTCGAAGAGAACTGGTTTTTCGAAGCCCTGACCGAAACTTATATACCTCTGGTTAAGGTTATTGACAACATGTTAAATGATGGCGTGGATTTTAGGATTACCATATCCCTGTCCCCGCCATTGATTTCGATGATGGCAGATGACCTTTTAAAGGAAAGGTACCTGAAACATCTGGACAGACTCATAGAACTGGCCGGGAAGGAAACAGCAAGGACCAGGGGCACGGAGTTTGAGAATCCTGCATCTATGTACTTCAACAGGTTTCATGAAATTAGGGATGTATTTGTTAACCGTTACCGGTGCAACCTCCTTCACGCCTTCCGTAAACACAGGGATTCAGGTAAAGTGGAATTAATAACTTCAGGAGCCACCCACGGCTATTTCCCATTGATGAAAAACAGGGAAGCCATAAAGGCCCAGGTAACGGTTGCCGTGGATTTGTTTACCAGGCATTTCGGCAGCCCGCCCAGGGGTATGTGGCTTCCCGAATGCGGCTATACCGAGGGAGTAGACGAGATTCTAAAAGCCAACGGAATACAATTTTTCTTTACTGATACCCATGGGATTATGTTTGCAACCCCGAGTCCGGTCCATGGAGTTTTTGCTCCCTTATATACTTCCGCGGGAGTAGCAGCCTTCGGCCGGGACCTGGAAACCTCAAAACAGGTTTGGGATATGCACAGTGGTTATCCCGGAGACTATAATTACAGGGAATTTTACCGGGACATAGGGTATGACCTGGACCTGGATTATATCAGCCCATATATTGGAGAAAACAGCATCCGTATAGATACAGGTATGAAATATTACCGTATCACTGGGAAAACAGACCGCAAACAGGTTTATGACCCCGGTATTGCTGACGAAAGGGCTGCTGAACATGCCGGCAACTTCCTCTACAACCGGGGCAAACAGGTGGAATACCTTGCAGCCTGTATGGATCGCCCGCCTTTGGTGGTCTCTACCTATGATGCGGAATTATTCGGTCATTGGTGGTACGAGGGTCCCCAGTGGATTGATTATCTGCTGAGGAAAATGCATTATGACCAGGAGAATGTTAAAACTATCACACCTTGGGAATACCTCAACCAGTATCCCGTCAACCAGGTATCCAGCCTGCCAATGACCAGCTGGGGCCACCGGGGATACAGTGAAATGTGGCTTGACCCTGCCAATGACTGGATCTACAGGCACCTTCACAAGGCTGAGGAACGCATGGTGGAAATGGCCCAGGCTTACCCGGCGGCAGAGGGATTCCAACAGCGGGTCCTGAAACAGATGGCCAGGGAACTCCTCCTGGCCCAGAGTTCGGACTGGGCTTTTATCATGAAAATGGGGACTTCGGTTGAATATGCCGAAAAAAGGACAAAAGACCATATTGCGAGATTCAACCGGCTTTATTGGGGTATAAAGAACAATGACCTTGACGAAGATGAAGTGAAAACCCTTGAAATAACAGACAATATATTTCCGGATTTAGACTATACGGTATACAGGTCTGATAAGTCAAATGTTTTACCCATGCCAAGAAAAGGAGAGGGGCAGGGAATCAGGAATCACACGGTACTTATGTTGTCATGGGAATACCCTCCCAAGACAGTGGGAGGTCTGGCCAGGCATGTTTATGACCTGTCACGGGCGCTGGCGGCCCAGGGGGAGGAGGTCCATGTGGTGACATGCCATGTCCCTGGCGCCAAACCTTATGAGCTGCTTGACGGTGTACATGTTTACCGGGTCCACCCCGTCCATATGGAAACCCATGGTTTTCTGGATTGGGTAGAGCGGCTGAACATGGCCATGATAGATTGTGCCCATAACCTGCTGAAATCACATCACTTTGACCTCATCCACGCCCATGACTGGCTGGTTGCCCAGGCCGGCAAGGTCCTTAAAGAATCCTACCGGGTCCCGCTGGTTTCGACAATTCATGCTACCGAATTTGGCAGGAACAGGGGAATTCATAATGAAACACAGCGTCATATCAACCAGATTGAATGGGGCCTGACCTTTGAATCATGGAAAGTAATCTGCTGCAGCCGGTACATGGCCCGGGAGATTGCCCAGGTCTTCCAGCTCCCGGCGGACAAAATACGGATTATTGCCAACGGCGTGGAAGTGAAAAACGTTATCCCAAGGGTGGTTGACCCGGGTTTTCGCAGCAAGTATGCACTGCCTTTTGAAAAAATTGTCTACTTTGTTGGCCGTCTGGTCCCTGAGAAGGGGGTTCAGGTTTTGATTCAGGCTGTTCCCCAAATAATTAAGAAATTCCCCAATGTAAAATTTGTGATATCAGGCAAAGGTTCCTATCAGGAAGAGCTTTACAAACTTGCGGAACAGCTTGGGGTAAACCACAAGGTATATTTTACGGGTTTTGCCGATGATGATACCAGGAATATGCTATTCGCCTGTTCCGATCTGGCTGTATTCCCGAGTCTTTATGAACCTTTCGGTATTGTTGCCCTGGAAGCCATGGCCACCAGGGTGCCGGTGATTGTCAGTGAGACCGGGGGGCTCTCAGAGGTAGTGGAGCATGGTGTCGACGGGCTGAAGGTTTATCCTGATGATGTTAACAGCCTGGCTTCCGCCGTTTTACGCATTCTCAGTGAACCGGGACTGGCCGAAAAGCTGAGCCATTCAGGCTGGGAAAAAGTAAATTCCGTCTACAACTGGGGGTTCATTGCCGCTGAAACAATCAAGGTCTACCGGGAGGTTGTGACAGAGGCCGGAAGTGTGGGTTTTGCATCAGGGCAGTAAGCGGTTTACAGTAATGCATATAGGAGGGATAATCAGGCATGAAAGCAGTTATTATGGCAGGGGGTAAAGGTTCCCGGTTAAGGCCCCTGACATGCAACAAACCAAAACCCATGGTGCCGGTCCTGAACAAGCCGGTTATGGAATATGCCGTAGAGATACTCAAAAGATATGATATGACTGATATTGCCGTGACTTTGCAGTACCTGCCCGGTGTTGTTGAGGAATACTTCGGAAATGGTTCCAGGTTCGGGGTTAACCTCAGGTATTTCGAGGAAACAATACCCCTGGGAACGGCCGGCAGTGTGAAAAATGCGGAAGAGTTCCTGGATGAAACATTCCTGGTGATCAGCGGGGACGGAATAACGGATTATGACCTGGGCAGGGCGGTGGAATATCACCGGCAAAAGGGCGGAATTGTTACCATTGTTATGGCCAAGGTCCAAAATCCTCTGGAATACGGTGTGATAATGTGTGATGATAACGGCCGGATTACCCGGTTCCTGGAGAAGCCCAGCTGGGGAGAAGTTTTCAGTGATACTGTAAATACCGGTATATATGTGATTGAACCGGAGATATTTGATTACTTCGAAAAAGATGTATTCTTTGATTTTAGCAAGGACCTGTTTCCAAAGCTGTTGGCCATGGGAAAACCGATGTATGGTTATGTGGCGGAGGGCTACTGGTCAGACATCGGAAGCCTGGAACAATATCGCCAGACCCATAATGACCTGATGGACGGCCTGGTCCGGGCTGCTATAAGAGGAAAAAAGGTGGAAGAGGGTTTATGGATCGGAGACGGCACTGTGCTTGAACAGGGTGTCAAAATTACGGAAAAACCCGTTTATATAGGTGAGGACTGCAGGATTGATGCCGGAACAGAGATTGGCCGTTATTCGGTCATTGGAAACAATAATACGGTCCGGGGCGGGTCTTCTCTGAAACGCAGTATTCTCTGGGATTATAACTTTCTTGACCATGAGGTTGAACTCAGGGGAGCCACCGTATGCAACCACAACCAGATACAGGCCAATTCGGCGATTTTTGAAGGAGCCGTTGTGGGAGACAATAATTTGATTGGCCGGAGGGTTACGGTTAAGCCCCAGGTTATGATCTGGCCGGGCAAGATTATTGAAGACAACTCGGTAGTTACCGGGTCACTCATTTGGGGGGAAGTGTTTCGCAAAAACCTTTTTTCAACTTACGGGGTCACTGGAATTGCCAATGTGGAAATATCTCCCGAAATCGTGGTCAGGCTGGCTGTTGCCCATGGTTCTACTATTCCCCAGGGAGCTTATATGGTAGTGAGTTCAGATCACCACAGGTCTTCCCAGGTGACTAAAAAGGCATATGCGGCGGGATTGCTGGCTGCGGGGATTAATGTATATGACCTGGGGGTAATCACCACCCCAATAAACAGGTATGCCGTTAAAAGCCTGCAGGCAAAGGGTGGTATCCATGTCAGGATGCTGCCGCCCCAGGACAGCCCACAGATAATCCTCGAATTTTTGGATGAAAACGGAATTAATATCAGTAAAGATATGGAGCGCAAAATTGAGAACACATTTGTTCAGGAGGATTTCCGCCGGGCCGAAATCAAGGACCTGGGAGAGATACAATATATCCCGCAGCTGGCGGATGCATACCGGGAAGGGCTGCTAAAAACCATAAATCGTGATATGATAAAGAGGTGCCGGTTCAGGCTGCTTTTTGCATATGACTACAAAAACCTGGGCTGGTTTATTCCACCGATCTTTGAACAATTGGGCTGCCAGGTGACCACTATAAATTCTGTTGATTATTCCATGGAAGATGTTGCCGGACTTGTCCAGGATAACCAGATGGATATGGGGGTACTGCTGAACAGCAACGGAGATGATGTAATCCTGTTTACCCCTTCCGGGAACGTGATTAGGGAAGAAAGGCTGATGACCCTTTGGGCTTATATTTCCATGGACAGCTTGGGAGAACGGGAAATTGGTGTCCCGGTTACCGCCCCGTCAGCGATAGAGGATATTGCTTCCAGGATGGGAGGCAGTGTAATCCGGACCAAAGTACACCCGCGGTCACTGATGGAAGTTTCCAGGGAGAGCATGTTCCA
The DNA here is from genome assembly GCA_002840275.1 of Firmicutes bacterium HGW-Firmicutes-14. Lineage (GTDB taxonomy): Bacteria > Bacillota > Thermincolia > Thermincolales > UBA2595 > W-Firmicutes-14. The sequence continues at coordinate 33,770 of PHAB01000017.1, forward strand.
GCCCCTCTTTGACGGCACATACATATTCCTGAAGGTGCTTGAATACCTGCAGGCCGGGAATACCAACCTGGAAAAGGTAATGAGCATGATACCCAGAAGCTACATCTACAAAAAGGAAGTCGGGTGTCCCTGGGCAGACAAGGGAATGGTAATGAGACGGCTGATAGAAGATGCGAAACAGGAAAAAGTTGAACTGGTCGACGGTATAAAAGTATTTACAGAGGACGGATGGGTCCTGGTCCTGCCTGACTGTGAGGAACCGGTTTTCAGGGTCATAAGTGAAGCCTCCTCCATTGAGGAGGCGGAAGAGCAGGCCAACCGCTATGCCTGTAAAATAGAAGAAATAAAATCGGCAGTGTAGCCGGAAAACCTCATTTATGAAGCAAAACCTGCAGTCCAAAGGAGGATTTACGTGCCCAGACAACTGGTAATCGGAAACGGCGGTATGCTGATTAATTTTGACTCCAATTATAATATGAGGGACCTGTATTACCCTTATGTCGGTCAGTGGAACCACATACAGGGTAATAAGAACTGCATCGGGGTATGGGTTGAGGATAAGTTTACATGGTGTGATGAATCAAGCTGGGAAAGAACCCTCAGGTACAAAAAAGAAACCCTCGCAACATGTGTAAAACTGAAGAATGAGGAGCTTGGGCTGTTCATGAACTGTCATGATACCGTCCATTACCATGACAATATCTACTTAAAGAAAATTGTGGTGGAAAACCTTACTGACCGGCAGAGGGAAGTAAGACTGTTCTTTACCCACGATTTTTCCATTGACGAATCAGAAGTGGGCGATACCGCTGTATATGAACCTGACCTGGGAGTCGTTTACCACTACAAAAAGGGAAAATACTTTATGGCCAACGGTTTTTCCAGCACCGGGGGTATCTACCAGTATGCCACGGGCACCAAGAGATTCAGGGGTGCGGAAGGCACCTGGAGAGATGCTGAAGACGGTCACCTGCAGGGCAATCCCATAGCCCAGGGTTCTGTTGACAGTACAATAAGTTTCCGGATTGAACTCCCGCCCAGGGGCAAGGATGTGGCCTATTACTGGATAGTTATAGGCAAAAATTTTCAGGAGGCCCGCCGCCTTAATGAATATGTCCTGCAGCGGTTCCCGGAAACAATTATCCAGTCAGTTGAGGCCTATTGGAAACAGTGGGTCAACAAGATCGACTATGAAGGGATTACCCTGCCTGATGATGTAATCGGACTTTTTAAACGAAGCCTCCTGATTATCCGTACCCAGGTTGACAGGCACGGCGCTATTACTGCGGCCAATGATTCTGACATCATGCAATACAACCGGGACCATTACAGCTATATGTGGCCAAGGGACGGCGCCCTGGTCTCCTATGCCCTGATCAGGGCCGGGTACCCGGAAATGGTTGAACCTTTCTTCAAATTCTGTGAAAATGCCCTCACATCAGGAGGTTTCCTGCTCCATAAATATAACCCGGACGGGTCTGTCGGCTCCAGCTGGCACCCGTGGATAAACAACGGTAAACCCCAGCTTCCCATCCAGGAAGATGAAACCGCTCTGGTGCTTTTTGCCCTGTGGGAGCATTATAAATATACCAGGGACATCGAATTTGCCCTGGGCCTGTACAGGACCCTTATCCGGCCTGCCGGCAATTTTATGGTCAGGTTCATGAGGGAAGAATTCAATCTTCCATACGAAAGCTATGACCTGTGGGAAGAACGCCGGGGAATTTTTACCTTTACCGCATCTGCCGTCTATGCAGGGTTAACAGCTGCAGCCAAATTTGCCGACCTGTTTGCCGATTACCTCAGGGCCAAGGTTTACCATGAGGCGGCAGCCAGGGTGAAAGAAGGAATCCTGGAACACCTTTATGACGGGTCTCTTAACCGTTTTGTCCGGGGTGTTTACGTGAAGGATGACGGTACCCTGCAGAAAGACCTGACAATGGAAAGCAGTGTATACGGGGTGGCCAAATTCGGTGTGCTGCCTCCCGGTGATGAGAGGGTTGTATCTACCATGAAGGCCGTGGAATCGGGTCTTTGGGTTCAGACTGAGGTGGGTGGTATTGCCCGCTATACCAATGATTATTATTTTCGCAAGTCAAGCGATATTGCCCATGTTCCCGGCAACCCGTGGTTTATCTGCACCCTATGGGTGATTGAATGGTATATAAACAAGGCTCAATCCGTTGACGACCTGGTCAAACCCCTTAATATGCTGCAGTGGGTAACAGGGCATGCGATGCCCAGCGGAGTCCTTTCTGAACAGCTGCATCCATATACCGGGGAACCCTTATCCGTTGCCCCGCTGACTTGGTCCCATTCGGCTTATGTATCGACGGTCAGGCGGTTAATCGATAAAATGAAGGAACTGACATGTACGGAAATATGTCCCCTGCCGCCGATTGGCAGGACTATTGATTGATTAACGAGCTGAATTAGCATTAAACTGGGGGTCTCCATAGAAAATGGGGCCCCTATTTCTACATGGAACAAAATTATGTTATAATTATTAAGTTATGAGTGATAATACAGGTATATCAGGCAAAAAGAACAAAATAATTGAATCCCGGGACCTGGTGAAGAAGTTCGGTGATTTTGAGGCTGTGAAGGGAGTCTCTTTTTCCGTTTTTCAGGGTGAGTGCTTTGGACTCCTGGGGCCGAACGGCGCCGGGAAAACATCCATTGTGAAGATGATTTATGGATTCTCCCCTATTACTTCCGGGGAGATGCAGGTTTTCGGAGAAGATATTTCCGCCAGGGCAAGGGCCATCAAGACCCGTATCGGGGTGGTCCCTCAGGAGGACAACCTTGACCCGGAGCTGTCCGTATGGGATAATCTGATGGTTTATGCCGGGTACTTTAGGATAAAAAGGGAACAGGCCCGGGAAAGGGCTGGGCAGGTGCTTGACCTGATGGAACTTACGGAAAAGGCAGACACCGCGGTTAATGACCTCTCAGGCGGTATGAAAAGACGGCTGACCTTGGGCAGGGCCCTGATTAATGAACCGGAACTGCTTATCCTGGACGAACCTACCACAGGCCTTGATCCATACGCCCGCCACCTTTTGTGGCAAAGGCTGAGGCGCCTGAAGGAAGCGGGGACAACCATGCTCCTGACCACCCATTACCTGGAGGAGGCTGAACAGTTGTGTGACAGGCTGCTCATCCTGGACAGGGGGGAAATACTGGAAGAGGGTTCACCTGCTGACCTGGTGGAAATTCACGTTGGCAGGGAAGTACTTGAACTGGGTATTGGCTACGAAGAAATCGCTTCCCTGACCGAAGGGGCAGGGGACCTGGTCAAGGATTATCATGTCCTGGGTGACAATGTCCTGCTGTTTACCAACCGGGGGCAGGCGCTTTCAGACCTGGTTGCCGGCAATGCGGAAAAGATGAGCATCACCCTGTTTTACAGGCGGCTCAGACCGTCAAATCTGGAAGACGTCTTTCTTAAACTGACGGGAAAGACCCTGGAGGATATTCCCCAGGGTCCCGAAGGATATTAAATAAATTAGCAGCTAGTGCCCCATCCGGCAACATTACCTGAAGGGGCACTGAATAAACGAATAAGCATCGAGGTGATTAGATGGCCAGGACAGCACAACTTCTGAAGGGGGTTGCCACCCTCCCGGATATTTCATGGCCGTTGGTGGGAAGGGTATTTTACCGCAATTTTAAAGTTTTTATGAAGACATGGAAGGCAAATATTATGTTCAACTTTGTAGAACCTGTCCTGTATCTCTGGGCCATGGGATTTGGACTTGGGGTTTATGTCAGTAAAATTAACGGGCTTTCTTACATAGAATTCCTGGCCCCCGGTCTGATCGCTTCATCGGCGATGTTTTCAACCTGTTATGAGATGACTTATGACAGTTTTACCAGGATGAACTACCACAAGACCTTCCATGCCATGGCTGCCACACCTGTAAGTATGGATGATGTCCTGATGGGTGAGATTATTTACGGGACGTTCAAGGGGATGCTGTATGGTACGGTCTTTTTCATGATTACTTTTTTGTTCGGGCTGGTGAAGTCCCCTCTGGCATTGTTTGTGCCGGTACCGCTGTTCCTGCTGACCCTGTGCTTTTCCATCCTGTGCCTTATCTGGGTAAGTATTGCCCCTAATTATGACTTCTTCGGGTATTTTTTTACCCTGTTTGTTTCACCGATGTTTCTTCTTTCCGGAATATTTTTCCCGGTAGAGAACCTGCCGGCAGGAATCCGCTTCCTGCCATGGCTTACACCTTTGTATCACGCCGTGGAAATTATCCGCCCCCTGGTGCTGGGCCAGGTGACGGGGGCCGTCCTGGTACACCTGGGATGGCTCGCCGCCTTTGTGGCCCTGACACTGAGACTGCCTCTGGTGATGGTCAAAAACCGGCTGGTCCAGTGAGGCTCCTATTTGACGATATTGAGCTTATAAAGTCCGAGTTTAATGTATTCCATGATAACCAGCCTGGCAATGCGCACCTGTTCGGCGCCGGAGGCATTGTAGAACTCACTGTCGGGTACAGGGGCCGATACTGTCTTTATTCCCTTGTCTTCAAACATCGTTTTTGCTCTCAGGGTGTGGTAAGGGGATGTTACCAGTATCACTGATTCAAGCTTATTTTTCAGAAGGATTTGTTTAACAAACAGGGTGTTCTGCCATGTGCTTTCCGAGTGTCCTTCCATGATTATTGATGCTATTGGAAACCCATCGCTAATCGCCATCCCGGCCATTGCCTCTGCTTCCGAGGGGTTACCCCACAGGTTCCCACCGGAGAAGATCAGGTTCCTGCCGTAACCTTTTTGGTATAAGTTGACCCCGTATTTGTAACGCTCCAGAGTGCTTCTGCCCAGTTGGCCTTCCTTTGCCCAGCCACCGCTCAGCACAACTATGGCGTCGGATTTTTTCAGTGGGTCTTCTACTACCAGGGGGGCAGCGATATATTGGACCAGGGGAGTATACAGGAAGACAAAAAAGAGGATTACCAGGCTAATGAAAATAAATTTTAACCTGCTCGTACCACATCCCCTCCTTTGGTCTGGATTTTTCCGGACTTTTGTGTTTTCATTCTACATCCGGCCGGAGAAGTCCTGCATATAATCACCGGCACCCGGGCAATGTAAGGATACCTGTATTTTAGGGGGTAATGTGGTGGAGTATGGGTGCCCTTTATGTAACGGAATTGCCGGGGTTAACGAACGGTGCTCTTCCTGTGGTCAGTTGATGAGGGATGCCGGGATGGTAGAAGATTATTATGGGCCATACAGCCCCTACGATAATATGGACCGGTATGAACCACCCTTATTCTGGGAACTTGCGGACAGGATGCCCTGTGTCCATTTGTTTTCGTGTTCCAAGTGCGGTTATGACAAACGTGTGGGTATTCAAAGAGCATTTTTTTAACTAATCAGTTGTAATCAGACCCCAAAAAGAATTATAATGAATGAAGAAACCATAATTTGGCGAAAAAGGTGGTTTTATTGCACTTCTTTTTGTTTATCATCCCGGCAGCGGTCATTTTATTTGAATATACCGCGGTTTCGGCGGCTTTTGCATATGCCAGGTTTGCTGTTGAGGTACCGCTGCAGACGGTCAGCCTGCTGGGCGGAGTTTTGGAGGTTGGAGGGAACCTGCCTTATGATGCCGTCCCCAATGCCGTGGTTGCCCTGCACCTTACGGCCCTGGTAATGAGCGTGTTTTATTTCGTATATTTTGTGGTTTATGGTACTGATTCCGGGGATGACAGCCAGACATTGGCCCGGGAGGAAGATAACATACAGCTGCCTCCCCCTCAAGAGGGATAAGATGACAGATCCTTTTGAGGGCTTTATTTTTACCCGGGGGGAGTATAATGATTAAGGCACAGTTTGTGGAACGAAGGAACAGGTTTATGGCCCTGGTCAGACTTGAATCCGGAGAAACGGTGGCTGCCCATGTTCCAAATTCGGGAAGGCTCAGGGAACTGTTCAGGCCGGGAAGGGAGATATACCTGGAAGAAAAACCGGAACCCCACAGGGTCACAAAATATGACCTTGCTCTGGTCGAATATAACGGGAACCTGGTTTCCGTTGATGCCCGGGTACCCAACAGGGTGGTGGCTGATGCTGTCGAAAACAGGGAACTCCCGGAATTCAGCGGCTATAGAGTAGTCCGGCAGGAAGTGAAATACGGGGCCAGCAGGCTTGATATGCTCCTGGAAAACAAAAACGGCCTCCGGTTTTATGTGGAAGTCAAGTCAGTTACACTCGTGAAGGATGGGATAGCCATGTTTCCTGATGCACCCACGGTAAGGGGCGCCCGGCACATGGCAGAACTGGCGGGTGCGGTTGCCAAAGGGTACCGTGGTGCGGCAGTGTTCCTTATCCAGAGGGAGGATGCCCGGGCTTTCACACCCAATGACACGACTGACCCCAATTTTGGTGAGGCCCTTAGAGAAGCCGCGGGCATGGGTGTTGAAATATATGCGTTTTTGTGCAATGTGTCCGTGATGGGGGTAAGGATAACAAGGCCCATCCCGGTATGGCTGTGAAAATGTTTTTCGCAAACCGGAAGGACGGTATTTATGGAGAAAAACAAGATGCTTTTGAAAGGATACCCTGTATCACTCCATGGATTATCAGAGAGCAAAGGGTTGGTTGAGGTACAGGCAGGTAAGATAACTTATGCCGGCGAAAGCGGGGTATTGTTTCCCGGCAGCGGACACCGGATATATGATTTCGGGACAGGTTATATATGCCCGGGGTTCATAGACCTGCATGTCCATGGCTCCGGTGGTGCGGATGTTATGGATGGTTCCCTGGAAGCCCTGGACCGGATGTCAAAAGTACTGGCAGAAGGCGGGACCACCTCTTACCTGGCTACTACGATGTCTGCTCCGCGCCATGTAATGGCTGAAGCTGTACGCAGTGCGTCAGTGGCTGCAAAAAGGGGGACAAAGGGAGCAAAAATACTGGGTGTTCACCTGGAAGGACCATTTTTAAACCCGGCCCAAAAAGGCTCCCAAAAGGAAGAATTCCTCCGTCTCCCCAATATCGAGGAATTGAAGGAATACATTGATTTAAGCGGCGGCCTGGCAAGTATGATTACATTGGCTCCCGAATTGCCTGGAGCCATGGAATTGATTGAATATGCCGCCGGCCGGGGATTGGTTGTTTCCCTGGGGCATTCCGTTGCCTCCATCGCCCATGTCAACGAGGCCTGCAGGGCGGGGCTGAGCCATGTTTCTCATGCTTTTAATGCAATGGGCGGGCTGCATCACCGCGAACCGGGAGCAACAGGGGCTATCCTGAGCATGGAGCAGTTAACCGCTGATATTATTGCAGACGGCCTGCATGTCCATCCCAGTGTGATAAATATTCTTATCAAAGTCAAAGGCATATACAATATATGTGTCATTACCGATTGTATGCGGGCAGGCGCCATGGGAGACGGCATATTTGAACTTGGCGGTCAGAGGGTGATAGTCAAAAACGGTGAAGCCCGCCTGGAGGATGGTACTATTTCGGGAAGCACATCCAGTATGGCCGGGATGATTAAAACCCTGGTGGAAAAAGTCAGGCTATCTGTGCCTGATGCTGTCAGGATGGTATCGGCCAATCCCGCCAGGCTGCTTGGGATTGATTCCAAGGGGGTCCTCAGGGAGGGTAAGGATGCTGATATTGTGGTTATGGACCGCAGGTTTAATATCCTGATGACAATAGTGGAAGGTAAAATCGTATACGAAAAACCGCCCCGGCAGCAGTAGTTTCAGCTGCAGGCGGCAATAGTCTCAGCTCCCGGTAAAAATGTTCGCCAAGAGTATGGCAAAAAAGACTGTCACAGATGTGATAACACATAAAAAGACCGCACAGGCAGCGACATCTTTAGCTATCTTGACCTTGGGGTGGTACCTTCCCTGGATTTCCAGATTAAGGGTTATTTCAATTGCGGTATTAAGGATTTCTGCCACCAGGGTGACCATTACCGTAAAAAATACAACCACTGTTTGGAGGACAGAAAAACCGATCAGGGGGCACAGTATAAGCGCCAAAATGGCTATACCCAGGAGAAGCTTGCTGTTTTTCTCTTCTTTCATGAGGTATACCAGGCCTTCCAGGGCATACCCGCCGGCTCTTAAAATTCTTAATATTTCATTCATGTGACCCCTCCATGGTTTTTTAATAGTATTTCTGATTGTTTATGACAAAATCCTCCAGGGTGACAGTTGATTTTTTAGGAATTTGTGTATATTATTAAGCAATCTTTTATCCGAATCACAATATATTAGTGCCAACTAACATATAATAACAGTATTGGAGGGCTCAACATGAATTTCAAACCCGGATGCCTTGCCACAGGGATTGGCAGTACCCCCCATCATGACCCGGAAGAGGCGGTCAGGTTCGTCCTGTCATATTTTCCGGAAATCCCAAACTGGCCCCAGGTACCTAACCGGGGGAGCGAGGAGGGGTTTATTAACCAGTTTATCGCACCCCTGGTAAAGCTTGGCCTGGTAATCGAAAAAGACGGCAAGTTCTTTTTTGATACCCACCAGGAAGAATGGGGAGTGAAACTGGCCGGGTTTTATGAGCTTTTTATGGCTGCTATGGAGGGAGACGAACAGGCTCTTGATTTTTTCAGTTTCCCTGAACTTTCTGCATCAGGGTTTTACGCCTTTGTCAGGCATATTGAGAAAAACGGTCCTGGAACTGCCGGGTATCTTAAGGGCCAGATAAGCGGTCCCCTGACTATCGGTCTGGCTATGACGGACCAGGACAGAAGGTCTATATATTACAATCCTCAGGGCAGGGATGTCCTTGTAAAGACCCTGGCCCTCCAGGGCATGATCCAGGCAAAAACCCTGGGGCGGTTTGGGATTCCCGTGATAGTCTTTGTTGATGACCCAGGCCTTTATGCCCCTGGTCAGTCACCTTACATAACCCTGAAGAAAAATGAAATTATCGATGAACTAAACAGTATTTATGATGCAATCCGGGGGCAAGGCGCGATGACAGGGACCCATTGTTGTGCCGGGATGGACTGGTCCATTCTTTTTGAATCTGAAGTCGATATCGTCAGCTTTGATGCTTTTGAGTATTTTGTTTCAGTATCCAGCTATACCGGTGAACTTAAAAAGTTTGTTGACAGGGGCGGGGTCCTGGCCTGGGGTATTGTCCCTACTTCCTCAGAAAATGTTGCCGGGGAGACGGTGGAATCTCTCAGGGAACGGCTGGAATCTCAAATAGAGTATCTTGTTAACAAAGGTTTTGACCGCAAAGTACTACTGCAACAAGCCCTGATTACTCCCAGCTGTGGCACCGGGACACTGACCATGGATACGGCTGCCAGGGTCCATGAACTGACCGGGGATTTATCACGAAAATTGAGGGGCATTAAGGGTTAACTTAATAGGGCAAATTGATAAAATTTGGGCAGAGAGAGGGGGTTTGACCTATCAAAGGGAAACGCTTCAGGATTTTTATTTACATGGTTATAGTTATTACAGGTTTTTGCCTGGGGTCCGGTCCCGGTCTTGCAGACGACGGCACGGAACAGCTGGTGTTTATTCCGGTAAAAGGTCAGATAGAACCCGGCCTGGCTGAATTTGTGCAGCGCGGCATAGACAGGGCGGAAAAAATAGGAGCTGCCGGGATTGTGCTGGAGATAGATACTCCGGGGGGGTTAATTGCTTCTGCAGAGGAAATAAAAAATGCTGTGTTTGCATCCAGGGTGCCGGTTGTGGCTTTTGTCAGCGGCCAGGCCAAGTCTGCCGGGGTATTGATATCCCTGGCGGCGGGAAAAATATATATGACTCCCGGTGCCAGTATCGGGGCTGCTGAACCAATTCCCAACACACCCAAAATACTTGCTTCCTGGCGTTCCGAACTTGAATCGGCGGCTGATGCCAACGGCCGCAGCACAGAAATAGCAGCAGGTATGGCTGACAGGGATATAGTTATAGAAGGTGTCAAGAAGAAGGGGGAACTGATTTCTCTTTCCGCTAAGAAGGCCGTTGAGCTGGGCGTGGCCGATCAGGTTGTCCGCAACAAAGATGCATTTCTTACGACCCTTTCCCAGGAAGACGGGGTTCACTACCGGACCGTAGAACTTAAACCCGGCATGGGGGAAAGAATGGCCTGGTGGATAATTAATCCCTTTGTCAGCCCGTTATTGCTTATGATAGGATTTGCGGGAATTATTATTGAGGTATTTATACCGGGTTTTGGGGTGCCGGGAACTGTGGGGCTGCTGGCCCTTGGCCTGTTTTTCGCCGGCCATATGATGGCCGGTGTATCAGGCTGGCTGGCGGTGTTTATATTTGGTCTGGGTGTCATAGCCCTCCTCCTGGAGGTTTTTGTTATACCGGGGTTTGGGGTCGCCGGCATTCTGGGCCTGGGCATGATTGTCTGGAGCATATTCCTGGCCTCGACAAGTGCAGGCCAGGCCATGATTTCCCTCTCCGTGGCCATGCTGGGCAGTATTGTCCTGATATATGTGCTGGTTAAGGTCATGGGACGGAGAGGGATGTGGGACAGGCTTATTCTCGGGATGAACCTTGATACCGCTACCGGATATGTTTCCGCCAAGAAAGACCTGGAAAAATATGTCGGGAAGGAAGGAGTCACCGTAACTCCCCTGAGGCCTGCCGGAACGGCTGACCTGGCCGGGGACCGGGTTGATGTGGTAACAGAAGGGGGATTTGTCCCCCGCGGTGCCGCAATAAAGGTAGTTTTGGTTGAAGGAGGCCGGGTTGTAGTCAGGCCGGTCAAATAAGAATTTAGGAGGTAATTAGTTTGGAACTAGCAGCATTGATTCCTTTATTTATGTTTGCCGTGGGGCTTATAGCTGTGGCCATAATTCTCAGCTTTATCCCTATAGGGCTTTGGATTTCAGCCCTGGCGGCAAATGTCAAAATCGGTATTATTACTTTAATAGGGATGCGTCTCAGGCGGGTGCCGCCGGCAAAAATTGTCAATCCGCTGATAAAAGCCGTAAAGGCCGGTCTCACGGTAACAGTAAACCAGCTGGAGGCCCATTACCTGGCCGGGGGTAATGTGGACCGGGTGGTGGATGCCCTGATTGCTGCTGAAAGGGCCAATATCCCCCTGCTTTTTGAACGGGCAGCGGCTATTGACCTGGCGGGGCGGAATGTCCTGGAAGCGGTTCAGATGAGTGTAAATCCCAAGGTTATTGAAACCCCGCTTATTTCAGCGGTAGCTAAGGACGGTATTGAAGTTAAGGCTATTGCCCGGGTTACTGTGCGGGCAAATATTGACCGGCTGGTAGGGGGAGCAGGTGAGGAAACAATCATCGCCCGGGTCGGGGAAGGTGTGGTTACAACCGTTGGTTCAGCAGTTAACCACAAGGCGGTTTTGGAAAACCCTGACCTGATATCCCAGACTGTTCTTGGCAAAGGACTAGATGCCGGGACGGCTTTTGAAATCCTTTCAATTGATATTGCTGATGTTGATGTAGGCAGGAACATAGGCGCCCAGCTTCAGACCGACCAGGCCGAGGCTGACAAGCAGATTGCCCAGGCCAAGGCGGAAGAGCGCAGGGCTATGGCTGTGGCCAGGGAGCAGGAGATGAAGGCTTCCGTGCAGGAAATGAGGGCCAAGGTCGTGGAAGCAGAGGCGCTGGTCCCGGCTGCGATGGCTCAGGCTTTACAGGAAGGCAAGCTGGGAGTAATGGATTATTATAATATGCAGAACATCCTGGCAGATACCCAAATGAGGGACGCTATCGGCAAGGTAGCCCCCAAGACAGACGGTTCAGGCGACAACCGTCCTCCCGCCAAGAAATAACCGGAGAAAGGGGGGCATATAGTTGGATGCCTTATGGATAGTGATATTTATTGGGTATGTATTATTTAAATTTATCGGGAAAAGGCTGCCGGATATGAGGGAAAAAATTCCCAGGGAATGGGAAGACAAGATGCCCAGGGACTGGGATGGTCTGCCTCCGGTACTCAAGGAACTCTTCCCCTGGGAAGAAGAGGGTGAGACCGGCAAGAAGGTATCCCCGAAAAGGTCTGTCAGGCCGGGGAGGCCGGCAAGAACAGGGCAGGCAGCAAATACCCGCCAGGAAGGGCCTCCCATGAGGCGGGAGGGACCTCCACCGCGAAGAGAAGGGCCGCCGCCGAGGCGCGAGGGTCCTCCCCTCCGCCAGGAGGGGCCGCCACCGCGGGAAGCCCGGGGGCATAATACTACCATCCCGGCGCCGGGGATTGAGCACGGAGGAGCTGAATGTGGCTACAGCTCTGAGGGAATAATGCCTTTATTTGACCGCGGGGCGATAATAAACGGCGTTATCTTCAGTGAACTTCTTCAACCGCCAAAATGCAGGAGAAGGAACCGGCGAATATCTTAAAATTGGTTACGGGAGATATCAATAAAACCACCAGTTAAAAAACCGGAATTATTTTGCTGTTTTCCCATATATTTTACCGGAGGTGGTTTTTATGGCCGGGAGATTGATTGTGCTGGGCAGGAAAAAACTGATTTGGACTGCCGTTATGGTAATCGGGGTTATGATGCCGCTCATGGTGGCCAGTTACCGGGTCGCGGTAGAAGATGCTGCCGGCACGGTGGGACAAGTGCTGACATACAGCTCAGAAAAGGAAGGGTTTAAGTTTGCATATCCCCAGGGCTGGCTCCTCAGGGTTGAGAAGGATTTCTCAGGAGGTGAAATCCTGGAAAACGTCACTTTTGCCTGTCCGGAGCAGACGGCTCACGGTTTTGTCCAGGTGATGAAACTGGGAAAAACAATCCCGGAATACATTGAGGATTCCAAGAAAGCAATGGCCCCCGGGTATGATTCCCTGAAATTCGGTAAAACGAAAGCGAACGGCCAAGACGGGTATCTCCTCACCTATGGTCGCGGACAGGGAGATTTGCGGATAACGGCAGTAGAGCATTTTTTTGAGAGAGGCGAAAAGGTATACAGGTTCAGTTACTTCTACCGGGCCGACAGTAAAGAACGGTACCTGGAAAACCTGGAAGAAATGCTGCAGAGTTTCGTTCTCCCCGATTAACCGGCGCTATAGTTGGTGTTGCGATACAGCATTTGTGCTATAATAATTATATCTTGGTGAATATTGAGCCGTGGTGAGGGGATAATTCCCGTCACCCGGCTCATATTACAGGTGAGATAAGAACACAATTTACAAGGAGATCATTATGTTAAAAAAAATAGCTCAGATTAGGGACGAGCTCTCAGGGATTGTCCTTGAGAGAAGTGAACTTATTGACGGCTTGTTTCTGGGGATACTCACAGGACAGCATGTGCTCTTTATCGGCCCTCCGGGAACGGCCAAGAGTATGCTGGTCAATGAGTTCGGCCGCAGGCTGGAAGGGGGTAGGTATTTCTCCTACCTCATGACCAAGTTCACAAAGCCTGATGAGATTATCGGCTCGGTTTCTCTTAAGGGCCTGGAAAAAGACGAATACCGGCGGGTCCTGACAGGGAAAATAGCTGATGCACATTTTGTCTTCCTGGACGAAATATTTAACTCCAACAGCAGTTGTGCCAATACTATCCTGACTATATTAAACGAACGGCAGTACCATAACGGTACAGAGGTGGTTGGGGTCCCCCTGATTATGCTGGTGGGGGCGACAAATGAGCTGCCGGTGGAAACCGGTGACGAACTTCAGGCATTCTACGACCGGTTCCTGTTCCGCTATGAGATAGGATACATAAAGGATATAAATAATCTGCGCAGGCTCTTCGAACTACCCGGGTCCGGGGAAGGAGTTACCCGTTATTCCTTGGGGGAACTGAGAAAGTGGCAGGCAGAGGTTGAAAAAGTGGAGGTGCCTGCGGATATAGCCAACAGGGTAATAGGTATAGTGCTGAAACTGAGAAAGGCCGGGGTTGATATATCAGACCGGCGTTTGAGGGAGAGCAGGAGGGTGTTGCAGGCTCATGCCCTGATTAAAGGCCGGTATAAAGCCGGCATGGAAGACCTGAGTGTATTGGAAGATATATTATGGATTCAGCCGGCTGATAAGAAGGTCCTGGGAGAGATAATGTTTACCGTCAGGCTTACTGTAGAGGTACAGGCAGCGGAACTTCTGAAAGAAGCCGTACAGATAAGGGATAAATTCAGGACATTGGATAACCGGGCCAGGAAACAGGCGCTGGGGGGCGAGATGAATTCCAGGCTGACGGAGATTGAAGACAGGCTCAGGGAGTTAAGGGAACTGGCCGGTGTACCCAGCACGGTCCTGACAGATGCCGCCAAAAAGGTAGAAGAAATTCACGCGGAAATTATCAGGGAGTGCCTCGGTCACGGGGAAAAACTGGTATAATTCAGGTGGTTTTATGACAGAAAACAGGTGTGTGGTTGATACATTTTCAAGAGAAGAATTTGACCGTCTGGAGGCAAATTTCAGCGAAGTCAGAAAACTGATTGAAGAAGGGGGAAAGGCTGTCAGCCAGTTTCCCTATCTTCTTCAGGACATCTTTTTTGCCCTTTTCAATGAATTTCCTGTGATGCTGCCCCCGGATAAGGTGTCCACCGGTGCACGTCTTAACCGGCTGGTTATCGGGCAGCTTTTCAAGAACAGGGAGTTCAGGAGAATCCGGGAATTCACAAAGGGGGATGCTGCCGGGGCAGGAATGGCGGCCATGTACTATGGTGAACTGCTCCTTCAAAGCCTGGACCATGTAATTAAGGATACTGTCAATGAAATATTTGTTTCTGAAGAGGAACTCTATGATGCTGTCCTGCAGAAAAAGGTAGCGGAAAAAATTGCCCTGATTGCCGGAGGCCATAAAAAAAAGGCTTTCGAAAAGCAGTATACGGTCCTGGCGGGACAGTGGGAAAAGCTGGCCGGGGACAAAAGAAAACACCTCCTGAGTCTTGCTGCCCGTCTTAACCTGCTTTGGAACACTTCGGGGAACAAAAATGTTGCCACATCCGGAGGAGATGAGAAAGGGGACAAAGAAGGCCGTTTCGAAACAGGAGGAGAAGGACAGGGGACAAACAAGGGGGTCTGGACCAGGGGCGATATAAGCGCCCATCTCAAGCTGGTGGAAACCTATATTACCTCTCCCAGGCTCAAAAGGCTCGCAGAAAAGGTAGGCCGGCTGAGAGAGGTAAGGGAACAGCGGAAGGGGCGGGCTGTTCCTGAAGATATTGCAGAGGTCACCGGTATAGATTATGGGAATGACCTTTCCCTGGTGGTCCCTGAAGAATGGCTGGATTATTTTCACCCGGTCAAAAGAGCCGGTTTCCGGAAAAGATATGCTGATGAATCCCTGTGTCTTTATGATATAAAGGGAAAGCGCCGGAAGGGCAGGGGCAGCCTGATTATCTGTCTTGATAATTCCGGTTCAATGCAGGGCCCCAAGGAAGAGACCAGTAAGGCAGTGGCAATTGCCCTGATGGAAATTGCTGCAGCTCAGAAGAGGGATTTCATTTTAATCATGTTTGGGGGACCGGATGACGACCTGAGGGTCTTTGAAGTTCCCAAAGGCAAGTGTACCACTGAACAGCTGATTGAAATCGGGGAACACTTCCTTTGTTCAGCCGGCACCGATTTTGAAAAGCCTTTGCAGGAAGCAGTACAGTACCTGGAGAAAGATAAATATCAGGAAGGGGACATAGTCTTCATTACTGACGGTGTATGTAATGTCAGTCCCGGTTTCCTGGCTGGGTATAAGGATAAGAAAAAGGCAATGCAGTTCAGGACTATAGCTGTGCTGGTCAATTACGGAAATATTTCGACGGCGCCTGTTGAGGCTTTCTGTGACGAACTACTGTTCAGTAAAGACCTGAAAGGACTTGACGTGGCAGCTGAACTGTTTGGCAGCCTGGGGAAAGGATGATTTCGTGCCTGTTGATTATCACATTCACACCAAGATGTGTGGTCATGCATCAGGGGAAATGGAACAATATGTTGAATCAGCCAGGCGGCAGGGCCTCTTGGAAATGGGTTTTGCTGACCACATCCCCATGTATTTTTTTCCCCCGGAGGAGCGGGACTGCTCAATTGCCATGGGAGAAGAGGAACTTCCCTCTTATGCTGAAAGGGTCAGAGAGCTGCAGAAGAGATACCATCCTTTTCCCGTCAGGTTTGGCATAGAAGCCGATTACACCCCGGGCATGGAACAAGAACTGTCTAATATTCTTGGCCAATATGATTTTGATTATGTCCTGGGGTCCGTACACTACCTGGACGGCTGGGGGTTTGACAATTCCAGCCACAAGGGCGGGTATGACAAGTGGGCTCTATATGAACTGTATGAATTCTATTTTTCGCTCCTGGGCAGGGCTGCGGCCAGCGGAATGTTTGATACCATGGCCCACCCGGACCTGATCAAGAAATTCGGCTTCAAACCGGACGGAGATATTATACCCCTTTATGAAGAGGCTGTCAGGACCATAGCAGGTGCCGGTGTATGTGTGGAAATTAATACCGCGGGGTTCAGAGTTCCTGCCGCGGAGGTTTATCCCAACATGGAATTTCTTAAACTCTGCTGCCGGTACAGAGTGCCTGTTACTCTTGGGTCTGATGCCCATAAGCCGGACCTGGTGGGTTACCGGTTCAGTGATGCCCTTAGCCTTCTCCGGGAGGCCGGTTACACGGAAATAGTCACTTTTAACCGAAAAAACAAAAATTACATACGTATATAACTACTTTCATAGTGCAAAGTTCCGGAAAATATGCTATACTATTTATTGGATTTTTATGTGAAAATTTAGAGATTCGTTTTTTAATAGTTCACTTGTCTCAGGTTTTATTTTGAAAGGAATGGTTTTTTGTGGATTTGATTACTCACGGGTTAATGGGATCAATGATGGCCGGCGCAGGCCTCCAGGAGAAATTTGGCATAGCCGGTTTGGCTACAATGGTCATATCAAACATTGCCCCCGATCTGGATATTGTGGCAGGTCTAAAAGGACCTAAAACATTTTACAAGTACCATCGTGAAATTACCCATTCCCTTTTAGGGGCCGGGGTTCTCTGGGTACTGATCACCCTGGGAGTATACTTTTTTACCCCTCTTGACAGTTTTTGGGCGATTCTGGCCATGGTTGGAGCAGGGCTGGCCGGGCACCTTCTGATAGATTCTCTTACTCCCTGGGGGCTGCCGCTGTTCTATCCGTTTTCCAGTAAAAAATACGGGTTAGACCTGATATGGTTCTTTGACCCAGTCATTATTTCCCTGTTTGTAGGCGGGGTATACCTGGGGTTGCATTATCCTGTTAACCAGCAGCTGATATATGTGGGATCCTTCGCCTTTTTGCTGTTATACCTGTTCCTGAGGGTTGTTCAGAAACGCAAGGCTTGCAGGATGGCGGAAAGGGAAGTAACACCGCGGTTCAGGAGCGCAGAGACATATGTTCTCCCTTCTGCGGTGAACCCGTTTATGTGGGATGTCATTTATAAGGCCCGCAGCCAGTATCTTTATGTGAGTGTGGATACTTTAAGAAAAGAAGTTATTATGACCAGGGAATTTACTTCTTCCCATTATCACAGGTGTATTAAGCATTCGTGCCGGTCTGACCTGGTGGATGTATTCTTAAAAAGGGCTCGCTTCCCATTCTACAACATGACCAGGGAAAACGGCTGTTATGTGGTGGAATGGTGTGATGTTCAGCTCCTCAACCTCGGTGGTGTGCATGGTATCACAGTGGTGATTGACGAATCAGGCCAGATATCGGCAGAGAAGCTGATGATCAAGAAGCCGGTCAGGCGCCGCAAGAAGAAAATCGAAGATTACCTCCAGGAGGAGGTTTCCTGAGGCAGGGATAATTTTTTAGTTTTGAATAAAACAATAGGGAAGGGATAGGCATATTCCTCGAGCGGCAACAACTCAGCCGGCAAACCGCTCCCGCTCTCGCGGGTCGCGGGCCGGCTGATGTCAGACTCGCTCATCGGAATACACCTATCCCTTCCTTTTATGTTTTGTCCAAAACTATGGGAATATTGCCCTGCCTTAGCAAACCTCTTTTAAAAAATGATTCTGACACTAAAAAATGCTGATTATAAATTCAAGTTAATCAGCATTTTTTTTTACACATTGGTATCTACAAATAGGGGTCAGAGGCCGGAGACATACTATATCTGGTATAAAACGAAGCTATAGCGAAAAAACTCGAGAAAAACGGAGATTTTCCGAAAAAATTTTTTAAAAAACTATAAAGTTTAGGAGGATTTCTTTCGATTATGGAGAATAACAGTGGTATAAAGTGGGGAAAAGTGGGGGAGGGTGCCCCGAAAACCCATTTCAGTGGTGGCCGGTGCCTGGTTATGCCAGGACAGGCCGGACCCGGCCGGGGAAGCTGCCGGCTGTTAAAGTAGGTGACATGCGATGTTCATGGGGGAATTTCAGCACACTATAGATGCCAAAGGGAGACTGATAGTCCCCCAGAAGTTCAGGGATGCTCTCGGGGAAAAGTTTGTTGCCACAAGAGGCCTGGATAACTGCCTTTTTGTTTTTTCCGCAGAAGAATGGCAGCTGATGGAGCAAAAACTGAAGACCCTGCCGATGACCAGCAAGGATGCCAGGGCTTTTGTGCGGTTCTTCTTCTCCGGGGCCACCGAATGCGAACTTGATAAACAGGGAAGGATATTACTCCCGGCAAACCTCAGGGATTATGCCAAACTTGAAAAAGATGTGGTGCTGCTGGGAGCGATCAACCGGGTTGAAATCTGGAGTAAGGAATCGTGGCAGGAATACAGCAACAATACGGAAGATGCATGTGAGGAAATTGCTGAGAAAATGTTTAACTTTGACCTGGGTATATAAAAGATTAGAAGGTGAAGGCGGGATGAAATTCCACCATGTCCCGGTAATGCTGGACGAAGTTATTATGTACTTAAATCTGCAGCAGGGTGGAACATATGTGGACTGTACACTGGGTGGAGGCGGGCATACATTAGAGATAATAAAAAAAATTCTGCCCGGTGGCCGGGTCATCGGCATCGACCAGGACCCCAATGCTCTTGAAGCTGCAAAAAAGACACTGGAAGAGTACAGAGAAAATATCACTTTTGTCCATGGGAATTTTTACAGGTTAAGAGAAATTGCGGCAGAGCTCCGACTAGGACAGGCAGACGGGGTCCTTTTTGACCTCGGCGTTTCTTCTCACCAGTTGGATGAGGGTGAACGCGGTTTCAGTTATAGGTTTGACGCCCCCCTGGATATGAGGATGAATCCCGGGGACCCGGTAACGGCAGAAAAGCTTGTGAATGAACTGACAGAAGAAGAACTTGCAGCAATTCTTTCAGAATACGGGGAAGAGCGCTGGGCCAAGCGAATAGCGGCGTTTATCGCAGGACAGAGGGAGAACCGGCCTATCCGCACAACGGGAGAACTGGTAGAAATAATCAAAAAAGCTATTCCGGCCGGCGCCCGGCGGGAGGGACCGCACCCGGCAAAAAGGACTTTTCAGGCCCTGAGGATTGCTGTCAATGATGAACTAAACAGGTTTGCCGAAGCCCTGAAAGGGGCGATAGATATCCTTAAACCCGGCGGCCGGGTTTGTGTAATATCATTTCACTCCCTGGAGGACAGGATAACCAAGGAGGTTTTCCGGGAAGCGGCCAGGACATGTATCTGCCCTCCGGAAATGCCTGTCTGCAGGTGTGATAAACAAAAGCTGGTAAGGATTATAACCGGAAAACCGGTACTGTCCCGACCGGATGAAATTACGGCCAACCCCCGGGCCAGGAGCGCGAAGCTGAGAGTGGCTGAGAAGCGCCAGGTTCTAAACGACAGGAAGGATGAATAAGTTTGTTAGTAGCCAAAGAACGCTTCGACTACCAATATCATCCGCAGGAACGATCCGGCAGGCGGGTTCAGACCAGACGGGTACACAGAACGGGAATTAAAACCAAGGTGGTCTACTGTACTATTGTGCTGGTAACCTTATGCCTGGCCTTTTTAGTCGCTTCCAGGCAGGCACAGATTGCTTCAACCGGGTATGATATTCTGGCCCTGAAGAAACAACTGCAGATAATTAACCTGGAAAACCAGAGCCTCCAGCGCAGGGTTGATGAATTTCAATCCCTTGAGCATATCGAATATGTAGCGACCGTCAGGCTGGGAATGCAAAAACCGGAGTTGGCCGAAGGAGTTCAGTTTGTCCCTGTCGAATACTCAAAAGCCGGAACCGGGGGAACTGTGGGAATAGCTTCTGCTGATGAAACTGAAGAGATTCCACAGGCAGAACAAAAACGAAATTCTCTGGTTCAGGCTCTGGCACAACTTATCAACGGCTGACCGGGGATAAACCGGACGGAGTTGAAGCAACCGATAAGATTAACAGAGGGGTTGACTTCAAGTGAGCGCCACTAACATAATAATCAGGAAACGTATTACCAGGCTTTTTCTAGTTGTCGGAACAATCTTGATTCTGCTTATCGGTAGGCTGGCGTGGATACAGTTTGTCCGGGGTGAGGAACTGAGGGAAAAGGCGTTGGCCAACCGGATGGATGATATACCGGTCCCTGCCACAAGGGGAACTATATATGACAGGAATGGTCGAGAGCTGGTGGTTAGCATCAGCTCCGATTCTATTTGTGCCTTTCCCCCGGTGGTAAAGAGCGGGGATGCCGAAAAGACTGCGCGCGAGCTTGCCCGCATCCTGGATTTGGAATATGATGATGTCTATAAAAGAATCACCAAAAACACCAATTTTGAATATGTCCAGCGGAAGGTAGATATTGAGAAAAGCAAGGAGATACGGGATTTAAACCTTACAGGGATAGACATAATTGAAGAAAGCCAGCGTTCATACAGTAAGGGGAAGTTTGCTTCCCATATCCTGGGCTTTGTGGGTATGGACAATGCTGGGCTTGACGGTATTGAACTGAAGTTAAACAAGGAACTGGCGGGTATCCCTGGAAGGATTATTACGGAAAAAGACGCCAGGGGCAGGGAAATTCCCCAGGCTCTTCACGAACATGAAGAACCGGTCCCGGGCAATAATATTTATCTTACACTTGATGAAACGATACAGTACTTTGCGGAGAGGGAACTGGATAATGTGATGGCCCAGTATCAGCCGAAAGGTGCAACTGTAATAGTCATGGAACCCCGGACCGGCGCTGTTCTGGCCATGGCCAACAGGCCGGACTATGAACCTGCCGAATATGGTACAACCCCGGCTGAAAACAGACGTAATATGGCAATCCAGTTTAATTATGAGCCAGGGTCCACATTCAAGGTAATTCCAGCCGCGTCAGCCTTGGAAGAAGGGGTTGTTAAACCGGAGAGCAGGTTTTATGACAAGGGTTATGCTGTGGTTGGAGACAGGAAGATAAAATGCTGGAGGTTCCCACGAACTCATGGTTCCCAGTCCTTTGAGGAAGTAGTGATGAATTCCTGCAACCCCGGTTTTGTGGAAATTGGACTTGACCTGGGAGAGGAAAGATTTTACCAGTACATAAGAGCCTTTGGCTTCGGGCGGAAGACAGGAATTGACCTTCCCGGTGAGGCAACGGGGATTTTAATCCCTGAAAAAGACATCAAACCCATCAATATTGCGACAATTTCTATTGGGCAATCCATATCTGTCACTCCGATTCAGCTTATCACTGCCGTTTCAGCCCTGGCCAACGACGGCTTGCTTATGAAACCCCGGCTGGTCAACAAGATTACTGACAGCAGTGGGAAAGTAGTCCGTACAGAAGAGCCTGAACCTGTCAGGCAGGTGGTATCCAAATCCACTGCCAGGCAGCTGGCCGGGATACTGGAGAAGGTTGTCAACTCCGGAACCGGCAGGAATGCATACCTGGAAGGCTTCCGGGTCGCCGGCAAGACCGGTACAGCCCAGAAGGCCGGTCCCGGTGGGTATGTGGAAGGACGTTATGTTGCATCTTTTGCCGGTTTTGCTCCTGCAGACGACCCGCAGGTAGCGATACTGGTTGTAATTGATGAACCTCAGGGTGGGATTTATTACGGGGGCCAGATTGCAGCCCCGGTGTTTAAAAACCTGGCAAAAGATATACTCCGTTACCTCAACGTAACTCCCGAACTGAGTGAGGAAGAAATTAAAAACAGGTCCGATCAGGCAGAGGTCCTCGTTCCGGATGTCGTAAACATGTCCCTTGAGGATGCCCAGGATATTCTGCGGGAAGCAGGGCTTAAGGCGAGGATAGAGGGTGAAGGATCGTGGGTTGTTGAACAGCAGCCAAAGGGAGGGATAAGATTCCCGGCCGGTTCCCAGGTCCTTATTTACCTGGGGGATAAGGGGGGCACTGTGCCAAACGGCCAGGAGGTCACTATGCCTGATTTGACAGGGCTGACTATGAGAGAGGCAGGGCAGCTGCTGGGGCGCCTCGGCCTGCAGATAAACGCCGTGGGAACGGGTTTGGTTTCCGAACAAAAGACCGCGCCGGGTACCAAACTGAAATCAGGTTCCACGGTAACAGTGGTATTTACACCCCAGGTCCCTGAACCGTCTCCATAAGTTTTTTCTGACGGGATTGATGTATTTTTACATCCAATCCCGCTGCATATTTATGGATAATATGGTTGACTGTTGCCAATAATAGAGCCAAACGGGAGGTTATCATGAAAACCCTCAGGGAATTGATTAAGGATATAGATGTATATGAAAAAAAGGGGGATCTTGACATCAAAGTCCCTGGAATAGCCTATGATTCCAGGAAGGTTAAACCAGGTGACGTATTTGTCTGTATTGAGGGTTTTAAAACTGACGGCCATAACTATGTTTCTCCGGCCCTGGCCAATGGCGCTGCTGCGGTTGTAGCCAGGAAGCCGGTAGACGTTCCAGGGGGGATACCCCTTGTCATTGCCGGGGATACCAGGAAGGCCCTGGCCATGATGGGTGCGGCTTTTACCGGTCATCCTTCCGGGAAACTGACTATGGTAGGAATAACCGGGACCAACGGAAAGACAACCACAACTTACCTGGTGGAAAGTGTATTTAGGGAACAGGGGTACAAGGTCGGGCTTATTGGGACCATAATCAACAAAATCGGTGACCGGGTTTTTCCTGTAACCAATACCACTCCTGAATCCCTGGACCTGCAGGTCCTGCTAAAAGACATGCTGGACAGCGGTGTGACCCATGTGGTGATGGAGGTTTCTTCCCATGCCCTGGAACTCGGACGGACTGCCGGGGTGGAATTTGATACCGCTGTTTTTACAAACATCACTCAGGACCACCTGGATTTCCATGAAACAATGGACAATTACCTGGCGGCCAAGAAAAAGCTGTTTGAAGGGCTGGGAAAATATTCTGAGAAAAAACGGCAGAAATACGGTATTATTAATATAGATGACCCCAGAGCGGACAGCCTCATTAAAGCAACCACGGGCAGGGCTGTGACTTACGGGGTAGAAAATGAATGTGATGTAAGGGCCCGGAACATTCATCTCAGATCTGACCGGGCAGCCTTTGACGTAGCCACCCCTGAAGGGGAGTTGTTCCTGGAAATCCATCTCCCGGGCATGTTTAATGTATATAATTCATTGGCGGCACTGACTGTGGGCCTGATGGAAGGGATGGGGAAAGACTCTGTAAAAAAAGCCCTGGAAGCAGTCAAAGGTGTGCCGGGGCGGATGGAAAAGGTTGAAGAGGGCCAGGATTTTATGGTGTTGGTGGATTATGCCCACACCCCGGACGGCCTGGAAAACATAATCAGGGCAGCCAGGCAGTTTGCCGAGGGCAGGGTCATTACGGTTTTCGGGTGCGGGGGAGACCGGGACAGGACCAAAAGGCCGGTCATGGGAAAAATATCAGCCGGTTTGAGTGATTATACAATACTGACCTCTGACAATCCCCGGACTGAGGAACCTATCTCGATTATTTCCCAGATTGAAGAGGGTGTCAGGAGGACCGCTGACCGGTCCCGGTACTCGATAATTCCTGACCGCCGGGAAGCCATTGCCCACGCTGTCGGGATGGCTGAACCGGGTGATGTAATCCTCATCGCAGGCAAAGGACATGAGACATACCAGATAGTCAATGACCAGGTGCTGCACTTTGACGACAGGGAAGTCGCCAGGGAGGCTTTGAGAGATTTGACCCTAGCGTCCCAATAGGGATGATTGGACTGGAGTGTTAGATACATGAAAGCATTCACAGTGAGGGAAATAACTGAAGCTGTATCAGGTAAACTGATTCAGGGGAACCCTGCTGCGGTTTTGAACAGGGTTTCTACCGACACAAGACAGATAAACAGGGGTGACCTGTTTTTTGCCCTGGCAGGGGAGCGTTTTGATGCCCATGATTTTATTGACCGGGCTATGGCAGAAGAGGCGGGCGGGCTGGTTGTCAGCCGCCGGGTAGAAACCGGTTCCTGGCAGGGGCCGGTTGTCCTGGTGGAAGACACCCTGAAAGCCCTGCAGGCGCTGGCAGGGAATAACCGGAAACACTTCACCGGACCGGTAATCGGAGTGACGGGGAGCAATGGCAAAACCACTACCAAGGACATGATTTCATCGGTCCTGGAGAGGAAGTATAAGACCCTTAAAACCCCCGGAAACCTGAATAACGAAATCGGTCTACCCCTGACCCTGCTGGAGTTAAATCATGATTACGGGGCAGCAGTCCTGGAGATGGGTATGAGGGCCCCTGGGGAAATAGACCTTCTGGCCGCAATTGCTCTTCCCACTGGAGCGGTGATAACTAATATCGGGGAAACCCATCTGGAGAGGCTTGGGTCTGTTGAAAATATTGCCCGGGCTAAGGGAGAGATACTTGACCATATTGATGAACATGGGTTTGCTGTCCTAAACGGAGATGACCGCCTGGCCCGCGGACAGGCTGCCCGGTGCCGGGGAAAAGTGGTATATTACGGACTGGGCGGAGATGTTGAAATATCAGCCAGGGGCTTAAGCTCTTTAGGAGAAAAAGGGATGTCTTTCACTGCTGTTACCCCGGTCGGGGATGTGAAGATAAACCTCCCTGTTCCCGGCAGGCATAATGTGATAAATGCCCTTGCCGCTGTTGGTGTAGGAATTAAGACCGGTGTTCCGCTGGAAGAAATAAAGGAAGGGCTGGAAAGCACCAGGCTGACATCCATGCGCCTGGAGATAATCGAAACCGGAAGAGCTACCGTGATTAATGATTCCTATAATGCTAACCCGGCGTCGGTAAAGGCTGCATTGCAGATACTGGATGACTTGGGGAGAGAGCGCAGAAAAATTGCTATCCTTGGGGACATGTTCGAGCTGGGACGCCGGGCCGCGGAAGGGCACCGGGAAGTTGGGGAAGAAGCTGCCGCCAGAAAAGTTGATATACTGGTTACTGTAGGTACACTGGCCAGGGAAATTGCCCTGGGAGCGGGGATGGCCGAATCACCGCCGGCAGAGATTATTAGTTTTAACAGCAGGTCGGAAGCTGTCAGCATGCTGGATAAGCTGGTGAGACAGGGTGACGTGGTCCTGGTAAAGGGATCCCGGGGTATGAAAATGGAAGAGATTACCCGGAGCCTGGAGGAACTTACGTAAATGAGGCACATGTAATAGGGGGAGAATAAGTTGAATGATATATTGTACGGATTTGCAGCGGCTTTACTGGTTTCGCTGCTGATAGGACCGGTCCTTATCCCCGCCTTGTATAAAATGAAGTTCGGGCAGTATATAAGGGAAGATGGACCGGAAAGGCATTTCCGGAAGGCAGGAACACCCACCCTGGGAGGGTGGATATTCCTCGCCGGTGCCGGTGCGGGAACTCTTATGTTTGCCCAAAAAAGCGGTGAGGTTCTGCTTGTCCTTGGTACAACCCTTGGCTTCGGTATTATTGGATTTATTGACGATTATCTTAAAATAGTTCTGAAACGTTCCCTGGGGCTGCGGGCCAGGCAGAAGCTTGCCGGACAATTTGGGCTGGCGGTTATAGCTGCTGTCACAGCAGTTTTTTTCCTGGACAGGGGGACAGATATTATTATCCCATTTACAGGATACAGGTGGGATTTGGGGCTTGTACTTTACCTGATTTTTTCTACCCTGGTAACAGTGAGTACTGTTAATGCCGTTAACCTTACAGATGGGTTGGACGGACTGGCGGCAGGTTCGATGACAGTTTCGGCTTCTGCCTTTGTATTTATATGCCTGATGATGGGTAAACCTATAAGTGATACGGCGGTCTTTGCCGCGGCGCTCGCGGGAAGCTGCCTTGGATTCCTCAGGTTTAATATTTATCCTGCCAGGGTTTTTATGGGGGATACCGGTTCCCTGGCCCTGGGCGGTGCCCTTGCTGCCCTCGCCATGGTGACACGGACTGAACTCTTTGTACCCCTGATCGGGATTGTTTATACGGTGGAAACCTTGTCGGTAATTATACAGGTTATTTCATTTAAGACAACAGGTAAAAGGGTTTTCCGGATGAGCCCGCTGCACCATCATTATGAGCTGGCAGGATGGTCTGAACGGAAGGTGGTCAGGGCCTTTTGGCTTGTTTCACTGGCCGGTGCCCTGATAGGTATCCTTGGGTTATACAATGCCTGACAGGAAATGAAATGGGATAATACCGATAAGAATATTATCTGTGGTACGGGAGAAAGCAGGGAAAGAATAAAATGGCTGCTGAAGAAAAAGGATTAATTGTTAGTGACAAGAGAGTCATGGTAGTGGGCATTGCCCGCAGCGGAATTGCGGTTGCCAGGTTCCTTTCCTTGAAAGGGACTAAAGTGGTGCTGGTTGACAGAAAGACCAAAGAGGAGCTGGGTACGGCTCTCCGGGATATCCCCGGTGATGTTGCTGTATTTGCAGGTCAGTATCCT
This sequence comes from Firmicutes bacterium HGW-Firmicutes-14, assembly GCA_002840275.1. Taxonomy (GTDB): domain Bacteria; phylum Bacillota; class Thermincolia; order Thermincolales; family UBA2595; genus W-Firmicutes-14. The sequence continues at coordinate 60,449 of PHAB01000017.1, forward strand.
GATTTCAATCCGGGCGACTACGATTTTTTAGTGGTCAGCCCCGGTGTCCCGCTAACCATTCCACCTGTCAGGCGGGCCTTTGATCTTGGCATCCCGGTATTCAGCGAACTTGAGCTGGCTTACCGGTTTGCCGGTTCTCCGATAGTGGCTGTCACCGGGACAAACGGGAAGACAACAACCACCACCCTGGTGGGTGAGATATTCCGGAGATCCGGGAGAAATGTTTGTGTGGGCGGCAATATCGGTATCCCGCTGGCCCTTGAAGTGGAAAAGTACGGCTCGGGGGACATAATCGTGGCTGAGGTGTCCAGTTTCCAGCTGGAGTGTATAGATAAATTCAAACCGAGGGTGGCAGTACTCCTGAACCTGACTCCTGACCACCTGGACAGGCATGGGACAATGGAAAACTACCTGGCTGCAAAGGCCAGGATATTTGCAAACCAGAACAGGGACGATTTTACCGTACTTAATTATGATGATTCGGATATCGCTGCCCTTAAAGACAAAACGGCGGGGAAAGTAATATTTTTCAGCCGCAGGCATAAGCTTGAAGAAGGAATATTTGTTGAGGACGGGCAAATTACGGCAAAAATTGCCGAAACTGAAGAACGTATTTGCCCGGCGGGGGAAGTGTTCATTAAGGGCGCCCACAACCTGGAAAACGCACTGGCGGCTGTTGCGGCCTCTTACATAATGGGGGTCCCGGCAGCGATTATCAGGAAAGTCCTGGCAACCTTCCGGGGAGTGGCCCACAGGCTGGAATTAGTGGCTGAGATAGGTGGGGTCAAGTTTATAAATGACTCCAAGGGAACGAACCCTGATGCCTCAATAAAAGCCCTCGAAGCTTATGATGAACCCATAGTGCTTCTGGCCGGCGGGCAGAATAAGGGAAGCGATTTTTCCGCATTTGCCGGGAAGGTGAAAGAAAAGGTCCGTTTACTGATAGTACTGGGGGAGTGCCGGCAGGAGATCAGGGAAGCGGTGGAAAAGACAGGGTTCCAATCCGTTTTGGAAGCCGGGACCTTTGAAGATGCGGTAAAAATGGCGGCCGCAGAGGCCAGGCCGGGAGAAATTGTGCTTCTTTCACCGGCTTGTGCCAGTTGGGATATGTTCAAAAACTTCGAGGAGAGAGGGGAACGTTTCAAGGAAATAGTTTTGAGCCTAAGGAGGTAGTTCTTTTTGTATCCTCGGAAAAAATCTCCGGATATCCTGTTGTTTACGGCAATTATCATGCTGCTGGGTCTGGGGGTTATCATGGTTTACAGCGCCAGTCAGGTCACGGCTTTTGAAAGACTGGACGATACCTTCTATTACCTTAAGAAACAGATGGTTTGGGCGCTGCTTGGCTTAACGGCCATGGTCTCGGTGATGAAGATAGACTATTGGAGATACAAAAAACTGGCTGTTCCTTTCCTGGTGATAGCCTTTCTTCTCCTGATCACGGTTTTGCTTCCCGGCATAGGCACGAGTGTCAAAGGAGCGCAGCGCTGGCTGGCTGTCGGTCCGATGAGAATACAGCCTTCCGAGGTAATAAAACTGTCCCTGGTTGTTTTTATGGCCTATGGGCTGTCCAGATACCGTGACCGGCTCAGGTCTTTTGTGACAGGACTTCTTCCGTTTCTGCTAATATTGGCTGTTGCATGTATTCTGATTTTGCTGCAGCCGGACCTGGGGACAGCGGTTTCGGTTGCCGGTACGGTCTACATTATGCTTTTTGCTGCCGGGGCAAGGGGTAAACACCTCTTATACCTGGCTTTCGCCGGAATAGCGGCAGTTGCCCTGGCAATTATTCTGGAACCATATCGGATGAGCCGGTTTATGGCATTCCTTGACCCCTGGGCAGATCCGCGGGGGACCGGTTTCCATATTATCCAGTCTCTATATGCCCTGGGGTCGGGCGGCCTGTTTGGATTGGGACTGGGGCAGAGCCACCAAAAGTTTTTTTATCTGCCGGAACAGCATACAGATTTTATCTTTGCGGTTTTGGGGGAAGAACTTGGGTTCTTCGGTGGTTCCCTCGTGATTCTGCTGTTTCTGGTTTTTATCTGGAGGGGGTTCAAAATAGCCCTCAGCACCGGTGACCCCTTTGCCAGCCTGCTGGCTGTGGGAATTACATCAATGATAGCTCTCCAGGCAATCATTAACATCGGTGTTGTTACCGGGTCACTGCCTGTAACCGGGATACCTCTGCCCTTCATCAGTTTTGGAGGTTCTTCCCTGGTGTTTACCCTGACAGGTATTGGTGTTCTTCTGAATATTTCCAGATATACGTCATATCGTTAAGCTTGAAATTCTTTTTCAATGATATATAATAAGAATGTTTGCAGTAATAAATATGAGGACTTCTGAACTTCGGGAAATTCAGAAACGGCGGGGGGAAGTCATGTGCGGGTTGTAATAACCGGCGGCGGAACGGGTGGACACATATATCCCGCCCTTGCCGTCGCCAGGGGAATCAGGGAAAAGAATAACGAGGCCGAGATACTCTTTGTCGGGACCGCCCGGGGTATGGAGGCAGATATAATCCCCCGGGAAGGCTATAGTTTCAGGACTGTTACTGTGGAAGGCCTGACCAGAAAAGTATCCCTTCGGGCAGTCCTGACCCTGCTGAAAACCGGCCGGGGTCTCTGGGAATCCTTCAGGATTTTGAAGGAATTCCGCCCGGATATAGTTATCGGCACCGGTGGTTATGTCTGCGGACCGGTGGTCATGGCGGCCGTATTGCTGAAAATCCCCACCCTCATCCATGAACAGAACGCCTATCCGGGAGTGACCAATAAACTGCTGGCCAGAATGGCAGACAAAGTGGCAGTTACCTTTCATGAATCTATAAAGTATTTCACCCCCAAAGCAGACATTGAAGTGACCGGCCTTCCTATCCGGCCGGAAATCCTGACTTCCAACAGGGAAAAAAGCCGTGTGGCAATGGGGTTGAAGGATGACAGGTTTACTGTGCTGGTAGTGGGGGGCAGCCGGGGAGCCCGGAACATAAACCGGGCCATGACCGGAGTAATTGCCCGGGCTTGTGGAAATGCTGATATACATTTGATACACATGACAGGTGAGACAGGTTACCGGGAGACTGTGAGCAGCCTCGAAGCAAGGAGTATCAACCCCGGCAGTTGTGGAAACATTAATGTGACCCCGTACATATATAATATGGAAGAGGTCCTGGCAGCTGCCGATCTGATGGTCTGCCGGGCCGGGGCGACAACAATTGCGGAAATTACTGCCAGGGGACTGCCGGCAGTCCTGGTGCCATATCCATATGCATCGGAAAACCACCAGGAATACAATGCCAGGGCTCTGGAAAAAAACGGTGCGGCCGTAATGGTTCTTGACCGTGAATTAACTGGGGACAGGTTGTGGGATTTGCTGACCAACCTGTCCAAAGACAGGGCGGGACTCGAAAAAATGGCTTCCAGATCGCTGCAGATGGGCAGGCCGGAAGCATTAAATCACATTCTTCAGATTGTTGACGGGCTGATCAGGTAATTTATTTTTTCTCAATTTTTGGACATGCCTGTTGTGCTGTTATCACAATCAAAATTAGCAGTGCATAATATGGGATAGGGTAAGGAAGGAGCTGACTATTGTTGGTAAATGTGGTAGAAAGAAATGTTCACTTTATAGGTATAGGTGGTTCCGGCATGAGCGGGATTGCCACTATAATGCTGCAGCAGGGATACAGGATAAGCGGTTCTGACCTGAACCAGGGGGAAGCTACTTCCAGGTTAATAAATATGGGGGCCAGGATTTATGTTGGGCATGATGGAGCCAATATACCGGAGAATACCGACCTGGTGATTATTTCTTCAGCCATCAGGGATGAAAACCCGGAACTGGTTTCTGCCAGGGAACGGGGTATAAGGGTAATAAAAAGGGGAGAGATGCTGGCCAGGTTGATGTCCATGCAAAAAGGAATTGCTGTAGCCGGTTCCCATGGAAAAACCACCACCAGCTCAATGATATCACTGGCCTTTGAGAAGAACGGTCTGGATCCAACGGTAGTGGTGGGAGCCGACATAAAGGAACTGGGGGGCAATGCCAAACTGGGAGAAGGTGAATTTCTGGTGGCCGAGGCAGATGAAAGCGATGGTTCATTTCTACTTCTGTCACCGTATATTGAGGTTATAACTAACATAGAGGACGACCATCTCGACCACTATGGAAGCAGGGAAGCAATAAAGGAAGCTTTTCGGGAATTTGTCCGGAAGGTACCTGAAGACGGGTATATAGTGATATGCAGTGATGATGAAAACATAAGGGAAATAGCAGCCGGCAGCGGGAAACGCACTATTACATACGGTTTATACCATCCTGCCATGTATGCTGCGAAAAACATCGCAGCCGAGGGACTCAGAACATTCGCCGATATCTATTGTGGGAGGAACAGGCTTGGCCGGCTGGAACTAAATGTACCCGGACTGCATAATATAAGTAATGCCATGGCGGCAATTGCGGTATGCATAGCAGCCGGCCTTGATTTTGACGCGATTGCCGGAGCTCTTAAAGATTTCCAGGGGCCTCAGAGGAGGTTCCAACTGATGGGAGACGTAAACGGTATCAGTATCTATGATGATTATGCCCACCACCCTACGGAGGTGAAAGCAACTTTAAGTGCGGCGAAACAGACAAAAGCCAACCGGGTTATCGGAGTTTTTCAACCTCATCGTTTTACCAGGACCAAGTTCCTGCACAGGGAATTCGGGGAAGCCTTTTGTGATGCTGATGTAATAATTATTAATGAAATTTATGCTGCCGGTGAAACCCCTATTAAGGGTGTTACAGCAGACCTCATAGTAAATGCTATACATGACCGGGAGAACAGGCCTGTGCATTACTTCAGGACAACTGAGGAGATAGTTGACTTCCTGTATGAACTGGCTGAACCGGGAGACCTTATCCTGACCCTGGGCGCGGGAAATATACGGACGGTTGGCTCACATCTCGTAGAGAGGTTGAAAGCGAGGTAAATTATGCAAATAGGAGAGGTTCAACAGCCTCTGAGCAGCCTGATCAGGGGAGATGTCCTGTTCGGCCAGAGCATGCGGGAACACACTTCATGGCGGATTGGCGGTCCGGCTGATATCATGGTCCTGCCTGCCTGTGTGGATGACATAAGGACTTGTGTGCTGTTTGCCCGGGAACAAGGGATACCCCTGACCGTTATGGGCAATGGTTCCAATATGCTGGTAAAGGACAGGGGGATAAGGGGCATTGTACTCAAAATATCCCGTGGTTTTAACCGAATAGAAATTATCGGTACCACCGTTTCTGCTGAGGCAGGCTCTCTTATGCCTGTGGTTGCCGTGCAGGCTGCGGAAGCGGGCCTCTCAGGCCTGGAATTTGCCGCAGGGATACCTGCATCGGTAGGTGGTGCCATCAGCATGAATGCAGGGGCTCACGGTAAAAGTATCGGTGAGGTGGTCCGGAGCGCCGTTATATTGACACAAGACGGGGAAATAAGGTCACTGGACCGGGAAGAAATCGGGTTTGCATACAGAAAAAGCGGGATCAGGGAAAAGAGGGTGGTAGTCCTGAACGCTGTTTTTGCCCTGGAGCCCGGAAACCCTGCTGAAATAAAGATGAAGAATCAGACTAACCTTAAAAAACGCAGGCAGTCCCAGCCTCTTGAATACCCTAATGCCGGCAGTGTGTTTGCAAATCCACCGGGACAATGGGCCGGATGGCTTGTTGACCAGGTGGGGGCTAAGGGGATGAGGGTTGGGGATGCCCTGGTATCTGATAAACACGCAAACTTCATTGTTAACGTTGGGGCGGCCTCGGCGGCTGATGTTCTTGAACTGGTCGGGCAAATACGACAGATGGTCTTTAAAAAATTTAATATTGAACTAAAATTGGAGATTCAGGTTGTGGGTGAATAACCTGGATCCGGAGGTGGCCATGTGGAGAAGTTCATAGTCATAGGGGGTAAACGGTTAAAGGGGACAATCAGGGTGAGCGGAGCCAAGAATGCCATTCTTCCCATCCTGGCAGCCAGTTTGCTTGCTGAAGGGATAAGCACCGTAAACGAGGTACCCAGACTCCGGGATGTCCTGGCGATGAAGGATGTCCTAAGATACCTGGGAGCAGTGGTAAGTTATGAGGGGAATACTATCAGGGTGGACGGCGCTAAGGTACAGAGTCTTGAGATAGGAGAAGACCTGATGCGCCGGATGAGGGCATCGAACCTGGTAATGGGATCCCTGCTCGGCCGGTTCGGAAATATTCGGGTGGCTTACCCCGGCGGGTGTGCCATCGGTTCAAGGCCCATGGACCTTCACCTGAAAGGGTTTGCGGCCCTGGGGGCCCGGATTACCGAGCGGCATGGATATGTTATAGCTGAGACCGACGGCCTGCGGGGTGCCGAAATCCACATGGATTTCCCCAGTGTGGGAGCTACAGAAAACCTTATGATGGCAGCTACCCAGGCCAGGGGCCAGACAATCATAAGGAATGCAGCGAAAGAACCGGAACTTGTTGACCTGCAGAATTTCCTGAACGGGCTGGGGGCCAGAATCAGGGGGGCCGGTACAGACCTAATCAAAATTGAAGGGCCTACCCGGCTGGGGTCTGCCAACCATACGGTTATTCCAGACCGGATTGAGGCAGGGACACATATGGTTGCGGCAGCTATCACCGGTGGGGAAATATCAGTGGAGAATGTTATTCCTGAGCATGTCGAAGCTGTTACAGCCAAACTACGGGAAGCCGGGGCGGTGGTGGAGGAGGGAGAGGATCTGGTAAGGGTTATAGGCCCGTCAAGGATCAAGCCGGTTGATGTCAGGACACTCCCATATCCGGGGTTCCCAACAGATATGCAGGCCCAGATGATGGTCCTGATGACAGCCGCCGAGGGCACTGGGATAGTTTCCGAATCAGTCTTTGAGAACCGGTATAAACATGTTGATGAATTGAGGAGGATGGGAGCCAGTATAAAAATTGAAGGCCGGGTGGCCATTGTCAAAGGTATTCCTAAGTTAAGCGGGACAATAGTTGAGGCTACTGATTTAAGGGCTGGAGCTGCCCTGGTACTGGCCGGCCTGATAGCTGAAGATGCCACAGTGATAGAAAATGTGGCTCATATCGACAGGGGTTATGAAAACCTGGAACGAAAATACGCCGCCCTTGGAGCGCGAATAATGAGGGTCAATGGAATATAGCGGCACCCGGTATCAGGCCGGTTTAGATTTAAATTGATGCAGCAGCAGCTGCTTTTTTTAGTTTATTTGGGGACAAGTTTTTTAAAACTCACGGATATATTTTCGGAGGGATTTGCGGTATAATATAACAGAGGTGATGACAGTGGCAGGTCTTCATTCGGCAGGCGGCCTTCCCCCAAAAAAAGGGCGGTGGCATGTAATACAAAGCCTTTTTTTTATTTTTGTTTTTTCTCTTTCAGCGTTCTTTTTTTTACAGTCACCTTTTTTTAGGGTCAGGGAGATACAAATATATGGAAACAAACAGCTGAGCAGTGAAGATATAACAACCCTGGCGGGTTTAAGCCGGGGGATAAACATTTTCAAGGCTGATTTGAAGCTGGCAGCGGAAAAAACAGCCTTGCATCCACTGGTCAAGGATGTGGAGATAAAAAGGGAGCTGCCGGCTGTGGTAATTATAGAAATAACCGAACGGCAATCTATAGGCCTGGCAGCCGGGCAGGGAGAATTTGCCTTAATCAGTGACGACGGTTTTTACCTTTCAACGGTTAAGAACCTGGGTGAAATTAATCTCCCAATTATTACCGGGGTTAATGTGAGTTCCCTTGGACCGGGACAGAAGATTCCGGACAAAAGAATTGAACCAGCCCTGAAATACCTAATGCACATGCCGGTGAGTATGAGAGCTACGGTTTCGGAAATTAATGTCTCAGACCTTAACAATATCAGAATGTATACCATTGATAGGGCTGAAGTGCGGTTCGGTAATGATGAGCGTGTGGAAGACAAGATAAACCTTTACCGTGAGGTAAAAAGTCAAAAATATGATAATGACATTCAGTATATTGACATAAGCTATAAGGGAAGTCCGGTAATAAAATTTATTGAACCAGCGGAGCAGGAGAAACAATAGCATATAGAGAAAAATTACGAAACTGAAAGGTAAGGGATTAACAGTGAAAAGGGGCCAAATCTATATAGCCGTCGTACTAATGTTCCTGGGTATGATGTTAGCCGTTCAGTTCCGTACCACGAGCAGGATGGAAGATAATTTCCCCATATCCAGGGCTCAGGAACTGACAGTCAGACTGAAGGATGTACAAGAGGAGAGGGATGCCCTGCTTGGCCAGGTAAAAGACCTGCGTACTAAACTTGACAAGGCCGGTAAATCCGGGAATGCCGGTGAAGCTGTACGGGATGAGCTGCAAAAAGCCAGGATGGAAGCAGGCCTGACGGCTGTTCAGGGTGCAGGAGTGGAAGTAACCCTTAATGACAGCCCCAGGGAACTACAGCAGGGTGAGGACCCCAACCTGTATATCCTGCACGAAGAAGACCTGCTCAAGGTGGTCAATGAACTGCGGGCAGGAGGCGCAGAAGCTATTTCAATCAATGAACAGAGACTGCTGGCGACTTCCGAGATAAGGTGCGCAGGCAACACAATACTTGTGAACACCCAAAAAATAGTGCCACCGATCAATATACTTGCTACCGGTAACCCGGATACCATGAAAAGCGGTTTGGAAATAAAGGGCGGCATATTTGAGCAGTTGAAATTCTGGGGGTTAATCGCTGAGGTCGAAAAAAGAGATAAGGTCATTATCCCGGCGTATTCCGGTCCTTTGGCATTTACTCATACCAAACCGGCCGAATAGTTGGGTTTCTATGTATAGCAGGAAGAGGTGGACAGAATGTGGTTGCCCTTATTAGGACTGATAATTGGCATAATTATTGGAATACAGGCCCCGTCACTGCCCCAGGCCTATGCCCAGTATATGTCAGTTGCCGTCCTGGCGGCAATGGACTCGGTTTTCGGGGGAATCAGGGCCGGGATGGAAAAGAAGTTCGATGATACTATCTTTATTACCGGTTTTTTCAGCAACGTGCTGCTGGCAGCCGGTCTTGCATACATTGGGGAACGTGTAGGTGTGGCCCTCTATACGGCAGCCATATTTGCCTTTGGTGTGAGGATATTTCAGAACTTGGCCATTATCAGGAGACATCTTTTAAAAAAGTAGAAAAAATTAAAAAGTAAAAAGAGGGAATTTCATTTCCATGTGGAATTTTACCATTTAAAGTTGTGTTAGGTCACCTGTTTTATAATGTTAGAGCTAACGGGTCCAAAACGTTGCCGGTCACTTAGTCCGCAAGTAATTTCCAGGGGAAGTTTTACCAAAAGGAGGTCAATCTTTAAATGCTTGAATTTGAAATTGATATGGACCAATTTGCAAATATAAAAGTAATCGGAGTTGGCGGCGGAGGCAACAATGCAGTCAACAGGATGATTGTGGCCGGTCTTAAAGGTGTTGAGTTTATTGCTGTCAATACTGATGCCCAGGCCCTTTATATGTCCCAGTCGCCCAACAAAATACAGATTGGTGCAAAACTTACGAAAGGGCTGGGAGCAGGTGCGAATCCGGATATTGGCAAAAAGGCGGCCGAGGAAAACCGTGAAGAATTAGCCCAGGCCCTTCGGGGAGCCGATATGGTGTTTGTGACAGCCGGTATGGGCGGCGGCACAGGTACCGGAGCAGCCCCGATTGTGGCCGAAGTAGCCAGGGAAGCGGGAGCGCTTACCGTAGGGGTTGTGACGAAACCCTTTACTTTTGAAGGGCGAAAAAGGCTTACCCAGGCTGAAGGAGGTATTACGGGACTCAAGGAGAAGGTTGATACACTGATTACCATTCCCAATGACAGGTTGCTACAGGTTATTGATAAACATACCTCTATTGTTGAAGCATTCCGTATTGCAGATGATGTTTTGAGGCAGGGTGTCCAGGGCATATCTGACCTGATTGCTGTACCCGGCCTGATTAACCTTGATTTTGCTGATGTTAAGACGATTATGACAGAAACCGGCTCGGCGCTGATGGGAATAGGAATTGCCAGTGGAGAACAAAGAGCGGCTGAAGCAGCCAGAAGCGCGATTTCCAGCCCGCTTCTGGAAACCTCCATCGAAGGAGCTAAAGGTGTCCTTCTGAATATTACCGGCGGGAGCAGCCTTGGATTGTTTGAAGTTAACGAGGCAGCAGAAATTATTGCCCAGGCAGCTGACCCGGAAGCAAATATTATTTTTGGCGCTGTAATTGATGATTCCATGCAGGAAGAGGTCAGAGTTACAGTAATTGCCACCGGGTTTGACCAGAAACACCATCGCGGAGAAATAAATGCCGATCTTGATATCAAACCTTTTACATCTTCAGATGACCTTGATATTCCGGCATTTCTGCGCCGGAAATAGTAATACTGACTGTGGGTTTCTATATGGTTTGGGGGCTGTTGAAGAATTTTTGACAGCCTTTACTTATATAATTAATTAATAACTAATAGAACCTAAAGAGGAACATGCCGGTTAGGCTGTTATCCTGCCGGACACAGGAGGTTGGGGCGTTGAACTGTAATGAGTGCAGATACCTGATGTTTGACCTGATAGATGAGAAGTTATCGGGACCGGTAAAACGGGAAATGGAAGAACACCTGGAACAATGTGGTGCCTGTGCTGACCGGCTGGTTAAAATGAAAAACAGGCATGAGGAAGAAAAACCGACAGGGTTATTCTGGTATTTATTAGCCCCATCGGGAGGATTTAAGAGGTTTTTCTTCATAGGTGCAATTTTTACCTTTATCCTGGTTTTGGCCCTAATCTCGGTCCAGTTAAAGAAACCACTTTTTCAGATATTTTAATGACGAAATTCAGTTTCCTCTGCCCATCTTTGGAGAATTTGGGCGAGGAATTTTTTTTTGCCTGTTCACCTAATGACAAATTTTTGCCGGTGAAGGTTGTATAATGAAAAAGACGGTCCAGGGTAAGGGTTGATTAATTGTCATAAGTAAATAGAACTGAACATATAATCTTACTATGAACTACATAACCTGGTGGTGGAGAGATGGAACCCCAAGAGGTGGTATATGTCTATCCGGACATTGCCTTTGCAGTCAGTTTTCTCATGAACACCCTGATTCTATGGGGGACTGCCCGGATTAACCGGCTTGCCGCAGGTTGGTCCAGGATTGCTGCCGGGGCTGCTTTTGGGGCGCTCTATTCATTTGCTGCCGCATTTCCCCGGCTTAGTTTTTTGCATTATTTTTGGTTTAAGGTTCCCGTTTCGGTGGTCATACTGGCCGTTACCTTTGTCCCTCTCAGCCTTAAAAGATTTGCCTCATCCCTGGTTGTGTTTTACATTACTTCCTTTTCCCTTGGCGGCATGTTTTTGGGGATTCTTTATTTTTTTCAGTCAAGCGGTCTGTATTTGGAATTCAGCAACATTTCCCGCCTGGTTGCAGATTATTTTTTCCCCGGGATATCTCTTACTGTCTTTATATATATATTGTTTACCAGATATGCCGGCCAAATTTTACAAAAAAGGCTGGTTCAAAACCTGTTCCGGGTTCCGGTCAAGGTATTATTCGGTGAATCTGAGGTACGGGTTGAGGCCCTGATAGATACGGGTAACCAGCTGCATGACCCGCTCAGCCATAAACCGGTAATGGTTATGGAATACAGCGCTCTTAAAAGCCTCTTTCCCCAGGAGGTGCAATCGGCTTTTGAAAAGGGCAGGGACCCTGACCTTATGCTGGTCCTTGATTCCCTTTCCCAGACAACATGGTTTACCAGGTTCAGGGTCATACCTTTTACCTCACTGGGGAGAGAAAACGGCCTTTTAATCGGGTTCAGACCCGACCGGGTTGAAGTTTATAACGGAGGCAGCCTGGTTTGCACCAGAAATGTTATTGTCGGTGTATATCACCAGGAATTAAGTCCCGAAGGTACGTACCGGGCTTTACTCCATCCGGACGTACTCGAAGGGATAACAGCCTGACGGGGAGGTATTGGATAATTGTTGAAGGGATTTATGAAGCTAAAATGGACTATCAGGTTGAAGGTTCTCAGGGTCCTCCTGAAACTGGGCCTGAAATCCGAAGTCTATTATGTGGGCAGCAGTGAAGCCCTGCCGCCGCCCCTTACCTCTGATGAAGAAGTATTCCTGATGTCCAGGCTTGAAGCAGGGGACAAAACGGTAAAAAGTGTGCTCATTGAGCGCAATCTCCGCCTGGTGGTCTATATAGCCAGGAAGTTCGAGAATACCGGCATCGGGATTGAAGACTTGGTCTCCATTGGCACAATAGGTCTGATAAAAGCAGTCAATACTTTTGACCCCAACAAAAAAATAAAGCTGGCAACTTATGCCTCCCGCTGCATAGAAAACGAAATCCTTATGTATCTCAGGAGAAATAACAAAGTAAGGTCAGAGGTATCATTCGACGAACCCCTGAACATTGACTGGGACGGTAATGAACTACTGCTTTCCGATGTCCTGGGCACGGAAAATGACATTATTTATAAATTCCTTGAAGAGGAAGTTGATAAAAAACTCCTCAATATTGCCCTGCACAAACTCAGCGGGAGGGAACGTAAAATCATGGAACTCCGCTTTGGTTTGGGCGACGGAGCGGAAAAGACCCAGAAGGAAGTCGCAGATATGCTTGGAATTTCCCAATCATACATCTCCCGGCTGGAAAAACGAATCCTCAAACGGTTAAGGAAGGAAATCCACCGGATGGAATAGGGAAGAAGCATATTTATTCACATCGTAATGCACCGATTTAGATGAAATAATGTAAGGGGGCAGCTATACTGCCCCTTAGTTTTTTTACAAATCGTAAAGTGGGCTAACCATCTACCCGATTTTTCGGGTAGATGGTTAGCCCACTTTTTAGCAAGGGTAGCTTAATGCAGCCGGCGGAGATGTTGCCCGCCGGAGGAAGCATCTACCCTTATATATGTTAACGGTCAAAAGATACTATGCGCCTGTATAAACCCCCTTCCTTTGGGCAATAATCCTAATGAATGTGTCAAGGCTGAATTCATAAGTCAGAAGGGGTGGCCGTCTTAATGATCAACAAAGTAGAGATCTGTGGGGTTAATACATCAAAACTGCCCGTTCTATCCAGCAATGAAATGAAGGGATTGTTCGTGGCCATGCAGGCCGGGGACAAAGACGCCCGCTCCAAACTAATTAATGGCAACCTGAGGCTTGTATTGAGCGTGATTCAGCGTTTTACCAACAGGGGCGAATATGTTGACGACCTGTTTCAGGTAGGATGTATCGGACTTATGAAAGCCATAGACAACTTCGATCTTGGACAGAACGTAAAATTTTCCACTTATGCGGTGCCTATGATAATAGGTGAAATCCGGCGATACCTCAGGGATAACAATCCAATTCGCGTTTCCCGTTCCCTGCGGGATGTTGCATATAAAGCCCTTCAGGTACGGGACAGTCTCGTTAATAAATACTCGAGAGAGCCTTCAATAAATGAGATCGCCGGTGAATTAAAAATGCCCAGAGAAGAAGTGGTTTTTGCGTTAGATGCCATCCAGGAACCCATTTCACTTTTTGAACCTATCTATCATGACGGAGGAGACCCAATCTTCGTGATGGACCAGATAAGTGACGAAAAAAATCAGGATGGGAACTGGCTTGAAGGGATAGCGGTCAGGGAAGCAATGCGCAAACTCAGTGACAGGGAAAAACTCATCCTTTCTCTTAGGTTCTTTGAAGGAAAAACCCAAATGGAGGTGGCCGAAGAAATCGGCATCTCCCAGGCCCAGGTTTCACGCCTGGAAAAGGCAGCTCTCAAACACATGCGCAAACATATGTAAAGATAGATAATCAAAAATTAAAAGAGATAGAAATCAGGGAGGAATTATAATGCGGAGTAAACTAATCAGAATTATCCTGACCGGAGGAACAGTGGCGCTGGTTTTGGTTGCAGCAGCCGTACTTACCCTGGCTGTAACGGAAACGAGAGTTGGAGCCGCTGGTGATAGAATCCGGACAGTAACGGACAACGAAATGGCAAATATGCCGGGAACATTTGCCGAAGCATATAACCACAATAATCTTATCCGGTTCCATGTTATAGCAAACAGTGATTCTGAGAGGGATCAGGCCTTGAAGAGGAAAATCAGGGACCTGATAATCAGCCGGATGACTCCGGAATTTGAAAAGGCAAAGAGTGCTGAAGATGCCCGCAGAATTGCACGGCAGCATCTTGAAGAAATAAGGTCTGTAGCCCTGGAGGAAATCAAGGCCTGGGGAGAGGAATATCCGGTGGAAGTTCAGCAGGGTAATTTTGAATTCCCTGCCAAAACCTACGGCAGGTTGACCCTGCCGGCGGGAAATTACGAGGCTGTCCGGGTCATTATTGGCCAGGGTCAGGGAGCCAACTGGTGGTGTGTGCTTTTCCCGCCCCTCTGCTTTGTGGATGTGTCAAAAGCAATGGGAGGACCTGTCCCGGAAACACCGGATACTGTACCTGATGTTTCCCCGCCGGCCGGCCACAGGGATTCTATGGCACAAATTGGTGACCTAGTGCGTTCCACAGAAGATGAGAATGAAAATGTTAAGATTAGATTTAAAATACTGGAGATTTTTAACTGGTCTTTTTGAGGCGATTAGCCATCAGAAAAAGGATATCGGTCGAAAGGTGCAGAACAAAACAATAACTGGCAATTAAACAGTTAAGCCCCCGAAAACGGGGGCTTAGGCCGTTAGATGAAGAGTGGGGGTGAAACTGTGTCTTCTGAGGGATTTTCTTTTTCCGACCTGTTCTGGTTATTTATTATTATCAGTGCCCTTCTGCCCTGGATAAGACAGAAGCAGGTTGAAGCAGCCAGGTACCGGCTGATAAGAACGATTGAAAACAAGAGGAAATCAAGACTGATTACCCTGATTCACCGGCAGGAATCATTCAGTATATTGGGATTTTTGCTTAGCCGGTTTATAAACATTGAAGATTCTGAGCAGGTGTTAAGGGCAATCAGGCTGACACCGGATGAAATGCCCATAGATATTATGCTCCATACCCCGGGAGGCCTTGTTTTGGCTTCCGAACAGATAGCCCTTGCCCTGGAAAGACATCCTGCCAAGGTTACGGTGTTTGTGCCCCATTATGCTATGTCAGGGGGGACCATGATTGCCCTGGCAGCTGATGAAATAGTTATGGATGAAAACGCCGTGCTCGGACCGGTCGACCCGCAATTGGGGGAATACCCTGCTGTATCAATCCTGAAGGTTGTGGAGGAGAAAACCAGGGATGAGATAGATGATAAGACCCTGATTATGGCAGATATCGCCAGGAAGGCTATGAGACAGATTAATGATTTTGTGTTTAATTTGTTGAAAGACAATGTAGGTGAAGAAAAGGCCGGGAAAATAGCAGAGGCCCTGACCCAGGGAAGGTGGACCCATGACTATCCAATAACCTGCAGTGAACTCAGGGAACTGGGCTTGCAGGTCAGAACAGGGCTGCAGCGGGAAATATACAGCCTGATGGAACTGTACCCCCAGCCGGCCCAGCGCAGGCCTTCGGTGCAGTATATTCCTGCCCCGTATTTTACGGACGACAAAGAAAAGAAGTAACTCTTAGCACATTGTGACAACCTCCCACATATAATATATGTGAGGAGGTGGGAGTATCAATGGTCAAAATCTCAGACCTGCGTATGCGGGAAGTCATCAATGTTAACAACGGTAAAAAACTGGGGTTGATAAAGGATATTGAGATTGACCTGGAGGCCGGCAGGATCAGGTCGGTGGTACTGCCGGGGAACGGCAGGATACTCGGATTTTTTGGACGAAATGATGATGTGGTGGTTCCCTGGCAGAAAATAAAAAAACTGGGTATGGATGTCATCCTGGTGGAGCTTTCAGATTTTACTGATGCAAACCAAAATGTCCTGTATTAATTCAAAATGACTGCCCTTCTAAGGCAGCCATTTTTTTGTACTCTAGTAAATTATACCTTTTCCACATCAGTGGAAAAGTCTAAGGAATGAAGTATAAAAAGGCGCGCGCATCGGGAACTGAAAGATGCGCGCCTTTTTTATATTTTTCGCAAAATTTAAACTTTGCAAATTGGGAACATTTACCTTGACTGCACAACATGTGGTACTCTATAATGAAGATGTGCCCTACATATTGTGGGGACAAGCCCTTTTCAGGCAATACATATTATTTATTTTTCTATATTTCCGGCCAGATTCCTGCCAGGAATTTTAAAAAATTATTCAGGGTGGAGAACAAGATGAAATGTCCTTTTTGCGGATACATGGATAGCAAGGTTTTAGATTCCCGGCCGGCAGATGATGGAAATGCAATTCGCAGGAGAAGGGAGTGTGTTGAGTGCGGCCGGAGGTTCACGACATATGAAAAAATTGATGAGATCCCATTGGTTGTGGTGAAAAAAAACGGCAGGAGGGAAGTATTTGACCGGAATAAGATTCTTGGCGGAATTATCAGAGCCTGTGAAAAACGCTCAATTTCGCTGCACCAGATGGAAGAAATAGTTGATAATATCGAAAAAGAAATCAGGAATAGGATGGAAACGGAAGTCAGTACTGAACAAATCGGGGAAAAGGTCATGGATGAGCTGAGAAATTTAGACGAAGTGGCTTATGTGAGATTTGCTTCGGTATACCGCCAGTTCCAGGATGTAAACAGCTTTTTTAATGAACTGGAGGATTTGTTAAAAAAGAAGAAGGCAAAAAATAACATAGGAGAGGATTAGGCGCATGATTCAAGAGAAACTAATTTATGAGACCATTGACTTGAACCAGGTTCGCTCCGAAAGGTCCGAACGGGGAGCCTTCAAAGTAATCAGGAAACGTGACGGCCGGTTGGCAGAATTCAATGAAGCCAAAATCACTGAAGCCATCTTTAAGGCTGCTGAGGCTGTCGGGGGTGAAGACCGTACAATTGCTATGGAGCTGACCCTGGAGGTTTTGAAGTTCCTTCGCAAGGAATTTGGGGACAAGATATTTTCCGTAGAAGATGTACAGGACTCTGTGGAAAAAGTCCTGATTGAGAAAGGCCATGCCAGAACGGCCAAGGCCTATATATTATACCGGGCCAGAAGAACCAGGATCAGGGACGCCAAATCGGAACTGATGGACGCAGTTGAAGAGATTCTTGTTGAAACTAACAGGGAAAATGCCAATGTCAGCAATTCACCTTCTGCCAAAATGCTGCAGATAGCCAGCGCTGCCAGCAAAAAATATTATCTCTCCAGGCTTATCCCTGAGGAACAGGCCCAGGCCCACTCCAGGGGTGATATCCACATTCACGACTTAGACTTTTACGGTAAAACCCTGACTTGTGTGCAAATTCCCCTCGGAAGGCTGCTGAGGGAAGGTTTCAACAACGGGCATGGCTATATCAGGCCTCCCAAGAGGCCTTCATCTGCTACCGCCCTTGCTGCTATAATCCTGCAGAGTTCCCAGAACGATATGCACGGTGGACAGGCATTCCCATTCTTTGATACCGATATCTCCGAATTTGTCAGGGATGCTGATGATAATGAAGTTTATCAGGCCATGGAAGCCTTCATTTACAATCTCAACAGCATGCATTCACGGGCAGGGGCCCAGGTGCCCTTTTCCAGCCTGAACATAGGAACCGATACTTCTCCTGCTGCCCGCAAAGTGGTGAAAAACCTCCTGCTGGCTTATGAGAAAGGGCTGGGCCGGGGTGAAAACCCTATTTTCCCCAATATTATATTCAGGGTCAAGGAAGGTATTAACCTAAACGAGGGAGATCCCAACTATGACCTGCTTAAACTGGCTATCAGGGTGGCATCAAGGAGGCTTAATCCCACCTTCAGCTTCATGGATTCATCCTTTAACAGCAAATATGGCACTGAAGTAAGTTATATGGGTTGCCGGACAAGGGTTATCGGCAATATTAACGGCCCTGAAATTTCTGAGGGCCGGGGCAACCTGTCATTTACCACTGTCAACCTCCCCAGGGTAGCTATCAAATCAGGGACTAACCTGGACAAGTTCTTCAGGGAACTGGATCAGGTCCTGGACCTTACGGTAAGCCAGCTCTATCACAGGTATAAGGTGCAGGCAAACCTCAAAGTGAGAGACATGCCATTCCTGATGGGACAGGGGTTATACCTGGATTCTCAGGGTTTGAAACCCAATGATAAGATTGAAGAAGTTATTAAGCACGGGACCCTGTCGGTAGGGTTCATCGGCTTGGCTGAAACCCTGAAGATGCTTGTCGGCAAACACCACGGGGAATCTGAAGATGCTAATTCCCTAGGACTGCAAATAGCTGAATTTATGCGCAAAAAACTGGATGAGGCAACAACGGAATACAACCTTAATTATACCCTTCTAGCAACTCCCGCCGAAGGCCTGTCCGGGAGGTTCGTCAATATAGATAAAAGAGAATATGGCAGTATTCCGGGTGTCACCGACAGGGAGTATTATACAAATTCGTTCCACATTCCGGTAGGCTATGAAATAAGCATTTTTGATAAGGTTGCCATCGAAGGACCGTATCATAAGTACTGCAATGCCGGCCATATCAGTTATATAGAGTTCCCGTCACCACCGATACATAACCTGGAGGCTATTGAAACCGTGCTCAGGCATATGAAGGATTCTGACATAGGATATGCCGGCATCAACTTTCCTGTTGATTACTGTATGAGCTGCAGCTATACCGGAGTAATCAACAAGGATGAATGCCCCATGTGCGGGTCAATTGATATCAAGCGTGTCCGCAGGATTACCGGTTACCTCAGCACTGTTGACAGGTTTAATGATGCCAAGCAGTGTGAGCTCCGTGACCGGGTGCCGCACAGGCTGCTTGAGAGAGAATAAGACTGTATTCAGGGAGGAGAGAGCTTCATGTCCAGGCCCTCGTGGCACAAATACTTTATGGATATTGCTGAACTGGTTTCCTCAAGGTCGACCTGCCTTAGACGCCAGATAGGAGCAGTAGCTGTAAAGAACCGTAATATAATCAGTACCGGATATAACGGAGCCCCGTCAGGAGCTACCCACTGTGAAAAAAGAGGCTGCCTGCGGGAAGAACTGAACATTCCCTCCGGAGAAAGGCACGAGTTATGCTGGGCGGTACATGCTGAGGCAAATATAGTAGCCCAGGCGGCGCTGCATGGGGATGTGCTGGAGGGCGCCACCGTTTATGTTACCGTCCAGCCATGTGTCTCATGTGTGAAACTCCTTGTCGCTGCCGGTGTTGACAAGGTCATTTATAAAGGGGACTACCCTGATGAACTGGCCCAGAAAATAGCTGATGAGGCCTTTTTGGATTTGGTCAGGTATAAGGATTGATACCTCACAGGCCGGAAAAGAAACAGTTAAAGAAGGTGATTGAAGGTGAAGGTGCGGGTAGCGGGTATCGTAAAGGAATCGGTAGTGGATGGACCCGGATTGAGAAGTGTTATTTTTGCCCAGGGCTGTCCAAGGTTCTGCCCCGGCTGTCACAATCCCGAAGCTGTTGACCCGCATGGCGGCAGGGAACTGGAAGACATGGAGATTATGGACACCATAAATAAGGTCAGGCTGATCAATGGTGTAACCTTTTCGGGCGGGGAACCGTTTATGCAGGCAGAGGCTTTCGCCCGTCTGGGGAAACAGGTTAAAGAGAAAGGCCTTGACCTGATGACCTATACCGGTTACACCTGGGAGGAATTACTGGCCCTGGGAAGGGAAAAACCTCAGGTGATGGAACTGTTAAACCTGTCGGATTACCTGGTGGACGGGCCATTTATCGCATCTGAAAAGGACCTCAACCTGGCTTTCCGGGGTTCCCGTAACCAACGGGTGATAGATGTACGGCAGTCCCTGCTGAAACAAGATGTAATCCTGGCCAGGTTCGCTTAAGACAAAAACCCCCTCCTCAATTTTTGGAGGGGTTGTCTTATTTTAATAAATTATTAACCTGCAGACAGGAAATTTGTCAAATTGGGCGAATATTTGAAATTTGGGCACTTAACAATTTTTTTTTTGGAGGAGAGCACATGTTTCGACGATTTAAACCGGCTGACGGGATTTTCTTTAAACAGTTTGAGGAAGCTGCAGATATCCTTCACCAGGGAGCGATTTTACTTCAGGATATGATGGGTAAACATGAGACTATGGAAGAGCGGCTTGAGGAGCTGATCGCCCTTGAACAAAAGGGCGACAAAGTAACTGACCGGATAATTGACAAGCTGAACGAGACTTTTATGACCCCTTTTGACAGGGAAGATATTTATGATTTAGCCCGGGAGCTGGACGAAATCCTTGATTCGGTGTGCAGTACCGTGGAGAAAATGATAATTTATGAGACCGGCAAACCCAATCAGAAATTCAGGGAAATGGTGGATGTTTTTACCGATGCCGCCGGGAAAGTCAAATCATCGGTTTATTGTATGAGACATATGAAGACCAACACTGTAGAGATAATGGATATCTGTTATGAAATAAAAAAATGTGAATCCCAGGGGGACAGGATTTACCGCAGCGGTGTGGCTGAATTGTTCAAAAACAGTTCTGATGCTATATCGGTTATCAAGTGGAAAGAGGTTTTTGAACAATTGGAAACAGCTCTTGACAGATGTGAAAAGATAGCCAAACTGATACGCGGGGTCGTGGTAAAATATGCCTGAGATGCTGATCGGACTTGTCATTATGCTTGCCCTGCTGTTTGACTTTATCAACGGTTTTCATGATACGGCCAACGCCATTGCCACATCTGTTTCCACACGCGTCCTATCCCCCGGTCAGGCTATCATCATGGCTGCGGGGCTTAATTTCATAGGAGCCCTGGTCAGTACGGAAGTGGCTCATACTATAGGCCAGGGTATAGTAAAACCTGAGTTTATTACCAATGAGGTTTTGATTGCCGGATTGACCGGGGCGATCATATGGAACCTGTTCACCTGGTATTATGGGCTGCCCAGCAGTTCCTCCCACGCCCTTGTCGGAGGGGTAGCCGGGGCGGTGCTGGCCAGCAATGGATATGCTGTCCTTAACGGCCGGGGATTGGCGGAAAAAATATTTCTACCTTTAATCACTTCACCGTTAATCGGTTTTGCAATCGCATATATGGTCATGGGGCTTATTTTTGTGCTCGTAGGAAATCTGGCCCCAAGAGTGGTTAACAGGTATTTTTCCAAACTGCAGATTGTGTCGGCGGCCTTTATGGCTTTCAGTCACGGCTCAAATGACGCCCAAAAATCTATGGGCATAATAACTGCAGCACTGCTCTCCACAGGTGTCATTGAAACCTTTGAAGTGCCTTTATGGGTTATTTTGTCCTGTGCGGGCGCTATGGCCCTTGGAACCTCCCTGGGGGGGTGGCGGATAATTAAGACCATGGGTTCACGCATAATAAAACTGGAGCCGGTACATGGTTTTGCTGCTGAGACATCTGCGGCGCTGGTTATCATCGGGGCTTCAATTTTCGGGAATCCGGTCAGCACCACTCACGTAATTTCAGCATCAATAATGGGTGTCGGGGCAACGAAAAGGATGTCTGCTGTCAGGTGGACAGTGGCGAGAAACATAGTAAATGCGTGGATTCTTACCGCTCCCCTATCAGCGCTGGCAGCTGCCATTGTTTATTTTCTGATTGACATGATATAAAATTCTAATGGAGATTATATTTAAGCTAATTTCAGTAAAAGTGACCCCAAGTATAATGAGGGTCACTTTTTTTTGTAGAAAAAATTGGCAGATTTTTTTATCGGCGGCAATTCTCCGGTTAACGGCAGAAAAGGACCATACCTTGTCGGATGGTCCTTTTTGGCAGCATTGGATAATTTTACAGCCTTATCCTGAAATGGAAATTCATATATACTGGACTTGTCCCAGACATATGCCGAATCCATAAGGTACGGGGGAACCAGCAGGGTCATAACGACCGGGGGTGAATCACTGTCACAGAGCGGCAGTTGTAGGGTACTTTCAACCCGAACCCGTCAGCTAACTTCGGAGGCATTTTGAAAGGAGGAAAAAATGAAAAGAAGTAGATTCCGGTTTCTTTCAATGCTGCTGGTAAGCGCAATTCTATTTGGAATCTTTGCCGGGACAGCCGGCGCTTCCACCAGCTACAGGGTCCAAAAAGGAGATTCATTGTTTTTTATTGCAAAAAGGTATGGAGTAACGGTGTCAGCCCTGAAATCGGCAAACGGTCTGTCAGGTAACCTGATTTATGCAGGCCAGAGGCTGACTATTCCGGATGGGACAAATACTGGGACAAGATACAAGGTTTCCCGTGGGGACACTCTGTACCTGATTTCCCAGCGGTTCGGGGTTTCAGTCAGTTCTATTAAAAGCGCTAACAACCTGACCGGTAATACCCTGTACCCCGGACAGGTCCTGTCTATTCCCGGCAGCGCCGCAAAAACGGCAGTCAGTGTATCGCGGAGCTTTTCCCGAAGTGACCTCGACCTGCTTGCCCGTGCTGTTTACGCTGAGGCCAGGGGAGAAGTTTACCAGGGGCAGGTAGCGGTAGCGGCAGTTATACTCAACCGCGTAAAAAACCCCATCTTTCCCAGTACAATCCCCGGTGTAATTTATGAGCCGCTGGCCTTCTCGTCCGTCGATGACGGTCAGATTAACCTTCCGGCAAATCAAACGGCATATAAAGCGGTTCAGGACGCGTTAAACGGATGGGATCCCACATATGGGGCCCTGTATTTCTGGAATCCGGCCACCGCTCAGAGTAAATGGGTATGGTCACGTTCAATCACTGTAAAGATAGGCAACCATGTTTTTGCCAGATAATGTGTTATAGGTTAAATAAGGTACGGCAGCCCGCAGGAAATCTCCTGCGGGTTCGTCTCTTTTATTAATAATAGTGGTTATTGATTAATATATAATATATTTATTACGGTATAATTACAAAATGTTACGAAATTGTTAATATGCATGGCAACATAACAAATCGCTCCCACCTGTCCCATATTATACTTGGTGAAGTTCTGCACTAACTGCGTTATAATGTAATTGACCCATAGGACCCGGTCTTTTAGGGATATTATTAATATTTACTCCCTGAAAGACGGGTTTTTGATTGGGTCAACAAAATATGTTACATGGAAAGGAGGGTATTATGCTAAAGAGGAACTGGGTTATTCCTGGTTTTCTGGTGCTTGTTATGCTCCTTTTGGTATCTTTCCCGGCTGCTGCCTTTGCAGGAGAAACCGGGGTTGGAGAAACCGGCATTGGACCGGCCGGTCAGGCGTTAATAGTGCATGAGCAGCCCGCCCCGGCGCCGCCTGCTGAAGAGGCACCTGTACCGGCGCCGCCTGCAGAGGAAGAGCAGCCTGTACCGGCGCCGCCTGCAGAGGAAGAGCAGCCTGCACCGGCGCCGCCTGCAGAGGAAGAGCAGCCTGCACCGGCGCCGCCTGCTGAAGAGGCACCTGTACCGGCGCCTGCTGAAGAGGCACCTGTACCGGCGCCTGCTGAAGAGGCACCTGTACCGGCGCCT
>PHAB01000018.1 GCA_002840275.1 Firmicutes bacterium HGW-Firmicutes-14
CAGGCAAAATTAAACAGCCTCAGTCCGATGGAATTTCGGACCAAGGCTGCCTAAATTAATTTAATTTTTTGTGCTGTCTACTTGACAGGGTGCAGTCCAATTTAGAGGGATCTCTTAATCAATTCGGTTTCAAACTATATTCAAAACTTTATTCCATGCCGCAATAGGTTCAGTGCAGCCTTATTCCTTGCTGTTGTATGCTGCATTAAGAAATGTCAGGAAATGAAACGGTATATCAAGGGTTTGAGGCACTTTGTGCAATAAGAAATGGCAGTGAAATAATCCCTATTTCTTAACCGGATATCGCTATTTACAAGTGAGTCTCATACAATAACTGTGAATAAACCAATTCTGACGTATAAAAAGGGAACAGGAGAAGTGATCATGGTTAATACCAACATCCCGGTTGTGACTATGTCAACATTAGGGGAAAAAGGCCGATTTGGAAACCAGATTTTCCAGTATGCGTTTCTTAAAATTTACGCAAGGGTCTTCAACATGAGGGTTGAGACACCTCGATGGGTTGGTCAGTACCTTTTTGGGCATAATGATCCGCCGATATCAAAAAATTTACCTGTCATATCCGAACTGAGACAAAAGAACCTGCAGAGAATTTTTGCAGAACCTGTACCAAGATACAAAAACGTCGATTTTGCGGGGAATTTTCAATTTCATACATCCAGCTTTGCACCTTACAAAGACTATTTTCAGTCTCTGTTTATACCAGTTCCGGAAATTAAGGCTGAGATGGACAAAGGTTTGGCCAAACTGATTTCGCGAGGTAAAACAATTATCGGATTGCATATCCGAAGAGGAGATTATAAGGATTACAGGGGTACAAATAAACAAGTCTATTTCTATATTGCTCCAACTGCCTGGTATAAAAACTGGCTTCGTACCATCTGGTCAAAAGTGCCTGATCCGGTATTGTTCATTGCCAGCGATGAAATAGAAGCTGTTACCCCGGATTTCTCGGAATATCATCCTGTCACGATGCAAGACTTATTTAGTTCGCTCCCCAAGAATTACTTTTATCCGGATTTCTATTTGTTAACTCAATGTCATATACTGGCAATTTCCAATAGCTCATTTTCTTTTACAGCTAGTATGCTTAACAACAAGGCAAAATCCTTTCTACGGCCTGTTCTGCATTTAAAAAGACTACACCCATATAATCCCTGGGCCAGCGATCCGCTGCTTAATATTGTAAGGAGATTTTACTGATAGTAGGCATGAAAAGAAATAGAACGGCATTTGCCGGCAAGTTCCGGTATGTTTATTTTGGATAGGTTTTTAAGGACGCGTCTTCTCAAACACAGATTTTGCCGCGTTCTCAAAATCATCTGACGGGGATAATTTTTAAATATATAGTTTCCATAGGTTTCAAATTCGGAAAAACTGGACAATTCCTGTTTATTAATGTTGTTTATTATTGCTGTGTACCAGTCGGTGTGATGCCTGGCTTCGATCAGCTTTTTCAGTTCGGCAAGTTTGTTGTTTTTAAAATACATGTACTGAATGACAAAAGATATGGAAGAGTCAGCCGCCATGGCCTTTTCTCCCAACAGTTTTTCGTAAGTTTGCAGATAAGGGCGGTGGAGGTCTTTTCTGTAGAAGAAAACTGTTTTCCCATTGTGTTCAAATACATGTGGCCGGATTAACAGCGTATCTGCATCGAGAACCAAATAACCCTCCTGGCTCCCAATCTTATCACCACTGAGTTTTAATAATTGCTGAAACAGCCAGCCTGACCGGTCCAAAAATTTATTTTTTATTTTTGGACAATAATCGATGTCTTTTCTGGTAATTGGCAGAACCGTGTTTTCGTTGATAAACCTGCAGCCCTTTTGGGCACTCATAGTCTTAAAAATCCCGTCGTCAGGCGCAATTATAAATACCTCGCCAATGGGGTGCCTGATATTTTTTCTGGCAAAATCTATGGCATAAGGCAAAACTTCCCGGTCTTTTTCAACTACAGGTATCAAAACGTCTATCTTGTTCAAGTAACAACCCCCTTTTCTCCCTGAACACCCGTTCAGGCTGTTCAGCTCCAGTTAACATATTATATGAGCAGACAACTAAGACGGGTTAAGATAAAGTGGGGGTTGCCCATAAACTAAAACAATAAGAAGTAACGAGCAACTGGGACGAAATAAGAAGAAATTGTCCAGCGAATGGCAAGAAGAAAATCGGAGAGTGTGTAAAATACATTGTGCTTTTGCCCTTTCCAAATAGAATTCCTGGTAAAATGGAAAGGAAAGGATGGTTTATATATGATTGGGAAATCGCAAGAAAAACAATGGCAATAAAAATCCCGGCATACCCGGGATTTCAAAATCACTTAATATAATTAGTGAGGATCGTTTTATAGTTCTTCAGGTTTAGGTTCTTCCATTTTACACAATAATCTTGAAAACTCATTAACTTCAATACCGAATACTTCCTTCAACACATCCTTGCTTGCCTCGTAAACTACTTCTCTGTATTCCGGCCTGGTAAAAATGTATCCTTTCCACTTATTCTCCGTGAATGCCCTTACCCAATCATCAACTGGAAAAACATCACGAAGGCTTATGTACCCTTTTTTTTCACCAATACTACGAATAGGACATTTAATCGCCTCTTTAAAATTAGGAGGAGAAGGCATGTCCACCCAAATTTGGTCACAAGGAACTTCTTCCCCATATTCCTTGGTCTTTTCTGATATCGTTTCTGTTAAAACAAATTGTTTATCTAAATGATCATCAAGTCCCATAACGGCATTTAGTCTTTCAATACCACCTTTCATAGTTTTAGCGGATAGAACCAACGACCTTTTGGGAAGATTCCATTCCTGTACTTTAAATCCGAAGCCAACCTTGATGCTAATCCAAATTCTGGACGATTAACTAAGCTATAAATGTCATCATCAGTAAGATATAAGAAGTCAGCTGTATCGTTAAATTTCCTTCCGTTCACGT
Organism: Firmicutes bacterium HGW-Firmicutes-14; assembly: GCA_002840275.1. Classification (GTDB taxonomy): domain Bacteria; phylum Bacillota; class Thermincolia; order Thermincolales; family UBA2595; genus W-Firmicutes-14. The sequence continues at coordinate 2,961 of PHAB01000018.1, forward strand.
CTAAACCTCTTATCTTAATTTCCCTTATTAATGATTTAAATAAGCATTCAGCAGCCCTTACTTTATGGTGGTGGTATACAGTACTAAATAACATCATTTAATTAAATACAATTTGCTCCAATGTGGCAATACCACTCAAATCAACACTTAAACGCAACTTACCATCTATATCGAGCGTTTCTATAGTATAAAACAATCTTGGCATATCTAAAACCATTTTGATTCCAGTAAAATGAGAATCCCTTTGTATATAATCAAGCTTATCAGCATCGAATCCCCCATTAATTATTTCGACAATGTAAGCCTCACGAAGTCTTCCAGTATACCCTACTATAATTTCGCCTACGATTTCCAAATCAAGATCAACACCATAATGAGGTTTAATTTGTTTCTCGAAAAAGTTCTTAAAGGAAACACTTGTTACAATCATATAAGATAAGATTTCATGAGGGGAAGCGCCGTTGAGCTTTGGATTGGTTTTTTTCTCTTCCTTCAAATCTTCAAAATGCCTATAAACTTGTTCAGACATATGGGAAAATGGTCCGTGTCCACAATCGTGCATTATGGCTGCCATTCGAATATGGTATAAACAATAATGAAATGCCAAATCCGTATTATTAAATCGTTCCAACCCAATTTCTTCTAAGTTATCAATTCGGGCAAAAAGAGCTTTAATAAGTTTTTCACTAATTACTGCAACACCAAGGGTATGTTCAAACCGATTATGGTTGCCAGACGGGAAGACAAGAGGGACCACATCAACCTGATTTATTCTTCTCAGTCTTTGCAATAGTGGGATATCCAGCACAGCAATTTCATGAGGGTAAAATAAATTAGAGCCCAGAATAGTATCATGAATTACCTTAGGGGCTCTTACAAGAGATGGTGTGTAATTTTCCAATCTGCTTTTGACATAAGCTTCTACAGTGTCTTTAAGAGAAGACAATTGTTCTCACCGCCATTAATTCTGCATACAAACAAGCGCCTCAAATTGACCACTGAGTTCTGCAATGATAGGCAGCTTTGCAGAAAGTTTTTCAGACGTTCTTTTAAATAGTTGCTCCTTTTTCTCTTTAGAAAGCTCATATTTTTCATATCTAGGATTTAAAGTACCCAAAATACACGACGTTTCTAATCGGAACAAAACCGTATCCAATAAATCTGAAAACGGAAGAATACCGGAAGTATCAAATGAAAATTCGTCTAATAACTCATTAAATTCTTCCTTTTGCTTTAACTCAAATATTGCACGGTGAATAATCCCTGGATCCTTGGGAATATAATCGTGTTTTATATTGGATAGAATTGCAATGATAAGGTCATCTGGAGTAACGGTTTCATCAATAAATTTCTTTAGTTCCTCCAGTTTAGACAAAGAATTCACCCCCTACAATATAAGTAATTTTTTTATTTTTTGCCTCACGGTCACCAATCAAAGTGAATATCCTTAATTTGTACCCATATTTTAGGTATCGTAAAATGTTCAATGAATATTTACCTTTAAATCGTAGACTTTAAAAAAGCTGGATATCTCGTTTGAATAAGAGAATACACTCAGTTGATACTCTTGATAAACTTCTCTATTTATCACATTATTTTCCTGCTAAGTCAAATAAATTTCGTTCGACTTTTTTCGACATTTCCTCTCCATTTTATTTTATTATAACACAAATAGTAATTGTAGTTCCAAAACAATGCTTAGAAGAAAAGAGGGCCTAAGCCCTCTTTTTTCTAAAAATACTATTGTAAAGTAAATATAAGCAAATAGGATACATAAAAGAGTAACTTATGATTTTTTAATCATACTTTATTTTATATTATCAATATTTATTTTAAATTATCAAACTTTATTTTAAACGTACAATTAACTGTTCTCTTCATTTACTCTTACTCCACAGTCACACTCTTGGCCAAATTCCTCGGCTTATCCACATCACAGCCTCTGGCCACCGCAATATGGTAGGCCAAAAGCTGCAGCGGGATCACCGTCAGCACCGGGGCCAGGGACCGGTCCGTCTGCGGGATATAGACCACATGGTCCACTACCTTCTTCAGTTCATTGTTGCCCCGGAAGGTAACCCCTATCACCTGGGCATCCCGGGCTTTGACTTCCTTGATATTGCTGACCATCTTGTCATAGAGATCCATCTGGGTGGCCAGGGCCACCACAGGCACACCGTCCACGATAAGGGCCAGGGTCCCGTGCTTGAGTTCTCCTGCCGCATAAGCCTCGGCGTGCATATACGATATTTCCTTCAGCTTCAGGCAGCCTTCCATGGCTACGGCATAATCCAGACCGCGGCCGAGGAAAAAGGTGTTCTGGGCTTCAGCATATTTCTTCAGGAAACTCTCCAGGTCTTCCAGGTCTTCCAGGATTGCCTGGGCTTTTTCCGGCAGTTCCTTCATTTCTTTGAGAAGCTGTCCGGCGTGTTCGGAGTCAATGGTTGCCCTCACCTGGGCAAAATAAATTGCCAGCAGCATCATTACCACCAACTGAGTGGAATATGCCTTTGTCGAAGCCACGGCAATCTCCGGTCCGGCCCAGGTGTAGATTACCTCATCGGCCTCCCGGGAAACCGAGCTCCCCACCACATTAGTGACCGCCAGTACCTTGGCCCCTGCCTTTTGGGCTTCTCGCAGGGCAGCCAGGGTATCGGCCGTCTCTCCTGACTGGCTGATGACAATAACCAGGTCCCCTTTATTTATTATGGGTTTCCTGTAACGGAACTCTGATGCGATATCCACTTCCACCGGAATCCTGGCCAGGTCTTCTATCAGGTACTTACCCACCATTCCGGCGTGATAAGCGGTACCACAGGCCACGATAAAGATATTGCGCAGGCTCCTGATCTCTTCAGGAGTCATTATCATTTCATTGAGGATTACCTGTGAGCTATCCGCCGAAATCCGCCCTGTCAGTGTTTCCCTGATAGCTTTGGGCTGCTCATAAATCTCTTTCAGCATAAAATGAGGATATCCGCCCTTCTCAGCAGCCACGGCATCCCATTTAACGTGAAAAACCTCTTTTTTAATCTCATTCCCCTCAGAATCCGTTACCCTGACTCCATTCCTGGTCAGGATGGCGATTTCCCCGTCATTGAGGATATAATTGTCCCGGGTATGGCTTAGGGTTGCCGGGATGTCAGATGCCAGGAAATATTCCCCCCGGCCCAGGCCAACTACCAGGGGGCTGTCCTTACGGGCCGCCACAAGCCTGTCAGGCTCCTTTTTCGCCAGGACAACCATGGCATATGACCCGTCAAGTTTCTTGATTACCTCCCTTACTGCCTCTTCCAGGTTGCCCCGGTAGAAATGCTCCACCAGGTGGGGCAGTATCTCTGTATCTGTTTCTGACAAAAATTCATGCCCTTCTGATTCCAGCCATTCCTTTAGTTCCAGGTAGTTCTCAATAATCCCGTTATGGACCACGGCAAATTTACCGGAACAGTCCGTATGGGGATGGGAATTAACGTCTGACGGCCTTCCGTGGGTAGCCCAGCGGGTATGGCCAACCCCGATATTTCCTTCAGGTGTATATGCCTCTGTCTTTTCCTCCAGCCTGGCGATTTTCCCCACACTCTTTTGCACAATTATCTTGTTTTTTTCTATGACAGCAATACCTGCAGAATCATATCCGCGGTATTCAAGTTTCTTAAGTCCGTCCAGTAAAACCGGCACCACTGATTTGGGGCCGATATAGCCAACTATTCCACACATGTTGCTACAACCTCCGCTTCCTTTGGTCCACCCAGGCACCTTTGTGCCGCCCGTCACCGGGCGGTTTTGTATGCCATCTGACGGCTGTGGCCTGCCGGGGGGCATCCGCCGAATATTCGATATTCCCCCATCCTCGTCAACTCAGACCTTGTCACCCCTGTCAATATACCAATACCGGTCTGAGTCCGGGCGCTTCAATGAAACAATATTCACTTATCTGTGAAACATTATTCTATTGTCCATATTCAACTGTCTTCCGGCATAGCTCATCCTGCTACCCTGGAGATTACGGCAGCGATATCTTCCACAATATCCTGAAGCTGTTTCTCGTCAGGACCTTCAGCCATAACCCTCACTTTGGGTTCCGTGCCGGAAGGCCTCACCAGGATGCGCCCCTTATCTCCCAGGGCTTCCTCTCCCTTCCGTATGGCTTCTGTCACCTCCTCACTGTTCATTACCGCCGATTTGTTGTGAACCCTTACATTAACCAGCACCTGGGGCAGTCTTGACATCAGGGCCGCCAGTTCTCCCAGGGTTTTCCCTGTTTCTGTGACCACGGCAGCCAGCTGCAGCCCTGTTACTATCCCGTCCCCGGTCGTATTATGCTCCAGGAATATAATGTGTCCTGACTGCTCGCCGCCAAAGGCAGCCCCGCTCCTCAAAAGCTCTTCCATGACATAACGGTCACCGACCTGGGTCTCCAGGACCCTGATATCGGCATCCCTCAATCCCAGCCTGAGCCCCAGGTTGCTCATAACCGTGACTACCACGGTATCTTTTGGCAGCTTCCCCTGTCTTTTGAGATGGGTCCCACAGATAACCATGATGTGGTCCCCGTCAACGATATTCCCTTCCTCATCCACAGCTATAACCCGGTCAGCGTCACCGTCGTGGGCCAGGCCCATATCAGCCCCTGCTTCCACCACCTTCCGGACAACCACTTCAGGATGGGTAGAGCCACATCCCTTGTTGATGTTAATTCCGTCCGGCTGACTGCAGACGGGAATCACATCTGCTCCCAGTTCTTTGAAAATCATGGGAGACAACCCGGAAGCCGCTCCATTGGCACAGTCAATAACAATTTTCAATCCGTCCAGCCGACAGCTGATGGTCTTCATGGCAAAACGGGTATACCGCTCCACCGCATCATGAATATCACGGACACACCCGATTTCCGACCCAATTGGGCGCGGCAGGTTGTCGGTCCCTTCCCTTAAGACCTTCTCTATTTCCATTTCCGCTTCATCAGGGAGCTTATGTCCTGTTGAGGCAAAGAATTTTATCCCATTGTCCTCAACAGGGTTATGGGAAGCAGAAATAACCACACCTGCAGTGGCTTTGAGGTCCCTGGTGAGAAATGCCACGGCCGGAGTGGGCATAACCCCGACGCGCAGGACATCTACCCCCATAGAACATATACCGGCGATAAGGGCTGCTTCCAGCATATCACCCGAAATCCGCGTGTCTTTTCCTATCACAATCTCAGGTTTAACCGGGCCCTTGGTATTCCTTGTCAGTACATAGGCACCGGCTTTTCCCAGTTCATATGCCAGGACCGGTGTCAGGTCCCTGTTGGCTACCCCCCTGACCCCGTCAGTACCGAAAAGTTCTCTCATAAGGTTTGGTCCTTCCTTTCAATCTTCCTAACAATAACCTGAATCCTTAAAATGGGTTGCGGTACCGTTCAATAACAGCTTCGGCTACCCTTATACCGTCAACAGCAGCGCTTATTATCCCACCCGCATAACCGGCGCCCTCACCGGCCGGGTAAAGTCCCTCTGTACCCAGGGACCTGCGTTTTTCATCCCTGACCAGCCGCACAGGGGCGGAAGTCCTGGTTTCCACTCCGGTCAGCACGGCCTGTGGAAAAGCAAAACCCTTCATCTTCCAGTCAAAGGCGCCTATTGCTTCTTCCAGCATAGATGTAACATATCCGGGCAGGCAGTCATGCAAATCGGCCGGTTCCAGCCCAGGCAGGTATGTTGCCCAGGGAACTTCATCCAGGTTGTTGGAAGCCCTCCCCGCCAGGAAGTCCTCCACCAGCTGGGCAGGTGCATTATAGTTGGCTCCGCCGGTTCTGAAGGCAGCCCTTTCCCATTTTCGCTGGAATTGTATACCGGCCAGGGGATGAACACCTTCCAGGTCATCAGGGGTTATGGAGACAACAACGGCACTGTTGGCCACCCCCGAATCCCGCGCATAATCACTCATCCCATTGGTCACCACGGCCCCTGCTTCTGATGCGGCCCCAACAACCCTGCCCCCGGGACACATGCAAAAGGTATAGGCCGTCCTGTCCACATCTTTATCCTTATAGACAAACTGGTAATCAGCAGCCCCCAGTTTGGGGTGACCGGCATATCGGCCATACTGGGTCCGGTCAATTAGGTGCTGGGGATGTTCAATTCTGACCCCGGCAGAAAAAGCCTTCTGTTCAACAGCACACCCCAGTTTCTCCAGCATCTCATATGTATCCCTGGCACTGTGGCCTGTTGCCATGATTACTGTTTCAGAATGAATTTCGCGTTCAGCAGAATGGATTTCCCGTTCATCATTTACAATGACACCGGTTACCCTCCCCTGCTCAAGGAGCAGCCCGGTCACCTTTGTACAGAAATTAATTTTGCCCCCCATTCCCTCCAGGGCCAAGCGCAGGTTTTTCACCACTGTTTTCAGCACATCGGTACCGATATGGGGTTTATTCAGGTAGAGAATCTCTTCCGGAGCCCCGGCAGCCACAAAGTCTTCAAGGACACTTCTTACCCGGGGATCATTAATGCGGGTCGTGAGTTTACCGTCAGAAAAGGTCCCTGCCCCTCCTTCCCCAAACTGCACATTTGATTCGGTATCCAGAAGCCTGTTAAACCAGAATTCTTCCACATCCCTGGTACGGGTCTCCACATCCCGGCCTCTCTCGAAAACCACGGGTTTAAACCCGGCCCTGGCCAGGGTTAGGGCCGCAAAAATACCCGCCGGTCCGGCGCCGGCCACGATAGGCCGGGATACCGGCGGCACGGCGGTTAGGTCTGGTCGTTTTTCAGGTTGGGGTTTGATTGGGGCCACCCCGGAAAGCCTGCGGCGTGAAACAAGGTTTGAACCTTTGGTACCCAACCTGATGTCAATGGTATAAACAAAATAGAGACGGTCCTTCTTCCTGGCGTCAAGGGCTTTTCTGATGACCCGGTAATCCAGTATCTCTTCCCGGGGAATCCTGATTTTAGCCGCAATCTCCCCGGACAGGTCAGCCGTGTCTTTATCGATGTCTATTTTCAAATCTGATACCCGGTAACTCATTCCCCGGTAATCCATTTAAACCCCACCTGGATTTTGCAATTATTTTGTAAAGAATGAATGCTTATTCAATTATATCACAGGCCGGACATTAAAAATAATTATATCTTCATGTCAATCCACTGTCAATCCACAATATGCTCCAGCTATAATGTGCTCCATCTATAATATGCATCAAAGAGCCAAAGCCGTTACGTTATTTAGGTGCAATTTTGACCAGAACCCTCAAATACTGCCTGTCTGCCATGACACCCTGGGGCAGGACAGGCTCTGTTTCAACATATATGTCTTCTTTAGCCCCCGTAATATCCACCGGCTGGGTATATACTTCAGTAATTCCCTGGATAACATCCGGCTCTCCGGTAATTACCAGATCACCCGGTTCTGCCAGTGTCCCGGTTACGGTGTATCCCCGGTCCGGCTGGCCTGTTACATGGGGCACCACGCGGATTTTTTTTGTCGGCATGTCTGGCACAATCGTCACCAGGAAATCTATGGTTGAAGGAGTCCTCATGACAATCCGTTCTTCCATGAACTCACCGGAGGAGTTGCTGACCTTTACAGGCACAATCTCTCCGAAGGATTTATTCCTATCCTGAAGGCCTATCTCGACCGACGCAAAATCAACCGTATCAATGATACTCTTGGGACCCCTGATTATTATCTCATCTGGTTTTGTCCTCACACCCAGCATCGTATAACCCTCAGCAGGTTCTCCGGTAAAATGGACTTCTACAGGAACCTGCTTTTCCGCCACGGCTTCAATGGTTACTGACACTTCCTGAGGCCTGAGGTCGGTAACCTTGACCCCCTGGGGCACCCTGAACTGGACAGGGACCTTTGACTTCCCCGGCTTAGCCCTGCTCAAATCTACAAATACGTCTATCGACCTGACATCAAGCTCCGCTATTATACTCTGGTTGGCCTGAACCCGGATATTAACACTGGCAGGCAGTTCTGAGACGGCCAGGTTCTGGCCGATACCCCTGGTTTCCACTGGAATCGCCTTAAATTCCCGCTGTTTGGTGGGGTTTATCTCATTGGAAACATATACCCATAATACAACTGCCAGCAACAGGGACAGTACCTTAAGTCCCCATCTCCCGATTCCGAAATTATCCACAGGTTATGACCTCCAGTTCCAGAAAGATGCCTGACTGATAGTCTTCTGTACCAGCATATCAGTGAGTACTTCCCGCAGGGCTTTTTCATCCAGGTTACGGGTTATTTTCCCTTCGTAAGCCAGTGAGACGGTCCCGGTCTCTTCAGATACTACTATGGCTGCAGAATCGGATATTTCAGTAATGCCTATTGCAGCCCTGTGCCTGGTCCCCAGTTCCTTGCTCAGGTTAGGGTTCTCCGACAGGGGAAGGAAACATCCCGCCGCAGCAACCCGGTCTCCCCTGATTATTGCTGCCCCGTCGTGAAGCGGTGAATTGGAAACAAAAATATTTATCAGGAACTCGCCTGAAATTACCGAATCCAGTTTTATCCCGGTTTCTATGTAATCATTAATACCTGTTTCCCGTTCCAGGACAATAAGAGCTCCCGTTCTGTTCTTAGACATTATAAAAACAGCCCTGATTATCTCGTCAATTATCCTGACTGTATCTTCTTCACCAAGGAAAATCAGGGGCCGGGCAAAAAACTTACCCCGTCCCAGACGCTCCAGTGCCCTGCGGAGTTCAGGCTGAAACACCACAGGAATGGCAACCACTACCATTGTCCGGATATTCTTCAGAATCCAGTTTATGGTATAAAGTCCCAGCCAGTCACTTATCGTGGTAGCAACCAGCAGAACCACAAGCCCCTTCAACAGCTGCACTGCGCGGGTACCCCTAATCCACTGGAATAACTTATATATTAAAGCGGCGACCACCAGCATATCAATAATATTGATGAAACTTATAGCAGGCAGCTGAAAGAACAACCTTTTCACACCTCCGTAGACAGATATGCTGACTTCCGTTTTTATTATGTGTATCCTGGCAGGTACTTAGACTGATAATTATTCTAAACTTAATAATTCGACATTTAACAATTTCTACCCTTTTTCTTGACAAACTTTTGCTGAAAGACCGTCATTCCTGTAAATTTTGATAATATTTCAAGTATTTAATTCAAAACCCTAAAGAAGGACTTTGTTTTTTGACTATAGAATAGAATGTATACATATTGGATGTTCGGCAAAGAAGGGAGAATCCCGTTTTGAAACTGGAGAAATGGCACCTGTCCCTGACTCTCATATGCCTGTTGTTCGGCGTCCTGTTCACATCAAACCTGAAGACACAGCTCCAGGTGTTCAACCCCATGGCAGCCAGGAACAAAACCCTGGTAACTGTCATCAAGACCCAGGAAGAGAAAAACAAAGAACTGGAAGCAGAAATTGCCAGGATAAGAGAAACAATAGAAAAATATACCTCCCCGGGCTCAATTCAGGCCGAACTTGAACCCATACAAAAAGACCTGGAAAAATTAAAAATCCTCGCGGGGCTTACCGAGGTCCATGGTCCCGGTGTGGTCATAACCCTGGATGACCAGGAAAAGGCCCGGACTGCCCGGGACCCGGAGTACTATCTGATCCATTATTCCAGTATCCTTTATATCATCAACGATTTACGGGCTGCCGGCGCAGAAGCGATAACGGTAAACAATGACAGGGTTGTTTCCACCACAGACATCAGGTGTGCAGGAAACATTATCCTGGTAAACACCCACCGCCTGGCCCCTCCTTACGAAATAAAAGCTATCGGGAATCCCGACCTCCTGGAGGAAATTGTCAGGACCGGGGAATATACAAGCCTTGAATTCAGCAAATTCCCGGTGAGCATTGTTAAACGCGATAATATTGTAATTCCCCCCTATAAGGGAAGCTATACTTTCAATTATGCCGCACCGCCGAAGGAAGGTGAAAAATAATGTGGCTGCCTGTTCTCGCTCTAATCTTGGGTTTTATGGTCGGACAGACCTTTGCCTTCACTCTGCCTGCCGGTTTCGCCATATACCTCTCGGTAGCTATCCTGGCAACCCTCGATTCTACTCTCGGTGGGATAAAAGGTGTAATGGAAAATAAGTATGACGGTGTCATCCTCATGTCAGGCTTCTTCATCAATGGGGCAATCTCCGCATTCCTGGTATTCCTGGGTGACTGGATTGGGGTCGATCTTTACTATGTAGCCATCTTTGTTTTTGGTATAAGGATTTTTCAGAACCTTGCCGTTATCAGGCGCGAATTTGTCAGGAAATACGTGCCCCCGGCCCGGAAACCGGACCATACCACTACACGTGAGGTGTGATATATGTTCAGAAAAAAGTGGCAGCTGACCCTAAGTATTGCCTTCGCCTGCCTGGGCCTTCTGCTGTCATTGCAGTTCAGGACCCATAAGGCAATGATAGATGACTTGAATTACCAGAGCAACGAGACCCTGGCTACAATAGCCAGGAACCTCCAAACCCAGTACTATCAGCTGATCCAGGAAGTCTGGGACCTAAGGACCCAGCTCAAGCTGCTGGAACAGAACGCTGACCAGAACAAAACAGCCCTCGAGGCTCTGACCCGTGAGCGCCAGAAACTAAATACCGCCATAGGCGCCACTCCGGTGGAAGGCCCGGGACTGGTTATCACCGTCCCTGAAAATGAAGAAAGCTATTTTGGGTACCAGGATGTCGTAGACATAGTTAATGAACTATGGAACGCAGGCGCTGAAGCCGTTTCGGTCAACGGATTCAGAGTCACTAACAACACCTCCCTCCTCCCTAATGAAGACTATTCAGCCATGGTCTTAAACGGTATCCAGCTGTCGGCCCCATATGTCATTAAAGCAATTGGGGAACCGGCAGCTCTTGAGAAGGGAATTTCCATCCCTTCAGGCATTATTGATAAACTCATATCCCTCTTTAAAGTCCCTCTGGAAATACAGCAGGTTGATAAAATAAACCTGCCTGCAGCCAACGTCCTTGATTTCAACTATGCCCAGACAGTGACGGCACCGGCGACGAAATGAGTTCCCTGCCAGGATTTTTGACCTTTTAAAAAAACATGACTAAAGGATACCACCCGTTAATCCGATAATTATTAAGTAATCCTTTATCTGTTGAACCCTGTGACCCATCCAAACGATTAAAAAATGGACTCGCCATCTTAAAGACGGGGGTTTTCCCATGATTAACATCGAACTTCTCAACCTATTCATGGCATCAACAGCCTTGTTTCTCAAAAACGTTACCGGGTTAAATATGAAAAGAGAACGGCTTTCGGCCGATAATCTGCCCCATACACTCCACGAGGTAAATGTAATCTTTGGTATTGACGGTACCCTAACCTGCACAGTGGTATTGGGGATGACGACGGCTACATCAGCCCAGATTGCTTCCAGAATACTTGGCGAGCCTGTTATTGAAGCATCTTTTGCTCGAAATACTATTACCCTGATTGGCACCAACGTATCCCGTAACATAGAAGCAAACCTCAACAAACAGGGGCATGATGTCTATGCCCGGCCGCCTTCCCTCATAACGGGCAAGGGAAAAAGAGTCTCAACCCTGAATTCCAGGAAGATATGTATCAGTTTTGAAACCGATGTGGGCACTGTTGACATGCGAATTACCCTATAGCCGGAGGTTTCTGCCATGAGAATTATGAGTATTCAAAATGTCCAACCCGGAATGGTTCTGGGTAAAACTGTATTCGGATCATCATCAAAATTGCAGCTGCTGAATGCCGGCACTGCCCTGACTGAAGAATATATCGCGCGTCTTAATGAACTGGATGTTACGTCCCTGTACATTGTTGATGAAAACATTGGGGAGGTTGACATTGAAGACGTTGTGTGTGACCAGACACGTCTTGAGGCAGGCAAACTGGCAAAGGATATCATGGAAAAAACCCGGCTGGGCAGCAGTTTCGACCCCTGCAGGGTTAAGAATATTATCAATTCAATAATTGATGACCTGTTAAGCAACAAGGAATTACTGGTTAAATTGGTAGACATACGTACCATGAGTGATTATTCATACTTTCATTCCGTCAATGTAGCTATTTTGTCAGGTATCACCGGCATCGGTCTGGGATATTCCAGCTCCAGGCTGCAGGAACTTATGATCGGGGCGCTCTTCCATGACCTTGGGAAAACCCTGATTTGTGATCAGATGTCATGTATGCATTTCCTGCCGGAAGACGAAACCCCCGCAGAATTGAAAAAACATCCGGAGCTTGGTTTCGAGGTCCTCAGACAAAACAAGAGTGTAAGTATCCTCTCTGCCCACATAGCCCTGCAACATCATGAGATGTATGACGGGGAAGGCTATCCGAGAAAAATGACCGGCAGTGACATCCACGAATACGCCAGGATTGTAGCTATTGCCAACATCTACGACCTCCTTACCACAGACCGCCCGGAGCATCCGCGGATGCCATCCCACCAAGCCGTTGAATACCTGCTGCTTCATGCCGGAACATTCTTTGACCCGGATATGATTGCGGCTTTTGTCGAGGGAGTAGCCCTGTACCCGGAAGGGACTATCATAAAACTAAATACCGGGCAAACCGGTGTAATAATTAAATCTTACAGGGATTTCCCCACCCGGCCCCGGGTGAGGATACTGGCAGACCGGAACGGAATCCGTCTGCCGATCCCCGAAGTCCTGGAACTCTATAACAGGCCGGAATACTTTATTTCGGAGGTTTTAGACGAGATTGACAAGTAATATAAATAACCGGTTAATTTTTTATCCGGGGACTGTTAAACAGTTCCCGGTATTTTTCTATCAGGCGTGGTACATTGGTAATATAACCCTGGGTCTCTGAGAAATACAGGTAGTTCCCATTCTTAACATTGTTGGGTCCAGAATTATATGCTGCCAGGGCCAGTTCCACACTGCCGAAAGTCCTGTACTGGTGCAGAAAATACCTGGTCCCCCCGTCAATATTCTGGACCGGGTCATAAGGGTCTACCCCCAAACCCCTGGCAGTTCCCGGCATCAGCTGCATCAAACCGACAGCGCCGGCCCGGCTGACAGCAGAGGGGTTACCCCCTGACTCCTGTTCAATTATGGCTGCGATGATTGCCGGGTCTGTGTCATACTTCCCGGCGGCAAATTCGATTTCTTTTGCCCACTGCAGGATCCTGTCAGTTTTGTCATAGGGTACAATCTCCCCGCCATCCCCTATCATGACAGGTTTATTGTCAATGGTAACTATCCGGACGGTCAGCATGTCAAAATAAGCCTTAAAGGCGTCAACAATATTGTCCCTGATAATTTCCAGGTCATTTTGGGGAGCCCGGGTATCTTCGGGCACACTGATTTTTTCCACACTGGCAGATACAGGCATACTGGCGCTTATGCTGACCAGTTTTTTGCTTTTAGCCTCCTTAAGGCCCAAATCCCTTAATGTTATCATCACCACATTTTTCAGGTTCGTCCTGACTATAGTGAGTTTCTCTTTTTTATAAGTAACTGTAGTCTCAAAATCCGGCCTGGCATTATCAGGCAGCCTGGCAAAAGGCGGGTTTTGGGCAGACATAAAGTTAATCAGGCGGTCTCCCAGGGACGGAAAGTAAATTGAAGAACACACAAACAGAAACACAAGCAGCCAGAAAACCCTCCACCTGAAAACGTACCTGGGTATATATTTTATAACTGAATCGCCCATTAGTCCCTGCCCCCCGCCTCCCGGAAAATACTAGGTATTGATTCTCGAAAAATACGTGTTTTCCTTCCGGAATTTGCTGCCAAAGATTAACTATCACGTCATAATTCTGGACAGTTTACATAATTCCAAGGGCTAGTGAAAAATGGCAGGGAAGCAAAATTCCCTGCCATTAAAATAATGTATATTTAGTCTTCCTTGCCGGAATACTTGGATGCAATTTCCTGCATCGCGCCCGGATCCGCCAGGGTAGTGACATCACCGATTGCACGGCCTTCAGCGATATCCCTCAGGAGACGGCGCATAATTTTTCCGGAGCGGGTCTTGGGCAGGCCGCCGGTGAAGATAATATCATCAGGGCGGGCAATAGGTCCAATCTTAACACCTACATGTTTCTTAAGCTTGGTAACCAGCTCGTCTGAGCCTTTAAACCCATCTTTCAGAATGACAAAGGCACATACAGATTCGCCTTTTACGTCATGTTTCTTGCCCACAACTGCAGCCTCAGCCACCTCTGCACATTCGACCAGGGCGCTTTCAACCTCCGCAGTACCCAGCCTGTGCCCGGAAACGTTGAGCACGTCATCCACCCGGCCGGTTACCCAAATATAGCCAAGTTCGTCCCTCTTGGCACCGTCACCGGCAAAGTAAAACTTGCCAAAACGCTTCCAGTACTGGTCGACATACCTGTCATCATCACCGTAAATAGTCCTGATCATGGAAGGCCACGCCGATTTAACGACTAAGTATCCCACCTCGGCAGGTTCTCCATTTTCATCTACGATGTCAACTTCAACACCGGGGAATGCATTGGTTGCGGTTCCCGGTTTCAGCGGGGTTATGCCGGGAAGGGGGGTTATCATGTGAGCCCCCGTCTCAGTCTGCCACCATGTATCCATAATCGGGGCTACACCGCTTCCGATATTCTCACGGTACCACATCCAGGCTTCCGGGTTAATGGGTTCTCCAACAGAACCAAGAACCTTGATACCGGAGAGGTCGTGTTTCTGGGGATACTGGGTACCCCACTTCATCCAGGTCCTGATAGCTGTGGGTGCTGTATAAAACTTGGTTACCCCGTACCTTTCAGCCATATCCCACATCCTGTCTTTATCAGGATAATCGATTGTCCCATCATACATGAAAGTGGTTGTCCCAAGGGCCAGAGGGCCGTATATAACATAACTGTGGCCTGTGATCCAGCCTATATCGGCAGTACACCAGTATACATCACTTTCCTTGATATCAAAGACATATTTAAGGGTCGCCTGGGTCTGCAGCAGGTATCCTCCGGTCGTATGTACAACACCTTTGGGCTTACCTGTGGTCCCTGAGGTATAAAGAATAAAGAGCATATCTTCTGCATCCATTTCCTCTGGCTCGTAGTAAGCTTTGGCCTCAGCCATGAGTTCGTGATACCATACATCACGGCCTTCTTTCATTTCTACTTCATTTCCGGCGTTCTTTACCACAATACACTTCTCGATTGTCGGTGTGTCTTCCATGGCCTTTTCTGCATTGTTCTTTAACGGGAAGGGATTGCCCCGGCGGAAGTTGCCGTCTGCCGTTATCAGTACCTTGGCCCCGCAGTCATTGACCCGGTCACGCAGGGATTCGGGGCTGAAACCGCCAAATACGAGGGAATGGGGAGCGCCCACCCTGGTACAGGCCAGCATTGCAATTGCAGCTTCGGGAATCATCGGCATATATAAAGCTACCCGGTCACCTTTTTTAACACCAAGGCTGGCCAGGACGTTTGCGAATTTATTAACTTCCCGGTATAACATGCCATAAGTCAATACAACTTGTCTGCCAATCTCGCTTTCATACATGATAGCAGCCTTGTTGCGGCGTTCTGATTTGGCATGCCGGTCAACACAGTTATAACATACATTCACTTTGCCGCCGGTAAACCATTTAAAGAATGGGGCATTACTGTCATCCAGGACTTTATCATATGGCTTGAACCAGGTTATCATGTCCTTTGCATGAGCATCCCAGAAACCGAGACGGTCCTTTTTGGCCCACTCATAGATATCTGCTTTAGCATTAGCATGTGCTGCTATATCAGCAGGTGGATTAAATACACGGTTTTCCAATGCAATGTTTTCCATTAATACTATTCCCCCCAAAGAAATATTATTTTTTATGCCATACCAAGCTGCCGGATTTAAAATTCCTTCAATCTTATCCGGACATATCCCCTCCCCTTATGTAATAATAGAAAAATTCAGAATAATTTTCCATGTGTCTACATTGTAATACATGTCCAGGGTTAAAGTCACTATTTTGACGGCGAACGGTCGAAATTAGCCCCCGAACGGTAATTTTGTCTTACAATATAGATACTTATGCTGTGTTTTACATAAATATAACCGGTTTTCATATGAAAACCGGTTATATTTATGTAAACCCACAATAATCCACCGAATAAATCTGTTTTTGTCAGGATATCCTGAAAATAACATCACTTCGGCTGTACACCGATCTAATGGAGCCGGCAAAAAATAAACGAAAGGCGGATCTTGCTCATGAAAAAGAACGAGCCATGGGAGATGTTAGCTGATAAGAAAATTTGGGAGATGCTGAATGATACTGACCGCGAACTGAACGAGGAATATGTTCGCCTAATGTTTATTGAGTTATTCAACCGGATAAAGAACCTGGAACATGAAAACAATACTTTAAAGGTGCTGTTATTCGAATATGGATTAATTGAAGAAAAAGTCTTTTTTGATGCCCTTGGCGAAGTCAGGGAATTTTTTAAAGAATGGGATGAAGAGCGGGCAAAAGAAGTGGAATTTTATAAGAATTCAGGTATATCCTTCTTTGACTGGGCCGCTTTTGTTTCCAAAGGCAAGTTTGACCGCAGCGCCCTTAACAGCTAATTGCCGGGTGCACCAAAAATAAGGGGAAACGGAAATCCGTTTCCCCTTATCCATTTATTGTTCTTGGCGTTAACTTAAAGGTTTATCTCTGTTATCGTAATTTATTCTTCTTTACCTGCATACTTGCCTGCGATCTCCTGCATTGCACCGGGATCGGCCAGGGTTGTTACATCACCAAGGGCGCGGCCTTCAGCAATATCTCTGAGGAGACGGCGCATAATCTTGCCGGAACGGGTCTTGGGCAGGCCTGCAGTAAAGATAATGTCATCCGGACGGGCAATCGGACCAATCTTCACACCTACATGTTTCCTCAGTTTGTCGATCAGTTCCGGGCTGCCGGTAAAGCCGTCCTTAAGGATAACAAAAGCAACCGGAGCTTCACCCTTGACATCGTGCTTCTTACCGATAACAGCTGATTCGGCAACTTCCGGGCACTCGACGAGAGCGCTCTCGATTTCGGCGGTTCCCAGGCGGTGGCCTGAAACGTTAAGTACATCGTCAACACGACCGGTTACCCAGATATAGCCCATATCATCTCTCTTAGCGCCGTCACCGGCAAAGTACAGGTCGCCGAAACGCTTCCAATACTGGTCAATATATCTGTCATCATCACCCCAGATGGTCATCAGCATGCCCGGCCACGCAGATTTAACTACCAGGTAGCCCCTGTCGGTTGGTTGTTTGTTTTCGTCCACTACATCAACTTCAATGCCCGGGAACGGAATAGTTGCAGTACCCGGCTTGAGCGGAACCATCGGAGTCGGGGTAATCATAAAGCCGCCGGTCTCTGTCTGCCACCATGTATCCATAATCGGGCAACGGCCTCCACCGATGGTCTCATAGTACCACATCCAGGCTTCAGGGTTGATAGGTTCACCAACAGTACCAAGCAAACGAATATTTGACAGGTCATGTTTCCTGGGATAATCTGCCCCCCACTTCATAAATGTCCGGATAGCTGTGGGAGCGGTATAGAATACTGTTATACCCCATCTTTCAGCCATATCCCACATCCTGTCCTTATCGGGATAATCAACAGTACCGTCATACATAAAGGAAGTCATACCAAGGGCCAGAGGAGCATATACAACATAGCTGTGACCGGTAATCCAGCCGATATCTGCAGTACACCAGAAGGTATCTTCTTCCTTGAGGTCAAAGACGTACTTAAGTGTTGCCTGGGTCTGGACCAGGTAACCTGCGGTTGTGTGCTGGACACCCTTGGGCTTGCCGGTGGAACCGGAGGTATAAAGGATGAAGAGCGGGGCATCAGCAGGCATTTCTTCCGGAGCACAGTATTTTGCAGCACCGGCCATCAATTCATGATACCATACGTCACGGCCTTCCTTCATAATCACTTCATTACCGGCATTCTTGACAACAACACACTTCTCCACACAGGGAGTACTTTCCATGGCCACATCGGCATTGTTTTTAAGCGGGAACGGATTACCCCTCCGGAAGTTACCGTCAGCGGTAATAACCAGCTTAGCAGTTGCGTCATTAATCCTGTCAGAAAGGGAATCAGCGCTAAATCCACCGAATACTATGGAGTGAATAGCTCCGATCCTGGTACAGGCCAGCATGGCAACAACGCACTCAGGAATCATCGGCATGTACAGGCATACCCTGTCGCCTTTGCCAACACCAAGGCCTTTTAATACATTTGCAAACTTATTAACTTCCAGATACAGTTCTCTATATGTTAAAATTACTTTTCTGCCGATTTCGCTTTCATAGCAAATAGCTGCTTTGTTTCGCTTCGGTGAATTATAGTGACGGTCAAGACAGTTGTAGGAAACGTTGGTGGTACCACCTGTGAACCAGCGGAAAAACGGCGGATTGCTGTCATCCAGAACCTTCTCATAAGGTTTAAAGAAGGTTACCAGTTCATCTGCCATCCTCTTCCAAAATCCAAGGCGGTCACTTTTTGCCTCATCATAAATTGCCTGGTTAATGTTGGCGTTTTTTAGAACCTCGTCAGACGGATAAAACACGCGGTCTTCAATACTGGTTTTCTCCATTATTAATTACTCCCCCTTAACATTCAGATTTTTGGACAATCATTACAATCAACCACAAAAAACAGTTTTGACATCAGCTTGTACAGCAAATGCCGGCGGGCGGAAAATAATCCGGTTCCAAGATAATATCTGCATTTTTATTTCGCGCCCTGAAAAAATCCTTTTTAAAACCTTTAGTGCACTCTGTTACATGTTGTCTCCTGCTTTAGAATCACCCCTTTTTTATCGATTAGGCATAACCAGAACAGATTGTTCTTGGGTCAAGATTAGTTACTGTTTTTTAGTCCTGCCCAACACTTCAACCCAGTTTTTTTGAGCTGTTAAGCCGGACTAAAAACCCAGAATCCAAGCCCATTTGTATGTAATAAGTACAATTTTTTTAACAGAAAAGTCCAAAAATTTAGCCAATATTTATACCCGCTCTTACATTGTAAAACCATTTGCCCGCCAATGTCTTCAATTTTACGGCTAATGGTCGATATTTGCCGTCGAACGGTTGGTTGCTAAATGTAAAGGGCAGGCCTAATATCCAGTTTTCTAGACAGCCCTGGGGAAATGTTCCATTTCTAATGTATATCAATTTAACTAAGCCTTGTTTTCCTGTTTGGCTATGTCAAATTGAATAAATCCCTTTTATCCGGGTTAACCTTTTACTAGCAGGCAGTTAACTGCCTGCTAATAACTGCTGCTGCCTACTGTTATCCGGAAGAGAAAGGCGGATTTTATATGAAAATCGACGAACCCTGGGAGATGCTGGCTGATAAAAAAATCTGGGCAATGTTAACCAACCCCGAAAACGAAATTGACACAGGGTGTTCTCGTCTTATGTTTATTGAATTGTACAGACGGATTAAAAACCTGGAGCATGAAGCCAATACATTAAAAGTTTTATTGTTCCTTTATGGAATCATAGAGGAAAAGGTGTTCAATATTGCTTTGGCAGAAGTAAATACTTTCTTCCAGGAAGAGGATGACGAACAAGCCAAAAAAGTAGACTTTTTGGCCAACTCCGGTATCTCTTTTGCAGACTGGGCCGCATTCAATATAAAAGGTAAGTTTGATAACAACATTAACAGTTAGGCAAATAAGGAGAGTGCCCCTTTGTTACACAATTATGGGACACTCCCTCATTTTTCCATTAAGTATCCACTTATACCAATCTTATTGGTCTTCGTCTTTTCTGTATTTACCGGTAATTTCCTGCGTCGATCCCAGATTGGCCGGAGTAGCAATATTGCCGACAGCAAGACCTTCGGCATAGACTCTGAGGAGACGGCGCATAACCTTACCGGAACGGTTCTTAGGCAGATCACCGAGAAAGATGATATCTTCCGGACGGGCAATCGGACCAAGCTTTATGCCGACATGCTTTTTTAGCTTGTCAACGAGCGCAGGGCTGCCTTCAAAGCCATTCCTGAGAACAACAAAGGCAACCGGGGATTCACCCTTCACATCGTGCTTCTTCCCGATTACAACCGCCTCGGCAACTTCCTTGTACTCAGCCAGGACGTTCTCAATTTCAACAGTACCCAGATGGTGCCCGGATACGTTGATAACAGGACTAATCGTTACTTTCCCTGGACCATCTTTTGGATTGCTTCAACAATTTCCGGGTTAGCCAGGGTCATAACATCACCTATATCTGTGCCGTTTGAAATGGCACCAAGAACACGGCGCATGATTTTTCCTGAACGGGTCTTGGGCATGTCAGGGACAATCCACACCTTCCTGGGCCTGGCAATCGCACCGATCTCCTTGACAATAGCTGCAGAAACTGCCTTAGCAAGTTCCTCGCTTGCTTCAAATCCAGGTTTTAAAGCAATATACATATCCGGCTCAACACCTTTGATTTCATGTTTTACCGGAACAACAGCAGCTTCTGCTACTTCCGGAACGACCAGAGCTGCGGATTCAAGTTCCTTGGTACCCAGCCTGTGGCCGGATACATTGATAACATCGTCAATCCTGCCAAGGATACGGACATATCCATCAGCAGCTACAACAGCAGCATCACCTGTCATGTAAGGCCAATCCTGCCATCTCTTGCTGTTCGGGTCTTTACAGTATCTTTCAAAATACTGCCTGACAAAACGGTCACGGTCTCCCCAGATGGTCTGGAACATACCGGGCCACGGGTTCTGGATGCAGATATTACCTGCTTTTCCGGCGCCGGGAGGAACAACATTACCGTCATTATCATAAACAATCGGGTGAATACCCGGTACGCCCCGGCCTGCACTGCCCGGCTTCATCGGGTCAATTCCCGGTACCGTGCTGCAGAGGAAGCCGCCGGTTTCTGTCTGCCACCATGTATCAACAATGGCTGCTTTGCCTTTGCCGACTACATTATAATACCATCTCCATACTTCCGGCTCGATGGGCTCACCAACTGTGGTCATATGTTTAAAGTTATAATTATATTTCGCCGGCTCATCTGGGCCAATCTTTCTCAGGGCCCGGATTGCTGTAGGAGCCGTGTGAAAGATATTAACATCCAGGTTCTGAGCAATTCTCCAGCTTCTGCCGGCATCCGGATAAGTGGGAACTCCTTCATAAACAACAGTGGATGCGCATAATGCCAGCGGGCCGTACACGATATAAGAATGTCCGGTGATCCAGCCGATGTCGGCCATACACCAGTAAACATCTTCAGGATGAATATCCTGGATATACTTGGATGTTCCGGCTACGTAAGACAGATAGCCGCCTAAGCTGTGCTGAGCGCCTTTGGGTTTGCCGGTCGTGCCGCTGGTATACATCAGGAAGAGAACAGATTCTGCCGGCAGGGGAACTGGGTCAATCCTTTTACCGTATGTATCTTTCAACAGTTCATTAACAAAGACGTCACGGCCTTCAACCATCGGGGTAGCAGCGGAATATTTGCCGGGATAACGCTGCCATACAAGAACCTTCTTAACAGTCTGGCCTTCTTTGGCTGCCTGAGCTACAGCGATATCAGCCTTTTCCTTGTGATCGATAAGCTGGCCGCTTCTGTAATAAGCGTCCATGGTAATTAGATATTCGCTGCCTGAGTCTATGATTCTGTCTGCACAGGCCTGGCCGGAGAAACCGCCGAAAACCTGGGAGTGGATGATGCCAAGCCGGGCACAGGCAAGCATGGTGATAGGAAGCTCTGCCACCATCGGCATGTGAAGAGTTACCCTGTCACCGGCCTTCAGTCCGCAATAGTCTCTCAGGATTGCTGCAAATTCATTTACCCTTACATAAAGCTCTTGGTATGTTACATGCTCTACTTTCTCTTCTTCAAGTTCCGGTACAAAATGGATAGCTGTTTTGTTTTTGTTCTTGGCCAAATGTCTGTCAACACAGTTGTAACTTGCATTTATCTTGCCGCCCACAAACCACTTAAAGCAGGGGGCATCGCTGGTATCAAGGATGGTATGCCAATACTCGTACCAATCCAAAAGGTCGGCATACTCTTTGAAGCAGTTCGGGAAATTTTCCAGGCTAAAACGCTCAAAGACCTTTTCATCGGTCAAATTTGCCTGGGCCACAAACGACCTGGGTGGATTAATGTACTCTTCTTCTCCCCAGTGTACCGCTATTTCCGCTTCCGACGTTTCAGTTACTTCCTTTTCTTTTTCTTCACTCATCAAAAATAATCTCCTTCCATTTTTCTAATTAACCTGTTTAAAACCAGTCGCCCTAAGGAATCTGCCCAACGCCTCCTTTCTGAAAGAATCGGCTCTAGGCCTTCCCCGGTCTGGTTTTCCGCACTAAAACAATTAAACTGGTTAAAGAACTTTGAAAGGACCGCGGATTAAAATATGATAAATATTAAATTAACCCCGATGAGAACAAAATAATTTGCCCCCTGGGGTATATTTACCTATATCGTTTGGGCACGTCAAGCCAACGCATGTATAGGTTTCTGGACATTCTTGTTTGTTACTTTTATTCTAATATAAACATTTTGAATATACTATTATTTAGCCGCGAACAGCACTTTTGTGACTCTTAACGGTTAAATATGATTTCCAACGGTTCGGTTTTTGCATTATTCTTCCGTAAAAATGACCGCTAACCGACCAATTTGGCCGTTTTTGCCCGTTTTTTAGTAATATAGAGACCTGAACCTGTCTCCTTTAAAACAACATTTTCGGGTCAATCGGACTATATGTCTAATAATCTTCCTAAGAACAAAAGTATCTATCGAAACTTTAAGGAAACTTTTGTTGGTATCCGGAAAAGAGGTCAAATGTTTCCATTTGCGTGGAATTCATTTGACCTCTTTAACTATCTTTTATTAAGTTTCTTTGTTATTTGGTATCCTCTTTAAGCTTTTTCTTTTGTTTACACAGGCCATACGCAATGCTGTCAACAAGGGCCTGCCAGCTGGCTTCGATGATATTACCAGATACTCCCACCGTACCCCAGGAATCTTGGCGGTCATGGGTCTCAATCAGCACCCTGACCTGGGCGCCTGTCCCCGAATTACCGTCCAGTACCCGGACCTTGTAATCCGCCAGCTCCATCTCCTTGATCTGGGGATAAAAACCTTCCAGGGCTTTCCTTAGTGCATTGTCAAGGGCGTTAACAGGTCCATTCCCTTCAGCCGCCGTATGAACTATTTCGTCCCCCACCCTCAGCTTGATGATGGCTTCTGAATATATGTCATTATTTTCACGCTTTTCCAGAATAATTCGCAGTGTTTCCAGAATAAATGGTTCCTGGTATCCGTTAAAGGCCTTTCTCAGCAATAGTTCAAAAGAGGCTTCCGCCCCTTCAAACTGGAAGCCCCTGTGTTCCAGTTCCTTAATCTGTTCCAGAACGGCTTTGGTTTCCGGATTTGTGCGGTTAAGGTCAATATCAAGTTTGAGTTCTTCCGCCTTATAGACTATATTACTCATGCCTGAAAGCTCGGAAACCAGAACCCGCCTTACATTCCCTACTTTTCCCGGCTGAATATGCTCATAAGTTTCCGGGTGTTTCAGCATTGCACTGACATGAATACCACCCTTATGGGCAAAAGCGCTGTTCCCCACATACGGCTGGTGTGGATTGGGATTCACATTGGCCAGCTCACTCACATACCGGGAGAGTTCTGTGAGGACTGCCAGTTTCTCTTCCGCTATGCATTCACAGCCCATCTTAAACACCAGATTAGGAATAACCGAACATAAATTGGCATTCCCACATCTTTCTCCAAGCCCGTTAATGGTCCCCTGTACCTGTACAGCGCCACCACGGACCGCTACCAGGGAGTTGGCCACTGCGAGTTCACCGTCATTATGGGTATGGATGCCCACAGGCACCTGCATTTTTTCCGCCACTTCACTTACGATTTCCCAGATCTCAAGGGGGAGGCTTCCCCCGTTGGTATCACACAGGCATACCAGGTCTGCCCCCGCATCCTGGGCAGCAATAATAGTTTTCAGGGCATAATCAGGGTTGTTTTTATACCCGTCAAAAAAGTGTTCTGCATCAAAAATTATTTCCAGTCCTTTTGCTTTTAGATACTTTACAGATTCACTGATGATCCGGACGTTCTCTTCCAGGGTGGTTTTCAGGGCATGGGTTACATGGAAATCCCAGGTTTTGCCAAAAACCGCAGCTGTACTTACTTCTGATTCAAGGACGGCTTTTATGCTTGGGTCTCCTTCGGGTTTGGAACCGGGCCGGCAGGTACTGCCAAAGGCAACTATCCTGGCCTGTTCCAGGTTATAATCCTTAATACGCCTGAAAAACTCAATGTCCTTGGGGTTGGACCCGGGCCACCCTCCCTCTATGTAGTGAACACCCAATTTATCCAGTTTGATGGCTATCTTTAGTTTGTCATCCACCGAAAGGGAAATACCTTCTCCCTGGGTCCCGTCTCTTAATGTAGTATCATATATGGTTACCTTTTTCATAAGACATTACCCCTCTTAATCACTGTTCACCAATGTCGGTTCATAAGTTAACCGTTCAAGATAACGGTCATCAGCCAATAATCTGTTCCACTACCTTGTCGCCCATCTCTTCGGTATTCACAGGCTTACCGTTATCCTCCATTATATCAGGAGTCCTGTATCCCAGGTCGAGTACCCTGACAACAGCATCCTCGATGGCTTCAGCCTCTCTGTCAAGGTTGAAGGAGTACCTGATCATCATTGCCGCTGACAGGATTGTCGCCAGCGGGTTGGCTTTTTTCTGTCCGGCTATATCGGGCGCAGACCCGTGGCTGGGCTCATATAATCCCACATTACCGCCGATACTGGCAGAGGGAAGCATCCCGATGGAGCCGGTAAGCATTGACGCCTGGTCTGTCAGGATATCCCCAAACATGTTTTCCGTGACAATAACGTCAAACTGTTTTGGCCACCTGACCAGCTGCATGGCACAGTTGTCAACATACATATGGATGAGTTCAACTTCCGGGTATTCTTTGCCCAGTTCTGTTACTGTTTCCCGCCACAGGCGTGAACTTTCCAGCACATTGGCCTTATCCACTGAATGAAGTATTTTTTTCCGCTTCATGGCGATTTCAAAACCGAGGCGGGCGATGCGCACTATCTCTTCCGTAGAATAAACCAGGGTATCCACCGCAGACTGTCCGGCGGGGGTCTTTTCCCGTTTCTTTTCGCCGAAGTAGAGTCCACCGGTAAGTTCCCTGATAACCATGATGTCGATCCCTTCAATGACTTCCCTTTTCAGGGTAGAAGCATTTATCAGGGCATTATAAAGTATAGCAGGGCGCAGGTTGGCATAGAGTCCCAGGGCCTTTCTGAGCGGCAGCAGGGCGCCCGCTTCCGGCCTCAGGTGGACCGGCAGGGTATCCCACTTGGGCCCGCCGATAGCCCCCAAAAGCACGGCATCACTTTCGTTGCAGAGCTTCAGGGTATCTTCGGGCAGCGGTACCCCAACGGCATCAATTGCCGCCCCACCGATAAGCCCGTCTGTAAACCGGAAGGAATGCCCGTATTTTTTCCCTATCGCATTTAATACCTTGACGGCCTCAGGCACAATCTCAGCGCCAATCCCGTCTCCAGGCAGAACAGCTATATTAAACATCCTAACCCTTCAGCCTCCTCCGCACGAAATTTATCAACCCGCCGGCATCTATGAGCTCCTGCATGAAGGGAGGGATAGCTGTCGACTTAAAACTTGTTCCCTTGGTCAGGTTATATATAACACCGTTATTGACATCCACTTTGACCTCATCCCCTTCATCGATCCCGTCAACAGCCTGGGGGGATTCCAGGATAGGAAGGCCGATATTGAAGGAATTCCGGTAGAAAATCCGGGCAAAGGATTTGGCTATTACACAGCTGACTCCTGCCGCCTTGAGACATATAGGCGCATGTTCCCTGGAACTGCCGCAGCCGAAATTCTTGCCGGCAATAATTATATCACCCGGCCTGACTTTATTGGGAAACTCGGGGTCAGCGTCTTCCATGCAGTGTTTCGCCAGTTCCCCCGGGTCGGAAGTATTCAGGTACCGGGCTGGGATTATGGCATCAGTGTCCACATCAGCGCCGAATTTCCATGTGCGTCCCTGAAACTCCATTTACTCCACCTCCTTAGGTCCGGCTATCCGGCCCAGGATAGCCGATGCAGCGGCAACAGCCGGGTTGGACAGGTAAATTTCACTTTCCGGATGGCCCATCCGGCCCACAAAGTTACGGTTGGTGGTGGAAATGGACCTTTCCCCCTTGGCCAGGATACCCATGTGCCCTCCCAGGCAGGGGCCGCAGGTAGGGGTGCTTACAGCTCCGCCGGCATCGATGAATAATTCTATCAGGCCTTCTTTCATGGCCTGTTTGTATATTTCCTGGGTGCCCGGGAAAATGACCAGTCTCACATCAGGGTGGACTTTGTGTCCCTGCAGAACCTTGGCGGCAATCCTCAAATCTTCAATCCTGCCGTTGGTACATGACCCTATAATTGACTGGTCAATCTCCACCGTACCCACTTCACTGATGGGTTTGGTGTTTTCAGGCAGGTGAGGAAACGCCACCTGGGGCTCAATATCAGCCACATCATATTCGATGACCCGCTCATATTTGGCATCATCGTCACTGGTATACAGCTTATAAGGCCTTTTGGCCCTGGATTTTATGTATTCCATGGTTACCTCGTCCGGGGCAATAATGCCGTTCTTACCTCCTGCCTCAATAGCCATGTTGGCCATGGTGAAACGCCCGTCCATGGACAGGCTGCGGATGGCAGGCCCGGTGAACTCCATTGCTTCATAAAGGGCCCCGTCAACCCCGATGTCACCTATAGCATAGAGGATCAGGTCTTTGCCGCTGACCCACTCGTTCAGTTGTTCCCCATTGAAGACAAATTTAATTGATTCAGGGACTTTAAACCAGACTTCACCCGAAGCCATTCCGGCCGCCATATCGGTGCTCCCCACCCCTGTGGAAAAGGCCCCCAGGGCCCCATAGGTACAGGTATGGGAATCAGCTCCGATAACTACATCTCCGGGCAGGACAATTCCCTGTTCGGGCAGCAGACAGTGCTCAATACCCATCCGGCCTACCTCAAAATAGTTGGTCAGCCCGTGTTTTTTGGCAAAATCCCGCATGAGTTTGGCCTGTTCCGCTGATTTTATGTCTTTATTGGGGGTAAAGTGGTCAGGGATAAGAACTACCTTTTCCTTGTCAAATACATCGGGTACCCCTATTTTCTCAAATTCCCTGATAGCCACAGGTGCGGTAATGTCATTGCCCAGGACAATATCAACCTTACAGTTGATTAATTCCCCCGGCTCAACGTGCTCCCTGCCTGCATGAGCAGCCAGGATTTTCTCTGTGATGGTCATTCCCATCTATATCACCTCTCCTGCTATGTATTTGGTTTGATTTAGACTCAGACTCCGTCTTTAGGCGGTTCAGTAAGTTCCATGCCTTCCTTTTGGGAAAAAACAACCTTGTTGACCGCATTCAGGTAAGCCTTGGCGCTGGCCTCAAGGACATCAGTACTGACACCCCGGCCAAGAAAAGTCTTCTTATTACCACTGTTGGGCAGAATCTTGACTGTTACTTCCCCAAGGGCATCCTTGCCCCCGGTTACCGCATGCAGGTTATATAACTGCAGGGTACAGGTTATGCCGGTTATTTTATCTATAGCCTTATAGATAGCATCTACCGGGCCGTCCCCACAGGCTGCCTCTTCCAGGATTTCCCCTTCCCCGGTAAGCCGGAGGGTGGCAGTGGGGATAACCGATGTACCGCTCGAGATATGCAGGTAATCCAGGACATAAGTTTCCGGGACGGTCAGCACCTCATTTTCGACTATGGCTGCCAGGTCTTCATCTTTTATTTCCCGTTTCTTATCGGCCAGTTCCTTGAACTTAAAAAAAGCCTTTTCAATTTCTTCCACCGACAAGTGATAACCCAATTCCACCAGCCTGTCTTTGATAGCATGGCGTCCGGAATGTTTGCCGAGGACAATGTTTTTAATGTTCAGACCAATCATTTCAGGGTTCATAATCTCATAAGTTGTACGCTCCTTAAGTACCCCGTCCTGGTGTATGCCTGATTCATGGGCAAAGGCATTTTTGCCCACAATGGCCTTATTCGGCTGTATTTTCATTCCGGTCAGGTTGCTTACCATGCGGCTGGTACGGTAAATTTCTTCTTTCCTGATACCGGTGTGCCTCCCGAAAAACGGGTGTCTTGTATAGAGAGCCATTACCACCTCTTCCAGGGAGGCGTTCCCGGCCCGTTCACCTATACCGTTAACGGTACATTCCACCTGCTGGGCGCCGTTTGCCACCGCCGCCAGGGAATTCGCCACCGCCAGGCCAAGATCGTTGTGGCAGTGTACACTGACTATTGCTTTATCAATGTTAGAGACTTTCTCCCTGATATCCCTGATAAAACCGCCAAATTCAAACGGTGTGGCATAGCCCACGGTGTCAGGTATATTGACAGTTGTCGCTCCCGCATTGATAGCGGCTTCAATCACCCGGCAGAGGAATTCAGGTTCACTGCGGAAGGCATCTTCGGCTGAAAACTCGACATCTGCTGTGTATTGTCTGGCAATTTTCACCGCAGCAACCGCTGCTTCCAGTACCTGCTCCCGGGACATCTTAAGTTTATGCCTGAGATGAATATCTGAGGTGGCTATAAAAGTATGTATCCGGGCCTGATCCGCATACTTTACGGCTTCCCAGGCCCGGTCTATATCCTTGACAGACGCGCGGGCCAAGCCTGCAATGGTAACACCCTTGACACTTTTAGCAATATTTTTAACTGCTTCAAAGTCTCCCTGAGAAGCTATGGGAAAACCGGCTTCAATAATATCAACACCCAGTTTCTGCAGCTGTCTGGCAATATCCAGCTTCTCCTGGGTATTGAGGCTCACTCCCGGTGACTGTTCTCCGTCCCTAAGCGTGGTATCAAATATCCACACCCGGTCATCCATAATAGATCCCCCCAGTTTTTAGCCGTCAATGGACTGGCTCAGGGGCCGCCCGGCCAGAACCATTGGATAAACATTTTCTTCCTGATCTATAACACAGTCTATAATAACCGGCCCATCAGAATTAAGGGCCCTTTCCAGTGTATCACGCAGCTCTTCAGCTTCGGTTACCCTAAGCCCCAAGGCATCATATACATCCGCAAATTTAACAAAATCAGGGTTTTTAGTGAAGATGGTAGCCATATAGCGCCTGTCACAGTAAAATTCCTGCAGCTGGCGGACCATCCCCAGGGAATGGTTGTTCATAATAATGACCTTTATGGGAAGACCCTGTTCAACGGCCGTCCCGAATTCCTGCATATTCATCTGGAAGCTTCCGTCCCCGGTGATAAGAATAACCGGCCGGTCCGGGACCCCCACTTTGGCCCCGACTGCTGCCGGCAGCCCGTATCCCATGGTCCCCAGGCCTCCGGAACTGACAAATGTGCGGGGCTTTTTGGCTTTATAATACTGGGCCGCCCACATCTGGTGCTGGCCCACATCAGTGACGATTATGGCTTCCCCGGAGGTCAGCTCCCTGATGGTTTCAATGATTGACTGGGGCTTTAGCCCTGTTCCCTGTTCATATTTAAGGGGATACTTTTTCTTTAATTCTTCTATATGAGCCAGCCACTGCTCCTCTTTTTGGGCCGCCAGCTGTCCCAGCATAGTTTCCATGACCATTCTGACATCCCCGACAATCGGTACGTCAATTTTGACATTTTTGCCAATTTCAGCAGGGTCTATGTCAACATGGATTATTTTTGCCTTTGGGGCAAAAGACGAAAAGTCCACCGCCACCCGGTCATCAAAACGGACACCCAGGGCTACCAGGACATCACACTCCATAACCGCCATGTTTGCATACCTGGCGCCATGCAGCCCCAGCATCCCAAGGGAAAGAGGGTGGCAGCCCGGAATACCTCCCAGGCCCATGAGGGTACTGACTACCGGGGCGGAAATCCGTTCGGCAAGTTCTGTCAGGACTTCTGAACCGTTTGAAGCAATTACACCCCCGCCGGAATAAATTACCGGTCTCCTGGCATGCTTGATGAGGTTACAGGCCGTCGTTACCTGGGATTTGTGGCCCCTGTATGTAGGTTTATATCCCAGCAGCTTGAGGTCGGTGGGCTGGGTATAAGTTATCTCCTGCTGGAGAACGTTTTTGGGCAGGTCAATCAGTACAGGCCCCGGCCTTCCTGTAGAAGCTATGTGAAAAGCCCGTTTAATGATCAGAGGCAGTTTGGCTGCATCCCTGACCAGGTAATTGTGTTTAGTTATAGGAATGGTAATACCCGTTATATCTACTTCCTGAAAAGCATCGGTACCCACCATTGTGGTTGGTACCTGACCGGTAATGACAACCAGGGGAATGGAATCCATATAAGCGGTGGCTATACCAGTTACCAGGTTTGTGGCGCCTGGCCCCGAGGTAGCAATACATACACCCACCCGGCCTGTTACCCGGGCATAACCGTCGGCGGCATGAACAGCCCCCTGCTCGTGCCTGACCAGGATATGTTTTATATCCGAGGACTGGCATAAAGCATCATAAACCGGCAGTATGTTCCCCCCGGGATAACCGAAAACGACTTCCACACCCTGTTCCTTAAGGCACTCAATTAAAGCCCCGGCAGCGGTCATCTTCATCCCATTCCCCTCCTTTTCCATATTACCCCGGCAGGCCTCTTACTAGTAAGAGGCCTGCACTGATACTCTTAGATTGGTTTTGTTTCAACGGGCCATGGTAAAGCGGCTTTAGCGACCGGTGGTTTTACTTCTTTTTAAGCCATGGCATCATTTCACGCAGTTTCTTACCCACAACCTCAATCTGGTGCTCTGCATCAGCATTTCTCAAAGCATTAAACACCGGACGGTTGACACTGTTTTCAAGGAGCCATTCCCTGGCAAACTGGCCTGTTTGTATTTCATACAGTATCTGGCGCATTTCTTCTTTGGTTTCTTCGTTAATAATACGGGGTCCTGTGACATGGTCGCCGTATTCGGCAGTATCACTTATGGAATACCTCATGTAGCTCAGGCCGCCTTCATAAATAAGGTCGACAATCAGCTTCATCTCGTGCAGGCATTCGAAATATGCCATCTCAGGGGCGTAACCTGCCTCCACCAGGGTTTCAAACCCGGCCTTAATCAGTGCTGTTACCCCGCCGCATAATACGGCCTGCTCACCGAACAGGTCTGTTTCGGTTTCCTCTTTGAACGAAGTTTCAAATACTCCTGCCTTTGTGCAGCCTATCCCCTTGGCATATGCCAGGGCTATATCCATCGCTTTACCGGTGGCATCCTGGTGAATGGCCACAAGACCCGGAACACCGGCGCCTTCCTGATACATCCTGCGCACCATGTGCCCGGGACTTTTTGGCGCTATCATAAAGACATCGACATTTGCGGGGGGTACGATCTGGCCAAAATGGATATTGAAACCATGAGAGAAGCAGAGAGCCTTTCCTTCAGTCATATGCTGGGCTATCGACTCTTTATATACTATGGCCTGAATCTGGTCAGGCACCAGTATCTGGATGATATCCGCCTTTTCGGCTGCTTCTGCCACACTCATGACCTCAAAACCGTATTCCACTGCGGCATCCCATTCCGGCAGGTCACGGCGAAGGCCAATTACCACATTCATGCCGCTGTCTTTCAGGTTTTGGGCCTGGGCATGGCCCTGGCTGCCATAGCCTATCACGGCAATAGTCTTATCCTTTAGCAGGTTTAGGTCAGCATCACTGTCATAATACATTTTTACCACTAGTTATCATCCTCCTTGTTATCGTTTATAGAAGTAAATTTTTGTCCCCTCAGCATGGCAACCTTACCGGTACGCACCAGTTCCTTGATGCCAAACGGAATAAGGGACTCAATCACCGCACTGATTTTATCCTCATCACCGGTACATTCGATGATCAGGGTCTTACGCCCAATATCCACAATCCGGGCCCTGAAAATATCGACAATCTGCATTATTTCGCCCCGGACGGTGGGATCTGCGCCTACCTTGATAAGCACCAGTTCCCGGTCTACATACTGTTCAGAGGTTATATCATTTATTTTGATAACATCAATAAGTTTGTGCAACTGTTTGGTAACCTGCTCCAGTACCAGGTCATCCCCGGAAACAACGATTGTCATTCTTGATATATTGGAGTTTTCCGTCCGCCCGACAGTCAGGCTGTCAATGTTGTAACCACGCCGGCTGAAAAGGCCTGCCACCCGGGTCAGTACACCGGGATTATTTTCCACCAGTACAGCAAGGATATGCCTCATAGCTCTAACCTCCTAACATCTTGTGGATCGCGCCGCCCGGGGGAACCATAGGAAATACGTTTTCTTCCCGCTCTACAACAAAATCTATAAGTACCGGGCGTTTGGCCTCGATAGCTTTTTTCAGGGCGGGCTTAACTTCATTGGGTTCCGTAACCCGGAGGCCAACAGCCCCATAAGCTTCCGCCAGTTTCACAAAATCCGGGCCCGTTATTTCTGTATATGAGTACCTGCGGTCATAGAATATTTCCTGCCACTGCCGCACCATGCCAAGGAAGTTATTGTTCAGGATGACAACTATCACCGGGATATTATAGTGCACAGCTGTGGCCAGCTCCTGGATGTTCATCTGAATACTCCCGTCACCCGCAATGTCAATCACCACAGAATCGGGGCACCCCACTTGGGCACCGATGGCAGCCGGCAGTCCGTATCCCATTGTACCCAGTCCTCCGGACGAAATAAACGTCCGCGGTCTCGTATACTTGTAATACTGGGCGGCCCACATCTGGTTTTGCCCGACTTCTGTTACAATTATAGCATCTCCCCTGGTTACTTCATATATTTGTTCAATTATAAACTGTGGTTTTAGTTTTCCATTCGCCCCATATGACAATGGATGTTTTTCTTTCCACTGGGCAATCTTATCCTGCCATTCACCTGAAAGCTGCTGTTCGAGTTTTTCGTTCAGCTGGGCCAGGACTTTTTTCACGTCCCCGACAATAGGTACGTCAACTTTGACGTTTTTACCGATTTCAGCCGGGTCCACATCTATATGTATTACCCTGGCTTTTGCAGCAAACTCGTCAATTTTGCCTGTCACCCGGTCATCAAACCTTGCCCCAACAGCAATCAGCAGGTCACATTCACTGACAGCATAGTTTGCCGCCTTGGTACCATGCATACCCAGCATACCCAGGGACATGGGATGGGTTTCCGGGAATGCCCCCTTACCCAAAAGGGTAGTTGTCACAGGGCTCAGGGTAAGTTCCGCCAGCCTGAAGAGTTCAGCATTGGCCCCTGATACTATCACTCCTCCCCCGCAGTAAATCACCGGCCTTTTGGCATTTCCAATCAGTTTGGCTGCCTGCCCAATCTGGCCCTTGTTTCCTTTAAGGATAGGTTTATATCCCTTCAAGCTTACATCTTCCGGGTACTTAAATTTGGTTTTGGCCACCTGGACATCTTTGGGAAGGTCGATTAAAACGGGACCGGGCCGTCCGGTGGTAGCTATATGAAACGATTCCTTTATAGTCCTGGCCAGGTCTTTGACGTCATTGACCAGGTAATTGTGTTTGGTTATGGGAAGGGTGATACCCGTAATATCCGCTTCCTGGAAGGAGTCTTTCCCCAGCATTCCACATGGCACCTGTCCTGTAAGGGCTATAATAGGTACAGAATCCATATATGCATTGGCAATACCTGTTACCAGATTAGTAGCCCCGGGTCCTGAAGTGGCAACACATACCCCGGGTTTTCCGGTAGCTCTTGCATAACCGTCCGCTGCATGGGCAGCGCCCTGTTCATGCCGCACCAGGTAATGCTTCAGGCCGGAATCGTACAAGGCATCATAGAATGGCAGAATCTGCCCTCCCGGATATCCAAAAATAGCTTCCACGCCTTCTTCCTTAAGGCTCTTAATGATTATTTCCGCCCCTGATAACTGCACTTTGTCCACCTCCGTCATTAACCGTCTTTTAGGACTGCACCTGTACTGGCTGAAGTAACCAGCTTGGCATAACGCGCCAGGTACCCTTTTTTGACTCTGGGTTCGCGGGGCTGCCACCCTGCAAGACGGGTTTGCAGCTCCTCGTCACTGATAAGAACATTCAGGCGGCAGTTGGGAATGTCTATTTCAATAATATCTCCTTCACGCACGGCTGCTATAGGCCCTCCTTCCGCTGCTTCAGGGGAAACGTGCCCTATGGATGCCCCCCTGGTGGCGCCGGAAAAACGACCGTCGGTAATCAGGGCCACGTCCTTATCCATGCCCAGGCCTGCCACCATGGCTGTAGGAGTAAGCATCTCCCTCATCCCCGGACCTCCCTTGGGCCCTTCATAACGGATAATGATTACATCACCTTTGTTTATCTTACCTTCAACAAGAGCCTGGACAATCTCTTCCTCAGATTCAAATACCCTGGCCGGTCCTTTGTGACAGAGCATTTCAGGCGCCACTGCGGCTTCCTTGACCACTGACCCCAGCGGGGCTATATTCCCCCTCAAAATGGCCAGACCGCCCTTCTCACTATAAGGGTTGTCAAGGGGCCTGATCACTTCGGGATTGAGTATCTTCCTGCCTTCGATGTTTTCCCCCAGTGTCCGGCCGGTAACTGTCAGCCGGTCAAGACAGAGGATGTCTTTTTTGGCCAGTTCGGCTGCTACGGCCGGTATCCCGCCTGCCTCGTCCAGATCCTGGATATGGTGAGAGCCGGCCGGACTCAGCTTACACAAATGAGGAGTCTTTTCATTTAATTCCCTAAACACATCAAGCTCCAGTTCAATACCACATTCATGAGCAATCGCGGGCAGGTGAAGGACAGTATTGGTTGATCCCCCAAGAGCCATATCGGCAGCTATAGCATTATTAAATGATTCCCGGGTCATGATGTCAAGGGCCTTGATATTTTTCCCAACCAGTTCCATGATTTTCATTCCGGTCTGTTTGGCCAGCCTTTTCCGGGCTGCCGTAACAGCCGGAATGGTCCCGCTTCCCGGCAGGGACATACCCAGCACTTCGGTCAGGCAGTTCATGGTATTGGCAGTGAACATTCCTGCACATGAACCGCAGCCAGGACATACGGCTTCTTCCATCTCGGCCAGTTCTTCCTCTGTAATCCTGCCTCCGCGGGCAGCCCCCACACCCTCGAAGATGTTGCTTAACGAAACATCCCGGCCCTGGTATCTGCCGGTGAGCATAGGTCCGCCGCTTACAACTATTGAGGGTATGTTCAGGCGTGCAGCAGCCATCAGCATCCCCGGAATAATCTTATCACAATTGGGGATCAGTACCAGGCCGTCAAAGGCATGGGCCTGGGTCATAATTTCGATTGAATCGGCAATAATTTCCCTGCTGGCCAGGGAATATTTCATCCCGGAGTGGTTCATGGCTATCCCGTCACAAACACCGATTGCCGGGAATTCGACAGGGGTGCCCCCTGCCATTCTGACCCCGGCCTTAACGGCTTCGGCAATGATATCCAGATGGATGTGTCCCGGCACTACTTCATTTTGAGAGTTAACGATCCCTATAAACGGTCTCGCTAATTCCTCATCTGTATAGCCCATCGCTTTAAACAGGGAGCGGTGGGGCGCCTTTTCCAAACCTTTTTTTACTGCATCACTTCTCACTTGAAACCCCTCCCCAAAAAGTATTCTCCGCTGTAACCCAAATACTATGCAGCCTTTGTGGTTTACTTGCATCCACAAAGGCATCGGGACAAAGACACTGCAAATTTTCATCTTGTCTTTATTTAGGGCTGTTCAACCTGTCACCAGCCGCTAACCCTGCCAGTCAAAAGAGTTCTTGGCGTCAGTCGGATAATAGAAAACCCCTCACCCTGATAGACTCCTATCAGGGACGAGAGGTCTAACCTTCCGCGGTACCACCCTGCTTGCCGTTCATTCGCAAACTAAGTCCCAAACAACCGGCCACTTTACGTGTCACGCACACATGATAACGGTCTGTACCGGAGAAACCTACTGAGCAACACAAGCCATGCCGTTCAGCCCTCAGTTCCGGGGTGAGCAATTATACACATCCGGCGCCGGTTTTCAGCTGCCCCGGCTCTCTGAGGCCCTGTTCAAGTGTATAAATTCCCCTTCATTACCATTTTATTAAATATTATTTCTAGGAATATATTGAATCTAGTATACAAAATTCACCTTACATGTGTCAAGGTATTTTTACAAAATTTATATTTTCCCCAACTCAATATCATCATGCAGGATCTGTATTGCCTTTGATAAATCGGATTCTTTAATCAGGAAAGAAATGGTAATATCAGAATCAGAGGTTTGAAGAACGGTTATTCCTGCCTTGTCAAGAGATTCCATGATATCTGCCATAACCCCGGGAACACCTTCCATCCCGGCGCCGATCACCGATACCTTGGCACATCCCGGGTCCACCGTAGTATTGTACCCGGCTTTCTGCAGGGCCGCTTTAGCCCGCCCGGTATCCTCACCTTTAATGATGAAGAAAATTGAATTCGGCGCCACACCGGTCATATCAATACTAATACGGGCCTCAGCCATGGTTTTGAGGACTTTTACCTTAGCCATCTGTACATCTCCGCCGTCAAGAGGCCCTACCTTGACCTGGGTTATATCTGACAGGTGGGCCAGACCTGTGATGACCCGTTCTGCCACATGTTCGGCTATCAGGGTCCCTTCTGCATCAGAGAAGGTATTCTTTATCTTGATGGGAATTTTCCCGCTCATAGCGGCTTCCACTGCCCTTGGGTGGATTACCTTGGCCCCCTGATTGGCCATCTCACATATCTCCCTGTATGAAATATCCTTCATTATTGCGGCATCAGGTACCAGTCTGGGATCAATGGTCATGACCCCATCCACATCGGTATATATCTCTACATATTCCGCCTGAAGGGCGGCGCCCAGCGCAGTAGCAGTCGTATCACTGCCACCCCGGCCAAGGGTTGTAACACTGCCGTCCTCACAGATACCCTGAAATCCGGCAACAATCACAATCCTGTCTTGAGCCAAATGTCTATTTATATATTCCGGGTCAATCTCCATGATCCTGGCATTGCCATGGTTACCGTCAGTGCGGATCCCGGCCTGGGCCCCGGTCAGGGCTACAGCCCTGTATCCCCGGTTCCTTAGTGCGGTAGCCATAACCACGGTAGAAATTACTTCACCACAGGAAATCAACAGGTCCATTTCCCTTGGGGCAACATCAGTATGTATATTTTTCACCAGGTCAATCAGGGTATCGGTGGCATAAGGCTCACCCTTCCTGCCCATAGCTGAAACAACAACTACAGGCTGAAAACCCTGTTCCCTGGCAGAGATTATCCTTTCAACTGCTTTGGCCCGTCCTTCAGGGGTTGCCACAGAAGTACCCCCAAATTTTTGTACCACGATTTTCACTTCTTACACCTCTCCCAAAATAAAAAATAAGTCACCTTATAAAAAATCTACTTTATAAGTATATACCTATCACGCCTGCATTTCAATTAGAAATTGTCCCCCTTATCAGGGTCTGCAGGTATAAATAACGGAATATATGACTATCCTCTAAATGAGGTGATTAATCCTATGGATAAGACCAAATACCTGCCGGACAGGCCCAGGTTTATTGTCTACCTTATAGTAATCTTTATTGCCTTCACGGCATTTGCCCTCAGCCGGGAAAAACCCAGTGTAAGTATTCAGCCGGTAACGGAAAACCAGGTAACAGAAACCGAGCGGCTGACCCGGGAAATCCGTGGTTTAAAAAACAGGCTGGCCAGGCTCGAACCTGCTGTTCCGGTAAAGATTGTGACACCTGACCAGGGCAGACCTGATCAGGGCAGACATGCAGCAGGGGCAATGCCGGTCCAGAGTGTGATGGAAGAAGGAAGCATCCTGGAATTTGACATAGTGTATGAAGACCCTGAATGGGTCAGGCCTGATTATCAGCCGTACTGGCACAGTGAAAACGGGCAGGCACAAAGTATCCCCAACCTGGTTCAGAATTCGTACCATCGCCTGTTTATATCCCCCGGCACAGAGGTCCTGTGGAAGGAAACCATGCATACCAGCGGAACTGCCGAGCTTTTCCGGGAGGTGAGTCTGCCGGTATTTAACGGTGAACCGGGGAATACTGTGGCGGTGATAGTATTTAACCACCAGGTCAGTGATGCCTTCCTTTGGGACAACCAGGTAGTTTTAGCCGGAGTCCCTTCAAGGACAGGGATACAGGTAATAGCCTTTGATAAACGGGCCCTTGTCAAAAGTACTTCCGGAGAAATCCCAGCCAAAAACAACAGCCTGAAATACCTCGTCCAGCTGGTCACCCCGGACGGATATGAAATCGACTATAATTACTGTGTGATAAGCTTATGATTGGCTTATAATTGCTCATAAATGTGACCGGCTGATAAACGTTAAAATACCGCCCGGGCAGCAGCCCATGCAGTGGGAGCTGTTACCGGGCGGTATATGCTTTTAAGCCGTTTTATGTACTTTATCCGATAGCTAGCGTCAAATGGAGTCCAAAACTCCACCTGACGTAAGAACTCTGTTGATTTGCTGCAGCCATTCACGGCCTTTCCCAATGGATTCCATCACAGCCCGGTGAGCAGGTCCCCCCGGAATACTGCGGGCATTTACGCAATTTTCGATATCTATGGCCTCAAATATATCGGTCTCAATAACCGGACTGACTCTTTTGTATTCTTCAGGGGTCAGTTCATCAAGGGCAATCCCCCTGGCGATACAGTCCAGCACCAGCCTGCCAACTATCTCATGGGCTTTCCGGAAGGGCACTCCTTTTTTGGCCAGGTAATCGGCAACCTCGGTGGCATTGGTAAAACCGCCCCGGGCAGCCTTGGCCATTGCTTCTTTTCTTACATTCATAGTCTTTATCATTGGTGTAAAGGTAAGGAGACACCCTTTTACAGTATCAACTGTATCAAAAAGGGCTTCCTTGTCTTCCTGCATATCCTTGTTATATGCCAGGGGAAGGGATTTCATCACCGTCAGCAGGGCCGCCAGGGAACCATACACCCTTCCCGTTTTGCCCCTGACCAGTTCCGCCACATCCGGGTTCTTTTTCTGGGGCATGATACTGCTGCCCGTGGAATAAGCATCATCAAGTTCGATAAACCGGAACTCCGCTGATGACCACAAAATGATCTCCTCACAAAAACGGCTCAGGTGCATCATTATAATGGAAGCTGCCGCACAATATTCAATGGCAAAATCACGGTCACTGACCCCGTCCAGGCTGTTGCCGGTAATACCGGAAAACCCCAGTTCCTCTGCAACCGCCGTCCTGTCCAGGGGGAATGTGGTGCCCGCCAGGGCGCCTGATCCGAGGGGCATTTCGTCTGTCCGTTTATAACAGTCGAAAAGCCTTTCTATATCCCGCTTGAACATCTGGAAATATGCCATCATGTGGTGTCCGAAAGTAACAGGCTGAGCCCTCTGCAGATGGGTATACCCAGGCATAAATGTCCCGGCATGTTCTTCAGCCAGGTCAAGCAGGGTTTCTTCCAGGGTAATCAGCAGCCCGGCTGTTTCATTAATCTCTTCTTTAAGATACATCCTGATATCCAAAGCCACCTGGTCATTCCTGCTGCGGGCAGTGTGCAATTTTCGCCCAACATCCCCAATACGTTCAGTAAGGAGCTTTTCAATATTCATATGAATATCCTCGGCCCCTGTTTCGAATTCTGCTTTCCCGGCTTCAATATCCTTCAGGACCTGTTCAAGGCCGGAAATTATTATATCCGCTTCCTGGGGAGGGATTATACCCTGTTTTCCAAGCATCCTGGCATGAGCAATACTTCCCTTTATATCCTGCCGGTAAAGCCTCCGGTCAAAAGAAATGGAAGAATGAAAATCCTCTACTGTCTTGTCAGTGCCCTTTGTAAACCGTCCACCCCAGAGCTTCATTTTGTGTCCCTCCTGCGTTTAGAAACTTTTCAGCCAGAGATTAATGATGTAGGCCATAAAGATGGCTTCAATAATAACAATAATCATACCCAGCCGGCGGCATCTTTTTATCTGGGTTTTTATTTCCAGCTCCAGCCATTTCCTGAATTCGTCGTCTTTTCTTGCCGTTTCCCGGTGGTGGTCCTTTATCCTCCTGCCTACAATCTTTTCCGGGACAAAATGGTAGACCGCCCCCAGCACAAGGCCCAGTCCGCTTACCGCCATAAGCGCCACAAAAACCGGTGTACTAAGCATAACAATTAATCATCCTTTTCATCTGTTAGTGACTGTCCAGTCCAGTGCCCGTCCGGTCCAGGCCTGTTAGGTCTGGTCCCTGTCCGGCCTGGTAACCGCCCAGCTAGTCCCTGAGCCCTGCTTTTTTCTCCATGATAGCCCTGACCTTCAAAGGCAGGCCAAACAGGTTGATGAATCCTTCGGCATCCTTCTGGTTATAAACTTCATCACGGCCGAAGGTCGAAAATTCTTCATTATAAAGGGAATAAGGTGACTTGGAGCCCGCGGGGGTGCAGCTTCCCTTATACAGCTTCATCCGCACGGTGCCTGTAACGGTTTTTTGGGTAATATTGACAAAGGCGTCCAGGGCTTCTCGCAGTGGATGATACCATGCCCCGTAATAGACCAGCTCGGCATAACGCTGGGCTGCCAGATCCTTATAATGCAGTGTGTCCCGGTCGATGCACAGGAGTTCAAGTTCCCTGTGGGCAGCATAGAGGACCGTGCCGGCTGGTGTTTCGTATACACCCCTGGATTTCATGCCCACAAGCCGGTTCTCTACCATATCGATAATACCAACCCCGTTTTCTCCCGCAATCTTATTGAGGGTCTGAATCAGTTTGACCCCGCCCATAGCCTTTCCATCAAGCCTGACAGGGATTCCTTGCTCAAACTCCAGTTCCACATATGTGGGTTTATCGGGGGCTTTTTCCGGGGGGACTGTAAGCATTAACATACTGTCCTTTGGTTCGTTCCACGGGTCTTCCAGGTCTTCACCCTCATGGCTCAGATGCCACAGGTTCCGGTCCATGCTGTAGGCATGTCCTTTTTTAACCGGGATGGGGATGCCCCTGGCTTCGGCATAGGCTATGGCATCTTCCCGGGAACGGATATCCCATTCCCTCCATGGGGCAATAATCTTCAGGTCCGGGGCCAGAGCCTTGACAGCCAGCTCAAACCTTACCTGGTCATTGCCCTTGCCGGTAGCGCCATGGGCAACGGCTTCGGCGCCTTCCTGCCGGGCAATTTCCACCAGCCTTTTACCGATCAGGGGCCTGGCAAAAGAGGTGCCCAGCAGGTATTTCCCCTCATAAACGGCATGGGCCTTGAGGGTGGGCCAGATAAACTCTTCCACAAACTCCTTTTTGACATCTTCGATGTAAATCTTTGAGGCTCCTGTCTTTATAGCTTTCTCGTTCAACGGCTCAAGTTCCTCGCCCTGGCCGACATCGGCAGCCATGGCGATAACTTCGTAACCGTAATTTTCTTT
This sequence comes from Firmicutes bacterium HGW-Firmicutes-14, assembly GCA_002840275.1. Lineage (GTDB taxonomy): Bacteria > Bacillota > Thermincolia > Thermincolales > UBA2595 > W-Firmicutes-14. The sequence continues at coordinate 44,394 of PHAB01000018.1, forward strand.
CAGCCACGGGATGATGATTGATGTATCCAGCCCTCCCGAATATGCAAGCACCACTTTCTTGGACATCTGTCAGACTCCCTTCAATATTTTATAATTAATGTGTTTATACATTAGTAATTGTCCATTGTCAACTGTCAATTGTCTTTTCTACCCCATCATCAGCGCCAAAACGGCTTTCTGGGCATGCAGCCTGTTCTCCGCCTCGTCAAAGACCACGGAATTAGGCCCGTCTATAACCTCTGCGGTAACTTCTTCCCCGCGGTGGGCCGGCAGGCAGTGCATAAACAGGTAATCCGGTTTGGCCTCTCTGACCAGTTCTGTGTTAACCTGGCAGGACTTAAATATCTTTAACCGTTCCTCATGTTCAGCCTCCTGGCCCATGCTGGCCCAGACATCTGTATATATGACATCCGCATCCTTAACAGCTTTCAGCGGGTCTCCGGTGAGTTCAACAACAGCCCCGCTCGCTTTGGCGTCAGCTTCGGCCAGGCTGATTATCCGTGGATCAGGTTCATAGCCCGCCGGTGTGGCCACCGATATATTCATCCCGACCTTGGCACAACCGTTGAGAAGGGAGTGGCAGACATTGTTGCCGTCACCCACATATGCCAGCTTCAGACCCTCAAGCTTTCCCTTATGTTCAATAATTGTCTGGAAATCGGCAAGAATCTGGCAGGGATGGTTCAGGTCCGTGAGACCGTTGACTACCGGAATTTCCGCATATTTGGCCAGTTCCTCCACATCGGAATGGGCGAAGGTCCTGATCATAATTCCATCTACATACCGGGACATGACCATGGCCGTATCGGCTATTGTTTCCCCCCGCCCCAGCTGCAGTTCCTGGCCGCTTAGGAACAGCGGGTATCCACCCAGCTGGTGCATGGCGACTTCAAATGATACCCGGGTCCTGGTAGAGGACTTGGTAAATATCATGGCCAGGGTTTTGCCGGTTAGAATTGGGTGGGAAATTCCCCTTTTCTGTTCATCCTTCAGCCTGGCCGCAACTTCAAGAATCTCGGTTATCTGTTCCCTGCCCAGGGAGTAAAGGGCTATCAGGTCCTTACCCCCAAGACCGGTCTTGGAAATACCCATTTCATTACCTCCCGTACGGTATTAGTTTATCTTTTCCTGCACAGTTTTTCAATATTAATCCCCGATATGGAAACTTATAATATGCAGTCTTTAGGATTGATTTTCAGAAGGTATTTCAGAAAGGACGGTATCAATTATTTTCACGGCATTATCGATATCCTCCCGGGTTATGACCAGGGGCGGGATAAACCGCAGCACATTTGAGCCCACACAGTTTATGAGCAGTCCCCGGGCCCGGCAGGCCTCCACAATCTCCTTACCGTCAACACTTATGCCCATCCCCAGGATTAACCCTTTACCTCTCACATCAGTGATAAAGGAATACTTCTCTTTTAAACCGTATAACTTTTCTTCAAAATACCGGCCCTTTTCCGCTGTCTGTGCCAGGAATTTTTTATCGGTAAGTATGCTCACAGCAGCACATCCAGCGGCAGCAGCCAGGGGGTTTCCGCCAAAAGTGGATGCATGGTCCCCGGGGCCGAAACAGGCTGCAACCTTTTCCCGGGCCAGCAGGACTCCCATGGGAAAACCTCCGGCTACCGCCTTGGCCAGGGTCATTATATCAGGTATGACCCCGTAATGCTCATAGGCAAAGAGTTTTCCGGTCCTGGCCAGCCCGCACTGGACCTCATCAAAAATGAGCAGCAGATTGTGGTCATCACAAAGCTTTTTTACCTGCTGCATATATTCGTAATCAGCAGTATTTACGCCGCCTTCCCCCTGCACAGGTTCCATCAGGACAGCACACGTATTGGGTGATATCGCCTGTTCCAGGGCTGGAAAATCGTTAAAGGGGACATATTTGAATCCCTGGGGCAGGGGGTCAAGGCCTTCCTGGTACTTTGGCTGGGCGGTTGCTGTTATAGCCGCCAGGGTCCGGCCGTGAAAGGATTTTTCCATGGTAATGAACTCATATTTATCAGGGCCAAGGTATTTTCTGGCATATTTACGGGCCAGTTTAATAGCCCCTTCAATGGCCTCGGCGCCGCTGTTGCAGAAAAAGACTTTATCCAGGGCCGAGTTCTCCACCAGGAGTTCTGCCAGTCTCACCTGGGGTTCTATCCAATACAGGTTGGACACATGCATCAGGGTCCCGGCTTGTTCCCTGATGGCTTCCACAACCTTTGGATGGCAGTGTCCCAGAGAATTAACCGCCAGCCCGGCAACAAAATCCAGGTATTTGTTGCCGCCGGCATCCCAGACAAACGCCCCTTCACCCTTTACCAGCGCTAAAGGGAGTCTTCCATATGTATTCATCACAAATTTTTGCCCTTTTTCTATTATCTCATTTGTATTCATTGTGCTTTTCCTCCTACCATTGTTCCGATTCCCTGGTCAGTGAACATCTCCAGTAAAATAGAATGAGGGATTCTCCCGTCCAGGATATGGGTAGTATTCACTCCGCCTTTTATTGCCTTGACACAGCATTCCACCTTGGGAATCATCCCTTCACTGATGACCCCCCGGGAAATCTTTTCTTCAACTTCATCCAGCCTTAACTCGGATATCAGGGTGGACTTATCATTATAGTCCTCAAAGATACCTTCCACATCAGTAAGCAGGATCAGTTTGCCGGCATTCAGGGCAGCCGCTATTTCCCCGGCCACATAATCGGCATTGATATTGTAGCTTTCCCCCTCATCTCCCACTCCCACCGGGGCAACAACAGGGATATACCCCTTGGCGGTGACTGTTTCAATTATCTCCGGGTTAATTTTGGTCACATCTCCCACAAAGCCGATGTCATGCATCTGTTGATTCCCTTCACTGTCATAAGACTTACCCAGTTTCCTGGCAGCCTGGATGAGGTTTGCATCCTTGCCCGAAAGGCCCACTGCTTTACCCCCGTGCCTGTTAATCAGGGCCACGATTTCCTTGTTGATTTTGCCCACCAGCACCATTTCCACTATCTCCATGGTGGCTGAATCGGTAACCCGGCACCCTCCCACAAACTGGGATTGTATGTCAAGCCTCTTAAGCATGCCGGTGATTTCCGGGCCTCCCCCGTGTACTATCACCGGGTTGATGCCGATAAGTTTCATCAGGATGACATCTTTGATGACCGCCTGTTTCAGGTCATCATTGACCATGGCATGGCCGCCGTATTTTATGACCACCGTTTTTCCGTAAAACTTCCTTATATAAGGCAGGGCTTCTATCAGAATCCCCGCTTTTTCAACCGCGTTGTTCATATTATTCACTCCTCTGACGATTCTGTCTTCCGGTAATCTTTTCAATATCTATCCTCAGCATCCTGAGTTTGGTCAGTTTATCTTCAGGAATCTGCCCGGCAGGGCCCTCCCGGTACTTGTCGATCAGCCTGTTCAGGGAATCAACGGTTTCATCCCGGTTGTCAACTAGAAATGCCTTGCCGTAAACAATTACACTTTCAAATTCATATGAGTAACTGCAGGGGCTTTCTCCGGTCCTCTTACGGCCCGGCACAGCCACGGTGAAACAAACAGACGGGTTTCCGGTTATAATATCCCACTTCATCCCTGCCAATCCGGTATGGATATATATTCTCGACCTGTCCCGGTCATACCAGAAGTTGAAAGGGATACAGTAGGGGCGATCATTGAGGGACATAGCCAGGTAACCGGTTTCTGCATTTTGAAGTATCTCTTCACACCGGTCAGGCCCCATATCCTTTTTGGACAACCTTCATCATTCCTTTCACCTTGCTGCCAGGTAAAGGGACACTATATTATAAATCAGCTCTTCCCTGGTTTCGCCCTGTACTAATAAATCCCCCGTCCTCAGAATATCCCCAGTATTTCCTTTCCCGCCATTATAGCGCTCCAATGGAGCTGGTAGGCCAGGGATATCTCGGTATGGGCTGCAAATCCACATAGTTTACAAGGATTGTCGTCAGTGGTTCGGTTTTGTAAATAACACCCCTGGTTAAAGGTGCCGTCAGGTTCGATATTGGCAATCATCCACGGTTCACAGGTCCACCTGTTCTTTTTCAGGGCTTCCAGGGCCAGTATGGAATCACTGACGGGATATCCTTCTTTTTTCAGCCCGATAAGGGTGTCGAGTATCCTGGCCCGCTCCTCCCAGGTAATCAGCAGGTCCTCACTCTCGGGGTAAGGATAAAAAAACTGGATTGTAATCCCTTTTACCATTGGGGACAGAAACCTGACAACATCGGGTATTTCCCCCAGGTTCAGCCGGTTGATGGTTATATTGGCAAATATCCTGGGGTGAGTTGAATTCCGGATGTTTTCCGTTATCCTGTCAAAGGATTTGCCCCGAAGGCGGTCATGGGTATCCCTGAGCCCGTCGACACTGACCCAGGCGATATCTGTTTCCACATCGATGGGCAGGGTGCCATTGGTTGTCACTCCCACACAAAAAAAGTATTTCTTTGCTTCCCTTACAATATCGTTAACTCCGTAGTTACCGTCTTTCCACAGAAGGGGTTCCCCTCCCTCCAGGATCAGGACCCTTATTCCCCGCCTGTATAAATGCGGGATCAACCCCTTTATCCCGGACCATTCCAGGTCAGGCACCGGCCTCTGCCAGTACGGGCACTGCCGGCACTTCAGGGTACAGCGGTGGGTCAGCTTCATCCCTGCCAATATGGGCCGTTTATCATTAAGAAACTTTGCCCCGGCATAGTACCGGGCCAGGTATAAAACCCGGGAAATGTTCATTTCTCTTACCCCCAAGGGAACTAAGTCCTGTAGTCGGCATTAATCTTAACATAGTCATATGAGAAATCACAGGTCCAGGCTAAAGCTTCAGCATCACCCAAATGCAGGTCAATCAAAATGGTTATTTCATCCTTCTCCAGGACCTTCTTTGCATTTTCCTCACTAAACCCGGTTGCCGCGCCGTTTTCCGCAACCTTTTCATCTCCGATAAAAATATCTATTTTATCCGGATCAACTTCGACACCAGAATAACCCACGGCACATATAATCCTGCCCCAGTTGGCATCTTCCCCGAAAATAGCCGTCTTCACCAGGCTGGAATTGGCTACCGCCATGGCCACACTCCTGGCATCGGCAAAAGAAGGAGCGTTCCTCACCCGGATTTCGACCAGCTTTGTGGCCCCTTCACCATCCCGGGCAATCATCCGGGCCAGGGTGCTGCAAACCTCTGTCAAGGCATCCCTAAACACCTGAAAACCCTCATCTTCGGATTCAATCCTCCTGTTGCCGGCCAGCCCGTTGGCCAGGATGACCAGTGAATCATTGGTACTGGTGTCACCATCCACTGTTACACAGTTAAATGACCTGTCAGCAGCATATTTCAGGGCCTTTCTGAGTAACTGAGAGTCAATATTCACGTCACTCATAAGGAATGCCAGCATGGTAGCCATATTGGGGTGTATCATCCCTGAACCCTTAGCCATCCCGCCAATGGTGACAGTTTTTCCGTCCAGTTCAAAACTTACTGCAGTTTCTTTGGGGACCTTATCAGTGGTCATAATTGCTTCGGCGGCATCATGCCCGCCCCTGCGGCTCAAGTTTTTCACCGCATCCTTTATCCCGGAGATAAGCCGCTCCATTGGAAGCTGCTGGCCGATTACACCTGTAGAAGCTATAAATATGTCATCAGGCTTACATTTCAGGCAGCCGGCAGTAATCCGGGCCATTTCCAGGGCATCTTCCATGCCCTTCTGTCCCGTACACGCATTTGCACAACCGCTGTTAACCACTATGGCACGGGCTGTGCCGTCTGCCAGGTGCCTGGATGAAACCAGGACCGGCGCTGCCTTTATCCTGTTTGTGGTAAATACTGCTGCAGCAGCAGCCGGAACCTCTGATACAATCACGGCCAGGTCTTTTCGGTCATATTTTATATGGGCCTTCACACCGCTGGCTTTAAACCCCGGCGGAGATGTGACCCCTCCTGTAACATGTTTAAATCCGTCCATTTCAGTCAGTTCCTTCCTTGATATATTGTGTATAACTAGGGGAAAACCGGTACATAATCCAGACCCGTTTTCTCCGGCAGCCCGAACAGTATATTCATATTCTGGACAGCCTGGCCCGAAGCGCCTTTGACCAGGTTATCAATAGCTGAGACAACTACCACCCTGTTTGTCCTCGGGTCAACGGTCAGGCCGATATCACAGAAGTTAGACCCATAGACCCACTTGGTCTGGGGATACTGCCCCCGGGGGTGGATGCGTATAAAGAACTCATCATTATAAAACTCATCATAAAGTTCGAGAAGGTCTTCTGTTGTTTTTACTTCGGTCAGGGTGGCATAAACAGTGCTGAGTATTCCCCTGGTCATAGGGACCAGGTGTGGAGTAAAAGATACGGTAATGTCTTCCCCGGCCAGTTTGCCCAGTTCCTGCTCTATTTCCGGGGTATGCCTGTGGACACCTATATTATAGGCTTTAAAATTTTCGTTGCACTCAGAATAATGGAATGCCAGGTTTAATCCCCTTCCCCCGCCTGATATCCCCGATTTGGAGTCAGCAATAATTGTATCGGTGTTAATAAGGTGATTCTTCAACAAGGGGGCCAAACCCAAAATTATGCTGGTTGGATAACATCCCGGATTCCCTATTACAACGGCTTTTTCAACCTCTTCCCGGTGAATTTCAGGCAGGCCGTAAACAGACTTAGCGGCAAGTTCCGGTGTCTTGTGGCTGACCTTGTACCACTTTTCATAAACATCTATGCGGTCAAACCGGTAATCAGCTCCCAGGTCAATGACCCTTTTCCCTTTATTGACCACTTCCTGGACAACTTCCATGGAAATACCGTGAGGCAGTGCCGTGAATATTATATCACATCGTTCCGCCAGTTTCCCGGCATCCTGCGGTTCCAGGACCAGGTCATTAAAACCGGCAGCGCTGGGAAAAACACTGCCAAATCCTTGGCCGCTGTAACTTTGCGAAGTCAATCCTGCCAGCTCCGTTTCCCGGTGGCCCGACAGTATCCTCACCAGCTCCGCTCCTGTATAGCCGGTAGCACCGATTATCCCCGCTTTAATCATTTTGTTCATCTCCCTAAAAATTTTTCAATGGTGATCAATCTCTAATAATTTATAATTATACATTATTATTGCATAAAAATGCAAGAGGCAGCTACATCAATTTTACACCATGCTGTAAAAACGTAACTTTTGTTACTTCGACAGTATGCATTAGATTCCTCCCTTTCGTTCCACGCTAAAAAAATACATCCTTCGACAAATATACGGCTCAACTGTCGACATATAAAACGAGACTTTCAGCCCTTATCATGTTATCATATTTCAATGATAATTATTAAAAAGGTTAGTACCACGGAGGTATCAATGTTAAAAGAGAATTCTATTAATGACCGTATCGCCCGGGAATTAATCAGGATCCGCCGTCAGGTCAGGGAAAACAGGCATATAGATGTAATCCCGGGTCATACTTCTTACGCCAGACAGAATAACTTCTTAAGCACCCTGATCAACACCATGCCCGCCGGAGTGATTGTATCTGACGAGACCGGTTCCATTATCCTGGCCAACCCCGCAGCCAATGAAATGCTGGGAGGTGAAGTTACCGGCAATGCTTACGGCCCACGGGGTGGTTATACGATACACCTGCCTGATAATACCCCCTTCCCCCCTGACAGGCTTCCCCTCGTCCGGGCCATACGTTACGAAGAAATTACCGGTGATATCGAAATGCTGGTCCGTGAGAAAAGCGGCAGGGAAAGAACTCTCCTGACCGGAGGAGGGCCTGTCTATGATAATCTTGGGCAAATTGCCGGAGCTGTGTCAGTATTACATGATATTACCGAAAAAATACGGGAGAAAGAGTTCAGTGACGCACTGAACGATATTAATGCAGCAGTAACTTCAACCCTGGATTTTGATGAGATAATGGCCCGGGTAATAGTAAAATCCGTTAAAATAATGGGTTGTGACAGCGCATGTGTAGCCCTCCTGGAAAATGAGCAGTGGATTCTCCGGTATATTCACGGCCTGGACCCGGAGTTCCTGGGAATGTGTCTTAATGAGGAGAATACTTGGATTTTAGGCTTCTGCGCAAAAACTAAAGAACCTGTGGTTATTGAAGACCTGTATAATGACAGCAGGGCGGAACTGGCTCCGGCAAAGAAATGCGAAATCCGCTCTCTGCTTGCTATCCCGCTAATAATAAAAGAAGAAGCTGCCGGAGTGCTGTCATTTATCTATACTTCTAAACAAGTATATTTTCCCGATGCCCAGAAGGACTTTGCTCTCAAGCTCGGGGCTTCCGTTTCCATGGCTTTAAACAATGCCCGGCTCTATGATACCCTTCATAATCATGCCGCGTCCCTGCAGACCCTTCTTGAGCAAGCCTCGGTGGGAATCGCTTTTCTGGATTGTGAAATCCGGTTCCGGGAAGTAAACACCCATGCGGCCATGATTACCGGCCTTGAATCCGGGGAATTGACAGGCAGGTCCCTGGAAGAAATACTATATCAGCATTTTGGGCCTGAAACTGCCGGTGACCTAGTGGCCCAATTCCGTCATACCCTTAAAACCGGTGAAAAATATAATGCCAGGGAATGGGCCCCCCGGTTAAAACAAGATACCGGAAAGCCCTTTTATGCGGACTGGGAGATCAGAAGGGTTGACGGTCCTGACGGAAAACCCCTGGGTATAATACTGACGGTTGTTGACGTGACTGAACAAACTCTTGATAAAAAGGCCCGGCTGGAGAGTGAAACGAAATTAAAAATCCACCATGACCATCTGGAAGAACTGGTCAGGGAGCGCACAAAGGAATTGGTTAAAACCAATGAACAACTCCGCCGGGAAATAGAGAAACACCGGGAAACCGAAAAGGCCCTGCGCCTGTCGGAGGAACGTTTCGCCAAATCCTTTAATGCCAGCCCCGTAATAAATATAATCATATCACTGGATGACGGGAAGTTTATTGATATCAACGAAAACTTTGTCCGTTACACAGGTTATACCAGGGAAGAAATAATGGGATGTACATTTTCAGATATCAATCTCCTGGCTGATGCAGATGAACGGACCAGGTTACAGGCACTGATCCGGAAACGGAACCCGCTTAACTCCCTGGAAGTAACCTATCTGACCAAAGCAGGTCAGAAACGCACCGGTTTATTCTCTGCTGAAGTACTCAATATCAACGGCAAACGATGCCTGCTGGCCGCAATCAATGACATTACCGAACGCAAGCGCCTGGAAAATGAAATAACCCGCCTGGACAAGCTGAACCTTGTGGGGGAAATGGCTGCCGGAATCGGTCACGAAATCAGGAATCCCCTGACCACTGTACGCGGTTTTCTTCAAATGCTGTCCGGCAAAAAGGAATGCATTGTCTATGCAGATTATTTCGGACTTATGATTGAAGAACTGGACCGGGCAAATTCCATTATCAAGGAGTTTCTGTCATTGGCCAAGGATAAAGCCCTGGATTGCAGGGTACATAATCTGAATCATGTGATTGAGGCGCTGTTCCCGCTGATTCAGGCCGATGCTGTAATGGTCAATAAACATCTTAACAAAGATCTCGGGGACATTCCTGACCTGTTGTTTGATGAAAATGAAATCCGCCAGCTCCTGTTAAACCTGGTTCGTAATGGTTTAGAGGCTATGCAGACCGGTGGACAACTGATTATAATGACCTATACTGAAGGAAAAGATGTGGTGCTGGCGGTCAGAGACAACGGTAAAGGAATTGATCCGGAAGTCCTGGACAAAATAGGGACACCTTTCTTTACCACAAAGGAAAACGGCACGGGCCTCGGACTTGCTGTATGTTACAGCATCGCTGCCAGGCATAACGCTTTAATCAATATAGACACCGGCCCCCAGGGCACCATGGTTGCCATTAGGTTCCCCTTAACAGCGGATTAAAATTTCTTCCTTATCCATCCGGTAAATATCGCCTGCAGCTTTGCCGGGTCTTCTGTCAGCGCCAGGTAAATATGCAGCGGGACTGTCCCCAGAAACCAAAGGGCGCCAAGGAAATGATATAACCTTATCTTTTGCGGTATTATCCCAAATGGTATTATATTGTTATAATTCATCATGTACAAAGCCAGTCCGGTTAGAAACATAAAAATAAATACAAAGAACCAGCTTGTAAATATAAGCCTCTGCCCGGCATTGTATTTGCCGTGGACAGGAGGCTTTTCTTCCAAAAAAAAATAATATTTCATCAAGCCCCTGAAGTCTGCTATGTCCTGTATCCTGAACCAGACATCCGTGTAGGAGCCGGTAACCAGGTAATAATAGACCCACCCGGCAAATACAGCTGACGCAAAAAATCCCGCCGCCAGCTGAACCAGGACATTGGTTCCCATATCCAGGAGGACACCCAGGTTAAAGGGATTATGGATATAAAACCCTGATATCAGCAGCAGCATTATACTCAGGAACATCAGCCAGTGGAAAATTCTGTTAAATCCTGATTGTATCATGACTTTGTCAGACATAAACCACCACTCCTCAGATGGATTCGTTCCTGAATTTAAGCCTGTTGCCCTCAATCCTAACCAGGTGGACAGCACAGGCCAGGCATGGGTCAAAGGAACGGGCAACCCGGCCCACCTCAACCGGGTTGCTGACATCGGCCACCGGTGTGCCTACAAGGGCTTCTTCAATTGGCCCCCTCATACCATTGTCATCCCTGGGTGAGCAGTACCAGGCAGAGGGGGTTATTATCTGGTAATGTAGTATCTTGCTGCCCCTGAACCTGACCCAGTGGGCAAGGGCGCCCCTCATAGCCCCGGTAAATCCTACACCCTCAGACTCCCTGTCAGGCAGTTCGAAGGGCTGGTATACCGGTTTCCCTATTTCTATTTCCTTGAGCCATTGTTTCATCAGAACCGCTACAAACCTGGCTTCAATGGCCCTGGCTACCAATCTGTCCATGGTTGATATACCGTTTGTATATTCTCCTTTCATCCACAGGTTGGCCAACGGACCTGTCTCAAAGGGCCGGCCGTTATACCGGGGAGCCTTCACCCAGGAATATGCCCCTGCTTTATCAGGCTCTGCGTCGGTCTCCCCTTCTGAAGGGTGCCTTGGCCGGTCCTGCAAAAACCATGAGTAATGGACATGTTCCCTAATCACCGTGGGATCAAAATCCTCTTTTTTTCCCCCTGTATACAGACCAAAGGGCATGACGAATTTCCCGGGGCTGTCCGGTACCGGAAAATTTCCGTAGGCCAACAGGTTCCCATACCCCCGGCCGATTCTATAGTAATCCTCATACCGTCCGGCCAGGAGTTCCATATCCGGGAGAAGTTTGTCCTCCAAAAATTTAATGACCAGGTCCAGCATCCCCATAAATTTCTGTATCCTGTCAACCTTTGGAATGGTGGTTGCTCCTCCAGGTACTATGCCGTGCTGGTGAGGGGCTTTACCTCCGAATATGGTTACCATCTCATGGGTCAGCCTGGCTATTTCAAAGTGCCCCCGGTAATTATTCATAACCCGGTCGGTTTCCACCCGGGAAAGGCGGTAGTCGGCTTCGTATCTTGGTATGTACGGGGGGCGGTCCGGGCCTCTGACAAAATCCAGTACTGTCAATAGGTAAAAATGCCGGATATGGTTCTGCAGCAGATCAGCCCCAAAGCTCAGGTTTCTCAAAAGGACAGCATTCCGGGGCACTTCTATTTTCAGCGCAGCTTCCAGGGCGCGGGATGCTGCAACCGCATGGGCGCTGGAACATATACCACATATTCTTTCCGTCAGGTAAGCCGCATCCCTGGGGTCCCTCCCCTTCAAAATCTCTTCAAAACCCCTGAAGAAGATTCCACTGCTCCACGCGTCTGTGATTTTCCCTCCGTCTACCTCCACTTCCAGGTTCCAGAACCCATTGATACGTGTTACCGGACTGATGCGTATTCTTTTATTCAACCTGGTCACCTTCTTTTATCCCCCATCTTAAATCCAAGCATCCACCGACCCCTGCCGATTTTATATTTTTTTTTATCATTAATATTTCCGGATTTAATGTGGTATCTTTTCAGGTAAGTACCCTTAATACTCTTCTCAGGTATAAAGACAACTTCTTTCTGCCGGTCGCCGGAGTGTTTCCTGATGTCACGGATTATACCTTCCGGCCTGGGTTTTGTCCCCTCCACCCAGTGTTTGCCCAACCTGCCTGAAGCGATGTTTGCAGTCAGATGAGTACCTATCCCGATTGCCGTGGCAGCTGCCACCCCTATCCCCACCTTATCGGCAGATGCCCTTATGCCCATCACATTCAGGTCTGGCAGGTGGGCATAAAAGGGAGTCATTGCATCAGGAAACCCCGGGCTGACACAGCCTATGCAGGGAGTGTTAGCTTCCACCGGCCAGCTGTTGTGTTCCCCAATCCATTGCCTGGTGGGACAGTCCACAAAAGTGACAGGACCCTTGCACCCGATTTTATAAGCACATTTTTCTTCCCCGGGATGTTCCGCAAATACGCCGTTGTCAAAATGCTGCCTCCTCGGACACCAGTCGTGAATCCTTTTCCCGAAAAAAACTGTGGGCCTGTTAAAAGCATCAAGGTTAGGCACACCATAAAGAAGAAGGTGGGTCAGGGTTCCAATCGCCCAATCCGGGTGAACGGGACACCCGGGGACATTAATTACCTGCCCGTCAACCACCTTGTGCACAGGGACGGACCCCGACGGGTTCGGGTAGGCGGCATACGGTCCCCCGAAAGCGGCACATGTACCCACAGCCATAATATATTTGGCTTTGGGAGCAATATATCTGATTGCTTCCAGGTCAGTAAACAGGGTCCCGTCCCGGTGGTGGCCGATTGCCCCATATCTTCCATCTGCTTTCATGGGGACCGTCCCTTCTGCAATCAGGATGAATTCACCCTTCTCTCGCTCTGCAGTTTCAACCAGCGTTTCTATTGCCAGGTCACCCTCTGCAGCCATCGTTGTATTACTGAAGTACAGGTCTATAGTGTTAAAAAGTATTTCCCTCATATTGGGGTGGAGGGTATTGACAACAGACAGGTAGTCTCCCGTACAGGTCATCATTTCCAGCCATATTACAGGGGGCCTCTTTTTGCCTGTAAATGCCTCAGCCAGCCGGGGTATAAGAAAATCCGAAAGTTCCAGGGCCGCGGTTGTGGCCATAGCCATTTTGATGAACTGTCGCCGGGTCAGCAATACATGGTCCCCCTTTTGATGTTTTTGTAACTCCAGTATTATCTATAATTTCCTGTCCTCCGATAAAAAATGCAGGCACTTAGTGCACCTGCATTTTTTCGGCTCTCATTTTCTTTACTGCTCTCACAAAGAGATTATATATTTCCATCCGCTCATTATATTCCTTGCTGTTTTTCCCATTACTTTCACGTTTTAATACCTGGCTTCGCCCCATAGTTTCTCCCTCCCGGTTCTTTTCATTTGTTCATGAGTATACCCTCTTTCCGGGAAGTATAAACCTGTCGTAAGAAATCGTTCCAGGAGTTATCGCCCCTTATATATTCTGTCCGTTTTACCCGTTCAGCCCCCCTGAAAATTTTCATGAACAAAGTCAGGGAACACGAAACCGCATTAAACATGCTTCAGGAACAAGTTGACCACCTGCAGGACCTGGTATATATTTTCAAGGATAAAGAGAAATAAAAAACCCTTTTCAGCGCCTATCACAAGGCGCTTTTTCTTTGTTAAATGCATGGGTTACGTTCATAAACCAAGGAATAAATTGGGTTAATTAAAGGAATGATATAGCCAAGGGTGCCCACTACAGAGGAGGAAATTAAATGTTTATAAAAGACAGATTAACCAGAGGACTGCTGGCCGGTCTCTCTGCCGGAATTGTGACAAAAATTTATGATTTGCTGGCTTTTCATTATGGCATATCAACACTACGCTGGCTTGATTTTGCCGGCATAATGATTTATGGAAGGAAACCGGTTGCTCTGGGGGAACAAGTCTTTGCTACATTTGGAACGTGGTTTTTCCATGCCCTGTTAGGAATAATATTTGTATTCCTGATTCAAAGAGTTTTTTCGAGCGACAATTTGCTCCTAAAGGGTTGGTTCTACAGTATATCCTGGTGGTTTATAATATACGCCGTCTTTCAGTTATTTAAAGTGCCAGAGTTGGCTTCTATACCCTTAAAAACGGCGCTATCCAGTTTTGTGGGTGCTTCAATCTGGGGATTATTATTGGCTTTAGCACTGCATTGGCTGGACCGCAAAAGTAATATTACCCCTTAAAAACACCAAAAAGCCCCGTTAAGAGGCTTCCGGTGTAGTAACTTCAAGCATAAATGCGGCTGTTGAAATTTTGGAGACATACCGGGCCTGACCCATGTTTTTTAGCGAATTCCCCCTACAATATTTATTTCTCTGCCACATTCGGCACATTCTTTGTTATTGAGACCTTCATTTACCGCCCTGTATCCCCCCCGTTCGATTAGACAACTGCCGCAGCGCGGACAGTATGTATTGGCTCCGTCAGAACCCGGGATATTACCCAGGTATACATAACTGAGATTCCGGCGGGCAATCTCCCGGGCCCGCTCCATAATTCTGATGGGAGTGGAAGGCAAATCCATTTTATAATTGGGAAAGTACCGGGAGAGGTGAAGAGGTATCTCCCTGTCAATCCCTGCAAGCCATTCCGACAGTTTTATAATCTCCGCCTCTGAATCGTTGAGTCCGGTTACCAGCAGAGTAGTAATTTCAACATGGCAGTATTGAACTGCTGTTTCAACTGTCCTGAGGACAGGGTCCAATTCCCCGGCACAGGTTTCGTTATAGTAATTGTCACTGAAACCCTTAACATCAATATTCATTGCATCTATAAAAGGGAGGATTTCCCTGAGAGGGTCAGGATTTACAAAACCGTTAGTCACCAGTACATTTCTGAGTCCGGCTTCCCGGGCCAGCTTAGCAGTATCATATACATATTCATACCACATAAAGGGCTCAGAATAAGTATATGCAATGCCAACAGACCGGTGCCCACGGTGGTCCTCCGTGGCAGCTTCCACAAGCCTTTCCGGAGAAAATGTCACCGTATCCGGGTCACCGTGGGCTATTGTCCAGTTCTGGCAAAACCCGCAGCGCAGGTTACATCCGAAAGTCCCCACGGAAAAAATGTATGAACCGGGATAGAAGTGGTATAAGGGCTTTTTTTCGATGGGGTCTATTCCATAGGATGATAATTTCCCGTAGTTAAGGGTGTATAATTCCCCATCTTTATTATACCTCACCCGGCAGAACCCCTTTTTCCCCTCAGCAATCATACATCCCTGGGGACATAACATACACCGTACTTTGTTATCTTCGGCCTTTTCCCAATACATCGCCTGATACATACAAAATCCCCCTAGTAATACCGGATAACTTCGAATCGTTCCAACTCGACCGGTTCACCCGGACTTATGCCGGCCTTTTGTCTGGCAATTTCCACCTGTTCCTCAACAGTATTGATGCCTTCCAGGTTGGGCAGCAGAAGTCCTGATTTTCTGCCGCTGCGGACTATTACACCATATCGCTTGACATCAAGCTGGTCCGGACCCTGAATTCGTTCCGGCGGTCTGAGTATATCCACCGAATAGACCAGTTCATCCAGTTCATCCTCCCTGACGGGATTGAACCTGGGGTCACGGGTACCCGCACTGATGGCGTTTTGAACAATCTCTTGACCAATATTGTCTGTTGTCGGCATGACTGTCCCTATACATCCCCTTAGTTGACCTTGTTTTTTCAGGGAAACAAAAACTCCGGCTTGTTCTTCAAGAAGCAGGCCGGTATCTTCATCTGTATCAGGGACAATTCTCCGGCCTTTTTTTACGTATGCCTCCAGGGCGTTCCTGGCCAGTGTAACGGGGATACTTTCACCCTTCCGCCGGTTTACTGTTTTTTCCCTGCGGTCTTCAAACAGCTGGGCCAAAATACCCTCTGCAGGCCTGCCGGTGGGGGTAAATGCCGCTACCAAATACCCAACTCCAAAAGGCCCCTCATATGAGAGGACTTCTGCATCAACATCCTCCCCATCCATAGCTCCCAACATCATAATCAATGTCCTCAGCCCGCACTCACCGGCTGATTCAGCCATATTACGGTCAATATTTATGACTCCCCTAAAATCCTTGTTTTTCAGCAGTTCAACAATTTTGCGGTCAAACAGCTCTCCCTCGGGTGAATAACCGGCCGGAGCCTCCCTGGTCAGACGATGACTCATATCCCCGCTGGCAACCACGGCAGCCTTACATCCGCGTGTTTCTACAGCTTTTTTGACGGCAAAACCGAACATATAGAGTTCCTCAAAGGGAAGCATACTCATAGAAATAGATACTATTGGCAGGTCTATTCCTGCCCGGTTGAAAAAATAGATGGGTACAAGCACTCCGTGGTCGAGTTTGACGGAAATTCCGTATTCACCGGCCAGCCCGTCATCAATCTCAACTGCGGTAATACCAACCTGGCGGGCCTGTTCAATTATCTCCTGTATCATCTCATGGTCATTATTGTATTCAAATTCCAGGTCAGCCCTAAACATCCTCAAATCCCCTGAGAGTATCTTGCTGCCGTTTATGGCAACCCCGTCACTGAAGACTGAACCGTGAGGTGATATTATGACCAGGATTTCAGCCCCACTGGCGGCCACGCGGCCTGCAAACTCTTCCATTGAGGAAAAAGTGGAATTTACTTTTTCTGATTCACGGCCGCCCACCTCAGGCAGAAGAATCGGTGGGTGAGGAGCCAAACCATAAAACACTATATTGCCCACTCTAATCCCTTCCTTTAACTTATCTTTATTTTTCTATTTTAGCCCTCTTAACAATATTTATCCCGCAGCCAAAGGACTAAGCTCCTAAATAACCGCTGTATATGAGATATTTCTTGACGGGTTTGGAAATTCCTGCTAAGAAAAAGAGTTTAAAAACTCCCGGAATGTCTTTCGTTTCCTGGAATAACTCAGACCGTAACCTGCATATTGTTAAAGAGGATGCTAAAAGGAGGATCGATTGAATTTGATATATATTAAAACCCTGAAACTAAAAAAAATTGCACTCTTATTGGTTGCCGCCTGTGCTGTCCTGGTCTTGGGACTCAGCCCGGTATTCCCGTCCCATCAGGAGGTTCCGGTAACATCCTGGGCAGTGGCTAACAGAATTGTGGTAATCGATCCGGGGCACGGGGGAATTGACCCCGGTGCAGTAGGTTATAAGGGTTCTGCGGAAAAAGACATCGTCCTCCAGGTGGCTAAGCAGTTAAGAAGTGTTATGACACAGGCCGGCGCCAAAGTATTGATGACCAGGGAAACTGATATAGACCTGGGAACTCCCGGTTCCGGGAGCCTGTTGTCCAGAAAAAGGGAGGATTTAAGCAAAAGGGTAGCCCTGGCGAATAAAAACGGGGCAGATGTATATATCAGTATCCATGTCAATGCCTTTCCCTCTGCCAGGTGGCGTGGCGCCCAGATCTTTTACCAGAGGGGACAGATAGAAAGCAAAAAGCTGGCCGAAGCCATCCAATCAGAGTTAATAAGGATTATGGGAAACACTACCCGGGCCGCCAAACCGGAAGACTTTTTCACCACCCGCAAAACAAAAATGCCTGCCGTAATTGTTGAAATTGGATTCATTTCAAATCCGGCAGAGGCAAAACTCTTGGCAGATCCGTCATACCAAAGAAAACTTTCTTATGCCATATATTCGGGTATCAGCAAGTATTACGTGGAAAAGACAACCAAAAAATGAAAGGGACCGCTTTTGCAAGCGGTCCCTTTGGCATACTCTATTCTTTCTTTTCTGCTGATGCCGGGGCTGCAGGTGTTGCAGCTGCCGGTGCCGGAGCTGCAGGGACCTGGAACCAGTGACAGGTGTTGCAGTAAGTTCCTGTTACATTGGGTCTCGGCTGTTCCCTGTCATGGCATGCGAAACAGTTAAGCAATCCTCTTTCACCTGCCACCTTGGAGTGCTTGGGCATCCATTGGGCATCATGGTTAGGCGGACGCTTGAGGTGACATCCGTAGCAATAACTGTTGGCCCGGGCAAAATCAGCAATCTTATCACCCGTTGACGGAGTCACGAACTTCTCGCTTTCCTTATCATAGTGGCACTTAGCACAGTTATCGATATCCTGACGACCGTTCTTGCCGTGAACTACCAGCCACTGCTGGTCTTCGTGAGACGGCAGGCTCTTCCTGTCCTCCCAGTAGTGACATGCAGCACAGGCGGTCGTTACCTTACGGCTTTCGTGACAATTGATACAAACAAACATGTTCGGGCGGCGGTGTACTCCGGGAGCTGCCTGCTGCGCCACCTGAGGATTCCACTTGTTATAATCGGAATATTGATCCCTGGTCGTAACCTTGCGTTCACCAATATTGCCGTGGGTCGTGAACCTGTGACATTCGAGACAGGATACGTTAGCAGCAGCGTGTTTTTTATGCGGGGCAATAAGGTCAGGCAGCAGAGTCTCGTTCCTGTTCTCCATTGCATGGCAGCTGTTGCAGGCGTCATCACTGACAGGATTCTTGATTCTGATAGGTTTCTGGAATGCTCCACTGTCATGTGATGACTTGTTTTGTGACGGGTTATAACCCGTATGGCAAACAGTACATGCAACCTTAGCATGGACTGAAGTCTGCCATGTAGCTATTTCCGGCCACATCTCATGGCACTCGGAACACTCACTTTTTGCGATTGAGGTATTATTAGCCTGAGCAGCCGACCCTTTATCTCCTGAAGGTGCCGCAGTTTCTTTGGCCGCATCTGTTTTGGCAGGTTCCCCTCCTGAACCGGAAGTAGTTGTTGGTTTATCGCTGCAACCCGCAACTAACAGAGCTGACAAAATCAGTATCAAAGCAAAAAACAGTGCCATTTTAAAGGAACGCTTATGTACATTCCTCTTCATCATTCCCTTCTTTCCCCTCCTTTCTCCAATAATTGAAAAGTCCTAATTTATGATATTCTATTAAAACCCTTATATTCCTCTTTTAAAAAGCCATTTCGGGCGACATTTTCTTCGAAATTTCTGACATTTAGTTTAAAGTTAACATATTAGCACACGAAAAAAATGGCTGTACAAATAGAAAAAAGGAAGGTATAAACCTTCCTAGAATTAACGCTTGGAGTATTGAGGCGCCCGGCGGGCTTTCTTCAAGCCGTATTTCTTTCTTTCCTTCATTCTTGGGTCTCTGGTCAGGAAACCCGCTTTTTTCAAAGCACTCCTCAGATTGGGGTCAGCCTTGATCAGAGCACGGGCAATACCAAGTCGCATGGCTCCTGCCTGACCGGTAGTTCCGCCGCCCTCGACTTTAGCCAGGACATCATATTGTCCGATGGTATTTGTCAGGTCAAGCGGTTGTTTAACTATCATTTCAAGAGTCTTTTTACCAAAGTACTCATTTAAAGGCCTGCTGTTTACTACTAATTTCCCCTCACCGGGAATAAGCCTGACACGCGCAATAGCATTTTTTCTTCGACCTGTTCCCTGGAATTGTACTTGTGCCACCCTTTATCCTCCTTTCCCAATCTAACCTGCGAATTCCCAGATTTCCGGTTTTTGAGCAGTATGAGGATGATCTGCTCCCCTGTAAACCTTAAGTTTGCGTACCTGTGCACGCCCTAAGCGATTGTGGGGCAGCATTCCCTTAACTGCTTTTTCGATAGCCAGTTCAGGCTTTTCTTTGAGCAGCTTCTCATAAGACATCACCTTTAAACCTCCGGGATATCCGGAATGGCGAACATACTGTTTTTGAAACAATTTTTTACCGGTAAGTACTACTTTGTCAGCATTAATGACAATAACAAAATCTCCGGTATCAACATGAGGAGTATAAATAGGTTTGTGCTTTCCCCTCAATAACCGGGCTATCTCTGTAGCCATCCTGCCCAGTGCCTTACCCTCGGCGTCAATAATGTACCATTTCTTTTCTATTTCGCCAGGTTTGGCCATAAAAGTAGACATGTCATTCCCTCCTTAAAGCATTTCCAAACACTGCCTCCATCTACCACTGGCCGGCAGCCGCAAAACAGTCCGGGGCTAAGGACTATTTGTTTATAAAGTCACGCATACATTTTATTATAAAAAGTGGTGATATGTCAAGTAAAATAGAGATTAAGCCTGGCCAGAAAGGCCCATTTACGATGAATTTTCCTCATCCGGCCGGGTACATATGAATAATCGTCCAGCGCCTGCCTGAACATCTCCTTTGCTTTTTCCCGGTTCCCATGCCTTTTATAGACCATACCCATTCTGAAATGATTTTCGGTACTCTCAAAGTTGCCTAAACCTTCTTCAAGTTTTCTTACTTTTTCGGGAGACTGCCCCGGCCGTTCCAGTTCATACCGGAGCAAATAAATATAGGGCAGCCCGTGACCTGTTCTTCTGTCTAATTCCAGGGCCCGGGACAAGATCTCCGCCCCTTCTTCAGACCGGTCCAGTTCAAAATAAGCCATCCCTATGTAAAGATATAGCCGGGCTGAGTTCTCGACCTTTTTAGCGGCCATCTTCAGATATTCCAAGGCCCTGTCATACCTCTTTTTTTCGTAAAACAGAATTCCCAGCTCCTGTGCCGCATCAGCATTTGCAGGGTTAACTCCCAGTTCTTTAAGCAGGGTATTTATCCGGCTGTTCCGTTTCAAAGGGGCAAGAAAATCGGGCAAAAAACCAAAATAAGCCTTGTCCATTATTGCATAAATGACAAACAAAAGAATTATTGCCAAAAAAGGGTTTCTCACTATCATTGATAATATGAAAAACAGGCCAAGTCCTTTAAACATAACGACCACCTCTGCAATATGATATCCCGTGGTTTTAATATTTTACTTCCATCATGCATAACCCCTGAGACGGAACGGTAGGTCCCGCTTCCTCCCGGCATCCCGATTTCACCATTATCCTGACTTCTTCCGGTGAAAGTTTTCCCTTACCGACGTAAAGCAATGTTCCGGTTATTATCCTTACCATATTATACAGAAAACCGTCAGCCTCTATAGTTAAATAGAGATGAGGCGGTTTATAATCAACTTCAAGTTTCATCACATTCCTTACAGATGTTTTTGCCTTGGAACCGGCAGCCCTAAAAGCCGAGAAATCATGTATTCCCACAATATACCGGGCTGCTTCCCTTATCTTTTCCACATCCAGTTTTTGCGGCACATGGTAGCTGAAATTCCGGTGAAAGGCGGACGGTATACGCGAATTATAAATGTGGTACCTATAAACCTTGCTTAAAGCAGAAAACCGGGCATGAAAAGACTTGTCAACTTCCTCTGTTTCCCTGGCTATTATATCCTCCGGTAAAAGGCTGTTCAGGGCAAGGGCAATCCTGTCCACAGGAATCCGGCATTCAGTGACAAAGTTAATCACCTGACCCCTGGCATGAACCCCTGCATCTGTCCGCCCGGCTCCAATTACATTTACCGGGTGTTTAAGCAATGTTTCCAGGGCTTCCTCGAGAACCTGCTGGATAGTCGGCAAACCCCCGCCCTGTTTTTGAAAACCATGGTAATTGGTCCCGTCATATTCAATTAGGACCTTAATGTTCCTCATCAAAGGACATTCCTTCCGTTTTTAAAGTAAAGGTTCATATTTTTTGCTAATTTAAAGTAATCATACACGCCGGCAGGGTTTAATTTAAACCTGACCTGTATAATATGAAAACAGCCAAAAGCACCGGCGCCAAAACCAATATCAGGTAGTCCCTTAAGTTAAACTGCAGTTTATGAAGGCTTGACCTGTCCATCCCCACCTCATATCCCCTGGCTTCCATAGCCAGGGCCAGTTCATCAGATTTCCGGAACACATTTAAAAATAACGGTACCAGCAGGGCAGTCATATATTTTATTCTACTGAGCGGATTCCAGCTGTTAAAGTCTGCCCCCCGCGAGATCTGGGCTTTTATTATTTTATCCGTCTCCTCCCAGAAGGTTGGGATAAATCTTAAGGCAATATTCATCATCATGGCAAGTTCACCGGATGGAAAACCGATCTTCTTTAAGGGCTTGAAAAGGAGTTCCAGGCCGTCAGTCATCCGGACCGGAGAAGTGGTCAAACTCACCAGGGAAGATACAGATATCAGGAAAATCAGGCGGAATCCCATGGAAAAACCGAATAAAACCCCCTCACGGGTTATCCTGATGACACCTACCCTGATAATAGTTATTTCACCCGGGGTAAAAATCATGTTCAGAAAAAGAGTGAAAAAAACAAGATATATCCCGGGTCTCAGAGAACGCAGGAGACTACCGGATACTCCACCGAGAACATAAAGGCCCAGCACCGCTGCCCCAAACACTGCATACTGAACAGGTCCCTTGAGCAAAAATACCGTCACTATAAGCAGGGCCGAACCGATAAACTTTGTCCTGGGGTCAAGCCGGTGGAGAAAAGAGTTGCCCGGCATATACTGACCCATGATTAGACCTTCCATTTTAAATCACCAGCCTGATAATTTCCCTCTCGATTTCTTCAAGGGTCACCGGATGTCCTTCAATCACCTTTCCTCTCTCCCTGAAACAGTTAGCAATCTTCACGGCCAGGGGAATATCAAGGTCTAATCCCTCAATGAGTTTATCTGCTAAGATTTCTCGCAGGGGCCCGTGCCCGGCAACCCTTCCCCTGTCCAAAATCAGGAGGGTATCTGCCAGGGTGGCAATCTCTGAAATTTCATGGGTTACCCATATTACAGTAATACCCATATCCCGGTTAAGCCGGGTGATGGTATCGATAAGCATCTTTCTCCCAATAGCATCCATACCGGCCGTGGGCTCATCCAGGGCAATTATCCGGGGACCGGAGGCCAGTACCCCGGCCAGGGCTACGCGACGCTTTTCGCCCCCACTTAGTTGATGGGGAGAACGGTCTTTGTATTTGTTGTAATCCAGTCCTACTGTACCTAATGCCAATTTGACCCGCTTTTCTGTTTCGTCAGAGGGGTACCCGTAATTCTCCGGGCCGTATGAAGCTTCTTCAAAAACCGTATTACCGAAAATCTGGTGCTCCGGGTACTGGAAAACAAACCCCACCTTCTGCCGTGCTTCCTTCAGGGTCCGGGGTGTGGAATGAATATCTGTCCCATCAAGCAGGACTCTCCCCGCATCAGGGCGCAGCAGCCCGTTCAGGTGCATAAGCAGGGTAGATTTGCCGGAACCGGTCGAACCCATAACAGCCAGCCATTCCCCGTCTGATATGTTAAGGTTTATCCCATTCAGGCCGTGTTTGGCAAAAGAGGTCTTTTTTGCATATGTAAAGGATACGTTCTCCAGAGTTATCGACATATTGCATCCACCAATTCTTCGGGGGAATTAATGGCAGACGATATATCCAGGCCTCTTTTAGTAAGAGAATTTACCAGTTTTTTAATCGCCGGGGCCTCGATCCCAGCCCTGGCGGGCAAGTCCTTATCGGCAAAGAATTCCCCGGGCGGCCCGTCAAAGAAAATTTCCCCTTCATTCATGGCCAGGAGCCTGTTAAAATTTAAGGCTTCATTCATATCATGGGTAACATATATCACGGCAATTCCCCGGTCATGATTTAACATACGGACAGCCTCCATAACCTCCCTCTTCCCTTTCGGGTCCAGCATGGAGGTTGGTTCATCAAGAATTATGCATTGGGGCCTCATAGCCAGGATTCCGGCTATGGCAACCTTCTGTTTCTGTCCGCCGGACAGGTTGTGGGGGGGGTAGTCCCTGTAGTCGGACATACCCACCAGTTCCAGGGCATGGTCAACCCTTTTCCTGATCTCCTGCTGGGGAAGGCACAGGTTTTCCACTCCAAAGGCTACATCTTCCTCAACCACCGAAGCAAACAGCTGGTTATCGGGATTCTGAAAAACCATTCCCACCTTGCGCCTGACAGCAGGCAGGCTTCCGGCATGCCGCGTATCGAGCCCGTCTGCCGTTACCTGGCCCCGGTCCGGCAGCAAGAGGCCGTTTAACAGTTTAACAAGGGTAGATTTCCCACACCCGTTAGGCCCTATCAGGACAATAAATTCACCCCGCCCGATATCGAGGCTGATGTTTCTCACAGCCTGTTCCGGCCACCGGTCCCGGCCCCCTGTTTTCTCCTTTTTATAGCTGAACCAGGCATTACGGATTTCGATAAGCCTATCCATAAACAGCACCCCACTACTTATTATATATCAGTTATAGTTGGGAGGTCATCATGGTATGACTACTTACCCCGGTTTTTCTGTGTTTTTGTCTATCGTTGAAAAACAGAAGCCAGGAAATGTTTACATCACTGTGACCGTAAACCATCCTGACCTCATTCTCCGGCTTGACTTATACCAGTTCTAAGATTACCATTTCAGCCGAGTCTCCGCGCCTGGGACCTACTTTAACAGTCCGGGTATATCCCCCCTGGCGGTCGGCATATTTGGCTGCCAGTGTATCAAAAAGCTTTTTCACAACATCTTCATCATAGATAAATTCCATCGCCTGTCTCCGGGCATGGAGGTCTCCCCGTTTACCGAGGGTAATCATTTTTTCCGCCAGCCTTTTTACTGACCTGGCCCGGGCTGCGGTAGTCTGAATCCTCTCTTCCCGGAGAAGGGAAGTAACCAGATTGCGGAGCATCGCGTTTCTATGGTCAGTGGAAACTCCCAATTTTGGTAATACCATTGTGTTTCCCCCCTTTTCTTATTCGTCAGACTCCTTTAGGGAAAGACCCAACTCATTCAGTTTCTGTATAACTTCTTCGAGAGACTTCTTACCGAGGTTGCGCACCTTGATCATATCCTCTTCGGTCCGCTGAGTCAGTTCTTCAACCGTGTTAATACCCGCCCTTTTCAGGCAATTATAAGAACGTACGGAAAGGTCAAGCTCTTCGATGGTCATTTCCAAAATCTTGTCCTTTTCCTCTTCTTCTTTTTCTACCATTATTTCAACATCATTAATTGCTTCTGTCAGACCAATAAACTGACGCAGGTATTCACTCAGAATCTTGGCAGAAAGGCTGGTAGCCTCATCAGGCCTTATGCTGCCGTTTGTCCATACTTCCAGGGTTAGCTTATCATAATCGGTAATCTGTCCTACCCTGGTATCTTCAATAACATAATTCACCCGTCTGACAGGACTAAAGGCGGAATCCACCGGAATAACCCCTATCACATGGTCTTCCTTTTTGTTCTTTTCGGCGATAACATATCCGCGCCCTTTGGATACCGTAAGCTCCATGTAAAGTTTGCCATCGGAAATGGTAGCAATACTTAGCTCTGGATTTAATATTTCAACATCCGCATCTGCTAAAATATCTCCTGCTGTGACTTCACCGGGTCCTTCAGTTTCAATTCTGAGTACTTTTTCTTCATCAGTATGCATCTTTATGCAGAGGCCTTTAAGGTTTAGAATGATGTCAGTGACATCTTCCAGGACTCCCGGAATTGTCGAAAACTCGTGCAGTACCCCGTCAATTTTGACAGAAGTAACTGCAGCACCGGGCAGTGAGGACAAAAGAATTCTGCGCAATGAATTGCCAAGAGTTATGCCATAACCTCTCTCCAAAGGCTCAACCACAAATTTTCCATACGTATTATCATCACTTAGTTCCACACATTCAATTTTTGGTTTCTCAATTTCCAACATAAGTGACCCTCCTTCTCGGGACTCGAAATCCTGGTTGATTACCTGGAGTACAATTCAATAATCAAATGCTCCTCAATAGGCACATCGATCTCCTCTCGAGAAGGAATTGCAACCACCTTTCCTGTAAACTGGTCAGCAGTTACTTCCAGCCATGCCGGAGGAGTTTTCCTTGCTGCTGATTCAGCCAGTTCTTTAATCCTATTGTTATCCCTGCTCTTTTCGCGTATTTCGACTGTATCTCCGATTCTTACCAGGTAAGATGGAATATTTACTTTTTTACCGTTGACGGTAAAATGTCCATGTCTGACCAGCTGCCTGGCTTCAACACGGGAACCGGCAAACCCCAGCCTATAGACTACATTATCGAGTCTCCGTTCCAGAAGCCTGAGCAGGTTCTCACCGGTAACTCCTTTTTGACCTTCCGCTTTCCTGAAATAATTACGGAATTGGGTTTCCAACACCCCGTAAATACGGCGGGCTTTCTGTTTTTCCCTCAGCTGAATACCATATTCAGAAGTCTTTTTGCGGGACTGGCCATGTTCGCCGGGAGCATATCCTCTCCTGTCAATAGCACACTTGTTTGTATAGCACCTGTCACCTTTGAGGTATAATTTGGCGCCTTCCCTGCGGCACAGTCTGCAAACAGGTCCATTATATCTCGCCATTCTCTGTCAACACCTCCTTAAACCCTTCTTCTTTTGGGCGGCCTGCATCCGTTATGGGGAACGGGAGTCACGTCTTTAATCACGTTAACTTCCAACCCTGCCGCCTGGATTGCCCTGATAGCAGCTTCTCTGCCGGCTCCGGGCCCTTTAACAAAAACTTCTATTTCTTTCATCCCATGGTCCATAGCTTCTTTGGCTGCTGCCTCAGCAGCCATCTGAGCAGCAAAAGGTGTGCTTTTTCTGGACCCCTTAAAACCAAGAGTACCGGCGCTGGACCAGGATATACAATTCCCGGTGCTGTCGGTTATGGTAACGATGGTGTTATTAAAAGTCGACCTTATATGGGCCACACCACGTTCAACGTTTTTACGTTCTTTGCGTTTGGATCTTACTCTTCGTGCCATCCTTTTCCCCCCTCAACTATTTCTTACGGCGAATACCGACGGTTTTCTTGGGTCCTTTTCTTGTCCGGGCATTGGTTTTGGTCCTTTGTCCGCGGACCGGCAGGCCCCTGCGGTGGCGGAGACCCCGATAGCAGCCGATTTCCATTAAACGTTTGATACTGAGAGAAATATCTCTCCTCAGGTCACCTTCAACCCTCAGGTTTTTATCGATATATTCCCTGAGCTTGGCGATTTCCTCTTCAGTCAGGTCCCTGACCCGGGTCTCATTACTGATGCCCGTATGGGCCAGAATTTCCTGAGAGATAGACCGGCCGATACCATATATATATGTTAGAGCAATTTCCACCCGTTTCTCGCGGGGCAAGTCAACCCCAGCTATCCTTGCCATAATTACACCTCCGTCTTTTAAGGCTTAACCCTGTTTTTGTTTGTGTTTCGGGTTTTCACATATTATCATTACTTTGCCTTTACGTTTAATAATTTTACATTTTTCGCAAATAGGTTTAACCGATGGCCTTACTTTCATGTTTCTGTCCTCCTTTAAACCCTACTTGTTATTTATACCTGTAAACAATCCGTCCCCGGGTCAGGTCGTAGGGCGACAGCTCTATAGTCACTTTGTCTCCCGGTAAAATGCGGATAAAATGCATTCGTATCTTCCCTGAAACATGAGCGAGCACTTTATGTCCGTTTTCCAGTTCTACCCGGAACATTGCATTGGGTAGTGGCTCAATAACAGTCCCTTCAACTTCAATAACATCCTGTTTTGACACTAGGCATTCACCCTCCCTTTTGTTCGATATGGAAATCTTTATGGCTTAATCCCAAGGTCTTGACCGCTGCCAGAACCTCCTCGTCCCTGACACTCTCTCCCCTTTGAAGGCTTTTCGCAACATTTTCTGCTTTTTGGGGAAGGAACTCAAGGTGTTTCCTGTTCTTTCTCTTGGGATTGGATAACCCCTTTTTGTCGCCATCTATTACCCGAACAAAGGCTTCATCAAGCACATCGTAAATCAGATAAAACCGGCCTTTGTCCCGGCCTGCAGCGGACCTGACAAGCTGGCCTGTCTGTACCATTTCCTCCGGCATAACAGCACCTCCTGAAATCTTATATTTTAGTCAGGATTTCAGGTAACTGGTCAGTTATGGTGATCGTATGCTCGAAATGGGCAGATAACTTTTTATCCTTGGTGATTACTGTCCAGTTGTCTTCCAAAGTCATTACTTCATATGTGCCCTGATTAACCATGGGTTCAATAGCCAGCGTCATTCCGGGCCGCAGCCGGGGGCCGCGCCCTGCCCTGCCGAAATTGGGCACCTGTGGTTCTTCGTGCATATTACTGCCAATGCCATGTCCCACATAGTCTCTGACAACTGAAAACCCTTTGCTTTCCACAAAGGTCTGGACACTGTGGGATATGTCGCTTAACCGGTTTCCGTTCAAGGCTTTGCTTATACCCACAAACAGCGCTTCCTCTGTTGTCCGGATAAGGGTCATTGCCTCGGCACTGATATCTCCGACTGGAAGTGTTACTGCAGCATCCCCGAAATATCCATTTATTTCCGCTCCAATGTCAATACTAATAATATCCCCATTTTCCAATTTTCTTAAACTCGGGATACCGTGAACGACCTGTTCATTCACTGATGCACAGATTGAAGCCGGAAAACCGTGATAGCCTTTAAATGCCGGTCTTGCACCACTGGCAATTATAAAATCCTCAGCAATCTTATCCAGTTCAAGGGTCGTTATTCCGGGTTCAATCACTTTTTCCAGTTCCTTATGTGCCTGGGCTACAATCCTCCCCGCATCTCTCATGTAATTAATCTCATGTTCAGATTTGCACACAATCACGGACATTCGCTCCTAACTATTTCATAAACCCCTGATAATGCCTCATAAGCAGGTGAGACTCAATCTGTTTCATTGTTTCCAGGGCCACACCCACAACTATGAGCAGCCCGGTCCCGCCAAAGTAAACATTCTGAATCTTGGTAGTGAGCAAGACGAATGTCGGCAGCACTGCTATTAAAGCCAGGAAGATTGCACCTGACAGGGTTACCCTGGTCAGGATCTTGTCCAGATATTCGGCTGTTGGCCTGCCCGGCCTTAAACCGGGAATAAATCCACCATATTTTTTCATATTATCAGCAACATCCATTGGGTTGAAGGTTATTGCAGTATAGAAATAAGTAAAAAATATAATAAGTAACGCATACATTATGGTGTGGGTCGGGCCGCCCCATCTAAACACATCTGTGATCCACTGGGAAACCGCATTATTTGGGAAAAACTGTGCTACTGTACTCGGAAACAGCAGTATCGATGAGGCAAAGATTACTGGAATAACCCCGGCCTGGTTAACTTTCAGGGGTATATGGGTGCTCTGTCCGCCATATACGCGCCGGCCGACAACCCTTTTTGCATACTGGACGGGGATCCTCCTCTGCCCTTCATTTACGGCAACAATCGCAGCAATTACCAATGCGGCTATAACCACCAGCAGGATGACACTGAAAATATTGACTGTCCCGGCAACCACTGATTCGTAAATCCTATACAGGGCTCCCGGAAGGGATGCAACTATACCGGCAAATATCAGCAGGGAAATCCCATTGCCTATGCCCTTTTCGGTAATCTGCTCCCCCAGCCACATGAGAAAAGCGGTCCCAGCTGTCAGGGTAACGGCTATCATAAGATATGACCCGATACCGGGATTGGTCAGAGCCCCCGCGGCCCTCAGAGTAAAAGCCATCCCCAGCGCCTGGATAAATCCCAGGGCTATGGTCGCATATCGGATGTACTGGGTAATTTTCTTCCTGCCTTCTTCGCCTTCTTTTTGCAGCTTCTCAAGTTTTGGAATAACAACTGTCAGCAGCTGCATAATGATTGAGGCATTAATATAAGGGGTAATACTCATCGCAAATATGGAAAATCTCTTGAAGGCCCCTCCGGAAATTACATCAAAGAAGCCCAGTATGTTACCTGCACCGCCTTTGATCAAGGCTTCAATTGCATCGGTATTAATACCCGGTGTAGGGATATGTGCCCCTATCCTGAATACGAAAAACATCATCAGAGTAAACAGAATTCTTTTTCTCAGATCTCCCGCCTTAAGAGAACTTTTTAAAGCGCCTAACAATTAAATCACCTCGGCTTTTCCACCGGCGGCAGCAATTTTCTCGGCAGCCGACTTGCTGAATGCATGAACCTGTACAGTCAAAGATTTATCAAGATTACCTTTGCCTAATATCTTTACCCCATCTTTGATACTCTTGATTATTCCTGCTTTTTTGAGTTCATCGGCGGTTACTGTGGCGCCGCTTTCAAATTTGTTCAGTGCTGCAACATTTACTTCTACCAGTTCCTTACCCCACTTGTTATAGAAACCTCTCTTGGGGATTCTCTGGATCAACGGTTTTTGCCCGCCTTCAAAACCTACTTTTCCCCCGCTGCCGGAACGGGACTTCTGTCCTTTGTGGCCGCGGCCTGAGGTTTTACCAAGTCCGGAACCGAGGCCTCTCCCCTTGCGGGTTGTTGGCTTTCTGGCTCCCCTGGCAGGCTTAATGGTGTGAAGCTCCATAAGTACACCTCCTACTCAACTTCTTCGACTTCAACCAAATGTTCAACTTTACGGATCATACCGCGAATCTGCGGTGAATCGTCATGTTCGGCAGAGCTGTTAATCTTGCCCAAACCCAGGGTTTCTACGGTGGCCCGCTGGGCCTTGGAGCTGCCAATAACACTCTTAACCAGTTTAACTTTAAGCTTACCCATCATCAAAACCCCCTAACCTAAGAGCTCTTCAACGGATCTGCCGCGAAGTTTTGCTACATCTTCAGCCCGCTTAAGGTTCTTTAATGCATCCATAGTTGCATTCACCATGTTATGGGCATTATTTGAGCCAAGGGATTTGGTGAGAATATCCTTAATCCCGGCCAATTCGAGAATAGCCCTTACAGGCCCGCCCGCGATAACACCGGTACCGGGACCGGCCGGTTTCAGCAATACTTTTCCCGCGCCGTAATGACCAACTATCTCATGAGGAATAGTGGTCCCGACCAGCGGAACTTCAACCATCTTCTTCTTGGCATCCTCAATTCCTTTGCGAATGGACTCAGGGACCTCGCCTGCTTTGCCCAGTCCCGCACCTACGTGTCCATTGCTGTCACCGACGACCACCAGAGCACTGAAGCTGAACCGGCGGCCCCCCTTGACAACCTTGGCAACACGATTTATACTGACTACTTTTTCGGATACTTCAAGTTTGCTGGCGTCAATTCGACCCATTTATTTCCCTCCTTACCTCACAGAGTTTAAAATTCCAGCCCGGCTTCCCTGGCTGCATTGGCCAGGGCCTTTATCCTTCCGTGATATATATGTCCGCCCCTGTCAAAAACAACCTGTTTAATCCCTTTTTCCAGGGCCTTTTCCGCTATGGATTTCCCAACCGCTTCTGCGGCTTTTAAATTACTGCCCTTCTCCACCTTGCCTTTCAGACCGTTTTCCATGGTAGATGCCGACACCAGGGTTATACCCTTGGTATCATCTATAATTTGGGCATAGATATTATTCAGGCTTCTGTAAACAGACAGTCTCGGCCGCTCGGTGGTGCCGTGCACGCGCTTACGGACACGAAGGTGTCTGTTCCTGTTCTCAGCCTTCCTGTCAATCCGCTTGAACAAAAGGTTTCACTCCTTTCCGCTAACAAGCTTTAGTATATACGACTACTTCTTCTTACTGCCGGCTTTACCTACCTTGCGGCGGATACGTTCATTTTCGTATTTGATACCTTTTCCTTTATATGGTTCAGGCGGCCTTACCTCTCTGATATTAGCGGCCAGGGCGCCTACGGCTTCCTTGTCAGCTCCCTTGACAATAATCTTGGTAGCTGCGGGAACCTCAATTTCAATTCCCTTTTTCGGCTCAATCTCCACCGGGTGGGAATAACCGACGGTCAGTACCAGTTTGTTACCCTGTTTGGCTGCCCGGTAACCTACCCCTACCAGATCAAGTGACTTCTGAAACCCTTTTGTGACACCTTCGACCATATTGTTTATCAAAGTCCTTGTCAGCCCGTGCAGTGATCTGTGAAACTTATCTTCACTGGGCCTTTTTACGGCAATCTCTCCGTTATCCATTTCGATAATCATATCTTTATGGACACTTCTGCTCAGTTCTCCATTGGGTCCCTTAACCGTGACTAGGTTTCCCTCGACTTTTATATCAACCCCTTGGGGGATGACTATTGGCTGCTTACCTATCCTGGACATGGTTACACCTCCCGCACACAGCTTTTTCCTAAAAATCCTACCAGATATAGCAGATTACTTCTCCTCCAAGTCCTTCTTTCCGGGCATCTTTGTCAGCCATTATCCCTTTAGATGTTGAAATTACGGCTGTACCCAATCCACCCAGGACTTTGGGAACCTGGTCTTTATTGACATATACACGTAATCCTGGCTTGCTAATGCGTTTCAAGCCGGTAATAACTTTTTCCTTGTTGGGTCCATATTTCAGATAAATTCTGATTATACCCTGTTTCCCGTCATCGATGAATTCGCAATCCCTGATATAGCCTTCAGCCTTAAAAATCTCAGCAATAGATTTTTTCATCTTTGATGCCGGTATCTCCACTTTTTCGTGGTTTACCATAGTTGCATTCCGGATCCTTGTCAAAAGGTCCGCAACGGGATCTGTCATCACCATAGTCAGTTTACCCCCTTTCCACAATTACCAGCTGGCTTTCTTTACTCCTGGAATTTCACCCTTGTATGCACGTTCACGGAAACAAATACGGCACATGCCAAACTTTCGCATATAGGCATGAGGCCTGCCGCAAATTTTGCATCTATTGTATGCCCGCACCGAAAACTTAGGTTTGCGGTCCATTTTAGCCATCATTGATTTTTTTGCCACTGATATCCCTCCTTACGGTTTGGTTTCAGTCTTTAAACGGCATTCCCATTTGACCAAGCAGTTCCTTGGCTTCTTCGTCATTCTTCGCACTGGTAACGAAGACGATATCCATCCCGCGGACCTTGTCAACTTTGTCATATTCAATTTCCGGGAAAATAAGCTGTTCCCTGATACCAAGGGTATAATTACCCCGGCCGTCAAAAGACTTTCCTGAAACACCACGGAAATCACGGACCCTTGGCAGCGCCACATTAAAGAGCTTGTCGACAAATTCATACATCCGGCCGCCCCTTAATGTAACCTTGACACCAATCGGCATCCCTTCCCGCAGTTTAAAACCGGCAATCGATTTCTTAGCCCTGGTCACTACCGGCCTTTGTCCGGTGATAATTGACAGGTCGCCTACAGCAGCATCAATTGCCTTGGCGTTTTGAATGGCCTCACCCAAACCTATGTTGACCACGACTTTTTCCAGTTTGGGTACCTGCATAATATTTGCATAGCTGAATTTCTCCATCAGCTTAGGGATAACATCATTAATGTATTTTTCCTTCAGTCGCGCCATGGTTGACCTCCTTTCCTGCCGTTACTTATCAAAGGCTTCTCCGCACTTATTACAAACCCTAATTCTCTTCTCCCTGCCTCCGGCAGTCACTTTCTCCTTGTTTATCCTTCTCGGGGCATTACACTTGGGACAGAATATCATCACATTTGAACCGGCCATGGGAGCTTCTTTTTCTACTATGCCACCCTGGGGCATCTTCTGGGTGGGCCGGGTATGCCTCTTGGCAATATTCGCTCCTTCTACCACCAGCCGGCCTTCTTTAGGCATGACTTCAAGCACTTTGCCTTTTTTCCCGGCACTCTTGCCTGAAATCACCATAACTGTATCGCCTTTTTTAACGTGTACTTTGGCTTTTGCCAATGAGTCCACCTCCTAACTTTCTAGAGCATTGAGGTCTGTTCATTATAAAACTTCAGGAGCAAGGGAAACGATTTTCATGAAATCCCTGTCCCTCAGTTCCCTGGCCACCGGGCCGAAAATCCTGGTCCCCCTCGGATTTTTCTGGTCATTGATAATAACCGCTGCATTCTCATCAAACTTTATATATGAGCCGTCAGGCCTTTTAGTTTCTTTGGCAGTCCTGACAATAACGGCTTTAACAACATCACCCTTCTTTACCACGCCGCCTGGTGTAGCTTCTTTGACGGAAGCGACAATAATGTCACCCACACGGGCATATTTCCTGGATGAGCCGCCCAGAACCTTGATGCAAAGAAGCTTTCTGGCTCCGGTATTATCCGCAACGTTGAGCATGGTTTCAGATTGAATCATGCTTAACCCTCCTTTCCACAGTATCGGGTTTTATCGTTATTTTACTGTTATATCTGCTGCTCCCTGTCGAGAATCTCCACTACCCGCCACCTTTTTTCTTTGCTCAGCGGCCTGGTTTCCATAACCCTGACCTTATCCCCGATGCGGCAGGCATTTTCCTCGTCATGAGCCTTGAACCTCTTGGTGCGCTTAATAGTCTTGCCATACAACGGATGGCGCACCAGGGTTTCAATAGCTACCACAACAGTTTTATCCATTTTATCACTGACAACTTTGCCAACCTGTGTCTTACGTGAACT
Organism: Firmicutes bacterium HGW-Firmicutes-14; assembly: GCA_002840275.1. Classification (GTDB taxonomy): domain Bacteria; phylum Bacillota; class Thermincolia; order Thermincolales; family UBA2595; genus W-Firmicutes-14. Next base: position 78,593 of record PHAB01000018.1, read on the forward strand.
CCTCTGTTCCAATCTTTTAGCCCCCTTCCGTCTAATCTCGGGTAAATACATTTATTAATATTTAACCCTGCTGGGCTTTCAGTTCCCTCTCCCTTATTACGGTCTTCACCCGGGCAATAGATTTTTTTATTTCCCTGATTCGCATAGGATTCTCCAGTTGCCCGGTGGCTAACTGAAAGCGCAGCTTGAACAATTCATCTTTGAGGTCATCAACTTTTCTGGTCAGTTCATCAGTTGACAGTTCGTGAACCTCTTTAGCTTTCATTAGCTTCACCACCTAGATCTTCTCTTTTCACAAACTTAGTTTTTATGGGCAGCTTATGTGAAGCAAGTCTAAGCGCTTCACGGGCAATCTCCTCAGATACCCCGGCCAGTTCGAACATAATTCTGCCCGGTTTTACTACTGCCACCCAGTATTCGGGTGTCCCCTTACCACTTCCCATCCGGGTTTCCGCGGGTTTCGCAGTAATAGGCTTATCGGGAAAAATTTTAATCCAAACCTTTCCACCCCGCTTGATATACCTGGTCATCGCAATACGGGCTGCTTCTATCTGCCTGTTGGTAATCCACGCCGGCTCCAGGGCTTGCAGGCCGTATTCACCAAAACTGATGATATTGGCCTTGGACTTACCGGCCATAGTACCTCTGTGCTGTTTACGATGCTTGACTCTCTTCGGTACTAACATCTGTTATTCTCCTCCTTCCTTAGCAGCATTGTTTTTCTTTGCCTCCGGAAGAATCTCTCCCTTATATATCCATACTTTTACACCTATTTTGCCATAAGTGGTGTCTGCTTCCGCTAACCCGTAATCTATATCTGCTCTAAGGGTATGAAGGGGCACTTTGCCTTCATTGTACCACTCGGTCCTGGCCATTTCAGCCCCGCCCAGGCGGCCGCTGCAGTTGATTTTAATGCCCTGGGCTCCCATCCTCATGGTACGGGAAACAGCCTGTTTCATGGCGCGGCGAAATGATACCCTTTTAACCAGTTGGGCAGCAACACCTTCGGCTACCAGTTGGGCATCAAGTTCGGGCACTTTAACTTCAACAATGTTAACATTAACATTCTTTTTTGTCATCTTCTCAATTTCTTTGCGCAACGATTCAACCTCGGTGCCGCCCCGGCCGATGACAATACCCGGTTTTGCGGTATGGATAGTAATCTTTATCCTGTTGGCCGCACGCTCTATCTCAATCCTGGAGATGCCAGCGGTAAATAACTTTCTCTTTATATGTTTCCTGAGTTTAATATCTTCGATTAACAGATCGGAATAATCCTTTTCTGCATACCATTTGGCATCCCAGTCCCTGATGATTCCGATACGCAAACCCTTAGGGTGTACCTTCTGACCCACGCATTATCCCTCCTTCTTCTCGCGGACTACTACGGTAATATGGCTTGTTCTGCGCCTGATAAGGTCAGCCCTGCCCATAGCTCTCGGATTATAACGCTTCAGGGTAGGACCCTGGTCAACAAAAGCTTCAGCTATAATCAGGTCGTCCTTGTTTAATTCCAGGTTATGTTCGGCATTGGCGACCGCTGATTTGACAACTTTTTCGACTGCAGTGGCTGCACGTCTGGGTGTAAATTTTAAAATAGCCAAGGCCTCGCCTACTTTTTTCCCCTTGATTAAATCTACAACCTGTCTAACCTTTCGAGGGGAAATACGGATGTATTTTGCGATGGCACGTGCTTCTTCTGACATTTAAGGTTACCCCCTCTCATTTATTTCAGGGAAGTGGACCGTTCAGTATGAGATCCATGTCCCCTGAAAAATCTAGTCGGTGCAAATTCACCAAGTTTATGTCCGACCATGTCCTCGGTTATATATATCGGTACATGTTTGCGACCGTCATGGACAGCAATTGTATGCCCGATCATCTGCGGGAAAATTGTTGACCTTCTCGACCATGTCTTTATTACTCTTTTTTCGTTTTTCTCGTTCATAGCCTCAATTTTCTCCAGGAGCTTGGTGCTAACGTACGGGCCCTTCTTAAGGGATCTAGCCATTTGTCAAACAGCCTCCTTTCCCAGTAGTTCACTGTATAGACCGGTTATTTGGTCCTTCTTTTAATAATCATTTTATCAGTAGTCTTCTTTTTGCGTGTCCTTGCTCCCAGGGCAGGTTTACCCCACGGAGTTACAGGGTTACGGCCTACAGGTGAACGACCTTCACCACCGCCATGCGGGTGATCCACAGGGTTCATGACAACCCCGCGTACAGTCGGGCGGCGGCCAAGCCAGCGGCTCCGGCCGGCTTTACCAACAGTGATATTTTCATGCTCCAGGTTTCCTACCTGTCCGATAGTCGCCTTACAGTTGATATGCACTAGTCTGACCTCACCTGAAGGTATACGGATATGGGCATAGTCCCCTTCTTTGGCCATCAGCTGTGCGGCGGCTCCCGCCGAACGGACTATCTGCCCGCCTTTTAACGGTTTTAACTCAATATTATGGATAATTGTACCCATAGGAATGTTTCTAAGGGGCAGTGCATTACCGGTTTTGATATCTGCATTGGGTCCCGACTCAACGGTATCCCCTACTTTTATCCCGGCAGGAGCAAGAATGTATCTCTTCTCCCCGTCAGCATAATTGAGCAGGGCAATCCTGCAGCTCCTGTTGGGGTCGTACTCGATAGTAGCAACTTTCGCAGGAATCCCGTCTTTGTCCCGCTTGAAATCAATAACCCTGTATAATCTCTTATGTCCCCCGCCGCGGTGCCTGACAGTAATCCGGCCCTTATTGTTACGCCCGGCATTCTTCTTTAGGGGCTGGGTTAAAGACTTTTCTGGGGTATCGGTGGTAATGTCACTAAAATCAGAAGTTGTTACAAAACGTCTACCGGGTGACGTTGGTTTATACTTTTTAACCGGCATCTAAGTTCCCTCCTTTACCACGGTAGTTTTTACTGCATGCCTTCAATAATTTCGATTTTATCTCCCTCTTTGAGAGTAACAATTGCTTTTTTCCTGTCAGATGTACGGCCCATATGTTTACCCATGCGTTTTGCTTTTCCTTTTACATTCATGGTATTGACATTGGTTACCGTAACCTTAAACAGTTCTTCCACAGCATTTTTAATTTCAATCTTGTTGGCATTCCGCTCTACATAAAAGCTGTATTTATTCTGCTGTATCAGATCCATGCTGCGCTCGGAAACAATGGGTTTTCTCAGAATATCTCTTGGGTTACGCATTATGCCAGCACCTCCTCGACTCTGGATACTGCGTCCCTGGTCATGATAAGTTTATCATGGGCCAGCACGTCATATACATTGAGGCTTCCGGCATGGGTAGGGGTTACCCCCGGGATATTCCTCGCAGATTTTACAACATTATTATCGACATCGGCTGTCACAACCAAGGCTTTGGTATCAACCTTCAGGTTACCGAGTATACCGGCAAAATCCCTGGTTTTCGGTTCAACTACAGCAAGTCCGTCAAGGACAATAATGTTCCCGTTCTGTACCTTGGAAGACAAGGCTGATTTTAAGGCCAGCCTTTTAACTTTCTTTGGTAAAGTATAACTGTAAGAACGCGGTTTGGGCGGGAACGCAATACCGCCTTTCCGCCACAGGGGTGAACGGGTGGTCCCGGCCCTGGCCCTGCCTGTGCCTTTCTGTCTATATGGCTTCCTGCCGCCCCCGCTTACTTCAGAGCGGGTTTTGGCAGAATGGGTTCCCATACGCTTGTTGGCCAGCTGGTTTACCACAGCATCATGAAGTACTGCTTCGTTTACTTCAATGCCAAAGACTTCGTCTTTAAGGTCTATTTCGCCTACCTCTTCACCTTTTACATTATATAAAGCGACTTTGGGCATGTGATAGTCCTCCTTTCCCGGATGATACTCTATTTAGCCTTAACACTGCTTTTGACCATTAATAAACTGCCTTTGGGTCCCGGTACGGCACCCCTGACAATCAGCAGATTCCTGTCAGTATCGACCTTGACAACTTCAAGGTTCTGCACGGTTACTCTCTGGCCGCCCATCCGTCCCGGTCTCTTGGTACCCTTAAAGACCCTGGCCGGACCTTTTGCACCGGCACTTCCAACCCGGCGATGGCTCTTGGAACCATGGCCCATCGGTCCCCTCTGGAAATTGTACTTCTTGATAGTACCGGCAAAACCTTTACCCTTGGAAGTCCCGACAACATCGACGTGTTCTCCCTGTTCAAACACGTCAACTTTCAGTTCCTGTCCGACCTGATACTCATCTACATTGTCAATCCTGATTTCTTTCAGGTACTTTACAGGTTTTACATCAGCTTTGGCTAAATGGCCTTTCTCGGGTTTATTAACCTTTGCTTCTTTTATCTCACGGTACCCGATCTGTACAGCATTATATCCGTCAGATTCAACGGTTTTCTTCTGAATAATATAACACGGTCCCGCCTGCACTACGGTAACAGGCACAATTTTGCCTTCTTCATTGTAAAGTTGTGTCATACCCATTTTAGTTCCCAATATGCCTTTCATTGTGACACCTCCTAAGCTTCTCTGTCCAGAGGTCAGCCAGCCATACAAAACCTCATGCGGCAGTAAGGCATAAACTGACATCCGACACTGTTCTGGCAAATTCTGTTTCTTATGTTACAGTTTGATTTCTATGTCAACACCTGCAGGCAGGTCCAGTCTCATTAAAGCATCTACCGTTTTAGGTGTGGGTTCCAAAATATCAATCAACCGCTTATGAGTCCTCATTTCAAACTGTTCCCTGGAATCCTTGTTGACATGGGGAGACCTCAAAATAGTGTATATGCTCTTTTCCGTTGGCAGGGGAACCGGACCTGCTATATCTGCACCGGTCCTCTTGGCGGTTTCGACTATTTTTTCAGCCGACTGATCAAGTATCTTGTGGTCAAATGCCTTAAGCCTGATCCTGATTTTTTGTCTTGCCATATTTATACCTCCTTTTCGCCCGATTGTCACGGACATTCTCAGTGAAAAATACCTAATTCATCATTAGCAACCTTTCACTTCATCGCAATGTTTATCAATACACAGATTAGATTAGGAAATAGATTATATCCGGTAAACAGTAATTCCCGGATCGAAAAGCCTGGAAAACCTGAACCTAACTAAAGATACAGGCTGCAGTTCTTAGCGGAACCGCTAAGAACTGCATTGCCACAAAGCCTGTAAATCACGGTCCTGTAATTCTCCGGTTAGGCTGCCAATCCGGTTAAATCTGTTTATTCACTGATCGCACTTACCACTCCGGCGCCAACAGTCCGGCCGCCCTCACGGATAGCGAAACGGAGGCCTTCCTCGATTGCAATCGGGGTGATCAGTTCGATATTTACC
>PHAB01000019.1 GCA_002840275.1 Firmicutes bacterium HGW-Firmicutes-14
AACATATTATAAATAATGTTACATTAGTTAACATCTTTAAACCCTTATATATCAAGGTTTTAAAGATGTTTTTTTTATTTTTACAGGATAATTGCTTTTATATGTAATTTTTTATACAATATTATTATAAAATATTACATTAGATGGAGGCGGCAAATGACAGTTGAACCCATACGCAACATGAAAGATATTAAGGCAGTTATTAATTACCTTAAGGAAGGAACCATGAGAGACTACTTGCTTTTTATGTTCGGGGTTAATACCGGCTTGCGAATTGGCGATATTATTATATTGAAATACAGCGATGTTTTCGATGAAAAGGGTAATTTTAAGCAATACTTGGTAATTCGGGAGCGTAAAACATATAAAGAGAAAAAAATAAAATTAAATGATTCCCTAAAAAAAGCTCTAAAATCGTTTATAAGTCATCATCCGGAACTGCGGAAAAAAGAATTTATATTTGCCAGCAGAAAAGGGGGTTATATCAGTCGAATACAAGCTTACAGAGTACTTAAAAAGGCTGCTAACACCGTAGGCCTTGAAAATTTTGGGACCCATTCAATGCGCAAAACATGGGGTTATCATACCTATAAAGCCTCGAAATATAACATTGGCCTTATTATGGACATGTTTAATCACTCTTCACAAAAAGTGACATTAAGATATATTGGTATTAGTCAGGACCAAAAAGACGAGTTATTTTCTATTGTGCAGTTTGGTTAAATCAACACCAAAAAGGTATTTTTTAGCGAAAAATGTATGAATATGATTGATGAGAACTTTGGCCGTAAAAATATGTCGATAATTAGCAGGATTTATTATTTTTTCATCGTATTACGTATACATAGGAATTATTGTTATGTAACATTCTTTATAATATGTTAAGTTGTGTCAACACCTGCCTGGTAACCGGTGGTATGCCGGGCAGTATTAGAGTACATCAAACGTAAAAAGTCCTCACTCCGGAAGCGAATTTTGTTAAATCTTGTTGCGATTTTGGGGACAAAGGGTTAAAATGAAATTAACGGAAAACGGGAGGGGCTTGGGTATAAATCAGAAATTTCCCGGATATTCTAATTATAAGGAGGAATACACATGCAGTATTCCTTGAAAAACACCGGACCATGGATGATAAACATGAACGATAATCAGGGCGACAGGAACAATGATAAACATGCTGAACTTATGGCGGGAATCAACAGCGAACGACTCCGGCCCAGTAAGGGCATACTACTGGGGATAGGGCTGAGCGCCGTTATTTGGTTAGCCGTTTATGGTATTTATGCATTGCTTTTCAGATAAGAATGCGATGATTACATAATTAATGCAGGGTGTCTTCACCCTGCATTTTGTCTTTCACTTGGGATATAGTGTGATTACTGATATTTCCGGGCGGGCCCAGAACCTCATGGGTATTTTGGTCATACCCAGCCCCCGGGTAACATACATCTGGGTATTGCCGACAGTGTACAGGCCGGAAACATAGCGCTCATATCCCTTACGGACAAAAGTGATAACCCTGGGTACTTTGGGCAGCAGTATCTGCCCCCCATGGGTATGCCCCACCAGAACCAGGTCAAACCCCGCGTCTGCCGCACTGTCAATAATTTCAGGTGAATGGGCCAGCAGGATGACAGGACCTTCCCCTACCCCCTCCAAGGCCCTGGAGAGGAACGGTTTACCGTCCCTGGGGTCATCCACCCCGGCCAGCCAAAGGTTGCCGCCTTCCAGGGAAATGGGCCGGTTCCCGTTAATCAGGACTTTTATCCCCAATTCTTCAAGCCTCCGGGAGACAAGTTCCTTCCCAGGGTATGAATCATTGTTCCCGAAAACAAAAAAACTGCCGTAACGGGCGCTGATCCCTCCCAGGGCGCTCTCCAGGTATTCAAGCGGCACTTCCGGATCATCGTCCAGTACATCTCCGGTAATAGCTATAATATCCGGTTCCAGGCGGTTAACCTGGCGCACCAGTTTTTTGTCAGGGAAATGCCTCCCGTGCAGGTCAGATATCTGGACTATCCGGAAACCCTCAAAAGCCTCCGGCAGCCCTTCCAGGTATACTTTTTGTTCCCTCACCTCGGTCCAGGCAGGTTCCAGCTTATACGCATATGTAAAAATAAGTCCCATCACAACCGCAGTGGTCAGCAATGACCTGACAATAAACCAGACCGTTTTCCGCAGTATCAGGGCTGCCTTAATAAAGTATCGCATATTCATCATGGTCAGTCTTCCAGCAAATCCTTTTCCCGCAGAGTGTCCAAAAACTCATCCAGGTCCCCGGCAGCCTGTTCCCTGTCGACATCAAACTCCGAACAGACGGCATCCAGAAGCTGTTCCCTGTTCCGGCTGCCATCAGCCATTTCCCAGATAAAGCTTCCCACTTCATTCAGAGAAAGCACCTTGCCAAGATCAGGATGCATGATCACCGCTTCCCCGTCGGTAATCCTGGTTATCAATTTAGGGTTTTTCCTGATATTACCTGAATCCATCATCAATGCAGCTCCTTTTCTTCCGCCTCAGCAAAAACTGGCATATCCTGGCCCAGTACCGGGCTAAAGGTTCGGCCATACAGATTACTTCGGAATAAAGTTTTAAGAATCCCCTGTTGGGGTTCATATCACCAAGAACCCTGAACCTGAGCTTAACCACCCGGCCCAAAACCTGATTAAGGGGTGTCGGGGGGTCAAAACCCAGGTTAGTGTCACCTTTTGTTATTACCATGGGATTACCGTTATGACAAACAATTTTCCAGCAGCGGTGGACAGTCAGCCTGCCATCCCGGTTGATCAGGAGGAGGTCACCTTTTTCGGGAAATAAAGATCCAAGAGGTGAAATCTCTGCCAAGGTCCCATCAGGAATAACCGGCCACATGGAATACCCGGAAGCGGTAAGATAACCTGATGTACCTTCTTTTATCACATTATCACAAAATAACTGATGATAATTCATTAAACCCGCTCCCCGGAACCAGATTTCTTTATCTCATTCAATCTTACCACGTTGTAAAAATTTGGTCAATTCGGGTTTTTTAACATAACAGGACGCCCGGAGGGCGCCCTGCGACAATTACTTAATCCCTGAATTTAATCCTGCGGGTAACCAGAACCCCGGCAGCCACAATCAGTGCGGCTATAACCACATATAGTCCGTAATTTCCGTTTGCAGCCTCCGTACTTTCCTGGTTGGCATTCATCTCATGGGCAGCCTGGCTGAGAGCAGGCACCACCTGCACTACAGGGGGTTCCCCGACAGGCTTGAGAATGGTCAGGAACATTGATTTGACCACTTCATAACCTGATTCATCGACAGCGGTAATGACGCCATCTCCTGCCGGAACTGCAGCAGTCCACCAGGAAGACCCGGGGGTCCGTGTTAACAGGGTATCCCCGTGTCCGGGCACACTGTACCTGATGCTGACAGCATTAAACAGCGGTTTAATCTTCAGCATGTAAGTACAGTCAGCCTGGGCCGATGGGTTAATCTTCATCAAAGGCAGGCTGTTATCAATGGTGATCTTGTAGCTGCATTGCCATGTTTCCCCATTGGCGCCTGCCACATATACCTGGATGTTATAGGGTCCATCGGGGGTACCAAAGGGTACCAGGAATGATACCTTCCAGATACCGGGCTCACCTTGTTTAAGATTGAGCTTACGCCCATCGGGGAGAACAGCATATACCTGTTTGGCATCCGGCCCGGTCTTGACCGTAATGGTCGGGTCACCGGCGGGTACCGCGGTCGGGTATACAATGATAACAGGTTCTTCTTCGGGCGGACCAGATACCGGCGGTATAATAATAGAGTCTTCCTGATTACCGAAATTCAAGTTGCGAGCGTTTCTATTTCCTGAGTTTATTTCTATAGTATGCGAGCCGGTCGCCGGAGCTGTCTGAGTCCAGTCATCCTGCTGGACTTCTTCTACGGTGTAACTGCCAAAAGGAAGTCTGTTGAAAATGTAATACCCATTGGCATCGGTTGTTGTAGTCTGGCCGTCATCGAGGGTGATGGTCCATCCGCTTAACGCGGGTTCATTATCAGCCCAAGCACCGTCTCCGTCTAAATCGTTGAACTTATAACCACTGATGCTGCCATAATCATCACCACCACCGCTGGGCTTGTAATTACCGAAGTCCAGATTGTCCTTAATTTTATTTTGTTCATCCAATACTACATCATGGTAATTAGGGTCATTAGGAGCGGTCTGCTTCCAGCCACTCTTCAGAACTTCCTTAACCCGGTACTCTCCATACTCCAATCCTGCAAATTCGTAATAACCGTTATCGTCAGTCACATCAGTCTGGCCGTTGCTGAGCTCGATCGTCCAGCCTTTCAGGTAACTTTCGCCCTCGTCATACCGGCCGTTTTTGTTTGCATCATAGTATTTGCGACCACTGATGCTGGTTTCCGGCGGCTGCTGATAGTTGCCAAAATCAAGGTCATTAGGCGCTCCGAATTCATCAACCACAGTTATGGTCGGGCCAATGAAGTCATCTTCGGTAAAAGTACGTTTCTCGTTATAAACTTCAGAACTACAGATGAAAGTGTATTCGCCCGGAGTCACACCGTATACCTCAATAATAACAGTAGAATCCCCCCCGCAAATCAGGGGCTTTGTATAATAGAAACTATTGGGGCCTCCGTAGACCACACCGTCTACAGTGCCGGTCCATTCTATACCGTTGGGGTCTATGGTTACAGTGTAATAATCCGGATCGTCAGGGCGGGTCTGCTCCCATTCCGGCCGCTGTTCCTCTTCAATAATATATGCACCCGGACGCAAACCGGTAAAAGAGTACACCCCGTCATCATCGGTATAAACACTTTCCACAACCTGGCCATCATTTAGCAGGCGGATATTCCACCCCTCAATTGGAGGTTCGTTTTCATCCCACTGACCGTTACCATTACTATCCCGGAACTTATGGCCGCTGATATCGCCTTCATCTTCCGCAGTAACACGTACTGCCAATATAGCTTCTCAGGGGCCGTAAAGCCCTGTGATATTCTGGTATCCGGTATAGGTCTCCTCATCCGGCACCCCATCCCGTTGTATGGTCATTTCCGAGGCCCATCTCAAATCATCATCATAGGAGATGACCGGAATGTCCATAAAACTATTGGCAGGTACCGAGAGAACAACAGGACTTGCCGTGACCGGCACCGGGGAACCGGCCTCAACAACAGGCACGCTGCAAACGACTCCATCACTGTCCTCAAGCCGTTCCCAAACAGAGCCATTGAGTCTTTCCATGAAGATATTTAGTGACGTTATGTAGACAGCGCCTGTAACATCAGGAACCGTTACGGTTATAATGCCTTTTCCTGTATTAGTGATATTCCCAACCTTAAGGTCTGATGGGTCAATAACATACTGGATTTTTGTGGTGCCACCCACACCGATAGTATCGTCGTAACCGGGCATAATACATCCATCCTGTTGTAACTGCCAGATAAACCGTCCTTCCAAATCCAGCTCCTGGGTAACTTCCTGGGCGAAAGCCGCTGCCGGTATTGATAAAATTATTAGTAAGGCGAGCAATGCGCCGCCGATGATTACACCGTTTTTCCTATGTCTTCTCACTTTTATTTCACCTCCTTTCGGAAAATTTCAGGTCTCATTTTTGTCTTTTCACATTTTACTGTGGTAGATCCCAGCAACTCCAGCCGGTTTCAAAAGTTATTGTCTCCTCGATGACTATTATGGGCTTGATGTATTTCCTTTTCAAAACATCTCACTCCCTTTTATAAATTGTTAATGTAATCTAACATGTCTTTTACCTCGGTAATCTGCTCACGAGTATAGGATGACGGGTCATTAATTATATCAAGAGCCCGGTCTATTACTTCACCTACAGAGATGGACTGTCCGTTATATTCTACTTGGTGACCGGGTAACAGAAACGCATTATCCGGGTTAGGCATTTGAGAATCAGAGGATAAATTGATTGTGAGCTGGGCAGCCAGCAGGTGTGCTTTAAGCAGTGTGAGTTCCATGCCTTTCTTGTTACTATAACTGGCAAACACCGCATCAGCCGCATCTATATCCTGGCCCACAAAGGTACCTTCCAGAAGTTTATTAAACTGCTCCGGTGTATAATGGTTATCCCAGTTCTTCCAGAACCCGGGGGTAAGGCCGTCGGTTTCCCGGTCGGTATAATTGCCGAAATCCAGGTTATCCGGAGCGCCATTCTCACCAACCACAGTTATCGTTGGGCCGGTGCAGCTGTCCTCATCCAAAAACGCTCCATTGGTAGTAGCAATGAGCAGCGCTGTATTTGTAATCTCATATTTGCCTGGTGACGCTCCATATACATTGATAACAATCGTAGCACTTCCTCCGCAAATCAGCTGTTTCGTATAGTTTAGGGTGTCAGGGTTAAGTACATTACCGTCAACCGTACCTGTCAAAATAATGCCGTCTGAATCCACAGCAACTTCATAATAACCCGGGTTAACAGGGGTTGTCTGAACCCAGCCGGGCTGCTGGACTTCTTCCACGATGTAAGTCCCGTCTGGTACATTGGCAAATTCATAATAGCCGTTTTCATCTGTCACATCAGTACGGCCATCGCTGAGCTTGATTGTCCAGCCGGCAAGGGGAGGTTCACCCTGGTCATATATACCGTTGCCATCAACATCCCAAAACTTGTGTCCACTTATAAAACCTTTGTTCTCCGCAGTAACACTTACTGCAAGGGTACCAAATCAGGGGGCGTACCAACGACTGATAATCTGGTAAGCGGAATAAACGTTATCATCCGGGATACCGTTTCGCTCGATCGTCATATATGACGCCCATCTGAGGTTTTTGCCCACAGTATCATAAGAACTGATGTTGATCGGATAATCAACCGGGAACTGCATTATTGCATTTGTTACCGGTTGGGGGGAGGTCACAACAGGGATTATTACATCATTGCCGGCCCTGTCCTGATATGGGACCCAATTATTAAGACCATTCTCAATTTCCAGGTGGATATACAATGAGCTTATACTCACTGAATCAACTACACCGGAAAAATCAGCAGAAAAGGTACCTAAAACATCTACTTCATGGGGAGCTGTAATTTCAAAAGTAACCTGTGTTGTCTCACCCACATTTATAGTATCTGAAGCCACGCTGACAGTCTGTACCAGGGGCTTCCAATCGTTATATCCCTTAAGATCCAATGTTTGGGGGATATCGGAAGCAAAAACCGCACCCGGCAGTAAGAACAATAAAACTGCTGTCAGGAAAACAATGTATAAAACAGATTTTTGCCTGCCCAATTGTTTTCTCATAGTTTTTCACCTCTTTCCAACAAATCATCTATTCACAACGACTCACAAAGGTTTCAAAAACAACTGATTCTTCAAATACTATGGCCGGTTTGCTATATTTTCTCATAAACAGGTTCCTCCTCTCTCACCTTAATTGGTGGATTATTAAAAAATGTCATATCAGAATTTATTCTTTAAGATTACAGAGCTCTTCTTCTATACACCTCCAAAACGAACCGTCCTTTCTAAAATGTAAATCCATGGGGCGTACCTGCCGCAGAAAATCACAGCACAGGTTAAATATCTTAGCCTCATACGGGTTTCGCTCTATAACCGGGAAAAATATGCAGGGAAGCATCTTAAATAAGGCCTGGGTTTGAGATAGCGGTTCGAGATAAACTTCGGTATCCTGCTTAATGAAAAATATGCCGTTGATTTCACCGGAAGGCTCTAATGGTTCAGAATATATCTCACTGCGAAACGGAGAATGGAATATGTGAAAATTGCCGGAGTTATCTTTTCTGACCAATGTAACTTCATCTGAATAGAGCAGGGGATTTTCTGTGAGCTTTACGATGGTTGACTTGCCATAACCCGACGGGCCGGAGAAGAGATAAGTTTTTCCGTTTCTCGTGATACATGAGGAGTGGACGGCCAGCCCGCCATGGTCAACAATGATGACTGAAAGAATTGTCCGGAGGACGGCGCCTAAAGCAAAATAACCGCTAACCATAACTCTGCCTTCTTCTCCTTGGATGGAGTAGAAACCCTGATACAACGGGTGATCAACTTTTATAATACCTTCACTTATTTTGACATCGGGAACCAGGACAACATCTGCACCGCCGCCGTTTTTCATCCCGGGATTAACAATGACTTCTATGTTTATCCGCGGTATATCCTCTGCCGAATCAGCAGCCGGTTCAGTATCGGAGTACCAGTCCGGCAGCCGGCCAAAATCACCGTCCGGCATAGTCAGACAAAATTGGATCCCTGCACAGTTTAAATAAAATTGCCCCAAAGTATCACCTCGATCCCGAATCAAAAGTCGCTATTTCACGATATTAGTCGTAATTTGGCTTAATTCCCCGGATATCGTTGTTTTTTTGCGCTAACTCCCAATTATCTTCCATTTCCTCGTTATTACTACTGATAACGTAATCTTAACATGGTTTCATACAACGGTCAATATTATATGATTCCATATTACCTTCATTGTTTATGATTCAGCCGTTATTGGCAGTAACCCGGCGCATTTTCCTGAACAGGTCCAGCCAGCGCCTGGGGTAATAAAAGCATACACAGGCCGTAGAATCAATATTATACAGCAGCCTCATCTTGGCCTCCGGAGGAAACACAGCCTGCCATGCCTCGGTTAACCCGCCGGCAATTCCTTCATAACGGACCAGCCTCCTGGTTATTTCGGTTAATCCGGTCGGAGGCCTGTCCGGCAAGCATTCAAGATCTAACCTGTTCCGCAGGTAAGATGCGGGCTGCAATTCTTCCAGCACCCATGCGGGAACGGGAGCCTCCAATAACAAACCGGCATAGAAAAGGGAGGAGTAGACACGGATGGAAGCATGATATTTCTTGGCTGTATGGATGAAATCAGACCAGTTAATCTGCTGTCCTTCCAGCTTTAAGGCCGCAGCAACATCGAGAACATGCCTCAGAACACAATAATTATGATTAGCTGAATGGATACACAGGTAAAGCAGGAAATCCCGGGGTGAAAGGTCATAAGCTTTAGTCTGCCCTACCTGTACCTTTATGGCTCTGTCCCATATTTCATGCATGTTTATCTCTTTGCCCCTGCCGTCTGTTAGGTGAAAATGGAGTTCGAAGTACAGACAGCCCATGGCGGTATTTTTTTTATACATTAAATGATTGGAGATTAATCCGAGCCTGGTAGGTATACGTCCCCAGTTGCCCATATCTATGAAACCAAGGGAATCTAAGACAGAAGCCGCTTTTTCCAGGTTATGCTCTTCTACCAGCAGATCTATATCAACACTCTTTCTGGCTGCCTGGTCCCCATAAAGCCGTTCAGCCAACCGGGTTCCTTTAAGGACCATACACCTGATACCCGCAGCATCCAGAGCGGCAAGAGCCTTCTCCGTTTCATCGGCAGCCAGCATGGTATATAAGAAGTTTCTTTTATAAGCCTTATTTAAACTTTCCATTATTTCCGGAGGAATGCAGCCCTCAGGAGCGGAGCGGGCATAATAGGCAACTAATTCGGTAACCATGTGTGAATTGGCTTCAGCCAGAAGGGTACTCCAGTCTGCAACCCGGTTTTTTTCTATAGAGCCTGTTTTCATAATGTCGAGCAGGCCTGAATTATGCATGATTGATCCTCCCAAGCTATTGTCATCTCTAGTAGAATTAAATTTTTACTTTGGAACGTTCAATAGCACGATTATAAATGTTCATTAACATCTTGTAGTTCTGCTGAGCTGTATATTTCTCTTCATATTCCCGGCGGGCATTTAAGCCCATCCGCCTCATCTCATCAGGATTATTAAAAGCCCATTCAACTTTAGCTGCCAAGCCATCCGGGTCACCGGGGGTAAAATGCAGACCGGTTTGACCATGGTTCACAAGAGTTGCCATGCTCCCCAAATTTGAGGCAATAACCGGGGTGCCTGTGGCAAAAGCTTCAATTATTGTTTTGGGGAGGCCTTCGTAACACTCTGAAGGGAATATGAGCAAACTGGCATCACCCAATAATTCCAAAACCTCATTCGGTTCTTTCCTGCCCAGATATTCAATTCCTGGATTGATTTTTACCTTTTCCACTAAGGGCCCATCGCCAACTATTTTTAAAGAATACCTGGGATTGAGCGTCCTCCATGCAGTAACCAGGGTATCTATACCCTTTTCAACTGACAGTCTTCCAACAAAGAGAGCATAACCGCCTCCATGAGTTCCAGCAACAGGTACGGGATAGATAAAATTAGGTTTGACCTCGATTCTCTCCGATGGCAGACCGCCTGCAATAAACTTTGTCCGGGCAAATTCAGTCAAGGCTATATAGGTATCCACTTTTTGGGTCCACGTCTGCATTAACCCATGAATAAATTGCATTACAGCAACAACAGAACTTGCCATGAAACTGTCACGGTAGCATTGTTGGAATACACCCTTCAATCGAAGATTTTTACTGATGCAGTCTTCACAAATACCGCCTTTATTAAAAAGCAATGCATTGAGACAAAGCAATCGATAATTATGTAAGGTTTGAATAACTGTTTTCCCCTTAGCGTTTACGGCCCAGTATCCTGAAGGAGAAATTAAGGGAAAAGTGTTATGAAAATGAACTATGTCAGGGTTTATATTATCAATTAAATCGGTAAATTTCCTATATGTATCTTTGTTCCAAATGCTGTATAAAGAAGTTCTGATCTTACCTAACCGGTTTATATCATCATTGTTAACCCGGTAAGTGAAAACTTCATGGCCATACTTTTGCAGAAGATTAAATTCCTCTTTAAAAACCTGGTCTTCGCCTCCGGCTTGCTGGTAATAATTATGAACTAATAGGATTTTCAATAGTGTTACCCCCGGCCAATGGCGAAGAAGTAGTTTGCAGATTTTCATTGGGTCCAATTATTCCGTTCTTTAAATGGCTGTAAAAGCGAAGAACTACACCCCAAAAGAAATAATAAGGTAGGGCGAAAAACGGTTTCTCAAAGGCATCCTCCCCTATTGCATTGACCCATATCAGAACAAAGAATATCAACAAAACCAACAACCGGTTTGCACCTTCCTGCCAGTTAATTTTGATACACATTTTATGCGCACTTCGCCACACTTTTATTAAGAGATAATGCATCCATACAAATGAAATGAATCCAATTAAACCTAAGCGCCCAATTATGGAAATATAAGAATTATGCGGTTCACGGACCGGAACTCCTCCGGTAACTAAGAAGTCAGTAAGTGGCTCCCCAAAACCCAACCCTATTATTGCTGTTTTAACACTGTATAATAATTTATCAAAAATATTAGCCCACCACGTTAATCGCTGCCCTACCCCGGATGCTGCCCCTTCTACTCCTTCACTCTCTATTCCACCTATTGCCATAAAGTGGCTGATGATAAAATCCATTGATACATCCTGACCTAAACGTCCTGTTATCTGTAAATCAAGAAAAGGTACTGTAATAAGAAAAACCGCAAGCACAAAAAGAATTAATATACCGCTTTTAAAGACTCTTCTTTTGAATAAGGCAAACAATAAAAGAAGAGCGATAACCTGAAGATAAACTGTACGAGCCTGAAACAGAAAAATCGTAAAGCCCATCATGAACGTGATAAAAACCCATAGAACATTGCTTTGAAACCCACGATAATTGCTGAAAAGCATAAAATACGAAATTGCAAATAATACCATTGCTGAAGTACCAGTATAAGTGAAGAAAATGGGTACCTGATTACCTGCGCCAGCAATCACTACCGGGGAATACCTCCACAGAGTATCAGAAAAAGGATATCCCAGGGCATAAATACATATGAAAACTGATAACATACCTAACCACCGGAAAAATTTTCCTATAGCATTCGGTTGTGCGGCAAAAACAAATCCCACAATCAAAAACAATGATTCTATTACATGAGTAGCATCCCTTAATGCCCACATACCATAATCGGGTACTCCCGCAAAAGCTGTACCTATTCCAAATACCCACCAAATAATAAACGGCCACAAACAAACGGTCCTTGCCAATTTTGGAAATAACTTGAGATAATTAATAGTTAACAGGGAAAGGATAAGAACCAGTTCTCCAATAGGAATACCGCTTCCTACCGAAGGGGGAATTCTGACCTGCATAAATCCGTAATTAAATACAATATATAAACTGAGCAAACCTAATAACACAGTATTACGTATGCTAATTGCGCCCACTCCCTTGTGTATTAGCCATTACAGCATTATCTTGACAAATATCATCATATACCTTTTTTAAAAATAATCCCTTTTTTCTCCATTCAAATAGTTCATTGATTCTGGCACGTCCCTCTTTGCCCATATTTACTCGCAAGTCCATATCATTTGCTAACTTCAGCATAGATTTCGCAATATCCCGAATCGCTTGATCTGGATTCAAAGCAGGAATTTTATAACCGGTTTTATTTGTTACCTGGGTCGCGGGTCCACCTAAATCCATGCATATTACCGGCTTACCTGCAGCCATTGCCTCTAAACATACCCAACCACCAGAATCATGTAAACTTGGATGCACTAGAACATCACACTCTGCCAACTTTTGTAATGCTTCCATTCTTGGGAGCGCCCCCCAAAATTTTACCCTATTTAGCAAATTGTACTTAATAACAATATTTTCTAAACGTTTTCGCTCAGGCCCATCTCCAAGAATCCAATATTCTGAATGGGGGCAATTCGCTTCAGCAAATGCGCGAAGTCCTAAATCATAACCTTTTAAATGCACGAGGTTCCCCATACTTATAAAACGAATAGGCTGATATTCGCGAGGCTTTATTTGACCCAATTTTTCTAAATCTTCATCAGATAAACCCGCTTCTGACCAGACCATGATTTTTTTGACTCCAATCTTTTTAAGCCGGTTTTTTGTTTCATTAGTAGTGGCAAGAACTAACGAACTTTGCTGGGCGGTTAAGCGCACTAATGGGTCATGTTCTGCTAACCATCGGGCTAAATCTCTTAAAAACTCATATATCTTGCCTCTTAAACTAAAATTTCCATAAAAACTCTGTGGAGCTGATTCGCCACCACCCACCGGCCCCCAAATAAAAGGGATGGGAAGTCTAACAAAAAGACTTGGGGTCCAATATTTGACGAAAGTTACATGATGCACTAAGTCAAACTGTATTTGTCGGTGTAACTGTTTTGCTAACAAATAGGCTCCTATTTGCCACATATAGTAATATAATTGAATACCCCTGCGTTTTTTCTTCCAAAAACGTGCCCAAGTTGGCAGGTCGAAGTATATCCATTTAACATTGGAAAGTGGCTCGTTCTTTAAAACCTCCTCAATATTTTCGCGGTTGTTTGTTCTTGTAATAACCCAAACTTCATGATACGTTGATATTTGTCTTACGTTGTTCCAACCCACTCCAGGTTCAGATCCTCTATTAGGCTCACATGCATACGCTGATATCAATACTTTCATATCAAAGTCCTTTATTAAAAATGTTAATGAAGAAATCCATTAATTTCTGTAATTTATAATTGCATATCTCCAACACTGAAGCGGCTCGTCTGAACTATGACCGTCTTCTAATGCCTGATTAATTGCAGAATATGCCGCCAATTTGATTATGCTTTGAGTTTCTTCCTTAGTTAATAGACAACGGCAACTTGATATAATAAATTTTTCCGCATATTTATATGCCTTCTCTGGTTTAAACCGGTAAATTAATGCTCCAACCTGTAACATATAATAAGCCATATCAATGTAAGGAAAGCCTTCTACTGAACCATATTCCCAATCGAAAAGGCGGTAATTATTATCGGGTAGCCTAACCATGTTCCAAGGAGTCATGTCACCATGCAATATTGTTATCGGCCAATCTCGTCCTGATAGTGGTTCAAGCCATTTATCTAAGTCTATTTGACCGCATTCTTTTAGGTAATTAAGCCACGGATGCTTATCTAAAGAATAATGTTGGGAAAGAATTAACGTCTGTAAAAATGGAACCAACTCAATAGGTGGGGGAAGAGTCACCTTTACTTTCTCCCCATTCAATGGCAATATTAGCAAAGCCAAGCCATTCCCAAAACTCCCAAACTTAATAGGGACAGGACCTAGCCCACTAGGGAGGGATGATAAAATTCTATATTCATGCTTGAGTCTTTTGCATGCCGCTTTTTTTTCCGCATATTTAAGATAACCTATTACATTGTCTTGGATGTCAAGAAGCTGTATTGTAATTTTTTGTGCAGGGTCAGGTGTACCAATAAGAGCAGCCGCGCTTTCCACCATAGGTAATTGATCTGAAACAAATTCTTTTAAAATCCAATCGTTAATTCCTGATAACTTTTTTTGACTAAAACCCAGAGCAGCTTTACCCCTTAAGAAAAGTTTATAGCACTTAGCCATCGGGCGTGATGCCGGATAAAAAGAACTTATGTTCCATCTTTGTATCATACTAGCAGATTGTAATATGAGTTTCTTGTTTTTCCAATTTGGTAATGCAACAAGTTTGCTGTTAGGAGGAAAAAACATGCTCAATTTTATCATAAGCTTATTCCTAACCTTAGTGTTGTTCGCCTGGCCATGTAATCAAGAATAACCGTCTCCGCATCCGCCACAACAGTATCGATGTCCTTGGAAGCATCAATTATATGACCATTAGATAAATGATTTATTAAGCCCAAATATTTCTCGCGTTGCCGAATGGTTTCTTCAAATGAAATTTCTTGTTTTCTGGATTGTAGGACTTCTGGCGGTGCATCAAGAAGTAGAAAAATGTCAGGTCTTGCAATCACCTTCGCTACCTCCCCCGCAATCCACAGGGGCCCACCGTAACGGTATCTCTTTTGATCAACTAAGATATCTTGGTAATATCTATCAAATAGGACAAGCGTGGAACAGACAAGTAGCGGAAAAATATTTATTATATGACCAAATGTATATTTTATCCACCATATTATTAGCTTAGCTATAGAGATTACTTTATTCCAGGGAGGCTTTGCATGTGGGTCTTGAACAGGGTTGTTTCCCTCGTTATTAATTTCAGACCATGGAAACAAATGAAACTTTTTTGTCCTACGAAAAGCCGGAGCCAAATCCTTTTCCACCTGATTCAATACCGTAGTTTTACCAGAACCATCTGTCCCCAAAAAACATATCATTGCGCCGGTACTAAACCTTACTCGCCTAATATACCGCAAAAATTCTTTTATCCAATAGAATAGAGAAGCGCCTGGACTAGTTATCGTGACTGACATAATTATATTTTTACGTAAGGTTTTAATTTGATTAATTATGTAAAACCAATCTTTCGTTTCAATGGCATTACTTATCATGAAGGCATTATCCTTGCTAAAGAAACGTCTTAAAATTTGTTTGCATTCATTGGGTTGCTTAATGAACAAATTATTTAGATATACCATATGTTCATTGGTGATAGTACCTTTGAGTATTTTTTTAGTTATGTAATATGCAAATTCTAATTCAATACTAGGTATCCAAAACAGACCTTTAAATTTATTTTTATTCGTGTTAAGCTCTTCAGACGATAGCAATACTATACCGTTACGCCGATAATCTGCGGATACATCAAATTGAATAAATACAGGAGGGTAATTATTATTGTAACGTCCTATTATATAGTAAAAAGCCATAGATTCATGCTGAATGCATTGTATTATCTTAGCATTCGGCACCATATACAAAGCATTGGGAATGCGCTTTAGATCGCTTTCGCAAACTGTACAATCAATATCTGAACCTATTTTTTTAGGAAACTCAGCATATCCGTGAAGAACTGTTAACTTGATGCCTTGTTGTTTTAATGCTTTCAATATGTCTCTAAATAAACTGCAGCGCAATTCATTATATAATTCTTCTGTGTTAATCTGTACTATTACCAATATGGTCACCTCTATAACAAGAAACATTAGATGATTGCAATATTGTATTGTAGGATTTTACATATGTTTTAGACACATTTCCCCAATTTAATAAATCTGCCAATCTATTAACTCCTACCTTATGTTTGCTGATTACGTTCTTATTTCTTGCAATATTAACAATCATCCGAGCTAATTCACTACTATCTAATGAAACAACCTCTCCAGCCCCTTCATTTTTCACCAGCTCCCCCATGTTGGTTTCCCAACTAATTATAACCGCAGTTCCCACACTAAGAGCTTCCCTTATCGGACGAGGAGGGCCACCCCACCTACTGAGAAAACAAAGGTAATCATGCTGAATCAATAAACTGCTTTTGTCTTCTTCGGAAATAGACCCAATCATCTTAACATAATCATGCAAATCATTTTTCCTAACTAACTCCTGTATCCGCAGGTCACTATCTTCCCTTGGCTTACCGGCAATTGTTAGAGTTATTCCTTTTTTTTATTCATGTAAACTCTACATCCGCATTAGGCACCATAAACATATCTTGTTACTTTATATTATCGTGGGTTAATTGCTCATAAGTAAAAATTTCTGCAATCTCGCCGATAATCCGAGGAAACATCTAATTTAATAAACGTTAGTGGATGATACCTGTCTTCTTTGACTAACATAAAATAGAATGCTGTAGAATTCATGTTGAAGGCATTGAACTAATTTTACATCTGGTATTGGTAAGTTTTTGTATCCATGCAAAATTGTTAATTTTATGTTTTCTTTTTTTAAAATTCTGAAAAGATCTGTTAAAAAAGTAATATGATATAAAGAGTCATTTTTAACAGTTTCGCAAGCACGAATCTTGGCCATTTGTTAGACGGTCACCCCTATATCTGATTACTTTTGCCGGATTGCCAACCGCTATTCCTCTTGGCGGGACATCTTTAGTTACAACACTTGCAGCTCCTATAACAGCTTTATCTCCAATTGTTACACCGGGCAAAATAATTACTCTTGTACCAATCCATACATCATTACCAATAGTGACAGGTCTTCGTGGGAGTGAACCTTGCCTGTTAATAGTAACATCTAATTGTTCAAACGCGTGAGCTGAAGACATTATTATCACGTCAGGACCCATTACAACATCGTCCCCCATAATTAAATCAGATTCAACTTTACAATTGTTGCCTAATTGAGAACGATTGCCCATAACAACGCTGTTTCCTTTACCAAAATAAGCTTTACTTTTAATAATTACATCCAGACCACATTTCTTAAATATTAATTTAACAATTATCCTTCTAACAAAATAAGACATGCGCCAGCCTGGTCGGGGTTGACTAGGTAAATATTGCGCAAACCCATAATAAATAATTAAGGCAAAAAATCTTAGGAATTTTCTTGTATTTGCACGTATTTGTTTAAATAGCACCCCTCTTACCCCTCAAATGAAATTTCTTAAAAATTTTGGCATAAAGAAACAGCTTAAACTTAACCAATTCGTCAACCCCAAATATATATACCAAAAAAAAGTATATTAAGGCTGAAAAGAATATCGTAACAACAAGAACTAATGAAGGGCTCAATGGTAAGGTAGCCAGAAATATATGAATAACATGTGCAAAACATCCCATGATAAACGCTGCAGCCCCACATTTGCCATAGGTTACAAGCATTCTTTTTTCATCAATGCTGCCAATTTTAGTTCTTATCTTCCTGAATAACAGTAACGACAGCACGGTTGCAGAAATTGAAGTTGACAATGCTAACCCGGTATGTCCAATCTTTTTAATTAACAGCAAATTTAAAACTATATTTAAAATTACTGCGATAACCGCATTGATTGTAGGTGATTTGGTGTCCTTTAGTGCATAAAAACTGCTGTTAAGAATATCCCTTATGCTTATACCTACCAGTCCGAGGGAATAAAACCCTAAAGCTGAAGCAGTTCTCTGCACCGCAATTTCATCAAAGGAACCGCCTTTAAATAGGACTGTAATTATTTGTTCTCTCAGGACAAATAACCCGGCAACCATGGGAATAATCAATATACCCATTAAACAAATGTTTTCCCCAACAGCGTCTTTAAACCCGGCGTAATCCTTTTTGGACACAAGTACAGATAAGGATTGCAAAGAAACTAAATATACAGCAGAAATAAAAATTCCTACAACAAACGTATTAAGTTTAAAGGCGTAATTCAACGCGGCAATGGAACCATCTGGCAGACCGCTGGCCATTATCCGGTCAACCACAATACCTGCATAATAAACCGCGCTGCCGATAATAACCGGACCGGCCATTTTCAAACCCTTAAACATGTTAACATCTTTAAAATCGGGTAAGAACCTTGGCCTGTAACCATATCTAATCATCCAGGGAAGAACCAGCAAAAGTTGTCCGCCAACTCCTAAAAGGGTTCCAATTGCCAGTGAATAAATACCCTGGGTTTTTGATAATAACACTACAGTAATAATTATTACAATGTTTTGAGGCACTCCAATAAGGGTAGCAACCCAAAAGACCCGGTTAGCATTAAGAAGACCTGTTCCAACCCCTGTGATGGCACTGATAACAATCATTGGAAACATTATTGTAGTCAGCTGAACTGTCAGCAGATACTTATCCCCACTAAAACCAGGAGCAACAAGCTTTACCAGTAAGGATTTACTCAGTATACCAGTTATAAGGATACCTAAGCTGACTAAAATAATGAATGAGGCCAGGTTGTTAATAAAATCACCGGCTGTTTTTTCTCCTTTTGATTGTTTTATTTCTGTATATAAAGGTACAATTACTGTGGATATAGCATTGAGGAAAATCAGGTTAAAAAGAATGAGCGGTATAATAGTGGCAATCTGATAAGCATCAACTTCTAAGGATGCTCCAAAATATCTGGCAATAATAACTTCTCTCACAAAACCAAGTATTTTGCTTAACAAGAGTACAGCGCTTACACTCGACGCAGCTAAAACTGTTTTTTTCAGTCCCGACATCCTAATAGGCACCCTTCGACCCCAGCAGGGCCGGGACTGTCTTAAGGATCAGCTTCAAATCATACCATATAGACCTGTTCTCTATGTACTCCAAATCCAACTTGATCATCTCATCAAAGCTCAGGTTGCTTCTCCCGCTTACCTGCCACAAACCGGTCATGCCCTGCTCTACCAGGAGCCTCTGGCGCTGCCACGGCTTGTATTGCTCTACCTCATGAGGCAGGCCCGGGCGCGGTCCGACCAGGGACATTTCACCGATCAGAACGTTTATCAATTGGGGCAGTTCATCCAGGCTGGTCTTGCGGAGAATGGACCCGGTTCTCGTGATCCTGGGGTCGCCCTTTATCTTAAACAGAGGCCCGTCAGCTTCATTCTTCTCTTTCAGGCTGTCCAGGAGTTCCTCGGCATTGGTCACCATTGACCTGAATTTGTACATATAGAACTCTTTTCCGCCTTTCCCTACCCGTTTCTGCCGGAAGAATACCGGGCCGGGCTTTTCTATCACAACAGCCAGGGAAATCAAAATTAATACGGGTGAAAGGAAAATCAGCCCGAGCAGTGCCCCTGTAAAGTCCAACAGCCTTTTGGTTATTTTGTAAAACCCATTATCCCTGACACTCACAAAGGGAAATTTTTCAGCATGAGCATATGAAAATTTATTTGCCCTGACATCAACATATGAGGCTTTATTTGATTTGGCATGAACATGCATTAATAATCACCTGCTCAATAGAATCTAGAACTTCTTTAAGCCTGTCACCTGCAGCAAAAACAAAAACATAAATGCCGTATTTGTCTGTAAATACCTTTTCCACAAACGGCGCGGTTCGGAACAAAGCCGGTGGACCCACTCCAGGCCGTTCTTACGCATCCACAGGGGAGCCCTTTTTATTGTTCCGGCATGAAAATCAAAAGCCGCTCCCACGCCAATCATGACTGCATTAATTCTTCCCCTGTTTTTGGCAATCCAGTTTTCCTGTTTTGGGCATCCAATACCGGCAAAAACGATATTGGCCCCGCTTTCATTAATCATCTCTGTTTCTGCCACAGCCTCTTCAGGCGATAACTCCCTGAAGGGCGGGGCATAATACCCGGCAATCTGGAGGCCCGGATACCTTTTCAATAAGTTTTGCTTCAATAGCCTGAGGGTATTGTCAGTACTGCCATAGAGATAGATTTTCAGGTCATCCCGGACCGCCCTCTCACATAATGAGAGCATCAGGCTGGGGCCGTCTACCCGGTTTTGACCGCTGAAACCCATTTTGCGCAGCGCCCAGACCAGGGGCATTCCATCCGGTGCAGCTGTGTCGGCACTGTTGAGAATATTACGAAAAGCCGGGTCAAAATAAGCGGTTACAACGGAGTGAACATTACATATGCAAACATATCTCGATTCCCTGTTTTGTGCCCAGCCTGTCAGGGTATTAAGTATTCTGTCATATTTCTCTGCTGAAATAAGTGAACCCAGTATATTTCCCCTTTTCAGCTTACTCAATCCCTTTCCGGCAATTATTGGGCGCCTCACACCCCATTCAGGACAGTCCCGATTATCCTGGCATTTACCCTTTTCAACCGGTCCCCGGCCTGTTTTACAGCGTCAATTTTCGTTTTGCCTGCCTTAATCACCAGCAGCACCCCGTCAAGCAACGACGACAGGACTGCCGCATCTGACCTGATCAGGGCCGGCGGTGAATCTGACAGGACAAAATCAGCCATATCGGCCAGTTCGGCCAAAACTGATTTTGCCTTTTCGGACTGGAGCAGTTCAGAGGGGTTTGGCGCCATGGGCCCGCTGGTGACAACCTGAAGTCCCGGTATGGACGTATCCTGCAGGACATCTTCGATTCCGGCGCTTCCCACCAGCAGATTGGTCAGGCCTTTATTATTTGAAAGGCCAAACTTCGTATGCAGTTCAGGCCGCCTGAGGTCACAATCCACAATGATTACACGGATCCCGGTCTGGGCCAGGACTGTTCCCAGGTTGGCCACTGTGTCTGTTTTCCCTTCCATCGGCCCGGCGCTGGTGATCAACAGTGATTTGAACGGTTTGTCCACTGCCGCAAACTTAAGGTTTGTTCTCAGGACCCGGAATGCCTCAGCCACCGGTGACATGGGGTCAAATTCGGCTACTACACTGTTGTTTTTCATAATCTGCCAGCCTTTCAAATTAACTTATTACATACCCAGGGGTTGTCCCGCGCTTTCTGCCTGACGGAGAGTGCTTTCCCCTTTGAAAGGTTTATATACAGGGATTTGCCCCAAAACGGGCAGTCCCAGGAAATCTTCCACTTCTTCGGCCGTTTTCACCGTATTGTCCAGGTAGTTCAGCAAAAATGCCAGGGCCACGGAAACCATCAGGCCGATTACCAGGGCTGCCGCCATGTTCACTGTCTTGTTGGGTTTTACCGGGTAATCCGGCGCGGTGGCGGGTGATACCAGGAGCAGGCTTGTCTCCCCCAGTTTCATTGATTTCCCGATTTCGGTCTCATTTATCTTGGTCTTAAAGAGGGCATTTGTCTGTTCCAGCCTGGCCACCTCTTTTTGGGCCAGTTCCAGAGTAGTCTTGTTTTTGGCCAGTTCTTCCCGGAGAGACTTTAGTTCTCCTTCCAGCCGGGCCACAACACTCCTGGCTCCGGCTGCTTCTGCGGTCTTTTCTGCCAGGGCTACTGTTTTTTCATTAATAATAGCCTGTAATTGTGTATAGGACGGGTTGACCTGCTCTACCTCCACCGGAGTGCCCGATTGGTCATAACCGGTCACCACTTTGAGCATGGGGGCGGTGACAGCCAGTTTCTTCTCAGCTTCCTGTTTGCCGGTTAGGATCTGCCTGTATTCCAGGTCAGCTTTGACCATTTGAGACTGGTATCTGGACAGTTCTTCGCTCTTTGTCTTAAACAGGGATTCGGTCAGGATTACATTCCCAGACTGGAGTTCCATGTCATTCAGCGCCGCCACGGCCCTGTTCAGTTCCTCACCCGCTTCCGCCGCCTGCTTCTGCAGGAAAACAACGGATTTACCCATCTGCTGTTCATTTGTCTCTGATATAAAGGCCAGGAATTCCTCTGTTAGTGTATTGGCTATTTTGGCGGTCATATAGGGGTCTGTATGTCTCACATGGACTTCTATCAGGCTGGAATCCCTTGGGTTGACTACCTCTATATACCTGGCCAGCCCCATTGGAGAATAACCCTGCCTGTCCAGCTTAAGTTTCTTTATTACCCGGTTCATCATTGCTTCGCTATTGAGCTGTCCCAGATATGTGTTAATCGTCATATCCGGCGGCCGGGAGAGCTGGTTCATCAGTCCCTCCAGCCCGTCTCCGGTGAGCTGCCTGGCTGCAGATGACCCATCCGGAGCTGCCTGGGTAACCATCAGCACCGCCTTGGTTTCATATACCGGTTTTACTACAAAGAAAGTCAGTATGCCCGCTGTCAGTACGGAAATTGCCGTAATAATCAGCATGAGTTTGTATCGCTTCTTCAGTGCGGCAAACACCTGCCGCAGGTCAATTTCTTCGCTGTAATGGTTATTGACGTTTTTGTTCAATTGCTCCATTTGCGTATCTCCCCGTGCAAAAATATCCGAAAGAGAAAAAAAACACTGCCACTGTATGAACCTTAGTTTCGAGATCAACCTAATCTAACCATCCTTGGTTTTTGGCAGCTGTGCTTAATTTTTTTGGGTATTTTTGTCAAGCTTACGCGTTCTATATACATTTTATAAATTTTAAATTTCTTTGTCTATAAAAAGGTGTCGAACTATTTCGACAATTATTTAGAGAGAACTGCCCTTATATTTGCTTAATATCTACAATTATTAGTTAGCATTATTCTTTTCTTATCAATCTCTTCATTTGCCGCCGCTTATCGTAATAGCTAATTTATCTTAATAGGTGCTTTTACTATTAATTAACAGGCGTTTTTCGACAATATTTCTATTTAGTGTTTCATTTTTTTTATTTTGTTTCTAGCTTTAACAATTTAGCTGTTGACAGGGACGCTAATTCTATGTAAATTGAACATGTTCAAATAGTGTTTGATGCAAACAGGAGGATCGCATGTGTTTTATTTTTCACCGGCCCTGCTTTTTTGGCAAAGCCTCGTTTTCCATCGTCAGCCAGGGGGTTTACGGGGGCAAAGATATTGTTAAATACCTGGATACAGTTGGAGACTTCTGGGGTTTCAATCCCTGCCCGGGGATCGCTGTAACAACGCCCTGGGGAGTGGCAAATCCCAGAACCGCCTGGCCGCAAAACGAAAAGGAGAAAATAGACCGGGCATTAAAACAGGCAGCCGGGCGTTTCTACAAAACACTGACTGCCTCGGAAGCCCCTGAACCAAGCCTGAAAAAGCTGATGATATTTCGTTTTACCCGGTCGTATCACAAGCATTCGGAGAACCGGATGCGTGACTACGAATATTTCAGGGATCACAATTGGTTTGAGCTGCCATACTTTTATGATACCAAACTCAGCTGGTATAAAAGGATTTTTGGCTGGTTTATCGACACACAGCAGGCCAGGCAGAGCAGAAAATCGAAAAGTCCGGCTTAGAAGCTTGCATGCCTGATTTTTACCTCGCTTTAAACTTTTCAGGTTTTTCGGCTCTTAGATTAACTATAAATCCACATTCTGTACAGACTTCCGCGAACACTCTTGAGCCCATACTTAAAAATCTGCCGACCGGCCGTAAGACAGCATATCCGTCCCATCGGCCTTTTCCTATTTTAGTGCTTCCACATTCAGGGCACTCTTTTCTACGGTCCATTAATTTCCCTCCCCAGCACAAGATGTCACTTGTCCAGTCTTCGTAAGAGCTCTTTTAAGCTTTTATCTATAGAATTGATCTTCGTCACCAGCCAGATCGGCAGCGCTAAAAACAATCCCAAAACAACTAAGTTCACCAGCTGCCATAAAAGTTTTGGCGCCTCAAAGCCCGTCTGCTCCAAAAAACCGCCCAATTTAAGACCCCCCTTTATCAGATTTTTCGTCTAAGTCTGAGTATTGTCATTCGTGACCGTTACCATTGTAAATTATACCACGATTAATGTTTCAAGGGTACCATGCCTGTGGCGGGTTATATCTATACGTGCAATATATTTACAATGCACATATTTTGTGTTAAACTGTATATAATGACTCTTAAAGGAGGATTTGCACATGGCTGAAACGACGAATTTAACCATCCGCATGGATAAAAAACTAAAAGAGCACGCGGAACAGCTTTTTTCTGAATTGGGCATGAATATGACGACAGCATTTAACATCTTTGTCCGGCAGGCTGTGCGGCAGGGGAAAATACCCTTTGAAATTTCCCTGAATGTTCCGAATGCCGAAACAATAGCGGCTATGGAAGAAGCCGATAAAATAAGCAGCGACCCAAATACAAAACGCTATTCAAGTTTTGAAGAACTGGTAGCGGAGGTTCAGAATGAAGTATGAGATTTTGGCAACGGGAAGATTTAAAAAGGACTTGAAGGCTATTATCAAGCGAGGGTATAACATTCAACTGCTGCAAGACGTTGTTTCCCTGCTGGCGGATGGAAGCCCCCTGCCGGAGAAAAACAAGGACCATGCGCTATCTGGCAATTGGACCAGGCATAGAGAATGCCATATTACTCCTGATTGGCTTTTGGTTTACAAGATTGATGACGATATTTTAGTTTTGACGCTTACCAGAACAGGTACGCACAGCGACTTGTTTTAACCCGCACCGTAAGGAGGACTGCCCGACATGAGCAGTCCTCCTGTGTTTTATTACCCGTCGGCCTTGCGCAAGGGAGACTGTTGCCCATCCCTCCCCCGGGCGGCATAGGCAATGACCTGGGCCTGGTTTTCCAGGCGAAGCAGTTCATATCAAATCTTGTCTGAGCATTTCCATTTCTATTTCACTTGTTTTACTATCCATAAAATCCTTAAAGGCTTTATCTTTTCGCTGGATAAATTCTTTAGGTGTTTCAGTTGGTCCCTGTATAATATCTTCAGTGATACTCTTACCTGCATTAATCATAGCCAATTCCCGTTCATATTGAGGTACTGCCCACTCATTCCAATATTCATCCAATGTAATCCCCAGGCCTTCCACATATGCTTCCATTTCCTCAGGATTATTTGACTCCTCAATCATCTTTCTTTGCTGAATCATATAATTTTTTACATCTTGTTTTGAAGGATATACATTTCGTTTTTTGGCTTCATTCATTAAAACTTCCTGTCTTTTGAGAGAATCCGTTATTTTATCCAGGGATACCTTGGGATCGGAAACCTGATACCCGTATTTCCTATCCAGGAATTGTTCGAGAGTATATTCGGTATCGCCTATTTTTAACACCGGAACATCTTTATTCGGATTATTCGAAATGGCTTTCCGTTTTAGGCCCAACTCTTTCATCTGCTTTTTAAAACGTGCCGGGTCACTGCTTTCTGCTATAGCGCTTTTATTAGCCTTATACTGTAATACTCCTGCTACAATGCCGGCAAGCAAAAATAATGACAATATGCCGGTAACTGTCTTTTTTATTACTGACACTATAAATTCCCCCTTAATTTAATCCCATATTTGTTATAACAGTTCTCATGGTTGGAGTAGTATCCTCTGATGAAAAAAGTAAAGCTGTTGTAACCTTACGGTATAGACCAAGTGTAAACCACCTATCATCTGTATTGCCACCGCCAACACGAGTGTACCCGGAAGGCAGATATGCAGGTTCAAGTTCATCAGGCCACGACCAAATTGTTGCTCCTATTTTAGTACTACCGTTATAATATGTGGCTGAAATGTCTACCTCCCATGTAAAATTTGGTCCATAGCAATAATAATCCCAAAATGCTTCTCTGGTCCTGTAGTAATCAGACATTTTGCTACTATAATAATATGCATAATCTACTTGATTTAGTTTTGCCCATACAGGTTTTAAACCATAATCGGGATGCCAAAGTGTTGTTGAAAGATACAGCGTTTCCGTAAAATAAGTTTTTTTGTAGTCTGCAAACGCCGGTAGGGATACAATAAGAGATAACACCAAAATAATCCCAAAAATTATTGTTGTAAGCTTCTTCTTTTTCAAAAACAAAACCTCCTTTTAAAATTATTGTAAGTTGCATCCATTAATTACATTTTTTCCATATGTTTAATGTTATTTCCTTTTTAGAAAGGCTAAATTGCGGAGTTCGCGGGTTGAAAAACAGGTTTTGCGGGTTAAAAGTCCACATTATACATTAATGTAATTTTATGGCACAAGAGGGTCTAATAATTCATAATAAAAAAACAACCATGCTGTGATGGTTGTTTCTCTCAAACATTATTCTTCCACTCTTCGCTCCAGGTTCACAAACTTTGTATACTCCTTCAAAAATCCTAATTCGGCGGAGCCGGTCGGACCGTTTCTCTGTTTTGCCACAATTATCTCGGCGATTCCTTTTTTATCAGTTTCATCAGGCCGGTAGTATTCATCCCTGTATATAAACATGACGATATCGGCATCCTGTTCGAGGGAACCGCTTTCCCGCAGGTCAGACATCATCGGCTTCTTTTCCTGCCTCTGTTCCACGGCCCGGCTGAGCTGGGACAGGGCGATTACCGGAATATCTATTTCCCTGGCCAGGGCTTTAAGGGAGCGGGATATTTCAGATATTTCCTGCTGCCTGTTTTCCGTGCGGCGGCTCCCCTGCATTAACTGCAGGTAATCTATGATTACCATGGACAGGCCGTGTTTGGACTTAAGCCGCCTGCATTTGGCCCGCATCTCCATGGACGTAATCCCGGGGGAATCATCAATATACAGGGGGGCTTCGGACAGGGGTCCTGATACCCGGGCAATCTTTTGCCAGTCTTCATCTGAAAGGTTGCCTGTCCGCACCTTCTGCTGGTCAACCATGGCTTCTGCACACAGCATCCGGGTAACAAGCTGCTCCCTGGACATTTCCAGGCTGAATATGGCGACCGGGAGCTTTTTCCGGATGCCTGCATACTGGGCAATGTTCAGGCACAAAGCCGTTTTCCCCATTGACGGCCTTGCCGCAACAATAATCAGGTCTGAATTCTGAAAACCCGATGTCAGCTTGTCCATATCGCCAAAACCGCTGGGGACTCCGGTAATGCCTCCCTTTCTCCGGTGAAGCTCTTCAATTTTCTCAAAAGTCTTATCCAAAATCTCTTTTAACGGTATAAAACCTGAATGGACCTTTCTCTGGGTCAGGTCAAAGATCATCTGTTCCGCTTTTTCCAGAAGGGAGTCAACATCTTCTTCGGCCTCATAACCCATCTGGGCAAGTTTGGTGGAAGCGCTTATCAGGCTCCGCAGCAAGCTTTTTTCCTTAACAATCCTGGCATAATGCTCCACATTCGCAGCAGTCGGGACTGAGTTGGCCAGCCCGGCCACATAGGCGATTCCGCCTACCTGGTCAAGAAGCCCGCTCTGTCTGAGCTGTTCTGTCAGGGTTATCAGGTCAACGGCTTCCCTTCGTTCATAAAGGCCGGCAATCGCCTGAAAAACATGGCCGTTGGCATCCCTGTAAAAGTCTTCGGGCCTGAGGACCTCCATAGTTTTATCAACGGCTTCTTTTTCAATCAGCATTGCCCCCAGTACCGATTGTTCGGCATCCAGGTTCTGGGGCGGGATTTTCTCCAGGACGCTCACACACCCACCTCCTAACTGAGCAAATGAGATTCAAACATGTGTTCCAACGCCTCATCAGCAGTATCAACCAGGATTACTTCGATGCCTTTGAGGCCGGTGGGTATGTCTTTCTTGTTTTCCATGGGAACAATAACCTTTGTCATTCCTGCCTGTTTGGCGCCATAAATCTTTTCAAAAACTCCGCCAACCGCCTTGACCCTGCCCTGGATTGATATTTCTCCAGTTACGGCCAGGTC
The DNA here is from genome assembly GCA_002840275.1 of Firmicutes bacterium HGW-Firmicutes-14. Classification (GTDB taxonomy): domain Bacteria; phylum Bacillota; class Thermincolia; order Thermincolales; family UBA2595; genus W-Firmicutes-14. Next base: position 27,697 of record PHAB01000019.1, read on the forward strand.
CTGCCGGAGCGGCCGGTCCTGAATAGCGCTTAAAACCGCAGCCGTGATGGCCATACCGGCAGAAGGCCCGTCGATTCTGCCTCCACCGATTATATTGACATGGATATCATAGTTAGAGATTTCTTCTCCGGATAATCGCCGTATTACAGAAGCCGCATTAAAAACAGAATCCTTGGCCATACTGCCGGCCGTATCATTAAACCGGAGAGAACCCTTTCCTTCTTTTTGGGCCGGGAAAGCAACCGCCTCAATTTCCAGGACTGAACCTACAAAACCATGTACTCCCAGGCCAAATACCTTTCCTGTTTCACAGACCGGCGAACCTTTCATCAGCACATATGGAGAAAGCCGGCTTACCTGGATAACTTCCAGCACATCCTCAACCTGGATGGAAATACTCTCTCCGGTTTCTTCTTCAATGCCCTGACGCTTATAGAGAGCCATCCCATAGGCTTCCGCCAGGATGTTTATAGCTTTACGCCCTTCAATGGTATATTCACTGATCATCTCGGGAATGTTGTCATCCAGGAGTACATCCAGCTTTTTGGCGGCTTCCCTGACTATTTTTTCGATTTCCCTGGGGGTTAACGGTTCAAAGTAAACTTCGGTACAACGGGAACGGATGGCAGGATTAATATCAGCAGGGTCTCTTGTGGTGGCACCTATAAGGATAAAATCTGCAGGCGCCCCTTCTTCGAACAGTTTCTTGATATATTGGGGTACATTGGTATCATCCGGGTCATAATAAGCGGAATCAAAAGAAACCCTCTTGTCTTCCAGGACCTTCAGCAGTTTGTTCTGCAGCATCGGGTCAAGTTCCCCTATTTCATCTATAAACATAACGCCCCCGTGGGCTTCGGTCACCAGTCCGAGTTTGGGTTCGGGTATCCCGGTATCAGCCAGGTCCCTTCTTGCTCCCTGGTATATGGGGTCATGCACAGAGCCTAAAAGCGGGTTTGTCACATCCCGCGGGTCCCACCTCAGGGTGGTACCGTCAACTTCAACAAATGGAGCGTCTTCCTCAAAAGGTGTGCCCTTCAGTTTCTTGGCCACTTTCAGGGCCAGGCGGGCAGCCGTGGTCTTACCCACCCCGGGAGGGCCATAAAGAATAATGTGCTGGGGAAACGGGCAGGCCAGCTTGGACATCAGGGATTTTATGGCCCTGTCCTGGCCCACTATCTCCTGGAAGGAATCCGGCCTTAGTGTTTCAATGGCAGACTGGGAAAGCTTCTTCTGTTCCATTTTTTCAATTACGGCAAGTTTTTTTAGGGTCTGGGCATTTTCCGGCCCGGCGGTTTCTTTGATAATCTGCATTTTTATTTCTTTGACATATTCTTCATGGCGCAGCTGCATCTTTTCGGATATCTTTTTCTCCAGCTTATCTTCCACAGACCGGCGGGCAATGAGGTCAGCAATTTCATCTTCAATATCATCCACTATCTTGGGCACTTCTTCAATTGTAGGCACTGTGTCAATGGTGGGGTCCTCAAACACTATCCTCTGCAGGGCAAGGACACGTTCTTCAAAGATGTCTGACCGCATAAGGTTGAGGGCTTCCAGTTTGCCGGCCTTAAGAACAACCCGGTCTGAACCAAGTATATTGGTCAACAGGTTGAACAGGGCATTTACCTGGCGCCTGAGATGCTCCTCTTCAGACAGTCTTTCGGTAAAATCCATTCTGTCGGTCCTGGTGATAAACTTTTCCAGAAAACTTTTCATGTCAGTGTTACCCCTTTCTACTCCTCCACAACATGTACATCAAAGTTTGCATGGACTTTGGGATGAATTTTTGCGGTAACGGTAAACACTCCAAGGGATTTAACAGGCTGTTCCAGTTCAATTTTTTTCTTATCTATATCTATATTATGACGTAATTTCATTTCTTCAGAGATATCCTTACTGGTAACAGACCCAAAAAGCCTTCCCCCTTCTCCGACTTTTGTGTGTAGTTTTATGTTGAGGGTTTCTATTTTTGCGGCAAGCTTTTTGGCGTTTTCCAGTTCCCGGGCTTTCTTCCGGGCTTCAAATACCTTTTTCTGTTCAAGGTCCTTCATATGACCCTGGGTAGCTTCAATCGCCAGTTTTCGGGGAAAAAGAAAATTCCTTGCATAACCCTCGGCCGCTTCCACCACATCTCCTTTTTTGCCCAGTTTTTTTACATCCTGCATCAAAATCACTTTCATAAATCACACCTCACTATTCCTTTGGTTTCCTCCACTTACGGAAAGAAACCAGGGGGTCAAATACTCCGATAAGGGTAAGCAGTACGATGCTCCCACTGAAATTGACCGCCAGCACCACTATAATTAAAATTTTTATCCATCTGGGAATCTTCCATGTCTTAAAAATATAAGTAACCACAGAAAGTCCGATAATAAAATACAGGGGTATAACAATAAACACCATGTTTTTCCCGGTATAGGCCAAAGAGGTAAGACCATACTGGTCTCCCAGCAAACTAAGGGCCAGCCCCGAGATCATCAGCCATACCGAGTACCATGGCAGCCTCCATTCGCTGAAGGGCGGAAGACCGGATACAGGATAATTCAGTCTGCGCAGAACTCCGGCAGCAACAATATATGTCAAAAAGGCACGAACTACCGACGTAACGGCAATAGTACTGGGAATAAGAATAACCGTCATCTTCAGGGCCGTTTCAGCAAACAACCGCGCCTGTTTAATATCCATACCCATTTTTACGTAAAAATCCATGAATTGGTCTATCTGTGTCCTGAGGACTTGTTCAGTCGGAATAAGTTTTTCTCCGGCAAGATAAAAGTATCCCAGTATTACCAGGATATCGGATACCACTGATACAACTGCCCCGGCGGTCAGCGTGACGCCGGGTGAATCCGTATTTTTGAACAGTATCGCATAAACAATGGCCAGGGGCGCCAGTTCAATAAAAAGCAGAAACGATATAACCGGCTCGGCAAGTACCAGGGTGATCAGGAATGTGGTCACAAGGGCCAGCAGCCCTGTGCGCAGGTCATACCTTTTGACCAGAATTATCAACGGTATTCCCCAGATGAAATCCACCAGAAACTTTACCGGAAAAAAATATATGGCCAGGGCACCCATAACGGCAGTCATTAAGCCCAGAAAAGCCCCCTCGGTCAGCGGCGTGACCCGCCGGTTGTCTGTCAATTAGTTCACCTCATTTTGTCACTTCTGTACTTTAAAAATGCCGTCAGGTCCCCATACCAGTCTTCTACCTCGTGTTTCTCTTTTACCGCGTTCCGGATTTTGCTTTCCACCCTGACATCCAGCCGGGCAAAACTAATACCCAGCCTGCGCGCCATGACATAAACGGTGACTACCATACTGGCCAAAGCATCTTCAATTGCTTCCTCACTGTTTTTCATCATAGCTTTAAAAAGCGCTGCCACAGTCCCTACCAGTTCCGTTTTAAGCCACTCAATAACCCGGATATTCCTGGTTATATCTACCCCCTGGTTAAAAACGGGCATATTAACCCCTCCCTAACCCCAAATGTCTTTCTACTATTCTTCACAGGTTTCTCTTTTTCCTTCATCTAAAGGGCATCAATTTATTCCATGGAAAGTATTAAAGGGAGCCCTGTGCTCCCTTCTTTTGATTATTCAGCGGTAAATGGCAGTAATGCCATATGACGTGCCCGCTTGATAGCTATTGTAAGCTGTCTCTGGTGTTTGGCGCAGTTTCCCGAAATCCGGCGGGGGAGAATTTTTCCCCGCTCTGTTACGTATTTCCTAAGTTTTGAGCCTTCTTTATAATCAATGCTTTCGACTTTATCTATGCAGAAAGCGCAAACCCGTTTCCTGGGTCTTCTGCCGCGGTCGCGTCTCATTGTATCCCTCCTATACCCTAGAATGGTATGTCATCATCTGAAAAGTCAACTTCACTGCCCATGCTGGCGGGTCCTGCTGAATCACCGGAACTTTTAGGACTCAGGAAACGGACATTATCGGCAACCACTTCGGTAACCCACCGGCGCTGGCCGTCCTGTCCATCATAGGAACGGATCTGGAGCCTGCCGTCTACTGCCGCCAATTTACCTTTGGCCAGGTAGTTGGCGCTGTTTTCAGCCTGGTTGCCCCATACGACAATATTGATAAAATCTGCTTCCCGTTCTCCCTGCTGATTCTTAAAAGGCCGGTCAACTGCCAGCGTAAAACCCGCTACTGCCTTGCCGTTTGGTGTATATCTCAGTTCAGGGTCTTTTGTCAGTCTTCCGATCAAAACAATCCGGTTTAACATTCAGATTACACTCCCTTGGAAGTTTTCCCCAGCATTTCCATATACTTAATTTTCTTTCCGCATAATCATGTGTTTCAATATTTCATCAGTAATACGGAATACCCGGTCAAGTTCGGATGAAGTACCGGCCTCACCGTTGAACTCCATCAAAACATAAAACCCTTCCCGGCTATGTTTGATTTCGTATGCGAGTTTGCGTTTCCCCCACTTATCGAGTTTGGTAATTTCTCCACCGTTATTTTCAATCAGGGTTTTGAACTTTTCCACCACTTCGTTTGTGGGCTCCTCTTCCAGGTCAGGCTTGATGATGTACAGCACCTCATAAGCTCGCATAACAATTCACCTCCTCCCTACGGACTAGCGGCCCTGCCACAAGGGCAGAGCAGGGCTGTAAAACGAGACCCGAAGGCCTCGATGAATTATTATAACATATAAAGTCAGGTCTGGCAAGAAAATGATGGGAGCTTTTCCTATACCGCCGCGAAGCCCCCTTCCAGGTCTTCCAGGATATCATCTATATGCTCCAGGCCAACTGACAGCCTGATAAAATCAGGTGTTACACCTGTTGACAGCTGTTCCTCAGGAGAAAGCTGCTGGTGGGTTGTAGAAGCAGGATGGATAACCAGGGACTTGGCATCTCCTACATTGGCCAGGTGAGAATGGAGGCTGAGGTTTTCGATAAACTTCTTGCCTGCTTCCAGTCCGCCTTTGATTCCAAAGCCGACAATTGCCCCAAACAGGCCGTTCTTATGATACCTGGCGGCTGTGTCATGAGAAGGAAGGTCCGGAAGGCCCGGATAGTTCACCCAGTTTACTTTCGAGTGACCCGACAGGTATTCGGCCACCTTCCGGGCATTTTGGCTGTGCCGCTCCATCCTCAGAGGAAGGGTCTCCAGCCCCTGCAGGAGAAGGAATGCGTTAAATGGGCTGAGAGCAGGTCCTACGTCCCGAAGCAAATGTACGCGCACTTTAGTGATATAAGCGGCCTGTCCCACGGCTTCCCAGAATTTCAGCCCATGATAGCTGGGGTCCGGTTCAGTGAGCTGGGGAAATTTCCCGTTATCCCAGTCAAAGTTTCCCCCGTCAACGATGATTCCACCTATAGAATTGCCGTGCCCGCCGATAAATTTGGTCGCAGAATGTATAACGATATTGGCCCCGTGGTGTATGGGATTGACAAGGTAAGGTGAAGGCAGGGTATTGTCTATCACCAGCGGGACACCGCTGTCTGCAGCCACTTTAGCCACTGCCTCAATATCAAGGGTTTCCAGCTTGGGATTGCCCAGGGTTTCCGCGTAAATGGCCCTGGTCCTGGAAGTGACGGCCTGCCGGAAATTTTCCGGATCAGAAGGGTCAACAAACCTGACGGTAATACCGAAATTTCTTAATGTGTAATTAAACAGGGTATATGTGCCCCCATAGAGGTTGGCTGAGGAAATAATCTCATCCCCGCTGTGGGCCAGGCTAAGTAGTGCCAGGGTTATTGCCGACTGCCCCGAAGCCACAGCCAATGCCCCGATACCGCCTTCCAGGGCAGCTGCCCTCTCTTCCAGGACGCCGGTAGTAGGGTTCATAATCCTGGTATAAATATTTCCCGGTTCCTGGAGAGCAAATAGCCTGGCGGCATGTTCGGTGTCATTGAACACATAAGAAGTGGTCTGATAAATGGGCACTGCCCTTGAATTGGTGGCCTTGTCAGGTTCCTGTCCGGCGTGCAGGGCCTGGGTCTCTGGACGAAACTTGCTTTTTGTCATCTCTGTTCCCCCTCGTTAATTCCGAGTATTTTGATGTGTTTTATAAAGATAGGTTTCCTCTATTTTAAATTAGCCCCCTACTATTGTCAATAGTATTTCCGGACAAATCTACTTCCGCACAAAAATATTTTCGCCCCCTTTTTTTTGGGGGCAAAATTCATCTAAACATTAAAACGAAAATAAACCACATCTCCGTCTTTAATTATGTAATCCCGTCCCTCCAGGCGCAGGTGCCCTTTTTCTCTGGCCACTGCCTGGGAACCGTCGGAATCAATGTCACTGTAAGACATTACCTCTGCCCTGATAAAGCCGCGTTCCATGTCTGTGTGGATTTTTCCGGCCGCCTGCTGGGCCCTGGTATCTTTCCTCAGGGTCCAGGCCCTGACCTGGTTCGGTCCTGCCGTAAAGAAGGTAATCAACCCCAACAGGTGGTACCCGGTCCTGATCAGCCTATCCAGCCCGGATTCCTGCAGCCCCAGGTCATTCAGGAACTCTTCCTTTTCCTCATCCTGAAGTTCAGCTATCTCTGCTTCGATTTTGGCACAGACAACCACCACTTCAGAACCCTCTTCTGCCGCAATAGCCTTAACTTCATCAACAAGGCTGTTCCCCTCTGCTTCAGGGAGGTCTTCCTCCCCCACGTTTGCCGCATACAAAACAGGCTTGGCGGTCAATAGGTTGGCATCTTTTATCATCAGCATTTCTTCGGGGGAAAGAGCCACACCGCGCACAGGCCTGCCTGTATCCAGGGCCGCCTGGATCTTTTCCAAAACCTGAAGTTCCACTTCGTATTTTTTGTCATGGGTTTTCAGCATTTTCCGGGTACGCTCAATGCGCCTTTCCAGGGTTTCCATGTCGGCCAGGATAAGTTCCATGTTAATTGTATCAATATCCCTGGCCGGGCCGATATCCCCCTCCACATGGGTCACATTGCTGTCCTGGAAGCACCTGACCACATGTACGATGGCATCAACTTCCCTGATGTGGGACAAAAACTTGTTCCCTAACCCCTCCCCTTGGCTGGCGCCCCGGACCAGCCCGGCAATATCCACAAATTCCGTAACGGTAGGGACAACTTCCTCGGGTTTATATATTTCTGTAATCCGGGCCAGCCTTCGGTCAGGTACTTCAACAACCCCGACATTGGGGTCAATGGTGCAAAAAGGGTAATTAGCGGCCTCGGCCCCCGCTTTTGTAATCGCATTGAATAAGGTTGATTTTCCGACATTGGGTAAACCAACGATTCCTAGCTGCATCTGTCTCATCCTTTCAACATTATTTGCTGGTATATATTACATTATCTACTGGTATGCATTACTTTTATCTGCCTGTATATACTACAGGTCAGTGGAAGACCGGAGCACTTTTTTTACCCCCTTCTCGAACTTGGGGCGGGGAAGCATAACCTGCCTGCCGCAGCCCAGGCACTTTATCCTGAAATCCATGCCTGTGCGGGTGACCTCCCACTCATCACTCCCGCAGGGGTGGGGTTTTCTCATTTTAACTATGTCCCCGACTATGTATTTATGCATTTGGCTCGCCTCCTGAACGGTATATTAATACCTGGCGTGGATAAGGAATTTCTATCCCGTTTTGGTCAAAGGCCTCTTTAAACCGCTTTCGCAGTACCCTTTCGACTGTCCACTGTTCAAGGGGTTTTGTTTTGGCCACTGCCCTGATAACCACTTCACTGGGACCAAGGGCCACTACCCCGAGGATTTCCGGTCCTTCTACGATGACATCACTCAATTCACGGCAGACTTCTGCGGCCACAGATCTCATTACTTCCATCGCCCTGTCAATATCCTCTTCATATGCTATTCCCACTTCCACCAGGGCCCTCATGCTCCCCCGGCTGTAATTGGTTACCACAGATATCTGGCCATTGGGGATTATATGGAATTCCCCTCCCCAGTCCCTGATTTTTGTTACCCTTAATTCAAGTTCCTCCACGATTCCGGAAAACTCCCCAGTCTTGATATACTCCCCTACGGTATACTGGTTTTCCATCAGGATAAAAAATCCGCTGATAACATCTTTTACCAGGCTCTGAGCGCCAAATCCCAAGGCCACTCCAAGGATTCCCGCACCGGCCAGGAAACCCTTCAGGTCTGTCCCGGACAGGGCAGCCAGCTGTCCCAGGATGGTAAATCCAATCACAAAGTACACCACATACCTCAGGATACTCTTGGCCAGGGTCCTGAGGGTGAGGACTCTTCGTTCATCGAAATAATACTTTTGTTCCCTGGGCCTTAATATCCGGGAGATTAATGCATCACCCAGTTTTATCCCTAACCAGGCCAAAACAAGGATCCCCAGGATTGTCCCGGCTGATTTTAAGATTTTATCACTGTTGTCTGCTATAATCCTGCTTACTGTTTCTAACAAATCCATTGTTTCACCTGTCCCTGTTATCATCTGAAAACCCTATATGAAACCATTATCTGATGCCTCTGTCTGAAACCTCTATTTATATTTAATGGTGACCTTTGTGTCAGCCGCTGTTGTACCTGCCGTTGTACCTGCCGTTGTACCTGCTGTCGTTCCTGCCGTTGTTCCCGCGGTTACCGGCATACCCGCTTCCTTAAGGATTTCCCCGGCTTTTTCGGCGGCAGGGTGCCCGTCGGAAAGGGCGGCTGCCTCTATCACATCCATGCCTTCCCGGCCCATTTTCTTTAACGCATCCAGGGCCGCGAACCGCACAGCTGGGTCAGAGTGGGCTGCCATACCGGCCAGCCGCTGGACCGCCTCTGCACCGCCGATTTTCCCGATAGACCGGATTGACTGCACCTTAACCTTTATTTCCGGGTCATCCAGGGCCTCCACTAGGAAAGCCACAGAACCCGGGTATCCGATCCGGCCCAAAGCCCGGGCCGCCTGAAGCCTGATGTTTGCCACCTCATCCTGCAAAGCATGGTGGAGTACGTCTGCCGTAGCCTGGTCACCGGTTTCCCCCAGAACCTCTATAACATAACCCCTGAAAACAGGGTCACTGTCACCCAGGGCAGACTGAAGGGCAGGGACAGCTCCCTGCCCAAGGGATACCAGGACATCCGCCACCCTGGCGGGAAGCCATTTATTTGGTTCCTTTAATGCATTCACCAGCATTTCCGCTGTTCCGGCATCTCCCAGTTTTTTAAGGGCCGAGGAAGCGGCCAGCTGTACCTCTTCATTCTTGTCGGCCATGGCCCGGAACAGCAGCTCTGCCGCACCCTGGCCCCCCATCTCCCCAAGCCGTTCGGCGCTGGCAGCCCTAACCTTGAAGTCACGGTCTTCCAGGCCGGTTTTCAGGGTGTCAGGAGAAACAGGTTCTTTCTTTTCCCCATCAGGGAGTCCTGTTTTTTCCTTCCGGCCAAAAAGAAAAAAGCCTATAACCAGTATTATTCCCAAAACCAACAGGACACCGCCTGTAAGCTCCATATCCTCACCCACTTTATGGTTCCATTCGAAATGTTTTTTACTTCGACGGCAGGCTTTTAAATCCTTCTATTAATCCAGGTTTTATACTCCCATTGTTCTGCCCGAAACAGAAAAATCCGGGGGACCCGGATTTCAGCTGTTCAGAAAAGCCCTATAGGCCTTAAAAGACATATATATGTCTCCTTTATGGGCAATTTCCACAGGTGAGTGCATACTCAGGACCGCCGGGCCGCAATCAAGGACATCCATACCGTACCTGGCCATAAACTGGGCGATGGTGCCTCCCCCTCCCTGGTCAACCTTTCCCAGCTCACCTGTCTGCCAGATTATTTTATTTTCATTGAAGACCTTCCTGATATCGGCCACAAATTCGGCACCCGCTTCACTGGTGGAGTATTTCCCACCTGAACCGGTATATTTGGTCATCACGATACCATAACCTACCCGGGCCGCATTGTATTTATCATGCACATCCTCCCATGTTGGATCCACAGCGGCACTGACATCGGCCGACAGAGCTCTGCCGTTGGCCAGGGCTTTCCGGCAGTAAATTTCATCATAGTCACCGGTAACAAAATAAAGCAGTTCTGCTATTGTATTCTCGAAAAATCTGGACCGCATACCAGTATTGCCGGTACTGCCGGTTTCCTCTTTATCAACAAACAGGGCGACGGCGGTACGGGCAGGATTGGAACATTCCAGTACAGCCCGCAGGGAGGTATAGGCACATATACGGTCATCCTGGCCGTAAGCCCCAACCAGACTCCTGTCGAATCCGATGTCCCTGGCCGGTGTGGCCGGCACCAGTTCAAGCTCGGCGCTGGTCAGATCCTCCTCAATGATTCCGTATTTAAGCTTTAAAAGTTCCAGTATGGCCAGTTTAACCCGTTCCGGGGCCTCTTTTTCTTCCAGGGGCAGGGTGCCTGCAAGAATATTAAGGGCCTCCCCGCTCACTGCTTCACCCAGCTTTTTTTTGAGCTGTTCCTTGGCCAAATGAGGCAGCAGGTCGGTAATTACAAAGACAGGGTCATTTTCCTTGTCCCCAATCCTGATATCCACTTTCTCCCCGTTCTGCTTTACCACCAACCCATGCATGGCAAGCGGATATGACAGCCAATGATATTTTTTTATCCCCCCGTAATAATGGGTTTTCAGCAGTCCCAGCCCCTGGCTTTCATACAGGGGCATCGGTTTCAGGTCAAGCCGGGGTGAATCAATGTGGGAACCGATGACATTCATGCTGCGCCACATCGGTTCTTTCCCGATTATAATGAGAGCCAAATTTTTCTCCCTGTTAACGGCATAAACCTTGTTTCCGGGGCGTAGTTTCCTGCCCTTGGCTGTCATTTGGTCAAGGGAAACAAACCCGTTGGTTTCGGCCATGGCCACAAGTTCGCGCACAGCTTCTCTTTCCGTTTTTGCCTTATTCAGGAATTCTTTGTACTCCTCGGCAAACCGGCTGGCCTCCTCTCTCTCCGGGTGACTGAGTTCCGGCCATACGGCGCTCTTTTTAAATTCCAGTTCTTCTTTGAGTCTTTTCCACCTTTCACCACTCTTGTTTTCTTTTTCCATGGAAACCTCCTCGTTTCAGGACGATATTAGACAGGCACAATACTAGTATTAGTATTTCTTTACCGTTTATTAAGTATGTTTAGCAAGTGTTCCTTTCGGCAATGTTGACCTGGGGCACTAGAAAAACCCTTGCATCCGGGTCATTATGGCGCTGGCAAATACCGATTCAGAAAGCAGGCCGGCCAGGGTACTTTCATTTCCCTTAAAAGCTCCCAATGAGGCCACCGGTGTAAGGATAGCCACAAGGATAACCACAGAAAGCAGCCCACCCGCTGCCCCCATGGCAGCTCCTCCAAGTTTATCTAAAAATCTAACCGGCCTCGGGTTAACTGTATTAAATATTTTTGGCACGATAATCCGGAATATTATGGACAGGCCTGCATACAGCAATATAAAGCTGAGGGCGCTTATCAGAAATGTGCTTAAGGTATAAGATATACCCTCACCAAGGGTCTGAATACCTTCAGTCACCGGTAACTCGGAAATGGTGCTGACATATTCCATCATTACATCCTTAAAAACGGCCGGGAGCTGCTGCTGGTCTATCAGTTCTGCGGCTTTATCCAGGGCCATTTCATTAATCCGGGTTTCAAACGAGGATGCCGGCAAGGCAATTTTTTCGGCTACCCAGGGCGACAAGGCGGTCTTTAAGCCCATCTGGTCCCCCAGGAAAATAGCCATCGGCTGGTATAAGAGAGCCGCGCCCAATAAACCTATTATATAACCTGCCAGGGAGGAAACAGATGCGATAATCCCCCTGTTAAATCCCCGGTATGTGCTAAACCCCAAAATGATTAGAAAAATAATGTCCAATGAATTCAATTTTATCCCTTCTTTTCATTTACCTTTTGTCCCAGCCATGCCGCCCATTCTCCGATACCCTGGCCGGTCCGGGCAGAGACCTCAAATATCTCAATATTGGAATTTATTTTCCTGATATCCCTCTTAAGAGAATCCATATCCACATCTGTAAAGTCCAGCAGGTCCACTTTATTGATAATAACCGCCTGGGATTCCCTGAACAGCAGTGGGTATTTCATGGGTTTATCATCACCCTCGGTAATACTTAATACGGCAATCTTCAAATCTTCCCCCAGGTTAAACTCCACCGGACAGACCAGGTTTCCCACATTTTCGATTATCAGGAGCTGCCGGGCATCCAGGTCGAAGTCCTTAAGCGCTTTGGCGACCATTTTGGCGTCCAGGTGGCAGGCTCCCCCTGTATTAATCTGTTTAACCGGCACACCGTGTTTTTCAATTCTCCGGGCATCTTTGCTGGTGTAGATATCCCCTTCTATCACGGCCAATTTCAGGGAGCCGGCCAGTATGTCGATGGTTTTTTCCAGCACGGTCGTCTTCCCTGCCCCGGGTGATCCCATAATATTTATTACCAAAAGCCCATGCCCGGAAAACTGTTCTTTGTTTTCTGCCGCGATACGGTCATTGGCACTCAAAATCCCGGTATTCACATTTATCTCCAATCAGTCCACCTCCAGGCTGTCTACATATAATTCCCGCCCTGATTTTATTTCCATGGAAAGGGAGGAACAGGCAGGGCACACAAACATGTGTTTCTCTATTCTTCCTTCCCGCCCGCATTCCGTACAACGGGCTAAAAGCGGTATCTCTTTTATGACCAGTTCCGCCCCTTCAACATTCGTAGAGTTGGCATACACCTCAAATGCCGCTTCCAGGGCCTCCGGTACTGCATTAGTCATTTCTCCAACCACCAGGGTAACTTTGGTCACCCTTTTCTCCGGGAAATCCGCAGTATACCTGCTGATTATCTCAAATACCCCGGCCATTAATGCCATTTCATGCAATGTTCCGCAACCTCCTCGACATCTTCCGATACGGGCTGCATGCTCTCCCCCTCAGGAAAATACCCGGTAATCATGGATTTAATGACACTCCATCCTCCTAAGAAGGATAGGTATATATGCAAGGCCACGGTTACTATGAAGACCCAGGTAAGTATAAAGTGAAACTGTCTTAAAACTACCGGCCCTCCCAGCGCCCGGACAAAACCGGCCAGGGCATCGGGGAAATAAAGGGAAAATCCCGTGACTGCCTGTAAAAAGACCAGGACTGCCCACGCATTGTACAGCAGTTTCTGGCCTGCGTTATATTTCCCGGATTCCGGGGTCGTTTTACTCACAAAAAGGTAGTACCTGATCAGGGCCGGAAAACCTTTGAAGTCCCGGAATCTGAATAACAGCTCCCGGTAATCTTTGCTGACCCAGGAATAGTATATCCTGATCACGATACCGTATATGATAAGGTACATGGCAATAAAATGAATTTTTCTTGCTATGTCCATGTTGGCAAAAAGCGGGAAATGATAAGGATCTCTTATATACAGTCCGGTTGTTGTAAGGAGCCCGATGTTGGCGGCATTGATCCAGTGGAGTATCCGGGCAGGCAGGGTATGATAATATAGTTCTCTGGCCAATACGGTCACCTCTCAGAAAGACCTGGCAACCCTGTATATCTCTACAGGGCTCTCGGGTATAGCAATGGCAACCCCTGTCAGGGCATGTTCCACAGGCCCGTTTTTTCGGTTCGCGGTAAGGGGGCACAAATTCCAGGAAAATGCGTCAAAGACATTATACCGGTGAATCTTATTGTTCTTTACAGAAACATAATGCACCACCGGTCCATGGGAGGCTTCGGCAGTCCCTACCGCCTCACCTTCCTCAGGCACGTAACTTTTCAGCGCGTATTCCTCATCCGGCAGCAACTGTGCAAGCCAGCCGTTTATCCTGGCTATAAGTATTTGACACTCCTCAAAACGAGCCCTGCTTCGCCCCAGGACCGAAACAGCCGTTTCCCCCAGCCCCATAATGGCCGGGTTTCCGGATACAGTCATCCTTGCCAGGGCCCCGACTTCACACGTAGTTCCGGCAAAAACCGCACCCTTAACCCACGAATACCCTCCCGGCTTGTCTGGAACCGGCTCAAGTTCGGCGGCCAGGGAACCTTCCGGCCCCAGGGATTTGTACTTTGACCCTGTACAATCCATGGATATCATTTCTTTATCGACTTCCACGGTTTTGTTTCCGATAAGGGCCCTGGCAGGTATCAGGGAACCCGCAGGTCCTCCGGTTGTAAATTCCCCGGTGGAAAGGAAATTGCCTGCCCCGGCGCCTATATTGAAATAATCCCTGTAATTATTCTCCAGAGTCCCCAGGTCATCGGCATATTCACCGGTGATAAACCGGGATATGTCCTTTAGGATAGCCTGTATTTTCAAAATATCCGGTGAATTAACCAGGTATGTTATTCCACCATAGACGACATTACAGATATGGGGTACCTTACCCCCTATTACCGCCATGGTCCTGTGTATCAGCTCCCGGGCGGCAAAGGATGCCCAAATGTTTTTCTGTATTTTAGCCGCCGGTTCCCCGTTTATTCTTAAATCCGGGAGACCATACGAAGAACCGCCAGGCGGAAAAGGAACATAATCCGGCACAACGGTCTGATAAAAATGAGTAATATGCCCATATATTATGTCCAGGCCCAGGAGTATATTCCGGCAAAGAACAGAATTTTGGGGCGGCTTTACCCCGGCCATCTCTTCCAGGGCCCTGACAGAGGCCGTTGTATGGGCAACAAAATCGAGACCGTTAGTCCTCTGGGTAATCTGAACAGCATCCAGGGGGTCTTTTCCCCTGAGAGTCTTCTCGAAATCCCAATAATAAGTGGTGCCTGCCCGCGCACTTGTGATACGTCCTGATTCTGCTTCCACTTCAAGGCGGAGCGGGCGCAAACCCCTGTTCAGTGGGTGAATTGTTATCCTCTCAGCCACTAAACATCCTCCTCCTCTTTGTGTTTCCTGGGACCAATCCGGCCGGTGAAATAATTCCCCGCCAGGTGTGCTCCCAGTCCGGCAGCAGTGGCCACACCCAGCCCAATACCTATGGCATCCGCAGTAGAAGTGATTCCAGGGCCTTTAATTTCAGGCATCCTTTTATAAAAGGGCATGGTCAGGTCAGGAAAACTCGGGTCTGTACAACCTATACAGGGGGCATTTACATCCACACACCATGATGATGTACTGTTCCACAATCTTGTTGGACAGTCCCCGTGGGCCAGGGGTCCCTTGCACCCTAAATATAGAAGGCAGCCGTCTTCTCCGAAGTTTTTGGCAAAAATACTGTTGTCAAAATACTGTCTCCTGGGACAGTTGTTGTGTATCAGGCCGCCGTAAAACATTTTAGGGCGGCCATAGTCATCAAGAACCGGCGGTCCATACAAAAGCAGGTGGGCAAGAGTACCGACAATCCAGTCAGGGTGCGGCGGGCACCCTGGTATGTTGATAACCTTGTTCACTTCTATAAATTTTTCCAGCCCGACACATTCAGCATAATTAGGTTCGGCAGCAGATATGCCCCCAAATGATGCGCAGGACCCGACCGCAATAATAAACCTGGCGCTGCCACTGATGTTCTTTAACAAATCAATAAGGGTAACGGCTTTTCCGGACGAGTCTTCACCGATAGTGTTCAAGGCCCCTTTGTGGGCAAGGGGAATGGCCCCCTCCACCACCAGGATGAATTTCCCCTTGTTTTCCGTGGCAATCCTGTAGAGACCGTCTATGAAAAGGTTCCCGGCTCCTGATGATAAGCCGGGATGAAATGACAGGTCAATTATTTCCGAAAGCAATTCCCTCATATCAGGGTGTACCGTGTTAACCAGGGATGTGGAGCACCCGTTACATGCCGATCCCTGAATCCATATGATGGGTGGATTTCCTCCGGCCGCTTTTCTGTATGCCTCCCCAATCGCCGGAACCCAAAGCTGGGATAAGCCCACAGCCGCCGCTGACGCGGTGCAGAGCTTCAGAAATTGCCGGCGGTCGATATTTGCCATGATTTTTCCTCCAGCCTATATGCGGTTAATTCAAATTATACATTTAAAATTACTTTTTCGACAAATGCCAATTAAACTCCTTTTTTAGCCAAATAAGTATATTTTGATTTTCATTTACATATAAATATTGCGGAGAAATTCCTTGTCGGAGGTAAAATATGCCCCTGTTCTCCCCTCGGCACCATACAAATCCTGCTCCGGTGAAAATACATATTGAAGAAAAAGAAGCCCTGGGCAAATTTGTATCTGCTTTTTCAAAGAAACTCCGGGTTTGCAGACTGGTTCCGGACCGTCCGAAAATACTTGTCTGCATAGGGACCGACAGGTCAACAGGGGACAGTCTGGGACCTATTACCGGCACCCGGCTGACGGAAATTAACCATACCTTTTTTAAGGTTCTGGGAACCCTGGAAACCCCTGTTCATGCCACAAACCTGGCCACATACCTGAAGGTAATCAACGAAATGCATGACCCGTTTGTTATCGCCATCGATGCCTGCCTGGGAAACATAGATAATGTGGGTTATATCAATATCGGGGACGGCGCGTTGAAACCGGGGGCAGGAGTAAACAAACACCTTCCTCCTGTAGGGCACCTGCATATCACCGGGATAGTCAATGTGGGCGGGTTTATGGAATATTTTGTCCTGCAGAATACCCGTTTGAATATAGTAATGAAAATGGCAAAAATAATCAGCCAGGGAATCCATGAAGCCACACAGACAGTCCTGGCTGACCCGAAACCTGTATCCGGCAGATACAAAAAACAAACTTAAGCCGGAGTATATGCTCTGTCTTAAGTTTATTTTTTTTGAGTATTTTCCCCTGTTGCTGAACACACTAATAGATAAATGGTTAACAGGGGGTGTACTTATGCAGTTATCGCCGGGAGAACATTCGATTCTGGCCTATTTTCCCAGCAGCACAAAGGCCAGGGAAGCCGCGAGAGCCCTAAAGCAGGCCGGTTTTGGCAATATCCAGATTGACCGGGTGGGCAGGTATGGGGTGTCAAATGATGCAAACTACAATAACCCTATTGCCGGCCGGGCAGGGACCCTCACAGGACTGACCCTTTTCTCTGCCAATACCGACAGCTTCTCGGAAGATGATACAGGGGTCCTGCTTGGCGCCGATCCTTCGGTAGAAGGATACGCTCCCATAGAATACGGAGCGGCGGGTGGACGGGCTTTTCTTGTCACGGTAGTCACAGAAACTGAACAGTTGGACCAGGCAGCCGCCATATTAAAAGATAAAGGCGCCTATTTATAAGGAGGTTTTGCTATGGATTCCCGCAAAAGGGCACAGCGCCTTGCATCCAAAATAAAAACTGAAAAGGAACTCCCGATATTTTCTGAAGCCCAGATCAGTACTTTTAATTCAGACTATGTGGACAGCCTTGACGAAGCCCTTGCCGTATTGGATGAAGATAACAAGCTTATTACTTCCGAGTCAGGTGTTTCTTCAAAATCTGTATAAAACTGTCCCACGGCATAAAAAAGCTCCGGCATTTCCAGGCAGACAAGATTATCCACCTTATTCTTCAAGTCTCTGACAGTATCCGGAGGGGCCACAGGAACAGCCAGGACCAGTTCCCTGGGATTCATCCTGCGAACTGACTCCAGGGCCGCCTGGACAGTAAAACCGGTGGCGATACCGTCATCTGCCACGATAACCGTCTTGCCCCGGAGGTCCAGGCCAGGCCGGCCTTTTCGGTATGTACCGACTCTTCTCGATATCTCTGCTAAAACACCTGCCGCCAGGTGTTGGACCTGTTCACTGGATATGCCCAGGAGGTGAACCATTGCTTCATCTGTAATGATGGTTCCGTCCTGGGTCACCGCTCCTATAGCCACCTCAGGGTTATGAGGCGCTCCAATCTTACGGGGAATTATGACATCAAGAGGCGCTCCCAGATAGTCTGCCACTTCGGCAGCAACTACCACTCCTCCCCTCGGTATACCCAGGATCACTGTATCTTCTTTTTTATATTTCTCCAAGGCCAGGGCCAGTTTTTTTCCGGCATCCTGCCGATCCTGAAAGAACAAATTTACCCCCTCCATTTAACTCAAGCGGCTGTTTATTATAGAAACCACCTGTTCTGGAGAATGACTGTGGGCATTTACCAGCATCACGCCTGACGGATTGCTGACCCCCATCGTTAGCCCGTCACCGTAAAAATCTACTGTATCAAATCCTGTAAGGTCATTGGATACCCCTGAATATACAATCACATCTACCGGACCGGTATTATCCTCCATCCCCACTACTTCATAACCCCGCCCGGCCAGTCCCCTGGCAATCTCTTCCAATCCCCTCTGAACAGCAACCTTAAGTGGCATGATAATCCCCTCCCTAACCGGGTTTAAAGTTCAGGATTATTTTGTATTAAAGGACGGAATATTATTCAGGGCTTTGGTTATTGCCTCCTGCTCCTCATCAGACAAGTGATATGTTGACCTTCCTTCTGTTACCGGTTTGGCATAAGTCCTGGTTTCATTGCGTCCGAACAGGCTGCTTATAACCATCCCGTTTCCGCGGAAATCAAGAAGGGCTATCGCAAAACTGAGGTCACTGCCGGTATCGCTGAATGCATTATACCTGACGATACCTACATTCTGTATAGACCTCTCGGCCATTGCCCTGACGTTTTTTAACGCATTTTCCATCTCCAGGGTCTTAAAAGAAACCTTTGATACTTTTTCGATATGTGTTGTCAACATTTGTTCAAGGTTTTTTGTTTCAACCCCACTCATCATCTTTTCATATTTTCTCAGCATCCGGCCTGCCC
Organism: Firmicutes bacterium HGW-Firmicutes-14; assembly: GCA_002840275.1. GTDB lineage: Bacteria > Bacillota > Thermincolia > Thermincolales > UBA2595 > W-Firmicutes-14. The sequence continues at coordinate 46,345 of PHAB01000019.1, forward strand.
GCAAGGAATTAATAATTGTCAAAACCAGGGTAATTACGGATAAACAAAGTATTGCCAGAATAATGATGTGATTGTAGGCTGAGATAAATGAATAAATCTCTTCCAACTGTCCGAACCCCCTTCACAATTCTGTGATGTAATTCCACAAATTCTGATGAATTCCTCTCATCCGGTTAAATATTTTAATATAACCGGCCCAAGACGCCACTGTTGACATGGTTTTATGCCTGTATTAAAATGTAAGCACATTAGCACCATATTACATTATTGAAAAGGGAGATGCAACAGAATGCACAGGAAAGGCCTCGACACCGTTCGACAATTGTTAAGGGAGATGGGTTCTGTCCTTATTGCTTATTCCGGAGGAATAGACAGCACTCTGTTGCTTCAAACCGCCATTGAGACCCTCGGTACCGAAAGGGTTCTGGCAGTTACCGCCATCTCACAACTATACCCTCAGCAGGAACTTGAAAACGCTCAGAACATAGCCGGATTACTTGGGGCAAAACATTTGGTTATTACTACCTGTGAGATGGAAGACAGCAGTTTTACCCGAAACCCTCCCGACAGGTGCTATCACTGCAAGAAAGCCCTTTTTACAAAATTGCAGGGGCTGGCCTCAGACTATAACCTTGCTTATGTGGTTGACGGCGCAAATGCCGATGACCTCAGGGATTACAGGCCAGGCTCAATGGCCGCAAAAGAACTGGGGGTCAGAAGCCCCCTTCTGGAGGCAGGGATAAAGAAGGACAGCATTCGTGTCCTGGCCAAAAACAAAGGACTGCCTAACTGGGATAAGCCCAGCCAGCCCTGCCTGGCATCAAGAATTCCTTATAATAATTCCATTACACCGGAAAAGCTGGACCAGATTGAACGGGCCGAGAGTTTTCTGGCCACTTTCGGGTATGATAATTTACGGGTGAGACATCACGGCGAACTGGCCAGAATTGAGGTGCCTTTGTCCGGGTTCCGGATCATTCTTGACCCCCAGTCGAGAGAGAAGATTGTATCCGCATTTATAGCCTTTGGTTTTAGTTATGTTACTTTGGACCTGAAAGGATTCCGCAGTGGCAGTATGAATGAAGTTTTATCAAAGGAGACTCTGCATGGATAAAATTGCATTAAAAAAACTGCTCCTAAAGGTAAGAAATGGAGTTATTGACCCTGATGAAGCGGTTGAATCTTTGCATAAACTTCCCTTCGAAGACCTGGGTTTCGCAAAGGTTGACCTCCATAGGAACATCAGAAAGGGTTATCCCGAGGTTATTTTCTGCCAGGGAAAGAACCCTGTCCAAGTTGTCGAAATTGTCAGAAAACTTGTTTCGGCAAACCAGAATGTCCTGGCGACCCGTGCCGGGAAGGAACTGTTTTCCCATATAGAAAGAGATTTTTCTGATGCCCGGTACTACCCTGAAGCCCGGTGTTTTACCATAGAAAGATTTGAAAAAAACATTTATCAATCTGCCTTACTGGTTGTAAGCGCCGGTACAGCTGACATTCCTGTGGCCGAAGAGGCAGCTGTTACTGCAGAAGCCATGGGCCACTCCGTAACCAGAATGTATGATGTGGGTGTGGCCGGGATCCACCGGCTGTTTCACCATAAAAAGGTGATAGACAGCGCTGCAGTAATTATAGTAGTTGCCGGAATGGAGGGCGCATTAGCCAGTGTTGTTGGAGGCCTGGTGGATGTCCCGGTGATCGCTGTCCCCACCAGTGTGGGATATGGGGCCAGTTTTAACGGGCTGGCGGCGCTCCTGGCAATGTTGAACTCATGTGCTTCAGGTATTGCCGTAGTAAATATTGATAATGGGTTTGGCGCGGCAGCCATGGCCAATTCTATAATAAGACTGAAGGAAAGTGAGTAAAGCGGGCCTGAGCCGGTATAGAACAATTTGTTAACAGGTCGCTTATAAGGCTCGGTTCCTCCTTACCGGCTCAATTCGGCGATTGTCTGGGAGAGAGCTTCCAGGGTCCGGTCAACTTCATCACAGGTATTGAAGATAGAAAAACTGAACCTTACAGTTCCCCGGTCGAGGGTCCCAATGGTCTTATGGGCAGAAGGTGCGCAATGAAGTCCGCTCCGGCAAGCTATACCAAATACCCGGTCCAGTACAAAGGCTATCTCCGAAGAGTCCTGACCGTTAACATTTATGGAAACAACAGGCACCCGTTTTGATGGATCATCAGGGCCATAAATCTGAATCTTCCGCATCTGACTCAGGCCATCTAGGAACCGTGTAACCAACCCCTGTTCATGTTTCCATATTTCTGCCAGCCCCCGGGATTTCACATAACGGATTCCGGCCCCTAACCCAGCTATTCCGGGGGTGTTGGGAGTTCCGCTCTCAAATTTGTCAGGTATTTCATCAGGCTGATCCAGGGATTCTGATTTGCTGCCCGTACCGCCCTCTTTAAGAGGTTCCAGGTTTATGCCCTCACGGATAAAGAGGCCGCCTGTACCCTGCGGCCCATAGAGGCTCTTATGTCCGGCAAAAGCCAGCATATCTATATGCAGCCGGTTTACATCTATGTCCAGCAGCCCGGCTGTCTGGGCAGTATCAACAATAAAGGCAGCTCCGTTCTCCCTTGCCATCAACCCAATCTCTTCAACCGGCATGACTGTTCCGGTTACATTTGAGGCATGTATCATAACCACAGCAGAGGTGTTTTTTCTAAAGGCTTTCCTTACTTCTGCAGGGTCAACCTGCCCGTCTGCCGCACACCGGATCTCAGTCACATCCACTCCCCGGCGCAGCCTCAGTACATTCAGAGGCCTTGCCACAGCGTTGTGTTCCATTGACCCGGTAATTACATGGTCACCTTCTTTAAGGAACCCTTTAAGGGCAAGGTTGATGGCCTCAGTAGCATTACCGGTAAGCACTATCCGCAGCGGGTCTGATACTCCAAAGAGACCGGCCAGTTCCTCCCTGGTCTCAAGGATTATTCTGCCGGCCGCAAGGGACATCTGGTGTCCGCCTCTTCCCGGGTTAGCCCCTGCATTCTTTATACAATCAACCATGGCGCTGATTGTTTCATCCGGTTTAGGCCATGTGGTTGCAGCATTATCTAAGTAAATCACCGGCTCACCTCCCCAGGAATTGTTTCACGTGAAACATTTCCTGCGCCAACCAACAAGAATGTTTCACGTGAAACAATTACATGTCTGTATATTCCAGAAGTATCTCCAATATCCTCTGTAACTCATCTTCTCCGTAATATTCGATTTCTATTCGTCCGCCTTTCTTACCCCTCCGTATATTTACTTTTGTGCTAAACTTCCTTCTCAGGTCTTCTTCTAAAGATAACATTACCGGATTCTCTTCCTTTTCCTTGATTGGTCTCCTGTTTACTTTTCTCGTCAGTCCTTTGACAGCCTCCTCTGTCTGCCTGACCGACAATCCTCTTTTGGCGATCACCTGGGCAATTTCCTCGATTTCCTTCTCTCCGGCAATCCCCAGTAGTGTACGGGCATGACCGGCTGACAGAATTCCCTGGACAACCATGTCCCTGACTTTTTCCGGCAGGGATAACAGCCGGACAGTGTTTGCTATAAATGGCCTGCTTTTTCCCACTTTTCTGGAAAGTTCATCTTGGGTTATATCATGTTCCTCCATGAGTGTCCTATATGCTTCAGCTTCCTCTATAGGGTTTAAGTCCTCTCTTTGGATGTTTTCAATCAGAGCAATCTCCGATATTTTCTTCTCATCAATTTCTTTTACTATAGCAGGTATCTTTTTTGCTCCAATTATTTTACAGGCTCGAAGCCGCCGTTCTCCGGCGACCAGCTCGTATTCCCCGTCTTTTAGAGCCCTGAGTAATACAGGCTGCACAACACCGTGTTCTTTTATTGACATTGCCAGTTCCTTGAGTTTTTCCTCATCGAACTTTTTCCTGGGCTGTTTTCTGTTCTGTTTTATATCATCTACCACTACCTCGATAATGTTTCCTTCAGCGGCTTCTTCCTTGCCGATATCAGGCAGTAATGCCTGCAATCCTCTTCCCAAACCCCTTTTACTCATTTTCTGTCACTTCCTTTGCCAGCTCTTGATATACCTCGGCTCCCCGGGACTTCGGGTCATAGAGAATTATTGGTTTGCCATGGCTGGGCGCTTCACTAAGTCTTACATTCCTTGGTATTATATTTCTATATACCCTGGTTTTAAAGTAAGCCTTGACCTCGTCAACAACCTGTATAGAAAGGTTTGTCCTGGCATCAAACATGGTTAATAATACCCCTTCTATCTGGAGAGACGGATTTAGGTGTTTCTTAATCAGTTCTATTGTATTCATAAGCTGTCCCAAACCCTCCAGGGCATAATACTCACACTGGATTGGTATCATTAAGGAATCTGCTGCCGACAGGGCATTTATGGTCAGCAATCCCAGCGAAGGGGGGCAATCAACAAAAATATAGTCATACTTCTCTTTTATCTCCTGAAGCGCCTTTTTAAGCTTCATTTCCCTGGATATTGCGGTCACCAGCTCAATCTCTGCCCCGGCCAGCTGTATCGATGCAGGTACTACTTCCAAGCCTTCAATTTCACTCTTATTTACTACTGTTGCCATCGGAAGTCCATTTATTAATACATCGTAAATACAATATGTAAGGCTGTTTTTGTCTATCCCCAGTCCGCTGCTGGCATTTCCCTGAGGATCTATGTCTATCAAAAGCACCCTTTTCCCCTGAGCAGCTATACATGCGGCCACATTCACAGCTGTGGTGGTTTTCGCTACACCACCCTTCTGGTTCGCAATAGAGATTACCCTGCCCATTTTATACACCACCTAATTCTTTTGCCATTTTTTCTTTAATTCCACACGGTTATTTTCTTTTCCTTCCGTTTTCTTAGTTTTTGGTCTATTTAATTTAGGCCATGGCGATATACCGCAAAACCTTCTCCCATTTATTACCACATTGCCTGTTTTGGCTTTCTTTTGCCTTTTAAGCCTCTATTTCTATGTCCAAAGGGTTTTATATTCTCATTCCATTTTCATAACCTTATACGCAAAACTGGCCCGGGAACACGTGTTCGCCATTGTGCCAAATAAAGGAGGCCAAATGAACTCTCAACGAAAGTCATTGGCCTCATGTTTCACAAAGGTCTTTTTTCCGGCATCCCCGCTTTTCTTGGATATTTCTCCGGTGTGGTTTTCTCTTTTTCTATTACTATAATATTTCTTTGTTCCTTATTAAAGGGAAGCTCCACATTAATTATTTCCCTTATTCTTCCTCCGAGAATTGTTATTGCATTTTCTGCTTCCTCAAGTTCGTCATCTGCCCCGGGTCCCTTATAGGCGGCAAACACTCCGCCAATCTTTACATAAGGCAGACAGAGTTCTGATAAAATTGAAAGTTTTGCCACCGCCCTTGATACCACCAAATCATAATTTTCCCGGTGTTTTTGATCCCTGCCATATTCTTCGGCTCTCCCATGAACTGCCTTAATTCCTGTGAGCCTCAATTCCCTTATCACAAGTTCAAGGAAATTAACCCTTTTTTTCAAAGAATCAAGCAAAACTACATCTTTTCCGGGAAAGGTTATCTTGAGCGGAATCCCTGGAAATCCGGCCCCGGTGCCAATATCTATGACTTTTTTTAGCCCTTCTGAATTTATGCAGGGGAGGGGAGATAAGCTGTCTAAAAAATGTTTAATTACCACATCTTTAGGGTCGGTAATGGACGTTAGGTTAACTTTTTCATTCCACTCCAGAAGAAGCTGCAAATACTTTTTATAAAGTAATACTTTATCTTTGCTCACTTCTATGCCAAGTTCTGCAGCGCCTTTCACCAACATTTCTTCAATCTGTACCCTCATTTATTTTGGTCTCCCTCAGAAAGTTCTCTTCTTTTCTGCTCCATATAGACCAGCAATATAGATATATCGGCAGGGGAGACCCCGGAAATCCTTGACGCCTGTCCCACAGATCCTGGCTGTATCCTGCCCAGTTTTTGCCTGGCTTCAGAAGAAAGGCCTTTAATTTCTTCAAACTTTATCCATTCAGGTATTTTTTTTCTTTCAATCTTTTGAAATCTTTCGACCTGTTCCATCTGTTTCTTGATGTAACCGTCATATTTTACCTGTATCTCAATCTGTTCGACAACTTCTTCCGGCAGGTCCGGAAAACCTTCCGCCATTTTTTTCAGGTCTGCATAATTTATCTCCGGCCGCTTCAAAATCTCCAGCAGGCTTGTGTTTTGCTTTATTTCAGAACTTCCTTTTCCCACCAGAATCTCCTGGACCTGTTCTACAGGATGTATTCTCACTTCAGCAAGCCTTTCTTTTTCTGCTTCAATAAGTTTTCTCTTTTCTTCAAATTTCCCATATTGTTCATCACTGATCAGGCCTATTTCCCGCCCTTTTTCCGTAAGCCTCAGGTCTGCATTATCCTGCCTTAGCAGCAGCCTGTACTCCGCCCTTGAGGTCATAATCCGGTATGGTTCATTTGTCCCTTTTGTAACCAGGTCATCGATAAGCACACCTATATATCCCTCTGACCGCCGGATTATCAACGGTTCTTTTCCCCGGGCGTAACGGGCCGCATTAATCCCCGCCAAAATCCCCTGGGCAGCGGCTTCTTCATATCCCGATGTACCGTTGATCTGTCCGGCCGAAAACAATCCGTTTATTGTTTTTGTTTCCAGGGAAAGTTTCAGCTGGGCAGGGGGGAGGTGGTCATATTCTATGGCATAAGCTGTCCTCATTATTTCTGCCTTTGCCAGACCCGGAATTGTCCTCAGCATTTTGACCTGCACATCTTCCGGCAGACTTGTGGAAAAACCCTGGACATACATTTCTTCCGTATCCCGGCCTTCAGGTTCAAGAAAAATCTGGTGACTGGGCTTATCTGCAAACCTCACAACTTTATCTTCTATAGATGGACAGTATCTTGGCCCAACACCTTCAATCCTGCCGCTGAACAAGGGGGACCGGTGCAGGTTTTCCCTGATCACATTATGGGTTTCCTCAGATGTATAAGTAAGCCAGCAGGGAAGCTGTTCCCTTAACCGGGGTTTTCCGGTAAAGGAAAACCTGTAGGGTTTTTCATCACCGGGCTGGATAATCATTTTTGAAAAATCAACACTCTTCCTGTGGATGCGGGGCGGGGTGCCTGTTTTAAACCTTCCCAGGCTCAGACCCAGGTCCCGCAGACTCTCCGCCAGTGTCACCGACGGTTCCTGTCCGTTGGGTCCGCCGCTGTATGCCACATCTCCGATAATAATTTTCCCTTTTAAAAAAGTCCCTGTTGTAATCACCACTGCTCGCGAATGAAAAACAGCCCCGTTCCTGGTGACAATGCCTTTGATGTTTTCTCCTTCGACAAGGATCCTTTCAACCATGGCCTGCTTTAAATCGAGGTTTGGCTGCATCTCCAGTACTTTCTTCATCCTGACATGGTACATCTTTTTGTCAGCCTGGGCTCTTAATGCATGAACCGCCGGGCCCTTTCCGGTGTTGAGCATCCTCATTTGGATGCTTGTCTCATCAGTGTTTATAGCCATTTCACCACCCAGGGCATCAATCTCCCGGACCAAGTGGCCCTTTGCCGGGCCACCAACCGCGGGATTGCAGGGCATAAAAGCCACGTTTTCCATGTTCAGGGTCAATACCAGTGTCCGGCAGCCCATCCTTGCTGCCGCCAGCGCCGCTTCACAACCGGCATGGCCCGCTCCTATAACTATTACATCATACTTCCCGGCTAAGTATTCCATGATATCCTCCCAAACTGCTCCAGAAGCTTTCACAGCTGCTCCGAAACCATTCCAAATGCTCCCGGCCTATTTACCGATACAGAACCTGCTGAAAATCTGGTCAACCAAGTCCTCAGAAACTGTCTCGCCTGTTATCTCACCCAGGCTTTCCCAGGCTGCTTTAAGGTCTATAGCCATACAGTCCGTCGGTAATTTTTCCTCCAGGGCAGAGATAACGCCTTCCATGCTGCAGGCTGTCCTTTCCAATGTGTGCTTATGCCTGATATTTGAGACCATCAGTTCGTCCTGCTTAGAAACCAAACCCGCATATGCTATATCTTCAATCCTTTTTTCGAGTTTTTCAAGACCTTGTCCGGTTAACAGGGACATTTCTATAATATCATGCCGGCCGGTATATTTTTCTATTTCTTTATATGTTGTTTCTTTTTTAATATCTATTTTGTTAATTAGAACAAGGGTTTTTTTCCCCCGGGCAAGGGGAAATATCTCTTTGTCTTCCTGTCCTATTCCTGAAGAGGCATCTATCATAAGAAAGATAAGGTCGGCATCGGCAAACATTTCCTTGGTTTTTTCTACCCCTATTTTTTCGACCAGGTCTTCTGTTTCCCTGATACCGGCTGTATCCACCAGTTTTAAGGGTATCCCTCTTATATTTACAATCTCTTCTATAACGTCCCTGGTGGTCCCCGGAATATCTGTCACTATTGCTCTGTTTTCCTTCAGCAGGGCATTTAGCAGAGATGATTTTCCCACATTGGGTTTCCCGGCAATTACTGTTTTCAGGCCCTCCCTGAAAATTTTTCCCGTCTCTGATGTATTAATTAATTTTTTGATGTTGTGCAGAATCTCTTTTGACCTTTCCTCAATCATGGCCAGGCTGATTTCCTCTATATCATGTTCCGGAAAATCTATTCCTGCTTCAATATGGGCCAATAACTCCATTAGTTGTGCTCTCATTTTTCTTATCTCCTGGGAAAGTATCCCCTCAAGCTGGTTTACTGCCACGTTCAGGCTTTTTTCCGTTTTGGCAGTAATCAGGTCAATAATTGATTCTGCCTGGGCCAGGTCAATCCTGCCGTTTAAAAAAGCCCTTTTACTGAATTCACCGGCTTCAGCAGGTCTTGCTCCGGCTTCCAGTACCGCGGCCAGGGTCCTCCTTACAGCTATCAGGCCGCCATGACAGTTGATTTCCACCACATCTTCGGCCGTAAAACTGTGCGGGCCCCTCATAACTGAAACAAGTACTTCATCCACCACATCACCGGATTTGTCCACAATGAACCCGTGCAGCAGCCTGTACGTCCCGGCATCTTCAATTTTCCTCTCTCTGCTGCTGCGGAATACTCTTTCTACGATGGACACCGCAGCAGAGCCGCTCACCCTTATTATACCTATTCCTGCCGCCCCTATAGGGGTGGAGATAGCCGCAATGGTATCATTTATCATCCTTAAATCACCTTCTTTACTCCTGCTGCTGACCGGGCCGTTAAAACATATTCTTTGTAAAAAGCCCAGTAATAATATTATTTATTACTGGGTTTAAGAAAATTTATGAACATTTTATTTAGATACATACTTATTTTTTTGGTGCTATGATGATTTTACGAAACGGTTCCTCTCCTTCACTGTATGTAAAAACATCCCTGTGGTTCTGTAAAGCCGTATGAATGACCCTTCTCTCATGGGGGTTCATCGGCTCAAGGACCACATCTTTGCCTTTTCTCCGAGCCTTATCTGCCAGCCTGTGGGCCAGTTTACTTAATGTTTCCTCTCTTCTCTGGCGGTAACCCTCAACATCCAGCACGAACCGGTTACGTTTCTCGGCGTTTTTGTTCGCGGCCAGGTTAATATAGTACTGAAGCGCATCCAGGGTGTCACCCCTGCGCCCAATCAATATCCCCAAATCAGGCCCGATAAGGTTGAGTTTTGTATAGCCTTCACTTTCCTCTGTTTCAATATTAACTTCTATTTTCATGTGGTTGAATATCTCTTTAAGCAGCCGTATTGCTTTTTTTCCGGGATTGATTATTTCCCTGACCTTTACTTTTGCGTCCTTGGAACCCAGCAGACCAAAAAGTCCCTTACTCGGTTCTTCCAGAACCTCTATTTCTGTTTCATCCTTATCCAGACCAAGTTCTCTTAAAGCTGCCTCAATTGCTTCCTCGATCGTTTTTCCGCGTTTTACTACTTCCTTCATTCTTGGCACCTTCCTCCTTCACGACAACAGGCAACGGCTGTTTGTTTATAAAGTACTGCTGAATTGCACCTACAATATTGGTAACAACCCAGTATAATCCCAAACCGGATGGCAGCTTATATGTAATAAAGCCTATAAACAGAGGCATAGCATACAACATTGTTTTTTGAGTCGGATCCTGAGTATTAGAAGTCATTCTCTGAAGTGCAAAGGTAGTGACAGCTGCAAGTACCGGCATAACAAACAGACGGTCAGGGTCTTTCAGGCTTTCTATCCATAAAAAGCCGGCATGTGCCTTTACAGCAAAATCAAATTTATACAATGCCTGGTATAATGCTATCAATATGGGCATCTGGATCAAAAGCGGCAGGCACCCGGACAGTGGACTTGCCCCGTATTGTTTATACAGTTCCATCATAGCCGCCTGGGCTTTTTGCGGATCTTTTTTGTGCCTTTCCTGCAGTTCTTTAATTTTCGGCTGAAGCTGCTGGGTTATCTTTAATGACCTCATCTGTTTTAAACTGAGAGGGTAGAGGAGCATTTTTATGACAACCGTCAGAAAAATTATTGCCAAACCATAACTGGGAAATCCTATGCTTTTTGTTATGTCATAAAAAAAATTAAGTACCTGTGTAATCCAGTCGACTATCGGACCCAATACCTCGACCTCCTTAAGCTTATTTAATACCGTTTAAACCGGGTCATATCCTCCCGGATTGAAAGGATGACAGCGGCTTATTCTTTTCAGGCTTTTAATAATTCCTTTAAATACACCGTATTTCTCCACGGCTTCAACCGCATATTGTGAACACGTTGGGTAAAAACGGCAACATCCGGGTTTTAAAGGTGAAATGGCGCTCCGGTAAAATTTAATTGCCATTACTACCAGTTTTTTCAAGGTCATTCATCTCTCTTTTCAGCAGTTTGGCCCTCTTTACCAGCCTGAGGAAACACTTCTCCAGGGTCCGGAAGTCTTCATCCAGGCTTCCTGCTCTAACAACAATCAAACAATCAAAACCTGGCTTCATGCTTTCAATATGTTTCCTGTATATCTCCCGCATCAGTCTCTTATGCCGGTTCCTGACCACAGCTCCACCAATTTTTTTCCCAACTGAAAAACCTATCCTCTTTTTTTCTGTTCCATTTGGAAGATAGTAAAAAGTCATCATTTTATCTACGACAAATCTGCCGTTTTTAAAAATGTTGTCAAATTCTTTTTTTTTTAAAGTATTTATAACACCCATTTGCGTTCTCCCGGGCAAAAAGTGGTCAACATATATATATTAACCGAAAATATTCCCCCGTATTCCGATGACTTGGGAAATAAACCAAAAGGCCACTAAAAGCGGCCTTAGGCAGACAGTTTGGTTCTTCCTTTCAGACGTCGTCTTTTAATAAGATTGCGACCTGCTTTGGAACTCATTCTCTTCAAAAAGCCATGAACTCTCTTGTGCTTGCGGTTCTTTGGCTGATATGTCCTTTTCAACCAGGAGCACCTCCTTCTGCATTCCCATATACCAAATTTTGTCTTTTTCTTAAGACATACATACAAAATTATATATTAATAAAACTTCAACGTCAAGAGGAGAGACTCTTTCTAAATTAGTTGTTGATAACCCTCCGGAAATTTGATATCATTAACTTACCAAAATCAAGCCAATCCGGAAATAAATAAGAAAAACGGGACATTACCATATGCATCTTTTTCATAAATTTGAGTACGGGCTGGGGATCGAATGTGAATCATAAAAATTTATCTTTTAACTTTATACCATTTTAGAAAATGGTATTTTTATTTCTATTTCCCGTTTTTTAAATATTTTAAGGGTTTGTTAACAAAATATTTTTCTTGTGGAAAAGCTGTGGATAACTCCTTTGTGTTGCATCATTTCTGCCTTTCCAGCGTTTTCTTGTTTTAATAATTTTCCTTATCTTTTTTTACGAAAAGAGCTTGTATTCCTTGATACCGTAGGAAATCTTCTCATATTTTATCTAAATAACTGCCTAAACTGAGGGGGATTCCGTTTCTAAACAAATTCTTTCCGTTGTTGTGGATAACTTTTAATAATTATTCTTAATAATACTGTTTTTCTTTGAACACATTAGGAGGTTTTGAAATGCTGCCCATGGAAATCGAAGAAATATGGCAAAAAACGTTGGATAATATAGAAAAGCAAATAAGTAAACCTTCTTTCGAAACATGGGTCAAATGCACTAAACCAATAACCTTTTCTAATTATACTATGGTTATTGAAGTACCCAATGATTTTGCCAAAGACTGGCTGGAAAGCCGTTATTATGACCTAATAAAGGATTGTATTGAAGAATCGGTCAATCATGAAATAGCTTTATCTTTTGTTCTTCCCGATTCAGGGCAGATTTATGTTGGTGACAACTATTTTAATAAATCCCCTTTTGCAAAAAATAATTCAGATGACATCGCTTCATCTTATTTGAATCCTAAATATACTTTTGATACTTTCGTCGTCGGCAACAGCAATCGTTTTGCCCATGCAGCAGCCCTTGCCGTTGCGGAATCACCGGCCAAGTCCTATAACCCTCTTTTCATATACGGAGGAGTAGGATTGGGAAAAACTCACATTATGCAGGCTATAGGACATTACATACTTGATTACAATCCTTCCACAAGGGTCTTTTACGTTTCTTCCGAAAAATTCACCAATGAACTTATTAATGCCATCAGGGATGATAAAACCGTAGAATTCAGAAATAAATACAGGACCATGGATATTTTGCTGGTAGATGACATCCAGTTCCTGGCCGGTAAAGAAAGGACCCAGGAAGAGTTTTTTCATACCTTTAATGCCCTTTATGAAGCCAACAAACAGATAATCATATCAAGTGACAGGCAGCCAAAGGAGATCCCCACCCTGGAGGACAGGCTTCGTTCCAGGTTTGAATGGGGATTAATAACTGACATTCAGCCACCTGACCTGGAAACCAGGATAGCAATTCTCAGAAAAAAGGCAAAAATTGAGAACCTTCATATTTCAGATGATGTTCTTACCTATATAGCTGACCAGGTTAGGTCAAATATCAGAGAACTTGAAGGCGCCCTGATCAGGGTTATGGCATTTTCTTCTATAAAACACAGCCCTATAACCACTGAATTGGCCTGGGAAGCTTTAAAGGACATTCTCCCTGAAAAGAAACCAAAAACCATATCTATAAATATGATTCAAAAAGCTGTTTCTGAATACTTTAACTTAAGGATGGATGATTTTAAGACAAAGAAAAGGACCCGTTCTGTGGCTTTCCCCCGGCAGATAGCAATGTATCTTGCCCGGGAGCTTACTGATAATTCCCTGCCCAAAATAGGAGAAGAATTCGGCGGCAGGGATCATACTACAGTTATGCATGCCCATGAGAAAATCAGCCTGGGTTTGAAGGAAGACACCATTCTCCAGTCTACAGTGAAAGAAATAAAAAACATTATTATCCAATCAGGTTAAATGGGGATAAACTTCCGGATAATAAGTGGATTAATTGTTAATTAAAAATATTGTCCTTTTGCCCTCTTCTTTTTTTGTTAACAACGAACTTACTTATCTACATTTTCTCAACATTTAAAACATGAACAGGGACAAGCTTTAAAAAGGGATATCCACTTATGCACATGTATTACTACTATTACTGTTTTATTTAAATAAATATAAACATCTATGGGTCCCAGCAGATTTAAAAAATATGCCCTGTGGATAAAGGAGGATTTATCATTGAAATTTTCAGCTTCAAAGGATAGCCTGTCTTATGTTGTACAGGTTGTACAAAGAGCCGTATCCACAAAAAACCCTCTTCCGGTTCTTTCAGGTATTCTCCTTAAGGTTAATGAAGGTAATCTTACACTAACAGCTACAGACCTTGAACTTGGTATTGAATGTACGGTCCCGGTCACGGTGGAAGAAGAGGGGGGGGTCGTTCTTCCGGCCAGGTATCTTGGTGATATAGTGAGGAGACTGCCTGATGTAAAAATACGTGTGGAAGTAAATAAAGAAAACAATAATACCTGTATAAGGTACGGCCAGTCAGAGTTTAATCTCCTGGGTATTTCTGCCGGTGATTTTCCAATGTTACCTACCGTGGATGGGGAAACCACTATAAGCATAAAACAGGATTTGCTTAAAAATATGATCAGGCAGGTTGGGTTTTCTGTTTCTTCTGATGATAACAGGCCTATATTTACCGGTGTTCTGATGGAAATAGAAAAAGGAACCATCAAACTGGTAGCAACTGATACTCACAGGCTGGCATACAGGTTAGGTAATATAGGGGAAAAGGAAACGGATTTAGTAAAATCAGTTATAATACCCGGAAAAACCCTAAATGAATTGAACAGGATAATGTCTGGAGAAGATGATGATCTAAAAATAGCTTTTGGAGATAATCAGGTAGTTTTTGAGATGCCGGGTATAAGATTTATATCAAGGCTGATAGAAGGACAATTTCCCAACTACAAACAGGTGATTCCCCAGGGCTGCAAATCTAAGATAAAAATAAAAACCAGGGACCTTCTTGAATCAACGGAAAGGGCATCATTATTGGCTAAAGAAGGATCCAATGTGGTTAGGTTCAGTGTGGAAAAGAATAATATGATTATAAGTTCCAACAGTCCGGAAATAGGCAAGATTGAAGAACAAATTCCTGTGGAGACAGAAGGGGAAGAAACTCAGATAGCTTTTAATTCAAGGTATATCATAGATGTTCTGAAGGTTATAGATGCTGAAGAAATACTCCTTGAACTGACAGGTTCTCTAAGCCCGGGAATAATAAAACCGGCTGATAATGAAAACTATATATATCTGATACTGCCCATAAGAATTGTTTAAAGATGTTTTGACAGAGGAGTTGCGGATAGGTGCTCGTTCACGGGATTTCTCTTTTTAATTACAGAAATTATAGGGAACAGCAGCTGAATTTTCACCCGTCTTTAAACATTATTATTGGAGATAATGCCCAGGGAAAAACAAATATACTGGAATCGATATATTACGCGGTCACTGGAAAATCCCACAGGACAAATTATGATAATGAAATGATTAGATGGGGAGAAAGTTTTTTAAGAGTCGTATTGGCCGGAGAAAGATATTCAGGAAAAATAAAAATCGAAATAATTGTGAGGACAGACGGTAAAAAAATACTTAAAATAAATAATAAACCAAAAAAAAAGCTTAGTGAACTGATTGGAGCGATCAACACAGTTCTTTTTTCCCCGGAAGATATGATGATGGTAAAAGGCAGTCCTTCAGTGAGAAGGAGGTTTTTGGATATGGAGATATCCCAGACAAGCCCTTCTTACTGTCATAACCTGGTCAGTTACAACAAAGCACTTTCCCAGCGGAATAACCTTTTAAAAGCTGTCAGAGAAGGAGAAGAAAATGACCAGCTGATTGATATATGGGATACCCAGTTAGTAAATTACGGGGTTCCGATTATAAAAAAAAGATCTGAAGTTATAGGTAAAATTAAACCTATTGCCAGGGAAATCCATAGAAAGATAACAGATGGAAAGGAAGAAATAAATGTTTCTTATATTTCTTCTGTAAACTTTAAGAATATGGATGATGGAGTAAAAGAAGAAGAATTTTTTTTAAAAAAGCTTAAAGAAAACCGAAAAATGGAGATAATAAAAGGTGTGACTTCCTTAGGACCGCACAGAGATGACATGGGACTTAAAATAGGGAGTACTGACATAAAGTCTTTCGGTTCCCAGGGACAACAAAGGACAGGAGCATTGAGTCTGAAGCTTTCTGAAATAGAATTTATAAAAATGGAAACAGGTGAAAGCCCTGTCCTGCTTCTCGATGATGTTATGTCAGAACTGGATGAAAAACGCAGGAAGTTCTTGTTAGAAGTAGTGCGGGAAAAGGTGCAGACATTTATAACATCAACAGGGGTAGAGGATATCGTTGAAAAGGTAAATGGGCCGGGCAGGATTTTTGAGGTAAAAGAAGGAAAAACAAGTTTATTACAGGAGGGTTAAAATGTTTATCCATCTTGGAGGAGACACAGTAGTACATAAAGAAGAAGTTATCGCCATTCTCAGCTCCAAACTTCTAAAGAAATCTGAAATAAACAGGGAATTTATAGAAGTTGCCAAAGAAGACGGTTTTATAGAGGAAATAGCGGAAAAGAACAATTTCAAATCTTTTATTATTACCACAAAAAAGGTTTACCTGTCTCCTATTTCATCTCTTACTTTAAAAAAGAGATCAGACGAAATGCTAAAAAAATTTTTGGCTGAATGAAAATGGGAACCGTGGTCTTATCCACGGTTTTATCTTATTGTTATATACTAAACAATATGATAAAATTATTATTTAGAGATAAAGATGAAACGGAGGTCACCTAATGGAAGAAGTAACCCACCAGGAATACGGCGCTCATCAGATACAGGTTCTGGAAGGATTAGAGGCCGTAAGAAGAAGACCCGGTATGTACATTGGAAGCACTAGCGCAAAAGGGTTACACCACCTGGTCTATGAAGTAGTTGATAACAGTATAGATGAGGCATTAGCCGGTTATTGTGACAAAATAGAAATTTTTATTAACAAAAATAATACCGTTACGGTAATAGATAACGGCAGGGGTATACCTGTAGATATCCAGCCTCAAATTGGCAGACCTGCTGTAGAAGTTGTGCTGACCATTCTTCATGCCGGAGGAAAATTCGGCGGGGAAGGATATAAGGTTTCAGGCGGCCTGCACGGTGTAGGGGTTTCCGTTGTTAATGCCCTCTCGGAATGGCTTGAAGTTGAAGTGAGAAGAAACGGGTCGGTTTACTACCAGAGATTTGAGAGAGGAATTCCGGCCAGTGAATTGGAAGTAATAGGAGAGGCTGAAGCAACAGGGACCAAGATTACTTTTAAACCGGACCCGGAAATATTTGAAGAGATTGAGTTTGATTTTACTATCCTGTCCCAAAGACTGAGAGAACTTTCTTTCCTGAACAAGGGTCTTCAGATTGTTCTCAGGGATGAAAAAGAAGAAAAGGAAAAGATTTTTCAGCATGACGGCGGGATTATCGATTTCGTCAAACACCTGAACAAAAACAAAGATGCAGTCCATCCTGAACCCATATATTTTTCCGGTGATCGTGATGATGTTAATGTAGAGGTGGCAATTCAATATAATACAGGATACACGGAGAACATATTTTCTTTTGCCAATAATATCAACACCCAGGAAGGCGGGACCCATGAAGCGGGTTTTAAAACTGCTATCACCAGGGTGGTAAATGATTATGCCCGCAAACATAATATCCTGAAGGAAAATGAAAATAACCTTTCCGGAGAAGACATCAGGGAAGGAATGACCTCAATAATCAGTGTGAAAGTCAAGGAACCCCAGTTCGAGGGTCAGACCAAGACCAAGCTGGGCAACAGTGAGGTTAGAGGGATTGTTGATTCAATGGTTGTGGACAGGGTGGGTACCTTCCTGGAGGAAAACCCGCCGATAGCCCGCCGGATGGTGGAGAAAGCAGTCAATGCAGCCAGGGCCAGGGATGCGGCCAGGAAGGCCAGGGAACTGACCAGGCGCAAAAGCGCTCTTGAAAGCACAGCCCTTCCGGGCAAACTGGCAGACTGTTCGGTAAATGACCCTGCAGCGAGTGAGCTGTATATTGTGGAGGGAGACTCGGCCGGCGGTTCGGCTAAGCAGGGCCGGGACAGGAGATTTCAGGCCATTCTTCCCCTCCGGGGAAAAATTTTAAATGTTGAAAAAGCAAGACTGGATAAGATCCTGAATAATGAAGAAATAAGGGCTATGATAACAGCCCTGGGTACCGGCATCTCTGATGATTTCGATATAAACAAAGCCCGCTACCACAAGATTATCATTATGACAGATGCCGATGTGGACGGGTCCCATATCAGGACACTGCTGCTGACGTTCTTTTACAGGTATATGAGGCCCCTGATAGAGGCGGGATATGTCTATATAGCCCAGCCTCCCCTGTACCTGGTTAAGAAAAACAAGAAAGAGCATTACCTGTATAATGACCATGAACTGGACAAACTGTTTCACAACATAGGGCGGGATGGTATCTCGCTTCAGAGATATAAGGGCCTGGGAGAGATGAACCCTGACCAGCTGTGGGATACAACCATGAATCCTGAATCAAGGACGGTACTGCAGGTTGGTTTGGAGGATGCCATTATGGCTGATGAGATTTTTACCGTGCTCATGGGGGATAAGGTTGAACCGCGCCGGGAGTTTATCCAGGCGAATGCCAAGTATGTCCGGAACCTGGATGTGTAGGTTGGTTTTTCATAATTAATGAGAAAGCAGTTTGCGTTCCAGCAGAAAAGATCAAGCCTGTTTCAGATGTATTCTGGGACAGGCTTTTCTTTTTTCGTGCATCAAAAGCATATTCCAACAATATAAACCTCTTGCAAAAAACCGCAACAAATATTATCATATAAACATAAATGATAATATTTATTAAAGGATGATAACATTTATGATGTCATTCAGAGATGGCAGGCTTTCAAAACTTAATGTTCCCATGGGGATTGTCCGTTTAATCGGGGAAATTAACCAGTATAAAGGTAAGCAGGAGATGTACAGGCAGCAATCTCCCCAGATCCTGGATGCCCTAAGGCAGGTTGCGTTTATCCAGAGTACCGAATCGTCGAATGCTATAGAGGGAATAACAATCCAGGCAAACCGGTTAAAGCAGCTGATGGAAGAAAAAACAACCCCACGGGACCGTCCGGAAGGGGAAATTGCCGGTTACCGTGATGTTCTTGCAACTATTCATGCTTCTTATGATGCAATTTCAATAACTCCAGGGGTCATAAGGCAGCTTCACCGTGATTTATATAAATTTACCCCGGCCCAGGGCGGCATCTGGAAACCGGCAGATAATACAATTGGCGAATTAAAACCGGATGGTACGCAAGTTGTCAGGTTTAACCCGGTACCGGCTTGTTTAACACCTGGCGCAATGGATGAATTATGTGAATCTTTTAACCGGGAATTTGCAGTACAGCAGATTGACCCTTTAGTTTTAACCGGTGTTTTTGTGCTTGATTTTCTATGTGTCCATCCATTTTTTGACGGCAACGGGCGCATGGCCAGGCTTTTAACACTGCTGCTGCTGTATAAATTTGACTATGAAATCGGCAGGTATATAAGTTTGGAAAAGCTGATAGAAAAAACAAAGGAATCATATTATGATACCCTTTATGCTTCATCTTTAGGCTGGCATGAAGGGGAGCACAATATGTTCCCGTGGCTCGAATATTTCCTTGGTATAATCCTGGCTGCTTACCGTGAATTTGGTGACAGAGCAAGTAATCTCGAAACTTCCAAAGGGAGTAAGAGCAAGAGAATCAAAGAAGTCATTAATCACTTTACCGGAGAATTTGCTATTTCTGATATTGAAAGAGTTTGCCCTGATATAAGCAGGCCAACCATTTACCGCGTAATGAAAGAATTGAAAGAAGAGGGTTTTATAAAAGTGATTGAGATAGGTCGAAATGCCAGGTGGAAAATTCAGAAATAAGGAGTGTTTACATTGAATGACCTGCTGAAAAAGAGGAGGAGCATCCGTAAATTCAAACAACAGCCGGTTGCCCCTGATCTGATTGACAAACTGGCCAGGGCTGCGCTGATGTCCCCTTCTTCAAGGAAAATCAACCCCTGGGAATTTATTATAGTTACTGACCCGGAACTCATTTCCAAACTGTCAGCTTGCAAGGAACACGGTTCCGCTTTTTTAAAGGGGGCTCCCCTGGGGATCGTGGTAATCGCAGATGAAACCAAAAGTGATGTATGGGTGGAGGACACATCCATCGCTTCGGTTATAATCCAGCTGACGGCCGAGGACCTGGGGCTGGGTTCGTGTTGGATTCAGGTTCGTAAAAGGATGAAGGACTCCAGTACCACATCAGAGGATTATGTCAGGTCAGTGCTTGGACTTCCCGGAAATTATAAGGTTGCCTCTGTTATAGCCATCGGTTATCCGGCCGAAACAAGGCCGCCCTGTGACGAAAACGAACTCTTGTACGAAAAACTGCATTCAAATAAGTTTGGAAATTGCATGAAGCTCTGATTTTTGATATAATACCCGTATAAGGAAGCGCAGGAAAAAGCAAGAATATTCTTCGGGGATTACCTGAAAAAAACATGCTTTGCGTGCATGTTTTTCTTTGTGGAAACATGCGCGCTTTTCCAGTGAACAAAAACATGCGCGCTTTTCCGGTTAACGGAAATAATTCAGTATAACATATTACTTAAGAGGTGACAGACTTGACGGATTTTGGTTCAGGAAAAGTACTGCCGATCGATATCAATGATGAAATGAAGAGCTCCTATATAGACTACGCGATGAGCGTCATAGTCGGAAGGGCGCTGCCGGATGTTAGAGACGGCCTGAAACCGGTGCACAGGCGGATTTTATTTGCCATGAATGAGCTGGGAATGACGCCGGACAAGCCTCATAAAAAATCAGCCCGGATAGTCGGTGAAGTGCTTGGTAAATACCACCCTCATGGAGATAGTGCTGTTTACGATGCCATGGTCAGGATGGCCCAGGACTTTGCCTGCCGGTACCCCCTGATTGACGGTCATGGGAACTTCGGTTCAATTGACGGGGATTCTGCAGCGGCCATGCGTTATACTGAAGCAAGAATGTCTAAAATCGCTATCGAGCTGTTACGCGATATTGACAAGGAAACCGTCAACTTTATCCCCAACTTTGATGACACCCTGGAGGAGCCGGTAGTCCTGCCGGCCCGTATTCCTAACCTGTTAATAAACGGGTCTTCGGGGATTGCTGTCGGAATGGCCACAAATATTCCTCCCCACAACCTCGGGGAAGTTATAGATGGCGTTATTATGCTTATTGATAATCCTGAGACCACACCCAAAGAACTGATGATGGCTATCCATGGGCCGGATTTTCCCACCGGTGGTATTATCATGGGCCGTGAAGGCATCAAGGAAGCCTACAATACAGGGAGAGGGGTTGTCAGAGTAAGGGCCGAGGCCAGGATTGAGGCAATGGCCAGCGGGAAGATGAGAATCCTGGTAACAGAGCTTCCGTACCAGGTTAATAAAGCCAGGTTGATAGAAAAAATAGCCGAACTGGTCAGAGATAAGAAGATAGAAGGCATAACCGACCTCCGCGATGAATCGGACCGCACCGGTATGCAGGTTGTGATTGAACTGCGGAAAGACGCAAATGCCCATGTGGTCCTGAACCAGCTCTACAAACATACCCAGATGCAGGAGACCTTTGGGATAATAATGCTGGCCCTGGTGGACGGCCAGCCCAGGGTCCTTAACCTGAGGGATGTGCTTTACTACTACCTGGAGCATCAGAAAGACGTAATTGTCAGAAGAACAAAATATGAACTGAACAGGGCTGAGGCCAGGGCCCATATTGTTGAAGGGCTGAGAATAGCCTTAAACAACCTGGATGCCGTAATTAAAACTATCCGCCAATCCAAAACCGTTGATGAGGCCCGGACTGCCCTGATGGAGAGGTTTAACCTTACTGAGAAACAGGCCCAGGCAATTCTGGATATGAGGCTTCAGAGGCTTACTGCCCTGGAAAGGGAAAAACTTGAGGAAGAATATAAAAGCCTGATGGAAAAGATAGCTTATTATAAAGCTGTCCTGGCCAATGAGCATATGGTCCTGGCGATAATCAAGGAGGAACTCCTGGAAGTCAGGAAGAAATTCAGTGATGCCAGGAAAACAGTGATATCCAATGATGATACCAAGATGAATATTGAAGACCTTATTGCCGAAGAGGACATGGTTCTTACAGTAACCCATTTTGGTTACATCAAGAGGATTTCCCTGGATACCTACCGCAGCCAGAAAAGGGGTGGCCGGGGTGTAACAGGGATGGGCACAAAAGAAGAAGATTTTGTGGAACACCTGTTTATTACCACGACCCATCATTATATCCTGTTTTTTACGAAAAAAGGAAAGGTATATAAACTGAAAGTCCACGAAATCCCCGAAGCCGGCCGGCAGGCTAAGGGAACGGCAATCGTAAACCTGCTGGAGATTCCGGGAGATGACAAGATAACATCGGTCATTCCGGTGAAGTCCTTTGAATCGGAATGTTTCCTTTTCACAGCCACGAGCAAAGGTGTGGTCAAAAAGACCCCAATCCGTGAGTACGCTTCATCCAGAAGGGACGGTCTTATAGCACTGACCCTGGATGAAGGTGATGAATTAATCGATGTTAAACTGACATCCGGCCAGGATGAACTGATAATAGGCACCTTAAACGGGATGTCTATAAGGTTCCCGGAAACAGAAGTAAGAAGCATGGGAAGGACAGCCAGAGGGGTCAGGGGTATAACTCTGCGGGAGGATGACCGTGTTGTGGGTTTGGAATTGGCCCATAATGGTCAGTTTCTCCTGGTAGTTACCGCCAATGGTTATGGTAAGCGAACCAATATTAAACAGTATCGCCTCCAGGGC
The DNA here is from genome assembly GCA_002840275.1 of Firmicutes bacterium HGW-Firmicutes-14. Classification (GTDB taxonomy): domain Bacteria; phylum Bacillota; class Thermincolia; order Thermincolales; family UBA2595; genus W-Firmicutes-14. The sequence goes on from PHAB01000019.1 coordinate 68,718, forward strand.
CGGGGAGGAAAAGGTATTATGACAATAAAGCCCGCCAAGCGCAATGGCCCGGTGGTCGGGATTAAGGTTGTAAATACAGATGAAGAAGTGATGATGATTACTGCGGAAGGTATTATCATCAGGTTGGCGGTGAAGGATATTTCCTCCATCGGCAGGACAACCCAGGGGGTCAAATTAATGAGGATTTCAGACGAAGATACCGTTGTCGCTCTTGCCAAGGTTGTGACGAAAGAGGACAGTTAATAAGCTTTTTAGAAAATTTGATAGAAATTAAAGCAGGAATTTTACCCAAACCGGCGAATAGAATATAGTAAAGAAGGAAATTAAACTTTTTCAGGCCAAGTAAATAGTCCCGAGGCACGAGTCCAGAGACAGAAGTCCAGAGACCGGTTATTTTGACCGGTCCTTTTGTTTTGGGAAAAAAACGTGCAGGCTTGGAAACGCGGTTGTCGAACACTTGCAAAAAAAAACAAAATATTCTTACAATTTGGGAAGGAAATTTAGTATAGCTTAGGAATAGATATAGTAAAGACATAATTAAGACACGAAAGCTGCGCGGCCTTTGTGAAGCATGATGCAAAAAAGCATTCTTAATTGTAACTACTTTGGTTAAAGTTCCAGGATTAAAAAGAAAATAACATGGTCTGCTTAAAGAAGTTGTGGGGGGAAACGAAAAATAGGGGTGATGCGCTTATTTTGGTAAAAGACTAATAAGGGGTGATAAATGTGTTAGACATTAGATGTGAATGCGGAAAGATTGTCTGCCAGTCCGATCAAGAGTTTATCGTCATCAAATGTCGTCATTGCAAGAGATTTATGTTTATTAAACTTGAAGGCGAACCTGAGAGGATGTCTGCCACACCGCATTTTACCAATAAATCAAACTCTCAATTTAGAGAGCACACAAGAAATATATAAAGTCCGGAGACTTATGAGTCCAGAGGCCAGCATTTTTGTGCTGGCCTTTAATTTTGCCCAGGACGGGTTGTGTTCCGGAGTGGATACAATTAAAGGAAAGATTATACAGAGGCTTTATTAAAGCCTGAAGTCCGGAGACTATAAGTCCAGAGGCCAGCAGAGAAATGCTGGCCTTTATGTATCTTACAGGGGAGGTGACCATGGGCAGAGACTGGTATGTTCAAGGCAGGAGGCTTTATCTTCAGGAAGAGGTAAACACCCCAAGGGGCTGAAGGAGTGAATCTACAGCAAAGAAGGTGGAGTGTATGGAAAATGTCAGGTGCAGATGCGGTAAAATTGTCTGCCAGCTAAAAGGCAGGGTTGTGCTTATCAAATGCCGCCACTGCAAAAGGTTTGTTATCCTTGAGTTTTCCGACCAGGAAGGCCGGGAGGCAGAGGTTCCGGCCGCCGAAGGACGGCCAAAAATCGAATATAAGTGAAGCAGTCCGGAGACAAACAGTCCAGAGGCCAGCATTTTAATTGCTGGCTTAATCTGTAAAAGGCCAGTTTTTTAGTGTCCCTCTAAGGACAATCAATATTAATAGCCGGGTATTTTTGGCAAAGGCAAGTTTTGTGGTTCCCTGGAAAGGAGGAGCTGTTAATGAAAACCCTGTTTGTTATTGGTATGATTTTAATCCTGTTATTCAGTTTTGGTGTAAGCGGGTGGGTTTCTTTTTTCAAATTCCCGCTCAGAGATGCAAAAGCTAAGGTCCTGGCGTTTTTGATGCTTGGTGCGGCAGCTACTGCATTTACATTTATACTATGTCTCACTATCATCTGGCCGCCTGTATCAATGTAATGATTATACCGGTGTGAGGAAGGGGGGAAGGCTATGTCAGCGCTGTTTATTGTGGGTATTTTACTTATAGTACTCTTCGGTTTTAGTGTAAGCGCCTATGTTACTTACTACAAATTTACAATTGAGAGTTTCATTGGCAAACTGATAGTATTCCTGGTGCTTGGAGCAATCGTATCGGCAGTCACGTTCACAATCTCTCTCACTTTAATTTGGCCGCCGGTCATGTGACAACTCCTTTGAAAAGAATACCCGGACTTTAGTCCTGAGACAGCCTAGTCCAGAGGCCAGCATCCGATGCTGGCATTTTTGTGAACAAGAAAGGGGTGAGACACTCATGGGCAACAAGAAAGGCCGTTCAGCAATTTGCATTGCGTTGTCTGCCGTTTTAGCAATAATTCTTCTTGCCTTTGGCCCGGCAGCTTTTGCGGAAGACCTACTCGAAAAATCCGAACGCATTAATGATGGGTGCCTTCGCTGTCATGCAGCCCAGGGGTTAAATACCAAGTTTGAAGGAGAAACAAAACCGACTTCCCTTTACGTGGATCAGGAAAAATATCTTGCATCCATGCACGGAACAATGCCTTGTACATACTGCCACACCAATATATCTGATTACCCCCATACAAACGCCCTGACTGAAAGAAAGGCTTTTGTGGCACAGGTCAACAGTGAATGCCGCAGGTGCCACCAGGATATTACTCCCATATATAACAACAGTGTGCATGGACAGAAAAACGCAAAGACAGGTGTACAGAACGCATATTGCAGCGACTGCCACGGGATTCATAACATTTATAAGAAGGAAGTTGCTGAGGCAACGATTAACCACAACAATGTGCCACATACCTGTGGCAACTGCCATGAAGAAATATTTGAACAATATGATATTGATTTCCACGCCAAATCTGTGCTGCTGGGCGGTAAGGATGCCGCCAGCTGTGTAAGCTGCCATGGCAGCCACGAAATCCTGGGGCCGAACGAAGCAGCTTCTATGGTGTCCCCGGAAAACACACCAAAAACCTGTGCGAAATGCCACCTCTTCCCTCTGGAGAACTTTGCCAAGGGAGATATGCACTATAAATTAGCACCTACCGGTGATGGCGCGGTATCCTACTGGACCCTGATTCTTTTTACCTGGCTTCTTATAGGATGCATCGGTTTTGTTTTGGTATGTATATTAATTGAACTGCGCCGTAAATGGATTAATGCCGGCCGGCCGGATAGCCACTAATAGACACTGATTAACCGGAGCACAGCTAAATAAACCGGAAAAATCCATAAGAATTAATAGGAAGCAGGTGAATAAAATGGCTGATATCAATGCCGGTTTCCCGCAAAACAAAACAGTATATCAACGCTGGAACATTCACCACCGCCTGGTGCACTTTGGAATTTATGCCCCATTTATTCTGTGCGGCCTTACAGGGCTGCCGATTAAATTCCATCACAAAGCCTGGGCCCAATCAGTTGCCGCCTTCTTTGGCGGGGGAGATGGATTGTTATTCTGGCATTTGTTTGCGGGGGTTTTGATATTTATAACGTGTTTTTATCATTTAGGGTATTCTGCTATTTGGGCCATGAAGAACCGTGGAAATGTGACAATAACTATACTGCCGTGGGCCAAAGGGACCTGGACAGCCCTGAAACAGTATTTTGCTTACCAGTTCGGCAAAAGTGACGAACATCCCAAATTTGGTCGTTACCAGTGGAAGGAAATGTTTGACTACTGGGCGGTTTTCTGGGGGATGTTTATGATCGGCGGGTCAGGCCTCCTGATGTGGTTCCCGGAATTTACCTTTCAGTTTTTCCCCAAATGGTTTGTTGATGCCTACCGCTGGGCCCATAGTGATGAGGCGGTACTGGCAGTGACATTTATTTTTACCTGGCATTTTTACAATGTACACTTCCAGCCGGATTTCTTCCCGATGAGCTGGGTTTGGTGGAATGGCAACATGTCTGAGGAACTTATGGAACTTGAACATGGACTGGAACTTGAAATGATTAAGGAAAAACAAGCTCCGGCCGGCAGGGGAACGACCACTACCCCTACCAAAGGATTCCCCAGTTCAGGCTAGCGGGCTTCCTTGCATACACGAAAGGAGGAATTTTAGATGGCGGGTCGTTTTGCTAAAAGCAGACTTCTGATAGGTATTGAGTTTGTTATTTACAGCGCTATTCTGATCAAGTTTTTGATGTGGATGCTGCCCTCGGGCTTTGGCAAGTTTCATTAAAATGATTTACCAGGTAAAGAGGATTTACCATCGCAGCCTTTTTAACGAAAGGAGGTCCGGTAATTTATGAAAGTCTTTAAATTCTTTGTCGTTATGTTCGTTGTTTCGTTAGTTGCAGCTTTCCTGTTCAACTACCAGTCCTTCGCCGGTAAGGATTATAAGAAGGAAGTTGGTTTTTGTGCAAACTGTCACGAGATGAAACCCAATTACTATACGTGGATGGTAACCTCCCATAACCAGTTCGGCTGTCTAAAATGTCATCAGGATATTAAAATAATGACATTTGCATATAGACACTGGAGGGGAGTTTTCGCAAATCCGATTGAGAAGAAAGGCATTATCCCTGACGGGGTATGCAGGTCCTGCCATACCACAAGCACCCGTAATGTTTCGCCACCCGGTGACATAATTTTCCCTCACGAGCTGCATGTTGTTAAACAAATTGACTGTGTAGACTGCCACAGCAATGTAACCCACCTGCATGTCGGTGAGTGGATTAAGACAGAATATGTTAAGAAACAGAAAGACTTCGAGTCGGCGGCATTCACCAGCACTCAGGCAGAGAAACTGATTAAAAAAGACAACCAGATCCTGATGCCTGTCTGCATGAGATGCCACAATGGTGAAATGGCCACAGAGGCATGCAATGCATGTCATAAGAACATAAAAAAAGAGAAGCTTGATGTATAAAGCCGGTAGAAAATAATTGTTATTTGTTGATGGGAGTGTCTCATAAGCAAGAAATTTATGAACACTCCCTTATTTCATAGTTAAAAAGAGGGATTGCTATTTAAGACGGCTGAATCGTTGCCGCTCGAAATTTTTCTTTGACTCCTTTTCCCTTGTTCCTCTTGTGTGTTAAATGAAACTATAGTAAAATATTAAAGTATTATTAACATTATCGGTTTAATGGGTTTTCACGATGTTTTGATATAGGAGGGACAAAAAAATGACTGAACAGGGAACCTGGAGGGTGAAAAAAGGCCTGGCAGAAATGTTGAAAGGCGGAGTTATCATGGATGTGACGACTCCCGAACAGGCTAAAATAGCAGAGGAAGCCGGGGCCTGTGCTGTAATGGCTTTGGAGAGAGTACCGGCCGATATAAGGGCTGCCGGGGGTGTGGCCAGGATGGCAGACCCAACTGTGATCCTGAAGATTATGGATGCAGTGACTATTCCTGTCATGGCCAAGTGCCGGATAGGGCACTTTGTTGAGGCCCAGATCCTTGAGGCACTTGGTGCAGACTATATTGATGAAAGTGAAGTACTGACCCCTGCTGATGAAAACTTCCATGTGGATAAAAATTCTTTTAAAGTCCCGTTTGTCTGTGGAGCGCGCAACCTGGGTGAAGCTTTAAGAAGAATCCGGGAAGGGGCGGCAATGATCCGCACCAAGGGTGAACCCGGGACAGGGGATGTAGTTGAAGCTGTGAGGCACATGCGGATGGTTATGGGAGAAATCCGCAGGCTGCAGAACCTGCCGCGGGAAGAAATGATGACAGCGGCTAAGGAGATGGGCGCTCCCTATGACCTGGTTCTGGAAGTGGCGGAACTGGGCAGGCTTCCGGTTGTTAATTTTGCTGCAGGCGGGATAGCTACCCCGGCAGATGCAGCCATGATGATGCAATTGGGTTGTGACGGCATTTTTGTTGGTTCAGGTATTTTTAAATCCGGGGACCCTGCCAGGAGAGCAAAAGCCATTGTGGCAGCTACAACCCACTACAATGACTCAAAAATTCTTGCGGAAGTATCCAGAGATTTAGGTGAGCCTATGGTAGGTATTAATATTTCGACTCTTGCAGATATTGACCGCATGCAGGAAAGAGGTTGGTAATTCCCGTGCGAATTGGAATTCTGGCTCTTCAGGGAGCCTTTATTGAGCATGAAAAAATGCTTAGTAGTCTTGGTTGTGAGGCAATCCAGGTAAGGAAGACAGAACACCTGGCCGATATTGACGGACTTGTTATTCCCGGAGGGGAAAGTACGACTATTGGCAAACTGATGAATGAATTTAAGCTGACCGACAGGATAAGAGACCTGGCCGGAGACGGCCTGCCGGTTTTCGGTACCTGTGCAGGTCTTATTCTGATGGCTCGGGAGATCGTGGACAGCGATCAGCCGCGGCTGGGATTGATGAACATAGTGGCTCACCGTAATGCTTTTGGAAGACAGGTAGACAGTTTCGAAACTAATCTGGAAGTGGAAGGGTTAGGTCCCGACCGTTTCAGGGCGGTTTTTATCCGGGCTCCTTATATCGAGACAGTGAGGAACGGGGTAGATGTCCTTGCATCTGTTGGAGACAAGGTCGTCCTGGCCAAGGAAAAGAACCTTCTGGCCGCTGCCTTTCATCCTGAACTTACAGATGATTCGAGAGTCCACAGTCTTTTTCTGAAGGAAGTTGAAAAATTTTTAGCGAACAAGAAAAAGATAAGGGCAATTGTTTAATGAATTTATTGTAAAACATTTCACAATTCCGTTGACAACAAACTTTTGGCGGAATATAATATGGAATTGGGAAAATAAAATATGGCTGAATGATTGTTGCAGAAGAAGGGGAAACCCGCCGAAGGGGCAAGGTACGGCCTACCCGGGCCGGTCCAAAACTCTCAGGTGTACCTAAGGGTATGGTACTGCAGCAGGACAGGCCTCTGGAGAGACTTGTGTTTCAAGCGCCGAAGGAGCAAGCACGGCTGATGCCGGCGAATCTCTCAGGCAAAAGGACAGGGGACGGGAGCGTTTCTTCTACAAACGTAGGAGAACATGGTTTCCTGTTGTCTTCAGAGGTAAAACGAACAGTTTGCCTCTTTTTTTATTTTTGCCAGGGTGTCATGATAGTGCCCATTGTATATATCAACTTACTGAAGGGAGAGGTTATTAAAAATGACAGAGAGAGTATTCAATTTTAACCCGGGACCGGCCACCCTGCCGGAGGCTATTCTGGAACAGGCCCGTGACGAGATGCTGAACTATAAGGGGACAGGAATGTCGGTAATCGAGCTCAGCCACCGTTCCAAGCAGTTTGAAGAAGTTATCCTCGGGGCAGAGGCCCTGTTGAAGGAACTGATG
>PHAB01000020.1 GCA_002840275.1 Firmicutes bacterium HGW-Firmicutes-14
CTGCCCGGGGACGGGCTGATGGCACAGCCCTGAACTTGGGGTCATACTCCGATACCAGAAATGGACTTCGGTTTAATCACCCAGGAATCCCCTGCCTTTTAGGCATGGGAAGTGTCAACATTGGTTCAAGGACTGCGTATATTAACAATGTTGCCTTAACTTTGGACGTTCCGGCAGAAATAAAGAATGACAGGACCTTCATACCCCTGCGGTTCGTCAGTGAGGCCCTGGGGGCCAATGTGGACTACGAGGCGGAAACTCAGACCGTAACAGTCCTTTTGATAGATACTGACGGCTGGAATGAATTTAATGACCCCAATGGCGGTCACATAATATACCCGGCTGACTGGACCAAAAGCGGTGACACTGACAGTGAACTGGTACTGACCGGCCCGACAGGTTCTGAGATCCGTGTTAGGGTTGTTCAGGATGAAATTGAAGAAATAGCCGATAACCTGTGGTCAGACTACGATTCAAGAGGTTTTGAGCTTTTTTCGGAAGACCTTTTGAATTCTGAAAATCCTGATGAAGGATTATTCCTGTCTTTTATAGATACCGATGGTTCCAATATGGCATTTGTCATCATTTCAGCAGAATCGGACGGCACTTATGTTTATGAAATAGAATCCGACATCTCCATCATACTGATAGACCTGGAATTGCTTGACAAAATTTTCTTAACTGAAGAAGATTATACTGAATGGAAAGCCGGACAATCTTAACCGGTACTTCATATTCACCGGTGGCCGGTCCCGCTGACCGGCAGCAAAAAATAAGGCTGCAACTGTATTACCCTGTGTTATATAAAGCCAGGATTGCCACAGTGCAGTCTTTTTTTTACCCATTTACATCAGGTCACATTAAAAAACATTGGGAAATTATTGCGAAAAAAGAAACATATTGCCCTGGGCTGAATATATTTTAATGATAATCCGGGAATTTATTAAATCAATAGGGGGGCATTACATTGCATGACGGTCAGTTGGGTAAGCTTCTGCAGCAGGCACAGAAATTACAGGAAGATATGCAAAAGGCTCAGGCGGAACTTAAAAATAAACGGGTTGAAGCGGTTGTTGATGCAGGGTCGGTAAAAGTGGTTGCTAATGGCAGGCAGGAAATAATTGATATAGTTATGGACCCCGGGATAATACATCCGGCAAATTCCAAGGTGCTCAGAGAGCTTCTTTTGGATGCCGTAAATAAGGCCCTGGAAAAATCGAGACAGCTGGCCAATTCGGAAATGAGCAGGGTTACCGGGGGATTGAAAATTCCCAATATACCGGGGATGATGTAGAAAGGAAGGAGGTCTCGGATTGGAGGAACTGAAGAATTTACTGGAGCCACAGGCTAAGGACACTGATCTGGTCGACAGGCTTCTCAGCCTGTTAGACAGGCAGACTGACCACAGGCTGAGCCCCCATATGCTTATGGGGTTCCTGGGATTATTTAATATGTTAAGTATCATGAGCCTCATAAGGGGAAATCAGGATACCGGAATAAAACAGATCGGTTCATCCGGAGCAGGGGAGGGGGAAGAACAGGGCCTTTCAGCGGTAGAGAATCTGGCCAACATGCTGTCCGCTCCGGGAGGAGGGCAGCCGGACCTGATGGGCATCCTGGGGAACGTGGCCTCAAAGAAGAAAATAAACCCGGGATTGCTGTTATCCCTGATGAGTATGTTAAATAGCCAGGGTAGTACGTCTTCTTCCCAGGAAAATACAGGAACTGCTGCTGTGGCTGAAGGCGGGGGCTCTGCCGGACAGCATGGGGAGGCTGCCCCGGAGCCGGCCGTGATTAACCATGCCGGGGAGAGGGAACCGGAAAAAAAAACTACTATTGACGAGCCGGGAGGAAAAAACAGGTACGACAGGAAAAGAGGCAGCGGTTAATGCTGCACTGCTGCCTCTTTTATTAATAATTCTCAGCCTCCTGGACAAGTGAAAAAAGGAATCTTTCGCATTTTTGTCGAAAACTACAACCCTAAAAGCTAAAAAGGTTAATGGGGTGTTTTTATGGGGGCTGTTGTGACAATTTCGGAAAAGTGCCAGACGTGTTATTCCTGTGTCCGGGACTGTCCGGCTAAGGCTATCAAGGTTGAGGACGGGCAGGCGAAGATTGTTGAAGAGCGGTGTGTCAGCTGTGGCAACTGTGTCAGGGTGTGTGCCCAGAAAGCCAAACAATTGGACACCCATGACCTGGATACCGTCAGGATATTTTTAAAGACCCAGCACACGGTTGCTATTGTGGCCCCCTCCTTTCCGGCGGCTTTTCCCGGAATAGAAGCCGCAGAGATTTTTGAGGCCCTTTTAAAACTCGGTTTCAGTTCTGTGGAAGAAGTGACCCAGGGAATAAGGCTGACCGTTCCCAAATACCGGGAGTACCTGAATGAAACATGGGGGACAGTAATATCATCATACTGCCCGGCGGTAGTGGGTTTAATTGAAAAACATTATCCCGTTCTCATCCCCATGCTGGCCCCTATTGATTCAGCTGTCATGGCCACTGCAAAATATGTGAGGCATAAAAACGGATTTGCCCAGGTTGTTTTTATTGGTCCGTGTGTGGCAAAAAAAGAAGAATCAAGAAATGATGAGCGCCACCTGGTAAATGCTGTTCTGACTTTTAGGGAACTAAAAGCTCTGTTTGGGGAAAACGATATAATACTGGATGTTAAAAAAACGTACAAAGAGGAGCCGGACCGGTTTTTGCCAAGGGTGTTTCCTGTATCCGGAGGCCTTTTGAAGAACCTGGGTATTGATGAAGAACTGGTCCCCGAACTGTCCATTGTTGAGGGGAAAGATGACTGTGTGGAAGTTATCCGGAACCTCAGTGAAGGTAAAATTGCCCCGAGGTTTCTGGATATCCTTTTTTGTAAAGGCTGTGTGGACGGGCCCGAAATTGATACTGAAATTGACTTTTTTACCCGTAAGGAGCTGGTGCTCAATTACGTGGAACAATCGATGGAACGGCATATCCAGCCTCTTCCGGAACTAGACCTCGGCCGCTGTTATTCCGACCGGTCGGTTCCGCTGTCTGTCCCCACGGAAAACGAAATCAAGGAAATACTGAAACACACTTATAAAATACACCCGGAAGATGAACTTAATTGCGGGGCGTGTGGTTACAATACCTGCCGGGATAAAGCGGTGGCTGTTTACCAGGGGCTGGCTGAGATCGATATGTGTCTTCCCTACCTTCTGGCAAAATCCAGGGGAGAGATTGAGTATTACCGGGACAGGCTCAACCTCCCGAAGGCGAGTAAGTACATTCTTGACACCATCATCGGAGAGAGCCCTATTATTATAAGTCTTAAGCGTATTATTGAAAAAGCTGCTGCCTCTGATTCCACTGTACTGATTCAGGGTGAAAGCGGAGTCGGCAAAGAGATTGTGGCCCAGGCCATTCACAATATCAGTCCCCGGAACAGAAAGCCCTTTATCGCCATAAACTGTGCGGCACTGCCGGAGTTACTGCTTGAATCCGAGCTCTTCGGGTATGAGGAAGGCGCTTTTACCGGGGCCAGAAAAGGCGGAAAACCGGGGAAATTTGAATTAGCTGAAGGGGGGACCCTGCTTCTGGACGAAATCGGGGACCTGCCTCTCGCCATGCAGGCAAAACTGCTCCGGGTCATACAGGAGAGGGAATTTGAACGGGTAGGCGGTACCCGGGTAATAAAATTTGATGTGAGGGTCATTGCCGCAACCAATAAAGACCTCAGGAAGCTCACGGCTGAAGGGAAGTTCCGTATTGATCTCTTTTACCGGCTTAATGTCCTGCCCTTATATGTGCCTCCCCTCAGGGAAAGAAGACAGGACGTACCCCTGCTGATAGGCCATTTCATTGAGAAAATATCAAGGGAGAAAAACGTTTCTCCCAAAATAATGTCTGACGGGACTATGGAACTGCTGTTAAAATATTCGTGGCCCGGGAATGTCCGGGAACTGGAAAATATTATTGAACGAGCCCTGTTTCTGACGGAGGGGAATGTTGCCCGGGCAGAGAGCCTTCCTGCCCATATCCAGGCCCTGGGTATAAACCGGCAGGGCAGTGAGCTGAAGCCCCTGAAAGATGCTGTCCGGGAAATCGAAAGGGAACTGGTATCAGAGGCGCTGCGCAGGGCTGGCAACAATAAGGTGGCCGCTGCCAAGATGCTTGGTATTACCAGGGTCACCTTATATCAGAAGCTCAGGGAATATAACTTGCTAAACCAATAATACTACAGGTGTAAGATTATTATTACATGTAAAGAAACTATACAGACAGGGCTCGCCATCCTTTGGTGACAGCGTTTGATTAACCTGGGGCTGTGCGGGGGTGTATAGTTTCTTTACAAAATATGTATAAAAAACCCCGTTTTTTGCTTGGCACAAATCTTGCATATATAAACTAATAATTATTATTAGTTTATATATGCAACCAGAGGCCAAGATTGGGGATATACAGAGCCCGGCATTGGGGTTAATTCTCCCGCACCGCAGTCTTGTGCCCGAAAGGTGGTGTGAGCGGAGAATTCACCTCAATTTTTTTGGCCTGTATAATTACAATTTAGGGGGTGTATAAAAAAGTATGTTTGATTTGGAAAAGATGTTTGGAAAAAAGTTCAGCAGGAGAGATTTTATCAAGTATAGCAGCAGCCTGGCTGTTTTGCTGGGACTTTCAGAGATGTATGTGCCCCGGATCGCCAGCGCTCTGGAACTGGTTGTCTCCCAAAAGCAGCCGGTCATATGGCTGCATGGCGCTGAATGTACTGGATGTACGGTTTCTTTCGCCAATACCCATTATCCGCCGGTTGCCGAATTAGTCCTTGATACCCTCTCTGTACAATACCATGAGACCCTGATGGCTGCCAGCGGGCACCAGGCTGAGCAGGCGCTGAAAGATGCGGTCAGGCAGTTTGCCGGAAAATATATCATGGTGGTCGAAGGGGCCATTCCCACAAAGGATGACGGCATATACTGCAAGATAGGCGGCAGGACCTTTATTGAGATTGTAAATGAAGTGGCTAAGGACGCTGCTTATAAGGTTGCCCTGGGGACTTGTGCATCCTTTGGCGGCATACCGGCCGCCGGTCCTAACCCAACAGGGGCTAAAGGCCTGCAGGATGTGATTGGCGGGACTGTTGTCAATATACCCGGGTGCCCGGCCCATCCGGACTGGTTGGTGGGTACTATTGTAAGTGTACTGATGTTTGGCAAGGTTCCCGACCTGGATAACTATGGCAGACCAAAACTCTTTTACGGGAAACTGATCCATGAGAATTGTCCCCGGCGGGGTGGATATGAACAGGGGCAGTTTATAAGAAGTCTTGGGGAAGAACTCCCGGATATCGAAGGGTGTCTTGGCGCCAAGGGATGCAGGGGTCCGGTTGCTTCAGCGGATTGCCCGCACCGGCTGTGGAATTCCGGGACAAGCTTCTGTATAGCTGCCGGGGCTCCCTGTGCGGGTTGTGTGGAACCGACCTTCCCGCAAACACCTCTGTATGAAGCCATTCCTGAGGTGGCAAAGGTTGCTGAGGCCGAAGAAACTGACAAGCGGGAACAGGCCATCGGCACCTTCGGAGCCAGTCTTGGCGGGGCTGTGGCAGGAGCTGCGGCTGCGGCCGGAGGCATATATTTCGCTATGGAAAAGGCCAAAAACGGCAAAAACGGCAATGAGGAGGTGTAAAATATGGCCCAAAAAATTGTTATAGACCCAATCACCAGAATAGAGGGACATCTGAGGATTGAAGTGGAAGTTGAGGGAGGAAAGGTAGTGGATGCCCGGGCCGCAGGCACACTGTGGCGGGGATTTGAAGTAATCCTTCAGGGCAGGGACCCCAGGGATGCGGGTGTAATCACCCAGAGAATCTGTGGCGTATGCCCGGCCGAACATGCCCATGCATCGGTCCAGAACCTGGATGCGGCTTTTGGCGCTGAGGTTCCCGATAACGGCAGGATTATCCGCAACCTGGTGGCCGGGAGCAATTTTGTCGCTTCCCACATACTGCATTTTTATCACCTGGCAGCCCTGGATTACCTGGATATAATGGCTGTGGCCGCTTATAACGGTTCAAATAAAGACCTCCTCAAAGTGAAGGAAAAAATAGTAGGCCTGGTCAAGGCCGGAGACACCTCACCCCTGACCCCCCGGTATACTCCGGACCAGTTCTGTGTAAGCGATCCCGAGATAGTGACTTCAGCTGTACATCATTATATTCAGGCCCTTGATATGCGGAAAAAGGCCCAGGAAATGCTGGCCATATTTGGCGGGAAGATGCCCCATCATGCCACCTTTGTGGCCGGAGGGGTTACGGTCCAGCCGACTCCCGACAGGGTAGGGGCCTTCAGGAGCCGCCTGCTGGAACTGATTGATTTTATTAATAATATCTATCTTAAAGATGTCCTGCTTTTTGGCACCGGGCCGCTTAAACCTATTCATGATGCAAAAATAGGTTTCGGCTGCGGGAATTTCCTGGCCTACGGCAATTTTGATTTAGGTAAGTCAGGTGACTATAAAAACCGTTTCCTGAAGTCCGGCGCCATCTTTGGCGGGGATATAAGCAAGGTAAATGACCTTGACCCCGGTAAAATAGCTGAATACGTAAGATATTCATGGTACGGGGAAAGTACGACCGGCAAACACCCATCTGAAGGGGAGACCGAACCTGAACCCAACAAGCCTGACGCATATTCCTGGCTGAAGGCGCCCAGGTATGACGGCAAGCCAATGGAAGTCGGGCCTTTAGCCCGCATGCTGGTAACCCAGGACAAGGGCTTTATGAACCTGGTGAGCAGTATCGGGGCCTGGCCTTCAGCCGTTGCCCGGCATGCTGCCAGGGCCTATGAATGTAAAATGGTGGCTGAAGGCATGCTCAAGTGGCTGGAAGAGCTCAAACCCGGTGAACCGGTGTGTGACGAAAAACCGGTTCCCACGACCGGAAAAGGGATGGGCCTGGTGGAAGCGGCCAGGGGAGCGCTGGGCCACTTCGTGGAAATCGAAAATGCCAAAAGCAAACGCTACCAGTGTGTTGTCCCGACTACATGGAACTGTTCCCCGAGAGATGACGGCGGTGTAAGAGGTCCTGTTGAGGAAGCCTTAATCGGCGCACCGGTGCCTGACCCCAATAACCCCCTTAACGTAGTACGGATTGTCCGTTCCTTTGACCCGTGTATTGCCTGTGCTGTCCACCTGATTCATCCGGAGAGTAATGAGATTTTAAAATTCAGGGTTATCTGATATGGATAATACAAGCGCTGTGATGACCACCGGTTCCGGCAGGGTTACTGTCATCGGTGCCGGTAACGACCTGCTAAAAGATGAGGGCATAGGGGTCCATGTGGTAAAAACCATGGAGGGACTTAAGCTTCCGGAGGATGTTGTCCTGGTGATTGGCGGAGTTTCAGGGATAGATATGCTTGAACACTTCGAGAGTTCAGACCGGGTAATTATCGTGGATGCCGTTGATGCAGGGGATACTCCGGGCGCTGTTTACAGGTTCGGGCCCGAACAGGTTGGGGTTCTGGTTGATGAACATAAGACCTCACTGCACCAGGTGGACCTGTTTGATACCATCAAAATGGCCAGGTTTCTTGGACACTGCCCGGAAACGGTTATTATCGGAGTTCAGCCCCATGATATCTCATGGGGGACAGAACCCACTACAGTCCTAGTTTCAAGGATTCCGGAGATAATTCAGGTGGTAATGGGTGAAATCGGGGTCTTGGAAAGTTCAGACCAATGTTGAAGGGAGTGAAAAATATGGGTGTCAACCGGAGGACTTTTCTGAAACTGTCCGGCTTGGTAGCTGCCGGTGCAGCAGCAGGCGGGATGGCCGGTCCGGCTGCCGCCGGGGGTTCGGTGCCGGAAGGCATACCGGGTGTGGAACACAAGGCTATGCTGAATGATGTTTCCAGGTGTATCGGCTGTCTCAGTTGTGCCGTTGCCTGCAAAAAAGCGAATAAATTACCCGGCGTTTTTGAATATTCCCCTGCTACCGGCGGGGAAACATGGACAACTGTAAAGTTTCTTGAGCAGGACAGTGAAGCTCCGAAGAAGAGGATTAACTTAAAAGTACAATGTATGCACTGCGGCCAGGCCAGTTGTGCTGCTGTCTGCCCCACAGGGGCAGCTCATAAAAGGAATGACGGAATTACTGTTATTGACCAGAATGTCTGTATAGGGTGCAAATACTGTGTTATGGCCTGCCCGTTCAACGTCCCCGGTTATTCCGAAGAAACAGGCACAGTAAGGAAGTGCAACCTCTGTGAATCAAGGCTGGGGGAAGGCAATATCCCGGCCTGTGCGGAAGCTTGTCCCGCAGGGGCCGTGGAATTTGGCAATTATGAAGAATTGCTGGCCAAGGCCGGGGCCAGGGTTGATTACCTTAAAGCCAATGGTAATCCTGATGCGGTTATTTATGGACAGAAAGAACTTAACGGGCTGAAGACATTGTATGTTCTGCCTGCTGCAGCGAAGGACAGCGGCCTCCCTGGAGATCCCAGGATGGCTACGGGTGATTCTCTGACCAAATGGACTGCCGGTCTGCTGACAGCCGGATTGTTGGTGACCATTCCCCTGAGGTCGGTCTTCAATGATATAGAAGGTCAGGACAACACCACAGACAGGGAAAAAGGGGGGAACAAAGATGATTAATGAGGGTTGGGGGCTGCCGGTTGCGATTTACCTGTTTCTGGGAGGGCTTGCCGCTGCGGCGTATTATATCGGAGTGACTGCCGATATCGTGAGTAAGGGAAGGTTTAGCAACCTGGCCAGGCTGGGTTCTTATATTGTTGTTGTACCTATAGCCTTAGGATTGTTGATGCTCCTGCTGGATTTAGGGAAGCCATTGAAGTTCTGGCACCTGATGATTCAAAATGGACCGCTGAATGACGGACTGATTTTCCGGCCGTCCTCGGCGATGTCCCTGGGTGTATGGCTGCTTAACGGTTTTTCACTGTTCTGCGGGTTGGTATATCCGCTGTTGTGGCTGGCTCACGACCGAAAAATCCCCGGGATATTCGGGAAGGACAGTTTTAGGCAGCTTATAGGGATAATGGGCCTGCCTTTTGCCGTAATGGTTGCAGTCTATACTGGGGTTCTTCTGTCTGTGACAACCCAGCCCATATGGGCTGACACACCGCTGCTGCCCGTCCTGTTTGTTATTTCTGCGACTTCTACGGGTTTGGCCGCTATTTCCCTGGCGCTCCTGTTTTTCAGGAATGATGATGCGGAAGCCATGTTAAGACTTGAACGAGGGGACAGGATACTTATTATCCTGGAACTGGCCGTGGTGGCAGTGTTGTTTATCTGGCTGCTTTTCTCACCCGCGGCGGGAGGCCCGGTCAGAGACCTGCTCATCGGCAGGTATGCGGTGTTCTTCTGGATCGGATTTATAATTCCGGGACTTCTCCTGCCATTATATGTACAGCTGTACATTAAGAGGAACCGCGGTCTGGTGCTGAAAAACCTGGCCATAACCTCTTCACTGCTGGTGCTGGTCGGAGGATTTTACCTGAGATATATTATGATTCTCGCGGCAGGCTAATTCACCATAGAAACAGAGAGTGACAGATATTGTCCGGAAGACGGTCTGATGTCACTCTTAATGTTTTCTTGGATAGAATTAACCTGCTGGTTTATTTTCGCCCTTGGGAAACACAACCTCCCCTTACTCTTTTTTCCCCTGCAACCTGTAACTTATTATTTATTTAATCATAATATGTAATAGATTATCTGAAAAAAAATTCTTCGGCAGGAGGCAGAGGATATGAGTAATCTACCTATTGACCCCAATCTTATCCCATTGCTCAGGGGGGTGCATCCTTACCTTGGTTCAAAAGGGAAGGTTGTCACTGACAGTATCCTGAGTTTGGTTGATGTTGTGACAAGCCCGCACGGGCAGAACGCGGCAGAAACAATAAGCAGGGCTTTTACAACCTATGGGGTAAATGACCGTATGATTACGGTGAATACCCGCAAAGGTCCGGTAACATTATCCCTCAATAACGCTTTTACCCTTTTTCTTATTCTGATTCTCCTGATATTATCAGGAAACCTGCTGGCATTCAGTGAATCTATGTATAGCGCATCACCAGACAGTGCTGAGGAGCCGGATTCCGGTTATGAAAACCTCGCTGTATAAGAAGGTGGTCCTGTGCTCAGGTTAACTGCCGGCGAATTAGCTGAAATTATGGGAGGGACCCTGATAAAGGGAGAAGCCGATACAAAAATTAAAGGCATCATGGCGAAATGTGCCCGGGTACAGCCCGGATTTCTGTATTTTGATGTTGTGGGAGGTAAGGGTGGTAATGAGAATATCCTAACCGCCCTCGAGAATGGCGCTGCAAGTTTTGTGATATCGAAACACAAGAAACAGCTTCCCTTTGAAGACCCGAATATTCCGGTTATTTCCGCGCCCAGGGTTTGGGATGCGTTTTGGGCTGTCGTTAAATATTACCGGGACCAGTATGACATTCCGGTTGTCGGGGTAACAGGTACTTCGGGGAAGACAACCACTAAAGAAATGATTACCGCTGTTTTTCGTCAGAGATGGAAGGTATTAAAAACAGTGGGGAATATGAACCTGCCGGATTTTGTTCCATCCCACCTTTTGCGGCTGCATTACGGTTACCAGGCGGCGGTTTTTGAAATGGGAATGAACAGGCCGGGGCATATTGCCAAACAAGCAAGGATAATACGGCCACAGGTTGGGGTAATTACCCACATCGGGGCCGGGCATGTGGAACATCTTGGCAGTCTGGAAAAAGTAATAGAGGAAAAGGCGGGCATTATTGAAGGGATTCCGGAAAACGGGTACCTGGTGCTTAATGCCGATGATATTAACACCGGCAAAGTGGATATTTCCGGTTTTAAAGGCAGGGTTATCTATTACGGCCTGGATAACAAGGCCGATTATATGGCCCGGGACATTATACACAGGGGGCGGTGGACAACATTTAATGTTCTGATCGATGGTCAAAACTACCGTTTTTCCATCCCGGCGCTGGGGAGGCATAATGTATACAACGCCCTGGCAGCCATTGCCGTTGCCCGGATCTATGATTTTGAGCCTGAAATGATAAAAAAAGGCTTGACCCGGTATTTAAAACCAAAAATGCGGCTGCAGTTTGTCAAGGGAAGAAATAACTGTGTCCTGATTAATGATTCATATAATGCCAATCCTGATTCAATGATGGCCGGGCTGGAAGTACTTTCCGGATGTAAGGAGGGCAGGACAAAGGTAGCTGTTTTGGGCAACATGCTGGAACAGGGTCGGGAGACTGTTATAAACCACCGCCGTGTGGGGCAGAAAGCTGCCCAGCTAAAAATTGACTGGCTTGTCACAGTCGGTGCTCTGGCCAGGGAGATTGCCAGTGGAGCTGCCATGACCTCAAAGGATATGAAAATATGGTCTTTTCGATTGAAACAGCAAGCCATAAAGTTTTTGAAAAACAACCTGCCTCCCGAATCTGTCGTATTTGTTAAAGGCTCCAGGGGAGCTTACATGGAAAGAGTCGTTAGGGAATTAAGAGACCGGGAGGGAGAAATTACCCGGTAAGCAAGAAAAAACAGCGCTCCGGAAGGAGTGCTGTTTTTTTTTTTAATGTTCTTAGAAAAACGGAAAGAACAGGAAGGGGAAGAAGAATGGGAAAAACCTTCGACGCCTGAACCCAAAGAAAAAGCCGCCGAACGGATTGCCGAACGGATTACCGAACGGATTGCCGAATTCAGGGTCATTGCCAAATGAGGGCCCAAAATCAAAACCCAGGTGAGAACCATCGCAAGGATTGACAGGCCCACACGGCATTTGCATTCCCGGCATATGCATCCCGGGCATCATTCCGGGCATCATTCCGGGCATCATCCCGGGCATCATTCCGGGCATCATATCGGGCATCATCCCGGGCATCATATCGGGCATCATCATGGTTTCATCCATAACTCCCCCGAGCATGAGGGGCATCTCCATTGGAATCATGTAATTATAGTTACAGTTGACATTATAGTTTACTTTTGGTTTTCTTCTGCGTCTATCCATGATATATTGCTCCTCCTTTCCTTTGTCATATTAATTGCTTCACAATATTATATGAATACATTTGCATATGGTTACAATTCTACAGTTATGTTAATCCTGGCCCGGCAGACCCCATGATTTACGCAGGTCTGTCTTTTCATTCCAATGGGACCGGGTTTTGATGAGGTTGACCAGTGAGGCCATGTGTGGGGCATATTTGCTGTGCTGCGGGGTCAGGGTGATATCTTCCCAGAGCTCATTGAAGATATCATAAAAGTACGATTTCTTTGCCAGGTAAAAGGCTTTTTGCATCTCCACATCAGTAAAGCAGTCTCTGGGTAAGGCCATATAATTTGCAGCCACGATTTTTGCCAGGCACAGGCAGCCTGAAGTAAGTTCCGGGGAAATAAGCCAGCTTCCCGGGGTCCGGTACTCAAAACCTCCGTGGGGTTTGAGCCTTATACTCCCCAGCCAGCCATATTGTTTCCTTCGCCGGGCTGATGTGGCCGGGTCTTCAGCCAGCATTACCGGTATGGCCAGGTAATTATCAAGGGCTCTCAGAAGCCTGGAACAGAGCGGCACATTACTGAAGTGGATATGTCCCCCTATCTGATAACGATCAAAATGCAGGCTCCCGGCGAGCCATTCAATATGTGGAGGAATGATTTTCTGGGCTTCTTTCAAACCATCCCGGATTTTCTCTGTAAGCTTCAGGGGACAAAAATCGGGAGCGGGCCTTACCTCTGCCAGGGGGAAAAACCGTCCTTCCCGGTGTTCACTCCGCTCGTCATACCCGATCAGCCCTTCCCTGTCCATATATTCAGAGGCATATACCATCCGGCCGGACAGGGTGTCTCTGAGCATAAACTCAGGGTCGGCGCCCAGGAGGACATCTTCTTTTTTTGTTATTTCATTCGAAGCCTGTTCAGAAAACAGTTCTGTCTGGACAAAACCATGGCGGGCAGATAACGGCTGCCGGTTGCTTTCAGCCGGGATGGAACAGTGTTTCTGTATGGCCTGCCGGAAGAGGCTGAGGGCCTTGGGCGGCAGGAACGGTACGGGGGTGACATCCAGTACTGTCGCGCGTCCGCGGGCATCGATACAGGTATGAACAGCACCGAAATCAAGGCCCAAAACATGCATCGCCCTCTGGGCCAGAAGGCACACTTTGCGGGTATCCATATCCAGGTCGGCCGGAATCTCCTCATATTCCCACAAAAGGTCTGCCCGGTGTACTTTGCTGTTGGTCTTGACAGGTATTTTTTTGGTTAACAGTAAGCAGTTCAGGTCAAAAAAATAAACATTATACTTTTTTACAGCATCAATATATTCAACAAAAAAATCAGCCCCGGAACTGCCTGCCTGTCTGAAATCCGAAACCGGTTTCTCCTGCTGCAGGTTCACCGCGAAGTCAAACTTCTTTCCAATCATCGGGTAACGGGAATCGGGTCTTGGCATGACGATACGGGGTCTGCGTATCCTGTTCAGCCCCAATATCCTGAATAAATTTTCCTTGTCAAGGCAGTTTTTAAGAGGTTCTTTCCTGTTTAATACAATGGCTGCGTTATCATCAGGACCGTCCGGATTGCCCCAGCGGAGAAGGATTTGGCAGCCTTTAACCGGTTTTGTTGTCTGGGTGAAGTTTTTAAAAGCTGTGAGCAGCTCCGGCTGAGTGAACCTGCTGTCATAAAGAAAAGCCAGTTTCATTTGGTAACCTCCTTGACCGGCCGGTGTAACCGCCGGTTACGGATAGAATTTGGAGTCAAGATAATGGACATAATGAATGAGCCGGACCAGTGATTTGGCTCTGATCAGTTTTTCGTCAAACCGGAAAGGTTTCGAATTGGCTTCAAAGAACCAGACCCTGCCTGTTTTATCTATACCTACATCCATTTCCAGTTCCCCAAATGATGCCCTGTATCCCTTTTCAATTGCCCTTGGGACAGACACCTGTATTTCCTGCAGTTTGTTAAGTACGTGACTGGAGGAGAAACCATGGGTATTTGAGGATTCCATGATCACCTGCTCTGCCGGGAGGCGGGTACCCCCGTAAAGGACATGGGTGGTAATGCTTCTGTCTCCGGCGATTCTCGCAGCAATACCGGTCTTTTGCCATTTGCCGGCACGGTTTTTTTGCATAAGCAGCCTCAGGTCAAAGGGACGGTCCCTGAACCTGGCCAGGGTAATAAACTGTTGTACCAGGTAACCTGTCGTATCCTCCGGTGAAGGCAGTTCCGATACCAGCTGGCTGCACCGGGACACCAGGCCCTCTCTTTGTTCCTGGTTGAGGGTTTGATGGATGAAGTGAAATGTCCTGTTCCCCTTCTTTGAAACTTTAAACATTTCATTACCCAGGCTATTGGCAGAGGGTTTAAGAAAAACTGAACGGTGTTTGCCGAGCATCCCGGCTATTGTTTCGGGACTGCTTAACAGCCGGGTTTCCGGTAAAAAATGCTTTGTCCCGTCATTACCGGATAATATTTTGTGAGTTTTCCACTTGTCAAGAAAACAGGGATTGAAAATCCGGGGACCGTATTTTTGCCTGAGAAGGGCCAGGACTTCTGCTGTGTCTGCCCTGTTCTCCAGGGTCCGGTTGGGAATCCGGTTGTATATTACGGTAGGCAGGGGGCAGGCCCGGCGTTCCCATTCATCTGTGTTGCGGTTAAAGTGATATCCCATTACCGCACTTTTTGACCAGTCAATATCAAAAGGGCTGAAAACAAATGCTATGCAATCCATTCGTTCGGCATATTCAATTATCTCAGTAAATGATTCATTCTGACCTCCTACGAACGGATTGGAGTTGGCTCTGGCCATACTTAGAATGCCGAGGATAGGACCAATTTTCAAGCATGCCGCCTCCTTATGGAATCAGGTCCCCGTGGTGCCGGTAAAACCCTGCCAGCAGTTTGGCGAATTCGAGAGGACGCATCAGGGAACGCTCTATAATTTTTGAGGTGCTGTTTTTCGATACCAGGACCCTGAAAGGTTTAGAATTTATTTCGATCAGCCATACCTTGCCTTCGCGATCAATCCCCAAATCCAGGCCAAGTTCACCCCAGGTCAGTCCTGTGCCCTTTTCAAGAGCAGAAGGTATTAACTGAATGACCCTGCGTATTTCTTCTCCCAGACCGTCCCTGGCACGAAAATCAGTGTTGAATACCTTTTCCAGGACAGTAGAGATAGGCAGAGCTTTTCCACCGTCACTGATATTGGAAAGAAAATTTCCTGTATCTGCTTTTCGGACATAAATTTTTGTCCGCCGCCAATTTCCCCACTTGTCTTTTTGGGCCAAAACCCTTATATCGAAGGGGCAGTCTTCATATTCCGCCAGGTGCAGGTCTTTCTGGACGATGAAGGTCTTTTTACCCATTACAGGTTTCAAAACATCGACAAGCGCCTTGAAATCACATACTATACCTTCAACGGTCTCTCTTTCCCTGGACCGGTACCGGAATTTATAGTGGCCGGCGCCAATGGTCCTGATATTGATTATCCGGCGTCCAAGGCTGCCTGATGATGGTTTAAGAAAAACTGAGCCATAAAAATCAAGGTAGTGCCTGATATGATCCGGAGTTTCTACAAGTCTTGTTGGAGGCAGGTAGCATGCTACTTCGGGACATTTTTCCAGGATTTGATGGGTTTCCCATTTATCAAGAAACATAGGGTTAAAATAAGGTATTCCCAACCGCACTGCCAGTCCGGTCTTTGCTTCTGTTACCTCCGGTCTTGCCTCTGCAGACCTGGTAGGGATGCGGTCATAAATAACGTCCGGCATCGGCATCCTCAGAGGAACCCATACAGGAGCGCCGGATTCAGGGTCCGGGTCGGGAGCAGGAACATAACCGGTTATACAGGACATGTCCCAATCTATGTCTTCAGGGCAGAAGACATAGATGAATCCGTAAATTCCGGGGGCGGAATTAACCAGCGCTGTCAGCAGCGGTTCCTGACTGCCAAACTGGGATTCAGGGAATATGTTCCTGACAGTCAGCAGGCCTATCAGCGGACCGGCAGACAATATGCCGTCTGTTTCGCAGTATTTAAGTACCAAACCGGCAGCGACCGGAAACCGGGGAATGTCATTCAGGTCAGGGGAAATAAAGATGACAGGCTGAGATGAGGCGCTGCCTGAACACTGGACCGGACTGACTGTCACTGCCCGGCGAAGGCTGCCGGTCCTGAAGAGGATGGTATTACCAGGTTTCAACCCCAGTATTTTAATTAACTGTACGGAAAGGTAGATACTGTTTTCCTGTTCACCCAGGACCCCTCCCCATTGGACCCTGGCGAACCTGCATTTTGGTCTGGTAATGTCTGTGCTCAACTGGGATCGTACTCCCCTTGAGACGAAAAACCGGCCATGTGAGCGGCGAAATCAATAGGAAGCGTGATTGACAGGTTCTTGAGATTTAGCTGGTCTTTGGGGAATACTTTTCTGGAGGGTTTGGAATTAACCTCAATTATCCAAACATTGCCAGAATTATCAATACCAATATCCAGGCCGATTTCCCCAAATGTCCCCAGCGCCCTTTCCAGGGTATCGGCGGCGACAAGGCTGATTTTTTCCGTAAGCTGGCAATCAGCGCTCTCAGCCCAGGCACAAGAGGTGAGTTCTTTCCATAAGGTATCGATATTCCTGGGTTCTCCCCCAGCAGCAACGTTTGGGAAGATACCTCCCTCCGGCGCCACTCTGGCCACTGTGGCCGAATTAACCCAGTGTCCGTCACCGTTCTTCTGCATAAGGACACGAATATCAAAAACCCTGTCTTCAAATTTAATCAGGTTCAAACCCTGTTGCATAATGTACGGCCTTTTAGATAAAAATTTACCAAGCCCTTTTTCCATCTCATCAACTGTTTGCCATACACCGTTAACGGTTTTTTTTCCATGGCGGTACTTGAAACTGATACCGGTATTAACCAGGTCAATTCTGATTATGTTCTGCCCAAGACTCCCGTTCACAGGTTTAAGATATACCGTTTCATATCCGGCCAGAAAATCAGCCAGGCCGGTGATATCCCTATATAGCCTGGTGTCAGGCAGATGCCGGTTAAGGGCCTCGTTTTTACTGAGGATGGAGTGAGTTTCCCACTTGTTTAGGAATTTGGGGTTAAAATACCTGATGTGCTTTTCTTTCGTCAGAAAGGAGGTAATATTTCTTGTTAGTATCCTCTTTTCCGCTGTCCGGAACAGGATCCTGTCATAAACAATGTCAGGCAGCGGGAAATGATGCCATTTCCATATGACTGTCCCCGTTTCATCCCGGGTCAGGTATAATCCGTGAATTTTATTATTTATGGTATCCACGTTATTTGGCGCAAAAACAAAAACAAGGGAGCCTGTGGATAAACCGTAGCCGGCGAACTTTCTAAGCAGTACCCCCTGGGAAGAATATGGCGGAATCCTGCGGTTTTTCCCCTGGGTTATCATTATTCCGATCAGGGGACCGATTTGCACGCCCCGGTTATCTTTCTTTACCAGTCTCAGCCGGTCTGTTTCCGGAAGTTCCAATGCTTTTAATGTTCCGGAAGATACAAAGTTTCCTGCGGCGCTGAGCTCTAACCCGGCTTCTGTAACTGATGAGCCGGCCCTTACTGTTATTACTTCACCTGGTCTAAAACCAAGGATATCCAGTCCCTGGTCGGTTAAGAAAATCTTTTTCAAAGGTTCTCCAATAGGAACGATATTTAACAAGGGCATCAGCTTGATTCCTCCTCAATTCATTTTCCCTGTCCTGGTCCGAAACCGGAGAGGTAACAGGCATACTCCATGGGGCGGGAAATCGCCCTGGACAGCGCATTTAAGGCCTTTATGCGTCTGAAAACGCTTCTGCCGGGAACGGCATTCAGCTCAATGAACCATACTTTGCCGGATTTATCTATTCCCAGGTCAACGGCAATTTCACCGAACAGAGGGTTCATTTCTGTTGAGACAAAGGCCACGGCCAGGCTGCTGAGTCTTCTTATATCACCGATGACCTTTTGGGCCTGTGTTTCCTGGGGAAAAACCCTGATTATGATGGAACTGATCTGTTCAGCGCGTCCCCCGGCATGAATATTACTTAAAAAACTGCCGCCGGCCGCAACCCTGGCTGCCATTCCTGTCAGTTTCCAGGATCCATGCAGATTTTTCTGCATCAGCACACGGATATCAAAAGGGCTTCCGTCAATTCCGGCCAAATCAAGACCCTGCTGGACAATATACCTTCTCCCGCCAATCAGTGATCTGAGGGTGGTTTCCAGCTGGCCCGGTCCGGTTATCTTTTCCGTAATAATTTTTCCGGCTTTCCTGTATCTAAGAGTACGGCCAGCCGTCCCGGAGGTAATACAGATTATACCTTTTCCGGAACTGCCCCCGCTGGGCTTAAGGTATATAGCTGCATGCCTTTTGAGCATTGCCTGAATATCAGACATGGAAGAAACCAGCTTAGTTTCCGGCAGGTGGTGATAGAGGTCTTCATGTTTTGCCAGCAGTTTATGGGTTTTCCATTTACCGAAAAATGCGGGATTAAAAATTTTAATAACAGGATGACGGCGAAGAATCTTTCTTGTCTCAGTCGCAGCCTGTCTCTTTTCCCCTTTTGGGAAGAGTCCCCGGTCATAGACGACATCAGGCATAGGGAGTACCCGGGTCTGCCATCCGGTAGTCTTGTCATCAGGCAGGGGAGGAACTGAACCACGGACTGTGTTGTTTTCCCACCTTATATCCCACGGACTGAAGGCATAGCAGAAACCATGCAGGGTTTGAGCCTCCCGCCTGAGCTTGCGAAAAAATGAAGTCTGTTCCCCAAAGGGCCTGCCGCTGTTTTCGTAACGGTTAGCCAGTATTCCAATCAGCGGGCCCAGGCGAATTACCTTCTGCTTTTTTTCCACCGCCATATTTATTGTCAGAGGAGCCGGAAGCATCAATCTTTGACCGGTTTCTGCGGATATACACAGAACCGGATCATGCCCTTTATTCAAAGCAGCTGAAAACGAACCTCCCGAAAGACGTACAGTGACACTGCTGCTTCCGGCTCTTAATGTAAATTCCTCACCCTTTATAAACTTCAGACGGTTAAGAATGTCTTCAGATAATGTCATTTCACCTTTCGAAAGGGAGGAAGAACAGGTCAGGGTCACCGTATACAGTTCGTGCAAGTTTTCCGCCTCTTTTCAAAGTAGAAATCAGGTTATTATCATTGTATGTATCTGGCCCCAAAGGTGCTAACTGCAAAAAAAAAAGCGCCGTTCAACGCGGGAACCGTCACGCTTTATTAATTGCTAAAAACTATAATCATCCAGGTAGTCATCAAAATCTTCATCATCATCCGGCAGGTCTTCCTCGCATTTTAAATCAAAGTAATTACCCTGAACAGGACTTAAGCTGCCCGGGACAGGTTTTGGGGGTGGCAATAGCTCCCGGCCTTTGACGGTCGCGACAGATGCCGAAACCGGCTGCATAACACCTACCTTTACCTTTGTTGTCCCAATTACCTCTGCTGCCAGCAGCTGTTCTATTTCAACTCTTATTACCGCTGTATCCCCTTTGTTTTTTACATAGGCTTTTCGGCACTTTGGTTTTTCGAGGATTTTTGCCACGGCCTGCATGTTGGCGGCACTCTCTTTTCCCAGTGTTTTCACGGGAATATGTTCAATAAAATTAACGGTTGTTTTGGCTGCACAGGTCTCCTGGTCGTATGCATACCAGACATGGACATTATAATGTCCCTTAACCTGGACCACTTTGCCTGATACGGGAGGTTTGCTTATAACGGCGGCATCATCAAGGGCCGCGCTGGAAATAAAATTGCCCAATACCTGGATGGATTTATGGTCAGACGGGATTTCAAGGTCAATACTTCTCTGGTACTTGTAGGTGCCTTGTCCGCAAACCGCCTTGGTTATGATTTCCCGGATTTCGGGACGGTCGGTGGTCATATACCAATCCTCCCTTCCATATATAGTCTCCTATTCGTCTTCGGTTTCGGAATAAACCTGCACAAAAACCTTTGTTTCCCCGACGATTTCTGCATATATGCCAAGTTCAATATCTGCCTGTATCTGGTTATTAACGGTGATTACGGTTTTGTGGCACTGGGGAGATTTGATCAGTACAGCCCTGGCATCCACTTGACCGAGAATGTTTTCACTGACATTGGAGATTGGAATAACTTCTGTAAATTTCACGGTTTCCTTGGCGACATCAGTTGCCTGGTCGTCATTATAGGCATACCATACGTTTATGTCGAAGGTGCCGCTGACACGGACATTTTTTGTTCCGTCACCGGCTGTCTCCGTGATAAGAGGTTCCGTAAGCTTAAGTCTGGTTACCGATGAACCCAGGATACTTGAAGGTGTGCGCCCAACCGGGATAGCCAGGACTTCAGTATATTTGAAATAGTTTTTCCCTGTCCCGCAGACGGCTTTAGTAATGATTTCCCTGAAAGAGTTGGTCAGAGGAGCAGCCGCGTCATGCTCCAGTTTGCCGGTGATATCGGCCATTAACGATCCCCTCCTGCTTTAGATTTATTAATTCTCAAGGTGCGTTTATGTGATGGAAGCGAAGGTCTTCCTCAGGACATCAGCTCCCTTCGAGCCATTTAATACTACTTCATCATATGAAACGGGGTTGGATATGGTGACACCACTGTCGTCCTTTTTTTCGGAGTGTTGTACAATCTTTTAGGAATAAACCGGACATCTTCCCAATAGATTTTTCTTGCGAGGGGGTGTCGGGTTGAGGATTGTATATTTGTTGTTTGGCAGATCCAGGACAAGGACTGCATTGACGGTTATGGTTCTTTGTTTATTTATATTCTTTCTGATCAGAGGAGTTCACAATCTTGATAAAAAAGTCTTGTCGGCGGAACTTTTTTCTCCGGATTACCCGGGAAGGGTTATTATGAAAGAGGAGGCAGTACTGAAAAACCTGGAAAAACAGGTTGCAGAAGCGAAAATTATCCAACGGGAATCAGGAATTATCAAAGGGGAGCAAGAAATAAACAACGGTTACAGGCTTTTATTAAGGACGAAAAAGGAAACCCGGACCTTTGTTTTTGAAGGGCCGGAAAGGCTGCTGGAAATGAGGACCGGACAACTATTGCTTCTGAGGGACAGGGGGGAATGCCTGAAAAAGGCATTGGAAGAGCTGGAAAAGAAAAACCCCTACGGGGAATTCCTGTCCTGGGTCGAAGCGGACAAGGTGTTCCGTAAATTTGACCAGGCCCGGATAACAGATTTTGAGACGGGCATGTCATTTATGGTCCAGAGGAGGGAAGGGCGGTTTCATGCTGATGTCCAGCCCCTGACCGCAGAAGACAGTGCGGTGATGAAGACCATTTACGGTGGCCGGTGGAGTTGGAAAAGGAGGGCCGTTATAGTTGAAGTCAAAGGGCGCCGGATAGCGGCTTCCATGAATGGAATGCCTCATGGTGCGGGGGCTATAGAGGGAAATGATTTTAACGGCCATTTCTGTATACACTTTAAAGACTCCAGGCTTCATTCCGGGAAAGTCAACCTGGCTCACCAGCTGATGACCTGGAAAGCTGCCGGGAAGGTGGAAGAAATGGTTCAGGGGTATGGACCGGAAAACATTATCAATGTGATGCTGACTGCGGCAGAACAGGGAGATATGGATCTTGCAGCCCGGTTTGTCCGGCCGGCCAAGGGACTTGGGAACAGGGAGGTTCTTGATACCCTGAAAACAATGAAATGGTTCACGGTTGCCGACATAAGGCCTGGGAATCATCAACCGGGGGATATCCGGGTTTTCGAGGTTAAATATTCATATGGCCTCACCGGTGGGGAACAGGTTTTGAACCGGGAAACGGTTGTTGAGGTAATCAAAGTGCCAGGCAGGATACCCTGGAAGGTCAGGTCAGAGAGTGTGGCAGAGATGCTGAAAAAAGAGGACGAAAACCCAATTTTGTAATGACAAAGGAGGCGGGGTGTGCTAGAATAAATAAAAAACCGGAACAGGCTGGTTTTACATAATCCGGTCATGGAGAGAATATTATGTTTCTCGTTATTGAAGAAATTGACGGCCCGTGGGCCATAATCGAATGGGGCAAAGATACTTTCAGACTTCCCAAATACCTGTTGCCCGGCAGCGCCAAACAGGGTGACCGGGTCACTATCAAAGTTCTTCTGTATAGTGATAGTGATACTTCCAGGCTGCGAAGAGAAGGCAGTTCCAAGGTTGTTGAAGAAATTATTGAATGATGCTTCTCCGGGGGGGAGGACCAATGAACAAACTTTGCCGGTTTTGCCTTAATGACTGTAAACAATCGGAGCGGGCTAAGATTATTGAATGCAGGCGTTATCACCCAGCCCCTGTTCAACTGGAACTGAAGTTTAAAAATAAAAAGACCGCTCCGGTCAGGAGCGGTGTCAAAAGATAAGAAGACCGCGAATTCGCGGTCTTTTTGGGTTTATCATATATGTAATGGAATTATAAATATTACTTAGCCAATAGGAGGCCAATTTATTATAAAAAATATATATTAATTTTTACTTATGTCCCTGTTTCCTGGAATCCGAAATGCCAACTTTATTCAGACGGCTGCCTGCTGTTGTAAGCATTTTCATCCCTTTGGCATAATCAGCAATAGTTGGAGTACTCAGAGCATATTTGACTGAAAGCTCAGACATTCCTGATACCTTCTGTGCTGGATTACTTAGTGTTCTTAGTTTTCTACGAGACCCTCCTTTAACTTTCCGTTTGGTCATCTGGTGCAACCTCCTTCCAAGCTTCAGCTGATGATGCGGAAACAATCTGCATCATTCTGATCAGTGTCACAATCTTCCCGTATGTTTCTACTGCCTCAACATCTTCTTCGACAAAGGCATGAACTTCCTTACCGTCAACAGTTATAATTCCCAGGCATGAGTTACCAAAAACCAATGGTACACAAATCAGTGAATTATAAGGTGTCTGAGAAGAATTTGATTTAAAATCCCTATCCAGATTAATATTTGAACTATATATAGACTTTTTTGTCCGATAACACCTTCCGGCGATTGAACCGTCGATTGGCAGTGTTCTCTGGTTTCTGTAATGATCTGCGTAACCTGAACTAGCTGCTACCATTCCTAAGGTGACATTATTAATTGGAAACCAAACTGCACATCTATGAATTTCACCAGCGGAATATTTCAGGTCTGCTGATATTCTGTCCGTAATAGAGCGAAGCAAGTCATCTCCTAATCCTTTGATATCCTGTCCGGAAGCAAGCAGAGACATTAAATAACTTGTTTCTGTGAAAGTGCTTTTAATTCCTGCCAGAATTACTCTGGACTGGTTATATTTTTTACCTAAGTCATCTGATTTGTTTTTTAATTCATTATATTTATTTTGTAATTCTATAAGTTTGCTGGCAGTTTCATAAGCTGTAACATTAACTTTCAGAGTTTTTATCGCACTATATATCCAGATGAGAACCAATACACCGATGACAATGACTAAAAAGTTTATGACTGCAGGGTGAGCTTTAGTTATGAGTAATTCTAAAGCTTTTTCCATGTATCGGCCTCCGACAATAATTAAATAAATCAATTATACCAAATAAAACCAATTCTGTCAAATAATAATGGCTCATAAAGCCATGTCAACTAACTTATTAAAAGAAATAAAGATAGATAGCTGGTTTGTTATTTGGGAATAATGACAAAGGCCCTGACCAGATTCCTGAAAATCAGGCCCTCAACCTTAAGAATCTTCACAAGTAATTGAAGATAATGGTTATATCTCTTCATAAATATTTCCCCCCAAAATAATTATAACATATAAAAGGTGAAAATGTAACATTATGCCAAAAATTCTGTAAAATTCATGAACCGGCCTTTTGAATATAATGAAGTTTTTCTGCTTAATATAATGCTAAAATAAATTGCAAAGGGGAAGCTAAATGAAAGTTCTGATTGTCTTTTCTCATCCAAATCCCAATAGCTTTAACGGGGCTGTGCTAAAGGTTGTCAATGAAACCCTCAAAAGTAATAATCATGAGATTAAGGTCAAAGACCTTTATAGGACAAACTGGGACCCCAGGCTGACTGTCGGCGACCTGGAGAAACTTTATTCAGGCACGGTTCCGGAGGATATTAAAAAAGAACAGGAAACTGTTGAATGGGCGGATATGGTTGTTTTTATTTACCCGATATGGTGGTTTGAACAACCGGCAATGCTTAAAGGCTGGATAGACAGGGTATTCAGTCACGGCTTTGCTTACAGGCAGACAGACCAGGGCATGGTCGAAGGCCTGCTGAAAGGGAAGAAGGCTGTTGTCATCACCACCTCGGGGGCCAATGAGGAAAACATGAGGCAAAATGGGATCCTTGACGCCATAATGACCTGTATGGTCAACGGGACCCTGGGTTTCTGCGGCTTTCAGGATATTGTTTATAAAAATCTGTATTCGGTGCCCTCTGTCTCGGACAGTGAACGACAGGAAATGCTGGAGGAAGTAAAAAATATCTTGGAAGGTATTGGAGGAAAACTGCGTCAGGAAACTGCGGCTGTGCCCGGGCGCGGGTAATCAGTTATACGAAGAAAAATGGGGTCAAATGATTCCCGGGGGATGATAACATTACGCTCAGGGAAACATTTAACCCCTTTTTTGCTTTAAACCGGTAAGGAGGATTTTGCCTGTCACATGTTTAATTACTTGGAATTGAAGAATTGCGGCGGAGGTAGAAACTCAATGGCACTGATAGAAGCCCGGGGGCTGACAAAAGAATTCAGGATTTTTCGCAGGCGCGAAGGTGTTCTGGGTGCCTTCAAAGACTTGTTCCACCGAAATTACCGGACACTTAAGGCGGTTGACGGGATAGATTTTATAGTAGAGAAGGGTGAAATGGTCGGTTACATAGGGGCGAACGGCGCCGGAAAATCGACAACCATTAAAATGCTGACAGGAATACTTGTCCCTACGGCAGGGACTATGCAGGTCAACGGCTATGTTCCTTACCGGGACCGAGAGGTATATACCCGGGGCATTGGTGTGGTTTTCGGCCAGCGCAGCCAGCTCTGGTGGGATATTGCCGTTATCGAGTCCTTTAAACTCCTGCGCAGGATATATGATGTTTCCATTGATGACTTTAACTGGAGGCTGAAGAGGTTTAATGATATCCTGGAACTTGATAAGCTTCTTTACCTCCCGGTCCGCAAACTGAGCCTTGGTCAGAGGATGAGGTGTGACCTGGCCGCCGCCTTAATACATAACCCGGCTATCCTGTTCCTTGATGAGCCTACCATCGGGCTTGATGTGCTGGCCAAGTCCAGGATAAGGGATTTCCTGAAGGAGATAAACAGGGAGTACCGGACAACGGTTATTTTGACTACCCATGACCTGGGAGACATTGAGGCCCTGTGCCCGAGAGTGGCTATTATTGACAAAGGTAAAATGCTTTATGACGGGTCTGTGGAAAGCCTGTATTCCCATTGGGGGCAGGATAAGCTTGAGGATATAGTCAAACGTATATATCAGGGTCATAGACCGGGGAGTGTGAAAGGGGTAAAAAAGGGAGGGGTCGGCCTTGCATGAAGGGAATTCTCTTAAGCCTGCACCTCAAACACATTTCATGAACCGGCTTTTGCTGTACCTCGAACTGGTACGGATGGAGTTTGTCAATAACCTGGCCTACAGGGCGTCATATTTTACGGGGATATTTAATTATTCCATCCAGATAGGGGCATATTTTTTCCTGTGGGATGCCGTTTATTCCGGCCAACGCGTCATCGGCGGGCTAAACAAAGAAGAAATGCTCACATATGTAATTGTGGCATGGGTGGTGCGTTCATTTTATTTTAGCAACCTGGATCGCCGTGTCGGTACAGACATCAGGGACGGGAAAATCGCCCTGGAACTTATCAGGCCGTATAGTTACCAGATGGTCAAATTCGCCAGGGCTTTTGGAGAAGCAATATTCCGCATGATATTTTTTGCCCTGCCTGCCGGGATTTTTATTTACCTGATCAGGCCTTTCGGGCTGCCGCCCGGATGGCATAATACCCTGGTTTTTCTGATTAGCCTTTTGGGGAGTTTTGTAATTTACGCCCAGGTAAGTATGCTGGCAGGTTTTGTCGTGTTCTTTACCAAGAGCCCCAGCGGTGTTTACAAGGCAAAACGTGTGGTTATGGACCTTTTTTCGGGTCTTTTACTGCCCATCAGTTTTTATCCCGACTGGGCAGTAAAAGTAATTAAACTGTTTCCTTTTCAGACAGTCAGTTATATGCCCAACCTGATTTATCTCGGGAAAATCAGCGGTGCGGCGGCATTCAATGTCATTGGGCTGCAGTGGTTCTGGATCGCCGTCCTGGCGCTTTTCAGCGCCTTGTTCTGGGAGTTTGCCGTCAAACATGTTGTAATTCAGGGAGGCTGAGATTGGTGGAAGAGAGGTTATTGTTCAGGCAGCGGGCTGCCAGGTATTTTGTTATCCTGAAAAGCTACATGGCCCAGTATTTAAAGACAAAAATGGCATACCGCACGGATTTCTTTGTCCAGGTCTTTTCAGATGTACTCCAGCAAGCGGTGAACCTTATTTTTATCCTGGTGGTTTTCAGCAAAGTACCTGAGATAAAGGGCTGGACAAGGGATGAGGTACTTTTTATTTACGGGTTTTTCCTGGTCCCTTTTGGGATTTACAGCGGGTTTTTTAATCACCTTTTTGACGTACCGGAAAAATATGTGCTGCAGGGGGAGTTCGACAGGATTTTAATCCGCCCCATTAACGCCTGGTACCAGGTGGTTGTTGAAACCATGAAACCTGAACTGATGGTGGATATCGTAATAGGCATAGTTATCATGGTTTATTCGGGCCGGGCTATGAACCTGTCCCCGGTATGGTGGGACCTCCCCCTGGCCTTGGCGCTCATTTTCGGAGCAACCCTCATATATGCCGGAGTGTATACCGCCCTGGCCAGCCTTGGTTTCTGGACCGAGGGTAATATCGGCCTTATGCCGATGGTCTATAACCTGTCCCAGTATGGCAGATTCCCAATGACTATTTATCGCGGTCCGGTTAAGTTTATCCTGACCTGGATTCTGCCCTTTGCTTTTGTCGGGTTTTACCCGGCAGCCCTGCTTATGCACAGGTACGAATTTACCGGATACGCATTACTTACACCGGCAGTGGGAATAATCTGTTTTACCGTTGCCTACCGGATATGGACAGCGGGAATCAGAAGGTACCGGGGAACCGGGAGCTGACAGGGGCATATTATAAATAGAGAAAGAAGGAATCAAAAGTGGCATTGGCATTTTACATCCTGGTAGCAGTGGTGGTAGGTCTGGCAGCCGGTCTGCAGGTTGTGGTCAACAGCAATCTCAACAAATCTGCCGACCTGCCCCTGACAACCCTGATGGTTAATATTATAGCCCTGGTTACTGTACTGGTTATATACCTGGCATTCAGCCGGCAGAATCCTGCTGTCCTCAAAAATGCTGACTGGTATGCATTCACGGGAGGCCTTCTGGGTGTAATTATCGTTATGGGCAGTACCTTCCTTATCCCTCGACTGGGAGTGACTATCACCACGGGAATCATTATTGTTACCCAGTTAACTTTCGCCCTGCTGGCTGACCATCTGGGTCTTTTGGGTATCCGGCACATATCCCTCGATCCCACGAGAATCGGGGGGTTACTCCTGATGGTGGCAGGGATTTATCTTTTCTTTCGCTAAGGTAATACATGTGTTATGATAAGAACAAAAGGGGGGATAAATTATGCCGGAACCCCGGGGGAATCTGCCCGAAAAATGGTACATATGGCTGGAAGGTGAAATAGCGGACTGGAAGAAAGAAGGCATAATCAATGACAGCCAGGCAGGAACGATTTTGCAGAGGTATGAGGCTGCCCGCCGGGAAGGGGAAACAGAACGGGGCGGCAGGCTGGTAACGGTTCTTGCCATTATGGGTGCCGTACTTCTGGGTGTAGGGGTAATCCTCTTTTTTGCCGCCAACTGGCAGGGGATGTCCAAGGCCCTGAAGGTAGCAGTTATCCTGGGAAGCATAATCATCGCTTATGGGACGGGATATTACCTGGCATTTGAAAAACAGAATTACCCCAGGGTTGGCCGGACAGTGATTTTCCTGGGCACCATCCTGTACGGGGCCGGGATCTGGTTGATAGCCCAGGTCTTCCATATCAATTCCCACTATCCCAATGGGGTCCTTATATGGATTTTAGGAATCATACCGGTTATTTACATATGTGGTTCCCTGTCGGTGCTTATAGAGGCATCCCTGCTGACGATAATGTGGACTTTTATGGAACAGACAGGGTTTCAGACTAGCAACTGGCTTTACCTGCCTGTAATGGCTGTTATGCTGGTGATGGCATACCGGATGAAATCAGGCCTCGCAGCAGGAATTACCCTGGCCGGCGCTTCTGTCTGGGCGGCAGTGGCCAGTTTTGTTTCATACCATGGTTCTAGAGGGATTTTATTGACTTTTACCCTCACTGCAATGATTGGATTGTTCTATTATGTTATCGGGAGCATCTGCAAGCCCGGCGGCAGATTTAAATTTATGAAAACCCCCTCTTATATTGCCGGTTCAGTGCTGTTTTTCCTTTCGGTTTTTATCATTAGTTTCAGGGACCTGGTGAGGATCGGCAGTTATGCCGGCGACACCCGTTATACTACGTTTTTCCTGGTTTGGTTTATCGGCATGTTTCTCTGCATCTGGGCGGCAGCGGTTCTGGGTATAATTAAAGGCCGGCTTGGACCGGAAAGCAGAAAAAGCGCACTTTTTATCATGGTTTTATCGGTGCTGTTAGCGGTATTGTCCTTCACATTCGGCCTGCTGGACGAAACTGCCGTTATCTTGATTAACAATATCCTCCTGTTTATTTCTGTCATTGCTGTAGTGATAATAGGATATTCAGAACGGGAACCGGTACTGATAAATACCGGCCTGGCATTTTTCGTCCTTGGTGTAATCGCCCGCTACTTTGATTTCTTCTGGGATATGCTTCCCAAATCTGTTTTCTTTATGGCCGGCGGACTGGTCCTGTTGGTGGGAGGCACTCTCCTGGAACGGAACAGGAGAAAAATTGTCCGGGAAATGAAGGTGAACAGCCATGCGGCATAGGTATAAGTTTATCCTGGTGGTGGTCCTGCAGATTGTTATTCTCCTGGTAATGATCGGGATGAAATGGTCAACCCTGGCTTTTGGCACAAAAATCCTGCTCAAGACAGCTCCTGTGGACCCATGGGACCTGTTCAGGGGGGATTATGTCATCCTTAATTATGAAATAACAAATTTGAACCTTGATGCTATCCCTGCTGATAAGGATGAATACAGGAACAATGAAACCATCTATGTCACCCTGAAAAAACAGGGCAAGTACTGGAATGCGGTCTCGGTTTCCTCAAAAAGGCCGGATGACGGGAGTTTAGCCATAAAAGGGATTGTTCGTTATCATTTCCGCCCAGATGCGAACCTGCAGGTTGATTACGGTATTCACAGTTATTATGTTCCCCAGCATGAGGGGCGGAGGATTGAAGATGCCCGGGGTTCCATGGACGTGGAAATTAGTGTGGACAAATGGGGAAATGCCGCCGTATCGAAGCTGTTTATTGACGGCAAGGAAGTGGAATTTCAGTAGTACTTTTGTGTTTCGCTGAAGACCTAAAAACTTCAAAATTAAAACAGGTCAATGTTGCCTAAAGGGGCACTAGGATTACTGACTAAGTGAGAGGCATATATGTTCCGGAACGACGATGTCGTGGAGGAATTTATATTCCTCTCATTTGCTTTCATTTTGGCTGAATTTACCAGAAGGAAACAGTCGAATAATGTCGAAAACTTTTACCATTCCCCACCATATTTGAGGAGGTGTTGGCAGGTAAGCTAAGAAAAACCAGGATTACCACAGTAATGATTACTACAAATGTGGAAACAGACCCAAAAAGGAGGGAATTAATGTCCGGCAAAAGGTACCGGTCAAGTTTAGCAATTTTGGTTGCCATTGCCATGTTCCTTGCTTCTGTGATTCTATTTGCCCCCACTAACGCCCTGGCCGCTGTTGAACCGGATTTTATTTACTACAGAATCCAGGCCGGTGATTCCCTGTGGCTTATCAGCTGGAGGTTTGACACAACTATCGGGGAAGTCAAAAATCTTAACGGATTGCAGTCCGATGGGATTATTCCCGGACAGGTCCTTAAACTGAATATACCCAAAGTCCCTGTCCGGCAACTGCCGGAATCAGCGGCTTATACGGTAAAACGGGGTGACAGCCTGTATCTGACTGGACAGAGATTTGGTGTATCTGTCACAAATCTCATGACATCCAACGGATTAAAAGATAATGTTATTTACGCGGGACAGGTATTAAACATTCCCATCCCTGCCCAACAGTATTACTATGTTAAAGGTGGGGATACCCTGTATGTACTGGCCGGAAAATTTGGTACTACAGTTGATATGCTTACAATTGTTAACCGGATGACTTCCCCGGCGCTTTGGGTAGGACAGATACTGTTCGTACCAGGCAGCGGTGCTGAGCAGCCAGACAGCAGCGGCCAGCAGCCAGACAGCAGCGGCCAGGAGCCAGACCAGGGCGGCACGCCGCCGGGCCAGGGTGATACACCTGAGGATATCCCGCCCGGCGGGAAGTGGGGAGACCTGCCTTCCGGGGTTGTTCTTTACCACGTGAAGTCCGGTGAAAACCTCTGGACCCTGGCCAAGAAATTCAATACGACTCAAACAGCCATCACGGAAACCAACCACCTTCACACAGACCTGCTCATGGTTGATCAGCCCCTGTTCATCCCGCAGGACAGCAGCCTGCCTGTCACGATACCTTATCCTTATGCCGCCCGGAAACCCGGGTATGGTGAGCTCCTTGACTGGAAGTACGTTTCATGGGTATTGGATACCCGGAATACAGCTGTAATCACTGACCTGGATACAGGCAAGTCTTTTACGGCCCACAGGCTGGGAGGGTCAAATCATTCTGATATGGAGCCCCTCACCATAGCTGACACCCAGATAATGAAAGCGGTTTTCGGCGGGGAATGGAGCTGGAACCGCAGGGCTGTTTTGGTGAAAGTGGGAGATAAGGTTATTGCCGGGTCAATGGCCGGAATGCCCCACGACATCCAGACAATTACCGACAATAATTTTCCGGGGCATTTCGATCTTCATTTCTTAAACAGCAAGACCCATAATACCAACACAATAGACTCTGAGCACCAGAAAATGGTGCAGAAAGCGGCGGGGAACTGAATATTACCGGTTAATGAGGGGTTTAAAAGAAACTCATTAACCGGTTTTTTTCGTCTATCGATACATGACTAAAGCTAATTTTTGTTGTATTATTAAGCCGTACCCCTGGATTCAACTATCACTTCCCTGGAAGACCTCAAGGACAAAGTAGTAGCTGTTCAGGAAGGGACCACAGGAGACATAATCCTGACAGAATTCCTGGGTAAAGACTATAAGGGTATCAAGCGGTTCAAGGGCACACCGGAAGCGTTCCTGGAGCTGAGGAACGGCGAGGCGGATGCAGCTGTGGCAGATTCCGGAGTTGTATAAAACTTCCCGAAAGAATTCTATGGTATTGCAGTTGCCAAGGGCGATACAGAAATGCTGGAGAAGATTAACAGCGGTCTGAAGAAGATTCAGGAAGACGGAACATATGACAGTATCTACAGCAAGTGGTTCAGTGAATAAAAAGCATTCATTGAACAATTACAAATTCTAAAACGTAGGCCCGGCGTAATGCTTAAGCGGCATTGCGCCTTTCTGTGAAGAACACTACAGAAAGGTGATTAACCACACCATGTTCACTATCGGTCAGATCAGATGGGATGTAATTGCTGATTACATGCCGATGTTAATCAAAATAGGAGCTAAGACAACTATTCAGCTTACCGTAATATCAGTAAGCATCGGGACGCTTTTGGGCCTTGTCATCAGTTTGCTCAGGCTGTCCAGGTACAGGATCATTTCATTTCTCAGCAGGGTCTATGTGGATTTTTTCCGCGGCACACCCCTGCTGGTGCAGATACTGATGTCTGCCCAGCTTTCCGGCGGTCAGCAGCAGAGGGTGGCCATTGCCAGGGCGCTGGCTATGAAGCCCAAGGTTATGTTATTTGATGAACCCACATCGGACTCTTGACCCGGAAATGGTCGGTGAGGTCCTGGCGGTAATGAAGGAACTGGCCAAAGAGGGGATGACCATGGTTGTTGTGTCCCACGAAATGGGTTTTGCCAAGGAAGTGGGGGACCGGGTCATATTCATGGATGAGGGTGTAATTGTCATATTAGATTGCCCGGTTTGAGGTTCAGTCTGATGGACTCCCTCAGAAGTCCGGGCATCTTATTATTTAGGGATTTCCTTCAATCATTACCATAATTTTTTTAAGATAATGAGAAATTAAGGATTTTAGTTAAATTAATTCTCTTTTTCAGAGGAAATATGTAGAAATGTGTTGAATTAAAAAAAAGAAAACTTAAACAAAATATCCAAAATTATCGATGATATTAATAGTGAAAGTCATTACAAGGTGGCGCCCTCATTAAATCAGGTGGGCTGTAGTCATACAGGAATTGGGGATGATAAAATGGCCGGAGAATACAATCAGGAGATACCTTTGACCAAAGCGGCAGCTATCTTTACCGCCGCTGCGGCAGTGGTAGTAATCCTTTGTATAGCCATTGGCGAAGCATTTTTCTGGGACCGGTACGACACCATTGACCCGGTTGACAAAGATATTGCCTATTACAGCAGAATATCAGCGGAGCAGCCGGATAATGACAATGCCCTGGTAGAGCTGGGGTGGCGTTATTACAGGAAAGGCAATTTTCAGGAAGCTGTCAAAGCCCTGGAAAAAGCCGCCGAACTAAATAGAAGCAATGTTGCGGCTCACTTTAACCTGGCCTTGAGTTACAAAGAAATGGGCCTGCTGGGTAAAGCCGAAGAGGAATTCAACCGTGTCATTACCTTAGAAGAGGACCATAAACTGGTACCTTTTTACATGGGTAAGATGTACCTTGAACAGCGCCGGTATGATGATGCCATCAAGCATCTGCAAAGGGCCGTGCAATTGGACCCTGTATCGGCAGACGGCCATTATCTTCTGGGCA
Organism: Firmicutes bacterium HGW-Firmicutes-14; assembly: GCA_002840275.1. Taxonomy (GTDB): domain Bacteria; phylum Bacillota; class Thermincolia; order Thermincolales; family UBA2595; genus W-Firmicutes-14. The sequence continues at coordinate 33,075 of PHAB01000020.1, forward strand.
GCGCTTATGCAGCGAAAGGACACAATGAGGAGGCTTTGGCGGCCTTCGAAAGATGCCTTCAGCTGGCGCCCGGCCATGAGGAAGCCCGGGCAGCAGCAAACGGACTTGAATAGGTCTTGTTAAGACTTTTTGACTGAACAGCTGTGGAGGATTGTATAAAATGCATAAAAAATATATGCTGAAATTCCCCGGCAGACTGGCAGTACCGGCTGTTGTGGCCGTGGCAGTGTTGGCGGCAATATTATTGTGGCCGGCAGACACGGAGAATCAGAACATTCCCGGAATGCAGGTTTTCAATGTCATATTCGGTCATGGCGGCGCTCCCCTGCAAGACCCATCGGTTGTGGCAGTGGGCCTCAAGGGAGAAGTTATTGTGGCTGATTCAGGGAGCAAACGAATTTTGGTTTTTGCTGACAACGGGGAGTACCTTTACAGTTTTAGCGGACCCGGCTCCGGCCTGGCTGAATTGGAACAGCCCATTGCTCTGGCTGTAGGCCCGGACGGGGATATATATGTGGCTGACAGTTCCAAAGAGGCAGTAATAGTGTTCAGCAGTGCGGGTGAATACAGGTATAGGATTACAGGTCCGGAAGGGTTTATACCTTCCGGAGTGGTTGTGGCAGAAGACGGAATTCCTATTATATTCAATGAAGCTGACCTTAAACTTTATGCTTACTCCCCGGAAACGAAGGAACTGCAGAGTGTTTTCGGGGAAACCGAAAAGAAATCGCCATCAATGCTGCTGGGGAATATGTTCTGGGATCCCGGCAGTGAGAAAATATTCGCCATTGACAGGAAAATGAAGCAGGTGGCAGTAATAAAAAAGGGCATGGTTGTAGATTCCTGGGGCTGGGATTACCTGGATATCCCAGGCGGGATAGCCTATGACCGGTCCAATAACCTGGTTTTTGTCAGTGATACAGCCAGGTCCCGCATAGTGGTGTTCAGCTCTGACGGCAGCTATGTGGGTGAGTTTGGCTCCGGGGGAGAAGGAAAGGAAAGCTTTAATTCCCCCGGCGGGCTGGCCATGGACCAGCGAGGCAGGCTTTATGTGGCAGACAGGGGAAATGACAGGGTAGTTATTTACAGCTCAAAGGGACTCTCTGAACAACAGTAACCCGGTAGTTACAAATTAGTTACCAGTTAGAGGGGTGACAGTATGGCCAAACAAAAAATAACAGTTTTGTTTACAGCTCTATTGATGTTTGCTGCCGCGTTACCCGTTTGGGCGGCTGTCACAATTGAAGGTGTTTACACGAACTATGAATCACCCTCCACCAGCAGTGCAACGGTATATTACCAGGGGACTCCCCCCTTCACCATCTACAGCAGCCCGGACGGTCAGGACTGGGTTCTGCGGGCTTCAGGAGTTAATGTCTATTCCTATATTTATACCGGGTGTACCAACTACGTAAATTACTACTTCAAGATTCAGGATAACCTGGGCAGTACTGCTTTGGCCCTTGCTTTTCCGCCAGACAACAACCCTCACGGGTCCTTCAAGTTTAACACGAGCTATTGCGCGGCCTGCCATGTAACCCATGCGGGGTCGGGGATATACCTGATGAAGTCTCCAAATGCCGTAGCCTTGTGTACCACTTGTCATGACGGGACCCAGAGCAAATATGATGTCATGAACGGAAAAGTTAAACTGCCGGGGGGTGACTGGGGAGAAACTTCAGGCGGGCCTTTTGGGGCTTTACGGACAGAAGCGGACCTTCCGGCGGGTGAGTCAGTTGAATCCGCCGTTTATACAGGGTACACGTCAGAAAGTACCCAGCCTGTTACCAACAGTCCCACTTCCATTCACAACCTTGGAAGGGCTTTTAACACCGCGCCCGGAGGCGTCAGTGACAAAGAGGCCGGCATGGGCTGTGAAAGCTGTCATGACCCCCACGGTAACAGCCGGAATTTCCGTAATCTGAAAAACACCATAAAGGTAACAGATACATTATCAGTTGACATCAATTTTCAGGCCTTCGCAGAGACGGACCCGGCCAAATCCAGCGGGTATGGAGAGAACGTTACATACAATACAGGCAGTATCTATTTCTGTTCCGCCTGCCACAGTGATTATAACCAGGCTTCCGGCAGCGGAAGTACTGCGGCGACAAGTACTAATCAGCCGGGATTCCCTCTTACTGCGTCTTCCATGAATAAGTTTATACATGCGGTAAATACACCCCTTTATTTTGAAGGGGAATACCTGACTACTTCCCTGCCGGTTGAGGTTGGGACCGGAATTAACACTGTTGTCTGCCTTTCCTGCCACCATTCCCACGGTACCGCCAGGACAGGTGCCAGTCAGCTGACCGGTTCAACGGCCCTTATAAGGATAGATGATCAGGGTGTCTGCCAGGAGTGTCACAAAAAATAAAATCTGCGGGGGATAGAAATGCAGGCCGGTACAGTGATAGAAAAAATCAGAAACAAAAAAGTAAATAAGAAAGACCTGGTCATAGTTATACTGTTATTTATAATCGCCGCCCTTATTTTCTTCGGCTGGAACTATTTTCGCACTAAACAGAATCCCATCAGCATAGACATTGCCCCGTCAGCCAAAGCGCATAAATACCTGTTCAGCATATATGAACCCGGGGTTTTAAGCAGGCCCCTGGGAGTTGCTGTCAGCCAGTGGGGTGACATAATTGTCGCCGATAGCGCTAACCATAGGATAGCAATTTTTGATGCAAACGGCAAATTTACCAAATTCATTGGTAAAATGGGCCAGGGTCCCGGAGAATTTAATTATCCAACGTCAGTAGCTGTTCACGGCGGGAAAATCTATGTGGCTGATTTTTACAACCAACGTGTACAGGCGCTTAATTTTAACGGAGAACAATTAAGTGTGCTGCCTAATAGCAGGGATACCAGAGAAATTGGTTCCGGCATAATGCCGGTGACCCTGGCGGTTGATAAAAACGGAAAATTATATGTATCTGATGTAAGCCAGCAGAAAATTTTGATATTCGATGATAAAGGGAGATTCACCGGCTCTATTGGAAACGGAGGAAGCGGAGATGGCCAGATTTCATATGTTAACGGTATTGCCGTAAATGTTGACAGCGGAGAGGTCTGCCTTTCCAATTCCAATAATTCCAGGATTGATGTTTTTACCCTGGAAGGGAAATACATGGGACAGCGGCTTGGACCCAAACAAGTAGCCAACCCAAAGGGTATAGCTTTTGAAGAAAGTACAGGAATGCTTTATGTTGCCGATACCCTGGCCCATAGAATCCTGGTGAGCGACAGGGAAGGGAAGATCGTGGAATACATAGGCCGGAGAGGCCTGGATTCCGGGCAGTTTAATTTTCCGACAGCCGTGGCCATAGACAAAAGAGGACGGTTATATGTTGCGGACAGGGAAAACAACAGGATCCAGGTTTTTGACAGGTAAGGGATTTGCGTCAGGGGGAGAATCTATGCATATACTTTACAGGCACATGAAAAAAAAGCCGGTTCTTCTAGCTGCTGTTACAGTTATATTTGCGGCAGCCGTTTTTGCCGGTTATTTCACCTCTCCCGCCATATCCCAGCAGGGTTCCTATTTTAGCGACCAGTTTGACCTGGGGAGTTATGACTGGACAGTAGTCAGGGGGGACTGGGCGGTAATTGACGGCCGGTATACGGAGAGGACTAAACCTGATACCGATATCACCTGGTCCGCGGCAGGTTCTTCCAGTTGGGTGGATTATTCTGTGGAAGCCAAGGTTTATTCTGATGATGCTTCAGTGGGAAAGATTTACCTGGCAGGCCGCTGGGTGGATGAGAATAACCATTACGGCCTGGAATACAGTGATAACGGATCTGGCGCTGCAGGCGCCGGTACGGCCTCGTTGATTTTATATAAAAAAAAGAACGGAGTCCGTACCAACCTTCTGACAATGCCGCGGTCCAATGATACAAAAGTGCCTTACATAGGGGAAGGGGCTTCGGCTGTAGCGGACAATCCTTATCCTGCCGTGTTAAAGCTGAAATTTGACGGGTCCAATATAACGGTATACTGTAACAGCCAGCAAATAGGTTTTAGTGCCGATACTTCTCTGTACTATGGACAGATTGCTTTGGGGGAATATAACAGGAACGTCTATTTTGATGATGTCTGCGTCTGGGATGTAACCCCGCCTAAACTTTATCCCCCTTCTGTTACGGAAGTAACGGGCACAGCGGCTTCCATCAGTTTCAGCACTGATGAGCTTACTTCTTATACAGTGGAATATGGGACTACTGATTCATACGGTTCAAGTGTTACCCAGACGACCCGGGGAACGACCCATTCTGTGGACCTGACAGGTTTAAGCCTCAATACCGCCTACCACTACAGGGTCACTGTGACAGATGCCGCCGGTAACCAGACTGTCAGCACCGACCAGACATTTTCTACCTTAAGCGAGTTAGATACAGTAGCTCCAACTGTATATGATATATCTGCCGGTGATATTACAGCAACGACTGCAACCGTCAGCTGGAAGTCCGATGAACCGGCTAATTCCCTGGTCGAATGGGGTACCCAACCGGGAGTATACAGGTGGTCCCTTTCATATGATTCCAGGACCGTTGATCATGCCGTTTTCTTAAAAGGGTTAGACGGACTGACCACTTACTACTATCGTGTCAAATCCAGGGACTTGAGCGGCAACATAGGTTTGTCAGGAGAGTATTCCTTTACCACCCTTAAGGACTTACGGCCCAAGGTAACTGCCATAAAGACAGGCACAGACCCGGAACCTGCCACGACTGTCAATTTTTCTGTTTACTGGCAGGATGTTCCTACGGCTGTCAGCTATAAAGTATATGTGTCTGCATCCAATGCCTGGGGTATACCGGTTAATGTGGCCGATACAGCGGGTAAGGAAGAGTATGTTTATACCAAAGATTCTTTAACACCATATACAAACTATTTTGTGCGTATTTATTCCGAAGATGCCGGGGGTGAGACAGGTTATTCAACAGTACGTGTTTTCCCGCCCAGCTTAAACCCCCACGGCAACCCCCACGGTTTTTATAATAAAAATGCCATTTTATGCGGGGATTGTCACTATACCCACTCAGCTTTAGGCCCGCGTCTTATTTCTGAAGTAAATGCCGATAGGATGTGTGTGACGTGCCACGACGGGACCCAGAGCAAGTACGATGTCCTGCGGGGTAAGGTTTTAGGGCCGACTTCCAGTACAACAAAAGACGAGAACGGGGTCTGGACGGATGTGTACCGGGCCACCTGGTATGAATCTATAGCGGGACCTTATGGGACCGTCGAAGGTTTTACAGTAAAGCAGAGTGCATATGTTCCCACATCCAGGCATGACCTTAATATTTACAACTATGCGGCCCCCGGTAACAATATTGAAAATGTGGAGACCTCTGATACACGTTTGTCCTGTGCTTCCTGCCACGACCCCCACGGTTCCGATAACTACCGGAACCTGCGTCCAAACATGAAGGTATGGAATGATGCAAATCCACCGTTAATTATTATGGAGGCCTATGCGGTAACAGACTCGGCCAACAAGAAGGAAGAGACTATTTACGTCAGTGGGGCGGTAGAATTCTGCGGAGCCTGCCACAGTGATTTTAACCAGGGGGCCGGGGCCAGCCGGAATGCAATCAGTACTACGGCGCAGCCGGGGCTGACCCTGTCCAAGTCTTCAACACACATGTATATGCACCCCGTAAATGTTACCGCACAATATGTCACCAAGACAGCTTATGCTGTCCCAACCCCGGATTATTTGCCTTATGAGAATGGAAAAATTATCTGCCAGACCTGCCATTTTACCCATGGTACAACTAACACCGGCACTCATGTCCGGAGAGACGGGTTTAACTCAACGTGCCTGAAGCGATTTGATAAAACCACCGGCTGTGAAGACTGTCATGATAAGACCAACCACCCGGACTAAAAGGTGAGGACCATGAAAATTATCAACATGGGAAAATCATATAAGAAAAGACTGCGGAGGTGGCTGCCTGCCATTATGGCAATTGCCGCATGCCTTATTATTCCTGCGGTGGCTTTCGGGTGGCCCAGCAACCATGTGGACAGTTCGGCCACCGGCGACCTTCCGTACTGTACTTCCTGCCACACCTACGAGGCGGGCTACCTTACCATTGAGTCAATTAACGGGAAAGCACCCCGGTCAAACAGTGTCACAATTACCCAGACAGGTACTTTTGACATGACATTCCGGACTGTGGGATTAGGCTATGGGCGTTTTACCGTGGCCGGAAGCATACAGGTACCGGATACTTCCAAATGGGCCCTGTCCCAGACAGGAGGCGGGGATACGCCCTGGTTTATTGCCCAGCAGTCAACTATCTACGGAGCGCCTGCCGAAAGCCCTTATATGTGGTCAACGGCTTTTCCTGCTGTGGATAATCCCAATTCACAGAAAGGGGTCACAATTGATGACGGATCAAGTTCAGGCGCATATATTGACCGGAACCTGACTGCCCATGATGAACAGTTTACAGTACATGTGGATGTGTATGACCAGCTTCCCCTTGGCACATACACCCTTAAAATATGGGGAGTAGGTACTTCCAGCGCCGGTAAGCTGTCATATAACGAGCAGATTTTAAGCGTTAATGTCACCAATGATACTACTAAACCGGATACACCGACGGGCCTCAGCGCTTCTCCGGCATCTGCTTCCAGTATCGGCTTAAGCTGGAATGCCTCCAGTGACCCGGAGCCGAATTCGACCGGTATTGACGGGTATGAGGTTTACCGGGCTCCCGATGAGAGCGGCAGTCCCGGGGCATATGAATATGTGGGATACACATCCTCTGCTTCATATACGGATGATGAACTTAAATCAGGTACCAAGTATCATTATATAATAACGGCTGTGGATAACGCCGGTAATATCTCTGACTACAGCGCCCCCGCTTCCGCCACCACCGGCACCGGCGCCCGGGAAGACGGGGCACCCTCCGCCCCGACAGGGGTAAAGGCTTTTATGGTTGACCAGGAAAACGGTTCCAATAAGGTTGTCCGGATTCAGTGGAATAACAATACAGAGGGTGACATTGTCGGTTACAAGGTCTATCGGGCCACGGAACTGGCCGGTTCATATGCCCTGATAACCCAGTCCCTGGTCACAACCATGACCGCTGTGGAAATCAATGCCTCTCCCAGGGTTGTGGTTAATTCGGTGTATTATGTTGACACTGTTTTTAAATACGGGACAACTTATTACTACAAGGTTGTTGCCGTGGATGTTGACGGTAAAGCATCGGTTATGAGCAGCTACACGGCTATCACACCGGCCGTTGACCAGGGGGCCGTTAACCCCCACGGCGGTTATGATGACCCGGCCAATGCCGGATTGTGTGGTAATTGTCATTCCACCCACTCGGCCAGGGGATCGGAACTTATTTACTACAGTTCAATCACTGATTCATGCTATACCTGTCATGACGGTTCCCAAAGTAAATATAATACCAAGGCTGCTTTTGACCCTGTCAGCAACCCTTCCCATCATAAGGTGCCTGAGGGCAGGTATTCCTGTGATGTGTGCCATAACCCCCATTACAGTTCACCCATCACAATAAAAGTGGATGGGGATACTGTCAATGAAACTGTTTACCGTTTGCTGTCCGCCGTTTCGAAGGAGGACGGCCTGATTAAAAGGCGGGGCAATGAGTTCTGCTGGGCCTGCCACGGTGTCAATTCCGACCTTCCAAACCCCTTTGGGCAGGACCATAAGACAGCCTTTATAAATTCTAAACATAATACAGTGGCCCCAACATCAGAGGAAACACAGATAATTTGCCTTAACTGCCACGCCCCGCATGGTTCTAAGGATTACCCTTTGATTATTACGGCTAATTCAGCCAATTTCTGCATAACCTGCCACCAGGACAACGGGTTCACAGAGACAAAATTATATGATGACAGTGATACCTTTACCGGACTATATCTTGATAACCTGTCAAATAAGTATCTGGGAACTATCCATGAACAGAATTTTTATGGACGGAATACCTGTACTATGTGCCATGAACCGCACGGTCACATTACTAACCGGTATATGCTCAGGGATCCATATAATGACCATTACAATAACAGTGGCAATGGTAATAATGTTAACGGTTATCCCTATGGACCGGTTGATTGGAGTGCGGATTGGAATACAGAAAGCAAGACCATATGCTTTAGGTGTCACGATTCCCAGTATTATGTAGGGATAAACGGAGCTGGAAGCTCCACGGTAGGCAGTAATTTTGGCAACGGAAACGGCAAGAATTATCACGACCATTCGACAAAGCTAAAGGTTAGCTGCCGGGCCTGCCATGACCCCCATTCAGGCCAGAGCAGGTTTCAAAATTCCAGCCCCGGTTGGCAGTTGGATAATGCCCATTACATAAACTTTGACTGGGCCTACCGGACAGGAATTGCCGCTGAGAGTGTTTATGAAAACACACTGGCGTTTATCCCGGCATATGGGGTCAACCTGGAGGAAACGGGGTATTCCTGTGCTGTCACCTGTCATAACCTGGATCACCATATCTCCGGCGGTACTTTTAAATCCTATATCCGTACCGGAAATTCACCGGCCCTCAAGTGTGCGGCCTGTCATGATTTTGATACCTTTGACAGGAACTCACGCCATCCTGTTCTGGAAAATGGTGATGAAAGTAACGTTATGGTCACCTGTGAGCAGTGCCATATTGAAGACCATACCAAGCATGACGAATCAAATCCTTATGGTCTCAGGGCAACCCTGACAAGCAATTGGGCATATACACCGGATTCAACCACATTGGGTACAGTTATTGACCCCGATACAGGCGAGGAAGTTCCTGCATATGGGGAGTTCTGCTGGCACTGCCATGGGGCCGGACCTGACAACAGGACTATATTAAGTGACCAGTACACCAAGTTTATCAACAAACCCCACTCTTTACTGGAGAGGGATGGTTCCAAGAATCCTTACGGACCCGGCATTGATAACCCGTGTATGAAATGTCATGAACACCATTCATCAACTAATGTCAGGTTGATAAGGACGGTCCTGGACGGTGTCGCTATTGACGCTGCCAGCGATACGGGAAAAATTAATGCCTGCATGGCCTGCCATGACGGCTCGCCGGGAGATGTGGACATCTCTGCCAAGTACAACGCTGCCAGCCATGGAGGACACTATATAAAGAGCGATCCGACCAAGAAATTGCTGTGTACCGAGTGTCATGACCCCCATGGTTCTGTTAACGTTTCCTATTTGCTGGATACCAGCAACAAGTATAATACGGGGATTACTTTCCCCACTGATATCCTGGTCAAAGGGCAGTCCCGGGACTTTTGCCTGGCCTGTCATCCCACATCAGAGGAACCGGAGAGGGTATATAATACTGTTTATACCATCAAGGTCAATGAATCCGTCAACTATAAAGTATATATTCAGCCCCTGCCTTATCCTGACAGGATAGCCGACCATAAGTCAGCGGGCGCCCGGGAGTGTGTTGTCTGTCATGATGCCCACAAGCCCTGGCCGCCCACGGGCGGGGAGGACAGGTGTTATGACTGCCACAGTTCGGACGGAGAAGCATATGACATCAGAGCACTGGCCGGCCTGGATTCTGAAACGGAGGGGTACTATCCCGGCCTGAATTCCCACCACAGGATAACTGATGCCAGCACAACAAGCAACACCTGTGTTGAACGGTGTCACACCCCGCACCCCCACAGTCCCCGGGCAGACTTGATTAAGACAGATCATCTGATAGGGGACGAAAAATCAATGTGCCTGAAATGCCATTCCACAGTGGCCGAAGAAACGTACAAGTCACCCTACACCATAGATGCAGCCCAATATGCCCTGGGGCCCCATGATTATGTGATACCTATCAGGATATTCTCTGACAATAGTACTTTCAAGGGTAACTGTGACAAGTGCCATGTACCTCATGGTTCTACCTTTGCACCCTTGCTGAAACTGCGGAAGGACGAGCTTTGCGTTGACTGCCATAACGGTGTGACCAGAGACGGGTCCGGAAACATTATCAGGGACATCAAGACCCAGTATGAGGCCCAGGGGCACAAATACACCGAATACCCCACTGCCAAGATGTATTGTGACGAATGTCATGTGCCTCACGGTTCCACCAATGACAACTACCTGCGGGATGCAGACACATATGCGCCTACCCAGACCGTTACTCTGGTTTCCGACGGGGTATACCAGCAGCAGCAGTTCCCGGAGGGAATTTCGGGTGTTGATTACAGTCCCCGTAAATTCTGCATTGTATGTCATATAGAATACCGGGAGGGAGTAACTTCATACGTTTACTATTCCAGTGAGACATCTCCCGGGTCCTATGTTGCCATTCCCGGTATCCGCAAGGTGCTGGACCACGTGACAATTAATGAACACGTATATGGTGACACAACTGAGTGTACGATATGTCACAATGCCCATGACCCGGAACCTGTGGGCAGTGATTATGACTGCTTCAACTGCCATGGAAAAGACGGTTACGCCACCAGGATAGAACCCCTGACCGGCTACGGCGGTTATGGTGGGGGATATGAGTGGCCGACGGTGGCCAAAGCGACATATCACCCGATCTATGATGCCAACAGCAAAGGCACTAATGACTGTATGGTTATGTGCCACAAGCCCCATATGCATGACCCGCGGGCCAACATGCTTCTTGACAAGCGGGCAACGGCGGGTGATACAACCGCTCCGGCAGCGCCTGCAAGCCTGGATGTAAATGCCTCCAGCGCTGTCCAGGCCGACCTGTCATGGCCGGCATCAGAATCACCGGATGTTTTTGGCTATTTTGTATACCGCAAGATTGGCGCCGCCGGGACCTGGCAAAAATACGGTGCAGTGAACAATACGGTCTATAATGATGAAGGACAGACATCGGTTACCGTCTGGTTCTATGACGGGGGTCTGAAACCGGGTACAACCTATTATTACAAAGTGTCAGCCAAGGACCGGAATGAGAATGAATCGGGACAAACAGCTGAAGTGAGTGTGACACCTTCCCTGGCTTCTGATTCGACATCACCCGCCACACCGGCTAACCTGAAAGCCACGGTGCCGACCACAGCTGGCAGTACCCGGCTTTCCCTGAGCTGGAGCGCGGCCACTGATAACTACAGGGTTGTTCAATACTATGTCTACAGGGGCGATGCGGAAGATTTTATCCCGTCAGCAAGCAACCTGGTTGCCAAGACTGGTCTGACCAGTGTCACCGATTCCGGGTTAACCCCGGAGACGGGGTACTACTACAGGGTTTCGGCTGTTGACGAAAACGGAAATGTCTCATCTGCGGCCGCGCCTGTTTATGCAAAGACCGATTCCGCCGATAAGTATGCTGCCAGGGGGCTTTATTCCGAAGACGGTGATATCCTTGAAATCAGGGATATAGATGGCAATTACACCACAGATTTTGCCCTGGGCTCAAATATAATCGTGAAAGTCAAGAGTGACGATGGGTTAGACAATGCTCAGACTAAGAGAATATACTTTAAAGATCACCTGAATAACATAATTGCCACCTATGAAACTGCTATGTACTCTACAGACGGCATTTATGAAGTTTTCACCTTTAATATCCAGCTGCCCACCCAAACCGCTGACGGAATGTCGTTGTACAGCGGCGCCTATATGCTGCAGGCGGATGTTTATACAAAAACAGCAGTACATCTTACCCCATACCAGGTTATCAGGTACGGAGCGACTGCCAAAGGTTTCCGCTTTTACAAGGATTCGGCCAGGACCCAGGAGGCCTTTTCATTCCCCCCAAATACTACTGTCTATGCCAAAGTGTTCACTGATTATCCCGGTGGTACAACTTATGTTTCCCCATCCCTGACCACGTGGAAGTTTAACGGTTCCCAGCTGAGTTATACTAACAACCTAACCTGGGAGAGCCCGGCCTATGAATACGGTTTCGCCAGGTTCAGGTTTACGACCCCCAGCATTGCCAGTGGAGCCCAGGAGGGCTGGTGGTACATGTTCCGGCTGTACGCCGAGAGCAGTGCCAAGCGGAACCCTACAGTTGCCGACTATGGGGCCATGTTGATGGTCAAGTCCAATGACACCACACCCCCCGAAGCCCCCTCTTCAGGTCCTGCCCTGACACCGGGCAAAACTGATATGAAACTGGCCTGGGGTGCTTCGGCCAACAGCGCCGGGGATTTAGGAGCTTATAGTATTTATCGTTCCGAAGACGGGACCAATTATCACCTGATAGGTTCTACCGCTTCCACCGGGTTTATGGATTACGGACTCAAGCCGGGAATAACCTATTATTACAGGGTCGCTTCTGTGGACCTGCATGGAAACATTTCCGCACCGGTTTCCGCCAGTGCGGCGACCCAGGCTTACAGTATCCTCAGTGATACTGTACCGCCCAACCGGCCGGAAAAACTGACTCTTGGCACCCCCGAACGTTCCCAGGTATTGCTGACCTGGACCCACGGCTCGGCTGAAACTGACGGGGTGGTCGGATATGCCGTGTACCGCAGCAGAAATAATGTAGAATACCTCCGGGTAGGAAACAGCTTCGACCTGTCCCTGACGGATATGGGCCTGCGCGGAAATACCCTTTATTATTACAAGGTCGGAGCCTATGACCAGACAGGCAATTTATCTGACCTGACCGCACCGGTTTCCACAATTACCGGCAGGACCGGTGACGATTCAGTGGAAGGAACACTCTGCCTGTCATGCCACGAAGAAGGACGGACGCCCCCGGACGGTTATACCGTGGACCACAGGATATCTTCGGCTTACCGGAAGAGCAAACACAACGTGGATTTCCCTGTATACACCATGAAGGACGGAAGCCAGTTTGAAAGCAACTGTACCAAGTGTCACGTGCCCCACGGCTCAGATTATCCGTATTTACTCAGGGCTCCTGACAACAATGAACTGTGTGCCATCTGCCATACTGACCCGTCAGGGGGTGGAAGGTATTCCGGTATTACCGAATTCAACAAGACCGCCCACGGCCAGCCGGCCACCGGGTTCAGTTACGAGTTCCAGTCTGACACACCCCGGTACTGGGTCAGTGAGAGGGTTTATGCCGACGCGGGCAGGTGCTATAACTGTCACGACCCCCATGGCAGGTTTGTGCCGGGGACAGAGAATACTACCCAGGAATACATTAAGAGCTCCGCGGTGGCCGGGACCGGTGACAACCTGAACGAACTCTGTTACGGCTGCCACGGGGACAGCTATACCTATAATGAATACGGTGGTGAGACTGTTTATAAGGAGACTTATCACGGCAAGACAGATACTAATCCTGAGACAGGGCTGCCCTATAATGACAAGATGTGGCTGAGTGACTACGGAAACGGGGAGTGCATAAACTGCCACGAACCCCACAAGGACGCCGAAGGGGCCATGCTTCGCTACCCGGTTAACGTGACTGATGCTGATAAAAACAAGCTGTGCCTTACCTGTCATGATCGGGAAGATATTCTTGTTGACACCGGTTTGTTCGATGGCTCAGGAGTCTATAACAATTCCAAGCACGCCCTTAATGCCCAGTGGCTGGAGGACTTTAATACCGTCGGCGGCCAGGTCTATAACAAGACCACGTGGAATAAGGGAGTCTGCCTTGTATGCCATAACTCCCACGGCCGCACAACAGACGGCAGTACCAGCGCAGATAAAGTAATACCAAAGATGCTGGTAGTCAATGACGGCCCCAACAGCGAAATCTGCAATAAGTGCCACGAATATCCGTCTATCGCCGACATAACTGTGGGTTACCCGGGTTTCTCCACCTTCAGCCAGGGTGTCCATAAAAGCAAGGCCCAGTGGCCCGGGGGCAGGTATTATCCGGAACCTGCTTCAGCCGAAGTCAAAGGGAAATGCATCAACTGCCATGACCCCCATGGGACAGCCGTGATAGATGCCTGGGGCAATGTCACAAACATTGTGGGCAACGTCTTTGACTGGGAAGAAAAGGTCTGCTATGAATGTCATGACGGGATAACGGCCGCCAGCAACCTGAAATTCTGGGAAGAACAGGGTATCGGCCACCTGCCGGGGGCCTCTTACCTGGTGCATTCCTTTGATGAAGACATTAAAACCGCGGAACGGCACGTGGAGTGCCTGGATTGCCACAATGTCCACGCTGTTCAGGATTTTGACGCCACAGAAGACCTGACCACCAGGTTGTCCAAGGCCTTTAAAGGAGTCAGCGGTGTTAAGGTAACAGGTTCGCCTTCGGTTAATACGCCGGATCCCACCAGCCAGACATGGAAGGATAATCCTTACGCCGTAAGCGGATACAGTTACCTGTTTCTTGAAAATGTAGATACAGAGCCTGCAGAATTGAGAGAATACATGGTCTGCTTTAAATGCCATTCCAGTTATTCAGGAGCGACAACGGGTGGAAAGCGGATAATTGCTTATTTGAATCCGAATAATGTTTCAACTCACGGCTTCAGTTTTACTGAAAAGACATCTTTCATTAACACTAAAATCAATTCGATTCCTGATAAGCTGTTTCCCAATGATACGTCTAAACCGGGTTATGCCTTCCATCCCAGTAACCCTAATCAGCGTTTTAACCTGACATGCTCTGATTGTCACGGAAATCCGGATACCACCGGCGGCAAACCAAGGGGGCCTCATGGTTCGAACTGGGAGTACATATTGAAGGGTAATCCCCGAAGTTCCAGCTTCTGCAATGAGTGCCATCCGGCAACACAATATGGAAGTGATTCTGCAGCTGCAACATTGTCTGACAGTGACCCGGGAGGCGCATATCACCGGAAGTCAAACCATTATGGTGATTTGCAGAGCAAGATCGATACAAATGCCGCTGAAGCATTTATGTCCACCTTCGGCACAAATGTCTGTCGCTACTGCCACTTTGCCGGCTATATGCAGAACAGCACCAAATATGTCTCTGTCCATGGCGAAAATGCGGCGTTTTCCACTGCATCAAACGGCAGTTACAGGGCCGAAAAGGGACTCAACGGTTACTTCATCAAGACGGTTGACGTGGTAGGCGGACAAGGGCAAAGGTCGTGTGATACAATGGCTGTAACGGGAATATCATCTTATTCCTGCAGCCACGGATCTAAATCATATTAAAGCCCGGTGACAGGTGGTACCAAGCCACCTGTCCTGTTATTGCAAATAATTTCTTTGTATAAAGGAGTTTAACATGAAAACCGGCAACCTTGCCAAATTGGCCCTGGGATTGATGCTGGCCCTGCTTTTCGGTATATTGACTGATTTCTATATTTTCCCCGGAAAAAATCAGGCCAGGTTGTTTTTCCGCTCAGGTCTGATGGTGGCGCTGTTGTTTGGCCTGGCGGCGAGTCTGCTTGCCTGTAACCTGACCAGGGTTTCAGTAATGTCCAGGCAGGCCAAAATTACCGGTTCAAACACCGCCAAACGGGGTTCAGTCATTTTTCACCTGGGGCTTGTACTGATTCTTTTTGGCTTTGGCATTTCCGCCCTCTTTGGCATGAAGGGACGGGTGATGATCCCGGAGGGGGTTGCGGTCAGGTTCCCTTCCGAAATAAGCAGTGTGGAAACAGGAAAATTGCATAGTTTTGAGGAATACACCGTGGGTTTAAATGAAATGGAACTGGTCAGGGAAGGTGAAAACATCGGACAGGTGCGAAGCCATGTGGATTTTATAACCAATGGCCAATCCGGCCGTCGTGTTATTGAGATTAACCGCCCGGCAAAGTTCAGGGGTTATTACTGGCGCTCAATGAACTGGGGATATTCCGTTCATTTAATAATAAAAAGCGAAGATATGACAGTATTAGACAATTTCTTAAATATTGCCACCCACAGGGACGGGTTATATTACGACAGGTACTCTGTTCCTGACCTGGGTGAATTCCAGGTGCGTTTTTACGCCAATATGCCGGTTCAGGGCAAGCCGGCGGAAAAAGCCGTTTTCCCTGACAGGCCCGCAGTGGAAATAAAGTTATTAAGTTCCGATACCTCCGGTGCGGAACCCGGGGGCCCAATAATACCTCTGGGTCAGACAGGGAAACTGGGCAATTACACGGTTTCATTTTCGGAGCACCGGTTTTGGGAAGAATTTGATGTTTCCAGTGACCCCGGTGAATCCTTTATCTTCCTGGGGAGTATTCTGGCAGTTGCGGGGTTGTTTTTGAGGGTTGTTTTTAGGGGTTGATTGCGAGGTTGATTTCAGGGGCAGGTAAGGAGGCAGCGGGTTTATGTCTGAACCGGAAATGCTCTTTTTTTGGATTACTGTTACCAGCTATGTCCTGGTGACCCTGCTGTATATTAACTGGATTACGGGAAGCAGGATATCTGCTGCAAAGGCTGAAAGAGCGCTGATCTGGAGTGGTTTCCTGGCCAATACTGCAGTGGTTGTAACCCGGACCGTCACTTCAGGGCACCTGCCTGTCAGGACGTTATATGAATTGAATGTTACTGTCGCCTGGCTTATAGTAGGGGTATACCTGACAGCCCGGAGGGTTTACAGCAATACATCACTGGTCGGATTAATTTCCGTTCCTTTTGCTTTCCTGGTAATGGGCTGGGGTTATGCCGAGAATCCCGCCATTGAACCCCTGACCGCCGCATACAAAAGCAGCTGGCTGGCAGTTCACGTGCTTTTTGCCCTGCTTTCCACGGCATGTTATGTTTTTGCCACCGGGACAAGCATCATGTATTTGCTGAGGAACCGGTTCACCGGGGCAGCCGGGGTAAAATACAGGTTACTGCCGGATCCGGCTGATTTGGACCGAATTTCGGTCAGGCTGGTCATGTTCGGTTTTCTGTCAGGCACCATAATGCTGCTAAGCGGTTCCATATGGGCGAAACTGCTGTGGGGCAGTTACTGGAGCTGGGATCCGGTGGAAACATGGTCTCTGATCAGCTGGTTGGTATACGGTATTTATCTTCACCTGTATTCTACTTTTGGCTGGAGGGGAAATAAACTGGCCTGGCTGTGCCTGGGATGCCTGGCGACCAATATCATCAGTTTCTGGGCTGTAGGTATCGTCACACCCGATACCTATCATAACCTGGAACTTATTACCCGCCCTGTTGACTAAAGACCGCTGGCAACGAATAGAGGGGAATCTTATGGCCGCAAAAAACATGCCAAAATATACATATGGATTTTTGGTGATAGCTGCACTGGCTTTGACGGCTGCTGTGGCCTGGATGATTTTCGGCCGGTCCGGACCGGCTGTAAAATTAAAACACAATACATTGAACGAAAAAGACCCGCCTGTTTACCTGGGTGAAATTAAAGTTCCTGATAATAAGAAACCTATTTGGGTTTATGTTTATGAAGAGAATCTTTTTGTCAGTTATACAGAAGAAGAAAACATAGATATCTTTTCTTTAACCGGTGAGAAGTTAAGAGAATTAAGGGCCAAGATTACAAAAAGCGAAGGGGCTCCCCAGGGGATGCTGAAAACCTCCAGGGGCATGCTGGTAGCTGACTATCAAAACGGGGGAATCGGGTTTTTTGCAGATAATGGCCGGTTGCTGGATGCTTATTATGTGACTGCTGACAACAGGCCGATAAAACCGGTCAGTGCCGCTGTTTACAATGACGTGCTGTATATTACCGATGTAAATATTAACGGTTGGCTGGCTGTTTTGCAGGATGGAGAAATGATCATGGAAATTAAGGGCGATGACGAAAAAAAGAGAATGGAATTTCCCTACGGTATTGCTGTAACCGGTGATGGCCGGGTCATAGTCACCGACCCGGCGGGAGGACGGGTTAAGGTTTTTAACTGTGCCGGGTGGTATGCCTTTGATTTACCCGCTTCCGAGTTAGGCATGAAGAACCCCCAGGGTGTTATCATAGACGGCCTGGGCCGGATACACTTAGTCGATAACGGCTCCGGGTATGTATTTGTGTTTGATAATTCCGGCAATTACCTGTTTAAGTACGGAGAGGGGTTAAAAAACCCCTCAAATATAGCTGCCGACCGGGAGAACAGGGTTATTTACATAGCCAATACAGAGGATGAGAGTATTTCAATCTGGGGGTACTGATGAAATAATTCAATTAAAGAAAATGTCGTTATAAGAAGGAAAAACAGACAATATGTCCGAAAACAAACCCTATACTGCTTTTTGGAGGAGAACTTATGGCAAGGGTTATATTAGTTACCCCCGACTACCACTGTGGAGTGGTTGAATCGGCAGGACGCTGGCCTCATATTGGCTTTGTATATATAGCAGGAGAGTTGCGTAAGTACGGGCATGAGGTAAAAATATATGATGCCATGGCCAAAAATCATAATTTGGATCAAATTCTGGCCAACATTATAAATTATGACCCTGATGTGGTAGCCACTACCGCGTATACAGCGACTGTACCGGCGGCGATTGAATTACTGCGCAGGGTGAAAGAATGGAAAAACCAAGCATTTACAGTAATGGGAGGGGTACACCCCACCTTTTGTTATAACGAAATTTTAACTGAGTCCCCTTTTATCGATGTAATAGTACGTTATGAAGGGGAATTTACTTTTCCCGAACTTATTGCTGCCTGGGAAAAAGGAGAGGATTTCAAAAAAATTGATGGGATTGCGTTCCGGCGAAAAGGCAGGGTGACAGCTACTACTGCCAGACCATTTATAACGGACCTTGATAGTCTAAATCCTGCCTGGGATTTACTTGACTGGAATGACTACACCTTTTATATTCAGCCGGGTTCGCGTTTAGCAATTATTTCCACTTCCCGGGGCTGTCTTCATAATTGTGCCTTTTGTTCCCAGCAAAAGTTTTGGAACCGGACGTGGCGGGCCCGCAGTGCGGAAAGCGTTGCCGCTGAAATTGAACTGCTGGTCCAAAAATACGGGGTAGAAGTGTTTTTCATTTCCGACGAGTATCCTACTGCCGACCGTGAACGCTGGGAGGCAATCCTGGACCGGCTGATTCAAAAAGACCTTGGGGCCATGTTCCTTATCGAAACCAGGGTGGATGACATAGTGCGGGACAAGGATATCATTGATAAATACAGGCAGGCGGGCATAATTCATATTTACGTGGGGATTGAAGCAACTTCCCAGGATACCCTGGATACTTTTAAGAAGGGTTTCGGTGCCAATGATTCAAAAAGAGCCCTTGATATTATCCACAGCGCCGGCATAGTCAGTGAAACCTCGTTTATTTTGGGCACTCCTTCCGACACAAAGGACAGTATTAACGAAACTTTGGCCCTGGCCCAGGCTTACAACCCTGATTTTGCCCATTTTCTGCTGCTGGCCCCATGGCCGTATGCTGATATGTATGACGAACTTGCACCTCATATCTGTACAAGGGACTATGCAAAGTATAACCTCGTCGAGCCGGTAATCAAACCCGGTAAAATGACTACTGATGAGCTGTTCTCCGAAGTATTAAACTGTTATAAAAAATTTTACTTTAGAAAGATACCTGAATGGGTCAAATTAAAGAATGATTTCAAACGGCGGTATGCCATTCAATCCATGAAAGCTATCATGGATAACTCTTTTCTTAAAGACCATGTTCTGAAACTTGGAACTATGCCAAAAACCGTGGAAAAGCTCCTTAAGTCTGATTGACAGGGTTTGGACAGTATGGTAAAATCGTATCAGACCGACTAGTCGGTCGGAAATACTCTGTTGATCATGGGGGGAGTCCTAATTGAATCTGACTAAGCTTGCTATTAAGCGCCCGGCTATGATGACCATGGTAATCATGGTTTTTGTGGTGTTGGGGGTATATACCTATAATAAAATAGGAGTAGAGCTTTTCCCGGCGGTTAATATGCCCTTTGTAACTGTTGTGACGACATACCCGGGCGCCGGGGCTGAGGAAATCGAAACCCAGATTACAAAACCCCTTGAAGATGAACTTTCTTCTCTTAACCAGCTGAAGAGGATACAATCCCAGGCTTCTGAAGGGTTTACCTTTACTGTACTGGAGTTTGAAATGACTGCAGATGCAGACCAGGCGGCTATGGATGTCCAGAAAAAGGTGGATTCATTCAAGGGATGGCTGCCTGATGATGCGTCTGACCCTGTTATTTACAGGGTAGATATGAATGACCAGCCGGTCCTGATTATGGCTATGCAGAGTGAACGGCCCCAATATGAAACCAAACAGATGGCTGAAGATTACATACAGGACAGGATACAGAAAGTTGCGGGTGTGGCGCGGGTATCTGTTGTCGGAGGCCAGGAGCGGGAAATCACTGTTTCTGTTGATAAGGCAAAACTTGCGGGTTACGGTCTTTCTATTAATCAGGTTATCCAACGCCTCAGGATGGAAAACCTGAACCAGCCCAGTGGGCGTTTAGACCGGCCTGAGGCAGAATATAATGTGCGGATTTTGGGGGAATTTGAAAGCCTTGATGAAATAAGGAACCTGGAGATCCCGTTGGGTAATGGCAGTAATATACCCCTTGGCGCTGTGGCCACTGTTACAGACGGGTTCTCAGAATTGCGCGAGTACAGCCGGTTGAATGGGATCAGCGCAGTTTCACTTATGGTATTCAAACAGAGTGATGCTTCTATAGTGGAAGTCGGGGAACGGGTAAAGAAAGAGATAGAAGAAATTCAAAAAGAACTGCCTGAAGATGTTAAACTCTTGGTATCCCGTGATACTTCCCATTTTATCAGGGTATCCCTGGATGATACCAGGAACTCAATTATTGAAGGCATTATTACCGTTGCCCTGGCTCTTTACCTTTTCCTAAGGGAGTGGCGGTCAACGGTTATTGTTGCTCTGGCCATCCCCACTTCACTTCTGGCAGCCCTGATGATGATGTTTTTCGCCGGTTTTACCTTTAACATGCTTTCCCTCATGGGGCTTGCCTTGTGTATCGGAATCCTTGTTGATGACTCGATAGTAGTTCTGGAAAATATCCACCGGCACCTGAAAATGGGCAAAGACCCGGAAACGGCCGCCTATGACGGCAGGATGGAAATAGGTATGGCGGCAATAGCTATAACCCTTTCCGACATAGTGGTCTTCGCTCCCATAGCATTTATGCAGGGGATGATTGGACAGTTTTTCCGCCAGTTCGGGCTTACCGTTGTTTTTGCCACTCTGTTCTCCCTTTTTATATCATTTACTCTCACTCCAATGCTGGCAGCCAAACTGTTTAAAAAGGAAAAGGAAAAGAGCGATCCGAGCGGTCCGGAAGAGGGGGAAACCATCTCTGGCCGCAAATCCTTGTTCGGCTGGCTTTGGAAGAAGACGGCCCCTGTCGGGAAGCAGGTAAAGGAACGGTATATATCGGTACTAAGCTGGTCCCTGGGGCACAGGAAAACTGTTTTGCTGGCAGTAGCCATCACCTTTTTTGCAGCCCTTTCCCTGCCGGCCCTGAACATGATTGGGACAGAACAAATGCCTAAGATAGACCAGGGAGAGATGACAGTTAACCTGGAAATGCCAATCGGCACACCAATCGGGAAGACGGATGCTGCCCTGAGGGAGATGGAAAAGTTTCTGGCCACGGTTCCGGAAATAAAATATTACCATGCCACCCTCGGTTCGGCAGGCGGGATGGGATTTTCCTCGGGTTCGCACCTGGGCAGGTTCGGGGTACAGCTATATGATAAAAAGGACCGCGACCGGAGTGTTTGGGAAGTTGGCGACCAAATCCGTAATTGGGGATCGGAGTTTGTCAAAGGCAGGGTTACCGTTGTGGAGGGTGATACAATGGGACCTCCCGGCGGTGATATTGAGATTGAGGTCACAGGACCTGACATGAACAAACTGATAGAGTTGTCTGAAAAAGTAAAAGGCCTTGTTGCTGCTGTCGACGGCGCCCGGGATGTGGATACCGACTGGCGGCTGGGACAGCCGGAAATCCAGGTCAGTATCGACAGGCGAAAGGCTGCCGATGCCGGGCTGTCGGTGGATGATATTGCCAGGTCTGTCAGGGCAGGCTTAAATGGTGATACTGCGGGGAAATACCGTGGGGACAATGAGGAGACAGATATTGTGGTCCGCCTGGAAGGGCTGAACAAATCTGATTTAAACAGTATCAGGACCCTTCCGGTTGCCACAATGTCCGGTTCAGCCGTCCAGCTGCAGCAGATGGCCGATATCAAAATGGACAGCGGACCTACGGAAATCAAGAGAATAGACAGGCAGAGGGTAATTGTGGTCAAAGGGGCCCTCAGGGGCAGGAGCCTGGGGGATTTTTCCCGGGAAGTTCAGGCGAAGATTGACCAATTGCGTCTCGATCCCGGTTACCATGTTAAGATGGGCGGGCAGACCCTGGGGATGCAGGAAACCTTTGCTGACCTTATTGCTGCCCTGATCCTTTCTATTATACTGGTATACATGGTTCTGGTCATGCTTTATGAATCCTTTATGACCCCCTTTATCAGGATGATGGCCCTGCCTCTTGGTATTGTAGGGGCTTTCCTGGCCCTGGCAATTACCGGAAACACCCTGAATCTCTTTTCTATGATCGGCCTGATAATGATGGATGGGTTGGTGGCCAAGAACGGCACACTCCTGATAGATTACACTCACACTATGATGGACCGCGGGCTTTCCCTGAGAGAAGCCCTGGTTGAAGCCGGAAGGACCAGGCTAAGGCCTATAATAATGACTACCTTTACTATGATTTTCGGTATGCTGCCTACTGCCCTGGCGCTGGGGGAAGGGGCGGAATCAAGGTCCGGTATGGCCTGGGTATTGATTGGCGGGCTTTTAACTTCAACCCTGTTTACCCTTGTCGTAATTCCGGTTATATACACGATAATGGATGATTTTAAAGCATGGTTAAGGCGCAAATTCAGAAGAGAACATGCAGAAAAGCCGGAAACGGTGTCAAATATATGATAGAATATCGTTGCACAAAATGGAGTGAATCCTTGGGGTTTGTTGACAAGTTAGCGAGTTGATAAATGAGGATGGGCATGTTCCAAGAGGGCGAGTCTGTCATCCGTCCGGCCGGCAACCCGCATAGCGGGAGCCGTACGTTGCCGCCCGTTGGAACGTGTCCATTCCCTTATTAGACTGGTAATTTGTCAACAGTTAGCTATGAGATTCTCCCTTGTAATGTGGATTTTGAGAGGAATTACGGAATTAATGTCAAATCTCATTTTACACCGGTAAATACGGGACAAGTTCGTATTTAGATCAGGTTTTGCCAAACCTAAAAAGGCAGGTTATGATTATGAGGTTCCTATTAAAGGGACTGAACAGGCAAATACTGACCATTACCCTGACCATAACCATGGGTGCTTCAATCATAATTGGGATGATAGCGCTAATGGTGTTTTACCAGTATTCCAAAGAACAGGTTCTGGCCAGGAACCTGGAAATTGCCGGTTCTATTTGTAATGATATTGATAGAATGATGTCAAAGGCACAGCTTGTGGGGAACGCATTAGCTGCTGACCCTGAGATAAGAAAACTAGACCCTGAACTGGTCCAGGGGAACCTGGAAAGGCTTTTTAATGCCACAGAGGTTTTTGACGGAATATCTATTATTGACAAAAACGGAAAAATAATTGCCTTCATGCCTGAGACTCCCGGGGTTGTAGGACTTGACCTTTCAGCCAGGGGCTATTTCCAGCAGGTTATGGCTACCGGTACACAGGTAGTCTCTGATCCTTATAAGGCTGCAACGGGAAACAACTTAGTTGTGGTAGCCAGCCCGGTCAGGGACCAAAATGGAAAGATTGCCGGGGTTTTGTCGGGAAGTATTAACCTTAAAAAGGAGCGCCGGTTTTCAACAATTATAGACAGCCACAGTCATAACCCGGGAATGGTTATCCAGTTAATCGATAAACAGGGGAAAATAATATATCATCCCGACAGGGATTTGATTATGAAAAACGCTGACCATAATTTAGCTGTACAGGCACTTCTTCGGGGAGAATCAGGAGCCAAAGACATTAATATCCAAAATAACCGGGTTTTTACCGGGTATTCATCTTCCAGTAAACTGGGTTGGGGAGTGTTGGTAGAGTATCCCGCTGACAAAGCCCTTTATTCTGCCATGCGATTAAGGAACCTGATGATCTTTTTCACTGTTTTAATCTGCCTGTTGGTGTTTTTGGTGGCCCTGATTGTATCACGGGCCATTTCAAAACCCTTACAAATGCTTGTGGCCGGGGTCCAAAGGGTATCCGAGGGTGACTATCACATTAACCTGGATATAAAATCCCCGAATGAAATCGGAGTCCTGGCAGATTCCTTTAACTCTATGGTAGAACGAATAAAGGTGATGACAGAAGATATTCTGAACAAGCAGGAAGACCTGGAGAAAGCCAATATCGAACTCCAGGTCATGGCAATAACGGATGGTCTGACCAAGCTGTATAACCACAGGTATTTCCAGGACTGTCTGGAGAAAGCCGTCACCCTTGCCCAGCAGGAAAATAAATCAGTAACCCTGATGATACTTGATATTGACCACTTCAAATACTACAACGACCTGTTTGGACACCAGGCCGGAGACAAACTGCTGGAAGAACTTGCCCAGTTACTGATAAGGGAACTGGGACCCAATGATATGGTGGCCCGGTATGGGGGTGAAGAGTTTACAGTAATACTCTATGATTCGGGCAGCGAAAATGGTGTGAATGTGGCCGAAAAAGTAAGGGCTGCCGTTGAGGCCTTCCCATTCCCCGGCAGGGACCAGCAGCCGGATGGTAAGATTACCGTTTCCATCGGTGTGGCATCTTATCCTGAGAATGCCAGGGCCAAGGAGGAACTGATAAGGCTTGCCGATGAAGCGCTGTATAAAGCCAAGTGCTGTTCCCGCAATAAGGTTGAACTCTACTTCTCTGTCCTGGATGACCTCATACAGGACCTTAACCAGTCGGAACTGGAACTTATTAACTCGATTAAAATGCTGATTCGTATTATTAATGCTAAAGACAAGTATACTTACGGGCATTCGGAACGGGTAGGAAGGTATGCGGTAGCCATTGCCCGGGCCCTGGGGCTGAATGAAGAAGATATCCGAACCATCAGAATGGGGGCCTTCCTGCACGATGTGGGGAAGATAGAAATCAGCAGGAGTATCCTGATGAAAAAGGGGCCGCTGACCGAAGAGGAATTCTCAATTATAAAGAAACACCCCTTCTGGGGGGCCGGTATAATAAAGGCTGTTGAATCACTCAGCCCAACCCTCCCTCTTATAAAATTCCATCATGAACACTTTAACGGGAAAGGTTACCCCCTTGGATTAAAAGGCCGGCAGATTCCCCTTCATGCCCGTATCATGGCTGTTGCTGACAGTTTCGACGCTATGACCAGCAACAGGCCGTATAGTAAGAGGAAGAACATGGAGGAAGCGGTAAAGGAAATCAGACGGTGCTCCGGTACTCAGTTTGACCCCGAAATCGTAGATGCCTTTATAAGGGTCCTGGAAGAAGAATCGGTAAATGTGGGGTAAAGGGCCAGACACAATCCTTTCTAAAAAAGCCTCTACAAATGTATAATGATATCCAGCCTGCCAAATACTTTTTTCAGAAACCTTACCCAGGACCAGCTGTATAAGAGGGCAAAGGCTGCATAAGTGAAGATTACTGTCACTGTAGTTTTGTTATAAAGAAATTCCCGGAAAAAAGGCGCTCCCAGGACATGAGTCATAAAGACCATCGCGGCTGTCAGAGTTGCAGCCCCGGCCAGTACGACCGCCGGGGTTCCGGCCCTGTTATGAAGGCCCCAGCCAAGGACAAGGCCCAGGGGCCCGGTAAATAACAAAAAGGTGATAAGGTCGGCGGGCTGGATAACCAGTACCAGCCAGGCCGCTATTACCAGGCTTGCTGCTCCGCCGCCCGGAGCTATATAAGATGCCAGGGCCAGGGGAAGGGTGGAAAAAGCGCTTAGCACGTGCCCCGGTCCCGGGAAAAGCGTTGCTGCAACCTGAAGCAGGGCAGCAAATGAAGCCAGCAGGGAATACCGTACCAGGTCCCGGATACCGGCGGTTTTCCGCTGATTTTTCAAATGATAAGTCCTCCGTTCCAAATGTATTATTATATATATATTAAAAAACGAAGCAAACTGCTTCGTTTTAGTTAAAGAATTTTTTAAGTTAGAAAAATGTAAAAATTGGCGGGAACGTGTGGGAATCGAACCCACCACGGACAGGATCACTGCCCGTCAACTGGTTTTGAAGACCAGGCGGGCCACCAGGCCCAATCCGCTCCCGTAAACAGATAATATTATAACACAACAATTATGTCAAAGCAAACAAGAATAGAAGTTTACTTTTATAACAAGTTATGAGATAATTATAATAACATAGCCTATCATAAGACTGGACAACATTAAGCTTATTCAGAGGATTATTGGGGGTGTAAGTATGTTCAATCTGGGTTTTGGCGAACTGGCGCTGATACTTGTTATTGCCCTGGTGGTTTTTGGTCCCAGAAAACTGCCTGAGGTTGGAAAGGCGATGGGCAGGGCTATCAATGAGTTTAGGAATGCATCAAGGGATATTCAGAATGAACTGACTGAAGCTGCCAAAGAGCCGGAAAAAAACTAGCGAATAATTTTTGGAGCAGGACTAAGCTGCTCCTTTTTTGCGAACACTTATTTTTGCCACGGTGCAGGAATTTTATCGGATTTATCGAATATATTGCAATTGAGTAAGCTGGTCTAATTATTTACAAAATCGGCCTTATTACGACAAGCAGGTGGAATAATGAAAGGGCTCGAACTATTTAACGTAATAAAAAACGACATGGAAATTGTGGAAAGAGAACTTAAGAAAATTGTCAAAACCCATGACCCTTTACTCACTGAAACCTCCGCCCATTTGCTCAATGCCGGCGGGAAACGCCTGAGACCGGCCTTTGCCCTGGTTGCCGGCAGGACGTGTGAAGCCAAATCAGACAAAATCATCTGCCTGGCCGTGGCCCTTGAATTAATCCATATGGCCAGTCTGGTGCATGATGATGTGGTTGATGCCTCATATACAAGGAGAGGGATGCCCACCGTTAAGGCCAACTGGGGGGACCAGGTTTCCATTTATACAGGTACATACCTGTTTGCCAGATCACTGGACCTTATCGCCAGGTGCGATAACCCTGTTATAAGCAGAATACTTGCCGATATTAGTGTCAGGATGTGTGAAGGGGAAATCCGGCAAATAGCGACAAGTTATGATTCTGACCAGACGGTTAAGGATTATTTTTTCAGAATTAAAAGCAAGACGGCATTATTGATATCGGCTAGTTGTGAGTTGGGAGCAGTTGCCTGCGGGGCGCAGGAACGACAGGTAAAGGCGCTTTCCAGGTATGGATATTATTTGGGTATGGCCTTCCAAATCACTGATGATATCCTGGATTTTACTGCAAGCCAGCAGGAATTGGGGAAACCCGTGGGAAGTGACCTGAGGCAGGGCATTGTGACTCTACCGGTTATATTCGCCCTGACTCTGTCACCGGACCGGGAAAGACTGGCAGGGATTGTGAAGATTAAAGATAAAAAGGAGGGTGAAGTCCTAGAGGCTATTAGTATCGTGAAACAATGCGGAGCCATCGAAAAAGCATATGGAGTAGCAAACCGGTATATTGAAAAAGCAAAAAACGAGCTAAAATACCTGCCTTCAGGCAGAGCAACGGACAGCCTGGCATTTATCGCTGATTTTATCAGCAAACGAAGGTATTGAAAACCTTGCATATAACGGGCATCCGGAAATTATGAGAATTTATTTACGAATCAAAAAATTCCAAACAAAAAAAGGGATTTACTCATTGGACGTAGAATAGAATGTCAGAATAAAGAAGAAATTTTATTATTTTCTTTTTATTTTTTAACCAAATGTGATTTGTGGCGCAAGAAAATATACGGTTGAGGAGGCTTAAATGGAAGATGGGTTTACGCGACAAGTTTAAGTTTGACCTGTCCAAAACTGAAGATAAGCTTAAATTATTTATTCTGATTAGCGGAACACTGTTATTCCTGTTGGTAGCCACGGTTGGAGGAATTTCCCTGACAATGTCGCCGGATTTCTGCAAAATTTGCCATAATGCTATGCAGCCGGAATACGTTACATGGAAATACTCCTCCCACAGTGCGATTGCCTGTGTAGATTGCCACATGGAACCGGGAGTTGTAAATATCATCAAGGAAAAAATAATGGCTATGGGGCACTTGAAGGATTATATTACCGCAAGTTATGAACATCACTTGCCTATCAAGATGAAGCATGAACTACCCAGTCACCTGTGTGAACAGTGCCATTCGGTTGAAACAAGGAACTTTACCTTATCCGGGGACTTGATAGTACCCCACCAACTCCACGGCGAAAAAGGAGTAAGCTGTGTTAAGTGCCATTCCGGGGTTGCCCATGGCAATATTGCCGGACGTGAGGCGACTAAAGTTGGGGATGACCTGGCAGCCTGGAGTGATGAGGAAGGCAAGAAAAATATGGCTGCCGAATATGTACGGCCTGATATGGACACTTGTGTTGCCTGCCACCTTGACCCCGCCAGCTTTGGTGTTGAGGGTGTCGAAACTGTCACTTGGAAATGTGAGGCTTGCCATGAAACCATCCTGACACCCAAAACCCATAAAGAGCCCAATTGGCTGGCCGTGCACGGCGTTGATGCCGCCCAGGAACTGAAAGCCTGTGTTGACTGCCATAATGTGGGGGAAAACCTGAATTTTGCGGCTGACGGTACTGTTAATAACAAAGTTAAACCTGAAGTACAGGCCAAAGACTATGCCTGGAATACCGAGTTTTGTATCAGCTGCCACAGCAAGAAGCCTGCAGACCACCAGGATAAATACAAGTGGATGCCTTTGCATAAGGTTTCTGTAAACAACAAGGGCATGAAAAACTGTGTGGCCTGTCACAGCATCCAGAAGCCGAAATCCGGCGAAACTCTTAAATCACCTGCCAAGGAAGTTGCCTGCAATAACTGCCACTGGTTTGATTAATATATCCGGTTAAATGATTCTGTACCAACTGTGCCTGGGGAGGAGCATCGAAACATGCCTCAGTGGAGGTTATTTAGGAAGTATGACCTTTCCAAAACTGAAGACCGGTTAAAGGCCATTATTGTGGTCAGCGGACTGGTACTGGCAGCGTTCCTGTTAACTGCAGGCGCCGTTAAGACTACTATGAGCCCTGAATTCTGCGGTAAGTGCCATGTTATGGCACCTGAATATACCACATGGAAGGCTTCCTCCCACCTGAACATTGCCTGTACCGACTGTCACATCAAACCGGGCCTGGGGAACCTTATTGTTCATAAGATGTCTGCAGTTAAAGAACTGTACTTGTATTTTACCGGTACTTATGACCGTCCGATTCAAATGAGCCATGACCTCGAAGATGAGATCTGCATGTCATGCCATTCTGTAAACAGGGGTTTTACACCTTCCGGGGATTTAATTATCCCCCATGACAAACATGCCGCCAGGGATGTTAAGTGTGTGGAATGCCATTCAGGAGTGGCTCATGGGAATATAGTTGCCAGGGAATTGACCAAAGACGGCAAGTATGAGGTATGGACTGCAGAATTTGGCAAGAAACAGATGACCAAGGATTATTCCGAACCAAAGATGAACACATGCCTCGATTGCCATATTAATCCTAAAAAGTACGGTGTTAAGAATGTCGATGGTGTAACCCAGGCATGTGAAGCATGCCATACCCAGATTAGCATGCCGCCGGACCACAAGGTAGCAGATTTCGGGACCAGCCACGGCAAGCTGGCTGCCCAAAACCTTGATTACTGTAATAAGTGCCACTCCTATTCCCTTGAAGCAAAGGATATACTCCTGGATGACCCAGTGGCCAGGTATGCGCGGGGAAACGTCTTCTGTTATGAATGCCACCAAAAGAGGCCTGAAGGCCATGGCGATAAATGGAGGATGACCCACAAGAAGGGTGTCACCGGTGGAGATGTTTCGGGATGTCTGATCTGCCACAACAATGAAAAACCTACTCCCCAGCATAAGGCTGTGCCTACCTATTGTATTAAGTGCCACGGTCAGCAGGGTGAGGGGACTGAACCGGGTGATGATGGCAAACAGGACGGTTCTTCCTCGTCAGGTAAGACCACATTCAAAAAATACCACCCCAGTGGATGGAGGACTTATCATCCCACCATCGTTAAGGAAAAAGGCGCCAGTAACGAAGGGTGCTGGAATTGCCACGAAACGAATCATTGTGCGGATTGCCACACTAATAAACTTTAGAAAAAATTATTACATAATTTAACTGGCGATTATCTCATAAGATTAAGGCTGACATGTTTAAAAGCAGGAGAAAGCAAAGTCTCCTGCTTTTACTGGGCCTTCTTTTGCTGGATTAATAATCCTGTGAATACATATTTTTACTGGTCAAAAGGAACTAAATAGTGTAAAATTGTTTTGTTGCCTTATTTTGGGTTCGGCAGGAAATATTAATGATGTTGGAAGGAACTTAAGTACTACACGTCGTATTCTATAAATTAAAAAATCTTAGGAAAATTTTGTCTAAACTATAATTTTTTTGAGAAAAATTATCGATATATTATTTAGAGAAAAAAAGTTCAATTAACAATAGCTAATATAATATGCCGAATGTAATATCCTGTCGAATAATAATTGCAAACCTGAATTGTTATATTGCAGAACGGCGAAAGGAGCCTGTTCGAAGTGGGACGTAATAGGATACTGGTCTTCGGCTTGCTCTTGCTGATGGTTACAGGTATACTTCTATCCCTGCCTGCCGTCCGCAAACAAATAAGCCAATGGTTACAATCATTTCAGACTCTCCCGACAGATATCGGTCCTAAGCTTCCGGACCGGGAATCCGACCAAAAGGTATGTGGTGTCTGCCATTCAGATAAGAGCAGGGATTTCAACAAGCAATTTCAGCATGCACCTTTTGTCAAATGGTACTGTCAGGACTGCCATGCACCTCATAAAGTTGGTTCGGGCAAACACGAATTTGTTGTTGATATTGACCAGTTATGCTCGACCTGCCACTTTAACAAGCTTGATGAGACAACCTATATATATCAGCATAAACCATACAGGCTGGGTCACTGCACCGATTGCCATGACCCGCATGCATCGGATTACAGGTACCTGTTAAGGGTTGAACCCAATTACCTGTGTACCGCATGTCACAAAATGGACTTATTCTATGATTTCCCATATAAACACAAACCATATGAAATAGGGGCATGTGCCGACTGTCACTCTGCCCATGCTTCCAAATACAGGGGCATGACCAAACTGCCGGGCAAGCAGCTCTGCTTCACCTGTCACTACGACAGGCAGAGTGAAACCCTGCTTCCGGTGCAGCACAAGCCTTTTAATACCGGCGATTGTGTTAACTGTCACGGGGCCCATGCAACTCCGGGTGAGAAACTGACCCTGGTCCCGGGTAACGGCCTTTGCTTAAGCTGCCATTATGGCTTAAACGATAAACTCAAAGCTGGAAAGAATGAATATATCCATACCCCGGTGAAGGAAAAGTGCACCAAGTGCCACGTCCCTCACGCGTCTGCCAAACCGGCGCTCCTGCCGGAGGCCAGGACTGATTTGTGTTACCTCTGCCATTCAGAGTTGAGGGTGGATTTCCAAAAGCCATCCCACCACCCGGTAGGCAACGGCCTGCTGGAATGTGACGGCTGTCATGACCCCCATATCGGCCCCGGGCCCAACCTGGTCAGGAAGGCCGGTAACCAGCTCTGTTACATGTGCCACCTCGGACTCGAAAGTACCTATGAAAAATTACAGCATGCTACCAAAGCCAATGGGAAAGGGGGCCTGGGAGCCTGTACCAACTGTCACATTCCCCATGGGTCCGAATGGAAACCGCTGCTGATGGAGAAACAGGAGCCGATGTGCAACAAGTGCCATGAGAAGATAGCCAAGGCCAGGATAAACCACCCCTTTGGGGAGAAATACCAGGATCCCTGGCATGGAGGCACTCTTCACTGTACCAGCTGCCACGGGCCGCACGGTACGGAGCATGAGGCATTTACACTGTTGCCTAAAGATGGGTTCTGTCTGAAGTGTCACGGAGAAAAAATAAAAGAATCAGACTACTTCAGTGTTCACTTGAAAATTGAGCCGCGAAATGAACCAAAAGATAAGACCATAGATACTAAGGTCCCGCCCAGGAGTACCAACAGAACCGAAGTCATCAATAAAAAAGCCGATACATAAAAGCTATTCCAAGCATTTGCTTACCTGGTAATTTAAAACATTAAAAAGGTGGAAAACCCCATGTCAGAAGCTTTAGAACCGAAAAAGGAATATGTAACGATATCACAGGCTGTTGTAATAATCGCCGTTATTATCGCTAGCTTATCCGGAATTGGCTATATTGTTGGAAAAAAGTTTTTTTGGAACCAATATGATACCACCCCATTACATGAAAGGCAGATTGCCGAGCTGGAAAAGTATTCAGAAGAAAATCCCAAAAGCCGAAATGCTAAAGTCTTATTGTTTGACCGTTATTTTGGCTCCGGAGAACTTACAAAAGCCAGGATTATTCTGAATGATTTAAAAAAGGAGATAGGTGATAACCCTGATATTATTTACAGGGACGCATTGATGCTCCAATCTGAGGGGAAAAAGGATAAAGCACTGGCAGAAATCCAGAAAGTGGTTGAAATGAAGCCCTTGTTCCCCTATGCCCGCGTCATATATTCTCAATTACTTACAGAGGACAAACAGTATGATAAGGCCATAAAAGAAATGGAAATGGCATTAAAAATTATGCCGGTTGCGGCAGACCTGCGCCTTGAACTGGCCAAAATATACCTGGCTAAAGGCGATAAACAAAAGGCCCTGGAAGAAGTAGACCGTGCCTTAAAAATGGTACCTGATTATCAAGAAGCGCTGGATTTCAAGAAACAAATCTAAATTAACAGGGTGATTAAATGAAGAAGTTAACATCATTATCCCGGGCAAATTTTATCAATATAATCCTTGCAACCATACTGGTAGTTGTTGTGGTGTTCGGATATTTCTACCTTATAAAAAAGAACCCGGTTGAAATGGCTGCCAATTTTGTGGTCCCTGAGGACCCGGAAATACCTTATGAGTTTCTGTACGATATTACAGGTACGGGAAATTATGTGCTGGACAAACCTGAAGGTGTTGCTTATGAAAACAACAAGGTTTGGGTAGCGGATAGTAAGAACAGAAGAATAGTTGTTTTTGATTTAAACGGCGAGCCCCTTTTTGCCTTTGGTAATAAGGATACCGATAAAATTAAACTGTTGGGACCGGTGGGAATACTTATCGACGGTAACCGGGTTTTTGTAGTGGATGCCAGGCTTCGCAATATTGTTGAGTATTCTTTGAACGGCGAACTGGTCGGCTATTTTGGGGAAAAGAACGTGCCATGGCCGGTCGCCATGAAAAAGTATAAAGATATGTATGTTGTTCTGGATTTCGCCGGACCAGGACTGGTTTTTCTCAACCGGGAAGGCAGCATTGCGCAAAGAACCCATGCAGGACAGGGGGAGGCTGAAGGGCAGCTTTATTACCCCCAGGATTTAACCGTTGTGGGTGACCGGATATATGTTGCTGACTCAAATAACAACCGCCTGCAGTACATGGATAATATAGAAGAACCCCTGAAAATCGCCAGGGTTAAGGAAGGGTCTGAATTTGGTTATCCATATTGTATCACTTCATCTAAAGACCGTATTTTTGTGGGAAGTGCCATCGGACGGTCCGTAAAAGTATATGGCATTGAAGAAGAATTTGAGGCAAAAACCCTAATAGATGAACCTGATTCCCAGGGACTCGGGATCGGTAGCCCGGCCGGAGTAGCCGTTGACGATCTCGGCCGCGTATATGTGGCTGACATGGTCCATTCAAGAATTATGGTCTACGGTCAGGCAGATTAATCTGACCAGGGCATAATTAAATAAATTTGGACATCATGTTATTAAACAAGAATAACGCGAAAGGGGGTGAAATAGGATGATTAAGGGAAGTGTGAAATTATTTAAGAATAGTGGGAAGGGAGTGGTAACCATGAAAAGAACAGTATTAATCTTAACTGTGGCGCTTATTTTGCTGCTTACGGCATCAGCAGCCCAGGCAGCCACCAAAGTGCACGGCGGGTTCAGTACAGACAGCTCAGGCTGTGCCGCATGCCATATCACTCACGCCGCAGAAGCTGCAAATCTATTGCTTACAGGTACCACTCAGACCGAGTTCTGCTGGTCCTGCCACGGCTCAGCCAAGCCGAAGGCTCCATATGACACCATCAACGGGGCAATCTTAGAGGGTTCAAGGTTTGACTATACCGCCACTCCCTGGGCTGACTGGGGCACTATTGAAACTGTTGTCCGGGCTTCCTATACTGGCGGATTTACTAAGACCTTCAAGTTTGAATCTGAAGATGCCACCGTTGCTGTAGGTGCATTTGATGTGGGAGGCGCCAAATGGGAAGCATCTACAACTGCTCATAACGTTGAGACAATTACTTTGGGCCAGGGTTCTGCCTGGAACTCGGCTAACAAGATTCCAGGTGGTACCGCGTCAGTTTCCGGAGATAAGTTTGTCTGTTCTTCCTGCCATGATCCCCATGGTTATAACTCAACCGCGGCAGGCGGCGGCGGGGCAGTTGATAACCCGCGTCTGCTGAGGAAGGACCTGCCCGCCAGGTCGGATATTGATGTATACATAAACATTGATATTTCTGTTGATGGCAATGGTAACATGACTGAAGGAACCTTAAGGACAACCGGATATCCCGATGCCACCATCAATAAATGGTGCGGCGGTTGCCATGACGCATTAGATGTAGGTGACAACGCCGGTAGTGATAAGGATACTGATACCCGGTTCCGGCATGCAATGGGTATTGCTGTTCCGACACCTCCAGCTAACACGGACCTCGGCGGCGGACTCCCGCTGGCAACCGGTGATAAGCTGATGTGCATCACCTGCCATAGGGTTCACGGATCAGGCGCAACTATGTCTGCTGTTGCCAACAGCTGGACCGGACAGGATTATGATAACCCCGGCAATGCTAATATTTCCAAATCAGGTTCAGCGTTGTTGAGGCTTGACAACAGGGATGTATGCTACAAATGCCATGATGCTGCAAGGTTTAATACTAATGTTGGCGGTACCCGTCAGCCTGTTACTTATTAATCATTTCATCGCAATTAGAGAGGCTGCAGCTTACTGCAGCCCTCATGAAGACTGCCCTTGGTCAAGAGCAGTCTTCATGAGGGCTGATAGCCCTAGAAGATTTTCTGTGGGGAGGTGAATAGATGGTTAAAAGGATGTCTGTTTTATCAGTGTTTACTGCAATTTTAATTGTAACTGTCATTGCCGGATTTCCTGGTATTACTGGCGCCAATACTAACGAAACAGGCAGGTATGATTGTACTATCTGTCATAGTACTTATGTCAGTGACTTTAACTCTCCGAATGTAGTTGATGTGAACCGGGTCAGGTGCTACCAGTGCCACACCCATGGTTTGCATACGCGGGATTATAATTCAAATCCCCTTGTTATTGTCAGGTATATTGACCCTGATACCGGTAAGGAAAGAGGCGCAGTTTTTCTTCAGGATCCCAATTCCGTGACACCGGTTAATTTGCATGCATATCACAGCCAGCCTGATAAGAGGGCCACTTCATGTGCCGAATGCCATATAAACATTACCTGTAAATCCTGTCACCAGACAATTCCTCATAACAGCCACGGATCAACAAAATATTCCCCGGTATCGTTATGGATGACTTCCGGCGTCTTCGGAGGACCCGGGTATTATACTAATTCATGTACAACTTCAAACTGTCACAGTACTTTTAAAGAGCCGTACAATCCTGCCAAAGTGCGAGCTGATGCGGATGAACTCTGTATTAACTGCCATGGAACAGATAAACGGGGTCACTATGACCAGGCAAAACTGGATGCAGCTCATAATTCGAACACTACTTCCCTTAAAATAGGGGGTATTGATAACATGGTTTCATGCCAGGGCTGCCACGCAGGGCCGCTGACCACGGAACACGATAATATAGCTGAAAAACTTAATCTGCCGGAAGATACCGAGTGCGGCTACTGCCACGGAATAGTGGCACAGGAGAGTGTTAAAACAGTTGTTACTGAAATAATGACTGCAACTGACCTTGCCTCTGACCAATCAGTTAAGGCATCAAGACGTGCATGTACAGAGTGCCACTTTAATGTAACAGTATTGCCGTCACAACCTGCAGAACATGTTGTTTGGCATAAGGCCATTTTGAGCGATAACCTCGATGTTTCCGGCGGTCCGCATACAGATTGCAATACATGTCACGCCAATGCGGGCCTATATTCCACTATTTATAACTTGGCTACAATCCCTGTTTCCAGCAGAAATTATGACTGCTTTGTGTGCCACAATGAGCAAAATGCAATGGCGCCGGTGCATACTGCTGACTTTGAAGGGGAAATAACGGAGGTTACCGGTTTGCACTGGAACTGTAGTACGTGCCATGCTTCGGGAACAGATTCTGCCAATGCGGTTGGGCGGATTTTAGCAGAAAATAGGGAAAAATCTTATTCCTGTTCCGAATGCCATTCCGGAACTGACCTTGAAAACGCGCACAACGGAGTTATCGATACTAACTGTACTCAGTCCTGTCATAAGAGTTCATTAATCGATGAACATATAAATAACCCTGTTACTCAGGTTAATAATCAGGATAATCCCCTTTCCTGTAAAACTTGCCACAATTCCGGCGCAGGCATTGAAGCCAAACTGGCTGTTGCCACCGGAAATACCGATTGTGCAGCATGTCATTTCCAGGCCCATAACATGAATATTGTGCAGCAAGTTCCAGTTGACATCCCGTTATACCCGGGCTATAAATGGGGAGTGCCTCAACCAGCATTAATCTGGGCTGCAGAGGATTGGATGCCGGACGGATATGAAGGGGCTAAGCTCCTTATTTCCAACAGGCGGCTAGATGTTACAGGTTCCGCTGTTTGGACTTACTATAAACAAGAAATGCAGGCTCACGGGTGGATACCTCCGGAAACAGACCCTGATCCTTCTAACAATTTCTTTGTTGCCGAATTTACCAAGGATAGAAGAAAGACCACCGTTTTCTTCTATGGTGGTGAAAACCATTCGTCAACTCCAATTAGTGAAGGAGGGTACCGCATAGAAGTCTTATACAAATAAAATCGACCGGTTAAGACTTACTTATAAGCTGGGGATTTTATATCCCCAGTTTATCATTTAAATTTTCGCGATATTTCTTAGATAAATTTTAAAATTTGGAAGGAAAATCACTACTCTGTGTCGAACAATAAATACTACTTTTTCCCATATTAATAAATGTCAAGAAATTTTTTATTCTGATTAGAATAAAGTGCTAATTTAAACCGGGTTATGTTACGATATAAAATATATAAAATATTTGACAGAAGACAGAACTTGCTGGCAGCAATAGTGGTTAGCAAGTTTTAATATGATTTTATTATTTATAAATACTGGAAAGGGGGTGAAATCATTAGATGTTTAAAACAATTACGTCAATAATTAATAGAAAGGAGGTTGTTTATCTGAAATACAGGGTTTTATTAATAGTGTTAGTGTTGGGAGTCATTTTCAGCTATCCCCTTTCAGCAGGCGCTTCAACCATGGATCAGGATTGTACCATCTGCCACGGTACATATGTCAGTGATTTTTATTCTCCTAATGTACAGGCTGCCGACAGGATACGATGTTATCAGTGTCATAACCAGGGACTTCACACCAGGGATTACAATTCCACTCCAATTTTTATAGTCAGATATATTGATCCTAATGACGGCAAAGAGAAAGGCGCTGTATTTCTTCAAGACCCCAATACCGTTACAACAGTTAACCTGCACGCCTACCACAGCCTGCCTGACCCCAGGGCTTCATCATGTGCAGAATGTCATATTAATTTTACATGCTACTCGTGCCACCAGACCATTCCTCATGAACAGCACAGCGCCACAGAATACTCGCCTGTTTCCTTATGGATGACATCAGGAGTTTTTGGCGGACCGGCGTATTATACCAATTCATGTGCCACTTCAAATTGTCATGGTACTTTTGCGGAACCATATAACCCTGTCACTTCAAGGTCTGACGAACAGCAGCTCTGTATCAACTGCCACAGCAACGATAATTCCGGACATACTGACAGTCAGCTTGCGATGTCCCACAGCACAACCCTGACCAACGATCTGACTTTTTCAAACCAACTGACGGGGACCTATGTTATTGATTGTTCCGGATGTCATATCAGCAGGCTGGATACCGAACATGCCAACCGCAACAGAGACTGTGCCGCTTGTCACCAGTCCCCTAATAATGCAGTACTCAGTGTAATTGATACTGCCAATGGCATCGAAGCCAACCGGGCATGTGATGAGTGCCACTTCAATGTGGGTGTGATCCCGGTTCCTGAAGAACATCCTCTTTTCCACATTGCAACCCAAAGTAATAACCTCCGGGTAGACGGTGCGCCTCATGCCACCTGCAACACCTGCCATGACAGGGCTTCATCAATATCCATGACAGTGACAGTCAATGGGACCGTTTACCAAAAAACCATTGCGGAAGTGGCTGCAATGGCACCTAAGGATTACTCCTGTCTTGGCTGTCATAACAGCTCAGGTACCAACCCCAGGGCTCCGGTACACAACGCAGATTACAACGGGCAGCAGATGTCAGTACTGGATGTCCATAGCAGCTGCGCATCATGTCATGCTCCCGATAATACATATGCTGCTGTAGTTGATACCATTATCATGGAAAACCGCAGTAGCAGCTATTCCTGTACAGAATGCCATGCTGATTTATCAGCAGGACATAAGGCCACCTTTGAGAGTGTTCTTTACACAGACACTACGGCCTTCCACCTAAAATGTACAGATTGTCATAACTCTGCTTATAAGTCAACTGTATCCAGCCTAAAGGAACAGGTTCAGTTGGGCATAGGCTATGATTGTTCTGCATGCCATTCCTCGGTGAGTGTCAAAGGAACATCTCCTTACTATCCGGCACATACTGCAGACGGTGACGGCATTGTAGGGTTCCACCCGTCATCTTGCAGTACCTGCCATGGAGTTGCCAATGGTGCCTATGCTATTAACCTTGATCCAATAAGGGACCAACTGCCGACGCCGGGATATTCCTGTGCTGACTGTCATAACGGTGTTATTGCCGCTAATGGTTATCACCAGGCCAAGGCAGATTCTGCTTCAACACCCGAAAATGTGTCAACCACCTATCACAGCCTGTGTACAACCTGCCATGGTAATACCCTGGTCCAGCCTGTGATCGACAGCCTGAAAGGACAGGTAACTGAACCTTACCTGTGTTCAGTATGCCATAATGCTGACCTGAACCTGGAGCCGGGGCACAAGGCCAAGATGGCGTCTGCGGATACGGTGGAGTCGACCATTACCGACTATCACCTGGATGATGCAGGTAATGTTGCATGTGGAATGTGCCATGGCACAGACAAACTTCCTGCGGGAATTATTTCAGACCTGAAAGCTGCGGGTTCATACCTGTGTTCAGACTGCCACCAGGCCGGTTCAGTGATAGCTTACAGTCATACCGCCGATTTCGGTACTGAAGCCCTAAACCAGGATACCACCGCTTATCACGATGCCTGCCAGACCTGTCACGATAATACGGCAGCCAGGCCCGTGATAAATAACCTTATAGGGATGACCGGTTATGACTGTAACCAGTGTCACAACGGCGCCGTTACTTACCAGGCCGTGCATATGGCTAAAATGGATACGGTTTCTGACGCTGTCTACACGGTGGGATATCATAATAACTGCTTTACCTGCCATAGCAGCTCAGATACCGCGGTAAGCAGCTTTATTGACACAAATAAGGGGACTGCAACTGCCTACCTGTGCAGTGACTGCCACGGAGATATAACCCTGAAGCACCAGAGCACTACCAATCTTAGCAGCAGTACATTTATGATTAACTGCTCATGGTGCCATTCATCGACTGAAACGGCATATGCTGACAGCAACCTGATTGGGGCCCACGTTTATCCTAATATCACTCTGAATCAAGCCTATACATGTGATACTTGCCACGGCTCATCATCACCGGTTAAGTCCCAGGTTGCCAACAATCAGACAGCCTGTGATGCTTGCCACAATGATATCTCGGCTCCGGCGTCACATCCGGATAACCAGTATATTCCAAGGCATCAGGCTGACCCGTTCCCATCATTCCTGCCTGAATACAGCCCGAACTGCAGCGGGTGTCACGTGAGCAACGTCATTAACGAGCACTCACCGTATTACATTGGATGTGTGACCTGCCATACCCAAGGGGCCTACAAGCCTGCAGTGGTAAGCCTGGATGTTGATTGTAACGGCTGCCATACATCTTCCGTCAGCACTGTGATGGATATGGTATACAGCCACGAGTTATTCCATTACTCCGATACCACTCTGTATCCGGATACGGCAGGGTGCCTGGAGTGTCATGCCAAAGACACCACTACTGACGGTCAAAGCCTGCTGGCGGTACATAAGCAGGACAGCACTTCCACCGTCACCTGTGATACCTGCCACGGCTCAACGGCCAGACAGGAAGTCAAGGATGCTATTACAGGCGATAATATAAGCTGCCAGGCGTGCCACAGCACAACCACAGGTCACCAGCACCCGGTATCGGCCACCGGTTATGACCCGGTACCCAGTGTTGACTGCAGTAAGTGCCATGCCACTGCTGCCGGCGGGACTGCTGAACTGGCTGCCATCCACAAAGATGCAGGTGACAGGGGTCTGATTACCGGTTACAGTTGTGCAACATGTCATAACAGCACCTTTGAAGGTGCGGACAGTGTTATTCTCAAGGACGGAAACCTTGATATGCTGAAGAACGGCGTGACGGTTATCTACTGTACCGACTGCCATAACGGCACTTTGACAGATGCCCTGGGTACCAAGTACCCGGCCCATGACGGCAGCCATACGACAACTGCTGCCGGGTACGGCCAGTATAACTGGGATTCCGGTGCCAACTGTGCCCAGTGCCATACCACCCTGGGTATTTACGGCAACCATCTTTACACCGGTTCAGGCACCAGTTGCAATACCTGCCACACCAGCACCGTAACAGCGGTAACAGGAGCAATTGAGAGCAACTGGAGCCGTGCGGCCGTGAAGTCGGGATATACCTGCTCCGAATGCCATAATTCACTTCCTTACGGCCATCAGTACGAGCATAACAGCACGGGAGATGAACCGGTAACCTGCAGCGGCTGCCATGACGGGACAACAGTGAGCGGGGCATTTAACGTTCCCGCGGGAACAAATACCACCGTGAGTGATACCGGTATCCACCCGGCCTGCAACAAGTGC
>PHAB01000002.1 GCA_002840275.1 Firmicutes bacterium HGW-Firmicutes-14
CAGAAAAAATCGGGGTAACGGCCAGGACCCTCCGGAAATGGGAAAACGGCAGTGATTATCCCAGGCTGGACCAGGCCTTTTTGGTGGCACAGGTATTGGGCATACCTGTGGAAAGGTTATTTTTTTATATTGATTGATGAACAATGGGGAAAGCATTTCAAACAGACACCCTTCCTAGATGGGAGGGTGTTTATTTTTGTATTAATTAGCGAAATATGTTGAAATACATAAAAATGGGAAGGAAATTTCCTAAATATGTAGAATTAATTCCTATAAATCATCGTTATAAAGAACATTTTTTCATAATAAGCGGTAGTGAATAAGGTAAGAAGTGGAGCAAAGAGTGTATTTTTGGATATAAGCAGGGCAGAGCTTATCAGAGAAAGGAGGGCTGAATTTAAACGGGTAATATTGTTCCAAAATTGATGAACGGCTGATAATACTTCTTGATTTGCAGCGTATAATCAATCCTGATATAGCTGAAGCTGTGTAATGCAGATATTTCAAACGCATTCAAAGGCCCGAGAGCCAAGGCATTCTTGGCTCTCTGATTTTTAACGTTTTTGGGGGGAGAGGTTCAAATGAAAATTTCTATAAGAATGAAGCTGATAGGAAGCTTCCTGCTGTTTGTCCTATTGATGACGGTTGTTGGTCTGACAGGACTTAAAACAGGAAAAGATCTGAATGAAAGCCTTAATGATATGACAGAGAACTGGCTGCCTAAAGGTGTGCTCATGGAGGAGATTAACTTCACAGTTGCCAACCACCGGATATGGGAAGTGGCAAACGTCCTGGCAGCAGTTACCAACGACAGTGAGGCCTTAGCCGAGTACAAGGTCAAGACTGCCGAAGAACGGCAAAAATTCGATGACCAGGCAGAAAACCTGGGAAATATGCTTGTAACTGAAAAAGGGAAAGCCCAGTTCAATGATCTGCAGGCAAAGTGGCAGGCGTACCTGGAGATAGCTGACAAGTGTGTGAGCCTGATTGGACAGGGCCGTTCTCTGGAAGCCTTTCAAATACTAAGGACAGACTCACGCCAGGTATACAGGGATTTAAGTACCAGCCTGGAAGAGCTGAATAAGCTGAATTCAGATGCTGCAGAGCAGGTAAGGCAGAAAAATGAAGATGCTTATAACCGTTCCAGGGTAATAAATGTCTCTATCCTGGCCGCTGCATTAATTGCCGGCATAGCCGGGGGAATGTACCTGGCCGGTTCAATATCGAAAGGGGTGGGATCGGTCACCGCGGCGGCGGTAAGACTGGCTGAGGGTGACCTTACCGTAGAAAAACTCAGGGTAAAATCCGGAGATGAAATCGGGGAAATGGCTGAAGCGGTCAACAAGATGGTTGAGAATCTCAGAGAGCTGATTCATACGGTCAGTTTGACCACCCAAGAAGTTGTTTCCTCCAGTGAAGAATTGTCTGCAACCGCTGAACAGACATCAGCATCAACCCAGCAGGTGGCCAAAGCAATCAATGAGGTGGCCACAGGTACCGGAAACCAGGCAAAATCCGTCAATCAGGCTGTTGATATTGTGGGTCAGCTGACCGCTGCGGTTGAACAGATAGCCACCGGCGCCCAGCATCAGTCATCAAGTGTTAACGAAACAAATCAAATAATCAGCCAGATGGTATCAGTAATCCAGGAGGTTGCTTCTTCTGCCCAGGCCGTATCCCAGTCTGCGGAAAAAACTTCCCGGGCTGCAGGGGCCGGTGAAGAAGCAGTAGTGAAGACGGTAGAGGGGATGGAGAGGATTAAGGATAAGGTGTTTGAGGCGGCCCAGAAGATAAAAGAGCTTGGTGAACAATCTACCCAGATAGGTGAAATAATTCAGGTAATTGATGATATTGCGGAACAGACAAACCTGCTGGCCCTAAACGCAGCCATTGAGGCGGCCCGGGCCGGTGAACACGGTAAAGGGTTTGCCGTTGTTGCTGATGAAGTCAGGAAACTGGCGGAGAGGTCAGGAAAAGCCACCAAGGAAATTGCGGAACTGATCACCGGCATTCAAAAAGGTACCAACCAGGCTGTTGCCGCTATGGAAGAAGGGACAAAAGAAGTTGAATCCGGAGCAGGACTTGCACAGAACGCAGGGAATGCTCTGAAACAAATAATTACCACTGTTTCTGATACTTACGACCAGACCCAGGGTATATCAGCAGCAGCGGAGCAGATGGCTGCCAGCAGTGACCGGGTAGTTCAATCGGTGGATGCGGTTGCCCAGGTAACCGAAAACAATACCGCTGCCACAGAAGAGATGTCGGCTGCAAGCGGGCATGTAACCGATACCGTGCAGAACATAGCGGCAGTGACCCAGGAGAACTCTGCTGCCATTGAGGAGGTCTCGGCCTCCACGGAACAGCTCTCAGCAACTGCTGACCAAATATCATCATCTGCAGAATCCCTGGCCCGGATGGCCCAGGACTTGCAGAATATAGTATCCAGGTTCCGCACATGATTTGAAGAAGGAATTTCCTGCCGGATGCAGATGTAATGTTACAGGCGATGGAGCCCGCCTTAACCGCTGCTTAGCTGATGGCTCCTACCAGGTCCGCTGGTAGGAGTTTCTTTATTTTGTTATTATTTCATGGCATACCTGGGAATTCAACTGGGTGCTTTGTTTTAAAATGAAGGAAGTTTCCGTTATAGCATAAAAACCTCCTCCGGAGAAACAATATGAATGACACAGAGGAGGTGAATAGGATTGAATTTTTTCAGAGGCAGTTTATCTTTGGCTTTCATTTTGATACTGTCAGTGACTCTGATGGGGGGATGTACCGCCCAGAAGAAACCGCTTCCGCCTGCGCCGGGACCGACAGCGCCTGACCGAGCCCCCGGAACTGAAGTACAACCTGCCCCCAGGACACAGGCAGAAACCAGGGATATTGCTTCAGATATCACCCGGACGGCTGAATCGGTTGAGGGAGTCGAAAAGGCATATACTGTGGCGGTGGGCAACACTGTTTTAATTGGATTTGACCTGGAGGCAGGCAAACAGGAGCTGGGGATTGCCAAAATCAAAAACCGCGTTGCTGAAAAGGC
This sequence comes from Firmicutes bacterium HGW-Firmicutes-14, assembly GCA_002840275.1. GTDB lineage: Bacteria > Bacillota > Thermincolia > Thermincolales > UBA2595 > W-Firmicutes-14. The sequence goes on from PHAB01000002.1 coordinate 3,047, forward strand.
AGAGGCTGACCCCAGGATTGTCAGGGCATATGTCTCATCAGACCCTGATATAACCGCCAGAATCAGGGAGATTTCTGACAATATCAGAAGAGGAAGGCCTGTTACGGAGTATCTTGACGAGATAGGTGAGATTATCCAAAGGCTTACTCCGAAGACGGACTGACCCCAAAATGGCAAAACTGAAAACTCTTTAAATGTTCGGGTCTAACGTTTAGGATTTAATCCTTGTTAGACCCTTGTTTAATTGGTTAAAAGAGCCTGGTTTCCTGTTCTAATCGGGCTAAATGTGCTATAATATATTAAAAATATGGTACCTTATTGTTTACCAAAATTACTCGCACCCGGGGAGATTGAAATGTCCTTTTCCGCTGATACAAAAAATGAGCTGGCCCGTATCATTGCCAGGAAGAAGTGCTGCCGGCTGGCCGAACTGGCTGCAATAATCAAAATGGATGGGCTTATACAGATCGGCGGCAACCGTAAAATGTCCCTGCATCTCTTAACAGAAAGTGCTGCTGTGGCCAGGAAAGTAATTACGTACCTAAAGGAGCTTTTCTCAGTTCACACTGATATCCTGATGAGAAAAAAGACCAAATTGAAAAAGAATAATATATATACTGTCGTTCTGGCATCCCGGCCGGAGGTATCGGAGGTTCTGCGCTGTGTCGGGATGACAGGGAAAGAAGGGCGGCTTATCGAACATATCATCCCGGAGTTGATTAAACGTGATTGCTGCCGGAGGGCATACCTGCGCGGGGTATTTCTGGGCGGTGGGTCTGTCAGTGACCCTGAGGGAGATTACCACCTGGAAATTCTTGTCAATGATGAAGTTTTCAGCAGCGATTTGTGTAAACTGCTGGAACAATATGACCTGAAGGCCAGAATAAACAAAAGGAAAAACTGGGATGTGGTGTACCTTAAGGGGAGCGAGGAAATTATTAAACTTCTGAACCTGATGGGAGCTCATAATGCCCTTCTTAATTTTGAAAATGTCCGTATATATAAAGATGTAAGGAACCAGGTTAACCGTCTCGTCAATTGTGAAACAGCTAACCTTAATAAAACTGTCAATGCTGCGGTTAAGCAGGTGGAGGATATTAAGCTTATCCAAAAGATAATAGGATTGTCCGCGCTTCCGGCAAACCTCAGGGCGGTTGCGGAACTAAGGCTTAATTATCCTGATATCAGCCTCAAGGAAATGGGGGAAATGCTGGAACCGAGAATAGGGAAGTCGGGGGTAAACCACCGGATAAGAAGAATCCAGAGGATTGCAGATAAAGTTAGGGAAAAACAAAAGGTGTGAGGTGGCTTTAATGCGGTTGGGGTTCGGACTCTCCCAGGAACAGACTCAAAAACTCATGATGACACCGGAACTGAGACTGGCGATTAAGATTCTCCAATTGTCAGCTATTGAACTGACGGAATATATAGAACAGGAACTTGTGGAAAACCCGGTTTTGGAAGTCGTTGAGGAAACTGCAGAGGAAGCTGAAGAGGGCGGAAATAATTCTGCCACTGAGGAAAAGACAAAAGATAAATCAGATGAAGGACCGGATATTGACTGGGAAAAATACTTTGAGGATGAGAACGGCCGGGACAGCGGTTCACCTGTTAAGAACGACCGCGAATCGCCAAGGTATGACAATTTTGTGGCAGAGGTGCCAACTCTCAATGACCATCTTATGTTCCAGTTGTCTATGTCGAAGCTGAACAGAAAAGAAAGGACAGTAGGGGAATTTTTTATCGGAAACATTGATGATAACGGATACCTGCATTGTTCTGCTGATGAGGCAGCTATCCACTGCGGGGTTCCGTTTACAACCGCAGAAAAAGTCCTTAAGACCATACAGGGTTTCGACCCCCTGGGTGTAGGCGCCAAAGACCTCAGGGAATGCCTGTTAATTCAATATGAACACATGGGTTTAGGGAATGACCTTCTGAAAAAAATAATTGACAGGTACCTTCAGGAAGTCGCCGAGGGCAAGATGATGAAAGTCGCTAAGAAACTGGGTGTTTCCCTGCAGGAGATGCAGGAAGCCATTGACAGCCTAAAAGAGCTTGAGCCAAAACCGGGCAGGAAATTCTCTCCCAATGACAGGACCCGGTATATTGTTCCCGACGTAGTGGTGGAAAAGATTGACGGCGAATATATAGTTCTGGTCAATGATGTGTCTATGCCCAGGCTGACAATCAATTCTGTTTACCGGGAAATGGTGAGGAGCAGCCTGCCTGACCATGAAGGCAAGAAATACCTGGAGGCTAAATTAAACTCGGCTGCATGGCTGATGAAAAGCATTGAACAGCGCCGGGAAACCCTGTACAAGGTGGCCAGGGCTATTGTCGATTTCCAGAAGGAATTTTTTTGCCAGGGGATCAAACACCTGAAGACAATGAACCTGAAGCAGGTCGCTGAAACCCTGGGTATCCATGAGTCGACGGTAAGCCGGGCAACCGCAGGCAAATACATGCAAACCCCCAGGGGCTTGTTTGAGATGAAATTCTTCTTCTCCAGCGGGGTTTCAAATGACCACGGGTCATCAACTTCTTCGGAAGCCGTGAAAAAGATTATTAAAGAACTTATTGCTGAAGAAGATACCGCAAAACCCCTTAGTGACCAGAAGATAGCAGAAAAGCTTAAAGCCAGGGGTGTGGACATATCCAGGCGGACTGTGGCCAAGTACCGTGATGAGATTGGGATACTTCCCACATCCAGAAGGAGAAGGTATTAGATTTAAAACAGCGAAAAATTTGAGGAAATATACCAGAAAAAAAAAGGAAATGATGATGGACTGGAAGAATTATATATCAGGTTAAAGGAAAAATTACCAATATATTTTCGTCTTTACCGGGACATAAATGCTAGCAGCGGGACATAAAATGGCCAACGGAAGGAAGCGTGAGGTTCGGTAATGACAGACATTATTACTCTGCAGCAAAAGATCGCCCCTGAATTAATAGAACTTATGGAAAGAAGATATACTATACTGCGACATGTATCTCATTCCCAGCCTGTGGGCAGGCGTACCCTGGCTAATGATCTGAATCTGGGTGAAAGGGTTGTCCGTTCTGAACTGGATTTCCTGAAAAACCAGGGGCTGTTGGAGGGCGATGCCGGCGGAGTGAGGCTTACCCGGGAGGGTGATTATTTAATTCACGAACTGTCTGAATTCATTAAGGACCTTAGGGGTTTACTGGATATTGAGATCCGCATCAGGGAAATTCTTGGGTTGGAACATGTGATTGTTATTCCCGGGGATTCTGATAATGATGAACTGGTGAAAAAGGAAATTGGCCGGGCAGCGGCGAGGTACTTGCTTGGGGCTTTAAGAGGAGGCAGCATAATTGCCGTAACCGGCGGGACTACAGTGGGTGAAGTTGCCAAGGCTGTCCCGGTATCCCATTCTCCCCGTGATATTCTTGTTGTCCCGGCCCGGGGCGGGCTTGGTGAGGATGTGGAGATACAGGCAAATACGATTGCGGCCAAAATTGCCAAACGGTTAATGGCTTCCTACAGGCTCCTGCACGTGCCCGATAATGTGGGTGAGGATGCCATGAATTCCCTGATCAAAGACCAGCATATAAGAGACATTATAAGGACTATCAAGTCTGCAGATATACTTATCCATGGAATTGGAAACGCTGAGGAACTTTCCGTCGGCAGAGGTGATTCTGCCGAAGAAACCGGAAGACTGGTAAAGGCAGGGGCTGTGGGTGAAGCGTTTGGACACTATTTTGCCAGGGACGGAACAATAGTACGCAATATTCACAGTCTTGGTATCCGGGTCAATGACCTGAAAAGGATCAGGCATGTAATAGGGGTTGGCGGTGGGAGAAAAAAAGCCGATGCAATCCTTTCAGTCCTGTCAACCGGCCTTGAAACTGCACTGGTTACTGATGAAGCAGCCGGGAAGGCTATTCTGGAAAACATAGTACCCCAAAATCCCGGTTTTGGATAAATAAGAACATATTAAACTTTATTAAATAAATTGAGGAGGAGATATCGATGACTGTAAAAATAGGTATTAATGGATTTGGGCGTATTGGCAGGCTGGTTTTCAGGGCTGCCCTGAACAATCCACACATGGAAATAGTGAGTATTAATGACCTGACCGATGCTAAGACCCTGGCCCACCTGTTGAAATACGATTCGGTCCACGGGATTCTGGATGCAGACGTGAAATCTGGTGAAAATACTATTATTGTCAATGGCAGGGAAATCAGAGTTACTGCTGAAACTGACCCGGCAGCCCTTCCCTGGGGCGAATCAGGAGTACAGGTTGTGGTGGAATCAACCGGCAGGTTTACCAAACGCGCTGATGCTGCAAAACACCTGGAAGCAGGGGCAAAAAAGGTTATAATTTCAGCCCCTGGCAAAGACGAAGACATCACCATTGTCATGGGTGTTAACAATGAAAAATACGACCCCGCCAACCATCACATTATTTCGAATGCATCATGTACTACCAACTGCCTGGCGCCTTTTGCCAAGATCCTGCACGAGAAATTTGGGATTGTAAGGGGGCTCATGACTACTGTTCATGCATATACCAATGACCAGAAAATCCTTGACCTCCCCCACAAAGACCTGCGCAGGGCCCGGGCTGCCGCAATGTCAATGATTCCGACCACGACCGGGGCGGCCAAAGCTGTAGCATTGGTGCTTCCTGAACTCAAAGGCAAGCTCAACGGCTTTGCCCTGCGGGTTCCCACGCCAAATGTATCTGTTGTTGACCTGGTTGCTGAACTCGGAAAACCGGCAACAGCTGAGGAAATTAACGATGCTTTCAGGACAGCGGCTGAAAATGAACTTAAAGGTATACTTCAGTACTGTGACGAACCCCTGGTTTCCAAGGATTTTAACGGCAACAGCCATTCTTCCATAGTTGACGGTCTGTCTACTATGGTGATAGAAGGCAATATGGCCAAGGTACTTTCCTGGTATGATAATGAGTGGGGGTATTCCTGCCGGATTGTGGACCTGATCAGCTACATCACCGGCAGAGGCCTGTAATTTTAGAAAGGGAGGTATCCGGCGATGAATGTAAACACAATAAGAGACATGGATGTAAAGAATAAGAAGGTATTTTTAAGAGTGGATTTCAACGTACCTCTCAACGAAAACAGGATCATAACCGATGATAACAAGATACGGTCTTCTCTGCCAACCATTGAAATGCTTATGCAAATGGGGGCCCGGGTCATTGTTGCATCCCATCTGGGCCGGCCCAAGGGCCAGCCAAATGAGAAATATTCCCTGGAACCCGCCGCCAGGAGGTTGGGGGAAATCCTGGGGAAAGAGGTCCTTTTTGCCAGAGACTGTATCGGAGAAGAAGCAAAAAGGGTTGCCGATTCTCTCAAAGACGGGGATGTGGCCATGCTGGAGAACCTGAGGTTCTATCCCGGAGAGGAAAAAAATGACCCTGATTTTGCCCGGCAGCTGGCTGACCTGGCTGATATTTACATAAATGATGCCTTTGGCACGGCTCACAGGGCTCATGCCTCTACGGTAGGAGTCCCGGGCCTGCTGCCGTCAGCCGCAGGCCTGCTGATGGAAAAGGAAGTTCAGTATATGAGCAAAGTTGTGACAAACCCTGTCAAGCCTTATGTGGCAATTATCGGCGGGGCCAAAGTTTCTGATAAAATCGGTGTCATTGAAAATCTGCTCGATAAAGTAGATATGTTTCTGATTGGCGGAGGTATGGCCAATACCTTTTTGAAGGCCAGGGGATTTGATATGGGCAGTTCACTGGTGGAAGAAGACAAGGTCGGCCTTGCCCGGGAAACCATGGAAAGGGCTGAGGCCAAGGGGGTCCAGATTCTCCTGCCGTCAGACCTGGTGGTAGCCGAAAGGGTTGCTCCCGATGCCCCAAACAGGGTTGTGGCCAGTGACCGGGTACCATCCGGATGGGCAGCGGTTGACATTGGGCCCGACACGGCACGCAGGTACGGAGAAGCCGTCAAAAATGCCAATACCATTGTGTGGAACGGTCCCATGGGTGTATTCGAGATGGAGACGTTTGCCAGGGGTACTGAAACAGTGGCCAGGGCTGCCGCCGAATCTGACGGGACTTCCGTTGTGGGCGGGGGAGAATCTGCCGCTGCCGTCAAGAAAATCGGTGTGGCCGAAAAAATTAGTCATGTATCAACGGGCGGCGGGGCTTCCCTTGAATTCCTGGAAGGCAAGTCTCTTCCGGGGATTGAAGCCCTTGCCAAAACACCGGTCGGTGTCTAGGCCCGTATTTAGTATTCCGGGGGTGAGATAATTGAGAAAACCGATAATCGCAGGCAACTGGAAAATGTACAAAACTGTTGAACAGGCAATTGCCCTGATAAGTGAGCTTGATGACCTGATAAAAAACAAAAATAATGCGGAAGTAGTAGTGTGCCCTCCCTTTACTGCCCTCGATGCAGTGCTGGAAGCAACAGAGGGGACCGGTATTTCCGTCGGAGCACAAAATATGCACTGGGAAGCCGAAGGGGCTTTTACCGGGGAAGTTTCCCCTGCTATGTTGAAGGAAATGGGCTGTAAATATGTGATCATTGGACACTCAGAGCGCCGGCAGTACTTTGGAGAAACAGATGAGAATGTGAATAACAAGGTTAAAGCCGCATTCAGTCACGGGCTGCTGCCGATAGTCTGTGTGGGGGAAAGACTCGAACAGAGGGAACAGGGGATTACAGAGACTGTTATCAAGACCCAGGTTGATGCCGGCCTGAATGGGCTGGACCAAGACTTGGCTGCCAGGCTCGTGGTGGCTTACGAACCGGTCTGGGCAATAGGGACCGGTAAGACTGCTTCTGATGAGGATGCCCAGCAGGTAATCGCGTTCATCAGGAAGACCCTGGCAGACCTGTTTGGCGAAGATACTGCCCTGGAGGTCCGGATTCAATACGGTGGCAGTGTTAAGCCTGATAACATTGCGGGACTCATGGAACAGCCGGACATAGACGGGGCCCTGGTCGGCGGAGCAAGCCTGGAAGCTGTCAAATTCAGTGCGATTGTTGATTACTAAGTGTTAGTAGATTGCTAATTGATAGTTGTTTACCAGTAAGGCAGGGGGTGAAAATTTGACGGCCGACCGCAGGCTTGTAATGCTGATGATTTTAGACGGATGGGGAATCAGAGAGGAAACAGAGGGAAATGCAATCGCCCAGGCGAACACGCCATATTATGACAGCCTGCTGAGGACCTGCCCCCACACAACCCTTGGCGCCGGAGGAGAAGATGTCGGTCTTCCTGAAGGACAGATGGGCAACTCCGAGGTGGGGCACCTGAATATTGGGGCCGGCCGCGTTGTTTACCAGGACTTCACCCGCATCTCCAAGGCCATCCGGGAAGGGGATTTTTTTAAAAACGATTCCTTGCTTGCGGCAATGAAAAAAGCCGGGGATTCCGGCACTGCCCTGCATCTGATCGGACTGCTCTCAGATGGAGGGGTACATAGCCATATAGACCACCTGTATGCCCTGCTGGACATGGCAAAAGGGCAGGGGCTGAAAAGGGTTTATGTTCATGCCCTGCTCGACGGCAGGGATGTTCCGCCGGCCAATGCCAGGGAGTATATTGATGCCCTTGAATCCAAGTTTCGGGAAACCGGGACAGGGGCCATTGCTACTGTCACGGGCAGGTATTATGCCATGGACCGGGACAGGCGGTGGGAGAGGGTTGAACAGGCATATAATGCCATGGTGTTTGGGGAGGGGTTAAAATCCACTCTGGCATCCGGCGCAGTAGCCCGGTCTTATGAGGCCGGAGAGACCGATGAATTTGTCAGGCCGACAGTAATTATAAATGAAAATGGAGAACCGGTAGCCACGGTGGATGACGGTGATTCAGTAATCTTTTATAATTTTCGCCCCGACAGGGCCAGGGAAATTACCAGGGCCTTTGTTGACAAGGAATTTTCGGGTTTTGAGCGTAAAAAAGGTTTCCCTAAAATCCACTATGTCTGTATGACCCAATACGATAAAACAATAGATGCGCCTATTGCCTTTAAACCCCAGGTCCTTACCAGTACCCTGGGGGAGTATCTTAGTAAAAATGGATTGAAACAGCTTAGAATAGCTGAAACCGAAAAATATGCCCATGTCACTTTCTTTTTTAATGGGGGTGTGGAGCCGCCGAATCCGGGTGAAGAAAGAATCCTGATCCCTTCACCGAAAGTTGCAACTTATGACCTGAAACCTGAAATGAGCGCCTATGAGGTGACAGAAGCTGTCATCAGGGAAATTGAAGAATCGGGGAATAACGTCATTATTTTGAATTTTGCCAACCCCGATATGGTGGGTCATACAGGGGTGATGGAAGCAGCTGTCAGGGCGGTGGAAACAATTGATAAATGCATGTCAGCGATAATTGAGAAGGTGAAGGCCAAGGGAGGTATAGCCCTGATTACTGCTGACCACGGTAATGTGGAACAGATGGTTGACCCCAGTACGGAACAGCCCCATACGGCCCATACCACAAATCCCGTCCCATTTATTTATGTGGATGAAATGAACAGGGAGGCGTCACTCAGGAAAGGCCGGCTGGAGGATATCGCCCCCACGGTGCTGAAATTGCTGGGGCTTGTAATACCGGGGGAAATGACAGGCAAACCCCTCATATAAGAAATGGAGGTATATAAAATGACAATTATTGGTGATACCTATGCCCGGGAAATACTGGATTCCAGGGGCAACCCGACTGTCGAGGTCGAGGTTATACTTGAAGACGGTACCATGGGCAGAGCTGCTGTACCGTCCGGTGCTTCGACGGGGGCTTATGAAGCGGTTGAACTGAGGGACAGTGATGATAAACGCTATCTTGGCAAGGGAGTCCTGAAGGCTGTTGAAAATGTGAACAATATCATCGCTCCAGAGGTCATAGGGTTTGACGCCCTGGACCAGGTAGGGCTGGACCGTACCATGATAGAACTGGATGGCACCGCTAACAAGGGGCGGCTGGGGGCAAATGCCATCCTGGGGGTATCCATGGCTGTGGCCAAAGCAGCGGCCAATGCCCTGGGAATGCCACTGTATAAATACCTGGGAGGGATTAATGCCAAAGAACTTCCGGTTCCTATGATGAATATCTTAAATGGCGGAAAACATGCGGATAATAACGTGGATATCCAGGAATTCATGGTTATGCCGGCAGGCGCTCCCAACTTTGCTGAAGCCCTCAGGATGGGAGCTGAGGTTTTCCATAGCCTGAAGGTGGTACTTAAAGGCCGGGGACTGAACACTGCTGTTGGAGATGAGGGAGGTTTTGCCCCCAACCTGAAATCAAATGAGGAAGCACTGGCAGTGATAATTGAGGCCATTTCCAGGGCAGGCTACAAGCCGGGGGAAGATATCATGCTGGCACTGGATGTTGCAGCCACCGAGCTGTTTAAAGAAGGCAAGTACATTCTTGAAGGTGAAGGTAAAACCAAGTCTTCTGCTGAAATGATAGATTTTTATGAGGAATTGGCTGGCAAATACCCCATCATATCCATTGAAGACGGGTTGGCCGAAGATGATTGGGACGGATGGAAAGATATGACCGGCCGCCTTGGCAAAAACATTCAGCTGGTTGGAGATGACCTGTTTGTTACAAACACAGAGCGCCTGGCCAGGGGAATCGAAACAGCCACAGCAAATTCCATCCTCATAAAAGTCAACCAGATCGGTACCCTTACAGAAACTTTTGATGCGATAGAAATGGCTAAACGTGCCGGATATACCGCTGTGATATCTCACCGTTCGGGTGAAACCGAAGATGCAACTATTGCAGATATTGCAGTGGCGTCAAATGCCGGCCAGATCAAGACCGGGGCCCCTTCCCGGACTGACAGGGTAGCCAAATATAATCAACTGCTCCGTATAGAAGAAGAACTTGAAGATGCAGCAGCCTACAGAGGAAGAAAAACCTTCTACAATATTACCCGCTAAACCCAGAAAATTGTCATACTCAAAGTCTGCCCCCTATAAAGTAATAGAGGGTGGACTTACCTTTATTTAACTATGTCTAAAGTTTTTGAATCTTCTTTATATTGCCTCGGTTTTTATTGAAATTTTGTCCATCTTATGGTATAATTGACCATCATGGGTTATCCTGGTTAGGGAGGTGATTTAACTTAATATTCAGGTTTCCGGTGTCTAACCAGGAACCTTTATGATACAGGGGTATAAGAGACAGAGAGTCCCCCGATGTAACAAAAAAGAAAAGGAAGAGGAGAGTGAGAGTGTCCAATGTTGAGTGAACCTACAAACGCTTTAGCATGGATTTCCTTGGGCGCAGGTGTTATTTCTTTGGTAGTTGCATTTCTTTTTCTAGGCAGCGTTCTTAAGGAAGACATGGGAACTCCGCGGATGAAGGAACTGTCGAATGCAATTTTTGAGGGCGCTATGGCGTTCCTGAACCGCCAGTACAAGACACTGGCCCCAATTGTCATTATCATCTTTATTGTATTGTTCTTTGTTCCGGCAGAATTGTTTACCCACGGTGACCCTGAGGCTGCTGCCCAGGTAACGGGACTGTCAGGAAGATTAGCCCTTCCCGTATCCTTCCTGGTTGGAGCAGTTGCATCTGCTTTTGCAGGTTATGCCGGAATGGTGAGTACAACCAAAGCTAATGCCAGGACAACTAACGCTGCCCGGACAGGAATCCGTAAGGCCCTGAGTATTTCTTTCCGTGCCGGTGCCGTTATGGGTTTATCTGTTGCAGGCTTAGGTCTGGCCGGTGTATCTGCTTTATTTTTAATTTTTAAGATTCCCGCAATTATTAACAGTTTTGCTTTTGGCGCCAGCGCCGTTGCGCTCTTCGCACGGATCGGCGGTGGTATCTATACCAAGGCTGCTGACGTTGGTGCTGACCTGGTTGGTAAGGTTGAAGCCGGTATACCTGAAGATGACCCCCGGAACCCTGCGGTTATTGCTGATAACGTTGGCGATAACGTCGGTGACACCGCCGGAATGGGTGCTGACCTTTTTGAATCATATGCAGCCACAGCTATTGCTGCTATGGTAATCGGGGGCAGTGTTTTAAAACCTGCCGGTATGGCTATGGAGGGTGTTCTGTTCCCGCTGATGATTGGTGCGGTTGGGATTATTGCCTCAATAATTGCCACTTCTTTTGTCAGAATGCCAAGTGAAGAGTCAAATCCGCAGGCTGCCCTGAATATGGGACTTTGGGGAACCAACATCATAACCGCTGTTGCAGGGTTCTTTGTTGCCAAGGCGATGTTTGGCGATGTTGCGGTAGGTATATTTATCGGCATAGTTGCCGGTTTGCTGACGAACGTTGCGATTGGTTACATAACTGAGCTGTATACCTCCTATCATAAGCGTCCGGCCCAGGAAATAGCCGAAGCTTCGGCAACCGGACCTGCCACAAACATTATCAAGGGACTTGCAGTTGGACTGAAATCTACGGTTTACCCGGTTCTGGTTATCGTAATTGCCATCTGGGCCTCCTTTTTCTTCGCTGAGAGCGCTGGAGACGCAAACGGTATTGCCGGACTTGGTATCTATGGTATAGCCATGGCAGCCATGGGAATGCTTTCCACCGCCGGTATGGTTGTTGCTATTGACTCTTTTGGCCCGGTTGCTGACAATGCCGGTGGTATTGCCGAAATGGCCGAACTTGGACCTGAAGTACGGAAAAACACTGATAAACTGGATGCTGTAGGTAACACAACCGCAGCTGTAGCGAAAGGTTTTGCCATCGGTTCAGCAGCCCTGACAGCCCTGGCGCTGTTTACAGCTTATGCCCAGTCTGCTAACCTGGTTGAGACCGGTATTGATATTCTTAATCCAATTGTCATAATTGGTCTGTTCATCGGCGCAACCGTACCTTTCCTGGTAGCATCATTCGCCATGGAAGCTGTGGGTAAAGCCGCATTTGAAATGATTGCCGAAGTACGCCGTCAATTCAAAGAAATCCCCGGACTGATGGAAGGCACAGGAAAACCCGATTACGCTCGTTGTGTTGATATCAGTACCCGTGCTGCGATCAAGCAGATGGTTGCTCCAGGTATGGTAGCAATAGGGACTCCGGTAGTAGTTGGTTTCCTTTTAGGCCCCCTCGCTCTGGGCGCTGTTTTGGCGGGCGGTACCGCTGCAGGTGTGCTCATGGCCTTATTTATGGCCAACGCCGGTGGCGCATGGGATAATGCCAAGAAATACATTGAAACCGGTAAACTTGGCGGCAAAGGCAGTGAAAACCATAAAGCGGCGGTTGTTGGCGATACCGTCGGTGACCCGTTCAAGGATACTGCCGGACCTGCCATGAACCCGTTAATCAAGGTTATGGGTACCATCTCCCTGATCCTTGCTCCGGTTATCTCAAAATACAGTATCTTTGGTAAGATGTTTGAATAAGACAATTTAATCAGGTAAAGAATTAATTGATCTAGTGATATTTCATGGAAACAATGGAGGGTGTCCCATACATAGGGCACTCTCTCTTTTTTTTTGCTTAGATATCAACCCTCGTTTACATTTTTTGTTGTAATACCGGACAAAATATGCTAAAATTTAAATGTTAGCCTTTAAGACCCCGGGAGGTGACTGGAATGTCCGCTTTGGAAATTATATTAACCGTGATTCATATTCTTTTGGCTCTGGGTGTAATAGTAACCGTATTGCTGCAATCAGGTAAGAGTGCAGGTTTATCAGGAGCTATCGCCGGTGGCGCTGAAACCTTTTTCGGTAAAAAGAAGGGAATGGACGAATTCTTAAGTAAACTGTCCACCGGTTTTGCCATAGGTTTTCTTTTAACATCCCTGCTGCTTAGCAGCACCCTGGTAAGATGAGTACTTAACTACCGGCATGAGGCTTGGAGACGAACGCTTCATGCCGGTTTTCGTTTAATGTAAAAATTGCGACAGCTGTCGGTTATTCATGATATAATACTATCTGGGAAAACACCAACGTATTAAAGGAGGCATGTATATGACCCTTGGGGAGATGATTGAACGCGGAAGTAACGCTTACCCGGAAAAGACCGCCATCAAGTTTAAGGACATGGTATGGACTTACACTGATCTTAACAATGACATCAACAAGGCAGCCAATGGATTGAAGAAGCTGGGAATCAAAAAAGGCGATAAGGTTGGTCTGCTGATGATCAACAGCCCGTATTTTGTAATTACATATTTCGGCATAGTCAAACTGGGGGCCACAGTGGTTCCGGTTAATGTAATGTTCAAAGGCGGGGAAATTGTATACCAGCTGAATGATTCTAACGCCGTGGTATTGATCACCTCACCAAGGTTCATGCCCCTGATTGCCCAGATAAGGGACCAGTTCAAAACCGTTAAAAATGTTATAGTACAGGATATATATGAGGAAAATAGTTTTCCGGGAACAATCTCCCTGGCAGAAATGTTAAAGAATGAATCTGCAGACCTAGACCTGGATTATAATGTATCTGATGACGATATCGCGGTATTTTTGTATACTTCGGGGACTACCGGTAACCCCAAGGGAGCTATGCTGACCCATGATAACCTGGTGGCAAATGCTGACCAGACCCGTATGGCTACCGATTCAACTGATGAGGATATTACCCTCTGTGTGCTCCCTATGTTTCATTCCTTTGCCTGGACCACATGTGTCACTCTTCCCCTGTTGTGTGGAGGAAAGATAGTCATTCATGAGAGTTTTGTACCCCAGGCCTTTTTGAAGACCATTCCCGAAGAAAACATAACCATTATTGCTGCAGTTCCCACCATGTATGCGGTTCTGCTTCAAGTACCCGAAGTAAACCCCGACCATTATAAGAAAATACGGCTGGCATATTCCGGTGGGGCTGCCATGCCGGTTGAGGTAATAAAGAAAATTGATGAAAAATACAGGATCAAGATCCTTGAAGGGTATGGACTGTCTGAAACCAGTCCGGTATGTACCGTCAATCCCTGGAAGGGAATGCGAAAACCCGGTTCAATCGGAATTACGGTACCCGGGGTGGACTGCAGGATAGTTGACGATTCCGGTAATGATGTGCCGCGCAACGCTCCAGGTGAGCTGCTTTTCCGCGGGCGCAATGTAATGAAGGGATATTACAACCTTCCGGAAGCCACGGCCGAGGCCCTTAAGGATGGATGGATATGTACAGGTGACATAGGGTATATGGATGATGACGGCTATATTTTCATCATCGACAGGAAGAAGGACCTGATTATTGTTGGCGGTCTGAACGTTTACCCGCGGGAAGTTGAAGAAATCCTATACACCCATCCCAAAGTGGCTGAAGCGGCAGTTATCGGAGTCCCGGATAAACTCAGGGGGGAAAGCGTGAAAGCCGTTATTGCCCTGAAACAGGGTGAAACCGCCGCCGAAAGGGAGATAATAAAATATTGCCAGGAAAAACTGGCCAATTATAAACTGCCCAAATCTGTTCAGTTTATGGAGGCCCTGCCAAAGACCAGTACAGGTAAGATTCTTAAAAGGGCTCTTAAATAGTATATTTAGTGGAGGTCACGGATGGAAAGGAATGAAGCTCTGGCTGAGCTCAAGAAATATGTAAAAAATAAAAACCTGCTAAAACACATGTATGCCTGTGAAGCAGTTATGAAAATACTGGCCCGGCATTTTGGCGAAGATGAGGAGAAGTGGGGGATGGCAGGCCTGCTGCATGATATCGATTATGATGAAACAAAGGATGACCCGGTGCGCCACAGCAAGGTAGGCGCCGATATGCTCAAAAACCTGGGTCTCTCTGAGGACATAGTTTATGCGGTTAAGGTCCATAACGAGGTACACGGGCTTCCCAGGGTGTCCTTGATGGATAAGGCCCTTTATGCGACTGACCCTGTTACCGGATTGATTGTGGCCGGTGCCCTGATAAAACCGCAGAAAAAGCTGGCTGCTATTGATGTGCCGTTCCTGGTCAACAGGTTTCACGAAAAATCCTTCGCCAGGGGGGCGAACCGGGAGCAGATCGCTTGCTGTTCCGAACTGGGATTTACCCTCGAAGAATTCCTTGCCCTGTCCCTCGAAGCCATGCAGGGGATCAGCAGAGAACTTGGTTTATAAGACTAAATTAAGTCCGGCAGCCTGGGTTTATGTTAGGGCTGCCGTTTTTTGTGCTGCGGTTTGAGGTATTATTTTGTTGGATAGAATAGATAATGAGAAAGTTGGTGATTTAATTATGAAAGAAAAAATTCTTGAATTTATGAAACGTTCGGCATACCGTCCACTGTCGGCCGATGAGCTATTCCGGGCTTTTAACCTTGATAACCGGGAAACCTTTGTAAAAAATCTAAATGAAATGGAGCAGGACGGTAAAATTATCTGTACAAGAAAAATGAAGTACGGTCTGCCTGAAAAGATGAACCTGGCAGTGGGAAAACTCCAGGGGCATCCTAAGGGATTTGGGTTTCTAATCCAGGATACACCGGGACTTCCGGATATCTATATCAGTGCCGAAAATATGAATGGGGCTATGCATAATGACCGCGTGGTTGCCAGGTTTCTGGGGCGGGATTGGGACGGACCCCGGCAGGAAGGGGAAATAATCAGGGTTCTGACCAGGGCTAACACCCAGATAGTTGGAACCATTGAAAAGGGCAGGAAATACAGCTTTGTTACACCTGATGAGGGAAGGCTAAGCATAGATGTATTTGTCCCCAAAGGCCAGGAAAAGGGGTCAGTTACCGGGGATAAGGTTGTGGTGGAGATAACCGGGTGGCCGGAAAAGCGCCGCAATCCCGAAGGGAAAGTGGTTACCGTAATCGGACACAAAAGTGACCCCGGAACCGATATTGAATCAATTGTCTGGAAATACGGGCTATCCCAGGCATTCCCTAAGCATGTTATGAATGAAATAAAAAAAATACCAATACAGGTGACCAGGGAACAGGCGAAAGGACGGCGTGATTTGAGAGACCTGCAGATGGTTACCATTGACGGTGAAGATGCAAAAGACCTGGATGATGCTGTATCCCTGGAAGTGCTTCCGGGCGGCAGCTACAGGCTTGGAGTGCATATTGCCGACGTGGGGAGCTATGTCCCCGCCAACAGCGCCCTTGATAAGGAGGCATATAAGAGGGGGACCAGTGTCTACCTGGTGGACAGGGTTATTCCCATGCTCCCTCCGGAGCTGTCAAACGGCATATGCAGCCTCAATCCGAGGGTGGAAAGGCTGGCAATGTCTGTATTCATGGAAATAGACACTGCAGGCAGGGTACTTAATCATGAGATTGTAGAATCTGTGATAAATATTGATGAGAGAATGACATATAGGAATGTCAAAAAGATACTGGTTGACAGGGACCCGGAACTTTTAAAGAAGTATGGCTATCTTTTAGATACTTTTAATAATATGGAAAAACTATGTCTTATCCTCAGGGGCCGCAGGCTGCAGAGAGGCGCTGTCGATTTTGATTTCCCTGAAGTCAAGGTCAAGCTGAATGACAGGGGAGAGCCTGTGGAAATTGCCAAATATGACCGTTCCATTGCTGACCAAATTATAGAAGAATTTATGCTTGTCACCAATGAAACCGTGGCCCAACACTTTTATGAGGCAAAAGTACCTTTTGTCTATCGGATTCATGAGACACCGGACGGGGAAAAGATCTCTAATCTGAACAGGTTCCTTTTTACCTTTGGTCTCAGCATAAAGGGATTTAACAATATCCACCCGGGGGCGTTCCAGGAGGTATTGAACAAAGTTACAGGACGTCCTGAGGAGCGGGTGATAAGTACAATTATGCTTAGGACAATGAAGCTGGCCAGGTACAGTGAGGAAAGTCTCGGCCACTTTGGCCTTGCAGCTGAGCATTACTGCCACTTTACCTCACCGATTAGGAGGTACCCGGACCTGGTTATCCACCGCATAATCAAGGAAGTCCTGCAGAAAGGGAAACTGCCTGCCAAGAGAAAAGATAAGCTGGCCGGTTTCACTGCTGATGCATCTTTGCAGTCTTCTGAACGGGAGCGTATTGCGACTGAAGCAGAGCGGGAAAGTGTTGATCTGAAGAAAGTCGAGTTCATGAGGGATAAGGCCGGTGAAGAATTTGATGCAGTGATTTCAGGAGTTACTTCATTCGGTATGTTTGTGGAACTGGATAACCTGGTCGAGGGCCTGGTGCATATCACCACCCTGGCGGACGATTTCTATGAATATGATGACATAAAGCACTCCCTTACCGGACGGCATACAAGGAGGACTTTCAGGATCGGGGATACTGTCCGGGTAAGACTTGAGAAGGTGAATCTGGACGAACGTCAGCTGGATTTTGAACTGGCAGACATATAAAGGCAGACACCCTTGACAGTAAGTATTAATATGTTATAATGATATATGCGTTACACCCATAAGAAGAGCAACATATACCCTCTTGACATGGCAAAAAGTGCGCTGTTCCAAGAGGGTTGACTTTCCCCAAAATCAGACTGAGGGATATGATTTTAATGGCTGAAAATATTAAAACAATAACCGAAAACCGTAAGGCCCGTCATGACTACCATATCGAAGAAACCTTCGAGGCAGGTATTGTTCTGGCCGGGACAGAGGTTAAATCCCTCAGGGCAGGGAGGGCCAATCTTAAGGACAGTTTTGCCAGGGTTGATCATGGGGAAATATTCCTTTATAATGCCCATATAAGCCCCTATGACCAGGGCAACAGGTTCAATCATGACCCTCTCAGGACCAGGAAGCTTCTGATGCATAAACATGAGATACGTAAACTGATTGGCCGGGTCCATGAGAAGGGGCTGACCCTGGTCCCGCTTAAAATGTATTTCAAAAACGGAAAGGCTAAGGTCCAGCTGGCCCTGGCCAAAGGGAAAAAGCTCTATGACAAGCGTGACGACATGGCTGCCCGGGATGCCAAAAGGGAGATGGAAAAGGCTTTTCGGGAGAGGCAGAAAGACAATTGACAATTGTCAATTAAAAATATGGGGGTGTACTGGTTTCGACGGGGGAAGAATGAACACAAGCAGCGAGCCGGGGTCCCACAAGCCCGTTAATACGGTGGAACTTAAATTAAACAACAACGAAAATTACGCTTTAGCAGCTTAATTGCTGCCTAACCTCTCTGCTTCTGTGCTCTGTGTGAAGTGGATGAGGTCATTTAACAGAGCTGGCCGATCCCCAATTCTCGGAGGGGTGAGGCGAGATTTATCGAGATAGTGACGTGTAAGCCTGCCGGTGGGCGTGCATTGAGCGAAATCTAAATCACCAGGCTGCGCTCGGAGAAGCTTGTGTGGGTTCTCCTTCGGACAGGGGTTCGATCAATGGTCGCCCTATCCAGTGATGGATAGGTGATAACCCGGCTTTATCGGTGAAGGCTCAGCACGTGAAGGTGGTGCTAATACCGAGTGGTATGTGGGGAAACCCAACAGCCGTGTATCGACTCATAGGCTGCCAATTGGGTGGTACTAGGATGCGGGTGGCAATGAATACAGGAACCTGCATAATACGCCGGGGGACTTGGGAAAAACCAAGTTCAAGATATAGTCAGCGCTTATGTGAAAACATAAGATAAGCGTCCCCTCACCTCCACCAAATTTAACGCGAAACACATTTCGCGATGTGATACTGGAAGCATAAGTTTGCCGTCTTGGCAAACTTATGCTTCCGGTTTTATGTGGCAAACTTATGGTTCCATTTTCTTATTTCTAAAATGAAGGCCTTAGCTTATTTTAAGTCGAATTGTGCTAGTGTTTGGGGACTAAACTACAATACCTTGGTTTTTGTAAACTGCAATATTCGGGTGTGTTTTTTGTTTTATGAAGATTGGCGAACCCCTTGGCAGGTGGGGTATTAAGGTATCACCAAAGAATTGCATCAAACATCCTTAAAGCCTCAAGAAAGTGTCCCATTGAGATTTTTCCCTAAAACAGGAGCTACGGAAAAGAGGTTAACATAGTATGCATCATAAGTCCTGGTATGCGAGATGATGTTATGTTAACAATGTTATGAATTGCCCTGAGTATTTTTAGTAAGTTTATCGGAAGCGAGACATCTGGAGGTGTAGGATGTGGTTGAGAACCAGGAGTACAGCGTAACTTTAGATAAATTGGACAGTTATCCTGTATTGGGAAAAGGGGCTTACGGAAAAGTTTATAAACTAGATGAAGGAACCTGTGTGAAGGTTAACAAAGACATCAAGATTAACAAAAACGAAGTAGAGTTATATAAAAAATACAAGAACTGTCCATTATTTCCAAAGTTTTATGGCTGCGGTGAAAACTATATTGTCATGGAACTAATTAAAGGGGAATCTTTAGAAAGCTATTTAACTAAAGGAAAGTCTCTAGACAAGAATATATTACAATTGTTAGTGAAAATGTTTGAAGAAGGGAAAAAGGCGGGTTTACGCCTCAATCCCTATATCAGACATATTATTTTAACTCCTGAAAATTGTATAAAATTAGTCGACATTAAAAGCACTATCAGACATAGCAAAAATAAATTAGCATCCGGAAAATCAATTTTATTTCTAAAGGGATTGAATGAATACGGACAAAAACAAGTTTTTCTGGAATATGTAAAAAACAATCATGAGTGGCTAATTAATCAATGGAACAACGTCTAGGTCAAAATTAAACGCTAATAACGATTACGCTTTAGCAGCTTGTGTGGGTTCTCTTCCGGACAGGGGTTCGATCAATGGTCGCCCTATCGAGTGATGGGTAGGTGAGAAGGCTCAGCAAGTAAAGGTGGTGCTAATACCGAGTGGTATGTGGGAAAACCCAACAGCCGTATATCGACTCATAGGCCGCCAATTGGGTGGTACTAGGATGCGGGTGGCAATAAAACAGGAACCTGCATAATACGCCGGGGGACTTGGGAAAAACCAAGTTCAAGATATAGTCAGCGCTTATGTGAAAACATAAGATAAGCGTCTCCTCACCTCCACCAAAAAATGATCCCGGGGTTTAAAAGCCCCGGGTTTTTGTTTGGTTTTTAAAAATCTCAAATTTTAGCATGCAAATAGAAGGGAATAGAAAAAATTGGCAGAAGAATTATTATATGGCTTAAATAGTCTGCACTAAACCTGGTGAAGTCAAATCCATCAAAATATGGGGACGCAAAACCAAGGTATAGCAGCAAAATAAATAAAGGGAGGTTTTTAGTTTGCAGAAATATTTTTTCAAAAAATGCACTTCACTATTGATTGCTTTAACTTTGTTAATCGTCACGGTTTACCCTGTTTATGGGCAGGACAATTCTATTCAAGTACAACTAAATGGAGAAAATATCCCATTTGATGTGGCACCTCAAATGGTTAATAACCGTGTCATGGTTCCAGTGAGAACAATTTTTGAGAAACTTGGGGCCAATGTAGATTGGGATGGTCAAACGGGGACTATTACCATAACTAAAGATGGAACTGTTATGAAATTGGTTCTGAACTCCAATAATGCAATAATAACGAAAAACGGAGTGGAAAGCACACTCCAACTGGATACCGCTCCTATTCTTGTCAACGACAGGACCTTAGTCCCGGTAAGATTTATTTCCGAAGGCCTGGGAAAACAAGTTGGATGGGATCAAGCAAACAGGACTGTAGTAATAATTGATTACGACTATTTTGTTAATGCCCTTAAAACCCAGGCTCCAATCTTTTACGAATATGCAAGTAATCAATATGACGAAATCAATACAGGAGAGATTGACGGTTCCGCTGATTATTCCTTTAAATATGACCCCGGCATCGACCCCGGTGAAGTTGTTAGCGGTACGATAAATGCAGATCTTAATGCAAAACTTAATAAAGACAATGGGTCCATGGATGCAGTCATAAAGATAAGTGGTTTGGAAGAGGTTCTCAAAGGCAGTGGGTTGGAGAACTACGACGAAATTTCTATCAACATCCTCTTTGATAATAACAGCTTCTATATAAAGAGCAATCTGTTTTCGCTATTGGAACAATACAATATTCAGGTGGGGGACAAATGGATTAAGGCAGATATCGCTGATCTTGGTATCCCTGATGTTGAAACAATGCAAGACTTAAAGAAAACGCAAAGTACACAGTCAATTGAGCAGATCCGTGAATCCCTTGTAAATACTCAGATGGAACTGGATGTTAACTCTTTTAAAGAGGCTCAAACGATATTTAATGCCCTGGTACCGTTAGTAGATAACAATCACTTTAAATTGACCATCCAGGGAGATATGAAGTTCTATACCTGGAACATTAAAAAACAGGATTTGGTTGATGCTGTACTTAACCTTCAAAAGGGTTTAGGAAGCATGGAAAATATGTCATTGGAAGATTTGGCTGAAATGAAAGAATTTATGGACAGTCTTGTATTTGATTTTAATATGGAGGTTGGGATTAAAAACAATATCATTGTCAGCAGTAAAACCTCTTTAAATACACAAATGGACTTGCCGGATATGGGGCATTTTGAACTGTCTTTAAAAACCAATTCCAAAGTATCGAATCCCAACAATGCTTATTTCAAAATTTCGATGCCAAGCCCAAATCAAGTTATAGACTATGAAGATTTGTACGAAGTTCCGGAGGAACCCTCAGTTGATTATTAGCAGAACTAAAAAATCCATTCAAGCGGGTTCTATATTTACTTCATCCGGAACAATGCTGTCCAAGGCTTATTTGCTTTCCGGGATTTTAGGCCACCCAAAAAAGGTGGCCTTTTTTGTTAATCCGGGGGAATGTTTATCTGTACTTTTTCCAGGGTTTTTTACCGCTAGTGTTTTTTTCGGGATAAGGGCGTAAGGATATTAAACCTGGAAAATATGATGAAAAAAAATCATTCATCTTGACTAAAGATAAAAAATAATCTATAATCGTAATTGAGGGGGGATATTTTGGTGGATATTAGCAAACTAATTGAGGGAATGGAAGAAAGGCTTCAAGCGGTTGAACAGAAACTTGAGCTTTTAACCGAAAATAGGGAAATATACCTTACTTTAGATGTTGCCGCAAAAGAACTGGGTAAATCGGAGCTAACGATTAGGAGGTGGGTTCAGGAGGGAAAAGTTAACCCCGTACTTACACCAAGAGGGCGGATGTTATTTACCCTAAGACAGATAAATGAGTTAAGTGATGAGCTTCAGGTCGGCAGTTCTTATGGTTTGAAAATTTTGTATGCGGATTGGCCCAGGAAAGCCCCGGAGAGGATTGCTTTTCCCAAAAAAAGATATAACATAGCAAAAAGCATGCAACCAGGTATGTTGTGCTTGATCTACCTTGCCCATCCAATTAAAAGGGTTGTAACTGTAACCGAGATTACAGGGACAATTGAAGAAGGTGCTTTAAAATGGCCTAACCAAGAACAGGAATATCCTCGTTGGCCTTACGTTGTTCCCCATAAACAGATTGTGGGTTTTAAGGAGGGGCTGACTCTTAAAGAAGCCGGAATAGATTTTAGACCCCGGCCAGGCGATACTTACCTGCAATTGGACAAAGAAACATTTGACAGGGTTGTAAACACTCTAAAAGAACAACCGGATTATGACTGGCCTAAATGGCTGGAGATGTATGGCAATTACTGTGATCTTAATCAACAATAGGAAAATAGAACAAAAACTAAGCAATGATAAATCGGAGTGCCGGTGGAAAAGGGGGGCGCAAAATGCATCACAGAGCAAAAGCGGAAGCCAATGCGCGAAACTTTGTCAGATTAAACAGTGTTGTGACGCTTAGATGCCAGAAAACTGTGAATGATGAAATAAAGACGGTTTATGAAACATTTAACATTACGGATAATCCGGAAGATGAGAGTGTTCATAACCGTGTAAGTCTGAATAGCAAAATTGGAAAGGCCCTGTGGGGTGGGATTAAGAATCAGAAAGTTTTATTTCAAGGCTATGATAGTGCTACAATCGTTGAGATAGTAAACGATACCGCTTCCCACAAGGTTAGCAGGGACAGCATTGTGGAAATAGAATTATATAAAGATTATGAGTGTATGGACCTGGTTGGAACCAAAGTTCTCGGTTGCCGGGATGATATAAGGGATCGATTCAACAATAAAGAAATTAACAGTATTGTAAAAATATACAATGCCAGAGGCAGGCCGGAGTTTGCTAAAATAAGAAAAATTGTATCTCGCAGGGAAGCATAGCGGCACCGCAATCTTGGCGTATTAAATATACGCTTGTGATTGCGGCGCCGTTTTTTCTTATGAGAGCATGCCTAAATTAAATTCGCCGGTTGGTTGCACTGATTGAACACTTAGGAGGTTTTTTTAATTAAGAAGAAATTTGAGACTAAACTGAAAAGCCATGACAATACCTTTAAAGAGCTTTTTTTGCGGAATTCGAACAACCCGATATTAACGGCCAAAGACTGGCCGTACCAAGCAAATACGGTGTTCAATCCAGGAGCGACTAATTTTCACGGTAAATTCCTGGTACTTGCCCGGGTGGAAGACAGACGGGGATTCTCCCACCTTACCAAGGCCATCAGTGAAGACGGGGTTGGCAACTGGCAAATTGACGGATTGCCGACCCTGGAGTCTGATCCGTACAACCATCCGGAGGAACTATGGGGAATAGAAGACCCGCGGATTACCTGGCTCGCAGAATCGGGCAAGTGGGCCATCACCTACACTGCCTATTCTCGTGGAGGTCCGCTGGTGGCCATGGCGCTAACAGACGATTTTGTACATTTTGAGCGGCTCGGACCGGTTATGCCGCCGGAAGACAAAGATGCCGCGCTTTTTCCGCGCAGGATCAACGGTAAATGGGGACTCATTCACCGGCCGATTGTTACTAACTACGTGCCGGGAGCACATATCTGGCTCTCATATTCAGACGACCTGGTTCATTGGAGTAACAGCCGGGTATTGATGCACGCCCGCCGTGGCGGATGGTGGGATGGCGGCAAAATTGGCCTTTGTACTCCTCCCATGGAAACCGCTGAAGGCTGGATTATGCTTTACCACGGGGTGCGCCTGACTTGCGCCGGGGCCATTTACCGGCTTGGGTTGGCATTGCTTGACCTGGACGACCCTCTTAACGTTTTGCGCCGGAGTGAGGAATGGGTGTTTGGCCCGGCAGAGTGGTATGAACGGCAGGGAGATGTGGCCGATGTGGTTTTCCCGGGTGGCTGGGTATTGGACGATAAGACCGGAATGCTAAAAATGTACTACGGGGGAGCAGACACGTGCATTGCTTTGGCTACGGCCTCCATCAGCGACTTGCTGGAGTATCTCCGAAAATGTCCGGAACCGAAGGACGAGACAATTTATTGATAAAATCTGCTTTTAAACAGTTTGAAAAAGGAGGAAGCCAATGAAGATAAAAACTACGAACCAAATAAGGACTATAACCTTTTTAAGTACATATCCGCCGCGGGTTTGCGGGTTGGCCACATTTACCGAGGATTTGGTGAACGAAATCGACAAAGCTCCTTTGTTCCGACCGACCGTTATTGCGGTGACAAATACAGAGGAATACGAAGACTCGCGGGTGGCAGCCAAACTCAGCCAGCACAACCGCGCCAGTTATTTCCAGACTGCCAGATGGGCAAACACTCATACCGACCTGCTGGTCATCGAGCATGAATATGGGATATTCGGCGGAGAATGCGGTGAATACATTATCGATTTAGCCAAGAATTTAACGATACCATTTATTATCACGACACATACAGTACTTATGGACCCATCTCTAAAACAAAAGCTGGTTCTCTGGGAACTTGGACGACTTGCCTCAATGGTGGTGACGATGGCTCAAAGCGCAGTTCCGCTGTTGACCGGGACATATGGTATTGAGGCTGGCAAAATAGCGGTCATTCCCCACGGTGTGCCAAGTCTGCCCGTTAAGCCGCGGGAAGAAGCAAAAGTCAGTTATGGCTTAGCTGGCAAGCAGGTCATTAGTAGTTTTGGTCTCTTAAGTCCGGCTAAGGGGCTGGAATATGGAATTGAAGCTGTGGCCAAAGTTGTACCGGAATACGAAAACCTGGTTTACCTTATTCTGGGCAAAACCCATCCATGCGTCAAAGAGCTAAATGGCGAAAGCTACAGGGAGAGCCTCGTTTCCTTAGCTAAAAACCTTGGGGTAAAGGATAATATCCGGTTTATCGACAAGTACCTGACTAAAGAAGAAGTAATAACCTATCTCAATTTGTCCGACATCTACATGACGCCGTACCTGTCCAAAGAGCAGGCGGTCAGCGGGACACTGGCGTATGCTGTGGGATGTGGGCGGGTCGTCGTATCGACTCCATACCGCTATGCTCAGGAATTGCTGGGAGACGGCCGGGGAATGCTTGCCGAATTCAGGGATTCCGAATCTCTGGCGTCATGCATCAGAGGTGTACTCGACAACCCCGCGAAAAAAAAGGAAATGGAAATGAAGACCCTGGCTGTCGGCCGGGAGATGACGTGGGCCAATGTCGCCGGTCGCTACGCCAGGCTGTTCACCGGCATTATGGAAACGCCCCAACCGAAGGGAATGCAATTATTAACCAACATCATGGAAAGACCCAAACCGCAAGGATTGCGAATCGGCACCAACATCATGGAAAGACCCAAGCCGAAGGGAGTACTGGTAGAATAAATGGATCAATTTACAGAAACCTTTGATGATGCCCATATCTTCCGGATGACCGATGACACAGGCATGTTCCAACATGCCCGGTTTAGTATCCCCAACCTTACGGAGGGTTACTGCACTGATGACAACGCCCGGGCGCTGATTATGGCAGTGATGCTCTATGAGAAACTCCCAAAGCCTGCTTATCTCGCGCTGGTCTATCGCTATCTGGGGTTTGTCTTATATGCTCAGGATGAAAGCGGCGGGTTCCGCAACTTTATGACGTATAACCGGCAGTTCACTGAAAGGGAGGGCTCAGAGGATTGCTTCGGCCGCTGTCTGTGGGCTTTAGGGTATACTCTGGCCTCGTCAGTTATGCCCCGCGGAGTCAGAGAATCGTGTGCTGTTGCAGTCAGCTGTGCCCTGCCCAAGATTTCAACCCTGGAATGGTCTCGCGGCCAAGCTTATGCTCTGATTGGCCTTAGTTTTATCGAAGATCCAGAAGTTGATTACCTTATGTCTGGATTGGCAGATTCCCTCGTCGACCGGTTTGCCCGCTTAGGCGGGGATCAGAATTGGCGGTGGTTTGAGGAAAGCCTTACATATGCCAATGCCGTGTTGCCGTGGTCTTTGTTTGCGGCTTACCGCCGCCTGGAACAGGATAAATTGATTCTTGTGGCTCAGGAAAGTCTGGAGTTTCTTGACCAGGTTACGTTTCATGACGGTTTTTTTCGGCCGGTGGGATGTAATGGATGGTTTGTGCGGGGTGGGGACAAGGCGAAGTATGACGAGCAGCCTATTGAGGCGTGTACGGCCACTTTGGCCCACTTGGCCGCTTATCAGGCTACCGGAGACTGCGAAATGCTGAAGCTGGCACGGCGGAGTTTCGCATGGTATTTAGGTGAGAACTCCCGGCGTGAATCCCTGATAGACAGTGAGACCGGGGGATGCTCCGATGGCATCATGTCAGACGGCATCAACCGCAACCAAGGGGCTGAAAGCATCATCGGCTACAGTATTGCCGGTCTGGCTTTGGCGCAGCATGAAAGGATTGTGATTCTTCCATGAAAGTTATTATCCTTGCGGGCGGCGGAGGCAGCCGCCTGTTCCCTCTTTCGCGGACCAGGTTTCCTATCTCGATTGATTATGCCGTGTGTTGGACAAGGTCAGCACATAGAAAAAGGGGGGCTTTGATTGATAGAATTTGGTACCGACGGCTGGCGGGGGATTATCAGCGAAGATTACACCTTTAATAACGTCCGCCTGGTCTCCGAAGGCATTGCCAACTATATTAACGGTCGCGGCGAGGCGGGCAAGGGCATCGCCGTTGGTTATGATGCGCGGTTTTTGTCAGCGGAGTATGCGGCCGACTGTGCAGCCGTGCTGGCCGGCCAAGGGATTAAGGTTTGGCTGGCCGACAGTATCCTGACAACGCCGGCGCTGAGCTGGCAGGTAAGAGACCGCGCCGCTGCCGGTGGGGTGATGATTACTGCCAGCCATAATCCGGCTGCATATAACGGACTCAAATTCAAGGCCGCTTACGGTGGCTCAGCTTCACCGGAAATCATGGCGGAGATTGCCAACTGTGTCCGGCCTTTGGAAGACAGTGGACGCACGTTCCCGAAAGTAACCCTGCCGTCAGTGGTTGAATATTTTGCGCCCCAAACGGCATATCTGGAACACGTCAAAGCTATGCTGGATCCCAAAACATTGACCGGCTTCAAAGGGAAAATCATATTTGATGTGATGCACGGTGCGGCGATGGGCTGCCCGGGTGAATTGGCGAAAGCCTTTGGACTGGATATGATTGAACTGCATAGTGAGTTCAATCCCTCCTTTGGCGGGGTAAACCCTGAACCGATTGAGAAGAACCTGGCCGCCCTAAGACAGACGATGAAGGAACACAAGGCATACATCGGCCTGGCGACCGATGGCGACGGTGACCGCATAGGCGCTATGGATGCCGGCGGTCGTTTCATCAACCCCCACCAGATTATGGCTCTCCTGATAAAATATTTTGTGGAGAAGCGTGGATGGAACGGTGATATTGCGCTGACGATAACAGTATCGGAACTGGTGAAGCGAGTGGCGCAGAAGTACGGCCTGAACCTTTACGAAACGCCGGTTGGCTTTAAGTACATTACCACACTGATGCTGAATGAGGATATTTTGCTCGGCGGTGAGGAGTCAGGCGGCATTGGTATGAAAAATTATATCCCCGAACGGGATGGCGTGATGCTGGGATATTTTTTGATTGAGATGGTAGCAGCTTATGGCAAAACACTGGGGCAGTTGATTGACGAGATGATGGGGGAACTGGGCCGGTTCTATTATGAGCGGGAAGATATACACCTGGAAATGGAAAAAAGGAACGCCTCATGGAGGCGCTTGCCGGGAACCCGCCTAAGGAGTTTGACGGGCTGAAGTTTTTGTCAAGCAATTTGCTGGATGGATGCAAGCTGTACCTGCCGGACGGCTGGGTGATGTTCCGCGCTTCCGGTACGGAGCCTATCGTGCGTATTTATGCCGAGGCCAATGACCCCAATCGTCTGCAAGAAATCCTAAATAAAGCCGTACGCTATGCGAACAACGCGTAAGCTCTTGTCAACCAGGGCGCCTGCCCGTTTCAAAGGCTAAACAATCTTAACCATTTTCTTAAACCTGATACCATACTTTATAAAAAGATCATGATCCAGCCAACCCGATTCATCTTGAAAACCTAGCTTTTCCCAGAATGCAATAGCAGTATTTCTGCCATAAACCTCAATTTTCCTCACTCCATGAGCCTTCACATAGTCCAAAACCATTTTACACAAAGTCCTGCCAATACCGGAACGATGTAACTCCTGGTGGACAGCAGCATGCCTGATTTCTGCTTCTTTGCCCCGGTTGATAAGCACAAACGCTGCAATGACGCGATCTTCTTGTACTGCAACAAAGACCATTTCTTCCCCGATAATCTCGAACTTATTTCTGGTATCCCGGGGAAGACCAAAAGGTTGCCATAAAACCTGGTATAGCAATTCATCAGCCTGTTTGAGAATTCCTTTATTTGATGTAATGCAAAATTCCATTCATACCCTCTCCGCATTTTAAGAATATAACTCCACGATTTTTCCAGTGATAATAAGACCTAAATCAGGAAAAATACTAATAAATAAACTATTGGGGTGATATAGATGTTTAAAATTAAAGACAGGGTCACATTAGGAATCGTAGCTGGTTTAGCAGGAAATCTGGTAAAAACTGTAATCGATGAACTATCTGTCAAAAAGAAGATCTCTCAACAGTCTTTCCGTGGCACTGCAGCGGGAGTTTGGGTCAAAAACAAAAATGAAGCGACAAACATTAAAGGTCAGGTTCTTGGAGGCTTATTAGATTTTGGAATGGGTTCTTTAGGAGGAATCGGAACAGTATTTATGCTATCAAAAACCGGTCGAGACAGCTTGATAACTAAGGGACTACTTTCCGGAATAGCAATGGGTTCTTTCATTACCTTTGCTCTTGGAGCCCTGCCCCAAAATACTGTAAGGCCTAAAGACGCTGCCAGTAACCTGTCGTACATGGTTAGTCACGCCGCATACGGTATAGTTACAACTTTTGTTGCTGCCAAACTTGGCGATTCATCGTTATATGACATAAAACCTGTAAACAATTACCTTCAACCAACCGAATCTACTTCTGAACAGATAAAAACTAAAGCAAAATCAATACGCATAATCCCAAACCATCACTACAGCAAAAGAGGCTCTAAATATTAATAAACTAGCGTTGTCAGATGATGTGGGCCGGTTTGTTAACTTTCATAGGGCCGGTTATGCAGCTTTTTATGAGCGCCTCA
The DNA here is from genome assembly GCA_002840275.1 of Firmicutes bacterium HGW-Firmicutes-14. GTDB lineage: Bacteria > Bacillota > Thermincolia > Thermincolales > UBA2595 > W-Firmicutes-14. Next base: position 32,320 of record PHAB01000002.1, read on the forward strand.
TTTCCTTGCCTGAATTCTCCACCCAATATTACCAAACAATAAATACAGCCAGTGGGGAAATATGAATTTTTCCATCAAATTTACAGCTTCCTCCTGTATCGGATTTGCATTTACAAGGGCAGCAACCGTTAAATCCAGTGATCTAATGACATTCTTGGCCCTGCCTCCCAGTTTTGCCAGAGGCTGTCCATTTATTGAACCACCTCCGCCCAGCGCCAGTCCACCAACCCATGCAAACCCGGCATCTCTTGCAAAATACCTGTAAATGCTTAAAGCCGTATGATTTTGGTGTGCTTCAGGAATGCCGCAGTTGCAAATAGCGAGCATTGACTGATTCTTAACCTGCTTTTTTCCCCGCCTGCTGCCGGCAATTATCTCCATAGCCCTGACTACCATTGCCGGAGTACTGTCTACATGCAGCGGGCTTGAGATAATTAGAATATCACACGTATTAACAGCATTGATTAATTCCTCGCTTCCATTATCAGACGCGAGCAATTTGTATATGTTTATTTTGCTTGTCTGAAAACCATTCTTCTGTAATCCTTCCAGAAGATAATCCCCCAATACCTCTTAGCGCTAGCATAGGTGGTGGGAGTACGTCACTAATAGAACTTTCATAATCAACCTTCCTTCATGTCAAAAATTCGCAGTCCTAATTCCTTATTGAAAATCTATGTTCTTCATTCGTTATAATAGTACAAATTTCCTTCAATTGTCATATGCACGTATGTTATATGCACGTGTGCCACATTCATGTGTGCTATATGCATGTGCTGCCTTGAACCCTATTACATTAAATTGAACCTTCCAGTACATGATATTAGTATCAAATCACTGCTAATTCTGCATAAAAAATTGACACGGAGGGAATCACATGGAACACTTGAATTTTAATAAAAATGATAATGGAAATCTAAAGGCCAGGCAAATGGTCTATTATATCCTGGGTATTTTAGAAGTTTTATTTGCCTTTCGCCTGGTGTTCAAACTTTTAGGGGCCAACCCCGCAAGCGGGTTTGTATCTTTTATCTATTCACTGACCCAAATATTTCTGTCCCCATTTGCCAGCATTTTTCGGTCTTCTGTCACAAAAGGAAATGTAACTACAGCGGTATTTGAACCATCTACCGTTATTGGCATGATCGTGTATGCCATTCTTGCCTGGGGGATTGCCAGGTTAATAGAGATTAACACGGCCAGGAGTTAACTGGGAAGGTTGAGCAGATTCCAAAAAAACAACAATACACACTAATTTTGAGTGCGTATTGTTGTTTTTTTAGGGAAATTACTTCGATGGAGTTTTACTCCATCTGCGATTAGCCTTTGAATAAACTAAATTACCTGCCGGCAGGGGCGGGATAAATTTCGGTAATTCTTGTCTTGACTACATATGCAGGTTTGGGCAGATTCATATTCAACCCTTCTACTGCGGCACAAACTTTGTTATAGAGCTCACCCTGGTCCAAAAGTTCAGCTTCACCTTTAAACTGGTAGCCAACCATTTTCTTGTGGTCTGCCACAACTATGCATATCTTATTATTTTCCTGTAAGTTCTTTCTTGTTTTAGCAGAGAAGATATCTGCAAAAACCAGGTGTTCATCATCCAAAATCTGAAGAGAACCTTTGAATGAAGCATTTGGCATACCGTTCTTATCAGCGGTGGCGGCAACACATAATTTGATTTTCTCAATAAACTCTTTCATATCATCCGTTAACTTAGCCAAGTTATCACCTCCTTTAGACTATTTTAATCCTCAATCTATCGAATTTCTGTAAATAAGTTTACATTTTTGAGATTTATAATGATTTATTATGGAGAAATTACCCGAGTATACCGGAGTTTTTCACACAAAAATCGGTTTTTAGCATATAATACCTTCCATGCCTGCTTAGAATTCCGGCAGACCTGAATTCCTTTAAAACCTGCGCAACCTTGACCCGTGAAGCCCCAATCATATTGGCCATATCCTGCTGGGTTATATTTAGTTCAATAATTACCATATCAGATATTGTCTTACCATATTCATTAGCAAACCTAATCAGCAGCCTTAGCAGTTTCTCCCTGACAGACCCTGCCGAAGATTCACTTACCTGCTGCATAGTTGTGTTCAATTTCCAGGCCAAATGATTTATAATTTTGATGGCAAAATCCGGATTCTGCTGAATAATCATTTCCAGGCCCTGCCGGTTAAAGCCGCACAACTTTGCATCTTCTAACGCAACGGCACTGAATTGCAGCTCGCTTTCCTGAAACAACGCTGATTCCCCCAATACTTGCCCTGAGCCTACAATACTAATAATTATTTCTCTTCCATCCTCGTTATTTTGAATGAGTTTTAATTTCCCCGATTTAATTAAATATATCGTTGGGTCATACTCCCCCTGACGGAACAGAAAATCCCCTTTGGCTACCGATTTATTAATTTTTCCCGGGCAAATGGTGTTAAACTCAGCTTCACTTAGACCTTGAAACAAGGGTAATTCCCTTAGACACAACAGCTTCTCTTTCATTAAAATTCACCCTTTATAATTTCAATCTGTTGCGTATGTTTATTCCACACGAGGGAATTAACATCCTTTTTAATAGAACCGGTTTCAACCTGTTGAGGTGAGTGTGTTTGGCAGGATAAATGTTAACGAAACCGAAAAAACTTAGCAGATGATATCTGTTGACATTTTCACCACAAGGTGTTAAATTATATATTAAACAGTGTTCAGTATAAAAACAGTGATAAACCATAAAACATTGTTTAATAATACTTGGGTGGTGCTTATGTCATGAAATATATCTTATGGTTGTTAATCATTGTCTTAGCGGCAGCAGTCATCGCAACAATCACAGCCAGATATCTGTTTGAAAGAAAAGTGCAGGCAGAAGTGAAGGAGCTTTTTAAGGATGTCAATGCCGGGAGAAATGAAGCAGTTACCAGGGAAGACCTGTCAGGTCTGCCGGATGTTGTACAAAAGTGGCTGGGGAACTCCCGAATAATTGGTAAAGAGGAGATTATTACTGTAAGACTAAAACAAAAAGGGTCAATGAGGATCAAACCGGAGCAATCATGGATACCCTTTGAAGCTGAACAATATTTTAATGCCGAAAGCCCGGGCTTCATCTGGTCTGCCGATGTCAAGGCCGCCCCATTCATACATATTGCCGGGAGAGACAGGTATTATAACGGTAAGGGTAATATGCTGATAAAAATTATGTCATTGATCAAAGTAGCTGATGCAGCGGGAATGGAGATCGATCAGGGGGCCTTACTGAGATACCTGGCGGAAATCATTTGGTTCCCAACAGCTGCCCTGAATGACTATATCAAATGGGAGGGCATGGATGATACGTCAGCAAAGGCAACTATGACCTGTCAGGGGGTTACCGCCTCGGGAATTTTTGTTTTTGACCAACAGGGAAATCCCGTTAGTTTTTCCGCCAAAAGGTATTGGGAACAGGAAGGTAAATACAATCTGTATGATTGGTATGTGCAATTCAGTGGTTACAATGAATTCCACGGGATTGTCATCCCCGTCAGGGGAGAAGTGACCTGGAAGCTGCCCGAAGGTGATTTCAATTGGTTCCAATTTGAGGTTACTGAAGTGGAATACAACAAGCCTGACGTTTATTAATTTTGAACATAATGAGCCTCAAGTTTACCAATGCTGACAGGGAGCTGATTAAATGGGCATCAAAGAACGGAAGCAAAGGGAAAGGGACGAAAAGCGTAATTTAATACTTAACGCTGCCGGGGCAATTGTCGCCGAAGAAGGGATTGACAGCCTTTCGGTCAGAAAAATAGCAGACAGAATCGAATATTCTCCGGCAATAATCTATCATTATTTTGAAAACAAAGAGGATATCATGCAACATTTGCTGGTCGGTAAATACCGGGAAGTTGTCGATCAGTTCCGGGCAGTTGAAATAAATAATCAAAATCCGGAGACAATTCTAAGAGAATTTTTAAAAAAATACATTAAATGGGCCATGAAAAACCGGGAAATATATAAAAACATCATGTTGAATAACTCAACCGGTGTGCTGGAATATACTTCGGTTCTTTGCCGGGGCGCTGTCGAAAAAAGACCGGCCGTGGGAATGTTGGCCCAAGTAGTAAAGGAATTGTCTAAAGAGCCATTGCCTGAAAAACACTTGAATGGGGAACCCGAAGCAGGTGATGAACATATGGAAATAAAGGCGCAGGCTGTCTGGGCATCGGCCTTTGGACTTGTTATCAGAATGATCGTTGAGAATATCCCTGAAGAACAGCAGGAGCGTCTCATTGCCGGGCATATAGAACTCATTACTGATGGATTAAGAGGCGGTAAATAAGGGAATACTGGCCTCTGAAACAGCTATTCTATTCTTAAAGCGTCTATTGGGTCAAGTTTTGAGGCTTTCGTGGCCGGATAAACACCGAAAAATATCCCGACCAGTAATGCAAAGAGGATAGCGATAATGATTGCGGGGATTGACACCGCGGTATGGATGGCCGGGACAGCAGCCGGCAGCAGCCGGGCGCCTCCTAAACCCGCCATCAGGCCCAACAGGCCGCCAATCATACTTAGGACAACGGCTTCAATCAGGAACTGGACCAGGATGTCGCGGCGGCTGGCTCCTATGGCCTTGCGCACACCGATTTCACGGGTCCGTTCACTCACTGAAACCAGCATGATGTTCATGATGCCGATTCCGCCCACCAGCAGCGAAATAGCGGCAATACCGCCCAGGGCAGTAGTAAGGATGCCCAGGATATTTGAGATGGCATTCAGCATGTCCTGTTGTTTGAGAATTGAAAATTCCTCATCAGCATGGTTTTTCAGTAAAATACGCCTGACTGTTTTTTCGGCCGGTTTAACCGTTTCTGCTGATGTGGCTTTTACAATAATCTGGCTTATGTTTTGGCCGGCGGGTTCAGAACGGGCAAGCATTTCAGTGACAGGAAGGTATATTTTTATATTCAGGTCCTCACCCTGGGGCCCCATATTTTCCGGTTTTTTGTAAGCAAGAACACCTACAACTTTGTAATCCACGTTGTTCATTTTAAATGTCTTTCCGACCGAATCTCCGCCTTTGAACAATTCTTTGTTAGCCTGATCTCCAATAACCGCCACACGGGCCTTGTCGACCCGTTCTTTTTTTGTAAAAAAGCGTCCGTATCTTAAATCAATATCAGAAACCCTGGACAGGTCTTCATCAACCCCTGTGGTGGAAGTCAGTATATCCAGGTCGTTAAGCCGGTCAACACCGGGCAGGATACCGGTTACGGCGGCAATATCTTTGTTGCCTCTTATTGCCAGGACATCATCATAAGTGAGAGTAATCCTTGCCTGGACAAAACCCTCTCTTCCGGTTTTGGAATCCAGGCTTCCGGTAGGTTCGTCTGCCAGGATTACTGACGGGGAATTTACAATAGCCCTGGCGGTGCGGGGAGGCATTCTGCTGTAGAGCCCGGCCAGTTCCACGTTTTCCAGGCTGTATATTGGGGGAGCAGGTTAAAGGCCTGAAACACAAAACCGATGTGTTTGTTTCGAATAGCCGCAAGCTTCCGGTCGCCCAGCTTACTGATAAATATTACAAACACCCCGGTGCCCGCCTAAAGTGGCACCGGATTTACAAAAAACCCACAAAACGACAATATATCTAAATGAAATTTACCGGCAGCTTCTTTTTTTTCCGGCTGAATCTCTGCATCCCATAATATTGATGGAAATTGAGAATAATAAACACAAAAACAGGTGGTGTAAAACCAATTATGGCAGGAATTTTTGACAGTATTTTCAAAGGTGAAAAGGTTCAGAGAAAACCCGAAGCTCCGCCAAGGAAAATGCATTGCCACCAGTGTGAGTATACTCCGGCAGGTGGATGCACCCAGGCTGGGGTTTGCGGGAAAAGCCCGGACCTGGCCAGTTTACAGGATACGATTATTTTCGGCCTGAAGGGGATAGCGGCATATGCTGTACATGCCCGGGAACTTGGGTATGAAGACCCCGATGTCAATGCTGTTACCCATGAAGCCCTCTTCTTAACTCTGACCAATGCGAATTTTAACCTGCAGGAGCATATTGATATGTGCCTGAAGGTAGGGTCAGCCACTGTCAAGGTGCTGGATTTATTGGATAAAGCCCATACAACGGAACTGGGGATTCCCCGCCCGGTCAGGGTTACCAGCAACAAGGTGGAAGGACACTGTATTCTGGTCACAGGCCACGATTTACTGGCGTTGAAAGAATTGTTGAACCAGACTGAGGGCAAGGGAATCAATATTTATACCCATTCAGAAATGCTCCCGGCTCACGGTTACCCTGAGCTTAATAAACATGAACACCTGAAGGGTAATGTCGGCAAGGCCTGGTATGACCAGAGGGAGGTCTTTGACAAGTTTCCGGGGGCCATTCTGGCCACAACCAACTGTGTAATGCCGATAAAGAATAAGAATTACGGGGACAGGATGTTTACCTACCTGGTAGCCGGAGTGGAAGGTGCCACAAAAATCACGGACCGGGATTTTACACCAGTGATTGAGAAGGCTTTGTCTCTTCCACCGGCGGACGTACACTCAGATGAAACCCTTATTACGGGCTATCATCATCAAAGTGTCCTGCCTATGGCTCCTCTTATTATTGATGCGGTTAAGGCGGGCAAAATCAGGCGGTTTTTTGTGGTTGCAGGGTGTGACGCTCCCACTAAAGGCAGGGACTATTTCCGGGAACTGGCCCTGTCAATTCCCAAAGATTGTATCATCATCACTACTTCCTGCGGCAAATTCAGGTTTAATGACATTGACTACGGTAATATCGAAGGGACAGAGATTCCCAGGTATATAGACCTGGGCCAGTGCAACAATTCAGGGTCGGCCACCAAGATTGCCCTGGCCCTGGCAGAAGCCTTTGAGTGTACCGTAAATGACCTGCCCCTCAGCATAGTTCTTTCCTGGTTTGAACAAAAGGCTGTGGCAATCCTGTTGGGGCTCTTAAGTCTAAACGTTCAGAATATAACTATCGGGCCCAAAGCGCCGGAATTCTTATCACCCGGGGTAGTTGAGGTGCTGCAGAAGAACTTCGGTTTACAATTAATCAGTGGTGATGCCAAAGCAGACCTGGCCAGGATGCTGGGAGACCAACAGAGTTCTTAGCGGCGGTTAAGCTGTCGGAAAAATAAATTTAGTCGGAATTTGCTGTCCTTGATACCAGCCCATATACAGAGCGCATTATGTGACAAGGCGTGTTTTGCAGCCTTGTTTTTCTTTTTTACATCTAACTTCGACCCAAATAACAAATAATTTCATCCGGCAATTTTTCTTAGCAAAATGGGAATCGACATGGTTTTTAAGTGAAGTTATTTATAATTATATTGATAACAATTATTTAGTGAACTTTTTTGCAAAGGAGGTGATTTAATGTTCAGAAATACATACTTCGTTTTGAACGTTAAACCGATAAAAATAATGGTTGGTATAATCGTTTTATTATTTTCTGTTTCGACGGCTGCCCTGGCTAATCCGGCAATAAACACGGTCAGCCCGGCTCATTTAAGTCAGCAGGATCAGGTCACACAGGTTAGTGCAACGGTGTATAATGTTTCTGTCATTACCCGGTTCACTGTTGACGATGAAGACATAGCAGGGACTATCTCAGGTGGCAATGTCAGTGCCGAAAAGAATTTCATACCCGGCCTTCATAGGGTATATCTTTCAGTTTCCGATGAAGCGGGCAATATAGCTGAACGATCGTGGCAGTTTTATGTCAATGACCCGTCAAAGGCTTACCTGTTACCGGATAAAACAACCTGTGAAAATTGCCACCCCAATACATGGAAAAACTTCCCTGGACACATGGTGGATATAAGGCTGGGCGGACACCCGCATTCTTGCGGGGCATGTCATTACTATGGTTCACCGGAACAGCTTATTGTCCGTTCCGATGGGAGCAATATGGCATCCAACTGTATGGACTGCCATTCCACACATTATGGCCTGTACCTTGAACCACCGCACGGCCATACTGCATGGAAGGGGACCTGGCCTGAATCGGGAGTCCCGATAAAATCGCCAAGAGAATCCTTTGATTGTCAGTACTGCCACCAACCCGGGACAAAAGTCAGGCTGGGACACGACCTTGTGGCAGACCATGAGGCCGGTGAGGCGCCATGCACCTCCTGCCATTCGGCAATTCTTACTGTGACCCACAATTCAAACGGAAACACCTGTAATACATGTCACGGGTCATCGAACCCCACAGTCCAAAGTGCTGCTCAGGGCCCGATGGCTGCAAAAGCGGGCACCCACTTTTTCTGCAGTAACGTTGGGACCGGCAAGGGAATTGAAATTTACTCAACCCAGGAATTTAATGATTTGAACCTGGGAATTGTGTCCCTGGTGGTTTACGGGCCGGATTTGGAAGTAGTTTCAGAAGAATGGGCTCCTGGCCCCGGGCTTGAAATAAGCCGCCTGAAGGTTGACGGCTGGAACCCGGCTGACGAACAGTATATCCTGGCCTATATTGAACAGGAAGGCAGGTGGCAGAAACTGTCCGTTGCGGCAGAAGGGCAGATACTCTACAAGAGATACCCGGTCACATCCCCTGCCAGGTTGGTTTATCTTCCTCCCGGAACAACTAAGATTAAGACCATGGTCCGGTCCGGGCCTGGAGACAGCAATTACCAAGCTGTCTTAAATGTAAAGGAAGCGTATTACGGTAAACCTGTCAAATGCACCGGGTGTCATTCTGCGGCTGTTCATGAAGGCATACATAACTATAATCTCGACAGAGCCTGCCAGACCTGCCACCTTTTGAGCCTGACCCAGGAACACATGAACAATCCCAAAACTCAGACAAAGACACTGGATTGTGATACATGCCACAACAGTAATAATCCGGCAGTAACTCTGGCCGTTAATACCCATAAGACTGAATGTGCCGCCTGTCATAGTAAAGTACATACTACAGACATTTCAGAAAGCATGCCGGCCGATATTCCACTGTACCAGGGGTTCTGCTGGTCGAGCGTAATGAATGCCCATATGTGGGCCGGAGAACCATGGATGCCCGCTGAATTTGCAGATACGGGCAGAGTGCTTGTTTCTGACCTAAGGAGTGATATAAGCCGCCAGGATATTGAAACCTATTACCATAATGAGATGACGGCACAAGGGTGGCTTCCGGTAGAATTGACCCAGGAAAATACTGACTGCCTGCAGTTAGGGTATGTTAAGGATACACGGGAAGTTTGCATATTCCGGTATAGCGGTCCGGTACCAAATACTGCGGTACCGGGATCAAACAAATGCCGGCTGCTGATTCTTTATAAGTAAAGGGAGAGTTCTAATACAAAATAATTGACGGTATCTGACTCGGTTTTTCCAGATACCGTCAATTATTTTGCCGTTAAAGAGCCATGTGTTTTTCACGTCATCGGCAGGTCATATTCGTCTTCGTATTCCTTAATAAAACGGTGCATCAGGACTGTCCAGGTGAAGGTAATTATAGCAGATACAAACGAGAACTCTATGTGTCTTCCAAAAGATGAACCCTGGCAGCTAAGCAGGGAAAAAATAAGGCCGCACCAGAAACCCTGGCAGAAGGTGCAGCTGAAAAGTTTCCGGAAAACATAATGAGTCCTGCCCAGATATTCCCGTACTTTCTTAAACAAAATAAAATCAAACAAGAAGAAACGGACAGCCAGGATAAATAATAAATCTATTAACATTTGTTCATCTCTTTTTCAAGTTCGGGGTACAATTCAACCAGTATCTTGAGCTGGTCCCGGGTCAGGGTTACATGTCCGCCAAAATCATCTTTGATAATTAACCGGTCATTAGCAGCTTCTACAGTGGGACAGCACTGTTTTTGGCATAAAGCAAGTTTTATCATATCACATCCACTCCTCAATTATATTTTATTCCGGGACCGGGGATTCGTTACTGTATCACATTTTCTTTTGTCTGTCAGCAAAATATATTTTGGTTATTTTTCAAATACTATATTAGGACTTTGGGGTTAGACGCTGATTAATTAAGAATGTTGTTTATTAAAGGAGGTAACCGGATGAACATAACACTGGACTTCAGGAACGGGAATTTGGGTTACCCGGGAGTGGACAGGCTGAGGGATGCTATCGGCAGGATGGGACCTGACGGTGAACTGACCATTATGGTGAATTCAAACGACGCCCATGAAACGGACATGCTGGTAGAAGAACTGCAGAGGCAGGGATTCGATTATCAGCCAAAAGGTTCTGCCGGTAACATCTATAATATTATCGCCAGAAGACATCTGCTCCACTAGGGAGGAATTGAGAGACTGCTGCAAATGGGCTGCGCCCCGTGTTTCGGACATGGGACGCAGCTCATTTGATATAATGTGCTCGATTTTCAGACAATTAAATAGGAATAAAAGGAATTGATCGGAACATTATCGAACTAATCGTTTAACGCTAATAATAAGAGGTATCAAAGAATGAATTTTACCGACACCGGAGCCCCTCCCCCGGCTGGACGCGGCCAAGAGAGAAGGATTATGGTTGAAGAACAGATAGCAGCCCGCGGGGTTAACAACACAGCTGTATTGGACAGCATGCTGGCCGTACCCCGCCACCTGTTTGTTCCGCCTGATGTACAGGACCGGGCTTATGAAGATAAACCGCTTCCCATAGGCCAGGGACAAACGATAAGCCAGCCGTTCATGGTCGCATTAATGGCAGAAGCCCTGGAGCCGAAATCCACTGACCGTATCCTGGAAATAGGCACCGGTTCAGGATATGCAGCTGCAGTGTTGTCTGGAATTGTATCCAGGGTTTTTACGGTAGAACGGCATGAGACGATAGCCCGCCAGGCCGGGTCCTGCCTTAAAGAGCTGGGTTATAACAATGTCAGGGTTAAGGTCGGTGACGGTACAAAAGGCTGGCCGGAAGAGGCTCCTTTCGATGGTATACAAGTCACCGCAGGGGCGCCCGGAATACCCCAATCCCTGTGTGAGCAGCTCAAACCCGGGGGATACCTGGTAATTCCGGTAGGGGATTCCTTTTTTCAGGAACTGGTGAGGATCAAAAGAACTGCTGACGGTTTTTTTATTCAGGAAAGCCTCGGTACAGTCCGGTTTGTCCCTCTGATAGGGGAGGAAGGCTGGGTTCCTTAACCCCGGACATTTCCCAACAACCGGTCTTATGTGCTAAACCCTGCCAGGTATACCGAATAATCGGTTAGGTACCGGTATAACTGCCCACGCCATAAAGGGAATTCGGTCTGTATAAAAGCCGGTGTTCTCGCCGGATTGCCATTTGCTTCAAGAAGCCAGGGTTTACCGAGTTTATCCACCACCAGGTCTATACCCAGCTCGCCCAAAGGGCCGAACCGTTCGTCAAGTACACCTGCCGTCCTAAGCGTCAGTTCCCCAATCAGGCCGAGAAAATCTTCTTTTTTATAAGGAATTTTTGGTATTATTTCTTTAAAAAGTTCCTTCAGGGGGATCCGTTTACCTCCTGCAGAATAGTTTGTAATAGGGCTGTCTCCATATGGCCCTATTACTACCATGCCGGGCAGGACCCACTGGTTTTTGCCGTTTTTCATCGGACAGGTCCTGATGGAAAAAGGCCCTCCATGAAATTCCATACAGTTAATAGCCTGTTGGACCTGGTACCTGTATTTATTCGAAGTTGCGCTCCTCAAAACATCCGTGATTTCAGCGGCAGACGCTATGAAACGGGTTACATCTTCGGTGCCTTTTCTGAACCTGCATTCGAGACCCCCGTCCGTTTGTTTAACAAGGATAATCCCTTTTCCTTTCATAGAATTGACGGGTTTAAGATAGACGTTTTTATGTTTTATTAATTGTTCGGTCAAATCAGAAACGGTTTTTAATAACCTCGTGTCCGGTATATGATTTTTCAGCAGTTTATCACTTCCCAGGGTCCTGATAAAGTCTGATTTGCTGATACTTGTTTTGTTGTTGAAAATCCTGCCCGGACCGATAACGGCTTCGATAAGACCATGGATTTTGGCGGATTCCGGGTAGATACGGTTAATCACCGAATCAGGGAAAGGGAATCTTCCCTGTTTCCAGGTACTGTATCCATGGTCAAAATAATATCCCTGAATTGTCTTCGTGTTTAGATCAATATCCTTTCCGGAGAAAATGTATAGTATGCCTCGGTTTTTGAATAGATGGGCATATTTATGGTAGAAGCCGAGTTTCTCCGGAACATGACGGGAAAAAGCCAGCACTCCCACTAGGGGACCCAGTCGGAAGACCCGGCTGCCCTTAGGTTTAATCATCAAAGAGGTACCGTCAGGAATACCAAAACATTTCAACAGTTCGGGGGAAAACCCCATCTTTGAAAGGCCCACATTATTGACCGGGTGGGGGCCAAGAGCTGAATCAAGCGGCAGAACGGCAGTTTCTGCCCGTGAAGAGCCAAACTTCAGGGTGACTGATTCACCCTTCATAAGCTTAAATCTGTTCAACAATCCGGGCGGCAGTGACCAAACGGTTCCGGAATGCTGAGTCCTGGTTACTTCATATGTTGTCATATATTCCCACCTTGCAACAAATCCTTTTTTGTTACTATATGTCAACAAAAGGCCTGTTGTGAGCGGAATGCTTGGAATAACCGGATAATAACCGGGATAAAAAACAAACGGCCGGATGTGCCGATCGTCTGCTTAATATTATACCTTCATTTTATTCTTTTAAATTAAGTTGTGACAATTGTATCAATTTTAACCCATTTTTGCAAAGAAAACATGATATAATTTTAGTGAAACTGTTTTCTAACAACACATGAAGGGGAAGCATAATGCAGGTTTTCTCAAATGTTTTGGGAGGAATAGGAGTATTTCTTCTGGGTATGACCCTTTTGGCCAATGGTCTGAAAGCCCTTGCGGGAGATGCCTTGAGGAGAGGATTAAGCCGCTTTACGGGTGGGACCTTGTCGGCAATTCTGTCCGGAGCAGGTACAACCGCCCTCATACAGTCTTCCAGCGCCACTACCCTTACCACCATTGGTTTTGTGAGTGCAGGGCTGCTTACCTTTCCCCAGGCAGTCGGGGTGATATTCGGTTCAAACCTGGGCACTACCAGCACTGGCTGGATCGTGTCCCTGATAGGGTTAAAACTAAATATCAGTGCAGTTGCCCTGCCCCTGGTCGGCGTGGGGGTGTTGTTCAATCTTTTTTCCCGCGGCAGGTATTCATCCCTCGGCATGGCGGTTGCGGGTTTTGGCCTTATTTTTGTTGGGATTGACCTTCTTCGGGCAGGTATGGAATCAGTGGTGGTTGACCCCGGGATTTTCCCGGGAGACACGGTATGGAACCGGTTAGTCCTGGTTCTTGTGGGGGTATTTATGACCTTTGTCATGCAGTCCTCCAGTGCTGCCATGGTAACGACTCTGGCGGCTCTCCATTCGGGGGCTATAGTACTGGACCAGGCGGCTGCTCTGGTAATTGGGCAAAACGTCGGGACAACGGTAACCGCCGGCCTTGCTTCGGTGGGTGGGTCTGTCCCGGCCAAAAGAACGGCTCTGGCCCATGTTTTATTTAACCTGATTACCGGAGTTGCTGCGTTTTTGATACTTCCCCTGTTTATTTTTGCAGTTTCAGGCGCAACGCGGATAGCCAACATCACTGACCCCGCGGTTGCCCTGGCAGCTTTCCACACGGTTTTCAACATTCTGGGGCTGATACTGCTCGTACCGGTTATGAGACAATTTATCGGTGTGATTATCAGGATTATACCTGACAGGGGGCCACAGCTTACCAGGCACCTGGACCCGACTGTGGCGGAAGTGGCGCCTGTGGCTGTTGAAGCAGCCCGAAGGACCCTGGTTGAGATCATGATTCTTGTTCTGGAGATTTCGGCAGATATTATCACTAAAAGGGCTGACCTTCAGGCTGCCGGTGAAAAACTGGATGCAGCAAGAGCTGCTCTGTCTGAAACCAGGCGGTTTTTGGGTCTTATCCGCACGGATTCTTCGTCCGACTTGGAATACCGGCGCCATCTTTCAGCCCTTCATGCGGTTGATCACCTGGAGCAGTTAGTAGAACATGCCGTAGAAAATGATTATTCAGGAACTATTGAAAAACATAACCGCCTGCGGGAAACAGCGCAAATGCTGATGGAGGCAATAATGTATACGGTCAGGGAGATAAAGGGTCCTGATACAGATTTACTGCTGGGGTCGGTCCAAAAGACTTCTCAGTCAATTGCTGACCGGAGGCGTTCGGGCCGGGTGGAGGTATTGCACAAGACTGCGAAGGGTAAACTCGACCCGGAAACAGGGCTTGCCGAAATAAATGCTATGATTTGGCTGGACCGCCTGGCTTACCACCTGTGGCGGATGGTTGCCCACCTGGTGGAAGACAGCGCCGATGGCAGCAATAACAGCTCCGGAACCGTAATGCGTGAAACTTCTAAAATACGGGATGAAAAATGAGGAAGGAGGCTTTTGCCATGTATGCAATGGTCCTTGATGGACCCGGGAAACCGCTTAGGGCGGCTGATTTGCCTATACCTGAACCGGGGCAGGACCAGGTATTGCTCCGGGTCAATGCCTGCGGAGTGTGCCGGACAGACCTTCATATAGTTGACGGAGAACTGACAGAGCCCAAGCTGCCTCTTATCCCGGGGCACCAGATTGTGGGTACTGTCGTAAAAGCGGGAGAAGATGTGCATTTATTTAAGGAAGGTGCCAGGGTGGGTGTGCCATGGCTCGGCTCCACCTGCAGCCGGTGCAGTTACTGCCGGTCGGGCCGGGAAAACCTGTGTGATAACGCCCGCTTTACCGGGTACCAGCTGAATGGCGGTTTTGCCGAATATACTGTTGCTGATTTCCGTTTCTGTTTTCCTGTTCCTGACGGGTACCCTGACCTGCAAGCTGCGCCGCTGTTATGTGCCGGGCTTATCGGGTATCGTTCCCTGACCATGGCGGGGGAGGCCGGGAATCTTGGAATTTACGGTTTCGGAGCCGCGGCCCATATTGTGGCCCAGGTAGCCCGTTACCAGGGGCGGAAGATATATGCCTTTACCCGGCCGGGAGATGATGCTGCCAAAAGGTTTGCCATGGATTTGGGGGCTGTTTGGGCCGGTGATTCCGGTCAAATGCCTCCTGTGGAACTGGATGCGGCTATAATTTTTGCCCCGGACGGTTCGACTGTTCCCGCCGCTTTAAAAGCTGTGGCCAAGGGAGGGATTGTGGTCTGTGGCGGGATTCATATGAGTGATATCCCGTCGTTTCCTTATGAAATCCTCTGGGGTGAGCGGATTATCAGGTCTGTAGCGAACCTCACCCGTGAAGACGGGGTAGAGTTCCTGGCCCTGGCCCCCAGGATTCCCGTCCACACTGAAGTTCAGCCTTTTCCCCTGAGCAGGGCCAATGAGGCTCTGGAGGCACTGCGCAGCGGCAGTGTCCGCGGCGCAGTAGTACTGGTTCCTGACCAGGGGTAAAGATGTTTTATTGTTTTCAACCGATAAATGGACAGCAATAGTGGTTGGGGCATTTGGCCCCAGCCACTTTTTTAATTATCACTGAAACCGGCCAGAAAGGTCGCGTAATCCAGGGGGTATTTGTACAGGAGCATAGGCCAGAGGGGATATTCTTTCTGAATAAAAATAGGAATAATACCCGGGTTCCCATTGGCTTCTATCAGCCACGGTTTTCCTTCTTGGTCAAATACGATATCCAGCCCCAGCTCTCCCAGGGGCCCGAACTCTCTGTCCAGCGCTTCGGCCGTCCCGAGAGTCAGTTCTTTTAACAAGCTGAGAAGACGGTCTTTTGAATAAGGAAGCCGGGGCAGAATGCTCTCATAAAAGTCTTTGAGCGGGATAAGCTTTGCTCCGGCCGTGAAATTCGTAAGGAAACCCTCACCGAAGGAACCCTTGGCAAACATGCCTGGTATTACCCATTGACCTTTACCGTTTTTCATGGCCCAGGTACGGATTGAGAAGGGACCTCCTTTAAAATTCATTCTGCGGATCCCCTGCTGAATGATGTACGGCCTTTTCCGCCCGGCGGCTTTCTTAATAACATCTGAGATTTCTTTAGGGGACGAAAGCAGCCCTGTATATTTTTTGCCGCCGGTCATATAAGAATACTCCGGGACATCCCGGCCGGTATTGTTTACCACAATGATGCCGTGTCCCTTCATGCCGTTGACAGGTTTAAGAAATACCTCTCCATGGTCCTGCAGCATAGACATTAACTGGCTGGCAACAGTATATTCCCACGTTTCCGGAATGTGGTTTTTTAATACCTCATCCCTGGACAGCACCTTCACAAATTGCAGTTTATCTATCATTGTTTTTTTATTAAAAATTCTATTGCGGCCGATTAAGTTTTCAAGCCAGATATGACATATATAAGGGTTCGGATAGCACCGGTCTATAACGGCATCAGGAAAGGGGAATTCACTTTCACTCCAGGTATTTTTCGTATAATCATAACTATAACCGGTAATAGTCCTTTTTTGGGTATTGATGCTGCGGCCCCGGAAAACATAAAGGATACCGTTATGGCTGTTCAGTTTTGCATATGACCTGTAAAATCCCAGCCTGGCGGGGACATGAGCAGGAAAGGTAAGAATTCCTATGACCGGTCCAAGCCGAAAAGCTCCGTCCTTCTCTTGTTTTACCCCCATAAAGGTTTCTAATGGGATACAGAGCTGCTTCAGCGCTTCCGGGGACAAACCCAATACCGGGTCTGTGCTGTTTCCTTCAGGCAGCAGGCGGGTTATGACATCAATACTTTTGGCTCCGCATTTAAGTGTTATTGATTGATTGGCTGTAAGGCCATATTGATCTATCAGTTCCTGTGGTACTGACCAGATGTTCTTTTTATGTTCTGTACAGTAAATCTTGTACCGTTTTTGCATTCTGACCACCTTTACATAATTTAATACTTTTTATCACTATATGATTTTAGGGAATTTTGGGTGCCCCCGGAGCAGCCAATTTACCGGACAAAACAAAATTATACCAGCCTGGTTGGATTAATTTTTTAATTCGGGAAATAATAATTCCGAAATCATATTAAAGAGAGGTGTTTTCTTTGACGTTAGACAGGATTGCATTGATTTTAGTAATTATTGGGGCATTGAACTGGCTGCTGGTGGGGTTATTCAGATATGACCTGGTTGCCGGCCTGTTCGGTGGTTCTACCTCCCTGGTCAGCAGGATTATCTACGTGTTGATAGGGGTGGCTGGGGCCTGGTGTATCAGCCTGCTGGTCAGACCGCGGGAAAAGGCAAAATAGTTTAAAAAGAATAGTTTTTAATCAAAACAGAGCAGGACCCAGTGTCCTGCTCTGTTTTAAAACAGGGGAGGTGATCTCTTGCTGTGTCCTGAAATAAAAACGGTCAGGGTGGACAGCTGGCGGCCGGAATCCCGGCTGGAAGTCAGCCGTCTGCTGGATGGTGGATGGGAAATGGCGGCGGTAAGTACTGAAAAGCGTTATCCTTGCTGTGGCAGGGTCCCGGGAACTATTGAAACCGTGTATTACCGGCTGCAAAAAAAATAAAATTGTCTCCGGCCCTGGGTGTGATATAATAGTAATGTTAGCCAATTTGAAATGAAAGGGCCGGAAAAATGCTGGATTTTATACAGGGGCAGAGTCCTGTTATACAGGCGCTTATTGCCACGTGTTTTACATGGAGTATCACGATACTTGGCGCTGCATCGGTCTTTGTGGCCAAAGATATAGGCAAAAGGGTTTTGGATTCCATGCTGGGGTTTGCAGCCGGGGTTATGATAGCTGCCAGCTATTGGTCTCTCCTGGCCCCGTCTATCGAAATGTCAGAGGGCGGTGGGTTTCCCGCCTGGTTCCCCGCCACAGTGGGATTTGCTCTTGGCGGGATATTCCTCCTGGGCATAGACAGGCTTATTCCCCACCTGCACCTGGGCGGATCAATTGATGATGCCGAGGGAATAAAGACGTCCTGGAGGCGCAGTACCCTGCTTGTTCTCGCGGTTACCCTGCACCATATCCCTGAAGGATTGGCTGTAGGGGTGGCTTTTGGTTCTGCGGCAGCAGGTTTCCCGTCAGCCAGTTTTATGGGGGCGATTGCTCTGGCCATAGGAATTGCTATTCAAAACTTCCCGGAGGGAATGGCTGTTTCCCTGCCCCTGCGCCGGGAAGGGCTTTCACTAAAGGCAAGTTTTTTCTATGGTCAGCTCTCGGGGCTGGTTGAGCCTGTAGCCGGTGTCATCGGGGCGGCGGTGGTCCTGATGGTCAGGCCGGTACTGCCTTATGCCCTGGGGTTTGCCGCAGGGGCCATGATCTATGTCGTCATAGAAGAACTGATACCCGAATCCCAGCGGGGCAGTCATAACGACCTGGCTACCATGAGTGCAATGCTGGGGTTTGTGGTAATGATGATTCTGGAAGTAACCTTTGGGGGATGATTAACAAAGAGGGGTGTCTCAAAAGAGGCACCCCCATTAGTATACCAAAAAGGACTGGGCAAATGTTTTCCGGAGCGGGGCTTAAATCGTCAATCGGTCGGAGACCCGCCTGGCTAAAAATGGCGGGAGCCGTGTCCGATTGAGATTTCGCCCAGAGCGGAGGAATCATTTGTCCAGTCCCGGTTTTGGATTAAGCAAACGGGGGTGCCTCTTTTGAGACACCCCCGGATGTTTCTGTTATCCCATCATTTTGGCCAGGTCAGCACTGGCATCACCGCTGATCAGCTGCAGATTGAAGTTTTTCACGAGGACATCAACCACATTCGGAGTTAGGAACTCAGGGGCTTTTGGACCGATCCACATGTTCCTGACTCCCAGGCTAAACAGTCCGAGCAGGATGGCTACGGCTTTCTGTTCAAACCAGGACAGGACGATGGTCAGTGGCAGGTCGTTTACACTGCAGTTGAAGGCATCGGCCAGGGCCAGAGCAATTTTGACAGCGGAAATGGAATTGTTGCATTGACCGAGGTCGATAAACCGGGGTATGCCGGTTCCTTCGATGGTACCGAAATCAATATCATTGAACCTGAACTTGCCACATGAGGTTGTCAGTATAACACAGTCTTTTGGCACCAGGGAAGCCAGGTCCCTGAAATATTCGCGGCCCTTGGTCGGAGCGTCACACCCGGCGATACAGAAAAATCTCTTGATCTTTCCTGCCTTTACAGCATCAATGATGGCCGGGGCCAGGGGCAGGACATTTTCATGATGAAAACCTGTGGTCAGGGTCTTATCTGATGTCACATTGGCAGAAGGGAGGGACAGGGCTTTTTCGATAAGAGGTGTGAAATCGTCATTCTCAATCTTCCGGCTCTCCTGTACTCCAGTTACACCATAAGTCCACATGCGGTCGGCATAGTTCTTGTTCCTGACCGGCATTACACAGTTGGTGGTAACAAGGATAGCCCCGGGGAAATCTTCAAAAAGCTGGCGCTGGTCATACCATGCTTTACCCACATTCCCCCTGAGATGTCCGTATTTCTTCAGTTCCGGATACCCGTGAGCGGGCAGCATCTCAGAGTGGGTATAAATGTTGATTCCTTTTCCCTCGGTTTGTTTCAGCAGTTCCTTCAGGGCATACAGGTCGTGGCCCGATACCAGGATGGAATGTCCTTCCACTTTATCCTGGGAGACGGTTACAGGTTTGGGTACACCAAGGTTGGAAACATGGGCCTTATCCAGGAGATCCATGACTTTTACCGTGGCGTCTCCTACTTTGAGAGCCATGCCGACGGTGTCTTCCAGGTTGAAATTGACATTTGTGAGGGTTGAATACAGGGCCTTATGGGTGATGCCATCGACTTCGGGGTCAATGTATCCCAGTTCCCTGGCGTGGGTCGCATATGCTGCCACACCTTTCAGGCCTAAGATAATGGTATCCTGCAGGCTGGCGATATCTTCATTCTTGCCGCAGACGCCTGACTTGGTACAGCCTCCCTTTGGGGTTTGTTCACATTGGTAACAGAACATACTATCAGCTCCTTTGGTTTATGTTTTAATCTGTTTTTGTAACCTTTTGGATGTGTCCATTATAAACGGTGAGCAGAACTAATACTGTAATATAAATCACATTCCGGAGTGAAGTTAGTTAAAGTTTGCCGGGACATAAATCATGTAAACCGCGCCAGCCTTGACTGGAAACTTGGCAAATACTATACTGAGACTGATGACTGAAAAGGGGAAAAATTATGTCCAATGCCAACCTGTATGCCTTAAAGGAAAAAGTAAAAAATTTCGCCCTGTCATCCGGTATTGATAAAATCGGGTTCACTGATACGCGTCCGCTGGCGGAGCACCTGCCCCGCCTGCTGAGGCGTCAGGAAGCTCTATATGATGGCGCAATCAGGGAGGGAGACCCCGATAAGAGGATCAATCCCGCTCTTCATCTGCCCGGGGCCCAATCGGTTATATCAGTCGCTATAGCGTACCCTGCGGCGGACAGTGACCCGGCTCAACAGGAGGCAGGGCCTGACCGGGCAGGAAGTCCGGGCCGGGGGGAGTTCAGCGTAATTTCCAGGGGAACGGATTATCACAAAGTTGTTATGGAAAAGCTGGAGAATCTCGGCCGGTTCATTAGGTCTGAAGTTCCCGGTGCCCGGACAGTGGCGATGACAGATAAAGAGGAAATACTGGAAAAGGCGATTGCTGTCAGGTCCGGCCTGGGGTGGTTCGGAAAAAATCACCTCTTGATAACACCCGAATATGGGTCCTGGGTGGTGCTGGGGGAATTAATCACCGATATACCGTTCCCGGCAGACCGTCCCGTACAGGGGGGATGCGGCAGCTGTACAGGGTGCATAGAAGCCTGTCCCACCGGGGCGCTTAAGGAAGGACACGACCTGGCCCTGGACAGGTGCCTGGCTTCCCTCACTCTTGTCAAGTCTGCAATTCCCAGGGAAATCAGGGGGTTGATGGGCAGCACTGTTTACGGGTGTGATATCTGCCAGAAGGCATGTCCCTTTAACAGGGATATAACGGCTGCCCGGCATCCGGAGTTTAGTTTTGATAATGAAGATGCTTTTCCGGTGTTGAAGGACATTATAGGGATGAGCAATTCCCAATTCAGGAAAAGGTTTGGGCATATCTCGGGAGCATGGCGTGGAAGGAATCCCATCCAGCGAAACGCGATAATTGCTGCCGGGAACCTCAGGGACCCTGAAACCCTGCCGGAATTAATCAGGGTCCTGGAAAAGGATGACAGACCGGTATTAAGGGGAGCTGCCGCCTGGGCCCTTGGGCGGATCGGGTTATATGAGGGTATATGTGCCCTGGAAGCAGCCCTGAAAAGGGAAAAGCACCCGGAGGTGCTTGAAGAGGTTAGGGAAAGCCTGTTAAATTATCCCTTGGCCAATTTGGAATGAATATCTTTCACCAGGAAATTTACTTCCTCACAGCATTTTTTAATCTGTTCCAGTAACTTTTGATGTTTCATCATCATCTCCATCATTTGGTCCATCCCGGGCATTGGGGGATGAAACTTAGGTGGCTTGGCCGGAGGGTACATCATCATGGGGCATTGGCCCGCGGGATGCATTCCCCCGCAATAGGGGCACATATAGCCTTGGCTGTAGCCATAGGGGTAATCTGAATAGTACATTCTGCAAACCTCCTTAAGATTGACATAAACTTTGTTCTTTCTTAGTTTATTGTATTAGTAGATAAGGCTGGTTTGTGACTAACGGGAGAAATTTTTCTTGAAAATCGTCGATATTCAAAGGCCGGAATATCGGGCAGCTTAACAACTAATAAAGGGTTTTCCCCCGGCTCGCTAGAATTTATACTTAAATCAAAGAACATTTTCGAAGATTTTATAATTGGGGGTGTTTACCGGTGCCGCCCAGAATTCTGATTGTTGATGATGATTCGAATATATGTGAGATTTTGCGGCTCTACCTGGTCCACGAGGGGCTGGAACTCACCTTTGCCCACAACGGCAGCGAAGCTTTGGACAAGTTCCGGGAAAAAGCCCCGGACCTGGTCATCCTTGACCTGATGCTGCCTGTTATAAATGGGTGGGAAGTCTGTAAGATGATTAGGAACCAGAGTCATGTGCCGATTTTAATGCTTACGGCCAAGGATACCACTGAGGATAAGGTTAGCGGGCTGGGGATGGGGGCAGATGACTATGTGGTCAAACCTTTTGACCCCCAGGAAGTTGTTGCCAGGGTAAAAGCCCTTCTCCGGCGTTCTGTGGAAACCGGCCCTGCCGGCGGGCAGAAACATGAAACCATTGGCTTGGGGAACCTGCAGATAGACCTGTCCCAGTATATTGTTTCATGCAATGGAGAAAAAATTGACCTTAAACCAAAGGAAATCCAGCTGTTAAGTTTCCTGTTAAGAAACCCCAATATGGTGTTTACCCGCGACCAGCTGCTGGAACACGTCTGGGGCTATGATTTTATGGGAGAGACCAGGACCGTTGATGTCCATGTCAAACGCCTCAGGGAAAAACTGGAGGATAAGGATTCGGGCTGCCGGATCACAACAGTATGGGGTGTGGGCTATAAACTGGAAACAGCATAATTGTTTGGAGGAAGCAGTATGTACGGAGGAATATTCAGGAGGCTGCTGTTTACATATATTATAATAATGGTGGTCATAATCGGCCTTTTATCTATTTTTCTGTCTCAGTTTCTCAGGATATATTTCTTCCAGGCAAAACAGAGGGAACTTACCGATATCGGCAGGCAGGTGGAGACCCAATTAATCCGGCACCGGCGGGAGGAAATATCCCGCCGCGAATTGACTGACCGGATAAATACCATCGGCCGGGCAGCCAACGCCAGAATTATGGTTGTTGAGACAGACAAGGATGATGCATCGTTGCTGTCATCGGGACTCGATAATGAGCTTCAGCCTCTTTTAAACCAGGTGCTGGAGGGAGAAAAGGTAGTAGAAAGGCAGCATTTTGCCAGGGAACTGAACACTTTTGTTGTCACTGTGGGAATTCCTGTGACCGGAGAAGACACAAAGGGAGCGGTCCTTCTTTTTTCCCCCGTCTATGATGTTGACCAGGCCATGACCAGGGTATATAAAATCATCCTGGGAGCATCCCTGGTTTCCCTGGCCGTTGGCCTGGTACTGATATGGATAACTTCCCGTAAAATGTCCCGCCCAATCACTGATTTGAGTCTAATGGCCAGGAAAATCGCCGAGGGTGAAGCTGTACCTGATATCCCTGGTGAACCGGAGGATGAAATTGGCCAGCTGGCCCATTCGTTCAATTATATGAAGAACCAGTTGGCTATAACGGAAAAGATGCGGCAGGAATTTATTGCCGGGGTATCCCATGAACTTAGGACTCCGCTGACATCTATCCGCGGATTTATCCAGGGTATCCTGGACGGGGTTATCCGGCCGGAAGAGCAGTCCAGTTACCTTAAACTGGCTTATGAGGAAACCAGCAGGCTGACCAGGCTTACCAATGACCTCCTGGAACTGACCAAACTGGAGGCCGGGGCGGTTAAACTGGATAAAGAACCGGTAGTTTTCAGGGAACTGCTGGATGAAAGTATTCTGTCTGTCCAGCGCAGTATGGGCAGGATGGAATTCCAGCCTGAAATAAAGATATCACCTCCGGGATTGTCATTTAAGGCCGACCCTGACAGGCTGAAACAGGTGATGATAAATCTCCTGACAAATGCCTTCAAATATACCCCGGATGCCGGAAAAATAACGGTGGAGGCATCAGGTGACTCTATGAAAACAGTTATCCGGGTAATTGATACGGGAATGGGTATCCCTGCAGATGAAATCCCGTTCATATTTGAAAAGTTCCACCGGGTGGACAAGTCGCGTAATTCGGAGGCCGGGGGCACAGGTCTGGGACTGAGTATTGTAAGAAACCTGGTGGAACTGCATGGCGGAAAGATAACGGCAGAAAGCGCTGAAGGCAAGGGTACCTGTTTTGAGATTGTCCTGCCGGGAAACTGAAGGTAACCAATTTACAGATTGTTTACAAATAGTTCATTCCTGTGTCATAAGTGCCTCTTAAAATATGGATAACAGGTGGATGTTCCGGCACAGGAGGGGGGTTAACCAGGGAGGGTTTTGCATGAACAGGCTTATTGTGGCAGTTGCTATTTTAACCGTTTTTCTTATATCCGGATGCGGGCCGGCTGCTTCGAAGTCACAGGATGTGAAAGGGCCATCCCCAATTACCCCGGCGGAGCAGGAAGATAGCCGGGAGACAACTGAAGGCAGCGCCGGGAGCCGGGACAGTGTTCCAGACAGTGAAAAAGGTGAGGCCCAAGACACTGAAGGGGACCTGGTAATTAAGAGTGAGAACCAAGTTACCGCCGGTTCCAAGCAGGAGCTGGTGGAACAGATAGATAAAGAGGTTGATGACCTGGTTGAATCGCTGAACAACCTTGATACTATAGAAGACAGTGAACTTCAGGTTGACATTGAATAGGAGGGTTTCCGGAAGGAGGGTTAGTTTGTGAAAAAAGTATTGGCATTAATTTTAGCCCTGGTTTTGATGGCGGGCAGCAGCACCGCTTATGCGGCAAATCAGGGACAGAACGGTTCTAAGTCCGGAATGGACCGTTCCGAGACGAATAGGCATGTAAATAACGGTTCAGCCCAGAAACACCAGCAGAGGTCACAGGCGCGCGAAAAAATGCTGCTGGTCCGGCAAAACGAGGCAGAATTCAAACAGCTTAGGGAAGAAATTAAAAACAAGCTGCTCCAACTCAAGAAGAGGATAACATACCTGAAAAGGAACCCTAGTTCCCTGACCGATGAACAGGTTGTTGAAATCAGGGAAAAACTCTCCCTTGTCAGAAGCGACAAGGCCGGACTTAACGGTACATGGGGCCTGATCAAAAAGGAACAGAAGAAACTGAAGGCCCATAATCTTAACAGGAACATGGATGGAGCTATAGGTGACCTGGATAATATCTGTGAGGTGCAGCAAAAACGCATTAGGACAATGAAGCAGTTAAGCAGTGACATTGACAATATTTTAAGGATACTGAAAGACAGGTGATTTCACCTGTCTTTGGCTTTTCAGCAGCCTGAAGAATGGATAGAAAAATGCATAAGGGAAATAATGAGGGTGAAAAAAACTGAGCATGATTCAAGCGGAAGGATACAGAGGGGTGATCACAGGTGGCTGTCGGAATAGTCGGGATTGTTGTCCGGGACAGGGCGGACAGGGCTGAAGATGTCCAGCGTATTATTACCAAATATGGTGACTCGATAATCTCAAGACTATGATATAAGGAGTGGTATGTTTGACACAGCAGATTATTTCCATTGGGTCTGACCGGTTTGAAGATGATGTTGTGAAAAGTACAGCTCCCGTTGTGGTAACTTTTTATTCTGATGAATGTCCTCCCTGTCAGGCCCTGGAACCTCTGATCAATTATCTGGCAGGTAAGTACAGTGACCATGTAAAATTTGTCAGGATTCACAGGCAGAAGAACAGGGAACTGGCAGGCAGGCTGGGGATCAAAAGCAGTCCCACGGTTCTTTTCTATAAAGACAGTGAAGAAGTGTGTGGCCGTCTTACCGGCTATATAAAAAAAGCCGAACTAAGGAAATCTATTGAGGATGTTTTGGGAGATGCCTGTCCCAAAATAGAAAGGAGCCGTCAGGAATATGATGCCCTTATCCTGGGAGGCGGGCCGGCAGGGCTCACGGCGGCTATATACCTGGCAAGGGCCAGGCTGAGGACAGTAGTCATTGATGAAGGTCTCCCGGGTGGACAGGCATCAACCACTTTTCATATTTCCAACTATCCCGGGACAAATGGCACTGTCAGGGGTAAAGACCTGATGGGCAATATGGTGGAACAGGCCATGTCCTTTGGGGCGGTGGTGGAAAGTTTCAAGGAAGTGCTGGAGATTGATTTAAGTAAAGATATCAAGTACGTAAAAACGGAAGACACCGATTATTATGCAAAATGTGTGGTCCTGGCCACAGGTGCTGAACCAAAAAAACTTCCTGCCGAAGGGGAAAGGGAATACCGGGGAAGAGGGGTACATTATTGCGCCACCTGTGACGGTGCTATGTACCAGGACCGTAAAGTCGTGGTCATCGGCGGCGGTAATTCTGCTGTTGAAGAGGCTGTGTTCCTGACCAGATTTGCCTCCCATATCACGGTAATCCACCAGTTTGACCACTTTCAGGCTTCCCGGGTTGCCCAGGATGAGCTTTTCAGGAACTCCAACATAGATGTAATCTGGGATTCCGAGGTGCGTAAAATTGAGGGGGATGCCCTGGTTAAAAACCTGGTGATTGAAAATCTTAAAACAAAAGAAACGAAAACCATTCCGGCAGACGGAGTGTTTGTCTATATCGGAATGCAGCCGCGTACCGATGTCCTTGACGGGCAGGTAAAACTAAATGAGTGGGGATATATTTCAGCTGACGAAAACCTGAGGACCAATATTGATGGAGTGTATGCGGCCGGAGACGTACTGGACAAAAAGTTCAGGCAGATAGCTACGGCTGTTGGAGACGGGGCTGTGGCAGGATTGATGGCAGAAAAATATGTTGCCGAAAAGAATCATATTTGACGGTAGTGACAGGGAAAAAGAGATGCTTGATGTGACTTCACGCCAGGAGAGGAAAAAATTAAAAGCCGGGGAATGAAATTTATAAGAGGAATAATTGAAAATACAGCGAAGTAAACATATTATTGCGTTTGAGGGAGGGATAAAGTGAGAAAGGTACTGCTGTTGTTTATAGGTGTAATGATTATTTTTGCTGCCGGGTGCGGTGGAAGCAAGACACAGAGTTATTCTGCGGATTCTCCCGAAGGAACGGTACAGGCCTACTACCAGGCTTTAGAAAACGGTAAGCCCGGGGATGCCTACGAATACCGTAAATTTGACCCGCCCAAGAGCAAAGACGAATTTGTCAAGGAACAGAGAATGCCCTTTGAGGATTTCACTATTGCCGGCAAAGCCGAAATACAGGGAAATACCGCAACAGTTCCTGTAAAGTTTAAGACAGGTGTTTCAACGATGCCGGAAATTACCATGGATGTCGCCCTGCAGAAAGATAAGAAGTGGCAGATTACCGGATTTAATGTTGGTGGCGGAACGATGGGTGGTTCTGGTGACGGAGCCCCGTCCGATATGCCACCGTCAGGCATGCCTCCCACAGGAGGGACTGCTGACGGCCAGACCGCCAATCCACATGCACCTGGAGGAAGTATACCTCTAGACGGTCAAAACCAGTAAGAAATTACTTAGCGCCTGAAAAGGCGCTTTTCGTTTCGGTAAGGGGCGCAAAGTGCTGCTGATTGCAGGCATCCTGATTTTTCTCTTTTCCGCCCTGGCATATAACCTGGCATCTGTCATTCTGGTTCTCCTTGCCTTGCGGGTGGTACACGGCGCTGGCTGGGGGGTAATGACCACCGCTGCCATTATTATACGGTGTGGGCTTTGGGGCGGTGCAGCCGGTGCTTAGTGTGGTGACCATAAACCTTGCTCCCATCCAGAAAAGGGGAGCGGCCAATGCGACCTTCTTCTCGGCCATGGATCTGGGGATAGGCCTGGGGGCCGTTATCCTGGGCGCAATCTCCCAAAAGGCCGGTTATGCAGTGATGTACGGCAGTTCCGCTGTTTTCACCATTTTTGCGCTGGTTTTATATTTTTTGGTCCTCAAGCCCAGGCTCATTGAGAAAAAAGGGTAAAAATTCTTTTTGACAAGACGGGCTTTTATTGTTAAAATAGATACTGCATTATGAAATTATAATTTGATATGTGGGGCCATAGCTCAGCTGGGAGAGCGCTTGACTGGCAGTCAAGAGGTCAGGGGTTCGAACCCCCTTGGCTCCACCAAATATTAAAAAACACGCCAACCTTTTTTTAAGGTGGCGTTTTTGTTGTGTGCCCGGCATGGGCGTTATCTATAGGGTGAAAGTCCCAAACAGCGAAGGCAGTAGTAGCTGAAGCTTAAGACAAGGGTGTCCGTCGCGAGGCGGAATCTGAAAGAATAGGCCCGAGAATACATTCAGCAGGGGTACCGGGTAGTAGTTGATACGGACTTAGCCCAGTTCTTTGATAGGGTAAACCATGACATCCTGATGAGCAGGGTAGCCCGGAAGGTTAAGGATAAGCGAGTTCTTAAACTCATCCGAGCTTACTTGGAGTCTGGAGTGCTGCTTAACGGTATAGTGGCCCTTTTTTAAGATGAATGCAAAAAGTCGTGCCTAGGGGGAAGGAATTATCGAAGGTTTTGTTATGACCTGAAACCGTACTACACATCGTAACGGGCGATTAGCAAAAATGGTTACACTTTGTCTAATGTTGTGCAGCTGACCGTTTGTTACAATTAACATACGCAAATATCAAATAAAGGGGGGCAGTCTTTTTGATTGTTGAAATTTGGATAATGTAAATTTCATTCAGTAGGAGGTGGCCAAAAAAGTTGGGAAAAGAAGAACTCTATGAAACTTGGAAAAAGGTCTGGGTACGCAAAGACAGAAAAGTAAACCCTGATGCACCGGTAGTTAACTTCAAAATTGATGGAGTCGTGGCGAGAATCAGCTTATTAACCCATGCTGCACCCGAAACTTGTAAGGCTATTTTAGAACGGCTGCCGATTAAGGGGCATATAATCCATGGTTGTTGGTCAGGAGATATGGTGCGTTCCCTAGAGTTTGTTGATTACGGCAAAGTGCCGTTCGAAAATCAAACCGGGTATCCCATTGAGGGAGACTTCTGTTACTATCCGCCTCATAAAGAGCTAACATTTTCCTATGGAGAGGCAAGAGCCACCATGCCTTATGGTCCTATTGACGTTTCAGTGGTTGGGAGGGTTATCACTAAATTGGATGAACTTACGGATGTATTTAGGCTTACTCGATTGGAAGGAGCCAAAGAGTACATCATTACTTTAGCTGAATGAACATCGGGCATTTTGCCGGTAAGGTGTAATGCCCGTAGTCAAGTTAAAATAAAAAGGAGGATTTTTTGGTGAAAAGAAATAAGCTTTTCGCGGTAGCCATGGTATTGTTTCTACTTGTAGGGACTTTAGGCTGCAGTTCCCAATCCCAATCGGGCAGCGGTGATTCCAAAGATAATCCAAAACAACCTTATAAGATCGGCTTGTTAATTCCAATGTCCGGAGATGCCGGCGATCACGGCCAAATAATGATCGATGGAGCCAAAATTGCGCAGGAAGAGATCAACGCGGCCGGGGGAATTCTTGGCCGGCAAGTTGAACTTATTCCTTTTGACTCAGCGGCCAATACTGAAAAAGGCGTAACCGGGGCCAAGAAGTTAATTGAGCAGGACAAAGTCGATGCTCTGGTAGGTACATATAGAACAGGTGTAGCCTTGGCAGTGATGGATGTAGCTGCGGATGCCAAGATTCCTTTCCTCATCTCTATGGCAGCAAGTGATGAGATCAGAAACAAAATCGGCAAGGACAATAGTTATTACAAATATGTATTCAAGGTAGCTCCCGATGTTGCCGATTATACCGCTAATTTGCTACCATTCTTGACAGACATCACCAAAGCTAAAACTTATTACTATGCAGCAGAGAATACTGCTTGGGCTAAGCAATTAGGCAGCGTTATGAAGAAACAGGCAGAAGCAGCGGGTATTAAGTTAGTCGGAGAAGCGTATGTCGATACTTCAGCTACGGAATTTACTGCTACAATAATGGACATCAAGAAAGCAAATCCAGATGTGGTAGTATGTGGCATTATTACAGCACCGGGGGTGCCATTTGCCAAACAATACTATGATGCGAAAGTCCCTGTACCCATGGTTGTTACATCTGGAGTGTTAACAATTCCTAATACCATTAAGAACATGGGAGCCCAATCGGATTACATTTCTTTTGGCCTGTTTAACATTGATAAACCGATTACTGATCTTACAGTACCTTTCTGGGAAAAGTTCCAAGAAAAGTATGGGTACCGTGGAACCGGGTTTAATGAAGTAAAAACGTACGATTCAATAAGGATCTTGGCTGAGGCAATCAATAAGGCTGGATCTTTTGACAAGGATGCCCTTGCTAAGACATTGGAAACCGAACAATTCAAAGGCTTAGCTGGAACGTACAAATTTGACGAGACGGACCACCAGGCTAAATGGGGCGAAGGCTACGTAAATGGCGTTTTGGCCGAATGGAAAGACGGCAAGGCTCAGGTTATCTGGCCTGAAAATGTTAGGGATTCTGCATTAATCAGGGCGCCATGGTGGAAATAGGTTGCATTTGCTGCTGCCGTTAAGAAAAGGCAAGAAATAATTTACCCCTAAATTTAAGAGTATCCCGAAATGGATTCCCGATAACTAAATGATCGCATGTTCAATTAATGTACGGGTGAAGTTTCGGGCTACTCTTTTTCTATGACAGGCTTGTTGGAGGTGAGTTGCCATGGCATTTATCCAGCTGGTTATCAGCGGAGTATTACAAGGCGGATTATATGCGCTGATCGCACTCGGTTTGACCCTGACGCTCGGCGTGATGCGGATTACGGATTTATCGTATGGGGTGTACTACACTTTAGGTGCTTATTTTTCCTTTTTCTTTATTATAAAGCTAGGGTTTAATTTTGTCCTTGCCGGCATCTTATCCGTAGTTCTTGCATTTCTGATAGGTTTGCTAGTTGAGCGGTTATTGCTCAGACGGATTATCTCTGATGAACTATCAGTTATGATTCTAACGTTTGCCTTTGCTTACGCCCTAGAGGAGATAATTGTGTTTGTGTGGGGATCGCCGTTCCGCACGCTCCCTCCATATGCTATCGGAACGTTAAATATAGGGGGCATTTTACTGGAAAAGCAAAGGCTGGTAAGTTTTGCGGTTGCAGTAGTACTAATCGTTTTGGTACTTCTTTTCCTGAAGAAAACCAGATTTGGAAAAGCTCTCAGGATGGTTTCCCAGCAGCAGCATGGGGCATATTTGGTTGGCATTGATGTTCAACTGATTCAACGATTAACCTTCGCGGTTGGAAGCTTCCTTGCTGCCAGTGCTGCTGTTTTGCTCAGCCCGATTTACCTGGTCTATCCGGCTATGGGCTGGTCACCGCTGTTAAAGGCCTTTGGCATTGTGATTTTAGGTGGCATGGGAAGTGTAAAGGGCACTATCATTGCCGCGTTTGCTTTGGCCCTAATCGAAGTACTTTCAAGCTATTATATAAATCAGTCTTTGTCGCAAGTAAGTTTCTTTGTAGTCTTAATTCTGGTGATCTTAATTAGACCGTCCGGACTTTTTGGGAACAGAGAAGGAGTGTAGCAATGAAAGAAAAGAAATTGAATTTAATCTTCATACTTTTTTGGCTTATCGCCCTTCTCCTAGTACCTCCTCTGTTTCCAAGGTATTTGTTGCATGTGTTCATCATTGCCCATATTTATGCGGCATTTGCTCTTAGTTGGGACCTGCTGGCTGGTTACGTCGGAGAGTTGTCCTTGGGCCATTCGTTGTTTTTTGGGCTGGGGGCGTATTCAATAGGGTATTTAAGCGGCAAATTCGGAGTTGATCCCTGGCTTTCCATAGGCATATCCTGCATTGTTACGGTAGTTTGGGGACTGCTGATAGGTTTGCCGTGTTTAAGATTGAGGGGACCATATCTGGCAATTGTTACCTTGGCTTTTCAAATGCTTTTCTTTTTATTGGCAAATTCTTTATACAACCTTACAGGGGGAGAAGAGGGAATAAGAAATATTGAACGGGTATTTAACAGCACAGAATCTTATTATTACTTATCAGTGTTTCTGGTAATAATTGCTTTCATAATCTGCTATCTGTTAGTTAGTTCAAAGTACGGCCTTATTTTCAGAACCATCCGGGAAAATCCGGAGGCGGCAGAAGCTGCAGGAGTCAACATTGTAAATTACAAAATGCTGGGATACATGGTATCCGCTCTAATTGCAGGTCTGGCGGGAAGTTACCAGGCTCTGTACCTAAAAATTGCTACCCCGGACACTTTAAGTATGGCACTGACCTTTTCAGCGATAACTATTGTGGCCATCGGAGGAAAGGGCACTCTGGTAGGAGCAGTATTAGGATCATATGTCACTACTTTTATTTTCGACAGGTTTGCTTTTTTAAAAGACTATAAAATGCTCATGTACAGTATAGTTCTTGTACTATGCGTTCTCTTCTTCCGAAATGGACTTGCAGGAGCTGTCAAACGGGTTCTCCTTTGGAGAAAAATGGGGGTAGACAACATGCCCGGAGGGGGAAAAGCATAATGGTATTGGAAGCACGGGGACTGACCAAACGTTTCGGAGGACTTGTTGCGGTAAGCGACGTCAGTTTAACCATTAATCAAGGAGAATTTGTCGGATTAATCGGGCCTAACGGAGCCGGAAAAACCACTTTGTTTAACCTCCTGACCGGCTTCCACAGGCCATCGGCTGGGACTGTAGTTTTCAAAGGAGAGGATATTACCGGTCTTAAAACCAGCGGCAGAGTGCATCTAGGCCTGGCACGGACCTTTCAGATCGTGCAGCCCTTTCCTGAGCTTACTGTGAGTGAACATGTTCAGGTGGGCCTATTAACGAACAAACGTAAAAAACAAATAAATGTGCAGCAGGAAATTGAAGAAATCTTAAATGCGGTAGGCTTGGTTGAAAAGTCCAATGACTTGGCCAAACACTTATCCCTTGGTCAGTTGAAGCGCCTGGAAATTGCACGGGCAATGGCCACAGGCCCTTCGATGATCTTACTCGATGAACCTTTCGGCGGGTTAGGGCAGCACGAAATCGCGGCAATTCAAGAGCTAATCACCGATTTGCAGCATAAGGGCGTAACTATCTTGATAATTGAGCATGTCCTCAAGGCAATAATGAATTTGTGTCAAAGAGTAATTGTGTTGAATGAAGGACGCATACTTGCACAAGGTACACCGGAAGAAATAATCAATAATCCTGAGGTTGTTGGCGCTTATTTGGGTAAAACTGATTCAGGACAGTTAAAAAAGGTTCTGTGAGGAGTGGCGGACTACGATGTTAGAAGTTAAGGATCTGGTTGTTTATTATGGTAAGGCCCTTGCCCTTGAAAAAGTATCTTTGCTCGTCAAAGAGAATGAATTTGTCGCGTTGGTTGGACCAAATGGGGCTGGAAAAACTACCTTGCTTAATACGATTTCCGGCCTCCTTACCCCGGCTGCGGGAGAAATACTTTGGAATAACTCCAAAATAAACGGTATCAAGCCAAGTGAGATAGTTCGCCTGGGGATTTCACAGTGTCCGGAGGGGAGAAAGCTCGCACCGGAGATGACGGTTAGAGAAAATCTTGAAATGGGGGCATTTGTCCGTAAAGATAAAAAGAAAATCGCTGAGGATTTGGAGAAAACGTTTCAGTTATTCCCACGTTTAAAAGAACGGCATTTACAGCTGGCCGGGACCCTAAGCGGCGGGGAGAGGCAAATGGTGGCGATTGCCAGGTCCTTAATGTCCCGTCCCCGGCTCCTTATGCTCGATGAACCATCCCTTGGCCTGGCTCCCATTATCAAAGAAAAAATATTTGAGGTTATTAGAGAAATCAACAGCACAGGTACAACTGTCTTATTGGTCGAACAAGATACCCAAATGGCCTTTCAATTTGCGGATAGGGCCTACGTCTTGGAAACTGGAAATATTGTTATGCATGATAAACCTGAACATCTGCTGGGCCAGAGTGAATTCCGGAAGGCCTATTTGGGATTGTAATAAGGGTTAATCCTGAGAGTGGGAGGAATAGGCGATGGATTTAATTATTAGAAAAGGCAGAGTTATCGACGGGACCGGCAGCAGTTGGTTTAAAGCAGATTTAGGAGTCAAGGATGGAAAAGTTCAAGCGATAGGCAATCTTGAAGGCAAGCAAGCTGCTTTAGAAATCGATGCTGCTGGAAAGTACGTTGCTCCCGGTTTTCTGGATATTCATCAACATTCAGACATTACCCTGCTTGCGGGGCCGTCTGCGGACAGTGCTTTGAAACAAGGAATCACAACCATAGTCGTAGGCAACTGCGGTCATTCTGCGAGTCCGGTCAGGGACAAACAGCTCCTGAAATCTAATATTTACGGGTATCAGCCTGAGTGGGGTATAGACCTGGAATGGACAACAGTCGCGGGATATATAGAAAGGTTGAGGCGGGAAAAACCGGCAGTAAACGTGGGCACGTTGATTGGGCATGGGGCTATCCGGCTGGCGGCTATGGGTTTTGAAAACAGGGTGTGCACCCCGGAAGAATTGGCTCGAATGAAAGCCTTGCTTATAGAGTCTTTAGAACAGGGTGCATTGGGCTTATCAACGGGCTTGGAGTACTCTCCGGGGAAAAGTGCCGGCCTGGAAGAAATAGTTGAGTTGGTAAAGGTAGCCTCGAACTACCAGGGCATTTATGCAACCCATATCCGCAACCGGGAATACAAGTTTAAAGAAGCCCTGGAAGAGGCCATATCAACCGCCAAGACTGCTGGAACAAGGCTGCAGATCTGCCACGTTACCCCGCGGTTCTGGACTCCGGGGAATGCTACAGAAATGATTATCGACCTGTTGGAGGACGCCAGGAGTGAGGGGCTGGACGCAGCCTGTGATATTTACCCCTATTCTTTTGCTGCTTTCACGCTAGGGCTGTTTGTTCCGCCGTGGGCGTTTGAAGATGGCAACAATTCCGTTTTACAATATCTCAAGGACCGTACCGCAAGGGAAAAAATGAAGGAGTACACTAATCAACCTTTAGCTTATATGGCAGGCAAAGGTTATTGGGAAAAGATTATTCTCTGTACGTCAAATGCAAATCCCAACCTGGTGGGCTGTAGTTTTGCGGAAATTGCCGGAACCAGGGGGGTGGAACCCTTCGATGCCCTGCTCGATGTCTTATTGGAGGAAGGCGACAACTTTTATAATACTTTGGCGTACTGCATTACGATTGATGAAAAGGATATCGAAGGGATGATAAAATATCCCAATACCGTTATGATGTCGGACAGTTACTCTCTGGCAACCCGGGGCGTTCTTAAAAATACCGTAATGGGCCCGGCAGCTTACTCCTGGACAGTACACTATTTAACTCATTATATTAGGAACCGGAAACTCTTATCCCTTGAAGAGGGCATTCGCAGGATGACCTCCCTGGCTGCCCAAAGGTTGGGGATTATGGATCGCGGGCTGATTCGGCCTGGAATGTGGGCGGATTTGGTGGTATTTGATTACGATGCACTGGCCGACAATGCCACACTGGCAAATCCGAATCAACATCCCTCGGGAATTGAACACGTTTTTGTTAATGGGGGACACGTTATCAATAACGGAGAACACACAGGCAACAGATATGGCTCCGTTATTCTGGGCTAAGACCGGCCTTGTGACAAAAACTCATAGGCGCAAAGGGCAAATTCAATAGCCATTCGCTTCTCCGTAGTCAAAAAATCGGTGCCCAACAACTCCTCTAACTTCTGAATTCGAACATATAAGGTTTGGCGAACGATATACAATTTCGCCGAGGTTTCTTGTTTTGACCCGTTGCATTCAAAATATACGCGTAAAGTGCGGAGTAGGTCGGTATTATTGATTCGGTCATACTCGATTACAGGATCTAGATAATCATGGATAAATTGTTCTAAACTTCCTAACCTGTCCGTCATGGAGATAATGCGGTAGATGTGCAGATTATCATATATTGGATTTGAAACTTTTAATTTCTTTTGAATAGTTATGGCTTCCTGGGCTGTTTGCAAACTTTGTTTCAATTTACTAATGTTATCAATGTTTTTCCCAACACCAACGGTTACCCGGAACTTGTGGGGGTTATTATTGTTCTTAAATATAACTGACTCGAGATGTTCAGTAACTATGTTAAGTCTTTGTTGCCAGTTTTTATGAGGCTTCTTATCTAGCAGAATAAAGCTAATTTGATCGTTTAGAAAGCTGCAGCAGGAATAAAAACCCTGTTGTTCAAATACTGATCTGGCTACAAAGGAGGTTTGGATCAGCAATTCAGAAAGAAATTTATAATCATCGGATTGGTTTACATCAAATTTTATCAAACATATCACAAATCCAGTTGGGTTAACAGGTGAATCCAAAAGCTTTAGGTTTTGATGAAGCGCTTCGTCTGCTAGTTTTCCTTTTATCCAATCATTAATCCACTGAGTTTCTTCTAGATATGTTTTTTGTTTGGTGTATAATCCCCGAGCCAGGCTTTGAGCAACTGCGATGGCGCACTTGTTGAGAACCGAATGTTCAAATTCTACTATATTGCTGCCCAATGAAAAAATGCAAAGATCCGCCCACTTCTCATTGAAAGCTATAACTGATTTATAGGCGAAACTAGGGTCTTGGGGATGTCTAAGAGGTTCAGTCAGGGCTTCTGCATGATCTATAGACTCCTTAAACAATTGCAAAACCATGTTTTTCTTTTTAGGTGAAACAGATGGGACAAAGATAGGGTCCCCGTGAGCGGGAACATAAACCACGTTTACGTTTAAAAATCGGTGCAGAAAAAATAACAGGTCGTAAAGATTATGGGCAGATAACAGTATGGAATTAAGTTGTTGGGAGAAGGCTTCCAAAACTGAGGTCATTTTATTGGTTTTGGTAATCATCATGGTTTGCAGCTCCCGGGTGATGTCAATAAACCGCACGAACTCATTAAATACAATCAGAGGGAATTGGTTGTCATTTGCAATTTTTATCATTTCATCAGGGATTTTTGTGAAGTATGTGACTAATTCAATGCAAAGGCAGGAAACATTTCGTTCAATTAGTTGTTCGAGGAAATTAATGGCCAATTTTTTGTTGCTAAAGCCTACACCTGTAGAAAGAATTAATTCCTGACCATTAATAGATTCTTTTACTTGGTGGATTTTTTCCAATATGTGAACCCAGGTAATAACACGATCAACACCGTTGGCTCCTGCTACTAACTTCGCGTTACGAAAAAGAGGAGAAGCTAGAATGTCTTTAACCGTAATTACAGTGGATGCAATCATAATGTTAACCCCCCTGATTTGTATATAATGGTTGCTGACAATCCGTGCCCACTTTATTAAAATAATTCAAAAGATACTACATCTTTTCGGATATAATAACACATCTTTTCGGATATAGTAACACTTTTTTTGTAACAAGACAAATAAGGAGGTGGGCTGCTCACAACCTGCATGGATTTAAAAATAACCACACCGCCAGTAGGCTCACCAGAACTAGGGATAATCAGTACCACCGTGGCAATATGGCCCAATTCTATTTATTACCAAGCAAAGTCAAAGGAAAAATCCAACGGGTAACAGTACGATACGGCCTTAATAAAGGCTTTCTTTTTTGAATAACGAAAACCGCCAGCTTCGCGGGTGGTCATGATTTAAAATTATGGAATGACACTTTGTATAAAAAGGTAATTAAAATCACTGACAATTTGAAAGATGCCACCCTGAAGGCAATGGTATAAACTTAAATTACCGTTAATTAAACCTGTAAAAATCTTGACATTACCATAAAAACAAAAATTCATAAGGGAGAGTGGATGATGGGACAGATTACAACTCGTATGGGGGATGGCTCGTTTATATCCCTGAGCCCGGACGACATTAAAAAAGAGATCGAGCTGGGGGTCCAGGAGGCGGTAATAAAGGCCAAAATAGCGTCTCTGACCAAAGAGGAAATGGATCAGCTTTATGAAATCATTGCCCAACCAAGGAAGTTCGTGAGCGTGGAAAGAGGCAATGAGTTAGTCCTGTCTTATGACTCGGCACCGATGAAGTTCACTCGCCTGGGGATTCCCATTGATCGATCTGCTATTTTGCTTATTTATGAAAGGGCCCTGGCTGCCGATACCTTGGAAATGGCCTATGTTCATTACAGCATGAAGAACATTAAGATTAATCTGAGCGAGGAGGTAGCGCCTCTGGCAATGGCCCTTTTAAATACTACTGCACCTTTGATGTACGGCGCAATGCCTAACATGGGGCTTTATTACAAACCGGATGGTCCCTGTGATAATGCCGCGGAACTTTTTCCTCTAGGAAAAATAGGAGAAGCTCAAGCTGCTCAGGAAGAAGCTGCTAACTATCTGGAACAAGATATCATGCTTGTGGCCAGTGCCATGTATGAGGCCGGGGCCGATGGATTTGACTTTGATACAACGGCCTCGGCCGGAGATGCAGAATTCTATGCGGTCCTAAATGCGGTTACAAAGCTTAGGGAAAAGTATCCCGACATCGGTATCGAAATCGGCATGTCCGGGGAATTCGTCCTGGGTTTTCACGGTGAGTTAAAGTATGACGGTAAACGTCTGGCAGGGATGTATCCCCATGACCAGGTGAAAGTAGCGGAAAAAGCGGGGGCAACCATATTTGGACCGGTGGTAAACACGAAAAGCAACAAAACTTTCCCGTGGAACCTGGCAAGGGCAGTGACTATGTGCAAGGCCTGCGGCGAGGTGGCCAACATTCCGGTTCATGCCAATGTTGGCATGGGTGTCGGGGGTGTTCCTATGGTTATCACTACTCCCGCCGATTGCGTATCCAGAGTGTCCACCGCTATGGCTCAAATAGCCAAAATGGACGGGTTGTAGGTAGGCTATGGTGATCCTTCAGGTATGGCCATCGTTCATAGCCAGGCATCTGGAATGGGCGGCGTCCGAACTAGCGGAGATCTGGTAGGAAGGATGCAGCTAAATAAAAAGATGCGTTTAAATGAGGCTAAGCAATATGTGGCCGATAAACTGCGGGTTTCAGTCTCCGACCTGACCGACGAGGTGGCCATGAGAGGGTTGAGGGAGGACCTCAATATCTCCACGGTCTATATGGGCTATGATGCTCCGGCCAGAGGGATTGAAGCAAAATATAGAATAGCAGATATACTGGGTATCGATATCAATTCGGTCCAGCGATTCAAGAATATCGTTAGCAGTAAGAAGTAAATCAAAGGTGGTATTCTTTTTAAATGACTTCAGAGAAATCAGAAACGGGGGTAAGGCCAAATGTCCAAAACAGAGAATGAACTCAGGCGGGAAGCTGACGCTCTGGTGGAGAAAGACCGCCAACATCTATGGCACCACCTAACGCAGCACAAAATCTTTCAGGCACAGGAACCGATGATAGTTGTCGAAGGTAAAGGCTGTATGATTACAGATCAACGGGGAAATCAATACCTGGACGGTCTTTCCGGAGGTGTTTGGTGCGTGAATGTTGGATACGGCCGAAATTCCATAGCGGATGTGGTAAGTGAACAACTATCAAAGATGCCATATTACGCGTTGAGTATTGGTAATCCTCCGGCCATTGAATTAACACAAAAATTAGCCCAATTACTCCCTGACCTGCAGAAAGTGTATTTTTCCAGCAGTGGTTCAGAAGCCAACGAAAAAGCCTTTAAAATATCCCGCCAGTACTTTCGCCTTAAGTACCCTGATAAAGAAAAGAACAAAATAATTTATCGCCATAGGGATTATCACGGGGCAACCTATGGTGCGATGAGTGCCGGCGGCCAAACTGAGAGAACGCTTGGATACGGCCCTCTGGTACCGGGCTTTGTGGAAATGCCTCACTGCTGCTGTTACAGGTGTGAATTCGGCAAAACTTATCCCGGATGTGAGATTGAATGCGCTGCCGCCCTAGAAGAAATAATTCAGCAAGAAAATCCCGAGACCGTGGCAGCGGTGATTTTGGAAACAGTTGTGGCAGGCGGCGGGATAATAGTTCCCGTTGATGAATATTTGGGCATTATTGAAAAGATCTGTCGCAAATATGAAGTATTTCTAATCTTGGACGAAGTAGTAAACGGTTTTGGCAGGACCGGTAAAATGTTCGGTTTCCAGCATTGGGATGTCAGCCCGGACATGATAACCACCGCCAAGGGAATGGCCAGCGGGTATTTGCCAATTTCGGCTACTATGGCTAAGCAGGAGATTTTTGCCCAGTTCGTCAATGAACCCGGTGAGACCCTCGCTTATTTCAGAGATATAAGTACTTTCGGCGGATGTGCGGCTTCTTGTTCCGCTACTTTGGAAAATATCAGAATTATAGAAGAGGAGAACTTATGCCAAAACAGCGAAAAAATGGGTCGTCTGTTATTAGAAGGCTTAAAAGAACTGGAGAGCCATCCGATGGTGGGTGAAGTCAGGGGTATAGGACTTTTTGCCGGAATTGAGATAGTGGAGGATAAGCAAACCAAAGCCCCTGCTAATGAAAGCCTGATGGCTAAAATTGTTGGGGATGTCAAGGCTCAGGGGGTAATTATCGGCAGAATGAACAGGAGTGTTCCCGGTTTGAACAACGTGGTCACCATGGCTCCTCCCCTGATTATTACTGCGGCAGAGGTAGAGAGAATAGTAAAATCAATCGGCTCCGCCCTGGCAAATATTAAATAAGAGTTAAAAATTGGAACAGGAAGGGATATGCACATGACAAAGGTAAGAAAACTACAGTTTTGTGTTGACGGGGAATGGCAGAACTCAACAGCCAAAGAGTTTATCCAGATAACCAATTCAAGCACCGGTGAGGTTTTGGCTGAGGCCCCCTGTTGCACTATTGATGAAGTCGATAAAGCCGTCAGATCGGCAAAAACAGCTTATCCGGGGTGGGCGAATACTCCAGTTCAAAAAAGGGTCCAGATATTATTCCGTTACAAGAGGATTTTGGATGTTCACTTAGATGAATTAACTCTGTTGGTCGCCACGGAATTGGGTAAAAACATTGATGAATCCAAGGGCGATATTCTTAAGGCTATTGAAGCTGTAGAAGTAGCTTGTTCCGCGCCATTTCTATTGCAGGGCGATTCACTAATGAATGTGTCGGATGGTTTTGACACCGTAATGTACCGAGAGCCATTAGGAACTTTTGCGGGTATCGTTCCTTACAATTTTCCGGCTATGATTCCCTTTGGATGGATGATTCCTTTATGTATTGCCACCGGAAATACTTTCGTATTGAAATTAGCCAATCAAGTACCGCAAACCGGCATCAGAATGCTCGAGCTGTTATACGAAGCGGGTCTCCCTAAGGGTGTTGTCAATTTAGTAATGAGTGATAATGAGGTTGCTGAATATTTAATCAAACACCCTGATATCAAAGGTGTTTGTTACGTGGGTTCTACGAGAGTGGGAAGGCATGTTTATAAAACTGCCGCCTCCCACGGTAAAAGGGTACAAGCTTTATGTCAGGCAAAGAACCATGGACTTGTATTAAAAGATGCTGACCTGGAATTGACAGCTCGCAGGGTTATCAACTCTTCCTTTGGTTGTGCCGGTCAGCGATGTATGGCTCTTCCTGTGGTTGTGGTAGAAGATGAAGTGGCTGATTACTTTGCATCAATCTTAGTAGGGCTGGCCAAAGAAATAAAAGTAGGATGCGCATATGATACCACTACTCAATTAGGACCTGTTGTTACAGAGCAGCATAAAAAATCGATCCTGGCCTGGATTCAAAAAGGTATTGAAGAAGGCGCTCAATTAATCCTCAATGGCCGGGATATAGTGGTCGAAGGATATGAGAATGGTTATTTTATAGGGCCAACCATTTTTGATTACGTTAAACCCGGTATGACTGTTGGGGAACAGGAAATCTTCGGACCTGTAGTTTGTATCAAGCGGGTCAAAGACTTCGAAGAAGGTATTACTTTGATGAACTCCAGCGAATTTGCCAATGGGTCCTGTATTTTTACCAACAACGGATATTACGCTCGGGAGTTTGCCAGGCGGACTCATGCGGGGATGGTCGGTATAAATGTAGGTATTCCTGTACCGGTATCTTACTTCCCCTTCACAGGGCACAAGAATTCGTTTTTTGGGGATTTGCATGTTTTGGGCAAGGATGGAGTGGCCTTTTTCACTGAAGCAAAATGCGTTACTACTACATGGTTTGACCCTTCGCAAAAAGAAAATTTAATGAACATTGGTACTTGGGAAGGCGCTAAGAAAGAATAATGCAATATACGAAAAAAAATAATAGTTTTGCTGGGAGAAAGGGGAGTTAAAAATGATTGTTGGTGTGCCTAAAGAGATTAAGAATAATGAAAACAGGGTCGCCCTCACGCCAGCCGGTGTTAAGGCAATGGTTCAGGCTGGGCACAAGGTTGTTGTCGAAGACAAGGCCGGTGTTGGGAGTGGGATTAGCAACGAACAGTATATTGCTGCCGGTGCTGCTATTCTCAACACAGCTGGAGAAGTCTTTATTGCCGCGGATATGATTATAAAGGTTAAAGAACCCCAGCCCCAGGAATGGGACCTTTTTAAAGAGGGACAAATCCTTTTTACCTACCTGCATCTGGCTCCTGAGCCTGAGCTTACCAGGGCTCTTTTAGACAGAAAAATTGTGGGGATTGCTTATGAAACCATTCAGTTGGATAACGGTTCTTTGCCCCTCTTAACTCCAATGAGCGAAGTGGCAGGACGGATGGCGGTTCAGATTGGTGCAAGGTTCCTAGAGGAACCCCAAGGAGGAAAGGGTGTTCTTCTCAGTGGTGTCCCTGGGGTTCTGCCTGCTGAAGTTGTAATTATCGGTGGCGGTGTTGTTGGCACTAACGCCGCCAAAGTGGCCATCGGTATGGGCGCTAATGTAACCATAATTGATAAGAGCGCCGAAAGGCTTAGGTATCTGGACGATATCTTTGGCTCCAAAATAAAAACCTGTATTTCCAACAGTTACAACATCGAGGAAGCCGTTAGAAAAGCCGACCTGCTCATTGGCGCTGTCCTGGTTCCCGGCGCCAAGGCTCCCCACCTGGTTACTGAAGAAATGGTCAAGTCCATGGGACCTCATAGTGTTATCGTTG
Source organism: Firmicutes bacterium HGW-Firmicutes-14 (assembly GCA_002840275.1). Lineage (GTDB taxonomy): Bacteria > Bacillota > Thermincolia > Thermincolales > UBA2595 > W-Firmicutes-14. The sequence continues at coordinate 74,938 of PHAB01000002.1, forward strand.
ATGTTGCCATTGATCAGGGTGGATCTATTGCCACAATTGATCGGGTTACTACCCACAGCAACCCGGTTTATGAAGTTCACGGGGTTGTTCATTATTCTGTGGCAAACATGCCCGGCGCTGTTGCAAGGACCTCAACCTTTGCTCTTACAAACGTAACCCTTCCTTACGCCCTGGAAATTGCCAACAAAGGTTATTATGCGGCGATCAGAGATAATAAGGCTCTAGCCCTTGGAGTAAACGTAATAAATGGTAAACTTACTTGTGAAGCCGTAGCAAAGGATTTAGGCATTAAATATACTCCTCTTGAAGAAGTATTGAACACCTATTCCAATATAGCTGCTACCCCTTAAATTGTCCATAAATTTCAGAAAACAGAGGACTGATGATGTTTAAAGAAATTAGAAGAAGCGACAAAAAGCTAACCAACGAGGAAATGCTTGATATTATGAGCAATGCGGAATATGGGGTCCTGTCGACATTTGGTGAAAATGGATTCCCTTATGGAGTACCCGTCAATTTTATTTACCAGGACGGAAATATCTATTTTCACTCCGCTTTATCAGGGCATAAATTAGATAATATAGCATTTAACAGTAAAGTGTCTTTTTGTGTTATCAAAGATGTTGCATTGATTCCCGATGATTTTAACACAAAGTTCAAGAGTGTCATTTCTTTTGGCGAGATAAAGGAAGTGCCGGAGGATGAAAAGAGCGAGATTTATATGCTTTTTCTTCAAAAATTCGCCAAAGACTTCATGGAGGCAGGATTGGAATATATTAAAAAGGCGGGCGGAAAAGCTAAGGTTTGTCGGATTGAGATCATGCATATGACTGCCAAAGGTAAAAAATAGCTGGCGCTTGCCGATGACATGAAGCCGAAATGCAAAGGATTATCACATTTTACTGAGAACAGATAGCCAAAAGGATAATATGGACAAAAAAAATCAGCAGCGATTCATGGAAATCGCTGTTTTTGCTTGTTGGGGTCTAAAAGGGTGACATTTATCTTTAACTGCAGCGGATTTTTTCATAAAGAGCGATAGTCTCTGCGGAAGGTGTGGTATCAAATTCCCTGGCCAGAAAAGCGGCCAAATCATTATACAGAGATAAAGCCTGATGCTTTTGCCCGCTCTGCCATAGCAGTTCCATAGCCATTCTGTTCAACAGCTCATCGGCCGGTTCCAGTTCAAGGCAGCGGCGGCCGGCTTTTATGGCGGCATCCAGCTTGCCTCTGCGGCGGCAGGCATCAGCCTGTTTTACCAGTACCTGAAGATAGAGACGGTATAACTGTTTGCGCAGATTGGCAGTCCAGTCATCATACAGGTTATCCGGAAGAAAATCTCCCCTGTATAGTTTGACAGCCTGTTCTATAAGATTCAGTGTTTCTTGGCCGCTGTCATCTTTTTCAGAAATCCCCTGGGCAATTTCGGTAAATAATTCGTAGTCACCGTATAATTCGATTTGCGGGTTAAAATATATCATGCCGCGCTTAAGAATTAAACTGTCATCAGGGTGCTGATTTAGATTAAGGGCTTTGCGCACATGGGTCAGAGCCATTCGCAGGCTGGCATTTCCCAGCTGCGGCTCTGATTCAGGCCATATTGCTTCAATCACTCTTTCTTTGGGATGCTGGCCCCTGTTTATGATCAGAAACTTAAACAGGTTTTCCGCTTTTTTGGTCTTCCATTGGGATGGGGAAATTTCAGTCCCGTTAACAAAAACGCGAAAAACGCCAAAGCAGCTCACATGGATGACCGGTGTTCCCGTTTTCTCCACCACTTCCCGGACCAGCCCGGTAATATGGCTTCGGACGCTCTGGTCCGAGTGTACCAATAAGCTGACGGCTTCTTTACACGTGCGTTGGGAAAACCACCGCCGCATAAGGTGAGCCGCCCAGACCGGGTGGATATTTTTTAGTAATGCATGCCGGCACAGGCTGAAAACGGTTTCAGGATGCCAATCCCAAAACACGTCTAATTGTGCTGTTTCCATAATCCCAAAGGCCTTGTGCAGGCAGTCATCAGCCAATTTTTCTTCATCCTTAAGCAGGTGAAGCCTGGCCAGATGGACCAAAGTTCCTGCCAGCATTTGCTTAGCGCCTTTATTGGCGCTGTTATTTACTGATTCTTCTAACCACTGCTGAGCCTGGGCCAGGTCTCCGGCCTCCCTTGCTATCACTCCGGCCAGGGACAGGGCATAATCCCGGTATCCCTGGCCGGCCGGGTTATCGAGTATGATGTTGAGGGGGTTACTGACTTCTTTCAGGAGGTCAATGGGGTTTTCGCCGGCGATGGCCCGGGCGAAGATAATTTCGAGGTCAGTGATATACGTCATCAGGACATTACCGGCTTTAAACCACCAATGGCGCGAAGATTCATACTCCCGGCGGGCTTCCGCTATGCTGCCCTGCCTCAAATATATGCGGGCCAGGCGGCGATGACCGTAGGCTGTTTGATGGGGTATGTTGTATTTATGGCCCAAACGAAGTAATTCCTGACTTATTTCAATTGTTTTTTGGCTGTTCCCTGTATCACAATAGATGCCTGAAATAACCTCGTAGGCAGTCCCGGTCCAACGGTCACTGTCCCGTACAAAAGGCAGGGCCAGCGCTTTTTCAACAAACTGCATGGCCTGGACCATATCACCAAGCCTGTATTGAATGATACCGGAAAGCAGCAGGTAGTACATCTGCCATTCCGGATCAAGCTTGAACCTGCTTAACAGCCGGCCCAGCCAGACTCCGCGTTTTAGCCGGTCTTCTGAGACTGCGCGCCCAAGGGCAGCCACAAGTAAAACACCTCTGGACCAGGAATCTCTTAAGAGGGAGGCAGCAACCGGAATTCGCCCGGCTGTCTCCCTTAGTTTTTTGGCATCGTTGGCCAGAGTATGGACAGCAAGAATGGCCATCAGTGAGCGGATTTGTTCCCTTGTATCATCATTTCTCTTGGCCAGGTCAACTGCCTCAGACAGAATTGCCAAAGCTTTTTCCGGATCAATATGCAGGCTGCAGATCCCCTTAAAGTGTAAAAGGCGGTGGTCCTGTGAGACATAATTATCAGGCAGGCGCCCAATCCATGAGTTAAGTGCATCTAAACGGCCTTTCCGTACGAAGTACTGGTCACCATAAGTACGAATCAGACTCGCTGCTGCAGACCAATCCTCAAAGGCTGTCACCTGTTCGAGGGCTCTGTTGATATCCCCCTGCTGTTCAAGAAAGGCTGCAGCGCGGTGCCTGATGGAAACAACATGTTCCGGCCGGCGCAGCCGGCTTATTTCATGGGCAAGGAATTCACCCGTGAGATGGTGTAATCGCCAGACAGTGGTTTCAGCCTCTATCCTGCTTAACATGCCTAGAGAATGAAGCCTCTTAATTTTGATGTCACTGTCATTGTGCTGTAAAGCTGCATTGCACAATCCGGGTTCCAGGTATGGCAAAAGAGAGGAATCAAGCAAAAAGTCCCGCAGTTCACCGGTCAGATGGTCAAGCAACTCGTGGCCGAGGTATGAATAAAGATGGGCATCCTGCCGCTTAAGATTAGGCAGGGTTTTCTTTAAATCACCGCCTGATTGTTTAAGATACATTGCTAACAGGCGAATTCCAACAGGCCATCCCTCGGTGAACTGAGAGATTGAGACAATATCTGTTACAGCCAAGTCCAAACCCAGGAGCGATAAAAGTTCACCTGTTTCCTCAGCCGAAAAGAGCAGATGTTCACTGCCGATTTCCAGGAGTTCTCCACTGAGATGCTCCCGGTGAAGGTTAAGAGGTAGGCTGTTCCGGCTTATTAATACCAAATGTATATTGGCCGGCAGCCAATGAATAAGGTATGCCAAAATATCACAGATCGCCGGGTTACCGGTGATCAGGTAAATATCGTCCAGGACCAGGACGATTTCATCTTCTTTGGGAATTTCCCCGACCAGGGAGGATACAGCAATTAACCAGTCCCGGGCGACATCTTCCAGGCTGTTCATTGTACGCAGGGACTCGCTGCCAAATCGGGGCTGAACCTTCTTAATGGCATGGATTAAATTGTAAAGGAGAAATGAGGGTTCGGTATCATGACGGTCAAGAATGAGCCAGGCTGTAAGAGGCCAACCCGCATCATCCGACAGGGAAGACACCCAAACGCTTTTTCCATAGCCTGCCGGAGCAATAATTGTAGTGAGACGATGGGACAGGATGGCCTGGCCGAGACTATGCAGGCGGGTACGATTTAAAAGGGTTTTCACGCGAGGTGGAACAAGCTGAGTGTGGACCAGGGGAAAATCCGCCATGCAGGGTCACCTTCTCCCAACTTTTACTTATTTGAGAACAATATTCAATATTTTTCCTGAGTTTCCTGTTATGTAAATATGTTATTTTGCAAAAATTTTGCATATCTTTTTTAGAATTATAGTTAAACAGGTTTGGTCCTCTATAAGGACAGCAAGGTCCTGATTCTCCGGACGGGGTAAACAGGGACCAGCCGTGCTTAGTCCATAAAAACGGAGGGTAAGAAATGAAGAATTCTATACTTTCAAGGAAAACATCTGGTTACCCATATTGGGTGAAAGCAGTTGCCATGCTGTTGACCATATTTCTGGCATTGCCAATAATACCGGTCCAGCCTGCCTGGGCAGTCGACCCGGGATATCTGGTTATCCAGGGTAATGTTCAGGACGACCTGGGAGACCCGTTACTGGGCTGTACCATCAGGTACCATTTTGAAAGCTCTGATGGCTCACAATTTAGCGAGAGCCAGACAACATCTTCTGATGTCAACGGTGTATGGAGTTTTCCGGACGTATATGTTGGAACTTACTACAACAATAACTGGAAGCTGATAATTGAGGCATATAAGCTCGGCTGTGCCAGCTATGTTTCGGGAGAGTACTTCTATACCCCGGGGACAACTCTTAACCTGGGCTTCACTGTTGTCACCCACGGTACCCTTAATGTACATATAACAGACCTGGCGGGGAATCCCGTTCCTGCGGGTGTGCCGTATTGGTTTTCGTATTGCCTGCCTGACCAGGGCGGTTGGGAGTGGCCGTGGAATGCCCCCTTTGATGGAGTTACCCCTGAGCATTTTACGGATAACAGCGGCATAATTACCTTTGTCGCATATTATACAAGTTTTAATAATGGCATGGCTTTTCCTGCAGGTACCCAACGATATGGAGGCCTTAGCCAAACCGGCAGCCTGCGTTACGAGGTATCTAACAGTCCTGTCGGGCTGCCGTTTGAGCTCGGCCAGACCACAGACCTGACTATTGCAGTCAGGCCGCTGGGTAAAATCACTGCCCTGGCAAAAGATTCTGATACCGGCCAACCGGTTGCGTCAGCCCATTTTAATTACTCTTCCGTCTCACCCGGGATGAATAAATATGCCTCGGTCAATGATGGGACCCTCAGTATTTATGCTGATGGAGACCTGGACGTGACCGCAACAAGTGATAGCAACCCGGCCATTGGGCTCTTCGGCTATGAAAGTGTGTCAGAGACAGTGACCGCGGTACCATGGGGTGAGGTCACGGTTGACCTTGATATGGTGCGCGATCAGCCCGGAACAATCCTCGGAATGGTAACAGACGGGGAAGGCAGCCCTTTTCCCGGCGCCACAGTTGAATTGATCTGGCCCGAGTATTCTGAAGACGGAGAACAGTTAACCACTGTAATGCAGACAACCAGCGCTTCAGACGGTTCTTACAGCTTTTCCGGCGTAATCCCGTCAAGGAGCGGCGCATACATTGTCAGGGCTTCTAGGCCGGACTTTATTCCTGACCTGGACGGCGAAGTAATTGTTTGCAGTGACGAAACCACCTTTGTACCCGACCTGGCGCTGACACAGGATACAGAGCCTCCGTTCTGGTACGAATGGGCGGAACTGTATGCTTTTCCGGGGCGTACGAGTATCCTGCTTCAGTGGCACGAACCGGAGGACAATGTGGCAGTAACGGAATACAGGGTGTATCAGGGGGATACCCTTCTGGACACCGTTTCGGGGGGGAATTTGTCCTATCTGGCTGCAGGCCTAGCACCAGCAACACAGTATTCCTTCAAAGTTGAGGCAGGTGACGCTGCCGGCAATTGGAGTACTACCGGACCCTCAATAACCAAAGCTACCCTGTCTTCTTACCAACCGGATCAGACAATTCAAAGGATAAGTATTTCCAGTGACGGTATGCCGGCTAATGCTGACTGTGATACCCCTGATGTCAGCGCTGATGGGCGGTACATAGCATTCTCTTCTTATGCGGATAACCTGGTGCCCAATGATAATAACGGGAGATCAGATATATTTATCTTTGACCGGGGGACGGGTGAAACCAAACGGGTCAGTGTTTCCACAGAGGGTACAGAAGGCAGCGGCAGCAGCAGAAACCCGGCTATAAGCGCAGACGGTCGTTATGTGGCCTTTGAATCCCTTGCTGATAATCTCGTGGCCGGTGATAATAACGGGGTTAGTGATATTTTCCTGCACGACCTGCAGACAGGCATTATCAGCCGGGTCAGTATTTCTGCCGACGGTGACGAAGGCGACAGCGGCAGCTATAATCCCTCTCTCAGCGCCGACGGGCGTTATATTGCCTTTGCTTCTTATTCGGTAAACCTGGTGGCCGGAGACTTAAACGGGAATGAAGACATATTTGTTTATGACCGTATAACCGGGGAAGTTGAAATAGTCAGCATTTCCAGTGACGGGGTCCAGGGTGACAGCTACAGCGAAGAACCGGCTATTAGCGCTGATGGTGTTTATGTGGCTTTTCAATCCCATGCCGGCAACCTGGCCAATAATGATTCCAATTACAGCGAGGATATTTTTGTGCACAACCGGGTCACCCATACCACGGAGTTGATCAGCGTATCAGTGGACGGGTCAGCAGCCACCGGGCAAAGCTATGCTCCGGCTATCAGCGCTGACGGCCGGTATGTTTCGTTTGAATCCAGGGCAAGTGACCTGGTAAGCGGTGATACTAACGGGTATTATGATATTTTTGTGCGGGATCGCACAACTGGGACCACAGAACGCGTAAGTGTTTCTACAGCGGGCACTCAGGCCGGTTCCGGCAGTTATTACCCCTCTATCAGTTCGGACGGCCGCTATGTGGCTTTTGAATCAGGGGCTGACAACCTGGTTACAGGCGATACAAATTATAGTTATGATACTTTTGTCTGTGACAGGGAAACAGGTGAGCTTATCAGGGTAAGTGTAAACGCTTCAGGCGATGAAGCTGACGAGGGCGGCTGGTCGCCTGCAATCAGCGGAAACGGCAGGTACATCACTTACGTTTCAGATGCTGAAAACCTTGTGGATGGGGATACCTATTATTATAGTGACAGTATCTTCCTTTATAACTGGCTGACCACAGCTGTTGCGGATACTGCAGCTCCTGACTGGCCGGGCGGAGGGACATTATCTGCAAATAATGTTGAAGAGGAAAGCCTGACCCTGACCTGGTCCGGGGCAATCGATAATGTGGGTGTGACCGGCTACAGGATTTACCTGGATGACAGCCTCCTGGATACAGTCAGCGGCGGTACTGCCATATACGATGTCACCGGACTGGATTCGGGCACAACCTGCGAATTCAGGGTTGAGGCGGGAGATGAGGCGGGCAACTGGAGCACTGGCGGGCCGAGTACTATAGTAACAACTGCCTGGCCGCCATCGACAATTACCACCGTGGCAGGCAACCAAGCTTTGGGCAGAGGCTATTCAGGCGACGGCGGCCCGGCCACCGGCGCCCAGATGAACAGGCCTTATGCTGTGGCGGTGGAAGAAAATGGCAGGTATTACATTGCAGATGACTGGAACAACTGTATTCGCATGGTGGATACTGATGGCACTATCACCACCGTGGCCGGTCTTGGTGGGGAACAGAATGACGGGTTTTTCGGTGACGGCGGTCCAGCCACCAGCGCTAAGCTGTACTATCCCCATGGTGTGGCGGTGGACAGCGGCGGCAATATTTACATTGCTGACATGCAGAACAGCCGCATCCGTATGGTGGCCGGCTCTGACATGTCCCGGTACGGAATCCCGATGACTGCCGGAAACATATATACCGTGGCCGGCACCGGGACCTCGGGCTATTCTGGTGATGGCTCCGCGGCAGTCAGTGCCGACCTCAACAAGCCCTATGGTATTGCTTTGGACAGCTCCGGAAATCTTTATATCGCTGATACCTATAACAATTGCGTTCGCAAGGTGGATACCGGCGGGACCATCACCACTGCAGCCGGAAATGGGATGCAGGGCTACTCCGGCGATGGGGGCCCGGCAACTTCAGCCTGGCTGCAAAGGCCTTACGCGGTGGCGGTGGATGACGACGGTAACCTCTTTATTGCCGATGCCTCAAACAACCGTATCCGCATGGTGGCTGCTTCTGATCATACCCGGTACGGGATTGCGATGACTGAAGGGTATATCTATACTGTGGCCGGCAACGGGACTAATGGTTATTCCGGTGACGGGGGTCCGGCCATCGCTGCAAAACTAAGTTACCCCGATGGCCTGGCGGTGGACAGTGATGGCAGCCTGTACATCGCTGAGAGCTATAATAACGGCATCCGTAAGGTGGATACTGATGGAATCATCACCACTATAGCCGGTCAGGGGCCATTTTTCCCCGGTTATACCGGTGACGGGAACCTGGCCGGAGATGCAAAACTAAACGGCCCTCGCGGGGTGACCGTGGACAGTGATGGAAATCTCTTCATTGCAGACTCCGGCAACAATGTCATCCGCAAAATCTGCGCCGGGGAGCCGGTCGCAGAACCGGCAGTTCCTATCAGCGATTTTGCCTGCACCGGAACAACTGATACGACAGCAGCCTTTAGCTTTACCGCACCGGCAGGGGCAGCGGCAGTTAAAATTCAGCAATCCACAGACGGCGGGGAAACCTGGTCGGATTCCACCACATCTGCGGCCCTGACGGCTGCTTCCACGACCGCCACAGTAACAGATTTAACAGACAATACAGCCTATAAGTTCAAAATGGTGGTGACCGGTGGCAGCCATGCCGGTGATTCCAATACAGTTGATGTGACAACTGATACTGCGTCAGATACCACGCCACCTTCCTGGAACGATTCAGCCAATATCAGCTTTTCTCCCGGCCGTACTGTTCCTGTTCAAAATGGAAGTATCGCGACAGGAGGTTCACACACCATAGCTATCGGCTCGGACGGGTCGCTCTGGGCGTGGGGAGAGAATTATTATGGGACACTCGGCGATGGAACAAGTACCACCAGAAACACACCGGTTAAAATAGGCGCTGACACCGACTGGGCCTCTGTGGCGGCAGGATCAAACCACACAATGGCCATTAAATCAGACGGAACGCTCTGGGCCTGGGGATTCAACAACTGGGGCCAGAGGGGGGATGGGTCATATAGCACTAAGTACACACCGGTCAGGGTGGGTACAGACAGTGACTGGGCCTCTGTGGCAGCCGGGGGTGACCATACGGCAGCCATCAAAGCAGACGGCACGCTTTGGACATGGGGATATAATACCTATGGCACACTGGGCGATGGCACCAATACCTACCGAACCACCCCTGTCATGGTAGGCACAGACAGCAACTGGGTCTCTGTGGCGGCGGGCAGATACCACACAGCGGCCGTAAAATCAGATGGGACACTCTGGGCGTGGGGAAGTAATGCATACGGTTCACTCGGAGATGGAACGACTACCGACAGAAACATACCGGTCAGGGTGGGTACAGACAGCGACTGGGTCTCTGTGTCGGCAGGAGAGACCCACACGGCAGCCATCAAATCAGACGGGACCCTCTGGGCATGGGGAGGCAATAGCAGCGGTCAGCTGGGTAACGGAGGGTATACCGATATTAACGCACCGGCTAAAATAGGCGCTGACAGTGACTGGGCTGCAGTGTCTGCAGGAATGAATCATACGGCGGCCGTCAAATCGGATGGGACGCTCTGGACGTGGGGAGGCAATAACTGGGGTCAGAGAGGGGATGGAACCAATATTGTCAGTTACATTCCCGGTCAAATAGGCTCAGACAGTGATTGGGCTTCTGTATTCGCAGGGAATGGCAGTACAGCAGGCATTAAATCAGACGGAGCGCTCTGGGCCTGGGGAAATAATTTGGATGGTCAGCTGGGAGATGGAACGTTTACCAGCCGGCTAAGTCCGGCTGCCATTGATTTATCCTTGCTTGACGGCAGCCTGACCCTGATGTGGTCCGGGGCAACCGATAATGTAGGTGTGACCGGATATCGGATATATCAGGATGACAGCCTTCTGGCAACTGTAAGCGGCACAGTATATAACGCCACCGGACTTGAAGCAGGTATTGAATATACCTTCAGTGTTCAGGCGGGAGACGCGGCGGGTAACTGGAGCACAGACGGGCCGGAAGTGAGCGCAGCTGCTCCCGCACCGCCGGATACTACACGACCAACCTGGGTTGACGGCATTTTAACATCTTCAGATTTAATGCCAACCGGCCTGACCCTGACGTGGTCCGGGGCAGATGATGATGTGGATGTGACCGGCTATAGGATATATCAGGGGGGCAGCCTTCTGGCAACTGTAAGCGGAACTGTATATAATGTCACAGGACTGACTGCGGGCACAGCCTATACCTTCATTGTTGAGGCGGGAGACGCAGCCGGCAACTGGTCAATCGACGGACCGGACATCACTGTAACCACACCCACCCCGCCGGATGCCACGCCTCCGTTTTGGCCGGATTCCAGCAATATCAGTTTATCTCCCGGTCATACCATACTTGTGCAAAACCGGGGTATCGCGACAGGGGATTACCATACAGTGGCTATTGGATCGGACGGGTCGCTCTGGGCGTGGGGAAAAAATTATTACGGGACACTTGGGGATGGAACATCCATTGACAAGAACACACCGGTTAAAATAGGCGCTGACACCAACTGGGCCTCTGTAGCGGCAGGATCAAACCACACAATGGCCATTAAATCAGATGGAACGCTCTGGGCCTGGGGATTCAACAACTGGGGCCAGAGGGGGGATGGGTCATTTAGCACTAAGTACACACCGGTCAGGGTGGGTACAGACAGTGACTGGGTTTCTGTGGCAGCCGGGGGTGACCATACGGCAGCCATCAAAGCAGACGGCACGCTTTGGACATGGGGATACAATACATATGGCTCACTGGGCGATGGCACCAATACCTACAGAACCACACCGGTCAAGGTAGGCACAGACAGTAACTGGGTCTCTGTGGCGGCGGGTGAATACCACACTGTGGCCATCAAATCAGATGGGACCCTCTGGGCGTGGGGAAGTAATGCAAACGGTTCACTCGGAGATGGAACAACTACCGACAGAAACACACCGGTCAGGGTAGGCTCTGACAGCGACTGGGCCTCTGTGGCGGCAGGAGACACCCACACGGCAGCCATCAAAGCAGACGGGACTCTCTGGGCATGGGGAGGCAATAGCTTTGGCCAGCTGGGTGACGGAGGGTATACAGACAGAAACACACCGGTCAGGATCGGGGATGACAGCGACTGGGCCTCTGTAACGGCAGGATGGACCCATACGGCAGCCGTCAAATCAGACGGAACGCTCTGGACATGGGGAGGCAATAACTGGGGTCAGAGGGGAGACGGAACCAATATAACCAGTTATATCCCCGAGAATATAGGATCAGACAGTGACTGGGCCTCTGTATCGGCAAAAAGCGGGTATACAGTGGGGATCAAATCTGACGGATTACTTTGGGCATGGGGACATAATGGTGAGGGTCAGCTGGGAGATGGAACGACTACCAACAGGCTAAGTCCGGTTGCCATTGATTTTTCTGTAAACCAAACCCCTTCCAACCTGGTCATCAATATACCCGATACCCTCATATGGACTGCGGCCGCTGATGATGTGGGCGTTGTCAGCTATAGGGTGTATGAAGGCGGTAACCTCCTGGCCGCTGTGAGCAGTACATACTATAGTGTCACCGGACTTGAAGCAGGTATTGAATATACATTCAATGTTGAAGCCGGAGACGCGGCAGGGAACTGGAGTACTGACGGGCCAAGCATAAGCGTAGGCACAACAGTTGTAATCAATGAAACATTAACTGTCAGCGATCCCTCCGCAACCGGGTTTACAGTAACCCTGGACCCGCCGTTGGACGGTTTGACAGCGGGTGACTTTGTCCTGAAAGACAATCAAGACGACCCTGTGACCATCTCAGAGGCGGTAACTTCAGATGAAGGGGCAACCTATGTTATTGCCGCGGAGCTGACTGCAGGTGAGACTTACACAGTAACGGCAAAAAAGACAGGTTATGATTTTGGAGACACTGTGGATGTGGCGGTGCCGACAGCCTTGTCTATCATCACTACAGGCTTGCCGGACGGTACCGTTGGGGCGCCCTATAACCCTGCTTATACTTATCTGGCAGCTGCAGGCGGCACCGGACCCTATACCTGGAGTGCGACAGGTCTTCCTGTGGGGGTCTTCCTGGATCCCGATTATGGTCTGCTCCATGGTGTGCCCATGGAAGCGGGGTTGGCGACATTGACCATTACTGTATACGACAGTGCAGGCCATGAGGCAAGCGCCGGTTTCAGCATAACTATCGGGCCGGTTCCTGAAGAGTTAACTATCACCACACCGGGTCTGCCTGTAAGTATCTTTTCCACTCCTTATTATGCTTCTTTGTCAGCAGGAGGCGGAACAGGGGGTTATACCTGGAGTGCAGCCGGCCTGCCTTTGGGCCTTTTCCTCAATCCCTCCACCGGAGAAATCACCGGAACAGATTTTAATGGCATGAATGCCAATGTAACAGTCACGGTGGAAGACAGCAGCGGGCAAGAAGCAAGCAAGAGCTTTGTGTTGATTAGTAAATATCCAATGTATACCATAGTTCTCCCTACCGGCACCGTGGGTGACCCCTATCATGCCACCCCGGTTATAGACAACATAGCTGAACCCTATATGCTGTATCACAATCAATTTGCTTTACCGGAAGGCCTGGTCATGGACCTTTCAACAGGAGAGATTTACGGTACGCCCCTGGAATCCGGTGAATTCACTGTCGCCTTCAACGTTGTTGACAGTACCGGGACCTTCTTTACCCAGCTGGTACCTCTTGCAATCAATAGCCTGCCGGTGATTATTTCAGAAGAACTTGCTCCGGCAGTTGTGGGAGTGGATTATCTTGCAAGTGTGCAGATATTAAGCGGGCAGGGAGTAGCTCCTTTTACCTTCCAGGCGGAGGGTTTACCAACCGGCCTCAATATTAACGCCTCAACAGGAACGATCAGCGGCATTGCGGCTGATCCCGGGGAGTTCGACGTGGATATTACCGTAATTGACAGCACAGGCCACAGCGTCAGCAAAACCCTCGGCCTGACGGTGGCCCCGGCAGCCTTATCCATAATTACAACTAATCTGCCGCCTGGCACTGCCGGGCTGCCATACAGTATTATACTGGAGGCCAGCGGTGGTGTTACGCCATACAATTGGTATGCCGGCGGGCTGCCTGCGGGTCTCAGCATAAATCAATCTTCCGGGGTGATCAGCGGCACACCTGCAGCCGGGGGCACATCTACGGTAACCGCTGTGGTATATGACAGCGCAGGCAGCAGTACCAGCGCTGTTTTCAGCCTGCGGGTGGCAGATAATTCTCTTGATGCCTGGTACGATAGAAGCCTGTTAGAGGACAATGATTATTGGCTTAAAGGATTAACCTACGGGAATGGAGTGTTTGTGGCGGTAGGAGAAACTGGCGGTTTTGATGACCGCGGGGGCGAAATCCTGACATCCCCGGACGGAATAGCTTGGACCAGCCGCAGGTCTGCCATGGATTATCCAAATATACCCCTGTCCGGAGTAACTTACGGGAACGGTATCTTTGTGGCCGTAGGACCCAGCGGGATAATTCAGACCTCGGCAGATGGCATGACCTGGACCGGCCAAACGGCGGGGGTAACAGAGGCATTCTATGAAGTTACCTATGGTAACGGTACTTTTGTGGCGGTAGGGTATGGCGGTATCATAATGAGTTCCGGGGACGGCACTACATGGGGACATAAGGTATCGGGAGGCACCTCAGGCTTGCAGGGAGTGGCTTATGGAGGGGGCCACTTTGCAGCGGTGGGGGGAAATATCCGGACTTCCCCGGATGGTATCACCTGGACCTATTCCAACGCGGATATTACAGATAATCTTTATTCTGTAACCTATGGCAACGGTAATTTTGTGGCTGTCGGAGAAAACGGCATGATTGTGACCTCCCCGGATGGCATCACATGGGTCGAGCAGATATCAGGCACTACCAATAACCTCAATGGAATAACTTATGACGGCGGAAGTTTTGCGGCGGTCGGGGCACAAGGCACGATACTCACATCTCCGGATGGCGTCACCTGGACTGTCAGGACGTCGGACAGCACAGGGTTCCTGGAAGCAATAGCTTACGGCGGTGATACCTTCGTAGCGGTGGGGAATGAAACGATACTCCAATCAGCGTCTTTCCCATTGGCTATTACCACCTCCATACTGCCGCCCGGCACCACCGGGTCATCCTACAGTACTGCCCTGACTGCTGCCGGTGGTACAGGACCTTATACCTGGAGTGCCACCGGAGTACCCGCAGGGCTGAGTATCAACGAATCCACCGGGGAAATCAGCGGCACACCCACGGCAGCAGGCACCTCAACTGTAACAGTTACAGTGCGGGACAGCGCAGGTAACAGTGACAGCGTGGTTTTAAGCCTGACAGTCAGCCGGGGTTCAACCGGAAGCGGAGGTGGCGATAACAGCCCGCCAGATATTGTCAATAGCAGCCTTAACGATATATTCCAATCCCCAATTGTTAGCAACAAGGTTGAAAACGGGCAGGATGTAATCACTGCAACGATAGATGAGGCCAAAGCACTCAACAGCCTGAAACAAAACCCTGATGCCAATACCCTGGTGATTCCTGTCACTGAATCTGCAGATATAGTCAGGACCGAGATAAGCGGGACCTTGATAGAAGAGCTGGCTGACCGGGATGTGGTCATCAGTTTCCAGTCAGCCACAGGTTCATATAACCTGCCTGCTTCGGAAATTGATGTTGACCGGCTGGCCGAAATGTTAGGGGTTGATCCTGATAAACTAAAAATCACCGTGGAAATTGCCAAGGTTGCGCCCGGCGCAGCCCGGACGATCCAGCAAACCATTCAGGACAGCGGGTTAACCCAAATCAGCGCACCTGTGGAATTTAACGTCACGGTAACCGCTGGGGATAATCAGGCCGAGGTCAGCAGTTTCGGCACCTATGTCAGCCGGACCATTAGGCTTACCGGGCCGGTTGACCCCGATTCCTCTGTGGGAGTGGTGGTAAACCCGGATGGTACCCTCTCACCGGTACCAACTTATTTCACCACCGTCAACGGTCAGACCGAAGCGTTTATCCGCCGTAATACCAACAGTACCTATACAATAATCAGTTATGAGAAGAACTTCGCCGATACAAACGGACACTGGGCAGAGAATGACATAAGCATCCTGGCGAACAAGCTGATTATCAGTGGTAAGACCCAGGACACCTTTGCTCCGGACGACAGGATAACTCGGGCCGAATTTACCGCAATTCTGGTGCGGGCAATGGGCCTCCAGGCCAATGCTGAAGGGGCAGGGTTCAGTGATGTACGGCCGGACGACTGGTATGCCGGGGCCATCGGCGCGGCAGTTGAAGCCGGTATAATCACAGGATACACCGACGGAACGTTCCGGCCCAATGCCAGGGTTACCCGGGAAGAAGCGGCAGCCATGCTGATCCAGGCTCTGAAGGCCGCCGGGGTGAGCGCAGACATAACGGATGCCGATAGAGACCAATACCTGGCTCAGCTCAGGGATGGGGCTGAGATAGACGGGTGGGCCAGAACAGCGGTTGCTGCGGCAGTAAAATACGGGATTATCAAAGGTAATCCGGATGGCAGCTTTATTCCCACGGCAAACAGCACCCGGGCGGAGTCAGCGGTAATGATCAGGAAAATGCTTTTAGAGGCTGAATTTATCTAGATAACGAAACAACCCCTTTTGATATGTGTAGTAAGGGATTCCTGTTATGAAAAATCAGGGAATCCCTTTTTTGCCGCTGAAAAAAGGGTATGCCTGACATGCCCGAACGAAAAAATTGGATTTTTATAAAGAACTTTCAAAAAAATTATTGACAACTTGGCCAAATATTGATATTTTATGATTGTACTAGTAAATTAATACAATGGAGGTGAGCAGATGAATTGAAATTCGATATAAACTTCCACAGTGGTATCCCGATTTATATTCAACTAAAGGAGCAGATCAAATACGGTATTGCCCGGGGACATTTAGCACCCGGTACGCAGCTGCCTACAGTTCGGAAACTTGCGGTTGATCTGAGGATCAATGCCAACACAGTGAGCAGGGTTTACTCAGAACTGGAACATGAAGGACTCCTCGCCACACGGAAGGGAAAAGGCACATTTGTGGTGGAAAATAATATCCCGCATGAAAAAAGTGATATTCAGGTCCTGAAGACAGAGATGGAGAATCTGGTAAACAAAGCCAGAGAGATTGGCTTTACCCCTGATGAAATAAGCAGTTTGTTTTCGGAGTGGGCCAAACGAATAAAAGACCGTTAAGGTAAAAGGGGGACAACATGAGTGAAGAGGAAATTTTAAATGAACTTATCTTAAAGGCCTTAGAGTTTAAGTATACTCCGGAAGATTTTAACCGGCTCATGCAAAAATGGGTAAACCGAATAA
Organism: Firmicutes bacterium HGW-Firmicutes-14; assembly: GCA_002840275.1. Taxonomy (GTDB): domain Bacteria; phylum Bacillota; class Thermincolia; order Thermincolales; family UBA2595; genus W-Firmicutes-14. The sequence goes on from PHAB01000002.1 coordinate 91,672, forward strand.
ATGACAACTACTATTATGTTAGGGTCATCAAAAAGAGTGGGAGGTTAACAGTTTATGGGTAACACTTATGTGTTGGACAAAAACAGGCAAAGGAACTCACATCCTATAGCTATTGCCTTGTTCCTGCTGGTTATGGTTTTCGGTATCTTTTGGGCAGTTTACCTTAAGTTTTTTACATTAATCGGGATAACCCTGATTACAGCGCTAATGGCCATCTCCTCAATTCAAATCGGTGCCCAATGGGAGAAAGCTGTAATTCTTCGCTTCGGCAAATTTCATCGCTTAGCCGGACCCGGTATATTTTTTGTCATACCGGTCGTTGAAACAATTACCACATGGATTGACCAGAGGGTGCAGGTAATTCCGTTTAACGCTGAAGAAACCCTGACCAAGGATACAGTTCCTGTCAACGTAGATGCCGTAATGTTTTGGGTGGTCTGGGATGCGGAAAAAGCGGCCCTGGAAGTAAAGGATTACGAGGAGGCAGTGAGCTGGGCGGCCCAGACTACCCTGAGGGATGTCATTGGCCGGACCATGATGTCAGACCTGCTGTCTAACCGGGAACATATCGACCATGAACTGCGCCAGATAATTGACCAGAAGACTGAACCCTGGGGAATATCAGTCCAGTCAGTGGAAATCAGGGATGTGGTTATTCCCCCCGCCCTTCAGGAAGCCATGTCCAGGGAAGCCCAGGCCGAGCGGGAAAGCAAGGCCCGGATGATTCTGGGTAATGCTGAAAACCTGGTGGCCGGCAGTTTCGTTGAAGCCGCCAAGTCATACCAGAATAACCCGGTTGCCATGCAGCTCAGGGCAATGAATATTCTTTATGAAGGCCTGAAAGAAAAAGGTGCTTTGGTGGTTGTCCCCAGCAGTGCAGTAGAGACAATGGGACTTGGTACGATTACCGGATTAACATCAGCAGCAAAAAATACAGACTGGGGAAAAGATTTTACAGATGTATAAACGAAATACATATATGATAAATAACATATCGCTAGGAAGGCTGTCTGGAATACTTTTCGGGGACAGCCTTTTTTTGTTGTCCCCGGCACAGGCGACAGCTTCAGATAGCAGTGAAGACTCAAGTAATTGGAGAATCATTTTTGAAAATTATGGAACTTATAAAGGAGGAAATCAGTCAAAATAGAGGAAGTTTGTTATTAGCTAGACTATTTACTTTCATGAAGGATAAGTCAGTGCACACAGGATGTGAAACTATGAAGGGTAAATTAATTATAAATATATGTTATGTTTTACCCCTTTTATTTATTTTAAACGGATGTGCGAAACCTCAAACCATTGGATTAGAAAATATAAAAATATCAGACGTCAAATGGATTACCAAAACCGGAGGCTTGCCCCTTTTCAACAAAAAATTTAAGGTATTAGTTCCTGAGAGAGATGACGCGGCTATCGAAAAAATTGTCAGCCTTGTCAACTCTGCCACAAATAGAAGGAAGGCAACCAGAGAAGAAGAGGAGTCCCTCCTTTTTGGCCGGCCACGAGCGATAGAAATCGGACTTAAAGACGGAAGCATTATAAACTTATGGCCCGCGATGAAAATTATGAAAAAGGAAACCCCAACTGGGACGGGATACACCGGTTCAAGGTATAACGACAGGTTTATCTTAAATATTCAAAAAGACGGTGATCAGTACTTTTACATGGTTTTCTCCCCAGATGTGACCGCTTACGTTATCGAAGGTTCAGAATCTGACATACCGCTTGAAATAATTGCATCGGACGAATTTATGAAAACAACAGCGTACATTTTAAATAATACAGCACTTTATGATAAACCCAATGGAAAAGAAATAAGAAACGATATATCCAAGGGAAGAATTGTGACAGTTGCAGATAAAGAGGGGTCTTGGATTAAAATCATAATATATACCTACGATACACCAATTGATAACATTGGGTGGGTAAAATCGAATACTGTCACTAATGTTTCGAAAGGGCTGATACTGATTGAAGGCAGGCTTAACAAAGAACATTTTCTTATGGATGGTCCGCCGCCAAATGGAAAGCAACTTCCGGACATGGTATATGCGAATCAGCAATTGTTCATAGAGGAACGTCGTGAGGGGTGGGTTCGGGCCCAGTTTGCCGGGGGGCTGAATGGATGGGTTCCCGAAAAGGCTGTCCAATTTGTAGGGCCTGGTGTCAATTAATCATAGGTTTTTGGGAAGGGGAGAATCCTGGTGAAAAAGCTTAGTATGGTTCTTTTGTTGCTGCTAATGGCGACGATGGTTGCGGGATGCGGCAAAAACCCGCAAAGAAACGAGATGATCAAGCAACAAAGCGTTAGACAAGAAGATAATCCGGCGGAAAACCTTATACTCATCAAGAAAGTAGAACATGATATCCTGGGATATGGTAAGATGCAGATTATTGCCTTATCCGTTTATCAGGATATATATGGGGCGCCGTTGTTCTGGATTATTACTGCCGATGGGCAAACAGTGCTCGGCCTGGATAGAGAGGACTATGATATGGCTGACTTTAAATTTGAGGACATTGACGGAGACGATCGCGATGAAATCTTAATAAACCGGGGGTCTGGCGGTAGTGCCGGTGCATTGGGATTAAGTGTTTATAAACCCGGCATCGGAAAGTGGAATGAATTATTTGCTGCGAAGAATTCGTTTGATTTACCAAGCAAAAGGTTTAAGATAAAGTACACTGGCAACTACAGGGTAAGTTTTGAGGACCCGGAGACAGGGTTGAAAGCTGCAATCCTACTGGAAAAAGAACGTTATAAGGGGACAGAAGATTTATTACCAAAAATAATTTCCTGGGTTGATCCCATTGCTGATTACGAGATAAAGGATACCGACGGGGACGGGGTGATGGAGATTACTACTGTTCAAAGGGTTATTGGGATTTCCCATCCGGATATTATTGCATTATTTAAAACTATGTACATACTTCATGACGAAAAGTACCGGGCAGATAAAGTATCCCTCTATGATGACCAAGGGCACTTACTGGCACAGGTAAAATTATCAAATTAACTTGCTGGGTGTGGTTACCACTTTCCAGGTGGATTATTTCATTGATTCGGCCATTTTGATCAGTACTTCTTTTTTCTCAGGACCAAACATTCTAAAAAAGTATTGGCCATCAGTCCAAAAGAGACGTGGTCTTCCATTTTCTCTCATGATAAGCACACCTTCATGACCGTTAATGAGCACTTTTTCAGAGGTGAATTTAAAGTCGGAAGGATAAGTTGACTCAAGTTCTTCTGCGGTGGTTTGCCGGACATCCAGGTGTACGATTTCACCATCACCATATTGAACCCTTTCTGAAACCTTAATGGCTACTGTTTCAACCGAACCGATTCTGCCCACTATAGTGGGAGTGTAAGGTCCTATATCGATTCCCTCAGGGAGATAAGCCGGGACTTTTATATCTAGTCTGGCCACTTCCCTCGCGTGGGATAATGTAGTCGGGAGAAATAAGGTGGGAGTTATTTCTGCCACTCTTTCGCCTAGATTATGGACAATAGTAAGGGTAAAAGATCCCAACCTGGTCTTAAATAACCAGGTTTCTTCTGCACTTGCTGCCATTTTCGTTATGGAACCCAGACTTGTACCTAAAATGAGGATAACCGATGCAGCGAGCCGGACAAGATTCTTAATTACGGTTCGGCTTTTCCTTTGCCGTTCTGCCTTTTGCTGGATCTTTGCCCAGATATCAGGCGGCAACTCAATATTCTCAACTGCCTGGTGGAGGGCTGACTTCAAAATTTCATCATACATGGTCAAAACCTTCAGTCAGGTCGGCATAATAGCGAAGGACTAAAGGTACCCTTAACCTCATCGGAAGTTTATTTACTGCCTGCCGGATTTCACCTTTTTGTTCTTCGGTGATTAATATTCTTTCCGGTGCATTTGTGACAGAAGGGATATCAGGAACATGTTCAACCGGTTTTGGCCGGCGCATGATACGCCTTGTCAAACGCATTGATTCGTTTACCACGATTCGATAAAACCACGGCTTAAACTGACTTCCATCTTGAAATTTATGAATGTTTAAGTACACCCTGACAAAAGCGTCCTGGCAGGCGTCTGCCGCAATTGAAGGATCTTTCAAAAGGAGAAGTGCGGTACTAAAAGCATAACGAACATACCTTTCGTATAATTCAGCAAAGGCTTTATTATCACCGGCTTTGAATCTCAGAATGAGTTCATTATCCTGATCGGTCATACTGAATTATCCCCTCCTAAATGGAACGTCAATTCTTAAAACTGACGGGGACAGCGGTTGAGAATAAAGACTACCCCTCTTATACATATTATTTAAAACAATTAGTTAGGAGGGTACTGGAAATGGGCAATAAAACAGTTGAAGGGTTATCTGCAATGACTACAGCATCCCAGGAAGTTACTTCAGATATATTGGTTATGAATTTTACGGTTGTAACCGCCTGCTTAGTTGGAGGTACCGGTAAGGCAGGTGAGTGGGTGCTTGTAGATACAGGGCTTGAAAATTCGGCAGATTTCATATTGCAGTCTGTTGAAAAACGGTTTGGCAAAAACAGCCGGCCACAAACTATTATCCTTACTCATGGACACTTTGACCATGTTGGGTCGGTTATTAAACTCTCCGAATTATGGGATGTTCCGGTATATATTCACCAATTAGAAATGCCTTATATAACAGGAAAAAAAGATTACCCCATGGCAGATCCTACTGTGGATGAGGGTATTGTGGCAAAGATGTCGCCAACCTTTCCACATACAAGTATTGACATAAGTTTTCGTGCCGTACCTCTGCCTGCTGATGGCAGTGTGCCCGGCATGCCTGGTTGGAAATGGATACACACACCCGGTCATACGGAAGGGCATATTTCGTTATTCCGTGAAAAAGACCGTGTGCTTATCGCTGGGGATGCTTTTTCCACCACAAAACAGGAATCTTTATCATCTGTAGTGATGCAACGCGAACAGATAAGCGGTCCGCCAAAATACTTAACCACAGACTGGAAGGCAGCAGAAAATTCAGTAAGACACCTTATGGATTTAAAACCTTCATTGGCAATCCCAAGTCATGGAAAACCTATGAAAGGTGAGGAACTTACGCAACACTTGGAAATGCTGGTTAACCATTTTGATGAAATCGCCAAACCTGAACAAGGACGCTTTGTTACTGAATAATAATTCATAAAACAAAGTAGCGCAACAGGCATTACAAATATTGATAATAAAGGATTCCTGGATTGAAAATCAGGGAATCCCTTTTTTCGTGCTCGAAAAAGGGGTATTCCTGGGGGACAACACCAGATTTAAGACTGTTATATTGCAGGAAAATATTGACTTTATCCCGAACCTACAAATAAACAAAAAATATATTAACCTTGTATTTAATTGAAGGGGAAGACAGGGGGTGGCCGGTTATGCGCACTAGGAATATCACAGTTTCAGTAATTGTTATTGCAGTATTATTATTCTTTATTTACGATTATTTTTTTTCTCAAACCTCGATTGAACAAAGAATCATTGAACAGAAAGACTATCACTTAGAACTTCTTGCAGATGATGTAAGCATCAAATTTGCTTTTCAGCCGGAGTGGCTGAAATTGGAGCTTAATAAACCGAAAAAATTGATGCAGAGAATTTGCCAAACAGGTGATTCAGAAACATATATTGAAGAAGTGGTGCGGCAGGATGAGCGAATTTGTGTAGCATTGCTCATAAAATCACAATACAAATTCCGGCAGGGTGACTTTTTGTTTGTGGAAACAATTAATCCAAATGGGACGATTACTTCCTCAGAAAATGGGCAGTGGCATATCTTAAAAAACGGGAAAGAATTGGACCCTCTAAGATGCTCTTTTGGATATGGATCAGGACCGGGCAGCAGGATATCTATTTTTCTTGATATCGACCGTGCAAAGGATTTTGATGATTCTATTCAAATTATGTACGAAGGTCTTCAGAAATACGAATATAAACGCATCTAAAACCATGCAGGTTTTAAAGGCGGTGTTTAAAATAATGAAAAAGGTTCTTATTGCTTTATGCTTATCGGTTTTGTTAATATCTTCCGGTGTGGTTTTTGCCGCTGATGCACTGTACAGAATGTTACATGCAGATGAGGTCGAATCATTCAAAAAAGACCAGGATGCCATAATAGTTGGCTGGCTCGTAGAAAAAAAGGACGATAAATTCACCGTAGAAGTGTTGAAAGTGGTAAGTGGAAAAGTGGAATCGAACTCCATATTGGTATCAGGTGCAGTTATGGATTCAGATACCGAAAACCTGCAGCCTTTATGATGTCTGGAAAAGAAGCCGGCAGACTTTTTTAGGCCTGCTGGTACAATCAAGCTTTTACGTTTACATTATGTCAGTATTGTTTTTAACCATATTTTTTGTGCCTTTCAGGGACATGGGTTTTTCCAATTGGTTTGAAGGCATCCCGCCGAGGTTTTCTTACGCGACCGGAGTAAACCTTGTTCCATTTACTATCTTCAGTGATTATAAAATATGGGACCGCCAGATAACAGGAAATCTTGTGATGCTTACTCCATTGGGAATATATATCCCGTTACTTTACAATAACGCTTCTTCGCTGAAAAAGGTATTAACTCTTGGTTTCGTTGTTGCAGCATCTATAGAGTTGCTCCAGTTTGTTTTCACTTTTCTTGTAGATTACAATTCGGGCGGCTATGGTAGAAGTATCGATATTGATGATGTGTTATTAAACGTGCTGGGTATAGTTATCGGTTTTTTGGGATATAAATTTTTAGATAATTCCTATAGATATACATCCCGGCGGAAGAAATACTGCCCGAACAGTAAAAGGAGAGGTTCCAGTGCATATAAAAAAAATACGAATTAAGTCCGGCAGCTTTCCCACAGCTGATTGTTACCCCTTTAACCTGGAAGTACTGCATAAAACAGGGGAAATCATTCTGGACAATCCGGTTACATTCTTTATCGGGGAGAACGGCACCGGCAAATCTACTCTGCTCAAGGCCGTGGCCAAGAGATGTTCTATCCCTATATGGAAGGAAACGGAAAGGCAGCGTCTCCGTTATAATAAATACGAAGAAGAGCTTTACCGGTATATAGAGGTTGAATGGGAAAAGGGCCAGGTACCGGGGTCATTTTTCTCTTCAGACATATTCCGGGAATTTGCGTACATGCTGGATGAAAATGCGGCAGCAGACCCGGGAATGCTGGATTACTTCGGGGGGGAATCCCTTGTCACAAAATCTCACGGGCAGTGCAACATGTCTTATTTCAGGAGCAGGTACAAGATCAGGGGGCTGTATTTTCTGGATGAGCCCGAAACGGCCCTGTCTCCCGGGAAACAAATTGAGCTGCTGAAAGTATTAAGAGAGATGAGTCTGGCGGGACACGCCCAGTTTATTGTTGCCACCCATTCGCCGATTCTGCTGGCCTTGCCAGGGGCAGCCATCTTCAGTTTCGATACCGCCCCTGTCAAAGAGGTTGAATACGAGGAGACTGATTATTACAGAATCTATAAAGAATTCCTGACAAACAGGGATGCCTTTCTGAAGTAAGGATGGCTTCCTGAATAAGAATGACTTCAAAGCAAGGGTGCATCTAGTGCCCTATCCAACAACGCTGACCTGTTTTTTCGTATTAATGTAGTTGCCAGTATATTCATGTATTTATGAAGGTTGATATATACAAAAGGAATTGCCTTTGTTTCCATTGTTGCGCCTCTTGGCGAAAATACTGGTGGAGCCTTCGGCGAAGGCACGGATGCCGGAGCCGTCCAGCGACAGGAGGTCGCTTGGACGGGTGAAACCGAAGGCGGAAGCAGTGTTTTCGCCTTAGAGGCGCAACAATGGAAACAAGAGTAATTCCGTTGTATATATCAACCCTCATAAAACATTATTATATTTAAAAAAAATCAGGTCAACGTTGCTGGAAGAGACTAGTACAGGAATGCCGCAAACCGGCCGGGTTTTCTAAAGAAAAACCCGCGATTGACGATAACTGTATAAGGGACGTACTAAAAGTCAGAAGCCCGGGGAGGAGCAAGGGATGAAACGTTTTATCCTTATCGCGGTCTTACTAAGTGCGGTACTTGGTTGGGGACATGGTATCTCCAAGCCCGCTAACGGGGAGGCAAACATTGTATGGAGTGAAGACCGCACCGTTGTTCTGGGAAAAAAAGAGTTTAGAGTCAGGGTGGTATATGTAAATCTGAAAAGCTCCTGGACAAGGGTCACAACTGCCCTGGGGAGTGACCGTGTCGGTGGCACCGAAGAACTGTCTGCCCTGGCCAAGCGCCACGGCGCCGTTGCTGCCATAAACGGCACCTTTTTTAATTCATATTCCGATATGCAGCCCCAGGGTAACATCCAGATAAATGGGGAGTTTGTCCACTTATCAACCACGGGAACCACCGTGGGCTTTACCGGCACAAAAGAGGTCCGGTTTGCCCCTCTCCGGCCGTCTGTGACCGGGACAACGGATAATAATGACGACTTCCTCCACAACTGGTATGCCTGGGGGATTAACCACGTTGTTGAAAACCCGGCGGCAATCGAAATCTTTACACCGGCCAAAGGCTCAAAAACCGGGACAGCTGCTGGCACTTCCGTAATTGTCAAAAACGGGGTGGTTGACTCTGTTGTTAGGGGGGAAGCTCTTATCCCCGGTAATGGGTTTGTGATTAATTTCGGTGACGGTCCGGATGCTGCCAAGTACACTGAACGTTTTACCAGGGGCACTTCGGTTGAATACAGCCTTTCCTTTACTGATCCCGAAGGAAGCCGGGTTGACTGGGAAGATGTCAGGTATTCCATAGGGGCCGGTCCCAGGCTGCTAAAAGACGGGGAGGTCATAGTCGATTTCAAGTATGAGGGCTTCACTGACCCCAAAATTACCACCAACAGAGGAGCCCGCAGCGCCATAGGGAAGACAGGGGATAATATTCTCATATTGGCTGCTGTCAATAATGCGACTGTCCCGGAATTGGCCCTGATAATGAAGGCATTGGAAAGCCATTCTTATTTTCCAGGAGCAGCCCGAGCTCCGGATAATTATAAACGGGGAACCCCAAACCTTTTCCGTCAAGCCTTACATTACCGGGGGGAGGACCATGGTGCCGCTGAGAGGGGTTTTTGAATCCCTGGGGGCAGAAGTTTCCTGGAACGGTGAAACAAGGTCGGTAATCGCAGTTAAAAACAATACTGTTGTTGAACTGCAGATAGGGAATCCCACCGCCACAGTAAACGGAGACCCTGTAACTATTGATGTGCCTCCTGAATTAAGAGAAGGCCGCACTTTTGTGCCCCTCAGGTTTATCTCTGAATCCCTGGGGGCAGTTGTGGACTGGGAACCTGAGACATATACTGTAATTATTTCAGGACAATGATAATTGGATAATAAGTTCCTGATATTTTGATACCGGGGAAGGTTTTGCCTGTAAAGCAGCGAAAAATATTATCAATATGACATTTGGGGGGAACAGGAGTGGATTTGTGTCACTTTCTCATAATAGATAAGGGAGAGCCGCACAGGAGAGGCGATATGGTCCAGCTTCACCCTGGTGATAATTTAATCGGGCGTTACTGGAAGATGGACAAGCCCGACATTGCTTTTGACAGCCTCTATGTGTCCAGAAAGCATGCCAGCATCAAATGGAACGGAGAAGGTTTCGTCCTGACCGACCTCAAGAGCAAGCACGGGACCCAGCTTGACGATGCCGAACTGGTGGCGGGGCGGGATTATGAGCTGACCAGCGGTGCCAGGATCAGCCTGGCCAGGGGTATGGTTACCATGGTTTACAGGATAGGGGCTGATTTCGATCGTACCATTACCCTGCATAATGTATTTGGGGAGTATTCTGATACTGTTTCTGTAGACCCTGACAGGAGGGAAGTACGCCTGGACGGGGTGGTTCTCAATTTCTCCGGTAAAGAGATGGACCTGTTGCTGCTGCTTTACCGGAACAAGAACAAGGCAGTCAGTTATGACCAGATAAAGACGGAAATCTGGCCCGAACGGAGACTGGTTAACGATGCGGTCCCGGATGTGGGGAACGAGGAAATAAATGCCGTGGTTTACAGGCTCAGGAAAAGGCTCGGAAAACACGGGCACAAAGTTGTGACTGTGGCTCGCTACGGGGTCCTTCTGGAACTTTAAAATCATTGAACAGAAAACAGGCTGTGGATTTTCCACAGCCCGCTTTATCTTAATCTGTATTCCCTGTTTCCCTCAGGGCTAAAGGAATATACTCCATCCGTTTAACAACGCTCTTGTATGCAGGGCGCATGATAGTCTTTACACTTACCAGTTCTTCTATCCTGTGGGCACACCAACCGGCTACACGGGCGATGGCGAACAGGGGGGTACACAGTTCCAGCGGGATATTCAGCATATGGTATACGAAACCGGAATAAAAATCTACATTCACACACAGAGGGCGGTTGGTTTTTTTAATTCTGTTAAATACCTGGGGGGCCAGTTTTTCGATAGTTGTATAGAGATTGAATTCATTAACCAGGTCCTTTTCCCTGGCCAGTTCAAGGGCTTTTTCCTTCAGCAGGACAGCCCTGGGGTCAGACATGGTATAAATGGCATGTCCCAGTCCGTAGATGAGGCCTGAATGGTCAAAAGCCTCACGCATTAGGATTTTCCCCAGGTACCATTCAATTTCGCTTTCGTCATTCCAATCAGAAACATTCCTCTTAATATTCTCCATCATCTGCATGACCTTTATGTTTGCCCCCCCGTGTTTGGGCCCTTTAAGGGAGCCAATGGCCGAAGCAATGGCAGAATATGTGTCCGTTCCGGAAGAGGTTGCTACCCTGCAGACAAAGGCAGAGTTATTTCCCCCTCCATGTTCGGCATGCAGTACAAGAGAGAGGTCCAGCAGGTTGGCTTCTGTTTTGGTGTACTGGCAGTCCTGCCTGGTCATAATAAGGAAGTTTTCTGCCGCCCCCAGCTCCGGGTGGGGTTTATGAATAAACATGCTGGCATCATTATGGTACCGGCCATATGCCTGGTACGCATAAGCCACCAGGGTAGGGAACTTGGCGATAAGTTCTATAGACTGCCGCAGGACATTCCTGATCCGGGTATCATCCGGATTAGGGTCATATGAGTAGAAAGCAAGTATACTGCGGGCCAGTTTATTCATGATATCCTTGCTGGGGGCTTTGAGGATCATGTCCCTTAAGAAACCTTCAGGCAGTGCCCTGTAATAACCGAGCATTTCGGTAAATCTTTTCAGGTTCTTGGCAGTGGGGAGTTCACTGAAAAGGAGAAGGTAGCATATTTCTTCGAATCCGTGCCGGCCTTCCTTCTGAAAGCCTTCCACAATATCGTAAACATTAATACCCCTGTATGTGAGCCTTCCTTCATCAGGGATTTTCTCCTGGTCGTCCATTATATAACCGTGAACTTCACCCACTTCGGTCAGGCCCACCAGGACACCTGTCCCGTTGCTGTTCCTGAGCCCCTTTTTGACATCATACTTGGCATAAAATTCACTGTTAATTTTGTTCCTGGTCCGGGCCAAAGCGGTGAGTTCACTGATGAAATCGGAATAGTCACGATTAGCCATAGAAGTACCTCCATGATGATTGTTTTAGAAATCTGTGTGAAACCCCGTTATTTCCCCATCCCATTTTTTTTGCAGCGCCAAAGGATGATTAATTATAATTATATAGGTTATGGCAGATAATTTGAAGGAAATCATTGAAATTTAGTGTATTATTTAATAGTATTACTTAAAAGCCGGTAGATAGCAGGGAGGTTAATGGCAGATGAGTATTTTTGACGGTAAAAGACTGGATAAAAAAATTTTTCGGGTCGATGTGGAGCGGATAAGGGAAGGATGGTATTCGGACGCTTATTTTTCAAATATCGTAGAGATACTTGAAATTTTATCCGGGGAAGGTTATACATTCAAAGGCAACAGCAGTATCGAAGGGGCCAAAGGCATACCGGTCCAAACGGGAGATATTGAAGTGGAAATGCAGTTTTTTACCCGCCGGAGACCGTTCAGCCTGGTGGCAGGGGTGGATGAGGCCCTGGCCATTCTTGAAGAGTGTACAGGGTATTTTGACGAAGAAGGAAACTTTGTCAACACTTATACCAACCTGGAAGTTGAGGCTGTACAGGATGGGTCATTTGCATACTATGCAGGGGACCCGGCCCAGGTCCAGCCCGTCCTGAAAATAAGGGGCCGGTACAGGGATTATGCCACTCTGGAGACCATTGTCCTGGGGGTATTGAGCGAGACCACCAGGGTGGCAACAAATGTCTATAATGTCCTGGTAGCCTCAAGAGGCAAGGATGTCCTGTTTTTCCCGGCCAGGTTCTCCCACTATAAACTTCAGGCCTTGCACGGTTATGCCTATTCCCTTGCTGTCCAGGCATATAACTATAAGTTCAATAAAAATACAAGGGCCTTTGTCTCAACCAATGACCAGGGAGGGTGGTGCGGGGCCAAAGGCGGAGGGACGATAGCCCATTCATCAATCGCCTGCTTCCTGGGAGATACTGCTGAAACCATGATGCAGTTTTCCAGGGTAATGCCCCTGGAAATCCCGAGGATTGCCCTGGTTGATTTCCACAATGACTGTGCCGGAGAAACACTGAAGGTAATGAATAAGATGTTTTCCCATTACTGGAAGCTTTACAAATCCGGACAAGCCGAAGAAGCCAAGAAATACAGGTTATTTGCCGTGCGGCTTGACACAGCGGGAAACATGCGGGACGAAGCGGTCCCCCCCCTGGGGGATAAAAAGCTTGATTGCGGTGTGAATCCCAGACTCGTATGGGCAGTCAGAAATACAATAGATACGGCTTATGAGAGATGGGAGCTTCCGTATAATGCGGTTGAAGCAGCCAGGGAGTGGTGCGGCCAGGTAAAAATAGTTGTAACCGGAGGGTTCAATGCAGCTAAAATTAACCAATTTGAGGAACTGGGGGTGCCTGCCGACATTTATGGAGTGGGATCAGCCCTGCTGGAAAACTCCGGTGAAAATAACACCAAGAATGATTACACTGCGGATATAGTAAGGGTGAAAATGGGAGAGAAATGGCATCCTATGGCCAAGGTGGGCAGGCAGCCATGTGAAAACCCGAGCCTGGAGAAGATTCAATAGGGCTGCAGTATTCAAAAGTCCGCCTGTGTGAAGGTACTGACAAAATTAATTAATAAGAGGATGGCCGGTTATACAACCGGCTATTTTTTTGTGCAAAAATTTGCAAATAGGGAGGGAAAAAGCCGTTATAGCGAGAAAATTGGAGTATCAAGCTACTATGAAAACTAATAGACGATAATTAATATCATTTATGTTTCTGTTATTTAACATTGTAGAAAAGGAAATACCGACAATTTGTCGAAAAATGGTGAATAGGACCTTGTACTAATTCTGAATCAACCATAAAACTTTGAAATAGAACTAGTTACTCTTTTAAGGAGATAATGATTATGACCAAAGCCCCAGTTACAAAAGAAGCACTGGACAGAGAAATACTTACCTTTGTGGGGAAAGGTATCAATCATTATGATGAGGAAAATTTTAACCGGCTGGCCCTTATGGAGTTTATATACCAATATCATGAAAACGATGTTTACCGTAACCTGTGCCTGTCCCTGGGGGCCGGACCGGAAAATATCAGCCACTGGTCTGAAATCCCGGCCCTTCCCACAGATGCCTTCAAAAAATATATTGTTACATCTTTTCCTTTGTCAGAAACCGAAATATCTCTTTTAACCAGCGGTACGACAAATCCTGACGCGCGCGGGAAAATTTACCGGGACAAAGAGAGCCTGTATATTATCAAGAAGTGTAACTATATGCTGACCAAGGAATTTGTTTTTCCGGATGTTGACCGTATGAGAATACTTCTCCTGGTGCCGTCACCCAAGGCTGCTCCGGGAATGCCTATGGCTTACGGCCTGGAGTTGGCAAGGATGGAGTTCGGTACAGAACAGAGCCGGTACTATATTACTCCCAGGGGTCTGGCTGTGGAAGAACTTATTACAGACCTGGATGACGCGGTGAAAAAAGGGGAACCGGTTTGTCTGATGGGAGCCACTTCCGGTTTTGTATATTTCTTTAACACGTGCCGTGAAAGAAAAATTAGGTTCGGGCTGCCCGAAGGAAGCCGGGTCTGTGACGGGGGCGGGTATCAGGGGACTTTTGGAGAATGTTCCCGTGAGCAGTTATATGCCCTTATTGATGAATATCTCGGGATTCCCGGTTACTATTGTGTTAACACCCTCGGTATGGGTGAAAGCGGGACAAATTACTTTGATAATGTATTGAGAGACCATTTAAAGGGGTACCCGGTAAGGGAGCGGTATAAGGCTGACCTGCCTTGGACCAGGACCGTAGTTGCCGGTGTCAGGACAGGCCGGCAGATGCCAAAGGGAGAGTTGGGCCTTATCAGGCACTATGACCTAACCAACAGGGCAACTGTGCTGGGGGTCCAGACTGATAACATTGGTTATGAGACTGAAAAGGGGTTTGAAATCATGGGCCGTTCCGTCAATGTACCCGGTTATCACCTCAACTCTCCCGGGGGAATGGTCAAAGATTGGATACTGGGCTTCGGTCGATATGAGAAGGCGGACAATCCATGAAAATTACAATAATCTTTGCCAAATTTCCGTTTTCTGAAAGAACTCCCGTAGTGCCGCCGATATTGGAATACCTTGGCGCTCTGACCCTCTGTGCCGACCCGGCTGTCGAAGTTGAGTTGATTGACGCAAACCAGACATCTATAGATATTTCCATGTTAGATACAGACCTTGTTGCGATAAGCGCTATGACTGTTTCGGCTCCATGGGCTTACAGTTTTGCTGATATCTGCCGCCGGAGAGGCTTGCCTGTTGTCATAGGCGGTATCCATCCCACCGCACTGCCTGAAGAAGCATCAGGCCATGCTGATTCTGTTGTAATAGGTGAGGCTGAATCAGTGTGGGCAGAAGTCATTGCTGATGCCCGATCCAAGAGACTTAAACCTATTTATGTAGGCCGGCGGCTGCCGCTGGACGGGCTGCCGATGCCTATCGATGGCGCGCTAAAGGGTGATTACAGGTTTCGTGCTTTTTTTACCATGAGGGGGTGCCCCCATACCTGTACCTTCTGCAGTGTCCGGCGGTATTACGGTGAAACTGTCCGTTACAGGCCTGTCAGAGAGGTGGCTGCTGAGGTTGAGGCCAGGGCAGGCAGGATATGGTTCAATGGAGATGACAGTATATGGGCAGGGGAACCTGACAGGAACATTGAGTTATTCAATGAACTCTCCCTGGGATCCAAAAAACACTGGTTCGGATTCGGTGACTTAAAAAACGTACAGGGTCCCAAAGGAAAAGACGTGCTGGCTTCAGCCCGCAAGAGCGGCCTCTTTTCGGTAATGGTGGGTTGGGAGGCCGGTTCTTTCGACATACTACGAGGGTTTAATGCTTTTAATAAGCAGGGTGAAGACCGGGTCGAAGCTATAAAACGAATACAGGACCACGGAATATATGTTATCCTTTTTGTCATTCTCGGGACAAGGCAGGATTCCATTGATACATTCAAGGAAACACTGGAACTTGCGGATAAACTGAACATTGGGGTTCATCCTTTTCTGCTGATGCCCCTTCCGGGGACAGAGCTTTTTGAAGAGTACCGTCCGTACCTGCTTCCCCAACTGGGCTGGGACGATTTCACGGGTACACGGGCGCTGTTCAGCCACCCGGACCCCGGTATGACGCCGGATAAGCGGGAAGAAGAGTATCACAGGCTAAGGACTGAACTTTTTAGCACGAAAAGGATCCTTAAAAGGATTTCCGATATCCCGTTAAGCGGATTTCCATCCACCCATCTATTGTCATTTTTGAAAGACTTCCCAATGAGGAGGCAGATACGGAATGCTTACCGGGAGTGGAAGGCATATACTGGGCGTTGAGAATTACGGAATAAAATTATCAACCTTATTTGTATTAAAGTAAGGTCTCTTGAAACACGATAAATATACATGAAGGTGCTTATTATTTGTGTAATTGCGAAGAAAAAAGTTTCCTGAAGGCCCATAATTTATCGAATTATTGAAGGAAGCGAAGGCAGAAAGCAGAATAATAATTATTACTATTATAGTTTTGGTTGATGGGGAATGATTATGCCTGGTAAAAGCGTGTTGACCGGGATTTGGAATACTGTCAAATCAATAAAGGCCGCAGTTACCCTAATCCTTCTAATAGCGGCAGCAGTCACGGTTGATGTCCTGCTTCTGGCCAAGAGGTGGGACCCGGATATTACAAGTACCGGCGGACTGCCTGCGGGAATTCACAGCAACCGGTGGTTTCAGGCCCTGGTTTTACTCCTTCTGGTAAACCTGTCTGCCTGTACCGCTGACAGCCTGGCCCGGCGGCTGAGGGCGCGGAAAATAAATATGCGCGGGTTGGGTTCCGCCGTATTTCATGCAGGGTTAATAATTATACTGGCAGGAACACTGTTAAGCGGTAACTTTCGTGTTTTAGGGACTATCAAACTGGTTCAGGGAGAAGCCAAACAGATTCCTTACAGGGAAATTACCAGCAGGGATGCTGCCCGGCCCGGTGGGCCTCACTTTTCCCTGATACTCAAAGAACAAAGGGTTGAAAATGATGAATGGGGTGACATTAAAGAGATTTATTCGGCTATAGTATTGTCGGACAGCAGCCTGGCCGGTTCTGAACAGGAGCTGGCTGAACAGGAAAAGGTGACTTACCGGGGACTATACATGTTCCCAAGTTCTTATGGGTATGCCGTCAGCCTTGATGTTGAGGGTCCCGGGGAGACACCGGCCGGCAGACTTTCTATACCTATGGAGACCACTGAATACGGGGAGGGTATAAAAGCCTATCACAGGGATTCTTTCAAGATGGATTTCCTGCCGTATAATTTTTCGTTCAAATTTTATCCTGACCTCGGTCAAGAAAGCGCTGACGGCGGGCGATTGATTAACCGATCGCAGGCACTGGGTAACCCCGGGCTTCTAATCTCTGTTCAGGACAAGGGGAATTACGTGACAGAAAAAATCATCAGACCGGGTGAGAGTATTGCTGCAGGGGATTACCGCGTTGTTTTCAGGGCAGCCAAACCGTGGACCCAGCTGTCGTCGGTGTATGACCCCGGAGTTAAACCGGTTTTTGCGGGGATATTGTTTTCGATGACAGGGATATCCGTTCTGGCATTATATAGTAAGCCAAATTAACAGTTGATTTAAGGAGTTTTTGTTATGTTTGATGTCAGGATACAGTTAATCCTGTTCTGGGTCTCGGTGGGCTTTTGTTTTCTCGGTACAGTTTTTTTTATTGTGAGCCTCAGCTTTAAAAGGGAAGGCCTGGTAAAGTATGGGGTTCTCAGTTCGTTACTGGCATTTCCCCCCATGACGGCGGCCCTGATTTTCAGATGGGTCCAAACAGGACATGTCCCAAGTATTGGGATGTATGAAGTATTTACCATATACGCCTGTGGTGTTTTGTTATTTTTTCTGATTGCGCAGGCATTGAAGCCAAGTGTGAGGATCGCCGGAACGGTGGTTTTGCCGACAATTATGCTGATGACAGGGATAGGTATAATGAGCTCCACTGAGCTCACCGAACTGCCGAAAACTTACTTTACATACTGGCTGGGAATTCACATGTTATTTGCTACCCTTGCCCTTGGCGGAATACTGATTTCAGCAGGGCTTGCAGTGATTTACCTGGTTAAAGGCGGACAGGAAGCCAGGGGTATGTTAAATCCCCTTCTGGCAAAACTCCCGCCCCTCAACAGGTTAGATTACCTGGGATACAGATTTTCACTTTTTGCTTTCATTATGATAGGGATAATGATAGCTTCAGGGGCCGTATGGGCTTATAAATCCTGGGGGCGTTACTGGGGCTGGGACCCCATAGAAACATGGTCCCTCATCAGTTGGCTGGCTTATGGTGCTTACCTCCATCTGCGTGTCATGGGTATAAAAGGTAAAACGGCAGCCTGGTTGCACATGGCGGTTATAGCCCTTGTAATCTTTTCTTTTTTCGGAGCCCCTTACCTGTACCCAACTATACATGACAGGTTTGTTGACGGTACGGGTCTCTGATTTGTCGAAAAAGAAGGAAATACCGGAAAGTAATAGAAAATAACTACTATTGCAAGTCGTACGCACCAGCATAAGGTATTTCAGTTGATACGGGGTGTTATCTTTGAAGAAGCTATCACGTATTTATGTAAATATTGTGGCGGCTGCACTGCTCTTTGGAGTATCCTATTTTATCTATGCCGGCTTTAGCGGTGCGTCTGTATCTGAGCCATTCACCAATCCCCACGGAGATTATAATGTCAGTGAGAGTGTATACGGGACGCCAAAATGCGCAAAATGCCACTCGGGGCACAGCGCTTATTCTATTAGCCTTTTAACTGGGACGACCCAGAGGGAGACTTGTTATAACTGCCACGATGCCGGTACGGGAGTCGTAAACATCAGGGGCCAGTTTGGCGAGGAAACGATTGGGAGTTCTGTTTATGCCGGGAGCGGTTCCTTCCACCCTGTACCTACAGGGGTTCAGTTTTGTACTGACTGCCATGATCCCCATTTAGCCACTGAAGATTCACCGGGAGGAACTGCCAGCCTGCTGGATGTGGGTAATCCCGCCCAGTCTTCAGGCAACGAGGTATGTGGATACTGTCATGGAACAGGCGGCTTGCTGCCCGGTGGGGATATGCTGGCAAGTTTTACCGGCACCGCCCACGATGTTGAAATGAATGCACCGGCATCAGGGACACAGATTAAATGTATACGCTGCCACGAACCCCACGGGTCACCCTATACGGATCTGATTAGGCGAGCTATTACAGACGAGGTCGGAACAGTCCGTAATGTCACGGGCAACAATAACACAGTTTGCTTTGGCTGCCATACCGGCGGTATGGGCACCTATTCAGGCAGTGTTATTTATAATGCGGTTTATCATGGTTCAAAGACTTCTTCTACTGTAGCCCTGACCACGTACTCTGGAACGACATATGCTGCCACCCTCTGTATGAACTGCCACGAGCCCCACGGCAAAACGGGTGTTTCTTATTACAGGCGGGCGGAAGGAAATACCCTCTGCGTAACGTGCCATGATGACGAATCAGTGGCTGGCAGCCGTCCGGCTGATTATTCGTACCGGGGTATTAATATTTATAATGACACACCCCATTCCTCAGCCGGTTCACCTCCAAGAACATATACTTATAACCTGGGAACTGATGGAAGCGCCGCCTGGGAGGAATATGGTCCTCTTGACCAGCAGCCTGTCCCGTCAAGTCCCGGGACACAAGCATCAGCAGATGACAAATCAAAAGCGGCTTCCACTGACAGTATCTACTGGACTACCGGTTCAGCTTTGGACCAGGAGTATAATTTCCAGGTATATAAATTTCATGTAAACCAGGATTTGACCAACCTGAGGGAACTGAGCGGGAAATGGACCGGTTATGGTGAACCCACGGCAGGTTACCCCGTCGAATTATTTATCTGGAACAAAAACACACCAGGCTGGGAAGCCCTGGCCTCACAGCAGCTTGGTTCGCCCGGGACAATGACCTGGCTGAGGACATCGGACTTTGGCAGGTATCTTGATGAAAATAATGATTTATATATCCTGGCCCGGGCCAAACATGACGGAACAGGCCCGGTGGTATCCAATTGGGGTCCTCAGTTCAATACCACGTCGAAATGGGCTGACATAGTCTGGACGACAGATGAGCAGGCTACTACCAGAGTGGATTACGGCACAACGGCGGAATATGGGACAACCGTTACAGTTGACGGTTACAGGACATCCCATTCAGTGAGGCTGTCAAACCTGACAGCCGGGCAGACCTATTATTATAAGATTACTACTGTAGATCAGCTTGGGAATGAAACGGTCGTGACAAGTTCTTTTGTTGCCCGGTGCGGGTCTCCGGTACTTACACCGGAAGAGGATATGGAACAGGACGAAGTCTTTGAATTCAATGTGACTCTCGAATGGAGCAGTGTACCTGACCTGGACAGTCAGACAGTAAGATATGATGTTCAAATCAGTAAGGTGGCAGATTTTAGTTCAATTTATTCGGAACTGACTGATACCACTGCCACGAGCTGGTCCACCACCATAACCCATTCCGGGGGGGTCAACACTTCCAATACCTGGTATTGGAGAGTGAGGGCCAAAGACAGCTATGGATCGGTATCGGACTGGTCGACCGACAGCTTCACGACTTATGTCAACTCCTGCCCGATTTTATATACATGGAACGGCGAGAAATTTGAATATAATACTGATCTAATGGCAGGGTCAATCGTCGGGCTTGAGATGTCACCCGGCCAATACAAGGCCCCTGTCCCGGATGAACAGGTGACCATTTCCGGTGACCTTCTTAAAGAAAAGGACGGATATTATGTCCTTAAAATAAAGAACGAACAACACGAAGTAGATTTTATCGATAGCCTGGTCCTGGAAGCGGTGGACCATCCGGTGGGCACCCGTATCGGCCTGAATGACTTTAACCGGAGTACAGAACCATATAAGCTTTATACATACAGTGAAAACCTCAGGCCGGTCAAAAAAGCCACTTATGTCAATAACCCTGCCTGGAGCGGTGGTGACGCCGGATCTCCCAAAGATGTAACAGACCTTGTCAGCAGGATTGATAACAGGCACGCTGTGGGTAAGTTATTTGATGATAACCGGTTTACTCTTGAACTTGGAGACCTGAGTGATGCCAGGGAAATCAAGCTTGTAATCGTAGGCTGGACTGAATTCGCCACAGCCGCCGACAGGGAACTGAGGGTTCAGACGGCTGCAACAGGCCGGCCTACTGCAAAGCATTATGTGGAGGTGCTGCAGCCTGACGGCACATGGAGATCAGAAGAAATAAAACACATCCCCGGATATACTAAAACCGGTGTAATCGATCTTACCGGAAAGTTTGCGGAAGGTACGAAAGAATATGTGGTCAGGCTTAGGGGATTATACCGGCCCCATCTGGATTTCATCGGGGTTGACACCACTCCGCAGGCAGATATAACCGTAACGCCTCTGAGGCTGAGTAATGTGGAACTCAGTTATTCCACCCCGTCGTCTTACATCAAATATCCGTCTCCATATTTTGATTATTATGATGCCAGGACCTTCAACCTCTGGACTCACGAAGGCAGCTTTACCAGGTATGGTGACGTCCTTCCCCTGGTTAAGCAGGCAGACGATAAGCTGGTTGTTATGGATACGGGTGACGAACTTACCGCATCTTTTGAGGCCTCTCCTCCTCCGGCCCCCGGTATGACCAGGTCCTTTGTCCTAAAACCCTTTGGATACTATAAGGAACTGTCGGAGGCTAAGGTTGAGCCTATGCCGTTCCGGAACATGGATATATCACAATACCCTGAATCTTTGGGGGAATATCCCCAGGAGCTGAAAGATTACGTCAAAGAGTGGAATACCAGGGTCCATAAAGCCGGAGATAATGCCGTTTATAATACCGGAGAAAAGCTGGCTTCAGCAACGGCAAAGCCAGGTTTCCTTCAAGGGATTAAGTTGTTTGTTGTAAGGATATTTGATTGGGTTGCAGCCTTACTGAATAACCTTGCGGGCATTTTTACCCCGGACAATCCGGCAGGTAAGAGTTCTGCCATATATTCCAATTCAGAAAGAATTGCTGATAATGGTACCGGCAGCACTGTCCGCCATTATTCCCTAAATACCGATTACGTGGAGTTGACAGTTAAGGCCGCTGACCCAGGTACCCCGGACGGATATTGCGGGAACTGCCATACCCCCCACGGCCGGGACGACGGTACGGGTTCGCCTATACATAAGCAGTTGTATGCAGCTGAGGATTCTGTCTGCTTTGGCGGAGGGTTAGGATGCCACAGTGATTCCACTAACAGCGCCAGGGGTATCAATATTTACGACAGGTTTACGGCAAGCTCAAACCCAACAGCCCACCACAGCATCGATTCTGCTGAACAGGCTTCTCAGGGAACGAAAGTGGAATGTAAAAACTGTCATGACCCCCATTTGAATACTGCGGAAAATAAAGTTGTTGACCCGATGGACCGCTATACGACATATAATATTACCCGCGAATTCATTAACTATATTGATAATGACGGCTATGTTTATTTGATGGTCAAAGCAAAACATGACGGGGATCCCCCCGGTATTACGTCAGGGCCGACCCTTTCAAACCATACTGCAAGCGGGGCCAGGATATCCTGGGCCTCAGATGAAATCACTACCGGTATACTCTACTGGGGACCTGATTCAGGTTATGGAAACGAGACCACAAGTCCTATGGGTACAAATACCAATCACTATGCCGATATGACTGATTTGACGCTGTTCCAGAACTATCATTATAAAATCCGGATTCAGGATGCTTTGGGCAACTATTATGAAACAGGGGATTACAACCTGGACAGCACGAAACCCAGTATTACCTCCGGCCCGTCCGTAGCAAATGCTGCCGGGACCAGCCTCTCAATAGTATGGATGACTAATGAAAGTTCCACTTCATGGGTGGATTATGTTTCTACCGTCAGCCACACAGTATACGGCTATACATATGCAGTCTCTGCTGGGAATGATACACTGGTTACATCCCACTCAGTTGACATATCTGACCTGACCCCGGGAACGGAGTACACTTACAGGGTGCGCTCCATGGATATGCGGGGCAATGAAAGAATCAGTTCTGACGGGACTTTCCAGGCCACCAATGCACCCCCTCCGCCTGATCTGATAGAGGAACCGGACCATATTGACTATACGACCCCAATTACAGTGGACCTGGATTGGTATGAGTCTATAGACCCTGACGGGGATTCTGTGCAGTATTATGCAGAAATAAGTACAAGTAGTAGTTTTAGCCCTGTCTACAGTAATTCAGGCTGGATAGATGGGACGACCTGGCCGGCCACAATCGATAATGAGGGAAGTGTGACCTGGTACTGGCGTGTTAAGGCGAGAGACGAGTGGAATGCCGAATCAGTTTGGTCTTCTGTATATTCCTTTGTACATCAGGGACCTGACCCACCACCATCGTGCCCCAACCTTTACGTCTGGAACGGTAAAAAATATGAATTCGTGACAGACATGGGGAGCGCTCAGATTGGCGGAGTAGAAGCAAATACAGGGAAAAGCAGGGAGCTGTTCCCCGGCCTGCCGATTGCTATCCCCTGGAACATGTTGCAGGAGAAAGACGGCAAGTATACGATTAAAATCAAATCTGAAAGGGATGAAGTTGATTTTATCGATTATGCTGACCTTTTAGCTGTGGACCATCCTGTTGGGACAAGGGTGGCGCTTAATGACCTGAATCGCGGCAATGAACCCGGTAAAATTTATACATATAGTGAAGACCTAAAACCCATCAAAAAGGTTACATATGTTAATAATCCTGTTTATTCCGGGGGAAAACCGTCTAAACCTATTGATGTAACAGATTTGGTTGCAAAGCTGGACAACCTGGAAACTCCCGGTTCTTATCAGGATGACAACCAGATTACCTTTGACCTGGGCGACTTGCACGGGGCAGAAAATATCAGACTGGTAATGACGGGACGGACCGAGTATGCAAACAAAGCTGAAAGGATTGAAAGGGCTGAGAAAAGGAAGAAGGGAGTCAAGGGTGCCAAGACTTTTCTTGAAATACTGCAGCCCGACGGGACATGGAAAAGAGAGGATATGAGAGGCTTTTCCGGGATGAATAAGACAGTTGTTCTTGATTTATCGGGCAAATTCCCCAAAGACACACAGAAATACATCGTGCGCCTGAGGGGAATGACAAGGCCTCATATAGATTTTGCGGGGATTGATACAACTCCGGAGGCAAAATATACCTCGAAGACACCTGAATTGCTTGATGCCGATTTGGGATATCGCGGGGTTTCTAAATCAACAAACAGGCCGTCACCGTATTTTGACTATGACAAACTTATGGAGCGCGTCAAGCTTCATGCAGGGAAATTTACCAGGTATGGTGATGTCATCCCGTTGTTAAAAGAGGTGGATGACAAGCCTGTGGTAATGGACACCGGTGATGAAATTACCATGAACTTCAGGGCCCTGCCGCCGCCGGCGCCGGGGATGACCAGGTCATTTATCTTAAAACGCTGGGTTTACTATAAGGAGTCTAACCTGGCCCAGCCTGAGCCCATCCCCTTCCGTGATATGGATCAGTCCAAACTGCCCGATTCACTGGGTGAGTATCCTCCGGAGCTCAAAGCATACGCGGCTGAATGGAACACCCGGGTCCACAACGCCGGACAAAAAGCTGAGCCCGGGATATGGGACAGAATCGAAAAATTTTTTGCCGGGATAATCCAGTCAATCCGAAATTTATGGAATTCAATCTTTGGTAAACCGGAACAAGTGACGGTATTGGATTATGAGCTTAATCCTTATCCGGATTCATGGACTCCTATGCCGCCGTGGGAAGAACACTTCTCACTTAATACCAATTATGTTCTCCTTCATGCCGATACCCCTGTGGGAGCCGTTGTTTATGACGTGAATTCGGCTGGGTTTGGAATGTGGGAAAGTGATACGGAACCCTCGCCTTCTTCCCCCGGGACCGATATATCAGGTGACAAAGCCCTGGTCGCCTCTGATGACAGCTCACGAAAAGCTACCGACTATTACCAGACCCCCAACCAGGATGACGGGGCATATAATTACCAGATGTACAGGTTTAAAATCGGTACGCCTGTTGAAGAGATGTTCGGACTCAGAATTATGTGGAAGGGTTATGGGGAACCTTCTCCGGGCTATGATGTGACAGTCAGCCTGTGGAACTATGCCACCCCCGGATGGAATAACATTACAAGCAAGGACATCGGGTTTGAGATAAGCGTGAATTCCCAGAAGAACACGGATTTCCAGTCTTACTGCTACAAATGCCATGCCGGTACTGTACCGCCGGGTGTCCAGCTTGGTCCTATAACCAGGAACATATCTAACACCTATACAGGGGATATCCACGGGGGCGGCAGCGGGCTGCAGGTGCTCAGTCCGGACGGCGGTGGAGACTGGACCCCTACTTATTACAGTTCAGGTGCAAGTATTTCTCCGTCTTATGCCCGGGGCAATCAAGCCCTGCCATGTACCGACTGTCATGATATCCACGGCTCGGGAAATGCTTACCACCTGAGGGAGAACCTTAACGGAAGCACCGGGAAGTCGGTTCCTGAAATGTCAAATAATACCAATGTCCTTTCGTACTGCCAGAGCTGTCATGCCGGAACCCTTAACGAGTTTCATCTGGTCTGTGTTGACTGCCACAACTCCGGTACTGACCATCAGAATGCTCCGAGAGCGGCGGATTTCGGACGATCATGCATCAGCTGCCACTATCACGGGGCGACGTACCCCGAACATGGCGAGTGCCACTGCTGGTTAAGAGGTACTACTAAGGCATTTTGATATGATGAGGCCGTAAATAAAGAGGTGATATGAGATGAAAAACAGAAATCGAATTTTAATATGGGCTTCTGTATTCATCGCACTTGTTTTAGGATTGGCCCTTTACGGGCTGCAGAAAGTGGGGCAG
The DNA here is from genome assembly GCA_002840275.1 of Firmicutes bacterium HGW-Firmicutes-14. Lineage (GTDB taxonomy): Bacteria > Bacillota > Thermincolia > Thermincolales > UBA2595 > W-Firmicutes-14. The sequence continues at coordinate 117,218 of PHAB01000002.1, forward strand.
GCTTCACCTCCCGGTAAAGAAGCATTTAAAGTCGGCAGCAGAACCATTGTAACCAATGAAGCAGGCGACACATTTACCGGTGCTTACGATGATCCAATTCCCGACGGGCCCGGTGTTCAAACAATTGTTGTTTCTTATACATGTGTGTTAGACAGAGTACTTTTCAATGAGCTTATTCCCGGATTCAAGAAATACTGGAAGGATACTGCCGGTGAAGATGTAAGGTTTGTAACAGGCTATGCCCTTCCGGATTTTGATACAATAGCCACCACAGTTTCCGGTGAGCCGGTCAGGGTGTTGATCATGACCACTGGCACCGAACCTGCCACCAGGGGGTTTTCTCCTACGAAGTGGCACAAAACCGCCAATAAAGGAATTATATATAGTTCCGCCCAGGTGTTCGTGGTACGAAAGGGGAATCCCAAGGATATCAGAACATACGCAGACCTGAAAAGGCCAGGTATTTATACAATCCATACTAACCCCTTTGAAGGCCTGGGTTTGGGCTTGTGGGCAGTTTACGGGATATATGGTTCTGCCCTTAAAGCCTCCGAAGTGGAAACAGGACAAAAAGACTATGAAGCGGCTTTGGAACAGCTTAGACAGGTCGAATTAAATGCATTTTACGGCCCGACATCGGGTGACCAGATTATCAAAATGTTTTCGGATGGGACCGGTGACGTGCTTGTTATTTCTGAGAGCCGGGCGCGAAAACTGGCCCGGGAAAATCCTTCTGTGGAAATAGTGGTTCCGCCTTATACTGTCTTATCTGACATGGTTGTTTATACAATGGACAAAAACATAAAAAAAGATGAAAGGGAAGTAGTTGAAGGATTTATTGACTACCTTTTCGGTGAAGAGGCCCAGGAGGCTTTGGCCAAGTTTGGTTTTCGGCCGTCCGACCCAGCGGTGTTCGCCAGGCACCCGGAATTCCCCCCCCTTGAACACCCCTTTCATCTTGACTATATCGGTTCAGCCACAACCCTGAAGAAGGACATGATCCTGGATAAGTGGATGAAGATTAATAACTCGAAAAGAAACAATCAGAGGCCATAGTAATACTTCTGTTTAATCAAAGTGCTGTTATCTGAAAAAGTTTATGAGGAAATCAAGAATGGGTATATTCCACAGGGTGGTCTATCATCTGCCCGTGGGAATTGGTATGGAGATACTTCGTGCAGCGACTGCCACGGCGGCCAGCCTGACCATAACTGGACGAAGACCTTCTAAGTGGATAATCAGTCTATAACAGTTTTAATTGACCACTACATAATTGACGATAGCTGTCGATAGCCGGCCTCAATGTCCTTGGCAAAGCCAAGGGCATTTCATATATTTTTTATTGTCAAAAGAAGTATTACCTGCTATAATAATTTACAGACGTAAATAATTTACACAGGTAACATATTTACATGGGTAACATATTTGATTGGCAGGTGAAGCAGAATGCAGCCTTACCGGGAATTCAGTGAACTTTTTCCCCAGGTCATGGTATTGATGGGGCCTAAAATCTACGGCGAATCGGATGTTACCGCCCAGCAGTTCAGGGTCCTCAGGATAATTGGACAGGGGCCGGTTACAGTCGGGGAAATATCCCACCATATAAACAGCAAGCTTTCTGCAGCGGCCAGGCTTCTCAGAAGACTCGAAACCAAGGGATGGATAATAAAAAAGCAGGATGAGAATGACCGGCGGGTATTTTGGCTGGAACTGACTGATGAGGGCTGCCAACTGATAAAGGTAATGGGAAACCACCGGGATGAGGTGATCAAAGAGATGTTTGACAGGCTTATCCCCGAAGAACAGGAAGTGATTGTCAGGGGAATCAAACTGCTTTTGAAATCCCTGGCTGATGATACTGTCCCCGGTTAGTGGTTGCATGCTGCCCGGCTGTGGGGGCAATATTAATGAACAGCTATAATAATCAAGGGAGGATTTGTGATGCAGAGGGAACGTTTTTTAAAGGCCTGCAGGAGAGAAGATGTTGACTGCACACCAGTCTGGCTGATGCGCCAGGCGGGAAGGTATATGGAGGAATACATGGAAATCAGGAGAAAATATGATTTCCTTACTATGTGTAAGACCCCCGAACTGGCTGCTGAAGTAACCTTACAGCCGGTAAACAGGTTAGGTGTGGATGCGGCCATCCTTTTTGCCGATATCCTGCTGCCCCTGGAAGGGATGGGGATTGACCTGGCTTTTGCCAAAAATGAAGGCCCGGTAATAGCCAACCCCGTCAGGACGGTAAAAGATGTGGAAAACATCCGTATTCTTGAAGCAGAAGAGGCCACACCATATGTCATGGAGGCCATTCGCCTGATCAGGAGAGAACTGGATGGGCGGGTCCCGCTTATAGGCTTTTCCGGAGCGCCTTTCACCATTGCCAGCTATATTATTGAGGGGGGCGGGTCCAGGGAATACAAGAACTGTAAGACTATGATGTGGCAGGCGCCGGGAACATGGGATGCCCTTATGGAGAAGATATCAGAGGTCCTGCTGAAATACCTGAAAGCCCAGGTAAAGGCCGGCGCTCAGGCGGTCCAGATGTTTGACTCCTGGGTAGGGGCCCTGTCACCGGATGATTACGAGAGGTATGTCCTTCCATATTCAAAATATGTTTTGGAAGGACTTAGAGGTGAAGGGGTGCCGGTTATCCATTTTGCCAACAATGCATCCAGTATGCTGGAACTGGTGACTGAGGCCGGTGGAGATGTTATCGGTATAGACTGGAGAATAAACCTGGATGATGCATGGAAAAGGATTGGCGATACAAAAGCCATCCAGGGGAATCTCGATCCTTTTACACTATTTGCACCTCCTGATGTAATCAGGGAAAAAGTCAGAAAGATACTAGAAATGGCCGGAAACCGGCCAGGCCATATATTTAACCTGGGCCATGGGATTAACAAGGAAACACCTGTAGAAAATGTTATTACTCTGGTTGAGGCAGTGCATGAGTACAGCCGTCGTTAGGGGGGATGCCGGGTGGAAAACGGAACCAAGGGTGTAATACTGCTGGCTTTTGGAGGAGCAGATTCTCCGGAAGCCATAGAACCGTTTATGAGAAACCTGATGGGGGGCAGGACCCCTCCACCACCCCTGGTGGAAAAGATAAAAGCCAGGTATATGCTGATCGGAGGCAAATCACCTTTGCCAGGGATAACCGCCGACCAGGCACAAAAGCTTGAAAACTGTCTGAACTCCGGCCAGGAGCCCGGGGCAGACAGTGGAGGGTGTTTCAGGGTTACGGTGGGGATGCGCCACTGGCATCCCTTTGTGGAGGAAGGTGTGGACCGGCTTCTGGCGGAAGGAGCCGAAACAATCATTGCTGTCAGTATGGCGCCTTTTTATTCAAAGGTCAGTACAGGGGAATACAGGGAAGAACTCGAGAGGGTGGTTTCATCCCGGAAGCCGGTGCCTGAGGTGCGTATGGCCCGCAACCTCTGTGAGAGCCCGGTGTTCATTGAGGCGGTCGCTGAAAAGGTTGCCGCAGGGCTGGGGAGATTTCCGGAAGAAAAGAGCGGACGCGCGGCCAAAGATATACCGGTGATTTTTTCCGCCCATTCTTTACCTGTGCAATATATAGAGAATGGCGATCCATATGACCGGCAGTTCGCCCGGGCGGCTGCCCAGGTAGCCGGAAGGCTTGGGCTGACAAACTGGTCAAGGGCATACCAGAGCAAGGGCGGGGGTCAGGGTGAATGGCTGTGCCCGATGGTTGAAGACGTGATGGACCGGTTGAAACAGGAAGGCCAGCGTGATGTGCTGATAGTCCCCATAGGTTTTGTTTCCGATCATATAGAAACCCTTTATGATATTGATATCGCCCAGAAAGAGCATGCGGTTTCACTGGGCCTTAATTTCCGGAGGACAGATTCACTCAATACTTCAAATTCTTTTATCAGGGCGCTTGCTGAACTGGTACGGGAAGCAATGAGTTAACCAGGGAACGAATTATAAACGAGGTGGTTCTTATGAAAAAGGTAGTCATTATCGGAGGCGGTATCACAGGGCTTTCAGCGGCATATGAGATGCAAAAGGCTATTGAGACAGGAAAGCTGGTTGATTACCTGCTGGTGGAAAAGGAAGACCGTCTTGGGGGTAAGATATTGACGGAAAAAATCGATGGTTTTATACTGGAGGGAGGCCCTGATTGTTTCCTTTCCGAAAAACCATGGGTTGGTCAAATGGCTGAAAAACTTGGTATAGGTAACCGTCTGATGGGAAGCAATGAAGCCAGTAAAAGGACTTATGTATTTTGTGACGGAAGGCTGAATATGCTTCCTGACGGACTTATGGGCCTGGTGCCGACTAAGATTGTGCCATTCGCCCTGAGCCCGCTGATTTCCTGGCCAGGCAAGATACGCATGGCCTTTGACTGGTTTATTCCCAGGAAAAAAACCGGTGAAGATGAAACTTTAGGAAGCTTTGTGACCAGGAGGCTGGGCAAGGAGGCCCTTGATAAAATCGCTGAACCCCTGATCGGGGGCATACATGCGGGCGATCCTGACCAAATGAGTCTAAAGGCCAGCTTCCCCAGGTTCATACAGATGGAGGAGAAATATGGCAGCCTCCTGAAGGCCATGCTGGCAGGCCGCAAAAACGCCCCCAAACCGAAACCTGCCGAACCTGGGAAACCTAAGAAAACCTTTTTCATGACCTTTGCTGACGGCATGGGGGAACTGACGGACACAATAGCTTCCCAACTTGATAAATCCAAGATATTAACAGGTAAAACAGTTTCGAAAATAGAAAAGCGGCCTGACGGCAGTTACATGGTCCACGTGGAGGGAATGGACCCTGTGGAAGCCGATGCTGTGATTGTCACTGCTCCGGCTCATGAAGCTGCGAAGATAGTGAAAGATGTTGACAAAACAATGGCTGATAACCTGGCCGGGATTCCCCAGGCTACTTCTGCCACGGTAAATCTTGCCTTTAAACGTTCTGATATTCACAAACATCTGGAATGCTTCGGTTTTATCATACCGATTTCAGAGGGAAGAAAGATTAAAGCAGCCACATACAGTTCTACGAAGTGGAACAACAGGACCCCGGGTGAGGATTATATCCTGATCAGGGCCTTTGTTGGAGGCGCCAGGAACCAGGAACTGGTATACCAGGATGATGAGGCACTTCTTAAAATGGTCCTTGATGAGCTTAGGGATATCATAGGCCTTACCGCCAAACCTGTTGTACACAAAATATACCGCTGGGAAAAAGGGATGCCCCAGTATACCGTGGGTCACCTGGATCGGGTAGCCGCAATCGAAGCCAAGACCTCTGCCAACCCGGGTTTTTACGTGGTCGGGGGCTCATACCGCGGAGTAGGTGTAGGAGATTGTATAAATGTCGGCGCCCAGGCGGTCGAAAAGGCTCTGGCCCATGTCGGGGCAGAGTGAGCAAAATCACATACTTAAAGGCCGGCTTGTGGGATAATAGCCTGGAGAGGTGATACAAATGGCATTTACCGTTGTACTCAAGGCATTGTTGTCCCTTATTGCCGGCCTGGTTTTTTGGTTTTTGGCATTCCTCGTCTTTATGGTCTATTCATTTATGCCAATTTCCAAGGTCCCCAATTCCGTTTATTTTACAGTAATCGCCCCTGTTTTATACCTTGTCTTCAGCAATCTGCTGCTGAGAAGGCTTTTTAGGGAATCAGGCCGGAAAAACCTGGCTGTCAATCTGGCCGTGACCCTGGCAATGACCGGTATTTCCCTGGTTGTAGTAGACCTGGCGGCCAGGGTGGCAAGATAAAATCTTGTCATATGATTCCTCCGTTCTGGGCGATATCTCCATCATCTACAATCTGCCGATCATCTGAAGCAATTCATCTTCATTGTCAACCAAAATATTTTCCAGTTCACCGATACATTCTTTGAAAAGGCTAATTTTTTCACCAAGTACAGAGAATATCTTTTCCTCAATCGTGTCTTGGACCACGAAGTTGTATATATAGACAGTTTCTGATTTCTGCCCGATACGGTCGATCCGCCCAATCCGCTGTTCGACTTTCATCGGGTTCCAGGGCAGGTCAAAGTTGACAATAACATCACAATACTGGAAGTTGAGGCCCTGGGAACCGGAATCCGTACAAATCATTACAGGAACATCCTGTTTCTCAAAAAGGCTCTTAATCCATTCTTTCTGATTTCTCCTCAGTTTGCCGTTGAATAGGAGGAACCTGATATTCTGTTGATGAAGGTACCTGGCTATATAAAACTGGGTTTGAATATATTCCGTAAAAACAAGCATTTTACCGTTGTGGGAACGTAGGATTGAATCAAGGTACCTCAGTTTTGGAGAGACATCACATTCTTCAATTTTGGCAAGGAGGGTGAAGTCTCCTTTTTTTTGCAGGGTATCATATAGGGCCGAATAACTGCTGCAGAATTCTTTACTCAGGGTAAGTCTCAAAAATGAGCCCTTATTTTCCTGGATTTTTTCGTATATTTCTCTTTCCAGGTCTGAAAGGCCAATTGGTACCAGCCTGATTTTCCTTTTAATATTCTTAACTCCCAGTTCCCTTGTCATATTGCGTATCATCACATCCTGCAGCTTGTCCCTGAGTTCACTGATCAGGGTCTTGGGATTAAGCTGGTAATGGTCAAGGAAACTGTCATAATCCGGAAAAAGTTCGGGTCTAAGCAGGGAAACCAGGTTATACACCTCTTCAACCTTATTATGCAGCGGTGTTGCTGTCAGGAGCACCAGGCCTTTTGTCCGGAGCTGGGAAGCCAAGGCCCAGTTGGCAGTTTTTCGGTTTTTTAATTTGTGGGCCTCATCAATAACCACCAGGTCATATTCGTTCTCAAGGATCAGGCTCCGGTTCTCATCCCGTTTTGCCTTATCAAGTGACCCCACCACATATTGCCCCGACCAGGCCCAGGGTCCTTTCCTGGTAACCCAGAAATTCATTCCGAATTTTTCGTTCAGTTCAGTCCACCACTGCTGGACAAGGGAAGCCGGGGTCAGGACCAGTATCCGGCCGGCCTGTCCTGTCATAATAAGCTCTTTTATGATAAGCCCTGCTTCGATAGTTTTTCCCAGGCCGACTTCATCTGCGATCAGTGCCCGGCACCCCATATCATACATGACTTTTTTCGCTGTCTGCACCTGGTAATCATGGGGTTTGAAGGGTAGTTCGGGAAGACAAGCTAACAAAAAACCACCTCCTTATCGTCCCATTCAATAGTATGGCTGAATCGGTTCAGGACAATAGGAGGTAAGTTATGTATCATTCGGACCTTATTGGATAGCTTCAGCGATAAGCCGTAATTTGGCCACATCAATAGCCGTTAAAGGAAAATATGTTTTAGCCGCGAATTTTAAATGTAGCCGTTTCCGGTAATATTATCGTAAAACGGTATAATGTCCGGAGGTTAAGTTTATGGAACAAGGCAGGGCCAGGTATAACGAATATTCGTCATACCTGAAGAGGAAATACGGAGAAAAAGTATATAAACTGCCTGTAAACCTGCCCGGCACGTGTCCTAACAGGGACGGAACGGTGAGTACCGGCGGGTGTATTTTCTGTGATGAAGAGGGCGCCGGGTTTGAATGTCTGCCCAGTTCCATGGAGGCAGCCAGGCAGGTAAAGGAAAACAAGGCATTTTTCATTAAACGGTTCAATGCCCGCAAGTTTTTTGTCTATTTTCAGGCATTCAGCAACACATATTGTGATCTGGAATTGTTCAGACAAAATGTTTTGTCGGCTGTAGAAGACAAAGATGTGATAGGGATTTCTATTTCCACCCGGCCTGACTGCATAAGCAGCTCATACCTGGATTTTCTCGCCGGAATCAAGGCGGAGAAGGGCCTTGACATCAATATAGAGCTGGGGCTTCAAACGGTGAACTACCATACCCTGAAAAAAATAAACCGCGGCCACACCCTGGCCGAATTTATTGATGCGGTTTTACGTATCAAAAAGTATTCCATGGAAGTTGTGACCCACCTGATTCTTAACCTCCCATGGGATGACGAAACAGATGTTGCCGAATCTGCCAGGATATGCTCTGCTCTTGGGGTAGATTTCATAAAGATTCATTCCCTCTATGTGGTCCAAAACACGGTGCTGGGGGATATGTACGAGAGAGGGGAATTCCAAATCATTTCCCTGGATGAATATATAGACAGGGTCATTCTCTTCCTGGAGCACCTAAACCCAGAGATTGTTATTCAAAGGCTGGTTGGGAAAGGGCCGCAGGGGAATCTGCTTTTCTGCAACTGGGGGACCAGCTGGTGGAAGATTAAACGTAAAATAGAAGAGACAATGGAAGAGAGAGATACATGGCAGGGGAAGAGGTTTGACTATATAGACGGAGCGGCCCTGAAAAAACGGGGCTTTGACCAAAGGCCTGTTCTTACCTAATATTCAATCAGGGTCAGGATGACTTCAAACACAATCAGGCCTACAATAGCCAGTTCCACAAGCAGGGACCGGTAGTTGACCACCTCATCGTTGAGCATTGAATATGTTCTCTGTATCAGCTGGATCTTATGCTGGATACTTTCCGTCCACTCCCTGGTGCGGAATATGGACAGAGCTGAACCATAGACCCGTGCATAGAAAACATCCTCGGTAACAGTTATCTGTTTCTGAATTCTTTCGGTTATGTCTGTAATATCGATTACTATTTCCATAAAGTTTTTCATGATCCGGCGGTACTGCCTGATCTTTGTCCACCAGCCCTGTTTGTCCGCCATTTCAATGGAATCATACATGCGGTCCAGTTCTCTGGTAAGTACGGTATCATAATATCTCAGCTCCAAAAGCTGGGTTGTGGCAAACTCCAACAGGTCGGGGATGTCGGTACTGCCTTCAGAATCATATACCAGGGCCGAATCCCAGGTAATTATGGCCATGTCACCGGTCCCGTAGGAAAAAGAGTTCTTCAGGGTTTCCCTTACAGTTTGTTCACTGAGGGGTTCTTTTTCAGCCAGCAGTATGGGAGTTGGATTCCACGACTTGTCCCAGGTCCGGAAAAAATATATGGAGAAATCTTCTACAAAGCTGTTCCCATCAGGCCGGTCCGGTATATCCAGGCTGGTTTTTATGATGGCCAGGAAACCTTCGAAAATTGCCTCAAGGTCAGTGGTCTGGTACAGGAAAACCGAAAGGTCCCGCAACTGTTCATATTTAATATGAGGGTCTAGGTCAAGCTTCAAAACGATGCTGACAACTCCCAGGTCAAAGATCCTGGCAGTTGCCGTGGAATGATATTCTGAACCGTTGAGGACGGTTTTACTGCTGCCAAGTTCCACGGTTACCGGAGGATTGTCTATATGAATGGACTTGGGCCTGACCCGGCTGAGTCTCAGCCGGCTGGTCGGTTTATCAGGGGACAGCTTTTCCTCCACTCTTCGCAGGTCAATTTCTTCTGTAATGTCATAAATCCGGTAAATCCAGATGGAATTGCCCATATTCAGCCCTCCCTTGAACAATTTTGTCCTCACCTTTGAGATTTTGTCTGCACTTTTTGTCTTTGACCATATTTTACCCAACATTGATATGAATGTACACTCCTTACCGGCTTAGCATAACATATATTGAGTAAAAAAAACGATGTTAAGCGGGGGAGTGAAGATGTTCACAGATTTCAATAAGTTTATCATGGACCTGCAGACAGCTATAAACGGGGAATCTGAGGCTATCGAATTCTATAATAAACTGTTAGAAATTGCACCCTGTGAGGAAGCCCGGGATTTTATCAGACATATCAGGGATGATGAAATGAAACACTACAGGATGTTTACCCAGCTGTATATATCCCTCTGCGGTCGTCCGCCGGTTGTCATGGAGCCACAGGTAAGAGTCACAGAATTCTGCCGGGATGTAAAGAAAGCGGTAAAAGATGAGCTGGAGGCTGCTGAACTATACAGGAGCATGCTGCTTTCCACCACAAATATGAGGATAAGGGACATAATGTTTGAAACAATGACCGATGAGATGGAACATGCCACCAGGCTAACTTTCATTTATAGTATGTCTGACTGTCATGAACCTGAATGTGAAACCGGCACAAATTAAGAGAGCGGATTAACCTTAACCTTAAGAAAAGGAAGGCAATTGCCTTCCTTTTCTGTGCAGCCTATATTGTGTGAGGTGCAAACAATGTTTTCCTGTCTTTTAATAATATAAAGACAGCCAGTAGAAATGCTAATCCGTCAGCCAGGGCAAATGACAGCCATATACCTGTTAAACCCAAAAAATGGGGGAGTATGAGAACCAGGGGAATCAAGAATAACACCGGCCTGGAGATCGATAAAATAAACGCTTTTTTGGCTTTGCCAATCGCCTGATAAAGACCTCCGGTAACTATCGACAGCCCAATCATGGGAGCAACGAGGAAAATCCTCCTCAATGCTTCGGTACCATTCACGATGACCTCCGGGTCTGTGGAGAAGATATTCATCAGAAACCCGGGGACGGTCAGAATTACGATCCATGCAGTCAATGCGATTGCGGTCGCTGTATATGCACCTAATTTAAAGGTCCGGGTAACTCTGTCGGCTAAGCCTGCTCCGTAATTAAATCCGATGATAGGCTGCATTCCCTGGACAATGCCATTTATTGGCATGATGGAAATAGTGATGAGTCGATTAATGATGCCAAAGATTGCGACTTGGGTTTCTCCGCCGAATGTAACCAGTACCCAGTTCACACAGGCCACCATCAGGCTGGTGGATGACATCATCATAAAAGCAGGCAGGCCAATCAGGATAATTTCCTTCACCAGGCGCAATTCCGGCTTCCAACCGATCCAGCTTATATGAAGGGAGCTTTTCCCACCCAAAAAATACTTTAGCAACCACATTGCTGCAGTACTTTGGCCTATGATCGTCGCTAAAGCTGCGCCCCGCATGCCCATATCCAAACCAAAAATAAAAACAGGGTTGAGGATGACGTTCACAACGGCTCCAATGACCATGGTATACATGGCTATTTTAGCGTTGCCTTCCGAGCGGACAACATTATTCATTCCCATAGCAAAGGAAAAAATCATGGAACCCATGAGGATAACCAGTAAGTAATCCATGGCATAAGGTAATATAAGATCCGTTGCTCCAAAGGCTTTTAACAGGGGTTCCAGGAATAACAATGCTGTGGTCATTGAAATCGCGCTGAAAAATATAATCAGCCATAAGATATGTCCGAATACTTTATTAGCTTCATCTACACGTTTTGCTCCCAATCGTCTTGAGATAACAGAAGCTCCGCCGATGCCAAAAGTCGCTGCCCCAGCCGCCATAATCATTTGAATGGGAAAGGCAATAGATAAAGCGGCTACCCCCATTGTCCCCACACCCCGGGCAATGAAGATGGCATCTATGACATTATAAAGGGCAGCTACGAACATACCGATGAATGCGGGCAGCGATAAGTTCAATAACAACTTGGGGATTTTTTCGGTCCCCAGACGGCTGGCTTGTTCCTTCATTGAGTATCATCCTTTTCCAGTTTGCGAATATGATCAACAGCATTACCGGATATTTTTTTTAACATTTTAAGCAGCAAATCTCTTTCATCTTCTGTAAAACCTTGTACTAAAATTTCCGTCCATGCCTGCATCGTAGATTTTATATGGGGCTGTATATCCAGAGCTTTCTGTGAAAGAAAGACCAAATTGATACGGCGGTCTTGTTCACCCGGCCTGCGTTTGACAAATCCCATTTCTTCAAGCTTTTGGACCGCCCGGGCAGTTGTCGTTTTATCCATATTTAACTTTTGAGCCAATTCATCCTGGGAAATGCCGTCTTTTTGGTACAACACGCTCAAAAATCCTAATTGACCGGCTCCAATGCCATATGCAATGAAGCTGCGCGATTTATAGATCATACTATAACGATGAATCGTTGAAATCCATTTTCCTACTGATTCATGATGGTTCAACAATCCGACACATCCCTTCCTAATAAGGTTGTATTTGCAACTAAATCAAAGTATAGCAGAAAAAAGTTGCATATGCAACAGTGCTTGTCTCTTGCATGCTAATATAATATTTAGTATAATTTATTAGGGTTCAAAAATAAATGGTTATAAATAATTATAAATAAAATGAAAGAGTGATGGGCGTGTCAAAGGGTTATGAGAATAAAGAGTTTAAATACAAATCAGACTATCCGGAGATTATGACTATCAACCAGGTCGCGGAGTATTTTCAAATAAGTGAAATGACTACTTATAAGCTGGTACAGGAAGGGAGTATTCCCGCCTTTAAAATCGGCCGTCACTGGCGTGTGAAGAGGGATGACCTGGATGAATTTATTGAAAGACTAAAACGGGGTGAAAGAATTTGAATTCAAAAAACAGTAGTGGAACTAAGGTGAAAAAGACTAAGAGCGGTCTAAGCATTATTCCTCTCGGAGGCGTTGGGGAAATTGGTAAAAACATGATGGTTTTTGAATTTGGTGACGATATTATAGTTGTCGACGCCGGTGTTGCTTTTCCAGGTGAGGAATTGTATGGGATAGACCTGGTCATCCAGGATATAAGTTACCTGACAGAAAACAAAGAGCGGGTAAGGGGAATTTTTATCACCCATGGGCATGAAGACCATATAGGGGCTTTGCCTTATGTCCTCAAAGAAATTGACGTGCCTGTATATGGTACCAGGCTTACCATCGGTCTGATTAAAAAGAAATTGACGGAACATGGCATGGTTAAAAACGCAAAACTTATCGAAATCCATCCTGATGATACTATCAGTGCAGGAGTTTTTAAGGTTGAATTTTTCAGGGTAAACCACAGCATTCCCGATGGCGTCGGTTTGGCAATCAATACCCCTGAGGGGCTGGTGGTGCATTCCGGAGACTTTAAGCTGGACCATACTCCGATTGACGGCAGGGTGACAGAACTGCACAAATTAACCGGATACGGCGCCAGGGGAGTACTGTTATTCATGTGTGACAGTACCGGAGTGGAAAACGAAAGCTATACACCTTCTGAAAAAGTAGTGGGAGAGACATTTGATAAGGAATTTGAAAGGGCAAAAGGGCGGATAATCGTGGCCACGTTCGCTTCGAATGTTCACAGGATACAACAGGTAGTAAATGCCGCAGTGGAGTATGACCGTAAAGTTGCTGTGGTAGGCAGGAGTATGGTAAATGTTGTGGAAGCGGCAAGGGAATTAGGTTATTTATCCTGCCCGGATTCAGTTATGATTGATGTTGAGGAAATAAATAAACATGCCCCACACCGCATTGTCATAATCACAACCGGCAGCCAGGGGGAACCGATGGCAGCCCTGACACGGATTGCCGGAGGCAGCCACAGGCAGATCGAACTTCAACCGGGGGACACGGTAATTGTATCGGCAACCCCTATCCCGGGCAATGCCAAGCACGTTTACCGGACAATCAATAACCTTTTTAAAGGAGGAGCGCGTGTGGTCTACAGGGATGTTGCCTCTGTCCATGTGTCCGGACATGCGGCCAGGGAGGAAATAAAGACCCTGATAAACATGGTTAAACCACGGTATGCCATGCCCTTTCACGGGGAGTACAGGCACCTGGTAAAGTTTAAAAAAACAGCTTCCGAACTGGGGATACCTGAACAAAATGTTATAATCAGCGCTATAGGTGACAGAAATGTTTTTCGCCGGGGGAAATACAGCATGCAGGGCAAGGTTCATGCCGGCAGCATAATGATTGACGGTCTCGGGGTTGGTGATGTAGGCAACATAGTTTTACGCGACAGAAGGCTTTTGGCCGAAGACGGAGTTGTTATAGCTGTGCTGACAATTGACAAGGCTACGGGCGCTGTATTATCAGGCCCTGATATCGTTTCACGCGGGTTTGTGTATATCCGCGATTCTGAGGAATTGCTGGCCAGGATGAAGCATGAACTGGACCGGACGGTAAAAAGCTGTGAAGCAAAACATATCAGGGAATGGACGACAATTAAGGAACAGATTCGAAAGACATTGAGTAATGTTATGTATTCCGAAACAAAACGGAAGCCCCTCGTTTTGCCGATAATAATGGAGGTCTAGTTCTAACATGAAAAGACCCCCTATAGCTGCTGAATACTATAGGAGGTCTTTTTATTTTGATATCGGGACCGGGGTCTCAGTGCAGGTAAGAGCCAGCTCCGTCAAATTACTTCTTATAATCGTTGATTACCATTCCGGTTATTACTTTCGGGTAGAAGAAGGTTGACTTCTGAGGCATCTTCTCTCCACCGGTTGCTATTTCCGTAACTTCTTCAACCCTGGTGGCATTCATAAAGAACACCAGTTGGGCGGAACCACTGTCAACTGCTTGTTTGGCAGATTCCTCGTCCCTAACATATACGAGGTTGCTTTCATCAGCCCGCTGCCGGCTCCCGATACCCAGCAGGCTTTCCAGGATAAGAGTATGTAAAATCGAAACATCAAGCCGCCGCCATGCTGCAGAACGGCCTTCCATCGTCAGGGTATCCATTTTACCTTCATTCTTCAGGCTTAAAAGATAATATTCGCTGTTGCCGGAGTACAGGCCGAAGGATGTGGTTTTCTCTCCCCTGGCCTCCAGTTGGTTGATAAACTCCCTGAGGGAGATGCCTTCGGGAAGAATTTCAACCTCAAAGTTTTCAGTCAGGTCCCGGAGCAGTTTTTCTATGTCAAGGTTATTTAGATTTTTAATGACACGGTGGGTTGGGAATACGACCAGTCCCTCATTATAGAGATTAACCAGGCAGATCATCAGGTAATCATAACCGTCCTTGCCCAGGGCAGCCATTTCCTTGCCAAAATTAACGGCTGTTTCATACCTGTGGTGGCCGTCAGCAATAAATATCTTTTTGTCGGTCATCTGTTCCACCACGCTTTTGAGAGTTTCTTCATCTGAAACCACCCACAGCCTGTTGACCACACCTGTATCATCGGTAACCTCGATATCCGGGGAACGGTTACCCTTGGCGATGTTAAGGGCCTTTTCGACCACATAGTCCCGGTCTGCGTACAGGCCGAAGATAGGGCTGAAATTTGCCAGGGTGGTTTTCATCAGGTTCAGACGGTCTGCCTTATGTTTTGGCAGGGTTTCTTCATGGGGAAGGACTTCACCTTTACTGTAATCATTGGCCCTGATACCGGCTATATAGCCGCTTCTGACCTTTTTTTCACCCCTGGCGGTGAATTCCTGCTCATAAAGGTAGACAGAAGGTTTGTCATCATGGGTCAGAATACCGGAATTCAGCCATTCCCTAAGGAATCCCGCTGCCCTGGTATACCTGTTGTTTTTGTCATCATCTTCCGGGAAGATTTTTCCCAGTTCAAGCCGTATCACATTATACGGGTTTTTTTCGTAGAAATGCTCCTGGCCTGCTGAATCTATTACGTCATAAGGTGGGGTAATAACTTCATTCACATCTACTTTTGTGCTGTTATACCTAATGCCTTTAAAGGGTAAAACTGTCGCCACTGGTTGTACCTCCTTTATTATTCTCATTTATTTTAATACATTACAGGCTAAATTTCAATTAAGTTTTGGCCTAATGAAGGCTAAGGGAGGTAAATGTCGAATACAGCATTATGAACTAAAAATTTGTTAATTACGAGAATATTTAGGAGGACCTGTTTTGAGAACCAAGCTGGCACTTCTTATATTTATTATCCTGTTATCATTCACGACTTCAGGATGTTCAGTCAATCCGGGGAATAAACCCACCGGTTTTGCGTATATTATGCAGGAAGCCAACGAACTGCAGAAAGCCAACAAGCTGCAGAAAGCCAACGAACTACAGGAAGCCGGTGGTCTGCAGGGAGACGATATCACAAAAAACGGCTTTCCGGAACCGGACCCCAAAACAAACCCCGGGCAGGCCGGCCCTGAAAAAACCGGAACAGTATACCTGACTTTTGACGACGGTCCGGATAACGCTGTTACACCGCTGGTCCTGAATATCCTGGAAACATACGGTATTAAGGCTACTTTTTTTGTAATCGGCACCAGTATTGAAGAAAACCCGGAGGTTTTCAGAGATATAGTCAGAAGAGGCCATTCTATCGGTAACCATACATACAGCCACAGGTACAAAGAAATTTTTTCCGATGAAAACGGCTTTATGAAATCAATCAGGGCCAATGAAGAAGTAATTTTCCGCATTTCCGGGCTGCGGCCCCGAATAGTAAGGAACCCGGGCGGTAAAAACGGGAACAGCGATGCCCTGGAACGTATCTTGGCTGAGAATGGTTACCGGATGGTTTACTGGAACGTGGATTCTTATGATTCCCGTAAGCCGTTTCCCGACGGGCGCCAAATAGCTGAATCTGTTATTAACCAGGCCGGGCAGAAACACCTTTGGCCGGGAATGGTGATATTGATGCATGACAGCAGGGGTCACGCGGCTACTGCAGAAGCCCTGCCGCCTATTATTGATTACCTCATTAAACAGGGGTTTGAATTCGATGTTCTGAGATAAACAGTGGTTCCCCTTTTTATAAATATTTTGTTTAACAGGCCACTGTATGAGTGAACCTCTGTTTTACAGACTTTACAGCCTGTCGGCTATTTTAGCAGTCAGGTCCCTGACCAGGTCAAAATTAACTGACTCTACTTCAACTTCAAGCTCACTGTCGGAAACCTCGATTTCAATCTCAATGTTCACATTGCTTTTGGCAATTTCTATATCTCCTTCGTGTTCGTGGACAAATTCGTTCTTCTCCAGTTTTATTTCGTCTGATTTAAGTTTCTTAATGGAAAACCCCTCATCTTCAGACAGGTATTTCAACAGGCCTAACAGGTCCTTTGCACTGTAATTGTCTCCGACCTTTATCTTTCCCTCAAATTTTACGGTTTTACCGGCCATTAAATTACACCCCCAAGACTAATATTGTCCATATTATAACCTTATATTATGTGGGAAGTAAACCAATTATCATCCTTCTTCAACCAGGTAGGGTTTGATTTTTTTCTCGGGAGGTTCCAGGTTAATCCCTGCCCCGTTATAGTCCCAGAATTTGAAGAATACTTCCTGGTACATTGAACCGGCTCCCGGCACCGGCATAGTCGTTTCTGACTTAAACTGGTAGATGAAGTTATCATCTCTGCTATCTTCATCTTTGCCAACCCAGACGGTATATTTCATTTGCAGCCGGTCAAAGTATTCCGGATCGGCCTGGCCGGAGGGTTCGCCGGGTTCCAGCCCCATCGCCCGGGCAGCCCTGATTGCTTCTGCAGAGTCAAGGGTTACACTGTAGACATCACAATTTTTTCCCAGCACTTCCTCGTCCGGAAGTTTTACGGTTTTACCGGCCGGGAATTCAAGTTTCATAAAATCACTGAAAGGCTCGAGGGGTACAGAGGAAGGATCTGCCCTGCGCCATTTTTCTCTTTCAGAAACATAGACCTCACTGCCCCACCGGTAATAACGGTAAGGCTGGCCGAAAACCCTTGCATCCAGTTGGTAGCCTTTCGACTTATCATAGCTCCCTGTAGCGTAAAAACCTGTATTTCTCTTCTGGACCCGGGTAACCGTCCAGCCGGAAAACATAAACTTCCGGCCGTTTTCAACGGTGTTTTTAAAGGCCCCGGCCAGTTTTTCCGCTGCTTCTGGTGCGGGTTTCAGCGGCGGCACCGGCTGATTCTCAAACTCCCTGGGGCCTGACTGGATCGCACATCCTGAAAAAATGACAGACAGAACCAGGACAAATACAGCCGTCAATTTGCCCGATTGACCGGGTTTTCTGCCCCGGAACCGGAGGAAAAAACCGTACAGGATCAGGCCGCCTGTCAGAAGGTATAACAGCAGGACCACGGGTATGTTATGTTTTTCCAGCACAAGGATCCTGTGGCCACGGTACAGGTAACCCACCAGTTCATTATAACCGTCCCCGTCAATATCGCCTGCCCTGAGATTAATGAGCCCCGTGAAAACCCGCCATTTCTGATGAAGGGTCCCGTCCCTGTATGTATATCCGGTCATATACCGGGTGGGATTGTCCCTAACATTGCTTTTGGAAAGGGCAATAATGTCAGGGGATGTTTCCCTGCCCAGGGGGGCGAAATCCTCAAAGCGGAATTTCTGGAACCTTGTTTTGCTGTTAAATGGCTCCGGATTAGCCCAAAGGGTGTTCCATCTGCCCTCGGCGGACAGCTCCATAATCCTGGATTCTTCCACTGTCAGCAGGAGTTCATCGGTTTTATCACTGTCCACATCCCCGGTGAGTATTTCCCCGAGCCCGATGTCAGGAACCTGTTCTGCAGACAGTTTCCCAATGGCTTTATTGTCCGGACCCGGTTCTCTGACCACCAGGTTATTGTCAATAGCCACCGTCTCTTCCGGGGGGCCGGGGACCAGGTCTCCCCGGGCCAATGCCTTGGTCTGAACCGGCTGTAAATTTACAGGCTGCAAGGGGCCGGGGCGGTTTTCGATGGCAGCGCTCAGACTTTCCCGGGTCAGCATGAGCATCTGAAAAGGAATACTGCCGAAATCCACAGCCTGCTCTACCAGGGAAGCCCTGTTCACAAGAGGTGTCATCTCCTGTTCAATATTGCCGTTTTTAACCGTAACCGAGGATTTGTACAGGGGGAATCCCGGATAATCCACCGGCAGAAAACCGGCCAGTTTTATAGGGTCATACTGTCCTGGGGGAACCAGGCTAAAGGTATCTCCATTCCATTTATAAACAGCGAAAACGTTATCTTCCGGTTCAAGTATATGCTGAATGGCACTGTCAGCAGAGGTTTCCTGCAGCTCTTGTTTTGCCAGAACCAGGTTCTGCTGGGTGATGATTTCATCAGCACCGTCCCCGTCAACATCTGCCAGGGTGACAGGAAAGTAATCGACTGCAGCCAATTTCCCATAAAGTGCAGGACTCTGCCATTTCACCGTGAATTCCGTCCAGAAAGGTACCTGGGACATGTCCAGGGCCGTGTTGATAATCAGGGCTGTCACGAAAAAAGCAATATACCTGCGCAGGGTAAACCGGCCCAGGAGTTTGCCGGTCACGAGAAGGACAAAAAAGATAAATATTATGCCAAAGGCCTGTTTCCACATGGGAAAGGCTTTTATATTGTCCAATGCCTGTACTGTCAACAGAAAAGTGACCCCCAGGACGGTGGTGGACAGCCTTTTATCAGCCGGAATGCACCAGATTAGCATACCAACCAGAAAAATTGCCAGACCCACTCCATAGAAAGACCAGTCAAGGATTGCCGGGATAAGAAGAAGTTCATATAAAACAAACAGGTACAGGGCCGTTAGAAATGTTTTAGTTAATACCCAGAGTAAGCTAAGGGCTTTTTTAGTCAACCGGACCGCCTCCCATCCGGGTGGCAGCAAAAGGCAGGGAGGCCAATAGCCCTGCTACCAGCCAAAAATAGGTGTTCAGGTAGGGTATCTCAAAAATGTTTTCCACAAAATTATGGAGCGCTATTACCGACAATCCGCCCAGCATACCGGCAGCCATATATTTCAGCCCGGGGGAAGACAGCTTTTTAATTGCATTGTAACCTTCTTTAAGGGATCCCAGGATCAGCCAAAAAAACATTGTTACTCCCAACAATCCCATCTCAGCCATGGTCTTGAGATAATAATTGTCGGTATATGGGACACTGTAAGTGCGCCTGGCCACAGCTCCACCGTAATGCCCCAGGCCGGCGCCGAAGAGAGGGCTGTTTCTCATCTGGTCATAAGCATCAAGCCAACGGCTGATACGCCCGCTTTGGGCGCTTTTCATCATGTATTCCGGGGTGAAGAGGTATGTGACCCGTTCCGTGACAGCCGGGACAAACAGCACTGCCGCAACAGCGCCGGCGATGCCCAGAAACAATATGCGGCGGTCATAAATTACCCCTAAAAGTCCAATTGCCCCCGCAAAAGCCAGCCATGCGCCGCGGGAGCCGGTAAACACCAGGCAGGCTGCCATAACAGCTGCCATGGCAAGCCAGAGAGACTTCTTCAATAGGTTTTTCTCCTCCATGAACAGGCCCAGGGCCACAGGAGCCAGCATGGCCATCTGGCTTCCCAGCGCATTGGGACTGCCGATAATAGAAAAAGCCCTGGTTTTCACGGCTTCGGTTGTATCTACCCAGCCACTGGGCATGGGGACCTTGATTATCCACTGGTAGATCCCGTAAAGCCCTATCAGGGAACCGGTTATCACTGCCAATGCCAGAAGAGATTTTATATGTTCCGGCCGGTCAATCAGATAGAACCCGATAAAAAAAACGAACATGTACTGGAAAACGGCCCTAAAACCCTCAAGATTGACAGAAAGGGATATAAGGTCCAGGGTCAGGTAAGCCAAACCAATCAGTATCAGGACGAATATCTGTTTTGTAATCCTGGTGCTGCGCCGGGGGCTGCCAAAAATGAGGCGGATACAGACCAGCATAAGGCCTCCGGCCAGCAGCATTTCATCCCAAAGGGATGAAATCAGCGGAATAGGCAGGATATCCCGGAGTATGTAATCGATGACAGGAAAGGCCATAAAAAGGGCTATAATGATATAATAGATTTTTTCCCTAAAGCTTGAGGATTTCACCCAGAGCATCTCTTTCCCCCAATCTTTGACATGTCATTTCAAATTATTATATCATAAACAGGTCGAGCTCAACAATTGATTGAAAGAAACAAAAAAGGGGCTGCCCCCTTTTTTGTTTCTTTGAATTATGAATTCAGGTCCCTGTTAGTGTTGAAGGCAGAACGCCCGGTTGGTATCTGTCCCGGGTTTACACCCGCAAAGGCGTACTGACCGGTACCACCATACTGGCCTGCACCACCGAACTGGCCTGCACCACCGAACTGGCCTGCACCGCCATATTGGCCTACAGGGGTGAAGTTGCCGGTCGGAATCTGCCTGTTAGCCCATTCGCTGGTCTGCGAGTAAGGTGCCTGAGTCCCGCCAATGAATCCGGTCTGGCCTGTGAAGGTCTGCATTCCCATCGGCACAGCGGAAACCTGGCTGGCCACCTGGGACATCAGACTGCTCATCTGGGACATCTGCTGGCTCAACTGGGAAGCCAGCTGCTGCATTTGCTGCAATCTTTGGCTCGCGCTCTGTTCAGCCTGCTGCATCTGCTGGAGCTGGTTGACATTTGAACGCTCTGACTGGGCCAGTTGAGAGCAAATCTGGCTGAACTGGTTCAGGCTTGACTGGAACTGCTGAATCTGGCTGCTCAACTGTTGAATAGTTTGATGATATGGCATCATATCACCTCCTTTAAGTAATAATACATTGTGTAAAAAAGTGAACCTTCACGCAGTAGTATCTTACAATTATGCCAAACTTATTAATGGGAATATGTGGATCACTAGTGAATTCTCCTCTTGAAGGAAAATGGGCTGGGCATATTGAATCCTTTCCTAAGGGAAACACACTGGAGGAGATTATATGATTAATATCCCGGACCGGAACAAAAGCTATAGGGCCAGGGCCTGCCTGGCAGTTATTCTGGCTGCCCTGGCCGTGTTGGCCTTTGCAGGGTGCGGCATGGTTGATTATGGTACGGGCGGGCCTGCGGATACTCCCGCTGTTTCCAAAAAGATCTATACTCCGCCCAGAATTGAAACTGTTGAAATTGCCCTGGTTGGCGATATAATGGTCCATAAAGACATGCTGGTTTCGGCCTATGATTCTAAAACCGGAGGATATTCTTTTGCAGGGTTTTTCAGTGAGGCGGAGCCTTATCTCAGTTCTGCCGACCTGACCATAGGCAATCTGGAAACAACTGTTGCCGGTCCGGAAAAAGGGTTTACCGGATACCCCCAGTTCAATACCCCGTCGGAATTACTGACTGCCCTGAGAAGTGCGGGTTTTGACGTCCTCACCACCGCCAATAACCATTCCCTGGACAGGAGGGAATACGGTGTGTTGAAGACCATAGAGAACCTCGAATCTGCAGGGTTGGAACATACAGGCACTTTTTCTTCCGCCGAAGAACGCGGCCGGTATTTAATTATCGAACGGAATGGGATTAAAACCGGGATTTTGGCTTACACGTACGGTACAAACGGGATACCGGTTCCTCAGGGAAAGGATTACCTGGTAAACCTTTTAGACATGGAGCGAATCAAGGAGGATATTATTAAAATAAGGAATATGGGCGCCGATATTGTCCTGGTTTATCCCCATTTTGGTATTGAATACAGGCGTAACCCGGGGGAACAGGAAAAGAAACTGGTAGAGGAGCTTTTTGCCGCAGGGGCAGACATTGTGGCTGGCAGCCATCCTCACGTTCTTCAGCCGATGGAAAGAAGGGACCGGGAAGCGGGGAAAAGCGGCTTTTTTGCAGCTTATTCACTGGGTAACTTTATATCCGGCCAGCGGGGCCGTTTTAAGGACAGCGGAGTAATAGTAAGTTTAAAGTTTGAAAAGAACTTTAAGACCAATGAAATAAAACTAATCGAATCAGGCTATATCCCTACCTGGGTCCATAAATACTGGGACGGGGGCAGGCGCCGGTTCCGCATAGTGGCCGTGGAGAAGGCTAAAAAAGATTATGAGGACGGGAAGGACAGTAAACTTAATGCCGGTGACTATGCACGGCTGAAACAGGTCTGGGAGGAAACCGGGAGTATGCTGTCAGGTCCGGGGGCACCGGAACTAAGACAAGTTAACGGTAGTTGAAAGCTGAAAAATAACTTCTTATTATTTTTCAAAGGTTTGGATATTCTAATAGTACCCCATCCGGTAATGTTGACCTGTTTTTTAAACACGACGATTTGGAAATAAAACATGTCAGCGTTATCTGAAGAGGCAATAATTAGAAGAATTCCCTTGGGAGGAATACGTTATGGCTAAAAGGGTTGTCATACTGGGGGCAGGTTATGGTGGGGTCAAATGTGCCCAGACCCTGGAGCGGAAAAGCAGCCGGGATGAAACGGAGATAATTCTGGTAAACAAGCACGATTACCACCAGTTTATTGCCCAGATTCATGAATCTGCGGTAGGATTGCGGGATAATGAAGACATAAGGGTATCCCTGGCTGAAATTTTCGATGAAACAAGGGTCAGGATAATTAAGGACATAGTCCTTCATATCCTGCCCAAAGAAAACAAAATCCTTTTAGAACAGGGAACGGTGACATATGATTACCTTGTGGTGGCCCTTGGCAGTGAACCGGAATATTTTAATATCCCGGGAATCGAGCGCCACAGCTTAACCCTGAGAAGCCTGAACAGCGCAAAACTTATCAGAACCCACATAGAAAACAGGTTTGCGGCATTTAAGGCCAATCCCCTGAAAAGGGAGTTCCTGACCATCGTGGTAGGCGGCGCGGGGTTTACCGGTATTGAACTGGCCGGGGAGCTGGCTGACTGGGTACATGAACTGGTGAAAGAATTTGATCTGCCGGAAAACCTTGTTTCGGTTATCAATATTGAGGCAGCATCAACCATCCTGAAGGAATATGACAGGCAGCTAATTGAAAATGCCTATCATGTCCTCCGGGAAAAGGGTGTCAGGATAGTCACTGATACGTCAATTGAAGAGGTCACGGAGAATAGGATAGAACTAAGCAGTGGGGAGGTAATCAAAACCGGGACCTTTATATGGACGGGAGGTATCAGGGCTAACCGGGTGGTTGCCCGGTCGGGATTCACCAGCGCCGTGCGGGGCAGGGCAAGGGTCAATAAATACCTTCAGGCAGTGGATTATCCCAATGTATATATAATTGGAGATAATGCTTTTATAACAGACCCGGCTACCGGTGACGTAATGGGTCCGACGGCCCAGGTGGCCATACAGGGAGGGTATATTGCAGCACATAATATCATGGCTGACGCCAGGGGGGATGACCTGAAAGTGTTTTATCCCCGGGAGCTGGGCAGGGTAGTTTCTCTCGGCAGGAATGTGGCAGTTGGCCAGATTGGGAAGAAATTCAAATCTAAGGGCAGGGTAGCCGGCCTGCTGAAACAGGCCATCCAGTGGAAATACCTCTATTCAATCGGAGGAGTTAAGCTGGTTACCAAAAAACTGCTGAAATAGGAGGAATTATTCTTGAAAAAGCTCAAGGTAGGAATCATCGGTACCGGTATGGCGTTTGAACGTCTGCATTACCCGGCATACATGGAATTAAAGGACAGGTATGAGATAACAGCATTGAGTGACCCGGATATGGAAAAGGCCGGCGAGTGGGCCAAAAGGCTTAATATCCCCGGGGAGAATGTCTATAATGATTACAGGGAAATGATTAAAAGGCCGGACTTGGATATGTTTGATATCATGGTCCCAATAAGTGAGAATTATAAGGTGACCGAAGAAGCTGCCAGGGCCGGCAAACCGATTATATGCGAGAAACCGCTGGCCCCTGATATGGAACAGGCGAAGGCCCACAGGGAGCTTCCCAAAAAGTATAATATACCTGTCATGATTGCAGAAAACTATCGCTATAACGAAGAAATCAACATGATCAGGGATATGCTCCGGACTGAAAAAGTGGGCAAACCTGTTTACTTTATCCAGAACAGGGTCATGAATTTCCCCAAAGATATGCTGGAGAACAAATTCGCAGCCAGGGAATGGCGGCAGCACCCGGATTTCCCCGGGGGTATTATCCTCGATACAGGGGTACACGACCTGGCGGCCCTCAGGCATTTCTTCGGGGGTATTGATGAGGTCCACGCTTTCGGTGTTCCCCAGGATGATGAATTTGCCCCATATGCCGTGATAAATGCCAATCTGAAATTTAAGAGCGGTGTAACAGGGCAGTTTACCTTTTTCTGTGCCGGACCGGAGATGCAGAGGCCTTTGATCGGACTCCGGATTTTCTGTTCCAATGGTATGATTTACCTTGAAGAAAGGGACTCCGGCACAATAAATGTGGCATATAATGACGGGCGCTCGGAAAAGGTTCCGTATCGTCCCCAGAGAGGTTTTTACAATGAACTTCTGAATTTCTATAATGCTGCTATCGGTAGTGAACCAATATCCGTTACCCCTGAACTGGAATATGGGGATGCCAAAACAGTTTTTGATATGGTCAGGTCAGTCCGTGAGGGCAGACCTGTAAAAGTTGACGATGAAGCCGGATTTGTACCGGCATACTCTGAGGTTGAGGGGGATGTTGCAAGGCCCCCCGGGTATTTGATGTAGTGTTAAATTTGTATAAATGCATTTTACTGACAAAGCCGCCGGCAGGACTCATCTGCACGACGGCTTTGTTAAATTAAGCCTGTGGCCGGCCCAGGGCAAACCCCGCGCCATGTACTTCTTCCAGGGCTTCCGGGTGTTCCAGGACAGCGCCTTTTTTATCTATGGACGGGTAGCAGTAACATCCGGCATATTCAGCTTCCAGCATTAAGAAGAAATATTTCGCCACTCTTTCAGACCCGTCAAATATACTCTCCCTGTCCGAACCGGCGGCAGATATAAACATCCCTTTTCGGGTCGGTCTCTTCTCTTTATCGACAATTACATCTCTTTTCAGGATGTATTTTGTGGACCAGAACCTCTGGGTCCTGTCAATCATGGCCTTGGCCTGGGCGCACATGCCCATGGAAAATATGGGTGCTGCCAGGATTATCCGGTTTGTACCCAGCAGTTTTTCATAAATCAACTGCATATCATCTTTTACCACACACCTTCCTTCTTTAAAACAACCGTCACAGGCCAGGCAGGGTGAAAAACGGTAATCATTCAGGTAAATCAATTCTGTTTCCGCACCTGCCGCTGATGCACCTTCCAGGGCTCTTTGCAGCAGTATGGAAGTATTGCCATTTCGCCTGGGACTGGTGGATATACCCAGACAGTGAATTTTTTGGCCGTCCGGCAATTCAGTCACCTCGCTGTTTTTAACATGCAAATATTTTTAGCCTTTTTCCCAGTTTATCATTTTACGGTATAAATCAAAAGCCCTGAAAATAAGCAGGGAGGTTAGGGTAAATCCATTAACCTCTCTGCTTATTTTTGAGTTTAATGTACCGGGACGGCGGCCGGGGGAACTCCCCTCCCCTTGTGTTCTATGTGTATGGCCGCATCAGGACAGACAGTCTGGCAGATTCCGCACACAATACACCCTTCGATTATCGGTCTGACAAGAGGGGTGCCCATAAACCCCAGCTCTTTTGACCATTCAATCACCCTCACCGGACACTTTTCTATACACAGACCGCAGCCCTTGCACAGGCCTGGATACACATTCCACCGGCCTTTTTCATTTTCAAAGGTGTTTGCTTCCCAACGGCGCCCGTCTTCAACCGGGCCTTCAGATTTTTTTTCAACGTCTTTCATTTCATAACCCCCTTTGGACATTATTTTTTCACAACATAGGCGGATTATGCCTTGCAAAAAATTTAGCAGCACCATGTCCGCGGGACATCCAGGACTAAAACACCGCACAGCAGTGTACTGAATAATGAGCTGTCTTTATAGTTATACTAACCCGTGAGAAATTATCAGTAAATATTAAACGGAGGTGGCTGGTTTGGCCAGGAAACGTGTAGCTATTGAAAATACTATGGGCAATATGAGAGACTACCTTAGTGAGAAGGGGTATGAGGTAGTCCAGCTCGATCCTCACACCCAGACAGGTATCGAACTTAAGAATTGTGATGCCGTGGTTATTGCAGGCACAGATGAAAACCTCATGGGGATAAATTCTATTAAAACTGAATCCCCGGTGATAGATGCCCGGGGCATGTCACCTCAGCAGGTTTTAAACAGACTGGAAGAAACTTTTAAAAATTTAGATTAATGGTTGTCTTTTCCATGAAAATGGCTTAAAATTATTAGTGATAAACCTATTAAGAATGTTAAAGGGGAGTAGCTGGCTTTTATGGCAGGGTAGAGTCAACATGCTGGCATGAATATCCGGAGGGTATAGATGCCTGGTTCTACCGTTGGAGTTGATCCGATTAGCGAGACCTTTAACACGGGACATGTGTCTCAACATGACCCGTGTTAAAGGTCTTTAGTTTTACTGTAGGAATGAATTTTGGGGGATATTTATGGAAGCATTGATCGGTTCCCTGTTTTTTATAACCATGGCAGAAATGGGGGACAAGACCCAGTTGGTGGCCCTGGCATTTGCCACCAGGTACCGGCTGAGGGATGTAATAGGAGGGATTTTTGCTGCCACCCTCCTGATCCACTTCTTTTCCGTGATTATTGGGCAGTTTATGGGCCAAATAATCCCTCTTGTCTATATTAAATTCATTGCCGGTGCATCATTTATCGGTTTTGGTATCTGGACCCTGAGGGGGGATGAACTGGACGGCGCTGATGAAAAGGTGACCAGGTTCAGCCCGTTCATGACTGTGGCAGCAGCCTTTTTCCTGGCTGAACTGGGTGACAAGACACAATTAGCCACCATATCTCTGGCTGCCAGTTACGGCAGTACTACGGCAGCCTATTACAGTACTTTTATCCAGGTTTGGCTCGGTTCCACCCTGGGGATGGTAATTGCCGACGGCTTGGCTATAGTAATTGGTATCGTATTGGGGAGAAGGCTTCCGGAAAAAATAATCAAGTGGGTGTCTGCCGCAATATTTATCAGTTTTGGTATCCTGACTTTGGCCGAAATCTGGTTTTAAATTTTGCGGCCCGGGGGAACCACCGGTGGATATAAGGCAAATTCGGACAGGAGTGGATTAAATGACAACAGGCTTAATAGACCTGCATATACATACGACTGCTTCAGATGGCACAATGACACCCGCCAGGATGGTTTTTCATGCTGCCGGCTCAGGCCTGAAGGCTGTGGCAATAACTGACCATGACACTGTTGACGGTGTGTCTGAAGCAATCGCTGCCGGGAAAGAAGCCGGTATTGAAGTTGTGCCGGGAGTGGAAATCGGGGTCGATTATCCCGGGGAAATGCATATCCTTGGGTATTACATCGACCATAAAAACAGCGGACTGGCACGGGGACTTAGCTGCCTGCGCCGCTACCGGGAAGAGCGCAATCCCATGATGATTGAAAAACTAAGGGAACTGGGTTTTGATATAACCCTGGAGGAAGTGGCAGGCATAGCCGGAGGAAATGTTATAGGGAGGCCTCATTTCGCGGCACTTCTTACCAGGAAGGGGTATACGGCAGATAACAGGGAAGCCTTTGACCGGTATCTCGGAGCCGGAAAACCTGCTTATGTCAAAAAGGACAGGCTGTCTCCCCAGGATGGGATTAAAATGATTATCGAAGCAGGCGGCATTCCTGTACTGGCACATCCCAGGTACCTAAGGATAAGGGAAGACCACAGCCTGAAGGAGTTAATTCATGAATTACGGGGATTTGGATTGAAAGGAATAGAGGTTTTCTATCCGGAACATACCCCCGAAGAAACTGAGAGGTTTTATCAACTGGCTTCTGCCACCGGGCTTTTGGTCACCGGGGGAACGGATTTTCACGGGACCAATAAACCCGGTTTAAAAATAGGTACAGGCCCTGGTGACCTAAGGGTCAGGTATAGCCTTTTGGAAAAGCTGAAAAAGAATATTCCCAACCCGTCAAAAAACAACGGGTCTCTACGAATTTATTAATAAATACGCCATATTCAGATACGGTTCTGCGGAAGGCTGGTCTAAAGGTTTCCAGTTGAGTTTAATTATGGTGGTTTTCACGGTATAATAGAAATAACATAAACGGGGGAGAGGATGAAGTTTGATTAGAAGCTTATTTAATGCAGCGGCTAAATGGACAAGGTTAATGGCAGGCACAAGTACCAGTACCAGGGCCAGGACGAAAATTACGGCATGGGTAACCCTGCTGGTATTTTTTCTGTCTTTATCCTGGCCGGCCGGTTTAGCAGGGGCCTACACGGAAACATCCAGGACCTCCGAAACCGAGCCTGTGGCTGAGGGTGTTACCGTTGAACGGTTGAATATCCGCACAACTGAGGGGCCGCTGAACATATATGTAATGAAAGTGGATATGGCCAATGAATATGTGAAAGTGGATACCCTTGTCGGAAGCGGCGGGGTTATTACGACTAACCGGAGTACAAGCAACCTGGCCAAAGAAGCAGGAGCGGTTGCCGCTGTTAACGGAGACTTCTTCCAGATGAAAGAAAAGGCACCTATAGGCATTACTGTGCAATCGGGTGAACTCGTTACCTCCCCGGCCCTGACTACCAGTATGAATGCCTTCGGTCTGACCGGGGACAATGTACCGGTTTTTACCGTTTTTGGTTTTCAGGGTGCAGTTACAGCCCCGTCAGGGATCCAGCACCAGTTGTCAGGGATTAACAAGCCTACATACCAGGTTACCAAGGATGTCAATTCAGATGTTAACCGTCTGAATATGTATACTCCACGCTGGGGGGCCAAAAGCAGGGGACTCCTGCAGGGGCTGACCGGCACAGTGGAGATGGTGGTTGAGTATGACAGGGTAAAAGAATTCCGTTTGGATCAGCCAGGGACCGATATCCCTGCAAGCGGTTATGTCCTTGCCGGACATGGAACGGCTGCTGAATTTCTGCAGCAAAATTTTTTAGTTGGCGACCAGGTTCAGGTAAGCTACAAGGTTATCCCGGAAACAGACAACCTCCAGGCAGCCATCGGCGGACAGGCGATTCTTATAAAAGATGGGAAACGGCACTGGTTCAGTAATACCATTTTCGGGAATCATGCCAGAACCGCAATAGGGGCTTCCCGGGACGGAAAAACACTGTACCTGGTGGTGGCGGACGGTGGACAGACCAGCAGGGGAATGACCCAGGAAGAAATGGCTGATTTTATGATATCTGTCGGTGCATGGACAGCCCTGAACCTGGACGGCGGCGGTTCCTCCGCTATGGCTGTCAGGCAGTTGGGGGATGAAACCGTTACCCTGATTAATAATCCTTCACAAGGGTCTGAAAGGTCCATACCGACCGGATTGGGGATATTTTCCACAGCACCTCCGGGAGAATTAGCCGGGTTAAAGGTTACAGGCCCCAGGGTCATGGTAGTAGGGACAACCAAGAATTTTACCGCCAAGGGTTATGACGAGCATTACAATCCCTATTATGTAATGATTGATGATATAAGCTGGACCGTATCCCCCGGTTCTTTGGGCAGATTTGACGGAAGCGCCTTTGGTGCAGAGGGGAGTGGAGAGGGGAAGGTAAAGGCCTCTTACCGGGGTGTTACCCGGGAATACCCTGTACGGGTCCTGGGCAGTGCCGATATTGCCAGGCTTGAAGTGAATCCGTCGGCTATCGCTGTAAGGCCGGGAGAAAGTGTTGCTTTTTCTGTTAAAGTGGTAACCAAGCAGGGGGAAGTGTTCAACCTGCAGCCCGGAGAATATGAGGTGAGGGTCGGCGGGGACGTTGGGACTGTAACCGGCAATAAGTTTACGGCCGGGAAAAGTTTTGCTTCCGGCCAGGTTACGATAAAAGTGGATTCGACGCAGGCGGTGGTCAGAGTTGCTGTCGGGTCTGTGGAAAAACCCTTTTATGGTTTTGAAACAGCGCGGAACCTCAAGTACAGGGGATATCCTGAAGGACAGGTTCCCGGCAGTTTCAGGCTGATAAAACCGGATGAGCCGTCCTTCCGGGGAGTGGGGGCAGCCAGGCTGGAATATGACTTTACCGCTACAGATAAGACCCGGGCTGCATACGGGAATTTTGAAGGCGGACTGGCCCTGCCCGGTCAACCGATGGGGATAGGGCTTTGGGTATTGGGTGACGGAGGAAACAGCCACTGGCTGAGGGCCAGGATTACTGATGCATCAGGCACGGAAAAACTTATTGACCTGGCCAGGAATGTTGACTGGAAGGGCTGGAAGCACGTGACCGGCGATTTGCCGGCAGGGATCCAGTATCCTGTTACCCTGACGGATATATACCTGGTGGAACCGGAAAAAGGGCCAGGGGATAAGGGAGTAATATATTTCGATGAAATATCCCTGATTTATCCCCCGGAAGCCGGGGAAACAGGAACTGCTCCTGAAGCGCAGTCTGTTCAGAAGGTGATTGACCCCGGTATTCCTGTTCCGGTGAAACTGGGGACTGACCTGGAAATGACTTTTAACAATCCGGCGAAATCGCCTGTCTATACCGTTAAAGCCCGCCAATTATGGGAAACTGAGCTTGGAACACCCGGATATAATCCTGTTATGCCGCTGTTTACTGTTTCCGGTGAAGCAGATGGGGACACGCAGGAACGTCTTCCCGGGCCTGTTAAGATAACAATAGGTTTTAAAGGCATATCAGAACCAAACAGGTTAAGGGTTATGTGGTGGAACGGAAAAAAAGCAGCTTGGCAGTCGATTCCCGCGGTTACAGACATCGGGGCAGGAACTGTTACGGCAAAAACAGACCGCCTGGGCACATTGGGATTGATGGTTGATGCCAGGCCCCTGCCGCGTTTCTCTGATACTGATTCCAGCTGGGCAAAGGGTATAATCAGCGACATGGCCGGAAAAAGAATAGTTAACGGATATCCTGACGGAAGCTTTTTACCGGCCAAAGGAGTTACAAGGGCCGAATTTGTAACCCTCCTGACCAATACCCTTGGATGGGAGCCTGAAGCGGAAGGTCTCAACTTCAGTGATTCAATCCCGGCCTGGGCCCAGGGCAGCACCGCAGCTGCTGTTAAACTTGGTGTTGTGAGAGGGTATGAAGACGGGACCTTCAGGCCGCACAGGGTAATTACCAGGGCCGAAATGGCCGCTATCCTTAATCAGGCCCTGGCCTTGCCGGACAGTACCACACCATCCAGCTATGATGACTGGAGGGACATAGCATCATGGGCTGTTCAGCCTGTCAGGAACACAAAGGAAGCCGGGGTTATGCAGGGAAGCGGCAATAAGTTCCGTCCCCGGGATATTGCCAACAGGGCAGAGGCTACAGCTGTTATGGCCAGGGTACTTGAATATTATGTTACCCACTGATTAACAGAGTTCTTACGAGGATGGTTCAGTTGAAAAGAGTTGAAGCAGTTCCAGCCGTTTTTAAAGGGAAAATGGGGTATAACATAAAAGTAAATGACCCCCGGGCCACTTTACAGGATTATATTGATGCTGTCGAAATGTTTATTTCCGGAAGTGGGTGCTTCCGCTCCCGGAAACCGGAGCTTGAGACCTGTTATGGCTGTGACCTGTGCTGCCAGGAACGTATACCTGTAACCATGGTTGATGTTTTTAATTTAACCGGGCCGAATGTTGAAGAAGCCTTTAAAAAGTTTCTTCATGTTTATGTGGACAGAAGGGTTGTTGATATCACCATGGCCCTGGATGGCCGGGGGAAATGCATTTT
Organism: Firmicutes bacterium HGW-Firmicutes-14; assembly: GCA_002840275.1. Taxonomy (GTDB): domain Bacteria; phylum Bacillota; class Thermincolia; order Thermincolales; family UBA2595; genus W-Firmicutes-14. The sequence goes on from PHAB01000002.1 coordinate 149,320, forward strand.
CCTGGATAACACAAAAGGAACGTGTACTGTTTATAACATGCGTCCATTGGTGTGCCGGACTTTTATCTGCTGCCCTTCAACAGGCGGAGCAAAGAAACTGAGGGAAGAAATTGTAAATACCGGTGAGGATGAACTGGTAAGAAGCTGGTTTTTGACAGGGGAAAATGGTATTACCCCGATAATCCATGAGGGAGTATCCCCTTCGCCGGATATCTCAGATTATCCACCGACTCCGTTTGCCCGGACCCGGGATTACAATAAGATAAGAATAAAAGATGTGTGTTCACCGCAAACCTGGAAAAGGCTGACAACAACAAACAAATAACTTATGCAGAAATAAAGAAGGTTTTTAAAATATAGATGTCGAATGTTAGTAGAAGTTATTATTAAATTATACCCCGATTCTAAGTGACACGCAGTATCCTGACTGAATGGGGGAAATTGGATGAATACATCTCAAGACAACCGGGTCAACGAACCAAAACTGCTGAAAAGCAAAATCGGCAGAAGGTTACTGGAAAAAGTCGAGGAAATTGCTGTCCAGGTCAGCGGTCTGTTTGACCGGGGTAAAGACCTGAAATCTTATGAGAAGGTTATTCGCAAATTATTTCACAAAGACCTTGGCAGACTGGAATATATCCTGCTTATCGATAAAGAAGGCAGGGCCCTTATACACACCAACCGCCTGCGGGAAGGAGTGGTTTTTAACGATGAAGCCGGTTCCGCGGCTGCACGGACCGAGAGGCCCCTTCTCCAGATTTACTACAGGAATACGGGTGAAGTGCTTCTGGATGCTTCGTGTCCGGTAATGGTGGAAGGGGAAGCCAGGTATGGTGTCCGAATCGGTTATGTTATCCGTGAATTTACCCTGGGCTGGAAACTAATAGCGGCATCTGTTCTGCCGGTGATTATAATGATGGGTTTATATTTATTAAATATAAACCCATCCATAGTGTTTATATCAGGTTTTCTGTTAAGTGTCATAAGTGCGCTCTTTGTCAGGGAACAGCTCTCAAATGTGCGTGATGCCGTGCGGGAAGGCACCAAAGCTATATCACAGGGAACTCTGACTAAGGTTATAGCACCGCCTTCCAGGGATGAAGTAGGTCAGATGATATTTGAGATTAACAAAATAAGTATAGGCCTTGGTTCTATTATAAAAAAGATGAAGTATTTTTCCCAGGAGATAAAGACCGCATGTGATGAACAGAGCAGATCCACTGAACAGTTTAACAATGCTTCCTCCCAGATTGCTGCAACTTCCCATGAACTTGCAGACGGTGCCAAAAGCCAGCTTGAAAGGATTAATTCAGCCAAGATATTCAGTGAAGAAATTACGGCTGCTATCGAAGAGATGCTTTGGAACTCCCAGGATGGTCTGAGGCAGTCCGAAAACTCTCTGGTCAAGGCTGGTGAGGGTATGAAGAATCTAAGTGCATCAGAGGAACAGATGAACAAGATCCATAATTCCTTTGACCATACCGCTCATGTTATAGAGGCCCTGGCTGCCCAGTCTACCCAGATAGAAGCCATTATTAACACCATAACTGAAGTAGCCCAGCAAACCAACCTCCTGGCCCTTAATGCAGCCATTGAAGCTGCCCGGGCCGGCGAACACGGCCGTGGGTTTGCGGTGGTTGCCGAGGAAATCAGGACCCTTGCTGAATCAACGGCGGTTTTTGCCAAAGAGATCAAGGATATTATTACAAACAATATGAAGACTACATCTGAGGCCGTTGAGATGATGAGGTCCGGTGTCAGGGAAGTTGAAAAGGGACGGAATGTCCTGGATGAAACGGTCTCCTCAATAGATAGGATTATTGAAAGTGTGGAGCTGATGTCAGTACAGGTGAAAACCGGATTCGACAAGGCTTCTGAGATTTGTAAACGAAGTGAAATCCTGGTCAGGGACCTGGATGCATGCCGGAGAATTGCTATGGAGACAGTTGATTCAGCAGAAACCATTTCCAGTTCAACAGAGGAGCAGGCAGCTGCCAGCGAATCCCTGGCGGGCACGGCCCACGCCTTGTTGAGGGCAGCATCGGAAATGGAACAACTGGTTGACAGGTTCACCGTTGACTAAATCAAAACAGCAAGTTAACAGGGCTGCCCAAAAGTAATTTGGGCAGCCCTCTGTTTCATTTATTAATTTCTCCCCAGGCAGTTTTTTGTTTCTGTTCCTGTTGCTGCTGTTCCTGTTGCTGCTGTTCCTGTTGCTGCTGTTCCTGTTGCTGCTGTTCCTGTTGCTGCTGTTCCTCCTGTTGCTGCTGTTCCTCCTGTTGCTGCTGTTCCTCCTGCTGTCGCTGTTCCTCCTGCTGTCGCTGTTGTTGCTGTCCCTGCTGCTGTTGTTTTTCAGTCTTTGTTCCAGCCGGCAGATTATTATTGTTCCCGGAATTATCTTTATCCTGCCCATGGCCTTTGTTGTCCGGGCCTATACGCTTTCCTCCATTATCATGACTGTTGCCGGGAATATCTCCGGCATTTTCCTCATCAAGGTTTTCGGGCTTGTTGCCACCGGAGACACGAATCATTTTGACAATAAGTTTCTTATTGTTTGGCAGAAGTTTGGTCTTAAGAAGTAAGGCCAGGTCTGATGTGCTGGTTTGTTTAATCTGGCCTAGTGATATCGGGGTGTCAGACCCGGCAGCTTCACTGTAAACAAGGAATTTACCTGTTGACAGGCCTTGTTTCTTTGCTTTGGTACGAACCGACAAATCTGTGGAAGCGATTATGAGATCAACATCCAGCCCGTGTCCCTGGAATCCTGATGTTAATGTCTGACTTAAGCTCTCGTAATTTACGGCGTCTTTGTCTTCACCCCTAATGGTGACTGTTGATATGACATAGTTACTTTGCCCGGGTTTAAGGAAACCCTCCTTGACAGACTGACTCATAATAGAATCAATACATTCGGACAGGCCGAGGCCCTTAAGGGACATAAGGGAAAGACGTTCTGCGGCATCACTGTTCAGAGGAGAAATGCCGGTTACTTTCAGGTCTTCACTAATTTCAAGTTCAATACTGGGGTTGATATCCAGCGATATATATGCGAAAACCGCCGGCCCTTCTGCCATTTGGAAAATGCCGAATCCAACGCACAATATCAGCAGGCATGCAACCAGGGCAACCTGTTTCCCGTAACGGAACCGGTGGGGAACAGAATCTTGAACCGGAGAAAACTCTATCTCTGCTCCTACAACGGGATTTCGGGAATCGTCAGCAGGCACCTTATGATAAGTCCCATCTCTGGATACGACCAGCCAGTGAGAATTTTTAATCTTAACAACCATGCCTTTGCCTGTCATTGGGACCACCCTTTCAATGTGCACCGTCAGGATTTATATATGAACGCAGATAAGGGAATTTCATAGGATAATAAAACACCAGAGCAGTGGCTATAATAAATTTCCGGCCTTTCTCAATGGTCTTCCGGTTAATACCGGTTTTAAACATCAGTTTGCTGACCGGGAGCTGTTTCTTTTTCAGCAGGTAATCCATCGTTTCCCTGTCCCTGACAAGCATTGCGGCAGCTCTGAACAGGGATTTGCGTGAATCAGTGTGCTTTGGGGATACTTCCGCCAAAGCTTCAAAATCAATACCAAAGGTTTTCAACAGCTCTTCGTAATCTTCCAGTTCTTCCCGCCTCTCATCTTCAATGGTCCTGTTGCGGTAGTCTTCCCAGGCAGACTGGACCTCTGCCGGGCTCAGCAACTTTCCCTCAAAGGTTTCAGTTTCCAGGGGACAATCACTATTGTGGCGGGCCTCTTTGCGGAAATGGTCTTTAAGACGGTTTTGTATAACAATTCTTGCATATGGCAGGAACGGCACTTTTTTATCCAGGTCATAAGTATCGACAGCATCATTAAACGCTATCAGGGAGATACTTAATTCGTCACTGTTTTCCCATTCAAGCGGCCGTTTACACATATTCATCGCTGTTTTTGCTACAAAGGGCATATACTCAGACAGGAAGTCTTCCCTGACCTGAGTGTCCCCGGTTTGTATCCTGCGGAGCAAATCAAAAATATCACTGTTTTTCCCCGGGGTCATTTTAACACCTCGTCATCTTTATATACGTTACACCGGAAGGTTTTAATGGGGTATAGTTCGACAAAAAGGCTGGTAAATCCTGTTACCAGGCAACTAAACTTAAGAGGGAGGTTAAAACTCCATCTTAAGCAAGTTCCCTTTGTTAACCTTCGGGACCCGGTGGTGCATAGCATATACCAGGAAAGTAGAAACCACCGGGAGGTAATTAAATATGCCTTTACAACATAGAAGGAAGCTGGCCCTGGTTTTTACAGGGGCTGTTTCCCTGGGTAGTTTTGAAGCCGGGGTGGCTTACGAAATTTTAAAGCATATCAATGAAGGCGGGAACCCCGGACTGGAAGTGGATGTTATTGTGGGAACATCAGCCGGTGCCCTTACAGGGGCCCTTGCCGCCCTGTGCCTGGTCTGGGGTATTTCCCCTGAAATCATGGAGGAAGCATGGCTTTCCGTGAAACTGGAAGACCTCCTGAGATTAAACCGTGGCGACAGGTCGGTTCTGTCCAGCAGTAAAGTGGAGGATCTGATAAAAAAATATATCAGCCCTCCTCCGGCAAGCCTGATTAAAGAAAAAGCACCCAACAGAACGGTGAATTTCGTAGCGGTTGTCACAAACCTGGATGGGATAAAATACAGGATTCACAAAGCCTGTGGAAAGGAATTTTCCATCGGGGCAATTGGGTATGAGGATGCCATGAAGTTCAGGATAGACCGGACGTTTACCGACTGGGAGAGGCTGAGGATGGCTGTCAGGGCTTCCAGCGCCTTTCCTGCTGCCTTGGAACCCAAGACGGTTTACAGGTCAAATGAGGAGTTCCGGGCTCTGGTCAGGTACAACTTTTCCGGAAAGGACCAAAAAGAATTTCATTATTCAGATGGGGGTATAGTCAATAACCAGCCATTGAACAGGGCGATTGAAGTAGTAAATGACCTTCCGGAAACCGGTTCCGCCGGTACTCATGAGCGGGTTTTCCTGGTTGTTGACCCGTCACCTCCCATGGGGAGCAGCCCCAGGGATGAATACGGGGTGTTTGATGTTTTATCCAAAGCGGTGTGGACAATTCCCCGCAACCAGACCCTATATAAGGATTTGCTGCTGCTGGAAAAAGTTAACCGCCGGATTCAGTGGAAAAATGCTTATGTCTCCCTGCTGGCCGACATTTGGAATACATGTGATATCCCTCCTGAAAAGAGCAGGAAGCTGGACAGCCTGTGCAGGGAGGTGGCATTATTTAAGGGAAGCAGGATACTGGAAATCGATCAGGCCGATTACCTGAGGGCTGAAGAGAAGAGAATCAGGGATGCATATAAGAAGGAAATCAATAAGGTACGGGATAAGGATTTTTTTACAAAATACTGTTACTTGCTGGAACAAGTCGCAGATCTTCGCAATAAACATGAAATTGCCGTGGAAATGATAACCCCCCAGGATGCAGACCGGGAGCTGGCAGGAGTAATCTTCGGTAATTTTGGAGGTTTCCTGGACAGTGAGTTTATGAAACACGATTTTAATGTCGGCCGCATCTATGCCGGCCGGTGGCTCAAAAAGGAAAGGGAATTGAACAGGCTTGTCCTCTGCCGGCATCAAGGCGTATCACCGAAAATAAACCGCAGGGTTTTTCAAATGATGTTTGACAACACTATCCCCCTGATAGTTGAAGATATAGGGCCAAGGCTGTTTGCCGGGGGGACGGAAGAGGGATTGGGCCCTGGGAAGTTAACCCTGCTGGGAATGTTTGCCGTCAGCATGGCCAGGTACCTGGTGAAAAAAACAGTCTCAATGGGTTGTTTTTTGTTTTCCCGGGGCGTAAGATAGAGGTATCAACTTTTGGAGGGACCCGGGCGGTGAGTTTTTCCGATATAACCCTGACAGGGGTATTCCTGAGATTTGTCCTGGGAGGCGGGGCTGTTGCAGTTTCCTATATTATTGCCCGCCGCGCAGGAGCCCGATGGGGATGGATATTTGCGGCCTTCCCGGCAGTATATATTGCTTCTGTAATTACCGTTGCTATGGGTACTCCCGCAACCGAGGGGGTACCCCTTGCATTGGGTGTGTCCAGGGGGGCATTGGCAGCAATGGTGAGCAACATCGTGTGTTCTGTGGCGGCGTTTTGGCTTATAGGGCGGAAAGGCTGGAAAAAGGGGCTGGTATATGCCCTTTTAATCTGGCTGGGCTGTGTGGCGGTTATTTACGTGGCAGTTTTGAAATCCGGGTTATTGGGGTGATAGATGATGAAATTCCGTTGGCCGGTATTAACGGAGACAGGGGTGCGCTTTGTTCTGGGAGGCACAGCTGTAGTATTGTGTTACGTAATATCTGTTATTTCACCGGTCAAGTTTATCGGGGGTGTGTTTGCCGGTTTCCCGGCGGTAATGGTGGCAGCTGTCCTGATGGCCGGTTTGAAGGATGGGGACAGGGAAGCGGCAGAGGTGGCCAGGGGAGCTGTAGCCGGTATGATTGGGTGTACGGCATGTGTTCTGGCGGCGCTCTGTTTAATCGGGGTCATGGGATCCTGGCCTCTGGGACTGGTGGCTGCAATCCTGGTTTGGGGGGTGACAGCCGGTACCGGTAATATGATTATTTCCGGAAAAAACCGGGTTTTGACCGGGAAAAAATGACCTGTAATTTAGGACAGGGTAAATATTTTCCTGCATAAGGTGAAATTCCCCTGTGTTATAATTGAGCCGATGGCTAACCGCCGCTAGATATTCTGGAAATAGATGAGAATAAGTGGCGCGACCGGGGGAGGGACACGAAACCATGGATCCACTGACTCATGCACTGGTTGGGGCAGGTGTCGCTGCCCTGACAGGGGATAAGTTATCCCTGGCTGACCCCCGCCACCTGGGAGCAATGCTGGGGGCGCTGGCACCTGACATTGATATAGCATTTCAATTACTTGGGGACATACCATACCTCACACATCACAGGGGGTCTTCCCACTCTGTAATTGGTGTGGTGGGAGCATCTTTGGCCATAGCAGCGGGTTTATGGGTATTAATGGGTGGAGCCGGCCTGGGTGCCGTCTTTTTGTGGACATTCCTGGGGGCGGTATCACATGTTGTCTTAGATATTCTAAATTCTTATGGCGCTAAGGTCTTTTGGCCGTTCAGCCAAAAAAAAATAAGCCTCAACCTTCTGGTTCTGGCCGACCCGGTAATTATTGTCCTTTTCGCCGGAGCGGTACTTCTGCCGGGAGGCCAGGAATATACTGCGAAGGCTGTTTTTTGGCTAACCTTTTTTTACCTGGGAACCAGGATTTGGTTTAAGCGGAAGGCATACCACACTCTCAGGTATAAATACCGGGACAAGGGTGTCAAGAGGATTGTGGTCATGCCGGCAATGGTAAGCCTCCTGAACTGGGCGTTTCTGGTGGAAACAAAGGATGCGTATGTCGTTGGGGAGATGCCGTTATTGACCCTGCACCCGGGGGTTAAGAAAATCCTTGATAAAGGGCCGGGGAACGCCTGGACAGGGAAAGCGCTGAAAAGCAGGCTGGGCAGGATATTTCAGAATTTTACCCCCTATTTTTATATTTATCACTGTCTGGAAGACGGGAAACATATCGTAAGATTCTGTGACCTGAGATATTATTTTAAGGAGGACTTCCTTCATAATGCCACCGTTATTTTTGATGAAACCCAGACCATGGTGGATGCTGTTTTTCAGCCATACAACAAGAACAGGAAAATCAGGATAATGGGGTAAATGTTTTTCCATTATTCTGGTTTTGATAGTATTTTCTGGCAGGAATTCGCAAGCAAAAGTAGAATAAAATATTTCAGAAACCGATGAAGATTGGGGAGGATTGCTGGAATGGGACTAAAGGAAAAACTGGGCAAACAATTTATTATCACCACAGAACTGGGACCCACTGACGGGACAGATGTGCAGACAACCCTTGAAAAAGCAAGGAGTTATATCAAACTGGACGGTATCAATATCCACGACTGCCCGATGGCCAGACTGAGGATCAATTCCATAGCGCTGGCCCATATTGTGCAGTCTGAATTAGGTATTGATACAATTCCCCATTTTACCTGCCGTGACCGGAGTCTCCTGGGCACCCAGGCAGACCTTTTGGGGGCCCATGCCCTGGGTATCCGGTTTCTCCTGCCGACCACGGGTGACCCCCCGAACCACGGACCTTTCCCGTCAAGTGCCGTATATGACCTGAATACCCTTTCCCTTATAAGCCTTATTAAAAAGATGAATCAGGGGCAAGATGCGGCAAACAAGGAATTCAAGGGTCCGACAGACTTTATGGTCAGCGGTACGACCAGCACCTCAGCGGCTAACATGGGGGCTGTATACAGCAGGGTAAAGCGAAAGATAGACGCCGGAGTTGATTTCTTTCAGACCCAGCCCTGTTACGATGCAGAAAAAGCCCTTGCTTTTGCAGAAAAGATGAAGGATTTCGGAAAGCCCGTGATTATGGGAATGATGCCGTTAAAAAGCGTGAAAATGGCTGAATATATGAATGACAGTGTGGAAGGGATTGAAATCCCTGAAGAGGTATTGGCCAAAATAAGGGAGGGTGTCCCGGGAGCCAGGATTGCCTGTGAATTTGTTGACAAAGTATATAAACATATAGACGGAATCCATATTATGGCCATGGGTGATGTTAAGGCTTCTAATGAAATCATAGAACATACCCTCAGCCTGATAGGAGCCTGAAAGAGATTGAAAGCCGCGCATTGAGGCAAAAAAATGCGTGGCTTTTTAATTTAGTGCCCCTTCCGGAACCTTGAAGGTGACCAGAATTAATCTACCTGTCGATACTTTTTTCCCTCCTCGTCTTCCGGGAACTGTCCCAGGGGAATAATATCCACAAACTCGGCCTGCAGTGTTTTGGGGGTATCGAAGTCTTCCATCTCCTGAAGAGATGTCTTTGATTTCTGAATTAGATTGTTGACTTTTTTTAACTGTTCTTTTCCGTCATCTCTCATGACAAACACCTCCCGGTTTAGTTTTCCCGGAAAAATCATTTTTAGGATTCAGAATGGGTATTATTAATGTTATAATTACTGTAACACATGATGGAGAGGGGTGTAACAGTGAGAGTAAATGTAAAAGCCCTGATATTTGTTATAGTAATACTGGCAGTCGGTATCATTTTTGTAATACCTTACCTGAATCCGGGGCCGGGGGAATTATCCGGCAACGGTGGACGGGAGTTTTCGCTAACCACACAGCCGGCCGAGAAACTGCAGGAGGCCAAGGCAGCAGGACGTCCTGTATTCCTCGAATTTTATGCTGCCACATGACCGGCATGCCGTGAAATGGAGCCGGTGGTGCTGGCCCTGGAAGAGAAGTATGAAAAAGATGTGGAATTTATAATTGCCGATACAAATAGTCAAGAGGGCAGAAGGCTGGGAGGGGAGTTTGACATCTACTACATTCCCGCCATCTTTATATTAGGCGGTGATGGGGAAGTCAGGTATTCCGAAGAAGGGGTCCGGCCCCTCTCTGAACTTGATGCAGAGTTATCTGAGGTTACCGGTGGGAAGTGAGATCAATACCGTGTTTGAGAATTTTATCGACACCATATTGCCCCGGGCTGTCGGTAGTTTCAGCCCTGTAACATTTATAATTGTATATATTGGCGGGGTGCTTACCAGCATAAGCCCCTGTATCCTGACAATGGTTCCGGTTATTGTAGGGTATATCGGCGGGTATGGAGAACAGGATAACAACAACTCTCGCCTAAAGGGCTTTGCCATGTCATCTGTTTTTGTCCTGGGGATGTCCGTGACTTTTTCAGCATTCGGTATAATTGCCGTGACCCTGGGCCGGATTGTGGGGCAGGCCGGGGTAATCTGGTATTACATACTTGCTGCAATAGCTATCATTATGGGTCTCCAGCTTCTCGGGGTGCTTAATATCAGATTCCCCACCCTAAACAGGCTTCCTGCCGGGAAAGGGGGGCTGGTTCCTGCGTTTCTCATCGGACTTGCGTTTGGACTGGTGGCATCACCATGTGCCACTCCGGTGCTGGCTGTTATTATTACCTATGTTGCTTCAACGGGCAGTTTCTATTATGGTGCCGCCCTTCTTTTTGTTTACGGCCTGGGGCACGGGCTTCCCCTGATTGCTGCCGGAACCTTTACGGCAGTTATCAAACAGCTTCCCAGGTTTCAGAAGTATTCCCGCTATATAACCTCAGCCAGTGGTGTCATATTGATACTCCTTGGATTGTATTTTCTCGCCTCTGTAAGGTTATTTTAAAAAAAAATTTTAAAAAGTGTCATACATACTTGTCCCCCCTAATATAGTTTAGTGAAAAGGACAAACAGTTAAAAAAAATTAGGGGGGACAAGCTGTGAAATTATTTAAGGTGAGCGGGAAAAAAATCATTGCGGGGATCGGCATCCTGCTGTTGTTGGGGGTGACTGCGGGTTGCAGCGAGTCACAGAACCTTTCCTGGGAACAGCTTAAAAAAACTCATTACAAAATGGTAACAGGAAAATCCCCGGACACAAAGAATAAGGCTGCAGATAAAGAGGGACAAGCTGCATCAGGGGATGAAGACACCACAGGGGAAATCCGGGGACAGGGCAATACAGAAACAGCCCAAGCCCAGGAAACCCAGGGGGAAAAGGTAACCCTGGCCCTCTGTTTTGCTGACCAGAACGGGGATTACCTGACGATTGAACAGAGGGAAATAGCCCTTGTTCCGGGTCTGGCCCGGGCAGCTGTAAATGAGCTTATCAGGGGTCCGGAAGGGAAGGGGTTATCAACGACCATACCCGAGGGCACCAGGCTGCTGGATATTAACATAGACAACGGACTCTGTACAGTTGACTTCAGCAGTGAATTCAGGGAAAATCACTGGGGCGGCTCCAGTGGAGAGATACTGACAGTTTATTCGGTTGTCAATACCCTGACCCAGTTCGCGACGGTTGAAAAAGTTGAAATCCTGGTTGAAGGCCAAAGGATTGAAACCCTGGCCGGACATATGGACCTGACAGTTCCGGTATACCGTAATACACAAATCATCAGAGACACAGAGTAAATACTGCTCATTATTAACTAAGAAAGACATACAGGGGCGGTTGATGAATCCTGACGGAAGGCGCCGGGACATCGACCGCTTTTTTTCCAGTTTTTTGCATAATTTTCCGCGGGGAAGGAAGGAATTTCGACAATTATGTCGAACCTTACAGACAGGCGGCATTTCTAAAATTTAGTAACTCAGGAATGCCTTGCAGTTTTAGGGAAAGGGGGTGGCACAATTGTCGGGTAAAAAAAGGAAAACAAATTTCTTGGCAGGTTTTTTGACAACCCTGTTTTTCCTGGGAATATCCCTGTTTTTTGCTGGAACTGCCCTGGCCGCAACAGACAACTATACCGGTTCTGCTGTGGAAGGTAAAACTGTTGTTGTAAACGCTCCCACAGCCAACATCAGGAGCAGTTCAACCCTTGGCGGCAAAAAGGTTGAGACAGTGGCCAGAGGCCGTGAACTTAAAGTAACCGGCGAATCCAGGGGATGGTACCGGGTCAGCCTTGCCGGTGGACAAGAAGGCTGGGTTGCGGGATGGCTGGTAAGGGAAATAATGGATTCTTCCAGCGGCGGTGATTCAGAGACCCAGTTTGAACCTGTTGCCGGAATGTTCCTGGTTATCAAAGAGAGCAGTGTGAATATCCGTTCCGGTGCAGGCACTACTTATGATATTATAGGAAAGGCTAAAGCAGGAGACTTGTATGATATTACGGGTAAGGCTGGGGAATGGTACAAAATTGCTCTCCCGGACCGCAGTCCCGGGTGGATTGCCGGATGGCTGGCCGAGGTCAGGGCTGTTAGTTCACCGTCAAGAGATGACCCACCGGATATCCCCCCGGACACCGGATCAGATTCCGGAGATTCCGGGTCAGGTTCCGAACCCGGCAGTGAAGATGAGGATTCCCAGTCCTCCGTCAAACTTGTTAATATCGAATTCAGGAACGGGGACAACAACGAAGAGAAACTGGTTATCAAGAGTGAAGGTGGAATTGAGTACACAAAATTTAGGCTTAAAGGACCTGAGAGGTTTGTAATCGACATCCGGAATGCAGATATCAATGGATTAAAGGACTTTTCTCCGGACAGCAGATTTGTCAGCAGGGTCAGGATGGCCCAGTTCAGCCTGACACCCATGACCGTGAGAATTGTGCTTGACCTGAAAGAAATTACGGGTTGTTCCACAGTTCTGGATGATACGGGTGAGGTCCTGACTGTTACCTTATCAGAACCGTCTATTGGCGGCAAGGTTATTGTGATTGATGCCGGCCATGGTGGTTATGACCCGGGAGCCATAGGGGTCACGGGCCTGGAAGAAAAAGAGTTTAACCTGGAGACAGCACTGCTGGTAGAGCAAAAACTAACCGAACTCGGGGCTACAGTCATACTTACCAGGAAGAATGACAGCTTTGTCAGTCTTACAGGGCGGGCAGATATAGCCAACAAAGCGGAGGCCGACGTCTTTGTAAGCATACATGCCAATTCTACGGAGAGGTCGTCAAAGAAGGGTACTTCGACATATTATTACGCCCCCGCATCGGACCCGCTCCTTTATGCCCAGGCAGAACAGAGGAAATCTCTGGCTGGGGCGGTCCAGGAGAATCTGATTGGGCAGCTGGGAACAACGAACCTGGGTACACTTCAGGCCAATTTTGCGGTGCTGAGATGTACTGAAATGCCTTCAATCTTAGTGGAATCCGCATTTCTGTCCAACCGGGAGGATGAAGCATTATTGAAAGACCCGGGCTTCCGTGAAAAGGTGGCTCAGGGCATTGCCGACGGGTTGGTTGAATACTTTACTATGGGTTATTAAAAAACGACAGTTATGGGCTGTATCATACGCCGCGCTTTATTCGGTGATGAACAGCCTTTTCTTTTTCCCCCGGAAATGCGCAATTAAAAAAGATGACAGGAATCACCGGTCGGGTTATAGTATATTTATAATGATAAAAACTTGTGGTGGTGATCAGGTATGGCTTTTGACCTGGACAAGGGTAAAGGGATCCCCAAATACATGCAGCTGATGAATGAAATTAAAAGGCTTATTCAAACCGGGGAGTGGGAACCCGGTATGCAGGTACCCACTGAGAGGGACCTGGCGGATAAGCTTAATATAAGCAGAAATACCGTCAGTGCCGCTTATAAGGAGCTTGAGGCCGAGGGCATCCTTGTTTCAACCCAGGGGAGGGGCACTTTTGTCACAGACAGTGATGCGGTTATCAAGAGGGAATCCCGGAAGGAGCGCCTCCTGAAAATAATCGATATTGCCATCGAAGAGGCTGCGGAGCTGGGATTCAATATTGACGAGTTCCTGGTATTGACCCACCGGCGTGTAATGGCGAAAAAGGAAATGCTTAGCAGGGTTAAAGTGGTATTTATAGAATGCAATAAAGAACAATTGGACCACTTTTCCCGGGAACTCCACCTGGATCCGGGGGTATCCATTGTCCCTGTCCTGCTGGATGATTTCCGGAATGAGCCGGAACGGGTCAACAAACTGGTAGCCGGATCTGACCTGGTTCTGACGACTTTTTTTCATTTGGAGGAAGTAAAGAAACTGGTAACAGTTAAGGGTGTGGACATAATTGGCATAGCCCTGGACCCACAGCTTGAAACAATTGTAAAAATAGCCCGCCTTCCCCAGGGAACCCGTTTGGGGATAGTATGCCTGTCTGAAACTTTTATCTCAAAAATTAAGGGTTCCCTGAAACGGGCCGGAATAGACCACCTGGATATTTGCTCTACCACTTCCAAAAATGCCGAAGAACTGGAGGGCTTTCTCAGCAAGGTTGATGCCATAGTTGTATCTCCCAACCGGCACAGGGAAGTGACGGAATATAACCCGAAGCACAAACAGGAGATCGAGTTCATGTATACTCCCGATACGGGGTCGGTAAACGTGGTCAAGACAGCTTTACTGGAACTTAAGAGAAACTAAAAGAAGGGAAGAAGTGCTTTGGCAAGGATCGGTATTACGACAACTGTACCTATAGAAATAATATATGCTGCCGGACACATTCCGGTGGACCTGAACAATATCTTCATTACAGATGCCAATCCGCACGGTCTTATTGAAGAAGCCGAACTTGCCGGGTACCCGCGGAATATCTGTGCCTGGATTAAAGGGATATATACCACTGTGTTAAAAAACAGGGATATAACCAGGGTGATAGCAGTTACCCAGGGCGACTGCAGCAATACCCACGCCCTGATGGAAACCCTGCATCTTGAAGGGGTGGAAATTATCCCGTTTGCTTATCCTTATAACCGGGACAGGGATATACTCAGGCTTCAGATGGAAAAGCTGGCTGAGTTTTTTGAAGTTGACCGGCAAAAGGTGTCGAAAACCAAAAAGAGACTGGATAGGATCAGGTCTCTGGTCAGGCGTATTGACGAACAGACCTGGCAGAGTAACAGGGTGAGGGGATTTGACAACCACCTGTGGCAGGTTAGCTGCAGCGACTTCAACGGTGACCCGGAGGGTTTTGGCCGGGAAGCTGCCCGATTCCTGGACAGCCTGGAGGAAGCCGGTGAGATTGATGCCCCTGTCAGGCTGGGATATATAGGTGTCCCTCCGATAATGACCGATTTATACGATTACCTGGAATCCCGGGGTGCCAAGGTAGTTTTCAACGAAATCCAGAGGCAGTTTACCATGCCTTTTGATACTGAAGATATCGTTGAACAATATGCCCTTTATACCTATCCATATGATATATTCCACAGGCTCAATGATATCTCAGAGGAAATAGGGCGGCGGGACATCCACGGAATCATTCATTATGCCCAGAGCTTTTGTTACCGGCAGATCCAGGATCTGATAATCAGAAGAAAGCTAGCTGTCCCAATCCTTACCATTGAGGGTGACAGGCCGCTGCACCTGGATGCCCGGACCAGGATGAGGATTGATACATTTGTGGAAATGCTTAAATGAATGAAGGAGTGTTAGTTGTGGTTAGCCACCGGATAAACAATAAATATTTACAGGGAGCGATTTGCTTCCTGTTTTTTTTCGGGAACTATTGACAACTAAAAACATATTGTATATACTGTGTATATACAATATAATTGATATATACAGTATTAACGGTTAGGAGGTGGAGCTTGTTTGAAGATATTAATCTCATATTCTTCTCAGGAACCCATATATGAGCAAATAACAAAACAGATCAAAAACAGTATATTAAGGGGAGAGATGGTCCCCGGTGACTCCCTGCCGTCCATCAGGAACCTGGCGAAGGACCTCCAGATAAGTGTTATTACCACCAAAAGGGCATATGAGGAACTTGAAAAGGAAGGGCTTATAGAAACCGTTGGGGGAAAAGGTTCATTTATAGCCGGTCAGAACCGGGAACTGCTGCGGGAAAAAAGGCTGAAGTCGGTTGAGGACAGGCTTGCGGAAATTGTGGCAGAAGCAAAGGTTCTGGACATCAGTTTACAGGAACTGCTGGAAATGATCAAACTTCTTTATGGGGGGGAGAAAAGTGGAAAAGATTCTTGAAGTATCAAAGGTGAGAAAAGAATAGCCGGATTTTACTTTAAAGGATATTTCATTCAGCCTGGAAAAAGGGTTTATTATGGGATTTATCGGGCCAAACGGCGCAGGTAAGACCACTACTATAAAAATAATCATGAACCTGATAAAAAGGGACAGCGGCCGGATAAGGGTGCTTGGCCTGGATAATATCGAGAATGAGCAGGATATAAAGGACAGGATAGGTGGCTCTGGCCCTGTCTCACAATGCTGACCTGATAATTATGGATGAACCCACCTCCGGTCTTGACCCCGTTTTCAGGAACGAAGTTCTGGATATATTAAGAGGCCTGATGCTGGATGAAAATAAAGGGGTCCTGTTTTCCACCCATATCACCACAGACCTGGATAAGGTAGCTGACTATATCACTTTTATTAACAGGGGTGAAATCATATTTAGCAATTCAAGGGAATCAATAATGGAGAAATACGCGGTGGTTAAGGGCGGCCGGGATACTGGGAACCGGGATGATACTGGCGGCAGTATTTATGCTGGCATCTATGGCTGTTTCGATGAGGATTTACCAAAACAAGGAATTTTAGCTCGTCCCACGGGTTTTGTATGAACTTGCGCTCCCACTGCAACAATGCTAAAATTGAAAATAGTGGAATTGGGGTGGATTTAATGTATTGTGGAATAGACCTGGGCAGTCGGAACGTAAAAATTACCCTGGCCCGGAATAACGGAATAACAGCCCTTCATTCATATAATACGATAGAATTCTATAAGAAATACGGCCGTAAAGAGGGAGACTGCCTGACGGTTGATTTTTCAGGACTTGGTCTGCCGCAGCTGGATTTAGGTCCCGGTGGTACAGACAAACTGGTCACCACCGGGTATGGCCGGAATACGATAAAAATAAAGGGCGGGAAAGACATTCCCGAAATAAAAGCTCATGTCCTGGGAGCGGCCTGGCAGACCGGCCTGAAGGATTTTACCCTTCTGGACCTGGGAGGGCAGGACAGTAAAGTTGTCTTGGTAAGGGACGGGAAAATTTCGGATTTTCAGACCAATGATAAATGTGCGGCAGGGTCAGGCCGGTACCTGGAAAACATGTGTGCCGTCCTGGGCATGAATCTTGAAGACCTGAGCGGCTGCCGGCATAATCCCGTTGATCTCAATGCCACCTGCGCCATTTTCGGAGAATCCGAGCTGGTTGGGAAGATAATTGAAGGTTATCCGGTTGAAGAACTGGCTGCCGGTGTAAACTATACTATATATAGGAGAGTAAAACCCCTGCTCCTGCATTTGGCAAGCCGGGTCCTGGTATTCACAGGAGGAGTGGCTAAGAGCGCTGCCCTGGGCGAAATTCTCAGGGATGAACTGGGGGCTGAAGTGGTTATCCCCCGTTATCCCCAATATAACGGTTCCATTGGCTGCTGTGTTCACGCGGGGTTGGAGTGAAGAGAGGTGTTCATCTGAATGAAACTTACGGTTCTTGGCTGCTGGGCTCCTTATCCAAGGGCCGGAGGAGCCTGTTCCGGGTATCTCCTGGAGGACGGTGGGGAAAATATCCTGGTGGAATGCGGCAATGGAGTGCTTAGCAACCTGCAGAAATACATCGATTTCAGGAGACTGGATGCCGTAATAATTTCTCATTGGCACCCTGACCACTACATGGACCTGTATTGTCTGAGGCACGCCATAAGCGGGGCCAGAAGGCTGGAACCCCAGATGAAACCTCTTCCCCTGTTTGCACCCGGGGTTCCGGAGGAAACGTTCACCAAGATCAGTCACTATAAGGATTCTTTTCAGGTTACCCCTGTTGAACGACTTCCGGCCACCCAGGTAAACGGGATTTCGGTGTATGAAACCTTTATCGGCAGAATCAGGATAAGTTTCACAGGGACTGACCACCCGATGCCTGCATATGCAATGAGGTTTGAGGCTAACGGTAAGTTATTTTATTCCGCCGATACCCGGTGGAATGACAATCTGGCCGATTTTGCCTCAGGTGTTGACCTGGCCCTCTGTGAGGCCAGTGTCATCGAAGAAGACAGGGATTATACCTCAGTGGGACATCTTACGGCCAGGCAGGCTGGGAGCCTTGCCCGCGCTGCCTGTGCCGGGCAGTTTATGGCCACTCATTTCTGGCCTGAATATGACCTTGAAACAATAAGGGCGGAAGCCGAATCGGGTTTCAAAGACAAAACCATCCTGGCCCGGGAGGGCCTTGAAGTACAAGTAGAGCCTTTTGCTCTGCTGCAGGCTCCGTCCCCGAAAATGATTTGAAACTGGAGGAATTTTATGACACGCAGTGATGGAAGGGCCGCGGACCAACTGCGGCAGGTAAAGATAATCCGGGATTACATGAAATATGCCGAGGGTTCGGTGATGATTGAAGTGGGAAACACCAAAGTTATTTGTACCGCTACGGTTGATGACAAGGTCCCTCCCTTTCTGAAGGGAGGAGGTAAGGGCTGGATAACGGCAGAATATTCCATGCTGCCAAGGTCCGCCCCGGTCAGGGTGGTTCGCGAATCAGCCAGGGGAAAGGTCACTGGCAGGACTCATGAAATCCAGAGGCTGGTAGGGCGTTGCCTGAGGTCTGTTGTTGACCTGGCGGCCCTGGGAGAACGGACGATTCTTATTGACTGTGACGTTATCCAGGCTGACGGGGGGACCAGGACAGCATCAATTACAGGGTCCTTTGTGGCATTGATAGAGGCCCTGGGAAAACTAGTGGAACAGAAAGTACTGGCCAAAATACCGGTTAATGAATTCCTGGCCGCTGTCAGTGTCGGCAAGGTCGGTGGAGAGATACTTTTGGACCTGGCCTTTGATGAGGACAGTGCTGCTGAAGTGGATATGAATGTAGTTATGACCGGTACCGGTAAGTTCGTGGAGGTCCAGGGTACGGCTGAAGAAAGCCCTTTTTCCAGAGAAGAGTTTGACGGCCTGCTCAAAATGGCTCACAAGGGTATAGGAGAACTGGCAGCTATTCAGAAGCAGGCCCTTGGTGAACTGGGAGTTAAAATCGGGGGGACCGGAGAATGAAAATTGTACTGGCGACGGGGAACCAGGGGAAGGTCAGGGAGCTTGCAGAGATCCTGGGAGACCTGGAAGTCCAGGTGCTTTCCCTGAAGGATTTCCCGGAAATCGGAGAGATTATTGAAGACGGACTCACCTTTGAGGAGAATGCGGTAAAAAAAGCCATAGCGGTTATGGAGGCAACCGGCCTTACTGCACTGGCAGATGATTCAGGGCTGGAAGTTGATGCCCTTGACGGCGCCCCGGGGATTTACTCCGCCCGTTTTGCGGGGGAAGGAAAAAACGACATGGATAACAACCTCAAGTTGTTGTCACTTATGAAGGAAGTCCCTGATCAAAAAAGGACCGCCAGGTTCAGGTGTGTGATTGCCATTTCAACACCCTGCGGGGAACTTTACACATCTGACGGGTCATGTGAAGGAGTCATCGGGCACGAGGTAAAGGGAGACAAAGGGTTTGGTTATGATCCCCTTTTTTACCTTCCGGAATACGGCCGGACCTTTGCCGAACTGGATTCCGATATAAAAAACCGGGTCAGCCACAGGGGGCGGGCACTGGTTAAGGCCAAGAACATCATGGCCGGTATTATTGAAAGGGTTGAGATGGAACAATGCGGATTGGGGTAGTTAGTGATACCCATGGGAAACCGGAGTTTTTCCGCCGGGCTGTTGAACAGATGGGCAAAATAGACCTGCTTATCCATGCCGGCGACCATTACAAAGATGCTTTAAGTATTGGCAAAGAAGCGGGTTTAAAGGTTGTTGCCGTAGGGGGGAATTGTGACTGGTTTTCTCCCGGACCTGATGAAGAGGAACTGGAGATTGAGGGATACAGGATTTTGGTCACCCATGGACACATGTATGGGGTTAAGGCCGGCACTTCCCGGCTGGCTGAGAAACTAAGGGAAGGTAAATATGACCTGGTAGTTTACGGCCATTCCCATGTGCCGGAAATTACCCGCCTGCAGGCAGGATACCTCATGAACCCCGGCAGTGTCTCTTCACCACGCATGGGGTGCAAAAGGACATATGGGATAGTGGAAATTGACAAAAACGGGCTGATACCGCATATAAGGGAACTGGATTGGCCATCATAAAGGATGTTGAGAAAAGGCCTGAATTATGCTATACTAGATACTGACCTGGCGAAATTAAGGCTTTGCCAGAGCAGATTTCTATAAACGGATTATAATGTAAATTAATGATATTTGGAGTAAATATAGGCATGTGAAAAAGTATTGACGGTATTATATTTTTGAGTTATACTATTCATTGTCAGTTCGGCGGGATGTAGCGCAGTTTGGTAGCGCACTTGCCTTGGGAGCAAGGGGTCGGGGGTTCAAATCCCTCCATCCCGACCATAAATATCTCCTGGTGAGGCAGGGAGCTGCTACAGCAGGTGAAACAGTTTCAGACCGGAACAGACTATTTGCGGGTGTAGCTCAATGGTAGAGCCCTAGCCTTCCAAGCTAGTCGCGTGGGTTCGATTCCCATCACCCGCTCCATTTATTTAGGCGCCTATAGCTCAGTTGGACAGAGCAACGGACTTCTAATCCGTGTGTCGGAGGTTCGAGTCCTCCTAGGCGCGCCATTAATGACAATTGACAATTGACGATGGACAATGGACAATTGACAATTTATATAACAGTTCAGATTAGTTGTTTATATACGGTGGCTGTAGTCAAGCGGTCAAGACACAGGATTGTGGCTCCTGCACTCGTGGGTTCGAATCCCATCAGCCACCCCATAATGTGAAATGGGAAGTGAGAGGTTAGAGGTGAGAAAAAACCAAAAACCTGCACTTCTTGATAATAAACAGGATAGGCGTGAAGTGACTGGTGTTTTCCTGGATTTTCCCACCTCACACCTCACACCTCACACCTCACACATCTCAATTGGGGCGTAGCCAAGTTGGTAAGGCAACGGACTTTGACTCCGTCATGCGTTGGTTCGAGTCCAGCCGCCCCAGCCATATGAGCCATTAGCTCAGTTGGAAGAGCACCTGACTTTTAATCAGGGTGTCGTTGGTTCGAGTCCAACATGGCTCACCAGTTATTAAATTTACCTTCGGAGATATTATTTCCGAAGGTTTTTTTGCTTTTGGAATTGAGCTGGGGTTGGCCAAAGTTCCTTGACACCCTATTTTAGCTGTGTTAGAATCATTAATGCATTAAAAAATTATATGCGGATGTGGCGGAACTGGCAGACGCACCAGACTTAGGATCTGGCGGGTAACACCGTGGGGGTTCGAGTCCCTTCATCCGCACCAAGATAAGTTGACAAACTTGTTTTTGGAGAAAGGTACGAAAAGCGGGTTTGTTTTATTTTATATTGATTAATTTTTAGCCATGATGTTTACTGCGTCATGGCTTTTTTGTTGCCAAAAAATAAATAAAATAGAAAGTGAATACTTAAAAACGGAATTCGAAAATGCTTTAAAGCCGGTAATTACAAAATCGCAGATAAAGTCTGCTACGGATACACCAAAGCCGCCGACGGCAACCTTGTCATGAACGAGGAAGAAGCGCAGATCGTCCGTTGGATCTTTAACCGCTACTCTCCGGCGACAGCCTTGGTAAAATAGCAGACGGGCTTCACCTCGTGGTGGCTTCCAGCTAAGCACTTGAAATCTTCCCGGATTAGAGATGAAGTTTTTTTCGCCTCTTTACAAAGCCTTGCTAGTCAATGGATTTTTAATCTGCAAAATGTCATCTAATGACCCAAAAGTATTGACTATACCCAACCAAAATATTATTATAATAATATGAGTAACAGTAATACTATTAATACTGGAGGTAAATTTGTGCAAAGAGAGCAAAAGTTTGTTGCAGATAAAGAATATAGCACTAGTAAAAATCTAGCGGGCTGTGCTGAAAATGGGCAAGAAACAGCTGACTACAATGAGCATAGCACTGCTCTTTTTTCTATTAGTGAAATAATGGAACTAAAAGAACTACTTCAAATAAAAGATAAATTAATGTCAGTAGTAAAAGAAGAAGGCAGTAGTTATAATAGTATTAATAATATTCATAGTATTAATAACTATGTTTTTGACGATATAAAACCTCAAACGATATATATAAGCCAAAAGGTTTTCAAAGAGTTTAAAATGTTTACCAAAGAGCATAATACGACTTTAAAGCAGGCGGTATCATCGGCTTTGCTCCATTATATGAACAGTTTTAAAAATAAATGAAGGAGGTTCTGTAATGGACCGATTTTCAGCCCTTAAAAAAGTTGAAAATTTAATTCTAACCTGTGGATATGATCAGAATGCAATAAGACGTGACTATAGGTTTATTGATGATAAGAAGGTCATCTGCTCTGCAGACATGGTTGTATTTAGTGAAAATAAGCATCTGGACGTAAGTACTTCATGCATAGCTGTTGTTTGGACGGAAAATGGAGGGGATGCCGATAATCTTATACAAAGGTATCGGTTTTTAGCAGCTCCATTTATAATAATTTTAAATCCTTTAGAAGTTAATATATATGACCTGCGAAAACAGGAAAGATATAAAAGTATAGTTTCCTATAAGCTGTTAGAGAAATATTTTTCTGTTAACCGCTTAAATTATGATAAGCAAAATTTGTTAACAGCTAAGAATACCGATTATTTTTATCAAATTACTTTATTTGCAGTAAATGCAACCAAATATAAATTGGTAGAGCTGTTTGAGTCTGCCATAAGGTCAGAAAAGAACCGTTTAGGCGAGAAATATAATGATGATATTACTCATGTTGCAATACATGTTCTTGCTGCTTGTATTATAGAAGATAAATTGTGGGGCTATGATACACGTGTGGGCAATGCAGTTGAGCTGATTGAGAAGTGCTTACGGTACTTTCACAATTATTTTAAAGGAATTATCGGAGAACCGGTTAAAGAACAAATAGCCCAAAATATTTTCGAGGACATCAGAAATCAGCTTACTTTTCAGGCTTTGACCAATGATATTTTAGGTCATCTATATGAATTTGCTATCTTAGATAATGATATACGCAAAATGTTTGGAATTCATTGGACAGAGGAGAACCTTGCACAGCAAATATGTAAATGCATGCCTTTTGAATTAATACCTGAGGACAAAAGATACGTATTGGATGGTACTTGCGGTTCAGGCAGCTTTTTAATTGCTGCCTGTAATAGACTCAATAAACTGCTTCCTATGAAAATGGACCGCCAATATAAGCATGATTTGCTTACAGAAAGAATAACCGGAGTTGAGTTAGATAAGTTTGCTTCTGAAGTAGCAAAATTGTCGCTGTTGGTATATAGCATCCCTTATGGCAATAGATGGAATATAATTAACAGCGATTTCTTCCAAGTACCTTTAAACAGAAAGCCATCAATAATCATGACAAACCCGCCTTTTGACTATGATAAGAATAAAGAAATAGCAGCTAAATTTATGGATAAATATCTTGATGCTTTGGAGCCAGGGGGGATCATGGCGATCATACTTCCTGCTACATATCTTGAGGGTAGCAAATGCGTAAAATCAAGGAATAAACTTCTTAATTCAGCCAGAATATATGAGATATGGTATTTGCCGGAGAATTCGTTTGAAACATCTGATGTTCCTGTCGTTGTTATTATTTTAAGGAAGTCTGAAGTCGGCCAGCGCTTCTCTAAGTATCCTGTAAAATCTCTTTTTGTCTCTAACAATGATTATAAATTATTCAAAAAAAGTGGCCGGGCTACAAAGGTAATTTTTAATAATGCCGAAGAATGGATTAATTCACCGCAAAAAATCATCTCCAATTCAATTTTGGATTCCTGTTTAAAAAGGATAAAAGTTGAAACGAGCATTGGAAAACTTGTCAGTATTGATAGAGGCATAGAACCTAAAATCAAATCAAATGAAGATTTTTGTAATGAAATAGCATATGATAGTGCTGCCAACTGGGAAAAGTGGTTGCAGTCCCCCGGAGAAAATATTTTGGAACCCTATAAGATCACCTGGAAAAACTATAGAGGCCATAATAGGCTCTATGTTAGATATCCGGGCAAGCATCACCGCGGGAAAGAAAAAGTTCCATTCAAGTCTGAAAAGATACTATTGAACGTGACAAGAAATTCTTTGAGCAAATGGAGAATATATGGGGCGATAGACCGGGATGGTTATTATGTAAGTCACGGATTTTATATAATGTATGATAGGACAAGCAGTATTTCTTATGAAGAATTAATTGCGGTTATAAATCATCCGCTAACGAGCTTATATATTGATAAGTATAATAAGAAAAAATACCTTAATAAGGACACAGTAAAAAATATCCCATTCCCTAAATTTACGGAAACTCAAAAGCGGATAATTATTAACAGTGTTAATAGAATTAGCGAGCTGAAAAATAAAAAAGGTCCTAATTGGCAGCATGAAGTATGCGGGCTTATTATTGATGTTGATAATATTGTCTACGATGCTTTTCAAGTGCCTGAGTTTGAACGTGAAAAGATTGCAGAATATTTTTCCGATGTATGTAGGCCGGGAGAAGAATGGAAAGACTTTATTAGTAAAAAAGCTAATTCAATGCAGAGTGATTTTCCGAACGCTGAAAGAACCTGGAAGGTTTTCGGTACGATTAAGAGCATTGATATCGACAAACAGACAGTTACCTTATCAATAGATGAATATGATGGTGAACAAACAATACCTATTCCTCCTGCAATGCCAGGCTGGGCATTAGAACAAGGAACGGTATTTGAGGCTGTAATTCCGTTTGCGCAAAGAAATGAAGTATCGTTGAGCAGAGTTAATTTTTTGAGTTTTCGGATGATTGATTACGGGTATTTGTCTGATGATGAATTTTATTTTATGGAGCAAACAAGTAATAATCCTCCTGTCATTTCAGGAGGTGAATGATAATCATGTCCGGTATTTTGCAAGTCGCTTTTTTAGAGGTTGGGCATGGAGATTCTATTGTAATTATATATCCGGACGGTTCAACAGCAACAGTAATTGATACGCCAAACTCTAAATTGACTTTTGATTTTCTTGAGAAACATGGAATTGTTCATGTTGACTGGGCAATAGTGTCGCATGGCGATGGTGACCACTACAGAGGAATAGCAAGTCTTGTTGCCAACTTGCAAAACTCCGGCGTAGCGGTATCAAAACTTGGTTATATAAGAGGAGATAAAAGTATCCGCAGGGAAAGCGGGTATAAAAAACTAAGAAGGCAGTTTGCTGAATTTGAAACAAAATACGGTATTAAATGTATTTCGCCATATTCTCAATTTCTAACAGGAACAATAGCGAGTTCGGATGACGTAAATCTCAGTTGTGTCTTCCCTCACAGCCCTGCCGATGTAGATATGGCGGGAGATGAATCTAATAATTGGTCTATTGTGCTTATTCTAGAACATGAAAATTACAGGATTTTATTGCCAGGTGACCTTCAAGGGAAAGGATGGTATAGATTACAGAGTAAGTTAGCTAAAATGGGGAAATCCTTACAAGCTGATATTCTTAAATTGCCCCACCATGACCGGTGGTTTGCCGGAGGTCCTGAATCCTTAGCGTTGGATAATGTAATAGATATTGTTGATGCTTCAATTGGAATAGTATCAGCAGGATATCATGATAGAATAAGCTGTCCTTCACCGGAAACAATCCAGGCTCTAAAAAAGTCGAAGCGTTTTTCAAGAGTGTTGTGCACTGGAAGTGGCAAAACATGCCATGATGGAAAACGAATAGGACATACGCCATCCGGTATAACTTTGGGGAAATCTGCCGATGGTATAAGTGTACCCTGCGCAGGCACGATAATTGTTAAGATAAGCAGAGAGGGTATCAATATTTGTCCTTCGCAAAAGGATCATGCGGATGTTATATCAAAACTTAAAAGTCCTATCTGTATCTGATAGTTTCTTATGTAAACCTGATAACAATTTGATAATATTCCCCAAAACACCTCTTATTAACAGGTTATACGGCATAACACCAAGAAGCATATCAAACCATTGATATAAGCAGATTTGAGAGCATTTATCATACTAAGTAACACCCTGTGAAACGGTTAAATTCCAAATTGTATGATGGCTAATACTATTTCGGTGCGACATGGCTGTTATTCAGAAGATAACTGAGCCGCCTCTCTGGTAAAATGGGTAATCTATATAATCATGTGAAGGTGATTGCGCTCTAAAACAGTCTAAAAGAGTTAAACATAAGGATGAAAGTACGGATCTAATTGTACACACTGTATATTGAGGACGCAAGTCCTTTTTTTATTTGAAACTTTTCTTCCCCAATGTTATAATATGCCATATCTCACAGTTTTCTTTTAAGTTATCCCCGTTTTACCAGGGAAAAAGGAGAAAATGTGCGAATACATAAAGGGAAGGGGAAATATGAGAACAGTCCGTCTGCTTACATGGGCAATTATTTCGGCGGTTGTAATGACCCTGTTTCTTAATTCCATAAGTGTAATACATGCCGGGGCCGGAGAAGACAGGCCGAAGGCTGTGATGGTCATTGTAAACAGGGTAAATTTCGAGGACATTACAGACCCGCGTTATAAGAATATCAGCAGGATGATTTCCCTCGGGTCTTTGGGTGTGATGACCATCAATACCGGAGGGGACTATTCAGATACCGATTCTTATATGACAATCGGCGGGGGAGACCGGTTAACCGGTTCAAGCCTGGCCGGTGAATGTTATAACAGGGATGAAATACTTGTTGACGGTTCCCGGGCTTGGGAGGCCTACTTCAGAAATACCGGGGAAAATTCAGGTGACAGTGAAGTCCTGAATATTGCGGTGGCGTCCGCTATCAAGGCCAATGACAAGAAGTACAGGGCTTCAACCCCTGGCCGGTTAGGAACGGTTTTGCATGAATTCGGGTTAACGACCGCGGTCATCGGTAATAGCGATTTTGTCCAATATGGACCGCCAAACCGGCTGGCCGCGAATATTGTCATGGATGACCTTGGCCGTGTGGATTATGGCAATGTGGGGAGGGACCTGCTCAAAGGGGACCCTAAATCACCTTTCGGGTGGAAAACAGATTATGAAAGACTGGAGACAGAGCTCAAAAGGGTATGGGACAAGGCTGATTTTATCGTTATAGAAACAGGGGATACCCTTAGGGCGAACAGCAGCAGCGGCAGTCAGTTTAAACAGATGGTGGATTATCACCGTTCCATGGCTTTAAGGGATGCAGACCGGTTTATCGGCCGGCTGCTGGACAGGGTGGATAACCGTATAATGATTATGCTGGTTTCGCCGCTTCCCACGGGTCTGGCCTTCAGGGACGGGACCCGTCTTTCCCCATTGGTTGTGGCAGGAGGGGCGGTTGAACCCGGTACTGTCCTGGTATCCCCGACTACCAGGCAGTCAGGCCTGGTTGCCAACTATGACCTTACGGCTACCGTACTTTCTCACCTGCAGATTAAAAAACCGGCCGGGATTGTAGGGCTGCCGGTACAGGGCGTCTATGGAACGGGCAGGGATAGCGGAGACCAGATAGGCACAGTCGCGGATGTATACAGTTCCCTGACCGCCGATTGGCGGCAAAGGACCGGTGTACTGTATTATTTTACAAGGTACCATTGGATTGTTTACGGCCTTGTATTTCTGATGATTATTTTCAGCTATAAAAAGCAAAACCGGTGTAATGTAAAGCTGGCAAGGTTTTTTATGACAGGGATACTGTTATATCCACTGGCTGTTTTCCTTGTCCCCCTGACAGGGTCCCTTAACAGATGGTTGTCCATATTTTTGTCTCTTATAATTTTGTTGATTTTAACCGTTTTTTTCACCAAGATAAAAAGTGATCTCAAGTTATTTGCGGCGGTAAGTTTGGTCAATGTTGCCCCTTATGTGGCAGATGTGCTGACCGGCGCCAGACTAATGAAAAAAGCTGCCCTGGGGTATGACCTGGTGGTCGGCGGGCGGTTTTACGGGATAGGCAACGAATATATGGGGATAATCATCGGTTCAGCTATATTGGGGGCTGCTGTCCTGTTCCAGATGTTTCCCAGGGCAGGAAAACTGCCCTGGCTTTTGAGCGGTTCGGTTTTTGCCTGCCTGATAATCTTTTTTGCCGCTCCCTGGGCAGGGACTAACGCCGGGGGAGCGCTGGCCGCTGTATCGGGTTTCGCTGTTTCAATGTATTGTTTTACGGGCCGGAAGGCAACTTTCCGATCGGCCCTGATACTGGCGGCTATACTGGCAGGCGGATTTGGAGTCCTTGTCGCAGTAAACTACTTCTTCTTGTCCGGGTCTTCATCCCATATTGGGCGGGCCGTCAGCAGTCTGCTGCAGGGAGATCTTGCTGTTATTTGGTACACCATCCAGAGGAAATGGGTGGCAAACATCCACCTGCTTAAAAATTCTCCTTTCAGTGTACTGCTTATTATGCAGGTACTGATTTGGGCAGGGCTGGTTCTTAGGAACAGGGTTGTTATAAAAGAAATATTTAAAGACTATCCCTATTTTAAAGCAGGTATTACAGGTATGTTGTCAGGTGCCCTGGCCGCATTCATCTTTAATGACTCCGGTGTGATTGCTTCAGCATTGATGTTAAATTACCTTGTGGTGCCGGTTATTATAATTGCTGTATCAGGATATATGACAGGCGGGAATAACAATTCCCCGGCAAACGGAGGGCAATGATGCGCGGCAGATATACATTCAGGTCACGACGGCTCTTCAGGGGCGAAACGGTCATTTTGGCCCTCGTACTGCTTATAACTCTGGCGGTCCGGTTATATTATATATATAAATTTCCCCAGGCATGGCTTTCCCATGATGAAATAGGGTACCACGAGATGACCCTTCAGTTTCTGGAAAAAGGGTTTTTGGGGTATTATTCCGATAGGCCGAGCGCTTTCGTCACTCCAGGGTACCCGCTATTCCTGGCAGCCATGTATTACTTAAGCGAATTGGTGCATAATAACCCTCTGGTAACGGTTCGCACGGCCCAGGCAATTATAAGTGTGGGTTCAGTTCTCCTGGTATACCTGATGGCGAGAAAAGCGGGAGGTATACCGGCGGGAATTATTGCAGCGGTACTGGTGGCAATATACCCAACGTCAAATATGGCCAACACCAGGCTTTTGACTGAGGTCCTGTATATTTTTCTTATGCTGGGCTATATGTATGCATTAATCATGGCCTTCGATGAACCGGGTTTCATCCGGCATGCTGCCTCAGGAGCGCTGCTGGCGCTGGCTGTCCTTGTCAGACCTATGGCCGGGCCTTTTCTGGTAATCCCGTATCTGGTCCACCTGGTTTTTAAACGGGATTTTGGCATTATAAAATACCTCATAACCGCAGTGGCAGCATTTTGCCTGGTTATGTCACCATGGTGGGTCCGTAATTATATGGTCTTTGATAAGTTCATACCTTTTGCTACCCAGTCAGGAAACCCTTTGCTCAGGGGCACAGATCCATATGACCCATATGACAAGGAAGGGCCATCCATCATAGAAAATGTCCCTGAACCTGAAATGACCAAGGTGGCCATACAGAGGATTAAAGAAGGATTTAAGACTGAACCCTGGCTTTGGTTTAAGTGGTTTACTATTGGGAAATTCTCTTTTCTCTGGGGTAAATCGTGGGGAGCATATTCAGGCTGGGCCCAAACCCTTCACCTATGGGGTTTTGTAGTCCTGGGCTGGCTGGGGGTATTGGTCAGCCTCTTTGACCAAAGAATGCGCTGGCCGGCATTGATGATTGTATTTTCAGCCCTGCTTCATCAGGTATTCATACCTATTACCAGATATATATATCCACTGACTCCTCTTATGGCAGTAATGACTGCTGTTCTAATTGTCAAAATTGCGGCAAAAATACTTGACACTGTTTATGTAAATAGTTAAAATATAATATAGTTTGGTAGTGGTGTGTATTATGTCTGTGCGGAAGTGGCTCAGTGGTAGAGCATCGCCTTGCCAAGGCGAGGGTCGCGGGTTCGAATCCCGTCTTCCGCTCCATAAATACATTGAAAGGGATGATTCCCCTGACCACAGGGAAGCCAGGCTCACACTTACCAACGGTTTTTGGTGGTTACATCGAAGTTAAAGTCGACCTCAGATGACCTCGGTAGTGATTATATTCACCCACCGGGGTGTTGTTTTATGGATATGGAACGTATTTTGTTTAAATACATATAATTATTTCAGAGATATAGGAGGAGCATAAATGAAAGTGAACATGGAAAAGATAGAAGGAAATGTCGTGGCCCTGGAAATCGAAATTGAACAGGACAGGATGGAAGAGGCAGTTGAAAAGGCCTATAGGAAGGTCGTTAAAAAGGTAACAATTCCCGGTTTCAGGAAAGGCAAGGCTCCAAGGTCACTGGTTGAAAGACATGTGGGCAAGGACTATCTTAATGAAGAAGCCCTGGATTTCGTGGTTCCTGAAGCATATTTTGAAGCAGTAAAGGAAAGCGGCATTGAACCTATCGATAAGCCGAAGGTTGACATTATTCAGATGGAAGACGGAAAACCTCTGGTGATTAAAGCTACCGTCGAGGTAAAACCAGAAGTTGAACTGGGGCAGTACATAGGTTTGGAAGTGGAAAAGCAGGAAGCGGAAGTAACCGATGAAGATGTTAATGCCGAACTGGAGAAACTGAGAAACCGCCATGCTCAACTGGTGAGTGTGGAAGAAGGTACTGCGGCTGTTAAGGATACAGTCATCATTGACTTTGAAGGATTTATTGATGATGTTGCTTTCCCGGGCGGCGCAGGAACCGATTATTCCCTTGAGCTGGGGTCCGGTACTTTTATTCCGGGGTTTGAGGAACAGTTGACAGGTTCGGCCATTGGAGAAAACAGAGAGGTAAAAGTCACATTCCCTGAAAACTATCATTCTGCCGAACTGGCTGGGAGGGAAGCTGTGTTCAAAGTAACGGTGAAGGGTATTAAGAGGAAAGAGCTGGCTGATCTGGATGATGAATTTGCCAAGGATGTAAGTGAATATGAAACCCTTGAGGAATTAAAAAATGATATTATGAATAGACTAAAAGAGGCAGAAAAGGACCAGGCACGCAACAGGCTCAAGGATGCGCTGGTTGACAAGGTTGTGGAAGGTTCCAAAGTCGATACCCCGGAGATTATGATTCAGGAAAAAATAGATTTTATGCTGCAAAGCCTTACGCGCAGGTTGTCCATGCAGGGGCTGAATATAGAAGATTATCTGAAGAGTACCGGTACAGATTTGGAAGAAGTAAAAAAGGAATACCACCCAGCTGCGGAAAAGGCTGTTAAAACCGACCTGATCCTTGAAGCCATTGCGGCAAAAGAAAATATTGAACCCACTGAAGACGACATTGACGCCAAGGTGGCTGAAATGGCGGCCCATTATAATTCTGAGCCGGCAACCTTCAAACAATGGCTGGAAAGCGGAGGCAACCTTGAACCATTGAAAAAGAGTATAGCTATTGATAAAACTGTCGAATTTTTGGAGGAAAAAGCGGTGATACAATAGAATATTTTCAATATATACCAGGCGGAATTTAAAACCGCCTTGTTTACCAATTGCAAACTGTTGTTGTATAATTGAGAAAAGAGGGTGAATGTAATGAGTTTGGTTCCGATGGTAGTTGAACAGACTAACCGGGGCGAACGCGCGTATGATATCTATTCACGTTTACTAAAAGATAGAATAATTTTTATCGGGGGGCAGATTGATGACTATGTAGCAAACCTGGTAATTGCCCAGTTGCTGTTCCTTGAGGCTGAAGACCCTGATAAAGATATACACCTTTATCTTAATTCCCCTGGTGGGGTAGTTACTGCCGGGATGGCAATTTATGATACCATGCAGTATATTAAACCTGATGTTTCGACAATATGTCTGGGACAGGCGGCAAGCATGGGAGCCTTTCTGTTAGCATCAGGCGCCAAGGGTAAGCGATTTGCCCTGCCTTATGCCAGGATCATGATTCACCAGCCTATGGGCGGGGTTCAGGGTCAGGCAACCGAGATTGAGATTCACGCCAGAGAAATCTTGCGTATGAAGGAAGTACTGAACAAGCTTCTCGCTAAACACACCGGCCAGCCGCTGGAGAAAGTGGCCCAGGATGCTGAACGTGATTTCTTTATGTCGGCACAGGAAGCAAAGGAATACGGTGTCGTTGACGAGGTGATCGACGTTCGGAAGTAAATGATTTGAGGTGATTTACTATGTATAAGTTCAGTGATGAAAAGGGCCAGCTTAAGTGTTCGTTTTGCGGAAAGCTCCAGGACCAGGTTAAGAAATTGGTTGCCGGTCCGGGTGTGTATATCTGTGATGAGTGCATTGAACTTTGCAACGAAATAATTGAAGAAGAGCTTAGCGAAGACCTGGGTCTTGAAATGAGTGACCTGCCTAAACCAAAGGAGATTAAAGATATCCTGGATCAATATGTCATCGGTCAGGAATCAGCCAAGAAGTCTCTTGCGGTTGCTGTTTACAACCATTATAAGAGGATAAACATAGGCAGTAAAGTAGATGATGTGGAACTTCAGAAGAGCAACATTGTGATGCTGGGGCCCACGGGAAGCGGAAAAACCCTTCTGGCACAGACTCTGGCCAGGCTTCTAAATGTTCCGTTCGCTATAGCTGATGCTACCTCCCTTACTGAAGCGGGCTATGTCGGTGAAGATGTGGAAAATATTCTCCTGAAACTTATTCAGGCCGCTGATTATGATGTGGAGAAAGCTGAAAAAGGTATTGTATATATTGATGAAATTGACAAAATCGCCCGTAAGTCTGAGAACCCCTCAATTACGAGGGATGTCTCCGGTGAGGGTGTCCAGCAGGCCCTTCTGAAGATTCTTGAAGGTACTGTAGCCAGTGTGCCTCCCCAGGGCGGCCGTAAACATCCCCATCAGGAGTTTATCCAGCTGGATACTACCAATATCCTGTTTATCTGTGGAGGCGCTTTTGACGGCATCGACAAGATTATCCAGCACAGGATCGGTAAAAAAAGTATGGGTTTTGGGGCAGATATTAAATCGGGTAAAGAAAAGGATAACAGCGCTATTCTTAAGCACATATTGCCTGAAGACCTGTTGAAATACGGTTTGATTCCCGAGTTTGTCGGGCGTCTGCCTGTGATTGTAACCCTGGAAGCCCTTGACGAAGGTGCACTGGTAGAGATCCTTAGCAGACCCAAGAACGCCCTTGTCAAACAGTACCAGAAGCTCTTCGAAATGGACGGAATCAACCTTGAATTTAAGGAAGATGCCCTGGCCACAATCGCCAGGGAGGCCATGAAGAGAAATACCGGGGCCAGGGGGTTGAGGGCCATAATCGAGGACATAATGCTTGACGTTATGTATGAGATACCCTCAAGGGATGATGTCACTAAGTGTACCATTACAAATGATGTTGTGGAAAAAAAGGAACGCCCCATCCTCCTTACAGTTGACAGGAAAAAGAAAAAAGAAGAAAGTGCATAAAAAACTGCCTCAGGGCAGTTTTTTTTGCCTGCATTTTTTAGTATTTATTTACCCAGTATATTGGCTGAAAATTGCAGGATATTGTCGTTAAATAGTGAAATATGTATAATGATAAATCTTTAACTGTGTTTACCGGTTAGGAGTCGCTATATGAACAAAAGGCAGATGTCAGATGCACAAAAAGAAAAAACAATTGCAGCCATTGTAGTTGTGCTCAGTATTTCCGTTTTAGCCGGACATGTGGCCGAGTCCGGCAACGGGTGGTTCCGGGATTTGTCGTACACCCTGCGCCAGTTTATAGACCCGGTCCAATATATGATTAGCATGCTGGTACTTAATTTTATCTTTGTCATTGCCGCTATCAGGAAATATAAACAGTATCCAAACCCCTTCATCGATACCCTCAAATGGTATTTCTCCATATTGATGATCAATGACTTTCTTATCCTGGTACTGAGGATTATCCAGAAGGAGAACTTTATTACCCTGAGCAGTGGAATGACATTTGGAGTTGGCAGGTCTTATATGATGCTGGCAGCCGCGAGGGGAATGCTGGACCTGACCATGACTTCTGCTGCAACCCTTCTCCTTGTCTATGGGCTAATAAAGTACAGGCCATGCAACGGTGAAGGTCCTCCCGGCATTGGCGAAAAAATCGGCAGAACCATGCTGGGGCTTATTGTTTTTAACTGGCTTGTTTCCATACCGGTCAATTTTTCGGGGTTTATGAGCGGGAGAGCTCTATTTGCCTGGTCCCTGGGGATGGGGCAGCTCGCCCAGGTGGGAATTGCAGCACTTATATACTGGGTGGTCAAGGAATACCACAGGCATTACCATATGAGGTTTTATCGCTATCTAACCTGGTATTTCGGTATTAGCTTTATTCTGACCGGCCTAAATTTTACATATTCCATGGGCTCATTCGGGATTATCCAGAGATTCCCTGCCGGTGAAGTAGAACTGATTGGCGGATTTGGGCAGTTTGTCTATTACCTCTCCCGCATTACCCAGGTGCTTTTAAACTATATCATGTTTATTGCCATCACCGGATATGCTGAGCAGAATACTCCCGGAATTGTTTGTCCAAAACAAGGTAGTCCAAAACCAAATACTGCCGGTCTCTCGAATGTTCAAAGATGATACAAGGGTCAGATACTGCGGAGCTATGGAAAAACGCTGCCGCACCTGACCCTTCGCTTATATTTTCCTTCCTGGCAGGCAATACTATGCCTGTTATGTCAGACACGTACATATGTCAAGGAGGGTAAACAGTGAATTATTTGACCGGTATTGGAGGTTTTTTAAGTTTTGTGCAGATTTTTTTTGCCATTGTTATCGGCCTCTACTTCTTAAACCTGCTGAAGGCCCAGCAGGGGAACAAGGTTGCGGTCCAGAGGGAATCCAAAAAGGAAATGGATAAGCTCCAGCAGCTCCGGCAGCTCAGCCTGACGGAACCCCTGGCAGAAAAGACCAGGCCCGCAAAATTTGAAGAAATAATAGGCCAGGCAGAGGGTTTAAAGGCCCTGAGAGCTGCCCTGTGCGGCCCCAACCCACAGCATGTCCTGGTTTACGGACCGCCCGGAGTAGGGAAAACGGCTGCTGCCAGGCTAATCCTTGGGGAAGCCAGGAGAAATCCTGATTCACCTTTTAATGAAAAATCAAAATTTATTGAACTGGATGCAACCACAGCCAGATTTGATGAACGGGGGATAGCTGACCCCCTTATCGGTTCTGTCCATGACCCCATCTACCAGGGGGCCGGACCCCTTGGTATGGCGGGAATTCCTCAGCCCAAGACGGGAGCTGTGACCAAGGCCCACGGAGGCATGCTGTTCATTGATGAAATAGGGGAACTCCATCCTGTACAGATGAATAAGCTTTTGAAGGTTCTTGAGGACCGTAAAGTATTTCTGGAAAGCGCATATTACAGTTCAGAAGATACAAATATCCCAACCCATATTCACGACATTTTTCAGAACGGTTTGCCGGCAGATTTCCGTATGGTAGGGGCAACCACCAGGATGCCCCAGGATATTCCGCCTGCCATCAGGTCCCGGTGCCTGGAGGTGTTTTTCCGGGCGCTGCTGCCCCATGAAATCGCCCTGATAGCCGAAAATGCCGCCCGGAAAATCGGTTTTCAGCTTGAAGACGGCAGTATTGAAGTACTCAAGAGATATGCTGCCAATGGCAGGGAAGCGGTCAATATGATCCAGATATCCGCCGGGGTTGCTTTGACGGAAAGACGCAGGGAAATCAGGACCGCAGATATAGAATGGGTAGTAAACAGCGGACAATACAGCCCCCGCCCGGAGAAAAAAATACCCCTTATTCCCCAGATCGGGTTTGTCAACGGGCTGGCGGTATACGGCCCCAGCATGGGGACACTTGTAGAGATTGAAGCAACGGCGGCCAGGATAGGTAAAGGCAAAGGCCGGCTGGTAATCACCGGGGTAGTGGATGAAGAGGAAATTGGCAGCGGCAATAAGGTGATGAAGCGTAAAAGTATGGCCAGGGGTTCAGTGGAAAACGTCCTGACTACCCTGAAGAACTGCCTTAAAGTTGACCCGGGAGACTATGACATCCACGTCAATTTTCCGGGAGGGGTCCCCATTGACGGACCTTCAGCCGGTGTTGCGGTTGCTGTGGCAATATATTCAGCCATTAAGAATAAGCCTGTTGACAACAAAGTGGCTGTTACCGGGGAACTCTCTATCAGGGGCATGATCAAGCCTGTAGGCGGCATAGTGGCTAAAGTTGAGGCTGCAAGACAGGCCGGAGTGAAGCGGGTTTTTATTCCCCGGGAAAATTACCAGGAAATATTTAAAGATTTGGACGGGATAGAAGTAATAGGTGTTGACAGCCTCAACGAAGTATTCAATGAATCTGTTATTGCAGAAACAGCCGGCCAGGAAGTATATTTTGCCCCAGATACACTGAGCGCTGCGCCAATGTAGCCGGTTTCCCAAATAACCGGGGGACCCTCAGGAATCCTATGAGGCTTTAAAACAGTGTCCGGGTTGAGTTAACTCAGAAATAGTTATATAATAGATTATGCAACTTTTATATTAACCTTTTATGGTTATTATTTCACGAGACCCGGAGGTGGTAATAAATGGCTGAAGAAAACACAACACAAAACTCCATACGTCAGTTGCCTCTTCTTCCTTTGCGCGGAATACTGGTTTTTCCCTACATGATTATACATCTGGATGTGGGTCGTGACAAATCGGTTAAAGCCATAGAGGAAACCATGATGCAGGACAGGATCATCTTCCTTGCTACCCAGAAAGAGGCCCAGACCGATGAACCCGGTGAAGATGACATTTATGACATCGGTACCGTGGCTGAAATTAAGCAACTGCTCAAGCTGCCCGGTGGGACAATAAGGGTGCTTGTGGAAGGCCTGGCCAGGGGCAAGATAGAAAAATACCTCGACCACGAACCGTATTTTAAGGTTGAAGTGACCGAGTATCTGGAAACAGGCAAAATTACACCTGAGGTTGAGGCCCTGATGAGAAGCCTTATCAACCAGTTTGAGCAATATGTCAAAATGAGCAAAAGGATTCCGCCTGAAACGGTTGTAACAGTTGTCAACCTTGAGGAACCTGGCAGACTGGCTGATATCGTTGCCTCCCACCTGGCCCTGAAAATCGAAGATAAGCAGAGGGTACTGGAAGCGGTAGATATTTCTGACAGGCTGGAAATCCTTTGCGGGATACTGGCAAAGGAAATGGAAATACTGGAACTTGAACGGAAGATTAACCTGAGGGTCAGGAAACAGATGGAAAAGACCCAGAAGGAATACTACCTCAGGGAACAGCTGAAGGCTATTCAGAAGGAGCTTGGTGAGAAGGATGAACGGGTAGCCGAAGGTGAGGAATACAGGGAGAAAATAGCCAAGGCCAAACTTTCTAAAGAGGTAGAAGAAAAAGCGCTTAAGGAGGTTGAACGCCTGGAAAAAATGCCTCCCATGGCAGCTGAATCCGGGGTTATCCGGACATACCTGGACTGGCTTCTGGTCCTCCCGTGGAACAAACAGACCAAGGACAGGCTTGATATCAATAAAGCTGAAGGTATCCTTAATGAGGACCACTACGGACTTGATAAGGTAAAAGAACGTATTTTGGAATACCTGGCTATCAGGAAGCTGGCCAAAAAGATGAAGGGGCCAATCCTTTGCTTTATCGGGCCTCCCGGGGTTGGTAAGACATCCCTGGCCAAATCGGTAGCCCGGGCCCTGGAAAGGAAGTTTGTCCGCATGTCCCTGGGCGGCGTCCGGGATGAAGCCGAGATTCGGGGCCACAGGAGGACATATGTGGGTGCCCTGCCCGGCAGGATTATACAGGGTATCAGGCAGGCGGGGTCGAAGAACCCGGTTTTCCTGCTGGACGAGATTGACAAGATGAGTATGGATTTCCGGGGGGACCCCTCTGCTGCATTGCTGGAGGTTCTTGATCCCGAACAGAATAACTCGTTTAGTGACCATTATATCGAGGCACCTTTTGACCTTTCCCATGTAATGTTCATTACAACGGCCAATATTATGCATCCCATCCCCCGGCCGCTCCTTGACCGGATGGAAGTAATTTATATTTCCGGCTACACTGAGGAGGAGAAGGTAAACATAGCGATCAGATACCTGATTCCCAAGCAGATGAAAGAGCATGGCTTAAAGGGTAAGATGCTTTCTATCTCTGAGAACACGGTGCGTAAAATAATAAGGGAATATACCAGGGAAGCAGGGGTCCGGAACCTGGAGCGGCAGATTGCGGCCATCTGCCGCAAGGCTGCCAGGCAGATAGTCCAGGGCCAGACCAAACAGGTGAAGGCCACTGTTCAGAACCTGGAACAGTTCCTGGGCATTCCCCGTTTCCGCTACGGGATGGCGGAGAAAGAGGATGACGTTGGAATTGCCACCGGACTGGCCTGGACGGAAACCGGAGGTGATGTGCTGGCCATTGAAGTTACAGTTGTCAGGGGTACAGGCAAACTAACCCTGACCGGCAAGCTGGGAGATGTTATGAAGGAATCAGCCCAGGCCGGGTTCACATATATCCGTTCAAAGGCCGAAGAGCTGGGGATTTCCGAGGATTTTTACGAGAAAAATGATATTCACATTCATGTACCTGAAGGGGCAATCCCCAAGGATGGCCCGTCGGCAGGCATAACCATGGCCACAGCTATCGCCTCGGCCATTACCAACAGGAAGACCAGGCGCGAGGTTGCCATGACCGGAGAAGTTACTTTACGCGGCCGGGTCCTTCCTATCGGAGGAGTCAAGGAAAAGGTTCTCGCCGCCCACCGGGCCGGTATCAAAACTGTCATCCTTCCGGATGAGAACCGAAAGGATCTGGAGGAAATCCCGCAAAAAGTCAAGAGCAAACTGGAGTTTATCTTTGTGGAACACATGGATCAGGTATTGCCAAGGGCCCTGGAGGAAGCGTAAAATGCGGATCCTCTCTGCTGAATATATAATTAGCGCTCCGGGGCCAAAACAGTATCCGGAAGACAATCTTCCCGAAATTGCCTTTGCCGGGCGGTCAAATGTGGGTAAATCCTCATTGATAAACCGGCTGGTTAATCGCAAGGCGCTTGCCAGGACCAGTGGCAGCCCGGGGAAAACAAGGCTGCTGAACTTCTACAGGATTAATGACAACTTCTATTTCGTTGACCTGCCGGGGTATGGCTTTGCCAAGGTCCCCAGGGATGTAAAAGCCCAGTGGGGCAAGATGATTGAAGGCTACCTCCTGAACAGGGAAAATCTCAGGGCAGTCATACAGCTCATTGATATCAGGCATGCCCCCAGCCAGGAAGATGTTCAGATGCATGACTGGCTGAAACATTACGGGATTCCCGCCATACTGGCTGTTACCAAGGCGGACAAGCTGCCCAGAAGCAAAATCAATAAACACGTCAAACTTATTATGGACAGCCTCAAGCCTTTTCCAGGTACTCCTGTGGTGGTATTTTCAGCCGAAACGGGCCAGGGCAAGGATGAACTGTGGGGTGCGATAAGAGGATATTTGAGTTAATAAATAATGGGCTTTCAATAAGTGTAAATGGAGCGCTCAACTAGTTGAATGCCCTGTAAATAAGAGCCTGTTAATAAACTGTTACTAAGAAAGCCGGCATATTTATTCATGTCTTCGTGCGCTAATGTCCGACTTAGAATAAATGTGCCGGCTTTTTATCATGCAGTTCATTCAACGGGCTCAAAATCAGTTGTGTATATCAACCCTAATAAAACAATATTTTAAGCACGACGATTAAGAAAAAAACAGGTCGATGTTACCTGAAGGAGCACTAGTTGTCCTTTGTCAACAAGCTCCTTATGGGGTCCCTTTTTTGTCGTGTCATTAAATTCCTCTTTTGCGCATACTGTTTAATGTGTGACAGGAAAGAGGTGTGAAGGGTGGCAAACATAGGTACTCTGCTGATTGGCCTGGGAATAATACTGGTTAGTGCTGAACTGTTCACCAATGGAATTGAATGGATGGGCCGGAGGATGAAACTGTCCGATGGAGCTGTGGGAAGCATCCTGGCTGCAGTTGGTACGGCCCTGCCCGAAACCCTGGTTCCTATTATCGCTATCGGGTTCGGCGCCAGTCAGGCGGCTACTGATATCGGAGTGGGCGCCATCCTCGGGGCGCCTTTTATGCTGGGGACTCTCGCCCTTTTTGTCACTGGGGCAGCTGCCCTGTTTTTAGCCCTGTTGGGCAAAAGAAGGGCTACCATGATGATTGATGAATGTGTAATGAAAAGGGACCTTAGGTTCTTTCTGGTGATTTATTCTCTGGCTATAATGGCTGCATTTATGCATATCCGGGAAATTAAGCTGGTGCTGGCAGCCGGGCTTGTAGGGGCATACATTTTTTATGCCTACCGGACCATCACAGGGGGGGAATGTAATGCAGGTGAGGACCTTAATCCCCTGCTGCTGACCAGGGCAGCCAGGATACCCAGGCTGCGTTTCATATTTCTGCAGGTTTTATGTGCTGTGGCCGGTATAGTAGGCGGGGCTGAACTGTTTGTCCATTCCATGGAAAAGATAGCCCAGGCCATGAATATTTCTCCTTTTATCCTGTCGGTTATTATTACACCCGTGGCCACTGAACTGCCGGAAAAATTCAATAGTGTCATATGGATCAGCAGGGGCAAGGATACCCTTGCCCTGGGCAATATTACCGGGGCAATGGTATTTCAGAGTTCCATAATCCCGGCTATCGGGATTGCCATGACCCCCTGGGTCCTTAACCCCGCGGCCTTTGCCTGTGCCCTTGTGGCCTTATCTTCGGCAGGATTTATATACCTGTTACTGACGGTCAGGGGTTACCTGAGGGCATATAACCTTCTTTCGGGCGGCCTTTTTTATGCCCTGTTTCTGTTTGTGGTTATTGGGCAAATGGTCTGATCTGATTGATGACTTTATCAGGCCAAATGTAAATTTGAAATTAAAGGAGGTCAGGAAATGAATAACAGGTCATTACTTTTAGCTGCTTTTTCCGGGGGTAAGACGGCGGTTTTAAGTTCTCTGGCAGGATGTACCGGACTCCTGATATACAGTCTTCTGGCCGGAGACAGGGTAATATACCTGTCTCCGTGGTTGATGGCAGTTGCCTTCGCAGGGGTCTTCCTGGGAGGAATCCGCGGAGGGATGGAATACTCTGCGATGGGCTGGCTGCATGGGGGTATGGTGGCACTCCTTTACTTGGTGATAATTTACATGATAAAACAGGCTGTTTTTCCGGCAGCAGGCTTCGGACCGGCCGGGCTGGCCACTGCCGCCGGGATCATGGCTGCCGGGGGAGCCGGAGGGGTGCTGGGAGTAAACTTAAGGTATGCCCATCGCCGCAGGTTGAAAAGAAGGTATATAAGAGGAATGTAAAATCATGTGTGTGCAGTTATGCAGGGTAAAATCAAACCGGCTGCCCGGTGTTCCGGAGCCGGTTTTTTGGTACCGTCAGACAACAAAGAAACATTGACAATACGGGAGAGTTTAGTATAATATATAGTTCAGGTATAATTGGAGAAAAAATTTTTACACCGGATAAAATATCATATACAGGCTTGGAAGGAGAGGAGTAGGCAGTTTCCTGCCCGCAGAGAGGGGGACCCCCTGGCTGAAAGGTCCCCTGGAGTATGAGGAATGCCGAAGTCGCTCCGGAGCTGTGGGGCTGAAATCCAGTAAGCCGCACCGGGGACGCCCGTTACAGCAGTTAAGGGCCGGAAGCACAGGGAGGTGCATCCGGAATTAAGGTGGTACCGCGGAACTTCTTTCGTCCTTATGGGGATGATAGAAGTTTTTTGTTATTGTTTTTTGGTTTTATGGGAAATTATCCGATAGCTAACCGCCGCTAAGGCTCCAGCCTTGCCGGGTGGGAGATCATCGGCGCAGATGGGAAGGGGCAGTTTAATCATGAGTGTGCTGAAGAGGATAGAAGATTGGTTTAGCCGCAACTGCAACGGCCATTGGGAGGTATATTACGGAATCTCCATCGATACCCTGGATACTCCCGGATGGGTGGTAGATATCCCCCTGTTTGAAACCAAACTTGAATATGAGCAATTTGATAATGTGGATATTTTCAGGAGTGATTCCAACTGGGTCAGGTGTACCCTGAAAAAGGGAGTCTTCAGAGGGACCGGCGGCCCCCGCAACCTGGAAGAAATCCTGGAGATATTCTGTGACTGGGCCCACCGGAGCCAGGCAAGTTCTGCCCCGCAAATCTAAGATTATTGAAATTAGTGAGATTAGGAGGAAAATCATGGACCGGCAAAACATACCGACAACTTATGACCCTCGGGCGGTCGAAAAGAAACTGTATAAGTATTGGGAAGACAATGGGTTTTTCCATGCTGAGGTGGAAAGGGACAAAAAGCCTTTTACCATCGTCATGCCCCCGCCAAACGTGACGGGAGCCCTGCACATGGGGCACGCCATGGATAACACCCTTCAGGATATCCTGACCCGGTGGCGCCGGATGCAGGGATATAATACCCTGTGGATGCCCGGCACAGACCATGCCGGTATTGCCACCCAGGCAAAGGTTGAAGAACAGCTGGCCAAAGAGGGTGTATCCAAATATGACCTGGGACGGGAGAAGTTCCTGGAGCGGGTCTGGGAGTGGAAAGAGCTTTATCACGGCAGGATAGCGGGCCAGCTGAGAGTCCTGGGCTCATCCTGTGACTGGGACCGGGAGCGTTTCACCATGGATGAGGGATGTTCCCTGGCAGTCCAGAAGGTTTTTGTTGACCTTTACCGGAAAGGGCTCATTTACCAGGATAATTACATTATCAATTGGTGCCCCAGGTGCCGGACAACTATTTCCGATATCGAGGTGGAACACGAGGAACAGGGAGGGCA
The DNA here is from genome assembly GCA_002840275.1 of Firmicutes bacterium HGW-Firmicutes-14. Lineage (GTDB taxonomy): Bacteria > Bacillota > Thermincolia > Thermincolales > UBA2595 > W-Firmicutes-14. The sequence goes on from PHAB01000002.1 coordinate 191,660, forward strand.
TTTTTATCACCTGAGATATCCGGTTAAACACAGTGATGAGTATGTCTACCTGGCCACAACACGCCCGGAAACCATGCTGGGTGATACAGCTGTAGCGGTGCATCCCGATGATGACCGCTACAGGCACCTGGTTGGGAAATCGGTAATCCTGCCCCTTGTCGGCAGGGAAATACCGATCATAGCAGATGAGTATGTGGACCCCGAATTTGGGACCGGTGTGGTCAAAATAACACCTGCTCATGACCCTAACGACTTTGAGGTCGGGCGCAGGCATAACCTGCCCCGGGTAAATGTCATGAACCTGGACGGGACCATGAACGATGAAGCCGGTAAATACAGGGATATGGACAGGTATGAATGCCGTAAACAGATTCTGCAGGACCTGGAGGAAGGCGGATTCCTCCTTAAGGTTGAGGACCATGTCCATGCAGTCGGCCAGTGCTACAGGTGCTCAACGGTAATAGAACCGATAATATCCAAACAGTGGTTTGTTAAAATGAAACCCCTGGCAGAGCCGGCAATTCAGGCCGCCAGGGACGGCCGGGTCAGGTTCGTGCCGGAAAGGTTTACCAGGGTCTATCTGAACTGGATGGAAAATATCAGGGACTGGTGCATTTCGAGACAGCTCTGGTGGGGCCACAGGATTCCTGTCTGGTACTGCCGGGATTGCGGTGAGATTGTGTGTGATACTGAGACGCCCGCTGAGTGCCCCAAATGCGACAGTACCAATCTGGAGCAGGACCCTGATGTATTGGATACGTGGTTCAGTTCCGGGCTGTGGCCGTTTTCCACCCTGGGCTGGCCGGAGAAGACCCCTGAACTGGAGCAGTTCTATCCCACATCGGTGCTGGTAACCGGGAGAGACATAATATTTTTCTGGGTTGCCCGGATGATTTTTATGGGCCTGGAGTTTATGGATGACGTACCTTTCCGCGAAGTATTCATCCATGGATTAATCCTGGATGCCCAGGGAAGAAAAATGAGCAAGTCCCTGAACAATGGGGTTGATCCCATAGAGGTTGTAGAGAAATACGGGGCTGATACCCTGCGGTTCATGCTCATAACCGGAAACACCCCCGGAAACGACCTGAGGTTCCATTTCGAGCGGCTGGAAAACACCAGGAACTTTGCCAATAAAATCTGGAATGCCTCCCGGTTCGTTATGATGAACCTGGGTGACTTTAACCCGGAAGAACTGGGACAGGAGTACAGTGTTGCCGACAGGTGGATATTGAGCCGGTATAACGAAACTGTCAGGGAAGTTACCGAATGCCTTGAGAAATATGACTTGGGTGAGGCTGCCCGGATACTCTACGAATTCATCTGGAACGAATATTGTGACTGGTATATAGAGTTGGTCAAGCCGGCCCTTTACGGGAAAAAGGACGAGATCGGCCGCAAGACGGCCCAGTATGTCTTATGGTATGTCCTGTCCAATACGCTGAAACTGCTTCATCCGATGATGCCATTTATCACCGAGGAAATCTGGCAGCATCTGCCCCATGAGGGTGATACCATAATGCTCCGGAAGTGGCCGGAATATGACCCGGCTTTCAGTGACAGGGAGACTGAGGAAAAGATGGCTACCGTCATGGATACTATCAAAGCTATACGGAATATCAGGGGAGAGATGAATGTACCGCCGTCAAAGAAGGCGGAGGTCATAATTGCGGCAAATTCCGATACAAATTTTGATGCCCTGAAGGAAGGGCAGGAATATGTCACCCAGCTGGCGGCTGCTTCTGAGATAACCCTGGAACACTCCATTCCCGAAAAACCGGACAATGCCATGACCGCTATTACCCGGGGGATTGAGGTATATATGCCACTAAAAGGACTGGTTGATATCGACAGGGAGATTGCCCGGCTGGAGAAAGAGGCTGCTGTCCTTGACAAGGAACTTGCCCGGGTAAATGGAAAGCTCTCCAACAAAGGCTTTTTGGACAAAGCGCCTGCTGATGTGATTGAAAAGGAACGGGCTAAACAGCAAGAATGCCTGGAGAAAAAGAATACCATTGATGAGAGGTTGCTGGCCCTCAAAGGATAAGGGGATAGACCGATGAATTATGAAGAAGCAATGGAATTCCTGCGCAACCTGACTAAGTTCGGTTTTAATTTCGGGCTGGGCCGGATCGAAGAACTCCTCAAAAGGCTGGGCGACCCTCACCGGAAACTGCGGGTTATCCATGTGGGAGGCACCAACGGAAAGGGTTCCACCGTGGCTATGATTGCATCAATTTTACAGGCCGGGGGATATAAGACAGGGGTATTTACCTCTCCCCATCTGCATTCATATTGTGAAAGGTACCGGATTAATGGGGTTGAAATTACGGGGGAGGCCATCGCGAAGCTCCTGAACAGGCTCAGGCCCCACCTGGAAGATATGGTGGAAGAGGGTTTTGAGCACCCTACAGAATTTGAAGTAAGCACAGCTCTTGCCTTTGCCTATTTCCTGGAGCAACAGGTGGACTTCCTGGTACTGGAAGTGGGCCTTGGAGGGGCCATCGATTCTACCAATGTGGTTACCCCCCTGGTTTCGGTAATCACCAATGTGGCCATGGACCACATGGATTACCTGGGAAACAGCATCAGGGAAATTGCCACCATCAAGTCCGGGATTATTAAAGAAGGAGTTCCGGTGGTAACAGCTGCAGACTATGAGGACGCCCTGGAGGTAATCAGGAGGACAAGCCGGGAAAAAGGCTGTGAACTGGTTGAAGTAGGCCGGGACGTGACATGGAATCCGGTCAGGGGTTCAGCGGAAGGCCAGGAGTTTGAGGTGACAACTCCCTCAAAGACCTATAGAGGCCTGTTTATCAGTCTGGCGGGGCAGCACCAGGTAATCAATGCGGCAACAGCGATAGCTGTTATAGAAGCCCTGGAGAGGTATAAATACTCGTTTCCGGAGGAAGCTGTGATTGATGGGCTGGCCCGGACATCATGGCCGGCCAGGCTGGAGATGGTCAGCAGCAGCCCCAGGGTACTGCTGGACGGCGCCCACAACCTGCATGGCTCCCTGAGCCTGAAAAAAGCTTTGACCGAAGTGTTTTCATATCGAAACCTGATCCTGGTCTTCGGCATGCTGGGGGACAAAGAGAGGGAACGGGTGGTGGCTGAACTGGCGCCCCTGGCCAAAACCGTAATAGTCACTAAACCGAATTCCCCCAGGGCGGGGGACTGGGAGCGCATCGCCGATGAGGTGGCCAGGTACGTACCGGATGTCCACCTCATCGAAAACATCCGTCAGGCCGTGGAAAAAGGAATGAGCCTGGCCGGCCCGGAAGACCTGGTATGTGTCACCGGTTCCCTATATATGGTGGCAGAAGCCAGGGAGATGTTCCTGTGACTGTAAAGAGGAGGGCTGTCCAGCTAGGAACGCAGCCCTCCTTGTTTTTTATGCTTTTCAGAGGTTCTTCACGATCGGAGGCTTGTTCTATTTTAAGTATACCCTCCATAAAATAGGTTTAAGGGGGGTGCAGGATATGAGAAAAATCAGGATAAAGGTGGGAATACTTATATGTACAGCGGCAATATTTGCTGCTGCAGTTGGGGGTGCATACCTGCTGGGGGAATTTTACCTGGATATAATAAAGAAAGGATATGTTCACCAGGGCACCCGGGTCAGTTCTGACGGTACTGAATCCGTGGTGGCAGAGGAAGAAGAAAAAACCCTTTTCCTGAACCCCATACCGGTATATTATTTACAGGCCGGTGTGTACAGCGACATGGCAGGTGCGAGACAGGCCGCCAAACCGCTCGAAGAAATGGGACTTGTCCCGTATATAACTAACGGCGCTCCGTACAGAATATGGATAGGAGTGTTTCAGAAGAGAAGCGATGCCGAACCTGTGAAACAGATCCTGAGGGAAAAGGGTATCAGCAGCTTTACCGGCTCAGTGGTCATTAACGGGTCAAACCTGAAATACAGTAAGGGAAGAGAGGTTTTTATCAGGCAGGTATCCCCCGTTTTGGAAGCACATACCAACTGGCTGAAGGAAAACCTTGACCTGTTCCATGCAGATTGTGCCGAACGGTTGAATATGGAAGTTTTAAGGGAAAAACTGTCTGTTGTGGACAGTGTTTATAAAGATATTGAAAGCCTCGACAGGGAACTTGACACTAACAGTGGGAATATCAGCAGGCAACTGGAAAAACTACGGTCAAGTGTGACGGAATTCCATAAGCAGCTATTTGTTTTCAGGGATAAGGGGGACCAGGACAGCTATGCTCTTTTGCAATTCAAGATGCTAGCTTATATCGACAATTATCTTACTCTCTGGTGGGAAATCGATAATATTAGCAAAACTTAGCGTTGTCCAAGTCCTCACATCGTGATATAATTAACATTTAGGAGGGGGCAATAAGGAGGGGGAAAAGTGAAGGCGTTAAAAATCCCGGAAGCTACCATAGTAAGATTGTCAGTATATTCACGATTTCTTGAACAGGTTGACAAAAAAGGTATTGTGACAATATCTTCGGGAGAGATAGCTGAAGGAGTCGGTGTGAGCCCCGCACAGGTCAGGAAAGACCTGGCATATTTCGGCGAATTCGGGACCCGGGGAGTGGGTTACAATGTAAAGGACCTGCTCCGGCATACCTTGAAAATCCTGGGCCTAAATGCCAGATGGCCAGCAGTTGTGGTTGGCGCCGGTAATTTGGGTTCAGCCCTTGTTTCATATCGCGGTTTCCGCGAGAGGGGTTTTGATATAGTCGGTGTCTTTGACAATGACCTGACCAAAATAGGTAAGAGACTAATGGAACTGGAAGTAATGGCGACAGAAAAAATAGAACAAATTGTTAAACAGCACAATGTGAAAATAGGCATACTGACTGTTCCTGCATCTTCAGCCAAGGATGCTGCTAACCTGCTGATAAATGCCGGTGTGAAGGCGATTCTTAATTTTGCTCCGATCGTACTGTCAGTACCTGCAGATGTAGAGGTAAGGGATATTGACCTGTCCACAAGGCTGGAAATCCTCACATTCCATCTTTGTCTGAAAGAAATGATGTAACTTTAAGTTAATGAACTTATTGTTCATTAACTGATTATCTTAATGACAGCATTTAAAAGGCCGTTAAAAACATTCCCTTTAAGGGTTTGTTTTTAACGGCCTTTATTTTTTTGCATTCCGGTATTACCTTTCAGGAAACATCAGGGGTGATATGTAAATAAATATAAAAATATGTCTAAAATTTGGGAATCAAAGAGGAAAAATGGGAAAAATGTAGAACTTACGATTGTAGTAAGTGAAATATGTAACAAGAGAGAACCGGTATATTAATGGCCGGCACTGGGGTGGGTTCCGGGTTGCCCTTGGCATGACCAACATTGAAGCACATATTGCTGCTAAAAGGAATAAGACAATAATATCTATGATTATTCTGACCGCAGTAGTTGGTCTGGTGGTTTTTGCAGTATCAAATATCATTATAAGGAAGCCCCTTACCAGGATGGTAAAGGAATTGGATGTTCAGAGCGGTGACCTTACCCAAAGGCTGACAGTGGATTCCCGGGATGAAATCGGCATAATGTCAGGACACATAAACACCTTTATAGAAAAGGTGCAGGACATGGTAAGAAGTGTGGTTGAAATGGTTGAGCAGGTCACCGCTACAAGTGAGGCACTGTCATCGAATTCTGAGGAAGCGTCAAGGGCGATTCAGCAGGTTGCCCGGACAATAGAGGAAGTGTCCAAGGGGTCAACTGAGCAGTGACGTGTCTGAAAACACCCAGACACTGAACGAAACTGCAGAAAAAACCCGGGAAGCTGCCCGAAAAGGCGAAGGCGCCGTTGAACAAACTGTTAAAGGTATGGATAGTATTAAAATCAAAGTGTTTGAAACAGCAAAAAAAATCAGGGACCTGGGGGAACATTCCCAGCAGATTGGGGAGATAGTCCAGGTAATAGATGACATAGCGGAACAGACTAACCTGCTGGCTTTGAATGCGGCCATTGAGGCTGCCAGGGCGGGAGAACATGGCAAAGGGTTTGCTGTCGTGGCCGATGAAGTGCGTAAACTTGCTGAACGGAGCGGAAAAGCGACCAAGGAAATTGCTGAACTTATCGGCAATATTCAGAAAGTCACCGGTGAAGCCGTGGCTGAGATGGAAGCAGGGACCAGTGAAGTTGAACAGGGCGCCGGTCTGGCTGTTGATGCGGGTAATGCGCTGAAAGAGATCCTGCAAAATGTAGAAGACACCTACAGGCAGATACAAAACATATCGGCGGCATCAGAACAGATATCGGCCAGCAGCCATGAAGTTGTTTCCACAGTTAATAATGTGAGCAGTGTAACAGAACAAAATACGGCGGCGACTGAGGAGATGTCGGCATCAGCTGACCGGCTGGCAGGTATGGCCCGTGAACTCAAAGATATAGTTGCCCGGTTCAGAGTTTAATCAGAGTTTGGAAAAACTAAGATATATATCGGCGTAGCCCGTAAATTTCCGGGTTGCGCCTTTTTTATGCCCAGCCTGTTATTTCCAGGCGAATAGAAGCCCTGCTTAATAGGTAAACTAGAACCTGGACTCCAAATATTTTCCGGGATTTTAACAACCGGGGATTTTAAAAACAAGGAGAGCTTGGTGTGGAAAGTCATGATGAAAAACTGGCTAAACTGGATGAAGTGATCAGCGAATTTGAAGGACAGCCGGGTGCTCTAATACCGGTGTTGCATAAAGCCCAGCAGATATACGGTTATCTGCCGGAGGAAGTCCAGTATCATATATCCCAGGGGCTGCGGGTCCCCCTTGCAGATGTATATGGGGTGGTCACCTTTTATTCCCTTTTTACCATGCAGCCGAGAGGGGAATACAATTTTGCGGTGTGTATGGGGACTGCCTGTTATGTTAAGGGGGCAGGTAAACTCGTGGATAAGATTGGGAATGAAATCGGTATCAAGATAGGTGAAATTAGTGAGGACCGGAAATTCAGGCTTGAAGCGACCAGGTGCATAGGCGCTTGCGGTATGGCCCCGGTACTGACGATTAATGAAGAAGTCCGCGGCAGACTGGATGCTGACCAGCTGGGGGAACTGTTGGACAAATACAAATAAAGTTAGGGAGGCTGTTATCAGGTGGCCCAGAGTTCACATATCCTCATCTGCCGCGGTACGGCTTGTGTGTCGTCAGAGAGCCGCGAGGTCCAGAATGAGCTGGAAACCCAAATAAAAAGAAGGGGCCTGGAAGACCAGGTCCGGGTAGTACATACGGGTTGCTTCGGTTTCTGTGCCAGGGGTCCCGTTATGGTTGTGCTGCCCCAAGGGACTTTATATTGTGAGGTTAGGGTAGAGGATGCCGGGGAAATCGTTGAACGCCACATTCTAGGCGGAGAAATAGTTGAACGCCTGCTTTACAGGGACCCAAAAACTGAGCGTATCGCTGAGAAGATGAAAGACATTGATTTTTTTGGCAAACAGGTCAGGATAGCCCTCAGAAACTGTGGCCGTATTAATCCGGACGATATAGATGAATACATTGCTATGGATGGATATAAGGCTCTCGGGACAGTGCTGACACAGCATACCCCTGAAGAAGTAATCAATATTATAAAAAAGTCAGGCCTCAGAGGCCGCGGAGGGGGAGGCTTCCCTACCGGTCTGAAGTGGGAACTGACCAGGAAGTCTCCGGGAGATGTTAAATATGTTATCTGTAATGCTGACGAAGGAGACCCCGGGGCATTCATGGACAGGAGTATCCTGGAAGGGGACCCCCACTCTGTACTGGAGGCAATGGCAATAGCCGGTTATGCCATAGGGGCCGGGCAGGGGTTTATTTATGTCCGGGCGGAATACGCTATTGCTGTCGATAGGCTGACCACCGCCATAAAACAGGCAAGAGAAAAAGGATTATTAGGTAACAGGCTTTTTGAAACCGGATTTGAATTTGACATAGACCTAAGGTTGGGGGCAGGAGCTTTTGTGTGTGGTGAGGAGACGGCCCTCATCACTTCTATTGAGGGCAACCGGGGCGAGCCCCGGCCCAGACCGCCGTTCCCGGCCCAGGCCGGTTTGTGGGGCAGGCCAACCCTGATTAACAATGTGGAGACCCTGGCCAATGTTCCTGTAATAATTCTGAAGGGGCCGGAGTGGTTCGCCGGGTTTGGTACTGAGAAAAGCAAGGGTACAAAGGTATTCTCTATTGCCGGGAAGATAGGGAATACCGGCCTGATTGAAGTACCGATGGGAATAACCCTAAAGCAAATTATCTATGATATAGGGGGAGGAATTCCCGAAGGGAAGGAATTTAAGGCGGCTCAGACAGGGGGGCCTTCAGGGGGATGTATCCCCTCAGACCTTATTGATATTTCGATTGAATATGACACCCTGCTGGAGGCAGGCTCGATGATGGGTTCAGGAGGGCTGATTATTCTCGATGAAAACGATTGTATGGTTGACATATCGAAATTTTACCTGGAATTCACCTGTGACGAGTCCTGCGGCAAATGCACGCCCTGCCGGGTGGGGACAAAAAGAATGCTCGAAATTCTTGAACGCATAACTGAAGGTAAGGGCCGTGCAGAAGACCTGGATGTCCTCAGGGAACTCGGTCACGGTATCAAGGAGACCTCCCTGTGCGGTCTGGGACAGTCTGCCCCCAACCCTGTGCTCAGTACATTGCGCTATTTTGAGGACGAATACAAAGCCCACGTCATAGACAAGGTTTGTCCTGCCGGGGTATGCAAGAAACTGAGCAGGATAAGAATTATTCCTGAAGAATGCAAGGCTTGCGGGGCCTGTGCCAGGGTCTGCCCGGCGGGTGCCATTAAAGGTAAACCAAGGGAAATACATGAGATTGATCCGGAGAAATGCATCAAGTGTGGTGAATGTATTGAAAAATGCTGTTTCAAGGCGATAAAAAGGTAGGGTTGATTTCCAATAATAGGACTGCCTCTGGTTAGAGGAGTTTGCATATGTTTGTCGAACCATTGAGTATTGACAGCTATTATGTAAACCGGCTCAAATTCACCAGGGGGGAGAAGTGGAAATGACACTACAGGAACTGGACCAGTTGAAGCATGAGATTTTATCAGAAAGGTTTACGGGTCAGGATGAAAAATGTTACCGTGTTACGGTAGGTATGGGTACCTGCGGCATTAAAGCGGGGGCTGCCCGGATTTTAGAGGAGCTTAAAAATACAGCTGCAGCAAATGACGGTATAATGGTTGCACCGGCAGGCTGCCTTGGACTGTGTTCTTTTGAACCCATAATTGAGATCCGGTCTGCCGGAGGACAGGTATATACTTATGGCAGCATGACACCTGAAAAGGTCAGGAAGATTGCAGCAGAACATATTTTGGGTGGAAGGCCCGTGGAGGAATGGATAATCGCCACCCGGGAAGTGTAAGCGGGACACCGCGCCAGGTAGTTATCTATCTGGCAATTTTTCTGCGGAATTTACCGTACCGGGCTATATTAAAGGGTGTAATTTCGAAGGCCAAATTAGCTTGTCATCAATTGTCAAAAATGATACACTGAAATGAGGAAGGAAACAGGTTGTTTTTGCCTGTGGACTGAGAATTTGGCGCATTTTTTATATGGGTAGGGGAAAAGCTACTCACAAAACGGATTGGGACAACTGGATGGGGCTTTATGAAAAAAATAATTTTGGCTTCAGCTTCTCCGAGACGGCAGGAACTGCTCAGGCAAATAAAGGTCCCTTTTGAGACCGTTATCATACCGGCGGATGAAACCGTTCCTGAGGGGTTATCGCCCACAGAAGCGGTCAAAGAACTGGCATTCCGTAAGGCAAAGGCCGTGGCCGGACAGGTAAATGGAGGTATTATTATCGGCGCTGATACTGCGGTTATTTACCGGGACGAATTCCTGGGAAAGCCTTCCGGTACATCAGATGCCGTAGAAACCCTGCAAAAATTGAGTGGAAATGACCACCTGGTAATCACAGGCTTTTGTGTCATGGATTCCGCCACGGGAAAAGTTGTAAAAGCCAGTGAAACTACCCGGGTTTTTTTTCGCCGGCTCACCGGCAGGGAAATATATGCCTATGTCAAAAGCGGTGAACCTTTGGACAAGGCTGGGTCATACGGCATTCAGGGGCTTGGCGCCGTTCTTGTGGAATATATAGAAGGCTGCTATTTCAATGTGGTTGGTCTGCCGCTGACCAGGCTGGCCCTGGTGTTGAAGGATTTTGGGATCCAGGTCCCGGGCTGAAATTTTTTTCAGGGTTAAAATTTGGATATCGGTTGTTTGGAAGGAATCAGAAAATGAGTTCTTTGGAATACCATATTACTATAAAGGAACTGCCGGAAGAGGCAAGGCCCCGGGAGAGGCTCTACAGGGAGGGTGCGGAAGCCCTGACCACGGTAGAACTTGTCGCCGTGCTTCTCAGGACGGGAAGCTGTTCTGCCAGCGCTGTTGACCTGGCTGCCATGCTGATGGGCAGGACCGGAGGTCTTAAGGGCATGGCTGAATGTTCAACAGAAGAACTGTGTACCGTCAAGGGTGTCGGGCCGGCCAAGGCAGCCCAGCTGAAGGCCGCAGTTGAACTGGGACGCAGGCTGTCTGCCGAGACCATGGGCCCCAGGCCGGTGATAAAAGCCCCTGTTGATGCATATAACCTGCTTAAGGAACGAATGCGCCATTACGACAGGGAACACTTCAAGGCGGTTTTTCTTAATACCAAACACCATGTGATTACAGTTGAAACAGTTTCGGTGGGAAGCCTCAATTCATCTCTTGTCCACCCGAGGGAATTGTTCCGGAATTCGATAAAGAGAAGCGCCGCAGCAATCATTCTGGCCCATAATCACCCGAGCGGCGACCCTGCCCCAAGTCCGGAGGATATTCAGATAACCTGCAGGCTTGCTGAAGTAGGAAATATTATCGGGATTCAGGTTATAGACCATATCATTATCGGTGAAAACAGGTTTATCAGCTTGAAGGAACAGGGTATTATCTGAATTGATTCAATTACCATAACAGCATTTTATCACATACTTAACTTTGAAAGGAGAGCACTGAATGTTGGGCTTATTCGGAATATTTTCCAAGGATATGGGAATAGATCTTGGTACGGCAAACTCGTCTGTATATATGAAGGGCAAGGGTATTATTGTAAATGAACCGTCTGTTGTAGCCATTCAGAGGGACAGTGGACAAGTGCTTGCTGTCGGTGAGGAGGCCAAACAGATGATAGGCCGTACCCCGGGCAACATTGTTGCCATCAGGCCCATGAAGGACGGGGTTATAGCTGATTTTGACACTACCCAGAGCATGCTCAGGTATTTTATAACCAAAGCCCTTAAGAAAAGGCCTTACCTCATTAGGCCCAGGGTGGTTGTATGTGTGCCTTCAGGAGTGACAGCGGTTGAGGAGAGAGCCGTGAGGGAGGCTACACTTCAGGCCGGGGCCCGGGAAGCGTATCTTATTGAGGAACCTATGGCTGCAGCCATAGGTGCAGGACTGCCTGTCCATGAACCCACGGGAAACATGATAGTGGATATCGGCGGCGGGACCAGTGAAGTTGCGGTGATTTCCCTGGGAGGAATTGTAACCAGCCGCTCAATCCGTGTGGCCGGTGATGAGATGGATGAGGCCATCATGCAGCATATTAAAAGGACGTATAACCTTATGGTGGGAGAAAGGACGTCTGAAGAAATAAAAATCCAAATCGGTACGGCTTATCCTGATAAAGAGGTCGAAAAATATGAAGTGCGTGGGCGTGACCTCCTTTCAGGGCTGCCCAAAACCGTGTCAATAACCTCTGAAGAAGTGTATAAAGCGCTGTCAGAGCCTGTGAGCAGCATCTTGGAAGCAATCAAGGTGACCCTGGAAAAAACCCCGCCCGAACTGGCTGCCGATGTGATGGACAGGGGAATAATTATGGCCGGGGGAGGGTCACTCCTGAAGGGTCTGGACCGTCTTGTCAGCGAAGAGACCGGTATGCCCGTTTATGTCGCAGACGAGCCTCTCTTCTGTGTTGCCTTCGGCACAGGCAAAGTTCTTGAAAACCTTGATGTTTTGAAAAAAGTCCTTATTAACCCCAAAAAAATCAGTTAGAAAGGCGGAGTTGTGTTGTTCCGGTATATTGTCAATAAGTATGTCTTGGGCTTTGTTGCCCTGGTCGTACTGGCTTTGATTCTTATCAGCTATACCGGCCGGGACAGGGCAAACCTGACGCCTGTTGAGAGAATCATCAAGAACGTGGTGACTCCTGTTGAGCAGGGTGTCACTACTGTGGTTGAGGGATTAAGAGATACCTTCGGCTCTGTCTTTACTATAGGACAAATCAGGAATGAAAACGAGGATCTCAAACGACAGGTAGCTGTACTCGAATCAGAAAATATCCAGCTGAAGGAATATGAATACCAGAACCTGCGGTTCAGAGAGATGCTCAATTTCAAGGATACCCTCAGTGCCGATTATGATACTCTTTCAGCCTCAGTGGTTGCCAGGAACCCATCCAACTGGTTTAAAACAGTCACCATAAACAAGGGTGAATCAGACGGAGTCAGGAAGGATATGGCTGTGGTGACCAGCAAAGGCCTGATCGGACATGTAATCAATGTCTCCGGGAATTCGGCTGAAGTGCTGTTGATAATAGACAACAGCAGCGCCGTGGGGGGGCTGGTCCAGGTTACCAGGACCCCGGGAGTGGTAGAGGGTATGGCCGACAACTCCGGCTACCTTAAGATGAACTATCTTCCCAAAGAAGCGAATGTCAGGGAGAAACAGCTGGTCATATCATCCGGCCTCGGGGGAATTTTCCCCAAAGGCCTGCCGATTGGACGTATCACGGAGGTCGAGATAGAATCAAACGGCCTTGTGAAATATGCGATAGTTCGTCCGTTCGCCGACTTCAACCGGCTGGAGGAAGTGCTGGTTGTCAGGGAGGTCTTCGGGGAGGACATCCTGACCCCTTCCGGGGGAGGGGAATAATGATGAGATATGTTATAATGTCGGTAATTTTCATAATAAGTCTGGTTCTTCAATCCACCCTGTTTTCCCACCTTGCCGTTGCCGGTGTCAAACCTGATCTGCCGCTCATTATCATTATTTTTTATGCCTTGTTTAACGGTTCCAAAGAAGGAGCCCTGGTCGGTCTTTTAGGTGGTTTTCTTCAGGACCTGATGTTCGGACAAAACCTGGGTATGAACGCCCTGGCCAAATTCACGGTCGGGTATCTGTTCGGGTCCCTGGAAAGGAAAATCTACAAGGAAAACCTTTTTATTCCCATGATTGTGGTCTTTTCCGGGACATTTTTGAACGAAACAATTCTTTATGTTTTAAGACTGATTGACGGTGTACCATTGAACTACCTGACTTCACTTCAATCGGTGATCCTCTCTACCGCTGTTTACAATAGCTGCCTGGTCCCATTTGTTTATGGCAGGTTTTATAAGTCTTCCCAAAAAGGCTTGTTGAGCAGTGACCGGTGGCAGGTCTGAGAGACCGATAAATAAATTTCTGAGAAGTTTTGGAGGGCTCTTGATGACTGAAAAAGCTTTAAAAACGAAACTAAAGGTTTTCATGGCCCTTGTCACACTGATTTTTGTTATCCTTATATCACGGATAGGCTATCTCCAGCTGGTACAGGCCCAGGAGTTCAAAACCCTTTCTGAGCAGAACAGGATCAGGTTAGTCCCTATTCCCGCTAAAAGAGGTGAAATTCTGGATCGCTCAGGCCGGGTCATCCTTGCCAAAGACCGCCCTGTCTACAGTGTTTCGATAAGTTATCTGGGTATAAAGGACCAGGATCTGGACAAGATAGCTGCCAGGCTGTCATCTATCCTGGCGATTGATGAAAAAGACATCAAATCCGCTGTAAATGAAAAAGATGTCCGCAGGTTTGAACCCATAAAAATTGCCAAGGATGTCCCATTGGACGTAGTGACCAAAATTGAGGAAAACCGCAAAGAACTTCCGGGGGTCGAAATAGCCGTTGAACCTGTCCGTGAATATGTTTACAGGGATTTCATGCCCCATATCCTCGGTTATATGAGGGAAATCACTCCCCAGCAGCTCGAAGAGCACAAAGATGACGGTTACAGCATGGGAGACCGTTTTGGTCAGGCCGGCCTGGAAAAGATATATGAAAAGTACCTGAGGGGTGAAGACGGGGATAAACAGGTGGAAGTCGACAAGTCCCAGCACCCGGTCCGGGAACTGGATATAAGGCAGCCTACACCGGGCAACAACCTTATCCTTAATATAGACCACGATATCCAGAAAGTGGCCGAGGAGTCCCTGGACAGGACTATGGCCACACTGCAGGCAGGCAAATATCCCATGGCCAAGGCAGGTGCGGTGGTACTGCTGGATGTTAATTCCGGAAAAGTGCTGGCAATGGCCAGCAAACCCGGTTTTGATCCAAACATTTTTAACGGTAAAATTACCCCGGAACAGAGTGAAGCCCTATTCGGGGGCAAGGAGACGAACCCTTTCCCGGCCTTTAATAACCGGGCAATGATGGGGTATGCACCGGGTTCGACATTTAAAATGGTTGTGGGTACCGCGGTTCTGGAATCAAAAAAAGCAACCATCAAAGACACCTATTATGATTCCGGCTCAGTATATCTTTACGGCCGGTCCTATAAGTGCTGGCGCCCTTCGGGGCATGGAAGGGTGGACCTTCTCAGAGCCATACAGGTTTCCTGTAACGTTTATTTTTACCAGATGGGCCTCAGGGCCGGGGTCGACAACCTGGCCAAGTATGCCCGGGAATTCGGGCTGGGACAGAAGACCGGTATAGACCTGCCAAATGAAAGCGCCGGTCGTGTGCCGGACCCCGAGTGGAAAAAAGACCTGAATGAAGAAAATCTGAAGAAGAAATATGATAAGATTTATCTAGGTATAAAAGATAAATATGGGGAACTGATAAACAAGGCCGAAGATGAAAAAGAAAAAAAGAAGCTCGAGAGACAAAGGGATTATGAACTTAAACAGCAGGAGGCCTGGTATGATATTGAATACCGCTGGCAAGTGGAGTGGCAGCCTTTTGAGACCATCATAATGTCCATCGGGCAGGGGTACAATTATTACACCCCCCTGCAGATGGCCAATTATGTGGCAATTATTGCCAACGGTGGAATCAGGTATAAGCCGTACCTGGTCGACCGGGTTATCGATTATAAGGGCAATGAAGTTGAAAAATTTAAACCGGAAATTGCCGACCGGGTGGACATCAGCCCTGAAACCTTAGCTGCCCTGAGGAAGGGGATGAGTATGGTGACAGATCCGGGAGGTACGGCCTATGGGATATATTCCGGGTTTCCTGTCAAGGTTTCGGGAAAGACGGGTACCGCCCAGACGGGAACCGACCAGTACGGCAATGAAAGGCCTACTCACGGATGGTTCGTGGGATTTGCTCCCTACGATAAACCGGAGGTGGCGGTTGCGGCTATAATTGAATATGGGGGCCATGGTGGAAGTACAGCTGGAATTGTTGCCAGGGATGTGCTGGCCGCTTATTTCGATATCGACAAATCCCGAGTGGGGACCGGTGGTGTTTCGGACGAGTAGGGGCCGGTTTTGTCTAATTCTTCGAGAAAAACGGGGTAAAAAGCCCTCGTTTTTTTTGTTGGGGCGGAAGGATTTGACTTCCTTTTGTAGAATTTAAAACCAATGATTTAGTGCAGTATTAAGCGATCTTTGATTCAGGGGGAGAACAGTCTTGAAAAAAGACAAGGGTTCTAAAGGTAAGAAACTTTTTGTCAAGAAAGCAGATGACAGGCTGTCGGAAGACTCACCGGCTAAAAGTAAGGGGACCCCTGATGAAGGGGTTCCTAGTATGGCGGAAAAGAAAAAGCCGGAAAAATCCGCTGCACCTGATAAACCGGACAAGCTTCCGGAAAAACCGGATCACCTTCCCGAAAAGCCGGCCAGAAAGAATACGGTGGAATCAGACCCCTGGCAGCAGGCGTTTGCCGATGATAATACAATTTTGATTAAAAGGACGGTAAGGTCCGGCCAATGTATTCAGTTTGACGGGAACGTAGTCGTTATGGGAGATGTCAACCCCGGTTCGGAGATCATTGCAGCAGGCAATGTCGTGGTTATGGGGGCTTTGCGCGGAGTAGTCCACGCCGGAGCCACAGGCAGGGAAGATGCAACAGTTTCGGCATTCAAGCTTCAGCCTACCCAGCTGCGGATTGCCAATCATATTACCAGGGCTCCCGATGGCGATTATGTAGCGCCGGAACACCCTGAAATAGCCAGAATAAAAGACGGTGTAGTGGTAATCGAGACTTATCAGATGGGACAGGACAGGCAATCTAAAATAGGTTAAAGTATTAACAAAAGAGGAGGACAAAATATGGGTGAAGTCATTGTAATTACCTCTGGAAAAGGAGGGGTTGGGAAAACCACCACTACCGCTAATATAGGGACGGGCCTGGCAGCGCTGGGCCACAAGGTTGTTTTGGTGGATACCGATATAGGCCTGCGCAACCTGGACGTAGTTCTGGGACTTGAAAACAGGATAGTTTATGACATCGTTGACGTTACCCACGGAAACTGCCGGATGAAGCAGGCCCTTATTAAGGACAAGCGTTTCGAAGGCCTGCACCTGCTGCCAGCAGCCCAGACTAAGGATAAAACAGCGGTTACCCCCGACCAGATGCGTGAACTCTGTGACAACCTCAAAAAAGAGTTTGATTATGTAATAATTGACTGCCCTGCCGGGATAGAACAGGGTTTTAAAAATGCCATAGCCGGCGCTGAGAGGGCTGTTGTCGTCACAACCCCGGAAGTCTCGGCAGTAAGGGACGCCGACAGGATTATCGGGCTTTTGGAAGCTGCAGAACTTCGTGAACCAAAACTCATCATAAACAGGCTGAGACCCCTCATGGTCAAAAGAGGCGATATGATGAGCATTGATGACATTATCGATATCCTTGCCGTTGACCTCTTGGGGGTTGTCCCGGAAGATGAATTAATTGTCGTGACAACCAATAAAGGAGAACCTGCCGTTTTGGACGGCAATTGCCGTGCAGGACAGGCGTACAGGAACATGGCCCGGAGGATTGCAGGTGAAGATGTACCGTTAATGGACCTTGAAGCCAATGATGGTTTTGTCAGCAAACTAAAGAAACTGATCGGTTTTAAATAATACGGGTTGATGAGAGGGGGAACGGGACTTGTTGGATTTTTTACTTAGAGTGTTTGGAAAAGACAGTGGCTCAAGCAGAAACGTGGCCAAGGAAAGGCTGCGCTTGGTGCTGGTTCATGACAGGGCGGATGTATCTCCCCAGTTGCTTGATGATTTGAAAGAGGATTTAATTAAAGTAATTTCTAATTATATGGAAATTGATGAAAAAGCGCTGGAAGTAAACCTTGATACCTCGGACAAGACGGTGGCGCTGGTTGCCAATATTCCTGTTCTGAGGATGAAACGGACCGGTAAAAGAGCAGAAAAAATTGGGTAATACCCAATTTTTTTGCTTTTACTGAGGGGTGGAATTGAGACGGCCGGTGTTATATAATTATAATATATTTTTATAATTGAAACAGATTTTATAATTGTAAGGAGAAGGCCGGTAAGTATGTTGATTGAACGAAGATTGATAAAAAATTTTGATTTCACCCTTTTGGTCATAACAGTGCTCATTGTTGTTTTCGGTCTTGTTATTTTAAGCAGTGCAACCCATGCGACCATGGCCAGGGGGGATGATCCGTATGCTTTTGTCAAAAAACAGGGCCTTTCTTTTTTCCTTGGCCTGGTGGCTATTGCCCTGCTGCTCAAAATTGATTACTCATGGTTTACCAAATATGCCAAATTGATATATGGGGTAAATATCCTGCTTCTCCTTGCCGTGAAAGTTATCGGCCAGGAACAGCACGGGGCCCAATCATGGATATCAATAGGGTCTTTTAACCTTCAGCCCTCGGAATTTGCCAAAATAGCCATGGTTATCACATTTGCCGTCTACCTGGCCGGACGGGAGGGAAAACTGTCCCGGTTCAGAGACCTGATTCCAACCTTTGTTTTTTTCGGGCTGCCCATGGGACTGATAATAATGCAGCCAGACCTGGGTACCGCCCTGGTTTTTATCGGCATCTATTTTGGAATGCTGTTTGTTGCCGGGGCAAGGCCTACCCATCTTATCATCCTGATTCTGACAGGCGCCCTGCTGGTGGGGGGAATTCTCACTGCACAGCTGGCCTTCGGGCTGGAAAAACCGCTGAAACCATACCAGCTTGACCGGCTGACCATCTTTACAGACCCTTATAAAGACCCGCGCGGTGCGGGCTACCATGTTATCCAGTCATTGGTTTCCCTGGGTTCCGGAGGGTTGTGGGGCAAAGGCCTTTACCAGGGGACCCAGACCAGGCTGAATTTCCTGCCTGAACAGAAAAATGACTTTATTTTTTCTGTCGTGGGTGAGGAACTCGGCTTTTTAGGGGTATCGGCCCTGCTGCTGCTTTTCTATCTTTTCGTATACCGGGGGATCGTCATAGCCATGAGGTCCAAGGATATGCTCGGCGCCCTCCTGGCTACCGGAATAGTGTCGATAATAGTGTTCCACCTGTTGGTTAATGTGGGAATGGCTGCTGGAATTATGCCTATAACCGGCATACCTCTGCCTTTTTTCAGCTACGGGGGAAGTTCTATGCTGGCCAATATGCTCGGTGTAGGGATTCTGCTGAATGTTTACATGAGGAGACAGGTTTTGACGTTCTAGAATAATATGATATAATATAGAAAAGTTATACATCTGAGGATGTGAACGAAATGGTCGGTGGGGTTAAACTTGGTGCAGCTCAATATATGAGCAGGACCATGGAGAAAAATGACCCTGTCTTAAGGGCCAGAAAACGGATGGGACTGGAGACCTGTGAAACTTGTGAGAGCAGGAAGTACCGGGATGTTTCCAACGACCCGGCGGTATCGTTCAAAACTCCTGCCCGTGTATCTCCCGAGGCATCGGCGTCAGCAGTGGCTGCCCATGAATCCCAGCATGTGCGCCATGAACAGGCTGAAGCCCTGGAAAAGGGAAGAAAAATTGTGGCTCAGCATGTGCAGTTTTCCTCAGATATCTGTCCTGAATGTGGACGGGCTTACATATCCGGGGGCAAGACAACCACAGTGACCAAACCTGAATCTTCACCTGAACCGGGCAAAGGACAATATTTAGACAAGTATGTATAACGGAGCTGACTCTAAAAAAATGAGCCAGCTTTTTCTGTTAGGTTTTTCTTGCCTGATAACATCTTTGGCTTGTCATACTTTCCCCCTTTCCCCAATATACATAGTTAAGAAACATAGTTGTCCCAGTGCCGGAGGTTACCTGCTTCCAAAAAATGAAGGTTCGGGGGGAAAGCGGATGAAGATTAATATCGGGCAGAAAAATAATGAGGATAAACACGACCTGGATTACCTGTACGAAAACTATCGCCCCACAAAAGGTCCGGTAGTGGATAAAACGGTTTTTTACAGGAGGAGGCTTAAAGAATATAAGTGGCTGATCCAGATAGCCGTTTCATTTATGATTTTTTTGTTGGTCTTTGGGCTGTTCAAACTAAACATACCTTTTACCGGTTCACTGAAAAGCGGGTTAAGATATCTTTTCACCACGGAAACAGATGTGGCGCCGGTATTTTACAAGGCAGTCAGGGTAGCTACCCAGTTAGGAAACCTGGAATGGCCGGTAATTGAAGATGTATCCCCGCCGGCAAAAACGGCTGCCAGCAAGGCAGAGCCTGATTCTCTGGTGTCCCTGCCGGTTTCAGGCCGGGTAATTCTCCAATATGGCTGGGTAGAGTACCCCGGAGAAGATGTGCAGGTGTTCCATGAAGGGGTAGATATAGCAGTTTCTGAAGGGACGGAAGTTAAAGCTGCCGCTGGCGGGACGGTGACCACCGGGGAAAATGCCCGGCATGGGAAATATGTCATGGTAAAAAACGCCTCCGGAAAAATGATGAGATATGCAGGGCTGTCAGAAGTCCTTGTAGAGAACGAACAGGTTGTAAAGGAAGGGGATGTTCTGGGGAAAACCGGGCAGCCGGACGACCGGGAGCCCCACCTGCACTTTGAAGTCATAGTTGACGGTCAACCGGCAGACCCGGTCCAGACTCTGAAATGAGGCTTCTGACAGTATTTGGCGTTGAACTGCGGCTCAACGTGTTTTTTCTGCTGCTCATTTTCCTCTACTGGTACCTTGGCCAGTTGGTACAGGCTCTGATAGTATTTTGTGTGGTATTCCTCCATGAAATGGGACATGTTGTGGCAGCGGCCGGATACGGTATCAAAGTGAAGGAAGTTGAACTGCTGCCTTTTGGCGGGGTGGCAAGGATAGAGGGTAACATTGAGATTGAACCGGCGGTTGAAACTTATGTGGCCATTGCAGGCCCGCTTACCAACTGTTTCCTGGCCCTCCTCGGTTATGTGCTCAAATGCTCAGGCATCGGAGACCCGCAGTGGCTTCCTTTTTTTATCCGCTGCAATCTTCTTCTGGGGGCCTTCAACCTTTTACCTGCCATGCCATTGGACGGCGGTCGTGTCTTCCGGGCCTTCACCTCCCTGCACATCGGGGTCAAGAGGGCCACTGAACGGGCTGCAGAGGTCTCTAAATACCTGGGTATGGTCATGGCTGGAATCGGGGTATGGTCCCTGGGGTCAGGCCGGGGTTTAAGCCCGGGGTTTTTGATAATTGCAGTTTTTTTGATATATTCGGCGGTAAAGGAGAAAGGGACAGCCATGTACATTTTTATGAAATTTCTTGCCCGAAAAAAGGAAGAACTGTTCAGGGAGGGGGCACTGCTGTCCCGTCAGGTGGTTGCCCTTGAGACAATACACTTAAAAGATGTGGTGAAGTACTTTGTGCCAAAGAAATATCACTTGGTAGTAGTAGTGGGCAGGGACCAGAAGATTAAAGGGACTCTGACAGAGGGAGAGGTAATCGAAGAAATGCTTGCCCGGGGTCCTGAGGTTCCTGTGGGAGTCCTGGCCGGCCGGAAAAAATAAGAGGATTTTTTATGACTTTGTAGAATTGAATAATACCATCCTTTGGGTATAATAACAGATGTGGGTATAATAAGATCATTAACAATAAGACGAGTAACAATGAGAACGACTGGGAGGAAACGGGCTAAGATGAGACAGTTTATAGAGAACAGGATTTTGCCCAAAGTGATTAAACCTGCCCGCTACCAGGGCAATGAACTGAATTCGGTGCATAAGGACTGGGACACGGTTTCAGTCAGGATTGCCTTTGCGTTTCCTGATGTATATGAGATAGGCATGTCCCACCTGGGACTCCGGATATTGTATCACACTGTGAATTCAAGGGAAGACACCCTGATGGAGAGGGTGTTCGCCCCATGGGTCGATATGGAGGAAAAGCTAAGGGAGAACCGGCTGTCCCTGTTTTCTCTTGAATCTTACAGGCCCATAATTGACTTTGATGTGGTGGCCTTTACGCTTCAATATGAAATGAGCTTTACCAATGTATTAAATATGCTTGACCTTGCGGGTATACCCTTAAGGGCGGCTGAACGTGATGATAGGTGGCCTCTTGTCCTGGCGGGAGGGCCAACGGCATATAACCCCGAGCCAATTGCCCCTTTTATTGATGTGTTTCTTATAGGCGAAGGGGAAGAAGGCATACATGACATAATAGATATAATCAAAACCCACAAGGGTTTTTCCAGCGTCGCCGGAAAAAGGGGTTTACTGAAAGAGCTTGCCGGGATCCCCGGGGTATATGTACCGGGTTTCTATGATTTTGGTTACCACTCCGACGGGACCATCAAAGAGGTGGTCCCCAATGTGTCTTTCACCCCTGCTAAAATAACTAAAAGGATCGTACAAGACCTGGACAGGACGGACTTTCCCACAAAACCTATTGTACCTTACATGGAGATTGTCCATGACCGGATTATGCTGGAGGTGCTCCGCGGGTGCAGCAGGGGGTGCCGGTTCTGCCAGGCCGGCATGATTTACCGGCCTGTTAGGGAGAAACACCCCGAGACTATCCTGCAACAGGCCGGGGAACAGGTAAGGAACACGGGATATGATGAGATATCCCTGACTTCACTAAGTACCAGTGATTATTCGTGTGTCCGGGGCATTATTGAATCATTAATGGACAGGTACGGCGGGCAGGGAATCGGGGTTTCCCTGCCTTCACTGAGGGCTGATTCTTTTTCCGTGGACTTGGCCAAACAGGTCCAGAGGGTTAGAAAGACAACCCTTACCTTTGCGCCGGAAGCAGGTACTCAGAGGCTGAGAGATGTTATTAACAAGGGAGTCACGGAGAATGACCTCCTGGGAGCGGTGGAAGGTGCATTTAAAGCCGGATGGACTTCTGTGAAACTGTATTTCATGATTGGACTGCCCACTGAGACCAATGAGGACCTGGACGGTATAGCAGCCCTGGCCCACAGGGTGGTAGCCCTGGGCCGGGATATCCTGGGCAGCCGGGCAGGCCGGCTGAAGGTAACAGTAAGTGCATCGTCTTTTGTGCCGAAAGCCCATACACCCTTTCAATGGGTGGGCCAGGACAGCATGGAGACACTGCTGGAAAAACAGCAGTACCTTGCCGGAAAACTTAAGAACAGGCGAATTACTTTTAACTGGCACGATGCTCGCCTGAGTTTTATTGAGGCTGTATTTGCCCGGGGAGGACGCAGGGTTGCTGAAATCCTTGAAAAAGCATGGGAATTGGGCTGCCGGTTTGACAGCTGGACTGACCGGTTTCAGTTTGAGACATGGCTGCAGGCCTTCCGGGAAACAGGGACAGACCCCTGGTTTTATGCGAACAGGCCTTTCGGCATGGAGGAAACCCTTCCGTGGAGCCACATTGATACGGGTGTAACCCATGAATTCCTGGTATCAGAATATAATAATGCTTTTACCGGAAAGACTACAGGGGATTGCAGGTTTGGGGAATGTACAGTCTGCGGGGTGTGCCAGAATCTTCCTGCCGGCCTTGATATAAAGGGGGTGGGGTAAATGGCGCGGGTCAGAATAGAATTTGCCAAAGGTGACCCGGTCAGGTTCCTGTCCCACCTGGATCTGATGAAGGCGTTTGAACGGGCTATCCGCAGGGCTCAAATCCCCATAGCCTTCTCGGAAGGGTTTAACCCCCATCCCAGGATGAATTTTGCCTCGGCCCTGGCAGTGGGAGTGACCAGCGAAAAGGAGTACCTGGATATTGACCTGAAGAACGATATGGAGCTTAAAGAATTGGCCGCCCGGCTGGACAAAGCCTTGCCGCCGGGAATAGTCATGAAATCGGTGCGGTCAGTCCCGGATAAGGCGCCTCCGCTGATGGCTGTGGTCAACCGGGCAGAATACGTTGTTACTGCCGAACTGGAGGGACTCCTGGATACCGGTGAAATGAAAAGAAAGATAACGGATTTCATGGACCGTTCTGAGGTGAATATCACCAAAAGAACCAAAAAAGGCCCCAGGCAAAAAAATATCCGTCCCGGAATCCTTAAGTTTGAGGCAGATATTTTTGACACCAAGATAGATTTTTTTATCTCGACAGTAACCGGGAATGAAGGTAATGTCAGGCCTGAGGAGGTTATCTGCGCTTTTGTGGGCAGCACAGGCCTGCCTGTTGATTGTGAAACCCTGTATATAAAACGCATAGCATTGTACGTGGATGAAGGCGGAGAAATGCTGGACCCCATGGATTACTACACTATATCCGGCAGTAGGAGGTGAAACTGATTGTTGAAGGAAATTCTGGTAAATGTCAGGGAAGAAGAAACCAGGGTTGCCGTTATCGAAGATAAAGTGGTAGTTGAGATATATATTGAACGCTCACTGAACCAGAGACTGGTGGGCAATATTTATAAGGGAAAGGTCGAAAACGTCCTGCCCGGCATGCAGGCGGCTTTTGTAGACATTGGCCTGGATAAGAATGCTTTCCTGTTTGTCGAGGACGCCCTGGCACCGAGAAGCGGTGAAGAGGGGTTTGAACCCGGTGCCGGACACAATATTACTGATGTACTGAAAGAAGGCCAGGAGGTGCTGGTCCAGATAGCCAAGGAACCCATAGGTACCAAGGGGGCCAGGGTTACTACCAATATGACCCTGCCGGGGAGATACCTGGTTCTGATGCCCAATGTGGATTACATTGGCATATCAAGACGCATCGAGGATGAAAAAGAGCGTGAACGGCTCAGGAATGTGGTGGAAAAGTTTAAGCCTCCCAACATGGGCCTGATCGTCCGGACCATTGCCGAAGGCCTTAGTGAAGAAGACTTCCGCCAGGACATTTTGCTGCTTACCAAACTGTGGAAGAAGATTCAGAACAAGGCCTGTCATGGTCCCTGCCCGAACCTTATCCACAAGGACCTGGAACTGGTGCAGAGGATACTCAGGGACCTCTTTACCGAAGATATCGACAGCCTGATTATAGATTCCCGGTATGAATATGAAAAGGTTATGGAACTGATGGAGCTGACATCCCCGGAACTTAAGGGCCGGGTCACCCTTTATGAGCAGGAAAACCTTTTTGAGAAATATGGAGTAGAGGAAGAGATAGAGAAGATTCTGAAGCCCCGGGTCTGGCTTAAAAGCGGCGGCTATATTGTTATTGACCGCACTGAAGCTCTGACAGCTATTGATGTAAATACCGGCAAATATGTCGGCAGCACAAACCTGGCCGACACTGTTCTGAAGACAAACCTGGAGGCCTGCACGGAGATATGCAGGCAGCTAAGGCTCAGAAATATAGGTGGAATCATTATCATCGACTTTATCGATATGCTGAGCCAGAGTCACCAAAACCTGGTGCTGCAGAAACTGGAAGAGGAAACAAGAAAGGACAAGACCAAGACCAACATCCTGGGACTTACCCAGTTGGGTCTTGTTGAAATAACCAGAAAGAAGGTGCGCCAGGGTCTGGAAAATGTATTGCTAAAACCATGCCCCTATTGTGAGGGGAAAGGGAAGGTCCTGTCCGAGGAAACCATCAGTATCAGGGCAAAAAACGAGATCCTCAAACTGGCCCAGCATACCAGCGCCGAGGCTATCCTTGTGGAGGTCCATCCGACCGTTGCCTCACTGTTGATTGGCGGCAGCGGTATAAACCTGAGAGACATGGAATCTAAGACCCGCAAACATATCCTGGTCAGGGGATGTGAGCATTACCACCAGGAGGTTATAAATATCCGGGCCCTCCATTCCCAGTCGGAAATTGATGCTATCGGTGTTCCGGTCCGTCCCGGCCAGATTCTCGAGGTAAAAGTGGAGGAACCCCACGCCACAAATATCTATGATGGGATAGGAAGGGTTAACGGATTCATAGTGGATATCGAGGCAGCCAGCTCTTTAATCGGAGAGACAGTCCCGGTGGAAATAACCAAAGTATTCCGTACCTATTGTAAAGCCAGGATGGTCGATGTGGGCAAATAAGAAAGAAGTCTTGACCGCATTCATATATGGGAAGTAAGCGGGTTATACTTCTTCTCTGTACCGGTAACGATTTATAATCCATACTGTAATGACTCCAAACAGGACATGAACCAGGAGAAGCAATACAGAATCGACGAATTTGTCTGCCATATTCAGGTTAAGAATTCTGGCCAGGACACCACATAACGCAAACCAGGCAACAGCACCGAATCCCAGACCTTTTAAGAACGAGTGGCTGTAACCGGTATAATCGAGTAGCATTATAGCAATAAATCCTACCAGAGCACTGCAAAATAAATGCCCTATAAACCCGATAATATTGCTCTGCACCGGCCCACTAACAGCTGAAGGAGAAAACAGCAGGGCAACCCGGGTTATCATATGTATACTGATACCCGGAATCAGATTCAGAAGGTAAATAGACAGCCCCATAACCACTCCACCGGCCATGCCTGCTGTTCCCCCAAGGATAAATTTGTCTTTCAAAGATTGTACCTCCTTTGTGATACAGGAGCCGTAGCTTATGGGCAGGCCTTTTACTAAGTTTAACCCGTAACCTCCGGTTTGGGGCGGAAACGATCCAGGAACCATACAACAGTGAGACCAAAGGGGATATGAATAAGCATAATCAGTAAATTATCAATAAACCTGTCCTGCATCCTGAGCCCGAGCGCCTTACCCAGGATCCCGCACAACAGGAACCATGAGGCCAAACCCATAATAGCGCCTTTTGCCAACAGGTAATCATACCCGGCTATTTCCAGGATAACCAGCATTACCAGGCCTACCAGGATTCCGCAAACCAGATGTGATATAAGGCCCACGGTGCTTCCTGCAAGGGTTCCGGTCATTGACCGGGGAACGAATAATTTTGATATGCCGAAGATAAGTTCTATATTGATACCGGGAATCAAATTAAGAATAAAATCAAATACACTCATCACCACAGCCCCGGTGAAACCTGCCGCTGTACCGCGCAGGAAATTATCTTTCATAAAACACGCCTCCATAGTACCAGTTTCGGCAGCAGATGGCTGCCGTTCTTTTATCCCGTGGCTAACCGCCAATCCGGTGATTAACCGCGGCTATTTTCTCCGGTGACCTCTTGAGGCCGGGGCCGGAACCTGTTAATCAACCATGCTCCGGTGAGGCCGTAACCCAGGTGGATGATTATCATAACCATATTATCGATAAACGTGTCCTCCATGTTTAAGCCAAGGACAGTACCTGTAATTCCACAGAGCAGCAACCAGAGCAGCAAACCTGTTATTGAACCCTTCAGGAAGAGGTAATCGTATCCGGTTGTTTCGAACACCAGAATGAATGACAGACCCGCCAGAGTACCACAGACAAGGCTTGCCGTTAATCCCATAAAAAATCCGTAAGGGCTTTCTGCTAAGGTTATCGGGGTAAACAACTGGGAAACTCCATATATGAATTTTGTATTTATTCCAGGAAGCAAGTTAAATAAAATATCCAGTATCCCCATTATGACTGCCCCGCCGAAACCGGCTATAAGTCCCAGAATCATCTTATCCTTCAAAGCGGACCTCCTTATTGATTCTCATACTATTTTTTGTCAAACTCATATACTATATTCCCAATTCAAAAGGAAGGTTTTATGTAAAACCTTCCTTTTATCTAATAAACGTTTAATATTTTTTATCCGCAAATAAAATCCTTCACCTTTTCAATGATTTCAGAGTTTACTTCAATGGTCCGCCGGTAGTTTCCATCCATTTGCAGGCCATGGTCGAATCCTTCATAGAAACTTATCAATTCATCCGGGAAGACCATGCCGGCCGTTTCAGGGTCACAATAAGGGTCATCACTTCCGAAAACCAGGTATGATTTCCTGACCTTGGCTTTATAGTTGTCCCAAACAGGGATAATTTCCTTTTCGGTGTTATAGTAAAGGACAGGTGTCAGGAGGACAGCCCTGTTAAATGTAATGTCCCTGTTAAGAAGCAGCATCGCCAGGGCCATTGTCCCCAGGGATTTGGCACAGACAGTTATATCCTGCGGACCGTACCCTGTATCCTCAAGGTAATCTAATATGTATCCGGTATCTATGCCGGTAGTTTTGTGGTCATAAGGTTCTCCCATGTACCGGTAGGTATAGCCCCTGTATTCAGCCTTCACGGAGTAAAAACCGCTCTCCGCAGCCATCCTCCACAGGTAATCCAAAAGGAAGTGGTTTACGGTATAGCCCCTGCCGGGAAGAACCAGGAATGCCTTACCCGGTTTTTCCTCCTGATGCATCACCGAAGCTTCAATCGGCCTGCCGTCAGTGGGTATTTTAATTTCCTGCTCCGTCAATATCATCTCCCTCCTTGCTAACATTATTCTACGTGGCAAAGGATATACCTTCATAGAATATATGAATCAACAAAAAACCGGAGTAATTCATGATTGCAATACTAATCAATCTTGACAAAGGCCATCCTGTGCTATAGAATATTGTATTGTAGGCAGAGTCTGCGGCTCTGCTGAAAACCGCTCAAAAAGGGCGGGCTGCCGGACTCGGCGCCGAAAGGCCCTAACCGGAAGCCCACAAACCAAAGGTGCCCGGATTGGCGAGTTCAGAGAGGGAGGTGTATTTATGTACGCCGTTATCGCCACAGGAGGCAAGCAGTACCGGGTCAAAGAAGGTGATGTCATCTTCGTTGAGAAACTGAATGCCGGTGAAGGTGAAACTGTCGAAGTTACTGATGTGCTTGCTGTAGAAAAAGAGGGAGACTTTAGGATAGGTTCTCCCCTGGTTGACGGGGCTAAAGTGGTGCTTAAGGTTCTTGGCCAGGGCAAAGGTAAGAAGATAGTTGTCTTCAAATATAAGGCCAAGAAAAATTACCGTCGTAAGACCGGCCACCGCCAGCCTTATACCAGGGTAGCTGTGGAAAAAATCGAAGCCTAGGATTGAAGGCCATGATTATTGTTTCGGTTAACAGGTCAAACGGAATGCTAAAGGGTTACAGTGTTAAGGGCCATGCCGGGTATAAGCCCCCCGGTGAGGATATCGTCTGTGCGGCGGTTTCCGTATTGGCACAGACAGCCCTGCTCGGTCTGGGGAATTACGTCAAAAAAGGACTGGATTATCAGATTGACGATTCGGGAGTTTTAAGATGCAGCCTGCCTGATAAGCTTGCTGAAACAGAAAGTATTCAGGCTGAAGCTATCCTGGAGACAATGGTCATAGGGCTTAAAAATCTGCAAAAGAATTATTCCAAATATATAAGAGTTTTTAGGAGGAGGTGGACCTCATGCTGAATATTAATCTTCAATTATTTGCTCATAAAAAAGGGGTGGGCAGTTCCCGGAACGGCCGTGATTCCAACCCCAAATACCTTGGTGTCAAACGCAGCGACGGTATGGTTGTTGCCGCAGGAAATATCCTTGTCCGCCAGCGCGGTACCAAAATTCATCCGGGCAACAATGTGGGCATCGGCAGGGATGATACCCTTTTTGCACTGGTAGACGGTGTTGTTAAGTTTGAAAGAAAAGGCAAGGACAAAAAACAGGTAAGTGTATATGCCGAAGCCGGAGCTGCCGTCTAAACCGGTAACGTATAGGATTTGGCCGGCTAAAAATTCTCATTGAAATATCGAATTTTCCAGGGGAGTGTTCATAAGTGAACTTATGAACACTCCCCTGATTTATTACCCAACTGAAATGGTGTTGTCAATTATAAGAAAAACGATACTGAATCAAGTTTTTCGTTGACTGACAACACCATTCTTGGATAAGTAACCGGTTCAGGGAAATAATAACTGTATAGTTCAGAAAAGGAGTGGCCGGTCATTCAGAACGAGACAAAAATTGGTTATTCAGAAACAGTACCTGCTGATAAACAGTACTGGCCGGTAGTTGTCATTGGGGCCGGTGTTGCCGGTATAACGGCAGCACATACCGTGGCTTTGACGGGTACCGGTGTACTGCTCCTTGAGCGCGGACCTTACCCAGGCTCCAAGAATATGAGCGGGGGAGCGGTATATTCTCTTCCCACCCGTGAACTTGTTCCGGACTTCTGGCAGGACGCACCGGTGGAACGCACCCTGGTGAACCAGCAATACTGGCTTTTGACCGAGAATTCAGCCGTTAAACTGGGTTACACAGGGTATAATTTTGACAATCCGCCTTATAACAAGTTTTCTATTATGAGGGCGACCTTTGATCGGTGGTATGCCGCGAAAGCGGAAGAGGCCGGAGTCACCCTCTGGACAGGGTGCAAAGCAGACAGCCTGATCCTCAAGAAGGGACGGATCACCGGGGTCAGGGTAAGCGGTTCCCGGGAAGGGGATATTTATTCCGGTATTATAATTCTTGCCCAGGGTGTAAACCCGATACTGGCTGAGGAGGCAGGATTAATCAGGAAAGGCGCAGCAAAAAACTATTCTCTGTACATGAAAGAAATGATAGCCCTGCCTGAAGAGGTCATAAACCAGCGTTTAATGCTGAAAGAAAGGCAGGGAGCGGTTATAGGACTCCTTGGTGACGCTACGGCCGGACTTATCGGCGCCGGTTCATTATATACCTTTAAAGAACACCTGGGAATCAATGCAGGTGTCAGTGTCAGGACCCTGGCTCAGAAGAAGGTTAATATTGCTTTTATCCTGGACAGACTTAAGAAGAATCCGGCCATTGAACCACTGATTGATGGCGGAACTGTCGTAGAGCGTACTGCCCACATGATTCCCGAAGGCGGTTTTAATGCTATACCGCCCCTTGTATTTGACGGAATGCTGATAGCGGGTGATTCGGCCGGTCTGGTAAACGGCACTCACGGGTTAAACCTGGCCATGTATTCAGGCAATTTTGCCGCCCAAACGGCACTGGAGGCCCTGGAGAAAAAAGACTTTTCCCGGAGCACGCTTTACAGGTACAGGGAGAGGCTTGAAAACAGCTTTGTGCTGAAGGATATGCGGGCCAACAGGAGGGTTCCGGGCTGGTTTTCCCGGAATCCGACCCTGGTAGCCGATTATATAAGTCTGATAAACCATGTTTCAATGCAGGTTTCAACGGTTTACCCCATATCCCGAAAGGAAAAGAGAAGATTAATAAGGAGGGAAGTACTGGACAGGCAGCCCCCGGGAAAACTGCTGGCTGACCTGGTGCAGGCCATATGGTCGTCAAAATAGGAGAGCAAAAAATAATTGATCCAGACAGGTGCAGTGGGGAATGTGATGAAATGACTTGTCGTTATGTCTGTCCTGCCGGTCTTTTCACAGTTATCGACGGTAAAATCACTTTTAACCTGCACGGGTTTTGTCTGGAATGCGGGGCATGCCGCCTGGTCTGTGATAACATTTCTTTTCACTACCCGTCGGCAGGTGAAGGGATTATTCACCGGTTTGGATAGGGGGTGGGTTACTAATGCAGCAAAAAATCAGCAGCCGGCAGGCTGTGGTTATAACAGTAATGGTGCTTACACCTCCAATCATCTGAAGTGTGCCCATCTTAACTGTCGGTGACAGGTACCAGGATGTATGGATAGCCGGGATACTGGCTACTTTAATGGGAGCGGCCAATGCACTGTTTTTGTCATGGATTGCCTCCCTGTTTGACGGCAGGACAGTGGTGGAGTTCCTGGAAGCCCTTGGCAGCAGTCTGTTGGCAAAAATAACCGGGCTGATTTTTGTTATATTTACAATGCATGTTGCCAGTATTACTTTACGGGATTTTGGGGAACTGATGGTAACGTCCTTTTATGGTGAGACACCCCTTATTGTTTTTCTTGTGGTTTTTGCTTTACTTACTGCATGGTCGGCCTATGCCGGCCTGGAGGTTATTGTCCGGGCGGCCCAGTTCCTGATACCATTAACAGTTTTGGGAATCCTGATAAGCAGCACTCTGACATTTAGAGTGGATGGCCTGGAGAATTTCTTTCCCCTGCTGGAGAAGGGGATTTCTCCGGTTGTCCGGGGAGGGATTACCCAGTGGGCTTTTTACGGTGATGTGGCAATCTGGTTTATGCTTCTGCCCCATCTGAACAGGAGTGTGAGACATTACCTGTTCATGCCCTTAAGTGTGCTGCTGGCGGGGGGGTTACTGGTGACAGTGCTGTTATTTATAGTCATCAGCCTGGGGGCACGGTTGGCGGCTATACAGACCTATCCATTTTTATTGGCGGTAGAAACAGTATCGGTAGCTGATTTTATCGAAAGGGTGGAAGGCGGTTTTCTTATAGTCTGGGTAGCAGCGAATTTCATAAAAATTGTTGTGTTTTTCTATACGGCAGTTTTTACCATGGGCAAAATTCTGAAATTAAATGATTACCGGCCCCTGGTTCTGCCTTTAACAGTAATAATGGTATCCCTGTCAATTCTGCTATTTGAAAACTATGATCAGTTGAGGAATTTCTTCCGGCCGGAGGTTTATGCCGCCTATGTGTCAATCATACAGGTATTCATCCCCCTGATGTTAATCGTTGTCTGGCTGGCGCGAAAAAAGCGGGGCCGGGCTCAATAACCTGCTTAAGGCAATATGACTATAATAGTTGGTGATATTATGCTGAACCAATGGAAAAAGCTGCTGAAAAAAGTCTTTCATAAACCTTCAAATACCCAGGGGACAGGTGCGGATCGGGGCCAGGATATCCCCGTATCTGCCGACCTGGCCCAAAACGTGGCCTGCCTCCGGTCTGTTTTCGACCGGTGCAGTGACATTATTGTCCGGGAATTCGATGTGGGCCCCGGCATTTCCCTTAGGGCAGCGATTATATATGTTGACGGACTTGTCAACAAAAAGATGCTTTCCGATGACCTGGTCAAAACTCTGATGTATGAAGCCGGAAAACTGAAGGAAAAAGCGTCCGGAAAGAATGCCGCAGACTTTTTTAGTGAAAAGCTGATTGCGTTTACGGAAGTCAAACATCAGAGAAGCATGAATGACCTGGTGGATTCGGTGCTGACAGGGGAAACAATCCTGCTTGTGGATGGGATTAACAGCGGGTTTGCCCTGTCTGCCCAGGACTGGGTCCAGCGGGGACTCCAGGAGCCGGATACCGAGACTGTGGTAAAAGGACCCAGGGAAGGGTTCAATGAAAACCTGCAGACCAATATCATGCTTATAAGAAGAAGAATTAAATCTTCCGGGTTAAAGTTTGAGACTGTGAAAATAGGCGAATATACTAAAACCGCAGTAAGTATCTGTTATCTGGAAGGGGTGGTAAACCCCAAAACAGTCGGGGAAGTAAAAAAACGCCTGGAAGGCATTAAGGTCGACGGAATACTGGAGAGCGGATACATTGAGGAACTGATTGAAGATGCCCCCCTGTCCCTCTTCCCTACAGTCCAGTCTTCTGAAAGGCCGGATAAGGTTGCCGGAGGTCTGCTTGAAGGGCAGGTGGCTATTATGGTTGATACCACACCCTTCATGCTGCTGGTGCCGGTAACCTTTCCCCAGCTGCTGCAGGCCAGTGAAGATTACTACCTCAGATGGCCTTTTGCCAGCTTTATCAGGGGCATCAGGTTTGTGACCCTTAATATTGCCCTGCTTCTGCCGCCCCTATACATAGCTGTGACCACATACCACCAGGAGATGCTCCCCACACCGCTGCTGATATCTATCGCTGCGGCCAGGGAAGGGGTGCCTTTCCCCGCTTTTGTTGAGGCATTGATAATGGAAACCACCTTTGAGGTCCTCAGGGAAGCCGGGGTCAGGCTGCCGAGAAATATCGGCCAGGCAGTCAGTATCGTGGGAGCGCTGGTAATCGGGCAATCGGCGGTTACTGCCGGGCTTGTTTCACCTGCCATGGTCATCGTGGTAGCCCTTACCGCCATCGCATCATTTACCCTGCCATCTTATTCAGGGGCTTTTGCCCTGAGGGTTCTCAGGTTTCCCCTGATGGCCCTGGCCGCGGGGCTTGGGCTGTTTGGGATAATGGTGGGGCTGCTGGCGGTACTGATTCACCTTTCTTCTTTGCGCTCCTTCGGGATGTCGTATTTGCAGCCACTGACACCTACCGTCTGGCGTGATTTTAAGGACATGTTTCTGCGCCTGCCCTGGTGGATGATGGATACCAGGCCGAAACTGATGGGTAAGATGAATACTGTCCGGGAGGAACCCGGACAGAAGCCAAAAGCCCCCAAAAGGGTCAGGAGGACAATGAAATAATGTCTCAGAACGAAAAAGTGGCCGGTACCCAGATGATGTTTCTGCTGGTTACCACCGTAGCTGCCACCGGGTTTCTTTTTCTGCCTGCCATTACAGCCGAAGTGGCCGGGCACGATGGCTGGATGTCTGCTCTTTTAGGGGCAACGGCTTTCGGACTGCTGGTAGGGCTGGTTTGCACAAAGCTAGGAGGGTATTTCCCAGACAAGTCATTTGTTGAATATGCACCTGTCCTGGTGGGTAAATACCCGGGGAAACTGGTGGGGTTGGCATATCTTCTTTTCTTTATCCATATCAATTCGATAATAATCAGGGAATTTGGCGATTTTTTGGTGTCAGCCTTCCTGCCGGAGACGCCAATACTGGTTTTCAATATCATGGTTTTAACTCTGGCAGCCATGGCTGTGCGGGGGGGCATAGAAGTGATTGCCCGGGTCAACCAGTTCGTTTTTCCCCAGTTTTTCCTTGTGCTGGCTGCTCTTGTCTTTTTGACTATCGAAGAATGGGAATTCGGTAACCTGCTGCCATTGCTGGAATATGGGATTAAGCCTGTCCTGGCAGGATCCGTGACTCCAAGCGCCTGGCGCGGTGAAGTCGTCGTCATCCTGATGTTCCTGCCTTACCTGAACAAGCCGGCCGAGGCAGCGAAATCGGTAGCAGCAGCCGTCTTAATAATTGCCGTTTTTCTGACTCTTCCCATCCTGGCCGGGGTTCTGGTCTTTGGGTCAGAACAGGAAGCCCATTTTGTCTTTCCCACCCTGGAATTGGCCCGTTATGTCAATGTGGGAGATTTCCTTCAAAGGCTAGAAGCAATAATCATTATTGTTTGGGTTGCAGGGATAACCGTCAAGGTTGCCGTCTTTTACCTGGCTTCCGTGCTTTCAGCATCCCACCTGGTGGGTCTCAGTGATTACAGGCCCCTGGTGTACCCGGTGGGTATCATCACCCTGGTTTATTCAATAGTACTGTTTGACAACTCACGGGAACTGGTAAAGTTCCTGGCGGAATATGTCCCGTATTATGCGTATATATTTGAACTTGGGATTCCCATGGTCCTGTTGGTTATAGCAATTATTCGAAGGAAAGGAGGAAAATTGAGTGGACAAACAAAATTTTTTCAAAAGGACCGGGGCTCTTAGAATAACAACTACAATTATAATTATTATTACCATGATTTTTCTTGAGGGATGCTGGAGCAGGAAAGAGATTGAGGATCTGGCAATTGTATCGGCAGCCGGTTTTGATAAGATAGAGGTCATGGGGCAGGAAAAATACAGGCTCAGTTTCCTTGTGGTCAGGCCCCGGCAGCTGGGTGGAGGTCAGCAGGGAGGAGGAGCCGTTGAATATAACCCTGACTGGCTGATTTCAGAAATTGGAGATTCCTGGTTTGATGCCGGGAGAAATGTTTCCCAGAGGTCTCCCAGGGTTATAGTCATGTACCATAATGAGGTGACTTTTATCGGACAGGAAACTGCGAAAAAAGGGATAAATGATATTGTTGACTATATGCAGCGCCATAAGGATGTCAGGCTCCGGTCAATGGTCATTGTGGCCAAACAGTCTGCCCAGAGTATTATGCAGACCCTGCCGGAGGTTGAGCAGATATTATCGAACGAAGTGACAGAACTCCTGTCCAAGGGCAATAACCGGGTGTCAAAATCATATGCGGTCGATCTGAAGGAGTTCTCCGAAACCCTGATAACCCCGGGGCAGGATGCTGTGGCTCCGGCCATAAAAGCCATTATTCCGGTAGAGTCAGCCGGAGGCCAGAGGGGGGCTAAGGAAACCCAGCAGACAGTTATCCTGGATGGGCTGGCCGTATTTAAGCAGGATCGGCTGGCCGGTTACCTGACTCCATCAGAAACGAAAGGGTTTCTTTTTATGATGGGAAAAGCTCAGGGAGGCATAGTTCCGGTAGAATTTCAAGGGCCCGAAAAAGGCAGGGTTTCCCTGTCCATGTCCCGCAGTTCCAGTGAATATAAACCCACGATAAGAAATGGCAGACTGATCATGGAAATTAATATAAAAACAGAAGCCGATGTGGTTGAAGTTGACGGCGGTGTGCCTGTGGGTGACCCGGCAGTCATAAAGGAACTGAGCAGGGCATACAGTGAGTCAGTGAGGATTCTTGCCCAGGCTTCCCTTGATAAGGCCAGGAAAGAGTTAAAGGCTGATATTTTTGGGATGGGCATACATGTCCACAAAAAATATCCTAAATACTGGCACGAAATTGAGCAGGTATGGTATGACATTTATGCCGAACTCCCGGTAACTATTAAAGTGGACGGACAGGTCAGGAGGACTACCATGATTTCCGACCCGTTGACCATACAATAGTGAGGTGGAAAAGAATGATTGTTTTGCTGGGGCTTGTCTTTCTGGCCATAATAGCCTTTGAAGTTCCCGGAATGTTAAAAAAGCAGCAGTGGCGGGAGCTGGCTGCCTTCAGTGTCCTGATGCTGATAGCCATGGCCCTGAGTTTTGCCCAGTTGCTGGGCTTGCCGGTACCTAACCCCACACCGGTAATTGAGGCTATTTTTGAACCTGTCTCAGAAGCGGTGAAAAAACTGCTTAGTTGACTTGCTGCCGGACATGCGGTTATGATGTATGAGAAGGAAATATTAAACATGAGGAGAATAACCTTAGCAATACCGGGTTAAGCGGAGGTTTCAGATGAAGGATTTGCTTGAAGTATTAAGGGTTCAGAGACATGATTTTATGAATCACCTGCAGGTCATTTCAGGCCTGCTCCAGTTAAAGAGATATGACCGGGCTTACGAGTATATCGGACAGGTGGCTGAGGAACTGGGACAGGCCGGTATGCTGGCCCGGCTGGAAGTGCCTGAAATAACTGCCGCGGTCCT
The DNA here is from genome assembly GCA_002840275.1 of Firmicutes bacterium HGW-Firmicutes-14. Classification (GTDB taxonomy): domain Bacteria; phylum Bacillota; class Thermincolia; order Thermincolales; family UBA2595; genus W-Firmicutes-14. The sequence goes on from PHAB01000002.1 coordinate 227,963, forward strand.
GGTTTCCGGCCTCAGGGCGGCAGAGAGAGGTATCGTTCTCCATCACGAGGTTTCAACCGGGATGGAGAAAGGAATACATAACGGGCCGGCAGCTGCAGAGATTGTCGGGGGAATGCTGGAGACAGCCATACATTCTGCTGAAACATCCCCCTGCCTGGCTGGGAAAATTAACCTGGAAATAAGAGAACAGGACGGGGAATATATTTTCAGGACATCCTACAGGTGCAGGGAGGATTCGGCGATTCGCGGAACAGGTGCCGCTTCGCTGGAAGAGGCAGCCAAAAGGATTAACGGGAGGCTGGCGGTGGCCCATTCGGCTGACGGGATTATAGCCGTGACCCTTTCACTTCCTGTGGCGGCGGGGGAATAGTTAATTTGGGAAACAGGTGATAAATATGTTTTACGATAAGGCGAAGGTATATGTCAAAGGCGGGGACGGGGGCAACGGTGTTGTTGCCTTCCGCCGGGAGAAATATGTCCCCCTGGGCGGCCCGAGCGGCGGCGACGGGGGCCGGGGCGGAGACGTAATTTTTATTGCCGATGAAGGACTGCGGACCCTGATCGACTTCCGGTACCAGCGGCATTATAAGGCTGAACGGGGTGAACATGGCCAGGGAAAGGGTATGCACGGCGGGGGCGCCGGTGACCTGGCGGTCCGTGTTCCAGTAGGTACTGTCATCCGGGATGCGGAAACCGGGGAACTGGTTGCCGACATGGTTAAACCCGGACAGGAAGTTGTGGTTGCCGCCGGAGGACGCGGCGGCAGGGGGAACGCCCGTTTTGCCAGTTCATCCAACAAGGCGCCCCGTATGGCAGAAAAAGGGGAACCCGGTGAAGAGAGATGGGTTAACCTTGAGCTTAAGTTACTCGCTGACGTGGGACTGGTAGGGTTCCCCAATGCAGGCAAGTCTACCCTGATCTCCCGGATATCAGCGGCAAAACCCAAAATAGCCGATTATCCGTTTACAACCCTGGTTCCCAACCTGGGAGTAGTCAGGATACCTGACGGGGACAGTTTTGTGGTGGCGGATATTCCCGGCCTGATTGAAGGTGCACATCTGGGCGCCGGCCTGGGACATGAATTCCTCAGGCATATTGAACGTACCAGAGTCCTGATCCATGTTGTGGACATGGCCGGTTCCGAGGGGCGCGATCCCCTGGAGGATTACAGGGCAATAAACAGGGAACTGGAAGCGTATAACCCTAAGATAGCCTGTCGTCCCCAGGTCATTGCGGCCAATAAGATGGACCTGCCCGGGTCAGAGGAGAACCTGAAGAAGTTTAGGGCCGGGACAGGGGAAGAATTTGAAATATTTCCAGTCTCAGCCGTAACCGGTGAGGGTATTGACCCGCTTTTGTTCAAAGTTTCGGAGGTCCTGGCTGCTGCCGGTCCGGCGGAAACCGTGACAGTTGATGACGAGGGCAAAGTTACCAGAGTTGCCCAGGAAGCCAGATTTTCAATCCAGAGAGAAGACGGTGTATATGTAATAGGCGGGAAGGAAATAGAGCGTCATTATGCTATGACTGACTTCAGTAATGATGATGCAGTCAAACGCTTCCTGCGGATAATCAAGGCGATGGGTATAGAAAAAGAGCTTCGGGCCGAGGGAGCCAGGGATGGGGATACAGTAAGGATCGGGAGTCTGGAATTCGATTTTGTAGACTGACAACAGGTCTCCGGATATGCTATAATTAAGTTTAACAGTTGGGAGGATTTGTGTTTTATGCTAAAGGAAATCAGTTTGACCGGCAAACAGAAACGATACCTGCGGGCCCTGGGTAATACTATGGACCCGGTAATACAGGTTGGCAAGGATGGCATTGTGCCCGGAACAGTCCAGCAGGCTGATGATGCGCTGGAAGCGAGGGAATTGATCAAAATCCGGGTTTTGAACAACTGTGCGGAGGACAAAAAAGAAGTGGCTATAGCCCTTTCCGAACAGTCCGGGGCAGCCATGGTCCAGGTAGTGGGAAATACTTTTTTGCTGTACAGGCCGTCAGCCAAGAATCCTCGTATCGAGCTTCCTTCCTGATTGCTGCTTGTTAAACGTGTTCATTCTATTTTCCCCATCCCGGATAACCTTTCAGCAGATCAGATATCTACAGAAAAGGGGGCCATTAACTTGGCTTTCGATTTAAAAGAATTACGAAATTTCCAAAATGCCAGCCGGCTTGTTGTCAAAGTGGGGTCAACCACCATCAGTTATCCCAACGGAAAACTGGATATAGGGCACATGGAACAACTGGTCAGGGAACTGGCCGACCTGCAGAATAGCGGTAAAGAAGTTGTCCTCGTTACTTCCGGCGCCCAGGGTGCCGGGATAGGGAAACTGGGCCTGAGCTGCAAACCCAGGACCATTCCTGAGAAACAAGCCCTGGCTGCCATCGGCCAGGGACTGTTGATGCACATGTATGAGAAGCTTTTCTCTGAATATGGAATAATGGTGGCCCAGGTGCTGCTGACCAGGGAAGACATTATGGACCGGAAAAGGTTCCTGAATGCCCGGAATGCAATAAATGCCCTGCTGCAGATGGGAGCGCTGCCGATTATCAATGAAAACGATACCATTGCCGTAGAGGAAATCAGATTTGGGGATAATGACACCCTGTCCGCCCTGGTGGCCAGCCTGATTGATGCCGAGCTGCTGCTTATGTTATCAGATATCGATGGGCTGTATACAGGGAATCCATCTGTTGACCGGGAAGCCAGCCTGATTCCCCTGGTGACTGATATTGACAGGGAAGTTGAGCACCTGGCCGGAGGCTCGGGATCCAGCCTGGGTACCGGCGGGATGGTTACCAAGATACAGGCTGCCAGGGTAGCTATGAATTCAGGCTGTCCCATGGTTATCGCTCACGGCCGGGAACATAAGGTTATCAAGAGAATTTTACAGGGGGAACAACTGGGAACCCTGTTTTTACCCAGGGAAACCAGGCTCCATTCAAAAAAACGCTGGATAGCTTTTGGTGCCGGAATGCAGGGGAAAATCTTCATTGATGAAGGGGCCAAAAAAGCCCTGACGGAAAAAGGGAAGAGCCTGCTCCCTTCAGGGATAACCGGTGTGGAAGGAAGTTTTGGCATTGGCAATATGGTAGGGGTCTTTTTCAATGATGAGGAAGTAGGCAGGGGGATGGTCAATTACCCTTCCGGCGATATAGAGAAAATAAAGGGCAGGAAGACCAAGGATATTGACAAGGTCTTAGGATATAAGGATTTTGATGAAGTAATTCACAGGGATAATTTTGTACTAAATATCTAGGGGGAGATAGTAATGGTAAGAGAAGAGGTAATGAGCAAAGCCGCAAAAGCCAGGGAGGCTTCCCGGGTGATGGGTTCCCTTTCCACTGCTGTCAGGGACCAGGCCCTGCTGGTCATGGCTGAGGAACTGGTAGACCGGTCTGATGAGATTATTGAAGCCAATAAGATGGACATGAGCAAAGGGAGGGAACGGGGGTTGTCAACAGCCCTGCTGGACCGCCTGCTGCTTACCGAAGGCCGGATAAATGAGATGGCCGAGGGACTGCGGGCTATTGCCATGCTCCCTGACCCGGTAGGTGAGGTTATCTCAATGTGGAAACGCCCTAACGGCTTACAGATTGGTAAAATGAGGGTCCCTGTCGGGGTTATCGGGATAATTTACGAGGCCCGGCCCAATGTGACCGTAGATGCCGCCGGCCTGTGCCTGAAGACCGGTAATGCAGTTGTCCTGAGAGGCGGTTCAGAGGCCATCTGCTCCAATAAAGCGATTGCCGCCATCATCTCAGAGGCGGCTGTCAGGGCAGGGGCGCCGGAAGGGGCAATCCAGCTGATTGAGACAACAGACCGGGAGGCTGTGAATATCCTCATGAAACTCAACCAGTACATTGACATCCTGATTCCCCGCGGAGGGGCAGGATTGATCCAGACAGTGGTCAGAAATGCCACTGTCCCGGTAATTGAAACGGGAGTCGGAAACTGCCACGTTTATGTGGATAATGAAGCTGACCTGGAAATGGCCAAGGCGATAGTTATCAATGCTAAGACCCAGCGGCCCGGGGTATGTAATGCCATGGAAACCCTTCTGGTGAACAAGGATGTAGCCGGACTCCTGCTTCCCGACCTGCTGGACACCCTGAGAAAAGATTACGGGGTTGAAGTCCGGGGCTGTCCCGCTACCAAGGCCCTTATCAGCTGGGTCAATGAAGCATCTGACGAGGATTATTTTACTGAATTTCTTGACCTTATCCTGGCTGTCCGGGTCGTAGATAATATTGATGAAGCCATGGACCATATTTATAAGTATGGAACCAAACATTCCGAAGCAATTGTCACAACCAATTATAATAAGGCCAGGCGTTTCCTGAACGAAGTAGATGCAGCGGCTGTTTATGTGAACGCTTCCACCAGGTTTACTGATGGTTTCCAGTACGGTTTCGGGGCAGAGATAGGAATCAGCACCCAAAAGCTCCATGCCCGCGGACCTATGGGCTTGGCAGAGCTGACAACCACCAAATATATAGTTTTCGGTGAAGGACAGATTCGGAAATAGTCTCAATGCTTATTTTAGTGCAGGGGGTCATCGGACATATTGTTTAAATGCCATTCAATGAGTGGCAGGACTTCTTTCTCCAGTTGGAAAAGATATTGCTTCAGTGCAGCCCGGTCAAACCGGAGAAGGGTTTGCAGGCTGGGATTTTCATTCCTGTAGCGGAGGACAAACATCCTGAGCTGGGCGGGGCTTTTCACTTGAATAATATGACGCATGTCTTCGAGGTAACTCCTGACATCCAGCATATTTAATCACCCTTAATATATATCGTATAATATTATATGATTCTTTAAGGGTGGCTGTTAACATAAAGTTTGATGATATAATTATAGTGTTTTTCGCAAGGTGGCGATATATGATGGCAGACAGCAGAAAAAACAGGACCGGTATCATGGGAGGGACTTTTGACCCTATTCATTACGGTCATTTATATATTGCCGAGTGTTCCCGCTACAGGTTTGATCTGCAGAGAGTTTACTTTCTGCCCTCCGGCAGGCCGGTCCATAAAAAGAGGGACGACATCCTCGACGCTGTGCACAGGCTGCAGATGACAAGACTGGCCGTTGAATCAAATCCCTTTTTCGGGGTGTCCGGCGTGGAAGTGGAACGTGAGGGACCTACTTATGCGGTTGATACGCTGGAATATTTTCGGGAAAACAGGGGTGACCGGGAAGAATATTTTTTTATCACGGGAGCAGATGCAATCCTGGAAATAATGTCATGGAAGGATGTTTCCAGGCTATTTGAGTTATGTGAATTTATTGCAGTTACCAGGCCGGGGTACTGTTTTGACCGGCTTGACAGGGTTTTTAAGCGCCTTAAACCAGAACAGAGAGACCGTATTCATGTTCACGAGACCGGCGGGATTCTTATTTCTTCCACCGAAATCAGGGAGAAAGCAGCAAAGGGCGAGCCCATCAAATACCTGGTCCCAGAGCCGGTAGAGGAGTACATAAAAATCCATAATCTTTATCAGCCGGTATATTGCAATCAGCAATAATAGCAGCCTGCAGAATGCATTTAAACGGAGGGCAGCCTATGCTGTAATGAATCAAAGTGATAATTATTCCCAAATTTAAACTGAATAGAAAGGCTGCATTTGAACATAATACTATTAGAATCTGAACCAAAGAAATAGCTGCAGAGATTGGCAGGTTCCCGTATCCAGAAAGTTATCCAGACAGCTGTCTGTTTAAGAAGCGCCCGGGTGTTCTGATGGAACCTCGGGCGCCGTTATATTGGGCAGCTAAACAGCAGTGACCGTACTTATGGAAAGAGAGGTGAAGGGGAAGTTGGTCCGTACACTATATGTAGGTAACTTGCCGTGGGGAACGAAGCCGGAGGATTTGGAGGAGGCATTCAGACAGCACGGGGAAGTTGTTGGCAGCAGAATTATTACTGACCGGGAAACCGGTCGTTCCAGAGGATTTGGTTTCGTGGAGGTTAATGACGGGGACGCGGAAAAGATGATTGAAGCTATGAACGGGGTTGAGTTTCAGGGAAGGGTCCTTACCGTAAATGAAGCGAAACCCAGGGGTGATGAATAAATAAAGCGATGCAGCCTCCTCTTTATGAGGAGGTTTTTATTGTAAACGGAAAAAACTTGTTGTTGGGAGAGCGGCATGAAAAGAGATGTTTTGTTAAAATACCTGAAAGGCATGATGAGTGAAAAGAGGTTCAGACACACCCTTGGAGTAGCTGAAACTGCAGTAAAACTTGCGGTACTTTACGGAGCAGACCGGGATAAGGCCGAAACTGCCGGTTTACTTCACGACATTGCCAGAGACCTCAGTACTGACCGTGTTCTGGAGGTGTGTAAAAAACACAGTATTGTTCCGGATGAGGTGGAAAAAAAAGTTCCGGAACTGCTGCATGGTCCCGCAGGGGCTTGCCTGGCGAAGGAACTGTTTGATGTTTCAGACCGGGAAATACTTGATTCAATAACATTTCACACAACAGGACGCAAGAATATGACAGTTTTGGATAAGATAATATTTATAGCAGACATGACAGAGCCGGGCCGGGACTATCCAGGGGTGGATTTACTTCGGCAGGAATCATACAGAGACCTGAATTCAGCCGTGCTGGCCGGGCTCAATTCAACTATATTATATGTCCTGGGCAGGGACCTGCTGATTCACCAAGCCAGCATTGAGGCCAGGAACAGCCTGCTGGTTAACAGATGATTATAGCAGAGGTTTGAAGGAACAAATCAATTTAAAGAGAATATATAGATAAAAAGGCTAAAATATTGGGAGGGAAACCGATTTGACCTTGTCTCCGGAAAAGGTTGCTGCAGGTGCCGCCAGGGCGGCCGAAGAAAAAAAAGCAAAAGATGTTATCCTTCTGGATATCCACGACATTTCAACGGTATGTGACTATTTCGTGATATGTAGTGGTATGTCTTCTACCCAGGTCAAGGCCATCGCCGAAAATATCGAAAAAAAACTTAAGGAACACGGTGTAATGAAGCTCAGGATGGAAGGCTTTAAGGATGCCCACTGGGTGCTCCTGGATTATGGTTCAGTCGTGGTTCACGTATTCCGCGAAGATGACCGGGAATTTTATAATCTTGAACACTTATGGGGAGATGCCAGGGTGGTGCATTTGTAACCACCCTTTTTTGAGCCGGGTTTTTAATCAGTGTTGAAAGAAAGGGCTGAGTACCTTTGAGGGAAAGGAAAAGGGTTTCTCCACGGGAGAGGGATCTGAAAAAACAGTTATTTGAAAAGGAGAGGCCTGCGCTAAACGTCAAAAGAGGTGACTTGCTGAAGGGCCGGATTTATAATGTCACCGATGAAGGGGCTTTTGTGTTTACCGAGGAAAACCATGTCGGTTACATCCATCCCCTTGAACAGGACGGGCCCCTGAAAAAAGGGATGGTTGTGGAAGCGAGGGTGACTTTCGTCCGGGCTGACGGGAGGGTCAACCTGTCCCTCAGACCGTTAAAGGAAACCGCCCGGGTTGTGGATGCCGAAAAAATCGTAGAATACATGAAAAAGAGAAATGGCTCCATGCCCTTTAATGATTCCACACCGCCTGAGGTTATAAAAGAGAAGTTCGGGATCAGCAAGGCTGCGTTTAAGAGGGCCCTGGGCAAACTTTTCCGCGAAGGGCTGATAGAAGACAGGGAAGGATGGATAACCCTGAAATGATTTATTCAGGTTTTGCCTCAATATACGACCGGCTTATGCAGGATATCCCTTATCAAGGGTGGGTGGATTACCTTGGCCGGTTATTTGAGAGGCATGAAATCAGGCCTGGGGATATCCTGGACATCGGATGTGGCACAGGGAATGTCACAATCCCCCTGGCTGAGATGGGATATAACCTGACAGGTATTGATATCTCCCCGGAAATGCTGGCTGTTGCAGAGGAAAAGGCCAGGAGCAAAGGCCTGAAAATTAAATGGATTCAGCAGGATATGAAGGAAATGGACCTTGGGAGCCTTCAGTTTGACCTGGTGGTATCCATGACAGACAGCTTAAATTACCTGCAGGGTGAACAGGAACTCCGGCAGGTGTTCACAGGGGTAAAAGCCTTGCTCCGGTCAGGCGGGTGGTTCGTTTTTGACCTTAATTCATATTATAAGATACAGGAAGTATTCGGGAACCATGTCTTTACACTCCTTGAAGATGATATTGCTTATATCTGGGAAAATACCTTTGACCATGATACAAATGCCTGCCTGATAAACCTCACCTTTTTTGTCAGGGAAAGGGATGGGAAATACCGCAGGTTCAGTGAACAGCACCGGGAAATGGGATATGAAACGGATAAGGTCTGTGATCTGCTGGCAGAATCCGGTTTCCGGGTGGAGGCAGTTTATGCTGAAGGGACTTTTAAAGGACCCGGGGGAAAAACCGAGCGGATTTATTTTGTTGCCCGGAGATCTGTTTGATCAGCATATTCATCTTCTGTAACCCCGCCATACAATGGGTTGACTTTTTTAAGGGATTTTCGTATAATAACATACATGTAAATACGGAATAAACCTAAACAGAGTTACTACGATGATGGGAGCCAGTAGAGGATTGAATCCCCCAAGAGAGCCGCCGGCCGGTGCGAGGCGGTGGGGACAGATCTTTGAACTCATCCCGGAGGAGCGGGTGCGAATGAACAGTAGTCCCCGCCGGGCAGTCCGTTATCCTGCGAGAGAGTGGACAGATGGGGGATATCCCTTGCCGTCTGTCAATATGGGTGGTACCACGGAAGCAGTCTTTCGTCCCTTTACGGGCGGAAGATTTTTTTATGCGGTTGTCCCAGGACAAGACACGGTTGATGCAATTTCGATGAAAGAGAGGGTATAGAAATGCCAATGGCAGATGAAACCAAAGAAATTAACCAGAGGGATGGTGTCCAGGAAATAACCCTGGGAGAGCTTTTGGACATCCAGGCCCGCAGCCATCCGGATAATGATGCTCTGGTTTACGTTGACAGGGGTTTGAGATATACATATGAACAGTTTAACGAAGTGTGCCGGACCGCTGCCCGGGGATTTATGAGGTTAAATATCAAAAAGGGTGACCATGTTGCCATCTGGGCCACCAATGTGCCGGAATGGGTTATTACCCAGTTTGCCACCGGCAAGATGGGAGCTGTCATGGTCACAGTGAATACCAGTTATAAGCTGTTTGAGCTGGAATACCTGCTAAAACAGTCAGATGCAACCACACTGGTCCTGATTGACGGCTGGCGGGATTCAAGCTATACGGGAATGTTAAATGACCTCTGTCCTGAGCTAAAGGATTCGGAACCGGGAAAGCTCAATTCCAAGAGACTGCCTATGTTGAAGAACGTTATATACATTGGTGATAACTGCCCTCCCGGTATGTTTACCTGGGAGCAGGTCATGGAAACAGGGAGAGAGGTCCCTGATTCAGAGCTGGATGAACGGCAGGCTTCCCTAGACCCTGATGATGTTATCAATATGCAGTATACTTCAGGGACAACGGGTTTCCCTAAGGGGGTTATGCTGACCCATAAGAATATTATAAACAATGCCATTGCAGTAGCCAACTGCATGGATTTTTGCTATAAAGACAGGCTCTGTATACCGGTCCCCTTTTTCCACTGTTTCGGGTGTGTCCTCGGTACCCTGACATGTGTGGTTTCTGCTGCCACCATGGTTCCGCTGGTATCGTACAACCCGGTTCAGGTGCTGGAAGCTGTGGAGAAAGAACGGTGCACTGCGGTCCATGGAGTACCGACGATGTTTATCGCAGAGCTTAACCTGCCTGAGTTTGACAGTTACAACCTGTCAACCCTGAGGACAGGAATCATGGCCGGGTCACCCTGCCCTATTGAGACCATGAAACAAGTTGTCGAGAGGATGGGGGCAAGGGAAATAACCATCACCTACGGCCAGACCGAGAGTTCACCGGCCATCACCATGACCAGGACAGATGACCCCATCGAACTTAGGGTAGCCTCGGTAGGACGCAATATTCCCGGAGTTGAAGTTAAGATAGTTGACCCGGAAACAGGGCGAGAAGTTCCCCGGGGGATCCAGGGTGAACTCTGTGCCAGGGGCTATAATGTGATGAAGGGTTATTACAAAATGCCGGAAGCCACCCATGGAGCCATCGATAAAGATGACTGGCTCCACACCGGTGACCTGGCGACCATGGATGAGAACGGGTACTGCAAGATTACCGGCCGGGTCAAGGATATGATAATCCGCGGAGGGGAGAACATATATCCCCGGGAAATAGAAGAGTTCTTATATACCCACACGGCCATAGTGGATGTCCAGGTTGTGGGTGTGCCCGACACCAAGTATGGTGAGGAAGTCATGGCATATATCCGCCTCCGGGAAGGAGAGGAGCTGACAGGTGAGGATATCAGGGGATACTGTGAGGGGAAAATCGCACGTTATAAAATCCCCCGGTATATCCGTTTTGTTCAGGAATTCCCGATGACAGCCAGTGGTAAAATACAGAAATACAAGCTCAGGGAGATGGCAATTGAGCTTCTGGGGCTGCAGGATGCGGCTTCTATCCGGACAGCATAGATCAACATTAACTGTCTTTCGGACAATAAATCATTAGGAGAGGATATCAGTGAAGGAACGTTATGACTTTAATGAGATTGAGGTTAAATGGCAGGCGGTATGGGAAGAAACGGGATTATATAAAATACAGCATAATGACCCATCCAGGGAGAAATATTACTGCCTTGAGATGTTCCCATATCCCTCAGGGAACCTGCACATGGGCCATGTCCGGAACTATTCAATCGGTGACGTGGTAGCGCGGTTCAAGACTATGCAGGGGTATAACGTCCTCCACCCGATGGGCTGGGACGCTTTTGGCCTGCCAGCCGAAAACGCGGCCATCAAACGCGGCATCCATCCGTATAAATGGACCATCAGCAATATCGAAAACATGAGAAAACAGCTTTCCCGACTGGGATTTGCTTATGACTGGTCAGGGGAGGTAACCACGTGCCGGCCTGATTATTACAAGTGGACCCAGTGGCTTTTCCTGCAATTCTACAAGAATGGGCTTGCTTATAAGAAGGAAGCGGCTGTCAACTGGTGCCCCGGTTGTATGACAGTACTGGCCAATGAACAGGTGGTCAGCGGGGAATGTGAGCGTTGCGGGACCGAGGTGACCAGGAAAAACCTGGCCCAGTGGTTCCTGAAAATCACTGATTACGCTGACCGGCTCCTGGCAGACATCGAAAAACTAAAAGGATGGCCCGATAAAGTCAAGATAATGCAGGAAAACTGGATCGGACGCAGTGAAGGGGCAGAGGTGGATTTTCAGATCGAAGGCACTGATGAAACCATTACTGTTTTCACTACCAGACCTGACACTATTTTCGGAGTCACTTTTATGGTCCTGGCTCCTGAACACCCGCTGGTCGAAAAGCTTACCGAGGGCACTCCCTATGAGGCAAGTGTACAGGACTTTGTCCGCCGCATGAGAAACCTGAGTGAGATTGAGCGGACATCTGCCGATACGGAAAAAGAAGGCCTTTTTATAGGAGCCCATGTAATCAACCCCATGAACGGGGAGAAGATTCCCCTGTTTATCGCCAACTATGTCCTGATGGATTATGGCACTGGGGCGGTTATGGGTGTGCCCGCCCATGACCAGCGGGATTTTGATTTTGCCACAAAATACGGCCTGCAGATCAGGGTTGTCATCCTGCCTGAGGGAGTTCCCGACAAATATGTCCAGCTGACCCAGGCTTATGACGCCGAGGGTATTATGGTCAATTCAGGTGTTTTCGACGGCCAGGACAATGAAACTGCCATCAAAAACATTACCACATATATGGATAAAAAGGGAGTGGGCAGGCCATATGTGAACTTCCGTCTCAGGGACTGGCTGATTTCGCGTCAGCGATACTGGGGAGCGCCCATACCCATAGTGTATTGTGACAGGTGTGGAGAGGTGGCAGTGCCGGATGAACAGCTTCCGGTATATCTGCCGACAGATGTGGAATTTAAGCCAACCGGCCAGTCCCCCCTGGTAGAATGCGACTCTTTTGTCAATATCACATGCCCTAAATGTGGCGGCCCGGCCAGGAGAGAGACTGACACCATGGACACCTTTATCTGTTCATCCTGGTATTTTCTCAGGTATTGCAGCCCCCATGATGACAAAAACGCCTTCACCCGGGAAAACATTGATTACTGGATGCCTGTTGACCAATACATCGGCGGGGTTGAACATGCTATTCTCCACCTGCTCTATTCCCGGTTCTTTACCAAGGCGCTGCAGGACCAGGGATTGGTTGGCATTGATGAACCGTTTACAAAACTCCTGACCCAGGGGATGGTCCTCAAAGACGGGGCCAAGATGTCTAAATCCAAGGGGAACACGGTAAGCCCGGAAGAAACAGTGGCCAAGTACGGCGCAGATACGGCCCGGCTGTTTATTCTCTTTGCAGCGCCGCCGGAGCGCGATCTGGAGTGGAGTGATGCCGGCGTGGAAGGTGCATACCGTTTCCTGAACCGGGTATGGCGGTTTGTTTTTGCTTATACAGACAAGCTGAACGAGTCACCGAAGGTTGAGGACGTTTCAGATGCTGACAGGGAAACCAGGCGGCTGACCCACCATACCATTAAAAAGGTCACCGATGATGTCAGCCTCAGGTTCAATTTCAATACAGCCATCAGTTCTATTATGGAATTTGTCAACTGGCTTTACCTGTACCGGGATAAAAACCCTGTCCGCAACAGCGCCATAGAGGCAGAGGCTATGAATTCCCTGGTAATCCTGCTGGCACCCTTTGCACCTCATATTGCCGAGGAACTCTGGCATGAGCTGGGTTATACCGGCAGTGTGCATAAACAGCCGTGGCCCCATTACGACCCGGCCGCCCTGGTGCAGAATGAGGTGGAAATAGTAATCCAGATTAACGGCAAGGTCAAGGCGCGGATGATGGTCCCGGCTGATGCCGGCCGGGAAGACCTGGAAAAATTCGTCCTGGAAAAGGAAAACGTGAAAGGCCTGACCGATGAGAAATCGGTGGTCAAAGTTATTGCGGTCCCCGGGAAACTTGTAAATATAGTGGTGAAGTAAAAAGGTCAGGGGAGTGCTCTTTGAAGGCACTCCCTCTTATTATTTATGAAAACCAAGAGAGAGGCAGGTATGTTCCTTCATGACGGCAACGATTCAGTTTGTTACCCAACAAGGCAGCTCTAAGCACTAAAATGCTTAGAGCCTAGTCATGAAGGAACATACCTGCCTCTCCCGAATTTATAAATAATAACCTGAATTGCCAACCTTCAAAGAACCTTCCATGATAACTCATTTTCACTTAGAAATAAAAAACGGAGGCCTTTTTGAAGGCACTCCTATGACTTTTAGTGCAGGTATCTATAGATTTCGGGTTTTAGGAATACGACCCATCCCCCGGTAAGGTTGTTCCGGTGGAAAAGTTTATGGATACGGTTGGCCATTTCCTCTCTTTCCCGGTAATCATGTACACGGGACTGAATGTTAACCCACACGTATTTCTGTTTTGGGCCCCGGACGGAAATATCAAACACAGCCTCTTCATCAATTGTTTCCAGGAGGTTTATGACTCTTATAAAATCTGTTCTGAGAATATTTTTCAGAAGTGTTCCGTAAACAAAGTAGTAAGCATCATCCTGGGGTTTTGGGGGATTAAGGAGTTTCACATTAATCACCGCCTTAATATAAAAAGTTAAATCAGGGTGCGCTTACAATTTATAAGTCATTAATTACCATTATTATAACATAGGATATCCCTCACTGCATCCCTAAAATCACGGCATTTTTCTGAAAATTTATGAAAATCAGCAGGAAAAAAAACATTAATAGAGAAATTTTGTACAAAGTCCAATTTTGGGAGATGACAGCTATGCCGAAAAAGTACACTTACCTGATTGACATCATGGAACTGACGGGCCTTGACGAAAAACAGGCATATGAAAAGGGTTTCGGCACCGGCCTGAGCCTGGATTACCGGTCAGAAAAGACTATAGCGAAGGCTCGCAGTGAAGTGGTGGCAGCCGGGCTCCTGGCCCACGAGCGATGGGAAAAAACCGGGGATTTCAAGTATGTCCTGCTTCATGAATATATAAGGGGACTCAATCACGGTTTGGAGAAGAAATCACAAGATATCATTGAACGGAAAATGGCCAGGGCTAATACCCGGTAATACAATCCGCCGGGAGCGGGAGAACCGCTCAGCGGCTTTAATCCTTGGGGGGTGCTGTACATGGGCCGCATTGACCGCGGCATAAGGTTTGTTTGGGCGATTACCGCTGTTTTGGTTGTTGTCCTGACCGGATGTGGAAACACTGAAAACTATGAGAAACTAACAGCCGATATACTTGGTGATACCAGGCTGATTGCCCTTAAACCAATTACCGGGGAAGCGGCCGTGAAGACACTGGTATCTGTTAAGGCTGACGGTGATAACCTGGCCTTTGTTGACCTGGCAGAGGCATATGGGTTTGAGGTTTCCCCAGGCGGGCAGGAGATTGCCTATGTGGCTGATGATGGGATTTACCTGGTAAATGCGGCAGGAGGTGAGGGCCGGAAACTTACCGGGATGTCGCCCAGGTTTGACATGTTCGCTGAACAGAAAACCCTGATCGGCAAAACCATGGCCTGGTCTGCAGACGGTAAACAACTGGCTTTTGTCTGCGGTGGGGACCTTTATGTAGTCCCTCTGGAAGGTGACGGAAGGCCACAGCCGGTAGCCAAGACAGACCCTGATATTATTAAAATTGCCGATGGGGCGCCTGCCATGGCACCGAAGATCCGCGGGATAACCTGCCCGAATTGGATAGACAACGGAACCCTGGTCTACCAGGATTATTATGCAAAATTCGACGGGCAGCTCACTGACCATTACAATATCATGCAGGTTAACACCGACGGCAGCGATAGGAAGGTACTTGTTGCGGGGGGTAAGGAACCACTGGTTTCTCCTGACGGGACCAGGCTTTTATTTCACATGGAGACCAACCTGGGTGGAGATATCATGACAGCAAAAATAGACGGCACTGGGGCCCGTGTTCTGACGGGACTGCTCGATGCTGACCGTGAAACTATGCCCTATTCATGGTCCTTTGACGGTACATATGTGCTGTTTGACGGATTTGCAGCTGACCCGGGGACGGGAAAACATAAAGCATTTTCAGGAAGGCCGGGTCCGGACAGCCAGGGTATCGACAGAGGGATAGCCACAGGACTTCCGTCTTGTTCTCCTGATGGTAAATGGATTATTTATCCTGCGGCCGGGGGGCCCAAGCTGGTCAGGACCGGTGACGGCGGGTTTGCCTATGATACATCAAAGGCCTTTGCACCTTTGAAGGGTTTAAGCAGTATCTGCTGGGTTAAAGGATGATAACAATGTGAGGAATATCACATCTGGGTGGAATCTGCTTCGCAGAGGAAACCCGGATTTTCTTTTATCATTAAGAAAAGGAAATTGACCATAATAAGATAAAAGAGTTAAACATCCTGCAATTTAAGGAAGTGAATCTCATATGACTATAAACGGACATGGCAAAGACAACATATTTTTGGATTTCGCTGAAGATTATGACCGTATGATAGATTGGGAAAAAAGGCTTAAGCGGGAAGAACCCTTCTTCAGAGAACTGTTTTCCGGTTCAGGTGCGGCCAGTGTCCTGGATGCTGCCTGTGGCACGGGGAAACATGCCATTATGTTTCGCTCATGGGGAATGCAGGCGGCGGGGGCTGATGTAAGCCGGGAGATGATCAGAAAGGCCCGGGAAAATGCCCGGAAGGAAGGCCTGGAAATAGATTTCCGGATTTCGGGGCTGGAAGAACTGGATTCGGTTTTTTCTGCAAGGTTTGATGCCGTGACCTGTATGGGCAATTCCCTGCCTCATATCAAGAACCAAGAGGGGCTGAGCCGGGCTTTTTCGGCAGTTTGCCGGGTTCTGGAGGACGGTGGTATCTTTGCCCTCCAAATGAGGAATTACCGGAGGACATATGATATTAATGAGAGGTTTATGCCTCTCAATACTTACCAAGATGAAGGCAGGGAATACCTTTATCTCAGGATGAATGACCTGGGTCCTGAACTGGTAAATTTTAATATCATAACTTTAGTCAGGGATGAAGGGGGAAAATGGTCTTACCGGGTCGAATCAGAAGAACTGAAGCCCTGGATGTCTGAAGACATAGAAATGAATTTGAGAAGGACGGGATTTACCGTGTCAGGTATATTCGGGGATTTGGCTTTTGGGCCTTTTAACCCCGCCGGATCGGTTGACCTGGTCATAACTGCCCGGAAGAAGTGATCCGGGCATCTAAGGAGGAATTGAGATGGATTGGACAAAGGAGGCCTTGTCTGAACTTGAAAAGGTACCGCGTTTTGTCCGGCACATGGCCAAAAGGGCCGTTGAAAAGGCGGCCCGGGAAGAAGGCGTGGAACCGGTTACACCGGAAATAGTACTGAAGACCAGGGAGAAGTACTTTTCCCTGGTGGGCAAGGATAAAGAAGGGGAAAAAAAAGTCACCAGGATTGCAGTTGTAAGGTGCCATACTGTGGCTGAAGTGTGCCCTGGAGTGGGATGCCTCAAGGCCTTCAGCCACCGCAAACTTAATTTTGAAGAATATGGTCCTGATACCGAGCTTATAGGGTTTTTCACCTGTGGAGGATGTTCGGGCAGGAGAGTATCCCGACTGGTGGAGAAGCTGCTGGACCACGGGCTGGATATGGTTCACCTGAGTTCATGCATGTGTATGAATGATGATGACTACCCCAGGTGCCCCTTCAAAAACCAGATTAAAAAGGCTGTTGAGGCCAAGGGAGTTAAAGTAGTGGAAGGGACCCACCACTAGACATAATTTTGGCCTGCCGGGTAAGAATATTATTGATGGAAGGAGGAGTAATATTATGACAATTACCAGGGAAATGACTGTTGGTGATGTATTGAAGGCAAACCCCAAGACCGCTGATGTGTTCCGTTCCATGGGCATGCACTGCCTGGGCTGTCCTTCCGCAACGGGGGAATCCATTGCCGGGGCAGCCAGGACCCATGGCTTGCCGGAGGAAGAACTGCTGAAAAAACTCAATGCCGTTGAACAAGGTGACATGTCTGATGATACCAGGAACCTTGCCCAACCGAGAGGGGCGGTACTGCAGAGGGATAAAACCACTTATGCCATTGTCCCTCATATGCCGGGAGGAATCACAAATTCTGCAACCCTGAGAAAAATCGCTGATGTGGCTGACAAGTTTAATGCCGCGGCGCTGAAATGCACATCTGCCCAGAGGATTGCCATAGTGGGACTGAAGCATGAAGATGTGGAAAAGGCCTGGGATGAGCTGGAGATGGAACCTGCAGCAGCGGTCGGGCTCTGTATCAGGAGCATTAAAATATGTCCGGCTACAACCTTTTGTAAGCGTGGCCAGCAGGATGCCGTGGGCCTCGGGCTGGAACTCGATAAGAGATACCACGGGATGGAACTGCCCAGCAAATTCAAAATGGCTGTCAGCGGGTGCCAGAACTCCTGCTCTGAACCGGCCGTCAGGGACATCGGGATTATGGGTACTCCCAAGGGCTATGTGGTCATGGTGGGTGGAAATGCCGGCCTGAAACCAAGGCTTGGCGATAAAATAGCTGCCCAGCTGGAACCAGATGAGGTACTGGAACTGGTGGATAAGATAATCAACTGGTACCGGGAAAACGGTAAACGCAACGAACGGGTCGGTGAACTCATCGACCGGGTCGGATTGGAAAAATTCAGGCAGGATGTCCTGGGTTCAGCACAGCCTGTAAGGGCAGAAGTATAAGATATAACAACGCCTATTTATAGTACGATTAAACAATGAAAATCATGTTGGGTGACTTATAACTTAAATAGTTATTGGTCACTTTTTTTGTGCTTGGTAAACATCATTTATATATCAAAAAAAAGGAACCAACTCTTACGAGCCGGCCCTATTTCGGTTTCTTATCTTTAGAGGGGGATTTCTTCTTTTTCAGTGAATCCAGGTATCTCTGGTAAAGTTTCAGGTTGGATTCCACCTGTTTAAGCAAAGCCGGTTTATTCATTGTTTTACCTCCGCTTTGGTTTTCATTACCAGTATAACCGGAAAATGATTTTTTATTCATGTATGACAAATTATGACAAAAAAATTAATAGTTGTAAGTTATAATGTATAAGGTTAAGAAAATTTGCAGGTGAGGTGGAACCGGTGGTTGGGTATGAGAGGAAACATGTCGTTTTAGGGGTAATCCTGGTTTGTGCGATTCTATTCGGCGCAGGGTACAAGGTTTCTGAGGTAAGGATCAGGAGCACCCTAAAACCCGTCATTTCCCAAGAAAGTACAAACCCACTGAAAGAAGAAAAACCCCGGGAGGTGACGGTCCACGTCACCGGGGCTGTTGAAAAGCCCGGGGTATACACCTTTCCCGAAGGAAGCCGGGTCATGGATAGCATATACAAGGCTGTTCCCCTTAAAGAGGCTGACCTGTCATATATTAATCTTGCGGAAGTACTGGCAGACCAACAACAGGTTACTGTGCCGGCCAGGGCAGAAGAAGACCCTGCCAGCGGCAGCTCCGGCGCTGGTTCAGGGGGGACTTCGGGAGGAAGTTCAGTGGCAAGTTCCAGTGCAAATTCCGGGGCCAAACCGGCGGTCCCTGCCGGCCGGGGGCCCGAATACGGCTGGACGAATGGCAAAATTAATATCAATACCGCAGGGGCGGAGCTGCTGGAAACCCTGCCGGGCATAGGCCCGGCAACGGCCCGGAAGATTATTGACTACAGGAATGAAAACGGCAGGTTCGGAAATATCTCGGAGATAGTCCGGGTTCCTGGGATTGGAGAAAAGAAGTTTGCCCAGATAAAAGAGAAAATTTCTGTTTGAGGTGGGACATGTCCAGGCCTTTGGTTGTCGCCCTGTTTGCTTATATTTCCGGGATAATTATCGGCCGTTTCTGTCAGCCTCCGGTGGTTATCACGGTGTTGGCAGGGATAGCGGCGCTCTTGGCCGGGTTATATAATGCATTCAGGGCATGGAGAAAAGAAAGTATCTATTTTTATATCGTCATTGCTGTCCTGGGCATATTAATGTTCCAGTGGGAAGCAGTGAGGGACAGGGGAACAATCGGCTGCCTGGCAGGCAAAAAAATTGTCCTGGCGGGGACTGTATGCCGGGAACCGGATGTCAGGTCCTATGGGGTCAATTACGTGGTAAGGGTAGAGGAAATTATAGGGGGCGGATTTGAAGATGAACCCGGTGAAGAGCCTGAGGAAGGGTCTGAGAAAGGGCCTGAGGATGAACTAAAAGGCCGTGTTCTGTTAACCATATACAGACCGGAAGCGGAATACTCCTACGGGGACCGGCTGCAGATCAAGGGTGTGCCGGAGAAACCGGGAGAGCCAGGCAACCCAGGGGATTTTGATTACAGGGAATACCTGGAGGATAAGGGAATCCAGCTTGTCATAAAGGACAGGTATGGCGCCGGGATACGGAAAATAGGCACCGGGGATAAGAATCCCCTTCTGGATTTCAGTATCAGGTTTAAACAGAGGCTGGTGTCAGTTATCCGGGCTACCATGCCTGAACCGGAAGCCGGATTGCTGGAAGGGGTGCTTTTTGGTTCCCGCGGCCGGATTGACCGGCAGTCCCGTGAAGACTTTGCTCTGACCGGGACGGTGCATGTGATGTCGGTTTCAGGATACCATGCCGGCCTTGTGGCAGGACTCTGCCTGCTTATGGCCGAACTTGCGGGGCTTGGCCGGCCGGCTGTAACCATCCTGACTGCGGCAGTGACAGGATTTTATGCCCTGATGGCAGGGGCAGGTTTGCCGGTTGTAAGGGCGGTGGTTATGATATGGGTACTGCTCCTGGCCCGGTGCCTGAAGAGAAATTATGACTGGCCCAGTTCTTTAGGCCTGGCAGCCCTGGTAATACTCTCCTTTAATCCCGGTGCGCTCTTTAGCGCCGGGTTGCAGCTGTCTTTTGCCGCTACGTGGGGGATTTTTTACCTGGCCCCTTTGTTCAGAAAACCCTTTTCTTTTTGCTCCGGCTTTGCACCGGGTATGGCCGCAAGTGTGGCTGCCCAGGCGGCGGTACTGCCCCTGGCGGTATATTACTTTAACTTTTTTTCCCTCATCTCCCTTCCGGCCAACTTGGTAATTGTGCCTCTGATCAGCCTGGCCATGCTCCTGGGAGGAACTGCCGCCCTGGCCGGATTGTTGTGGCTCCCCCCGGCAGAATTAATCAACATCACCACCGGAATTATCATCCGGTTGGCCCTCGAAACCGCCCGCATCCTTTCAGACCTTCCGTATGCCGCGGTTTCTGTCCGGTCGCCGCCGGTTTACCTGATTGCCTGTTACTACCTGTTAGTTATTGTTATTGTTGAATTTTTCAGGAACCGGAGGGTCAACCTAACGGTCAGGAGGTTCTGGACGGTGAACCGGCGCCGCCTGGTCCTGGCAGCATTGACGGTTACTGCTGCCCTGATATGGACCGGTATAGTATACGGCGGGGATAATGACCTTGAAGTGACTTTTCTCGATGTGGGGCAGGGGGATGCCGCCGTGATGGAGATTAGCGGCGGGTATCATATTGTTATTGATACAGGCGGTATTCAGGACGGTTTACCATCCGGCAGCGGCCCGGGTGAGCGGGTCCTTGTGCCGTTTTTAAGACGGAAGGGAATTAACAGCATTGACCTTCTGCTGCTGAGTCACCCCCATGCGGACCATATCCAGGGTGCAGATGCACTATTGAAGAATTTCCCGGTGAATATGGTTGTTGTGAGCCCATTATTTGATGAAAACCCTGACGGGGCGCGGCTGCTAAAAAGTTTTGCAGATGAAGGGAGCCAAATCAGGGAAATCAGTAGAGGAGAAAGAGTGCTTTTCGGCGAAAATACTTACATTGAGATATTGAGCCCTGCCGGAGACCGGGTTATTGGAAACGGGGATTACAGCGAAAATGACGGTTCCCTTGTGATTAGGTTCTGTTACGGGGATTTCCGCTTGCTCTTCACCGGTGATGCCGAGCAGGGGCCATTGGGGGAACTGTCCCGGTTTCCCGGTTCTGTAGAGGCAGATATTGTCAAGGTCCCCCATCATGGGAGCAGGAATGGGTGGACAGAGAGTTTTTACCGGGCTGCCGGGCCAAGACTGGCAGTTATCAGTGTCGGTCCCAACAAATTCGGGCATCCTTCGCCGGAAGTGCTGAACGGATTCTCGCGCCTCGGTATCCCTGTATTGAGGACAGATCTGAACGGCGCGGTAATTATAAAATCCAACGGGCGTGGTTATACGACAGAAACTGTTAAAGGGATTGATTAGATTGGATTACACTGCACTGGATAAAAGCCTGCAAAGGCAGGTCATATCACCTGTTTATCTCTTTTACGGGGAAGAGACATATATGAGGGATTTTTACCTGAACCGGTTCAAACTCCTAATCCCCGAAGAATACAGGGATTTCAACCTGGATATCCTGGATGGACGGGAGACCGGGATTGAAACCATTGTCAATATAGCCGGTACCCTGCCTTTTCTGAGTGATAAGAGGCTGGTTATCGTGAAGAACGCGGATTTTTTCAAAGCCAGGCGCAAAGGCCAGGGAAAGAATACAGGCAAGAGTGAGGAAGGTACCGGAAACGGGGACAAGGTCCCTGATACCGATAACAGTGAAGAGAGCGGGGAGGACAGGAGCGGGGAAGATTCAGGCATGAAAGTCCTGGAAGCGTACCTGGCAGATCCGTCAATCTCAACATGCCTGATTTTCTGCAGTGATTCTGTGGACAAAAAACGCAGAATATATAAGAACATTGAAAAGTGCGGCCAGGTGGTCCAGTTTTCTTCCCTCCGAAACAGGGAGCTGAACCAGTGGATTGACAGCAGGGCCAGAAAACTGGGAATGATCATCGAACCCCAGGCATCTGCGGGGTTAATTGCGGCGGTGGGCAACAACCTGCGCCAGCTCAGCTCCGAACTGAAAAAACTGGCGTGCTACACATCAGGGGCCAAGATTACTGCTTCCGATGTAAAACTGATGGTAAGCAGGACTGCTGAATTAAACATATTTGACCTGGTTGATGCCGTAGGAGGGCGGGACTATAAAACCGCGGTCCGGATGGCCAGGGAGATGGTTTCCGGCGGTGAGCCGGTAATCCGGCTGTTATATATGACAGCCCGGCAGTTCAGGCTGATTATCCAGGCGGCCGGCCAGATGCAGGTACATCCCTATGTGGCCCAGAAATGCATAAAACAGGCCAGGAATTATTCACTGGATGAACTGAAAAGGTGCATGGAAAAAATCCTGTCCACCGATGCTGATATTAAAACCGGTCGACAGGAACCCGTACTTGCCCTGGAGTTATTGATTATCCACCTGTGTGAAAAAGGTTAATACTTAACAGGGGCTGATTCATACCTAAATGACACCTTTAAAGCAAGGTGTCATTTGCATTTATGAAGATAGTAAAAAGATATATTTCTCTGGCTTTATTTGGGATTATATTAGTCTGAATTCATCATATGAAATAATTTACAGGATTACAAAATCATGATAAGATAAATGTATGGTAATGGAAAAAATGGAAGGAGGAGTAATTACAATGATTGTTCTTTATCGTGAGCTAATTCGCGAACCGCCTTGAAAGGGGAAATAGTGGTCCTAGGTTAAACCTCACCAGCCTGCAAAAGCTAAGGGTTAAGCAAAACCTGCACAAACCACTATTTCTGACTTTAATTTTATACTCAGAGGAAGAATTATAGGAACTATAGCAGGAATTGGTAGCACTGAGAGCAGTCTCAAAGTAAAAATGAGAATTTATGACCACACGGATCAAACTTTAACCGCTGAGAAAACCATCTATAGTATAACAAAATCAGGGATTTACAATGTCTATTATGATGGCAGCGAATCGGGATATGTAGATGTTTTGTTAAAGAGGGGCCATGTTTATTCAATTACACTAATTTATGATGTGGCGTCTGAGGGTTATGGTCAAGCAGTTGGAATGGCTGACTTTGAATCTGAAGAATTCGATGGTGATAAACGGTTAGTATATTGGAATTGGGTTGAACTACAAAAGAATACTTAATTTATTAGGGGGTTCATTACCCCCTAATAAATTAAAATAATGAATTACTTTATATTCTTAACCCTAAGAATGTAAGCAGTTTTATGATTTAGTCCCGCCAGAATACAGATATGAATATTCTATTCTTTAACAAAGACTAGCCCAACGAAAGGATGGTGAACCATACTATATCGAGAACAGAAGTGTGAATGGCGTTTGACCTCCGATTTCTTTGAAATCTTAAAGGTTAATATTTTAATTAAGGTGGGGTTATGGTGTTTTCAAAAATTTTGATGCTTTTAATAGCATTCATTTTAATAGCATTTTCGTTTTCCAAACCGGTATTAACTGCCGGTAATCAAAAACGGCGGATTACCGATTTGCTTGTTGTGGGTCTTATTATTAATTTCGTTCCCTATTTTACCGCCAATAAAGGCTATATTTTTACTTTACAGATGATTGGAGGATTAATCTTTTTTTATGGTTTTTCCCTGGTCATTATACAGAAGTTTATTGAGGGTTACACGGATTAAGACAATTTTGCACAGAAAAAAACTGGCTGCCTCCATCGATAATGTTGCACTAAAATATGCCTTAAAACATATTACAAAACTGGAAAAACTGGCCTGCTACACATCAGGGGCCAAGATTACTGCTTCCGATGTAAAACTGATGGTAAGCAGGACTGCTGAATTAATATTTGACCTGGTTGATGCGTGGGAGGGCGGGATTATAAAACCGCGGTCCGGATGGCCAGGGAGATGGTTTCCGGCGGTGAGCCGGTAATCCGGCTGTTATATATGACAGCCCGGCAGTTCAGGCTGATTATCGGAAAAAATCCTGTCCACTGATTTTGTGGAAATACAAATAATAAAAGGGCTGTTGATTTTGTCAACAGCCCTAAAGGTTCACTTTTGGTGAACCTTTGTTTGTTTTTTAGGACATCCGGTTCAGTCTTTTGGTGAGTCTTGATTTTTTCCTTGCTGCTGCGTTTTTATGTAAAACGCCTTTAGATACAGCCTTGTCAATTGCCACGACGGCCTTTTTCAGTTCAAGAGCGGCGTCTTCCTTAGATACTGTTTCTATAAACTTACGGATACTGGTTCTGACACTGGTTTTGACTGGCGCGTTGCGCAGGGCGTTTTTCCTGGCTATTTCAGCTCTTTTGGCAGCTGATTTAATATTGGCCACGCAGGGTTCACCTCCTTAAATACAGGTAACAATATGTCAAAAAAATCTTACTTTTCGATTAACAATCAACATTTTACCACGCTACCGAAAAAAAAGCAAGGGCATTAATGTATAGCTATAAAGTTTTTGGTCAAACCTAAAACCAGGTGAAAAGACAGGAGGTGAGAAAAGTGCGTGATTTTATCGGATTGATCGTAAGATTTGTTGTTTCTGCCCTTGTTCTTCTTTTAGTGGCAGCCATACTTCCGGGCATAAGGGTAGCCGGTTTTACGGGAGCCCTCATTGCTGCAGCAATTATTGCAATTTTGGGATATATAGTGGAAAAACTGATGGGTGAAAGGGTTTCTCCCCAAAGCCGGGGCCTGGTAGGCTTTATTACCGGAGCGGTGGTTATCTACCTGGCCAAGTTTATTATCCCGGCTTACATGGATGTGTCTATAATCGGAGCCCTATTAGCGGCATTTGTAATCGGGATTATTGACGCATTTGTACCCACCATGCTCAGGTAAAAACGGTTTAGGTCATTCAAGGACCTGAAAGGCCGGCCGGCGCCGGCTTCCAAGGGGCTGTCTCAATTAAACGGGACGGCCCCTTGGCCCATTTAACGGGTAATAATACCACCCTCCTTTGAATATAATTGGGTAGACAAGGAGGCGAGGGAATGAGACAAGTAAGAGCCGGCAGTATTTTCCCCATGGTCAGGAACCTCAGCCTGTTTTTTGCTGCAGTCCTGCTGGTATTTTTTGCAGTAATAGCAGGACAGTTCCCGGACGGGAATGACCCGCTGGTCCCTGCCTTAAGTTCCGGGTATTATTATGAAAAGAGCAGAACGGTCCTTGAATACATATCTGAAAAGTTGGGAACCGATGTTCTGGAAGTTATCCTGAAAACAGAACTTCCCGCCCTGGCCATTGCCGATAAAGATTCTGAAAATATTTCGGCTGACGGGACCCGGGCCTTAAAGGTGTGCCTTAATTTACTGTCCGGGGTTCGTCTGGATGACCCGCTTACATACCTAAAATCCGAGATCCCGATGATGGAGGTCACTCCTGTGACTGCCGACAGCTTCGATGAGACCGGTATAGACGAAATAACCGAAAAACCTGCCCCGCCCGGAACCCGGGATAAGAGTCCGGAGGGGCAGGCTGTGGATAACAGGGTGTCATCCCTGGAGCCCTTGATTGCCCTTTATAATACCCATACCAGTGAGACTTACGAATTGACCGACGGGCTGGCCCATCTGAAGTGGAAGGCCGGGGGAGTAACGGCCGCAGCCGGGGAAATCAAAAGAGCGGTGGAAGAGGAATACGGTATTGCGGCAGTATATTCTGCTACTCTCCATGATAAGGCCTTTAACAGGTCATATGTGGAATCGGAAAAAACGGTATGCGGACTGGTGAAGGATTATCCGGACCTGGAAATGGTTTTTGATATCCACCGGGACGGTTCTCTTACCAGGGAACAAAGTATTGTAGATATCAACGGCCGGACAGCGGCTAAAATATTAATTGTGGTGGGCACCGATGCCCGGGCGGAACACCCCGGGTGGAGGGAGAACCTGGCTTTCGCCAGGAAAATAGCAGCCAAAATGGATGAGATGTACCCGGGGCTGTCAAGGGGAATCACTATCAAAGAGGGGCGGTACAACCAGCAGCACCATCCCCGCGCCCTTCTCATTGAAATCGGCAGCACCAAAAACACCACCGGCGAAGCGGTGATATCAGCAGGACTCTTTGCCGATGTGGCGGTAGCTGTTCTGAATGATCTGAGAAATGAGGAATAAAAACCCCCCTCCGGAGAGAACTATAATGATGAGCCAGATATTTTAGCGGATAGAACAAAGAGGAGATGCAGCAGGGTGGACAGATTTAAACGGGGACTGGCAGCGGGAGTGGCCGGCGGGATATTGATGAACATATGGGACCTGACATCATATTATATTTTGGGGTTGGCCAAGGAACGATACCTGGACTGGGCTTCAATTTTTGTTTTTGGCGACCTGCCGCGGAATATACCGGAAGCAGTATATTCCCAGTTAACCCAGCTGCTTTGGGTAGGATTCCTGGGGATAGTCTTTGCCTATCTGATACCATTCATTAATTCAAGGGATTACCTCCTGAAGGGGGCATTTTTCGGGTTTATCACAGGTTTTGTGATTTATGCCCTGCCGGTTGCTTTTAAGGTCCCTTATCTTTCTAGGGCGGAATTTGGGACGGTGGTTTCACACTTTGTGGGCGGTGTAACCTGGGGGACGTCAATGGCATATATCCTTCACAGACTTGATACTTCAGCCAGGGTTGAAAAATAATTGGTCTGTTTCAGCCTCCCAAGGTTCAGGCGGCGGTTGACCAGGGGATGGGTGTACACCCGCTCTATGCCTGACCCGGCTAGGAGCGGGTTTATTTTTATGTCCAGGATATCGCCTGCCCTGACGGGCAGGTCTCTTTTTCAAATGCATTGCTATAATGGGTGAAAACTCCCCTGTAATTAAGACCCTTGAGGCATAAAAGCCGATAGGCCGATGAAATTACTTCCGGATTCCACCCTTCCGCAGTTCAACTGCTTCTCTTGAAGAGGTCACCGCAAAAAAGGCTATGCCGCACTGTTCCATAAACCTGCCGGCGGTTATGGCTCCCAGACCGTAGGCATCGTTTTTCAGGACGGCCATAATGGGTACCCTGATATGCCTCTGAAGGGTCCGGATATTGTTTTTGGGTTTTTTCAGGTCAATCTCCATCCACTTATCCAATTCTTTTTCCTGCTTCCCTGGGTTCCCTGATCATCTCCCATTGAAGCAGATAGTTGGGCATGACATTTCTGTGGGAATTGCTGCTTGCCCCGTACAGGTACCAGCACTTATCCCCAAAGAATATGGAGATTGCCCCCATGATTTCATTAGGTTCCCGGTCTATGTCAAGACGGGAAACAAACCTGGGCTGAATGCTTTTCATCTTTTCCGTGAAAAAGAGGAGGGTTTCCTTATCGGTGAAATCGAGGACCGGGCCCCGCGGGCAGTACATAAAATTTTTGCCGGCCAGGGGAAGCTTTCTTATCAGGATATTTCCCCCTCCCATGGTAACGGCGCCTTCATTAATACTTTCTTTGATAAGGAAATTAAAACTTTCCCAGCCCTCTTTTACCCGCGCCCATTCGGCTTTTACGAAGTGGATTGTATGTCCAAATATGTTTGTTACAGTGAAATAACGAAATGTCAAGGCTTGATAACGTTTTGTTACAAAATTGTTAAAATAAACGGGAGGGGCAGACATATTCCTCCACGGCGGCTGCGATTCAGCCGTCTGGTTGGAATAAATTTGCTGGAAAAGAAGCATAGTATTAACGGCAGAAAGGGGTGAACTGTGTGAACGACCGGACCATGGTGCTTCTGGCCCTTATTTTTCTTTCACTGACAATCGGTGCAGGTGTGAACAGGTCCCTTGAGGCCTGTAACAGGATGGTAGGAGAGGAGCTTTGCCCCGGGATAGGTGACCTCTGCCGGGAAAAGCTTTTTCTGGCAGCCGGCCGGGTAATGGAGGTTGGAATCCCAGCCGTGGCTGACCGGGTGGACAGGGTTAAATCAATTGTCAGCCGGGAAATTAACGGCCGGGACATTTATTCTGCTGCCGGGGAAATTGCCGGCGGGATAAAAAGAACGGTGAACAGGATTTTGGCGGGACTGGACAAGAGAGCCGGTCCTCCAAGCGGTGAGGTACTGTAAATTGCCCTTTCCGAGTTAACCCAAAAGTGGTATATTATTAAAAGTAAGAACTGGGTGACCGAAAGGGGAAACAAAATGTCTTCAGGCAACAAAGTAGCAAAGGCTGCAGGTATACTGATGGTTGCAATGATGCTTTCAAGGGTCCTGGGATATGTCAGGGAAGCTGTTCTGGCCTCGGCCTTTGGGGCATCATGGCAGACCGATGCCTTCCTGGCAGCATTTACGGTACCGGACTTATTATATGACCTGCTTGTGGGAGGGGTCCTGAGCTCTGCCTTTATCCCCGTATTTACCAGTTACCTGGCCACCGACAGGGAAGAAGAGGCCTGGGAAGTGGCCAGTACTATGATAAACCTGATAGTGATGGTGATGGCAGTATGTATTGCCCTGGGGATGGTGTTCACTGTCCCCCTGACAAAGCTGGTGGCATATAAATTCAGCGGAGAAACCCTGGACCTGGCCGTCAGGCTGACAAGGACAATGTTTCCCGCCTTTGTTATCCTTGCCCTCAACGGCCTTATAATGGGCCTCCTGAATTCGTACAAGCATTTCACCGCCCCGGCTGTCGGGTCTGTGGTGTATAACATGTGCATCATAGCCTTTGGCCTGGGATTGTCCCAGCGGTTTGGTATCATGGCCTTTGCTATCGGGGTGGTTGTGGGACACGGGGTAAATTTCCTTATCCAGCTGCCCGCCCTGGTCCAAAAAGGGCTAAGATATAAGTTCGCCCTGAATCTGAGTCACCCCGGTGTCAGGAAGATGTTTATCCTGATGGTCCCGGCCATGCTGGGTCTTGCGGCAAACAGGGTAAACCTTATTGTCAACCAGACCATCGCTTCCGGTATCAGTGACGGTAGTATAACTGCCTTAAGGCTGGCCAACAGGCTGATGTGGCTTCCCCTGGGAGTTTTTGCCGGTTCGATTGCAGTCGCGGTATTCCCGACCCTGACCTCTTATGCCGCCAGGGAAGAGATGAAGGAATTTAAACAGACTTTGTCAATGGGTATCAGGTCCATATTCCTGATTATTGTACCGGCTTCTGTCGGGCTTGCGGTCCTCAGTATACCTATAGTGAGACTGCTGTTTGAGCGGGGACAATTCAGCCCCGCCGCCACCCAGGTGACAGCCTATGCCCTGGTATTTTATTGTATAGGGCTTTTTGCCCAGTCAGCGGTATGGGTTATTACCAGGGCCTTCTACGCCATGCATGATACCGTAAGACCGCTGCTGATTGCTGTTACCACAATTTTGATAAACATAGCCCTCAACCTCCTGCTGAGGCCTGTCCTGGAAGAGAGGGGACTGGCCCTGGCCTACTCGGTGACGGGAATATATAACATGGTAGTACTGCTTTGGTTCCTCCGCAGGAAAATCGGCGCCCTGGGAATGAGGAAGATTATCAGGTCTTTTGTGCTGGTTACGGCTGCTTCGGTGGTGATGGGGGTTGTTACATATGGCACTGCCCATTACCTGGGGATATACCTGGATATGGATAAAACGGTAAACCAGGCGGCCCAGGTGGGGGTATCCATTATCATCGGCCTGGCAGTTTATGCCGGGGCGGTTCTAATGTTCCGTTTGGAGGAGACAGAACTAATCAGAGGAGTAATAAGACGAAAACTGAAAAGAATATAATATCCCGGGTCTAAACCCACAAGGAGGGACATTGTTGTATTATTCGACTCACTTGGTTGCAGGAGCTGCAGCAGGAATTATGGCCGAGAGCCCGGCAGAGGGTTTTGTGCTGGGAGTATTGACCCATGTTATTCTGGATTTAATTCCTCATCATGACCATGAATCAGTAACCACCTGTATTTTGGACTGTGTCCTGGGTACTGCAGTATTTTTGGCAGTTATAGCGGTATTCCACCCGGAGATGAAGATTATCTGGGGGGCATTGGGGGGTGTACTGCCTGATATTGAGATAGCCATGTATCATTTCCGCTTAATCCGGAAGAGGGTTTTTCCGTCCCATACAGGCTGCATACCCCACCTGTCCACTACAAGGATGCGGGGTTTAATAATGCAGAGCCTGGTAATTGTTCTGGGGCTTTGGATTCTCAGTTGATTTGCGGGTCACATTAATGTTATAATAAAGAATGCTGGTACTTGCCCAATCTGCCCCAGGCTTCGGTCTGGGGCATAGGTTGTTAACTGCCTTAAAGGGAGAGGAATAGACATTGACTGAGACTTCTCACAAAAAGACGCGTCACAGTAAGACGCGGAATTTCTGTATAATTGCTCATATCGACCACGGCAAGTCCACCCTTGCTGACCGGCTCCTGGAATACACGGGAGCCCTTACCGAGAGGGAAATGTCTGACCAGGTGCTGGATCAGATGGACCTGGAGAGGGAACGGGGGATAACTATCAAGGCCCAGGCTGTAAGGTTGATGTACAAGGCCGACGATGGGGAGATATATACCCTGAACCTCATCGATACTCCGGGCCATGTGGATTTCACTTATGAGGTTTCCCGCAGCCTGGCTGCCTGTGAAGGGGCTGTTCTGGTGGTAGATGCGGCCCAGGGAATAGAGGCCCAGACCCTGGCCAATGTTTACCTGGCCCTGGAGCATAATCTCGAAATAATTCCGGTTATCAACAAGGTTGACCTGCCGGGCGCTGAACCTGGCCGGGTCAAGGGTGAAATAGAGGATGTAATAGGCCTGGACTGCGGTGATGCAGTATTGGCTTCCGCCAAGGAAGGAAAGGGCATAAAAGAGGTTCTTGAACAGATCGTCACCAAAATACCCCCGCCGGTGGGAAATGAGGATGAACCCCTCAAGGCGCTGGTATTTGATTCCCACTATGACTCCTATAAGGGTGTCATAGCTTATATACGGGTTTTTGAGGGAAGTGTCAGGCCTGGAATGCGCATCAGGATGATGGCCACCGGGAAGGACTTTGAGGTAAATGAGGTTGGCATATTCCGGCCCGCACTGACCGGTATAGGTGAATTGGGGGTCGGTGATGTGGGTTTTATCGCCGCCAGTATCAAGAATGTCAAAGATATAAGGGTGGGTGATACAGTAACAGGTGCTCAGAAACCGACGGATAAACCCCTGCCGGGTTACCGGAAGATCACACCGATGGTGTTCAGCGGCCTGTATCCCGTGGATGGGGCTGACTATGATGACCTGCGGGATGCCCTCGGGAAACTAAAGCTGAATGACGCATCCCTGATGTTTGACCCGGAGACATCCGTTGCCCTGGGTTTTGGCTTCCGGTTGGGGTTCCTTGGTCTCCTGCATATGGAAATTATCCAGGAACGCCTGGAACGGGAATACGGTCTGGACCTTATCACAACGGCTCCCAGTGTTGTGTTCCGCATTACCAGAACCGATGGGGAAATGATTGAGATAGATAATCCTACCAACATGCCGCCGGCCCAGAATATTGAGCATATGGAAGAACCCTTTGTTAAAGCAACTGTCATGGTCCCCAATCATTATGTGGGAGCGGTGATGGAACTGGCCCAGGAAAAAAGGGGAATTTATCTGAACATGGAGTACCTCTCTGAATCCAGGGTCATGCTGAGTTATGAAATGCCCCTGATAGAAATCATCTACGACTTCTTTGACCAGCTCAAATCCAGGACCAAGGGATATGCATCCCTTGATTATGAGTTTTCCGGGTACCGGGAATCTGACCTGGTCAAACTGGATATTATGGTTTCCGCTGAGGTGGTAGACGCCCTGTCGTGTATAGTCCACCGTGACAAGGCTTATCAGAAAGGGCGCCAGTTGACGGAAAAACTGAAGGATATTATACCCAGGCATATGTTTGAGGTCCCTATCCAGGCTACCATAGGAAATAAGATAATTGCCAGGGAGACGGTAAAAGCGATGAGGAAGAATGTCCTGGCCAAATGCTATGGCGGGGATATTACGCGGAAAAGGAAGCTGCTGGAGAAGCAGAAAGAAGGAAAAAAGAGGATGAAACAGGTCGGTAATGTGGAAATACCCCAGGAGGCATTTATGGCTGTCCTGAAGATGGAGTGAGAGAGTAACAGATGGCTGTCGGCTTATATATCCACATCCCGTTTTGTATTAAGAAATGCGGTTATTGTGATTTTGTATCTTATCCATATGACGCAGGGTTGGCTGCGTCATATTTGTCTGCCCTGGAAAAGGAGATGGCCCTCTGTTCCCGGGAGTTCGGCGGGGAACAGAAGGTGTTTGGGAGCATCTACCTGGGAGGGGGGACCCCCACCGCCCTGACCGGCGGACAGGTGGCAGGCATTATCGACCGGTGCCGGAATCATTTCAGCCTGGCCGGGGATGTGGAGATAACAGTCGAATGCAACCCGGGCACAGTTGATCCGGAGAAGATGGATACTATCAGGAAATCCGGGGTCAACAGGGTCAGCATAGGGGTACAGGCATACCAGCAAAGACTGCTGTCCGGACTGGGCAGGATCCATACCTGGCGTGAAGTCGTACAGGCAGCTGACAGCTGCAGGAGCGCCGGGTTTGACAACATCAGTTTTGATCTCATCTTCGGAATCCCGGGACAGACCCGGAATGACTGGCAGGAAACTATGGACAGGGTCCTGGAAATGTCCCCGCGCCATATATCTGCATACTGCCTGAAGATTGAGCCTGGCACTCCCCTTCACCGGGAAGTAACCACTGGACCTGTGACGCCCTGTGATGAGGATTTGGAACTGGAGATGTTCTGGTGCACCGTGGACAAACTGACAGGTTGCGGGTTCAAACATTATGAGATTTCGAATTTTGCCCTGCCCGGATGGGAGGCCCGTCACAACTTAATTTACTGGCACAACGAAGAATACCTGGGATTGGGTCCGGCTGCCCATTCGATGTTAAACGGGATAAGGTTTAATAATGTGGAAAGTGTGGAACTATATATCAAAAAACTAAACAGGGGCGAACTGCCTGTCAGTCAGGCCAGGGTCCTTACCGTGACGGAACAGATGGCTGAGACGGTTTTCCTGGGATTGAGACTGATTGATGGGCTTGATCCGGGTGTTTTTGCCGAAAGGTTTGGCCGGACAATTAATGAGGTATATGGTGACCGGCTGGAGAAGCTTGTCTGCCTGGAACTTCTGGAAGCCGGTGAAAACCGCCTTAAACTAACAAAAAAAGGCCTGCCCCTGGCTAATGAAGTATTTGTGGAATTCATTTAAGAAGATTCACATTCTTGACAAAAAAAACTTTCAATGGTATTTTTTTTATAGGAGATTAGCACTCGACACTTTAGAGTGCTAACAAAAAGAGGGTGCTAATATGACTTTGGATGAGCGAAAACAGAAGGTGCTCCAGGCTATTATCAAAGATTATATTGCTACCGCTGAACCGGTGGGTTCCAGGACTATTGCCAAGAAGTATGACCTGGGAGTCAGTCCTGCCACCATAAGAAACGAGATGGCTGACCTTGAAGAACTGGGTTATATCGAACAGCCCCATACTTCAGCAGGCAGGATACCCTCTGACAGGGGGTACCGTTATTATGTTGACTGCCTGATGAACAAAAAGATAATGTCCAGGGACGAAGAGAAGCATATTATCAAAGGATACCAGACCAAGGTCAAAGATGTGGGCACAGTGCTCCATCAAACAAATACCATCATATCAAACATAACCAATTATGCATCCCTGTTAATGGGTCCCCAGTTTAGCAAGAGCAACCTGAGGCATGTACAGCTGGTGCCCCTGGACCACAATAAGGCCCTGGTGATTGTTGTTACTGACAACGGAATGGTCCAGACCAGGATGATTGACCTGCCCCAGACCATCAATGAGGAAGACCTGCAGAAAATCAGCCAGGTCATGAATGCCAAGCTGCAGGGACTGAGCCTTGAACATATAAAGAGGACCCTGATTAACGAAATATATTTCGAACTTTCCAAGCATAAACACATTTTTGATACTACAATGGAAATGATTCAGGAAACCCTGAGTCTTGACCATGAGGAAAAAGTTTACCTGGCAGGTACCCTAAATATACTGAACCAACCGGAATTCAGGGATCTGAACCGGGTAAAAACCTTATTGTCCCTGTTGGAACAGGATAATGTGCTCAAGGAAATCCTGAATGAGGGTTCCCAGATGGAAGAAGGCACCCATGTTACCATAGGAGCAGAAAATAAGGTTACCGGGCTCAAGGACTGCAGTACTATTACCGCCACATACCAGATCAACGGCAGGACTGTAGGTTCAGTGGGGGTAATCGGACCCACCCGGATGGATTATGAGAAGGCCGTGGCCATTGTGGAGTTTATGACCCGGCATTTATCCCAAATGATGAAAGACTTTTACGGAGGTTCCTAAATGAGTTTGAAGCAGCAAGCAGCGAAAGGTTCAGATGTAGATGAAAAAATGGCGGCCCTGGTTACCAACTCAAATGCCATCAGGGCGATAGCCGCCGCCGTGGAGGGGACGCTGGGTCCGAAGGGCCTTGATACCATGCTTGTCGACAAGTTTGGTGAAGTCATCATTACCAATGACGGGGTGACTATCCTAACCACCATGGAAGCCAACCACCCGGCTGCCAAAATGCTGATCAATATTGCCAGGGCGCAGCAGGCTGAGATCGGGGACGGCACCACCTCAGCCACGGTTATGGCCGGTGCGCTGGTGGGAGAAGGAGTTGAACAGGTGGCCAAAGGGGTCCCGGTGACCAGGGTGATAGAAGGTATCAGGGCAGGGGTCAAAAAAGCCATCGAAAGTATTAAGGAAAAAGCAGTCCCTGTCAAAGGGCTGGACGACCCGGCGCTGAAGCAGGCTGCCCTTATTGCCGGCAGAGAGCATGAGGATATTGCCGAACTGGTGGTGGAGGCTGCCAGGCTGATAGGTGATGAGAAACTTAACTCAGCTTCCTTCAAGCTTTCGGATACGATTATTGCCGAGGAAGGTGCCGAAAATGAAGTTTTTAGGGGGGTAATAATCAATAAGGAAAGGCTGAGCAAACATATGCCCAGGGAGGTATTTGATGCCTCAGTGCTGGTTATTGATGACGCCCTGGAACCGGAGGAAATAGAAGATGAAGCCCTGGCGACCGAAGCCGGTTTTGCCAGGTACCAGGAACTCCGGGAACAGTTCAGGGTCAATCTGGACAAAATCGTCCAGACAGGGATCAAAGTTATTCTTGTTGACCGCGGTGTGGACAGTTTTGCGGAAGAAGTGCTTACTGATGCCGGAATAATGGTTGTCCAGCGAATATCCGGGAAGGAACTGCGCAAGGCAGCTGAACATACCGGGGCCAGACCGGTTAAGAGAACAGGCCTGCGGAAGGATGCCGGGGAACTGGCAAAATACCTGGGCGGGGCCGAAAAGGTATATGAGGACGAAAAACTTGAACATATAAGGATACTCTCGGGAAAGGGCAAACCTATGGCAACTATCCTGGTGGGTGCTGCCACCGAGGAAGTTGTCGGAGAACGGGAGCGGATCGCCAAGGATGCGGCGGCATCTGTTCAGGCCGCAGTCAGGGGAGGAATCGTCCCCGGTGGCGGGGCTGTTGAGCTTGCCCTGGCCAGGGAGGTCGAAAATATCAGGGAAGATATCCGCGGAATGGCGGCTTACGGTGTTGACTGTGTCATAGAAGCCCTCAAAAGGCCCTTTACGCAGATAGCGGCCAATGCAGGGTTTAACCCTCTGGAAAAAATAGGTGATGTTATAGCCGCCCAGCTTAAAGAGGGCAATGAAAACCTTGCCCTGGATTGTGATACGGGAGATGTTGCCGATATGTTTGAACTGGGGGTGGTTGACCCGGCCCTGGTTAAACTGCACGCCCTTAAGGCGGCCGGTGAGATAGCCGAGGCTATCCTGAGGATTGATACAATAATAAAGAAAAAAGAAGAGGTTCACCAAAACCCGGTGGGAAGCGACTTTGAATAACTTTTGAAAGGCGAATGGGGGGATAATGTTGAAAGAATCAATCAATGAAGAAACGGTGAAAGCCGCACAGGAAGAAAACGGACCGGCTGCCGGTGCAGGGGAAGACGGCGCCGGTGATATCCAGGAAGAAATCAGAAAATACGAGGCCCGGGCGGAAGAATACCTCCAGCTCCTGCAGAGGGTCCAGGCCGATTTTGATAATTACAGGAGACGGTCTGTCCAGGAGCGGGAAGAGGCGGCCAGGTACTGTTCCATGCGGTTGGCCGGGAACCTTCTCCCTGTGCTTGATAATTTTGAGCGGGCTCTCAAATCATCCGGGGATGATGTTAAACAGCTGAGAGAAGGTGTGGAACTCATTTACCGGCAGTTTAAGGATACTCTGGAAAAAGAGGGTGTCAGGTCTATGGAAGCCGTAGGCAGTGAGTTTGACCCCAACCTGCATGAGGCGGTTATGCAGGAACCCAGTGAGGAACATGATGACAATACGGTTATCGAGGAGTTCCAGAAGGGGTACATGCTGGCTGACAGGGTTATCAGGCCGGCAATGGTCAAAGTAGCCAAGAAGATATAACGGGATAAGAAGATATATTAGGAGGTTGGAGACTTTATGAGCAAGGTAATAGGAATTGATTTAGGTACTACATATTCATGCATGGCTGTCATGGAGGGCGGGGAAGCGACTGTTATTTCCAATGCCGAAGGGGCCAGGACCACACCGTCGGTTGTGGCATTTTCCAAAACCGGGGAACGGCTGGTGGGCCAGGTGGCCAAACGCCAGGCGGTAACCAACCCCGAAGGTACTGTGATGTCCATAAAGAGGCATATGGGGACTGACTATAAGGCAAATCTGAATGGCAAGGATTACACTCCCCAGGAGATTTCAGCCATGATCCTGCAGAAACTGAAAGTTGATGCTGAGGCCTACCTGGGAGAAAAGGTCGAAAAAGCGGTCATAACTGTCCCGGCTTACTTTTCCGACAGCCAGCGCCAGGCAACAAAGGATGCGGGCAAGATTGCCGGGCTGGAAGTACTCAGGATAATTAATGAACCCACAGCGGCTGCCCTTGCTTACGGGCTTGATAAGGGAGAAGACCATACAATCCTCGTCTATGACCTGGGTGGGGGTACTTTCGATGTTTCCATTCTGGAACTTGGTGACGGGGTATTCGAAGTCAAGGCTACCAGCGGAAACAACCGCCTTGGCGGAGATGACTTTGATGACCGGGTTATCGACTGGATGGTTACGGAATTCAAAAAGGATGCCGGCATAGACCTTAAGAACGACAAAATGGCCATGCAGCGCCTTAAAGAGGCGGCTGAAAAGGCCAAAATAGAGCTATCAGGGGTTATGAGCACAAGTATAAACCTGCCCTTTATAACTGCTGACCAGTCAGGGCCAAAGCACCTGGATCTCACCCTGACCAGGGCCAAGTTCAATGATATCACTGCCGACCTGGTGGAGAAGACCATGGGTCCCACACGCCAGGCCCTTTCCGATGCGGGGATGACCGCTGACAAAATAGATAAGGTTATCCTGGTGGGTGGTTCTACCAGGATTCCGGCCGTACAGGAAGCTATTAAAAATGTTACCGGAAAGGAACCTCACAAGGGTGTTAACCCTGATGAAGTCGTGGCCCTGGGCGCCGCTATTCAGGCAGGGGTGCTGGCCGGTGAGGTAAAGGATGTTCTCCTCCTGGACGTTACCCCGCTTTCCCTGGGTATTGAAACCCTGGGAGGGGTATTTACAAAGCTTATCAACCGCAATACCACAATCCCGACATCCAAGAGCCAGGTCTTTTCCACTGCGTCTGATAACCAGACTTCTGTGGAAATCCATGTCCTCCAGGGTGAACGGGATATGGCGGCAGGGAACAAGACCCTGGGCAGGTTCCAGCTTACCGGTATTCCGCCTGCCCCAAGGGGAGTACCCCAGATCGAAGTCAAGTTTGATATCGATGCCAACGGTATCGTTAATGTATCAGCCAAGGATATGGCTACCGGCAACCAGCAGGCTATCACCATCACATCTTCAGGCGGCCTGTCGGAAGATGATATAAACAATATGGTCAAAGATGCCGAATCCCATGCTTCGGAAGACAAGAAGCGCAAAGAAGAGGTAGAGGTCAGGAACCAGGCAGATTCCCTGGTTTACCAGGCGGAAAAGACTGTCAAAGATTTCGGGGACAAGGCTGATAAAGAATTGGCAGACAAGGTGAGCAAGGCAGCGGAAGACTTGAAGGAAGCCCTTAAGGGTTCTGATATAGATGCCATCAAACAAAAATCAGAGGAACTGACCAAGCCCCTGTATGAACTTACCACAGCTATGTACCAGCAGACTGCCCAGGCCGGGGCTGGCCAGGGTCAGGGCGAGGCCGGGGGAGAAGCCGGCGGAGCAGCCGGAAAAGACGATAATGTGGTTGACGCCGAGTATAAAGAAATGGATGATGAGAATAAGTAGGAACAGGGGGATATTATGTCCCCCTCAGCTTTGTTACCGGGCTGACTTTGACCGGCCTTTATAATTGAAGGAAACAGGTTTTGGGGAAAACCTGAGGGGGTTTAAACAATATGAGTAAAAGGGATTATTATGAGATCCTGGGAGTGGGTAAGGACGCTTCGGGGGCTGAGATAAAAAAGGCCTTCCGCCAGCTTGCCCGCAAATATCATCCAGATGTAAACCCGGGCGACAAGGAAGCTGAGGCAAAATTCAAGGAAATCAATGAGGCATATGAAGTCCTGTCCGACCCTGAGAAAAAGGCCCAGTATGACAGGTTCGGCCATGCGGCTTTTGGCAACGGGGCCGGAGAACCCGGTTTCGGAGGCGGGTTTAATGACTTTGGCGGTTTCGGGGATATTTTTGACATGTTCTTTGGCGGTGGAGGACAGCGCCGGAGAGGTCCTGCCAAGGGGGCTGACCTCCGTTATAACCTGGAAATTACCTTTGAGCAGGCTGCTTTCGGCCTGGAAAAGGATATTGAAATACCAAAGACTGAGGAATGCGGCAAGTGCGGCGGCTCCGGCGCAGCGCCGGGCTCTTCGCCGAAAAAGTGTATAAAGTGCAACGGTACGGGGCAGATTCAGTTTGCCCAGACAACACCTTTTGGGCGCTTTGTCCAATCCAGGGTATGTGACACCTGCGGCGGAGACGGTGTATTGATTGAAGAACCGTGTACCAAGTGTGGCGGTTCAGGTTATGTCAAAAAAACCGCCAAAATCCACATAAAAATACCGGCAGGAGTAGATATAGGCACCAGGATGAGGGTGGCCGGGGAAGGTGAGCCGGGAGAACGCGGAGGCCCCCGGGGCGATCTGTATGTGTATATTTCTGTTAAGCCCCACAAAACCTTTAAGCGTGAAGGTAATGACGTAATCAGTGAGATAAAAATCTCATTCCCCAGGGCAGCCCTGGGTGATGAGATTGAAGTCCCGACCCTGGACGGTAAAGTCAAACTGAAGATACCCGAGGGCACCCAGTCCGGGACTTTTTTCCGGTTGAAGGGAAAAGGAGTCGCCGACCTGCACGGTTTCGGAGGACGGGGTGACCATCATGTCAAGGTAACCGTTGTGACGCCTACCAAGCTTACGGAAGAACAGAAACAGCTTCTCCGTCAGCTTGCCAAATCCACGGGTGAAGACCCGGCCGGTGTGGAAAAAGGATTCTTTGAAAAGGTTAAGGATGCCTTTATGGGATAAAGGTTGATGGCTGTTTGCCCGTTTTTCGGATTGCCCTTGGTAAACAGCCATAACTGTTTTTGGGGAGGTTGGATAATGAACTGGCTTGAGATATCTGTCAGTACAACCAGGGAGGCTGTTGAACCGGTCAGTGAAATCCTTACCGGCTGCGGTGCCGGAGGAGTTGTTGTGGAAGACCCTGAAACGATACGGGAACTCATAGCCGGGAACATCTGGGACGCATATGATATCCCCAAAGAGATCCTGGAGGGGGAGCATACGGTGGTGAAGGCTTACCTGCCCCAAGATGACAACATTGATTTCCGTATAGGTATGGTCACGGACCGGTTGGATGCCCTCAACAGGCAGCACCTGCCCAATTCAGTCAAAGGACTGGATTTTCTCACTGTCAGGGAGGAAGACTGGGCCAATTCGTGGAAGGCTTATTATAAACCTGTGAAAATCGGTCGCAGGATTATCGTGAAACCTACCTGGGAAGAATATGACCGAAAACCCGGTGACCTGGTGATTGAGCTGGATCCCGGGATGGCTTTCGGGACAGGTACTCACCCCACGACTATCATGTGCGTAAAGTTCCTGGAAAAAATTATCAGGGGCGGCGAGACAGTCTATGACATCGGCACCGGTTCAGGGATCCTGGCCATCACTGCCGCCCTGCTGGGAGCAGGGCAGGTAAAGGCGGTGGATATAGATAATGTTGCTGTTGAGTCTGCCACGGCAAATATCAGGCAAAACGGGCTGGAGGAAATAATTGGGGTTTCAGCCGGCAACCTGCTCGAAGGGGTTGGCAGCCAGGCCGATATAGTTATTGCCAATATTGTGGCTGATGTAATTATTGAGGTATGTCCTGCGGTCCCTAATGTGCTGAAACAGGGCGGCCTGTTTGTGGCGTCAGGGATAATTGTTTCCAGGTTCGCAGAGGTTCTTGAAGCGGTTGGGAATTCCGGTTTGACGGTTAAGGAAACGGCCCGCGAGGGAGAGTGGGTTTCCCTGCTTGCGGCCACGGAGGTTTAGAATGGCCCGGTTTTTTGTTCCCGAATCCTCGATAAAAGGTGATCAGGTGGTTATTACAGGCCCTGATGTTAAACACATTGGCAGGGTGCTTCGCCTTGGCCCCGGGGACGAGATAGTCCTGTCCCCGGGCAACGGCCGCCGGTTTCTGACCAGGATTAGTGAAATCACCTCCAGAGAGGTATTATGTAAAATAATATCTGAGCAAGAGGTGTTAACTGAGCCGCCTGTCCGGGTTTCCCTGTATCAGGGCCTGCCCAAGGGTGAAAAAATGGAACTTGTTATCCAGAAAACCACTGAACTGGGAGTGGGCCGGATTGTACCGGTAGACTGTGAACGGACGGTGGTCAGGCTCGACAGGAAAAAGGCCGCAGCCAGGCAGGCCCGCTGGCAGAGAGTAGCTGAAGAAGCTGCCAAACAATCAGGCAGGACGGTTGTTCCCCAGGTCAGTGAACCGGTGGGATTTGAGACGGCCCTGGCCGGACTCCCGGCCGGGTGCCTGGCCCTGATGCCCTGGGAGGAGGAATCTCTGACAGGAATCAGAACTGTCCTGCAGGGTAATACAAATGCCGTTGAAATCGCAGTTTTCATCGGCCCCGAAGGGGGGTTCTCCAGGCGGGAAGCAGAGTTAGCCAGGGTGAGGAGAGTTATACCTGTATCAATAGGCCCCCGTATCATGCGTACTGAAACAGCAGGTATTGCAGCCGTTGCTGTCATCATGTATGAGTTGGGGGATCTGGGAGGTTTGGTCAATGGCTAAACGGGCAGCTATTTTTACCCTGGGGTGTAAGACCAACCAGTATGAAAGTGAAGCTATGGCCGGGATTTTTCGCCGTCATGGCTATGAAACAGTGCCCTTTGATGAAAAAGCGGATGTATATATCATAAATACCTGTACCGTCACCCACCTGGGGGACCGCAAATCCAGGCAGATGGTCCGCCGGGCCGTGAGGAAAAACCCGGATGCCATAATTGCTGTGGTGGGCTGTTATGCCCAGACTTCACCCGGTGAGGTCCTTGAGATACCGGGGGTTGACCTGGTAATAGGCACCAGGGACCGGGACAGGATCGTAGATTTGGTGAAAGAGGCGGAAAAAGCCCCGGCCCCGGTAAATGCGGTCCAAGATATTATGTCCCACAGGTCATTTGAGGAACTGCCCATCCTTGATTATGAAAACAGGACCCGGGCCTTCGTAAAAATCCAGGAGGGTTGCGGGAATTTCTGTTCCTACTGTATAATCCCTTATGCGCGCGGCCCGCAGAGGAGCCGTGACCCCGCAGCGGTCCTGGCGGAAGTGAAAAAGCTTATACAGGAAGGTTATGGGGAAATAGTACTTACAGGTATCCATATAGGGGCTTATGGTAAAGGGCTTGACCAGAAGACTGACCTGGCGGACCTGATAGTCAGGATCGCTCTGACTCCGGGATTGAAACGGCTGAGGCTCGGTTCAATCGAACCCCTTGACATTACTCCCCGGCTGATTACCGCGGTGGCGGAAATCCGGACGGTCTGCAGGCACCTGCATATACCCCTGCAGAGCGGTGATGACAGTGTTCTCAGGAACATGAACAGGAAATACAACACTTTTGAATTCTCCCGTATGGTTGGGGCCATAAGGGCCCACGTGCCGGAAACAGCTATCACCACTGATGTGATTGTGGGTTTTCCGGGGGAAACGGAAGAGAATTTTCAAAACACCCATGATTTTGTCAAAGACATGGGTTTCAGCAAAACCCATGTGTTCAAATATTCTCCCAGAAAAGGGACCCCGGCAGCGGGGTTCGCCGGACAGGTCCCGGGGGATGCCAAGGATAGCCGGAGCAAGAGGCTTATTGCCCTTGACAGGGAAAACCAGAAGAATTTTGCTGCGGGTTTTCTTGGCCATACCATGGAAGTTCTGGCGGAACAGGTAGTCAACAGGGAAAAAGAGCTTTGGGAGGGTCTTACTGATAATTACCTGAGGGTGCTGTTTCGCAGCAGTGAGAATCTTAAAGGCCAGTTTGTTGAAGTCAGAACAGTAAGAATGCAGGGTACAAGTCTCCTGGCTAAGGTCAGGATATGACCGGAATACCTGTGTTTTCCTGCTGCCGGGAGGAATTTTGAGATGCTGTGTCGAATAATGATTTGACCAAATTAGTGATTTCCTGGAAAAAGCCCATGACTTAGAAAGGGGGGTATTTAGAAATGCAGGATTGTATCTTTTGCAAAATCGGCAGGGGGGAAATCCCCAGTGCGATTGTATATGAGGATGACAGGATCATAGCTTTTAAAGATATTAACCCGCTGGCTCCGGTCCATCTGCTCCTGATTCCCAGGGAACATTTGACCAATATCCTGGATATCAATGAGGGAAATGTCGACCTTATCGGCCATATCCACCTGGTGGCAAACAAGCTGGCCAAAGAAGCAGGTATTGCTGAAAAAGGCTTTCGAATTGTAACAAACTGCAATGAAGAAGGTGGGCAGATAATTTTCCATATGCACTACCACCTTATCGGCGGGGAAGAGCTGAAGAATTTTGCCTGAGACAGGCCCGATAATATGCGGAGTTGACACTTTATCAGCAAATATAGTATAATAAAAAATGTGTAATTTTATGCCTTGTCGACGCTGCAACATTTACGGTAACCTTTGCGTCCATACCCTGCATCATTGTCAGTAGCGGAGGGAGGGAGAAAGAATGGCGGAAGTCAAAGTTGGAAAAAACGAGACACTAGACAGCGCCCTGAGGCGCTTCAAAAAGTCCTGCCAAAAATCCGGAGTTCTGTCCGAAGTCAGGAAACGGGAACACTATGAGAAACCAAGCGTAAAGAGGAAGAAAAAGTCTGAGGCAGCTAGGAAAAGAAGATTCTGGTAAGGAGGATTCCTATGTCCCTTCTGGAAAAGCTGACTGAGGATATGAAGGCCGCTATGAAAGAGAGGGCGGCCGGTAAGAAAAAGCTTTCGGTTATACGCATGGTCCGTTCGTCCCTGAAGAATGCTGAGATTGAAAAGAAACAGGGACTCACGGAAGATGAGGTAATAGAAGTTATCGCCAGGGAAGTCAAGAAGAGAAAAGAATCGTGCGAAGAATATCTTAAAGCCGGCAGGCAGGACATTGCTGAAGGCCTTCAGGAAGAAGTCGCCATTCTGATGAACTACCTTCCCGAACAGATGTCTGAGGACCAAATCCGCAGCCTGGTCGAGAAAGTTATGGCAGAAGTGCAGCCCGCAAGCCCAAAAGATATGGGCAAGGTGATGGGCAGACTGATGCCTAAGGTTAAAGGAAAGGCTGACGGAAAACTGGTCAGCTCTATTGTCAAAGAACTCTTGGAACAGTAATAAAATAGATAAAGGACCTTTACCTTCTGAATTGA
Source organism: Firmicutes bacterium HGW-Firmicutes-14 (assembly GCA_002840275.1). Lineage (GTDB taxonomy): Bacteria > Bacillota > Thermincolia > Thermincolales > UBA2595 > W-Firmicutes-14. The sequence goes on from PHAB01000002.1 coordinate 271,856, forward strand.
GCGGTAAAGGTCTGTTTTTTAGTACTATCATTGTAACTGTTATGATATAACTGTAATAGTAGATAGTGTGTTGTACTGTACGGTTGTATTATAATAGTTTTAACAGTAAAAATCTTATTTTTAAGGGGGAGACTGATTACATGAAGGGGAAATTAATTATCATAGGCCTTCTGGTGGTTCTGCTGCTGGTTGTGTTCAGCGGGTTCGGCAGTTATAACAGCCTGGTGGCCCTGGATGAAGAGGTAAATACCAAGTGGAGCGACCTGGGCAGCCAGCTCCAGAGAAGGAATGACCTTATCCCAAATCTGGTGGAGACCGTCAAGGGATATTCCATCCATGAACAAGATGTGCTGAAAAATGTCAGTGATGCCAGGGCCAAACTTGGCGGGGCCCGGACCCTGGAAGACCAGGTAGCCGGTCAGAGTGAACTCTCAGGTGCGTTATCCAGGCTCCTGATGGTGGTTGAAAACTATCCCAACCTGAAAGCAGATTCCCAGTTTACCGGTCTCAGGGATGAACTGGCAGGTACCGAAAACCGTATAAATATCGGACGGATGGATTATAACCAGGCAGTCAGGCAATACAATCAGCGCATCCGTTCCTTCCCCACCCTGATTTATGCCGGGTTGTTCGGTTTTGACGCCAAACCGTATTTTGAAGTGGAGGAAGGGGCGGAAGACGCTCCAAAGGTGGACTTTGGGACAAACAAATAGGTGGGTGAATACCATTGAAACTATTAAATAATAAATTGGTCATATGTTCCATTCTGATTTGTTTACTGCTGGCTTTAAGCCCGGCGGTTTCGGCTGCACCTGAAATACCGCCAAAACCGGATACCTTTGATTACGTATTTGATTATGCCGAGATGATAGAACCCCAGGATGAAGATATGATTAGCAGCCTCGGGCGTGAGCTGGACGAAAAAACCGGGGCCCAGTTAGTGGCAGTTACTGTTGAAGCCCTGGGCAATTCCACCATTGAGGAATATGCCAATAAACTGTTCAGGACCTGGGGTCTGGGAGACAGGGAAAAGAATAACGGTGTCCTGCTCCTGGTCAACAGGGAAAATGTACTTTCGGGCAGTCCCGGAAGAGTTCGCATAGAAGTGGGCTATGGCCTGGAAGGGGCCATACCTGATGCTTTGGCAGGCCGGATTCTGGATAACTATGTATTGCCGAGGTGGGAACAGCAGCAATACAGTGAAGGAATACTCCAGGGCTACCTGGCTGTTGCTTCAGAGGTGGCCGGAGAATATAACATTACTGTCGAAGGCAGTTATGACCCTGTTCCGGCAGAAACCGGGTCCGGCTCCGGCCAGGGGGCTGATGGAGGGGCCCCGTTTATGGGGTTCTTTGTAGCAATATTTATCATCATTCTGGTGATTGCCATGAACCGCAAAAACAAGCGGCGCGGCGGCCGGGATGACGATGAATTTGGTGGCCGCGGCGGCTGGGGCGGCGGCGGATTCTTTGGCGGTGGAGGCTTTGGCGGCCGCGGTGGCGGCGGCTTCGGAGGAGGAGGCGGCTTCGGCGGCGGGTCCTCCGGCGGCGGTGGAGCCAGCAGGTAACAGAATAAGTAGAGAATGTATAGGCAGCCGGGGTTTTTTCCCCGGCTGCTTTCGTTACTACCGTAACTGACCGGCCGGAATGCCTGGATTGAACAGCAGGTCTTCCGGCTTGTTTTTCATAAGTATCCGGAATAAAAAAGGCTTTTTGTAAATTTATGCCGAATATATTCACAACAATGCTATTATTTCTGGGGATTTTCGGTGGTATAGGGGAATAGTTCCAAACAGGAAACCGGAGTGGATTCAGATGGATGTATTTGTAGCAAGACAGCCAATTTTTAATAAACAGCAAAGGGTTTTTGGTTATGAACTGCTGTACCGGCTGGCAGGCCAGGATCGCTACGATTTTCATGACGGCGACCGGGCGACCTCGGAGCTCATCGCCAACAGCTTCATCCTGATTGGCCTGGAGGCATTGACCGGGGGAAAGAGGGCTTTTATCAATTTTACCCGGAACCTTTTATTGACCGATACGGCCTTTATCCTCCCCAAGGACCTTGTGGCAATAGAGATATTGGAAACAATAGAGGTGGACGGGCATGTGGTGGATGCCTGCCGGAAGCTGAAACAGGAGGGTTATCTTATAGTTCTTGATGATTTTATGTTCAAACCGCGTTTTGAACCACTGGTGCAGCTGGCTGACATAATTAAAGTGGACTTCAAGAAAACGGCCATTGAACAGCGGATAGAATTTGTCCGGAAAGCAAGAAATGACAAGGCCAGCTTCCTTGCTGAAAAAGTTGAAACAAGGGAAGAGTTTGAAGAGGCCCTGTCCATGGGGTACTCCTTCTTCCAGGGATATTTCTTCAGCAAACCGGTGGTGGTACAAGGCCGGGACCTGTCAGGGTATAAACTGAACTACTTTCATATCCTGCAGGAGGTAAACCGGCCGGATGCTGATTTTGAACAGATTGAGAGGATTATCAAACGGGATGTTGCCCTTTCTTATAAACTTTTAAAGTACATAAATTCGGCTGCGTATGGTTTCCGCACCAAAATCAGTTCCATCAAACATGCCCTGGTAATGCTTGGCATGCAGGAAGTGAAGAAATGGGTGTCCCTCATTATCCTGAGGGGTATGGGAGCCGACAAACCGGACGAAATAATGATAAGTTCCGTTGTCAGAGCCCGGTTCGGTGAACTGACAGCCCCGTTTGTGGGAATGTCCGACCGCAGCGCCGACCTTTTTCTTATGGGGATATTCTCAATGATTGATGCACTGCTGGATTATCCCCTCTCCAGCATAATAGATGAACTGCCTATTTCAGACGACATAAAGGGGGCACTCCTCGGGCAGGATTCCTGTTACCTGGATGTTTTTCAGCTTTTAATATCTTACGAAAAAGGTGACTGGAATAGTTTTTCCCGGTTTGCAGCCAAACTCGGCCTGGAAGAGGCCAAAGTTCCCGAACTCTTCATCAGTTCGGTTGAATGGGCCAACCGGTTTCTTGATTTAGAAAGGGGTGTCTTATAGAAAGGCAGCAGAAAATTTCATAGAAAGAGGGAAGGGTGTATTCCAACGGGCGGCAACGTCTCCGCCGGCAGCGGCTTCCGCTTTGCGGGTCGCCGGCCGGGCGGATGACAGTCTCGCCCTTGTGGAACACACCCTTCCCTCTTCAATGTATGATTCCCTAAGCTGTCTTTCTATAAGACGGCTCTTTTTTATTCATTTTTGTCCCACTCAGGGCATAAACATAAGTAACGTAAGGGGGGTTATTATGTCCTGGAATGACCGGAAAAAACAGTTTCAGCACCGGGTTGCCAACATACTGGATATCCCCCGGGACCTTATGATGGACTTGCCCAAAATAGTGCTGCTGGGGGATGTCCAAGTGGTTATTGAAAACCACCGGGGGATAGTGGTCTATACTTCTGAGCTGGTGAAAGTGAACACCACATTAGGCGAACTGGAGATTACGGGTTTGGACCTGAGCCTCAAAAATATCCTGCCGGATGAACTCATGCTGGAAGGAAAAATAAAATCTGTAGCTTTCACAAGTTAACAGAATTATCGCAGTTGGGAGGAATTGAACGGTGCTTTCCCGTCTTTGGTCTTATATCACAGGGTACGTTTCAGTGGTTATTGAGGGTAAAAACCCGGAAAAATTAATAAATATGGCAGTCAGCCGTGGATTGAACCTGTGGGATGTCCAGTGGACCGATAATGACAGGGTTAGGCTGAAGGTCAGGCTTAACGGAATCAGGGCATTAAGGCATATCAGCCGGAGGACACGCTGCCGTTTTAGAATAACGGGAAAGACCGGAATGCCCTTCCGGATTGCCCGGGTCAGAAAGCGAAAGGTACTGCTGGCAGGTGCGGTGTTGTGTGTCCTGTTCGTTTATATGATGTCTTCATTTATCTTGTTCGTTGAAGTGGAAGGGAACAAAGAGGTCCCTGCAGAGAGGATTATCTCGGCAGCTGAAGATGCCGGACTGGCCATGGGAACATGGAAGAGGCGTATGGATAAGGACCGGATGGAGAGATATATACGGGATCAAATTCAGGAAATATCCTGGGTTGGGATAAAGGTTACAGGGACAAAGGCAGTCATAGAAGTTGCCGAGAAGAAGACAGCCAAACCTCCTGACAGGAGACCGGCTGATATTGTAGCTGCAAAAGACGGTATGGTTACAGAAATACTGGTTTTAAGCGGCAGAGCGGCAGCGGCGGAAGGTGACCTGGTCAAACGCGGAGATGTGCTCATCACCGGAATTATCAGACCGGAACCAAAACCTGGGGAGACATCCGGTGATGAAGAACTGGAGGAGGATACCGGTCCACCGGCCCCGGTGAAATACGTCCGGGCCAATGGAATCGTCCGGGCCAGGACTTGGTATGAAGGATATGCGGAGCGCCGCCTGGTCGAATCGGGAGTCAAACGGACCGGAAAGAAGGTTCAGGTGCTGAGCATACGGGTCTGCAAAAAGGAATTAATTATCAAGGGGCCCAAATCCCCCCCGTACCTTAATTTTGTAACCTCTGCCGACATCAAAAAGCTTCCTGAATGGAGGAATCTTAGCATACCTGTCGAAATAGTAACAACGAATTATTATGAAGTTGAGAAGTACCGTGATATAATAGGTATATCTGAGGCAAAATCACAGGCTTTCCAGAAAGCGCTGGACTGTGCCAGGGCGGGGATCCCTTCAGGCGCTAAGATTATTAAGGAGATTTCTGAGGAAATCCCGGCCCGGGGAAGCAATGTGGTGAGAATCAAGGTTGTCCTCGAGGTAGTTGAGGAAATAGGAAGGGTACAGCCTCTGAAACCGGAAGAAATGCAGCTAAACTGAAGCACAAATTAATACGGGAGGTTAGAAACCTGTTGATTATTAAGGCAGAAAAAAAGATTCCGCTGGAAGAACTTAAAGATACCATAAACTTATTTGGGAACCATGATGAGAACCTCCACCTGATCGAAAAAAGCCTCAATATAAACATTGTTGTCAGGGATGACAGCCTGGTTATCAGCGGGGAAAAGGAACAGGTTGAACAGGGTTTCCAGGTCCTGAACCAGTTAAATGAACTGAGCGCCCTGGGACATTCCGTGACACCAAGAGAAGTACAGTATACGGTGAAACTGGTCAGGGACGGTGCCGGGAGAAGGATAAGGGAACTGGCGGCTGATGTCATAATTCTAACTTTCCGGGGTAAACTGGTAAAGCCTAAGACCCTGGGCCAGAAAAGATATGTGGATGCTATCCAGGATAATGATATCGTGTTCGGGATAGGTCCTGCCGGGACCGGCAAAACCTACCTGGCAGTTGCCATGGCAGCCCGGGCACTGAAAGAAAAGGTCGTTAACCGTCTAATTATAACAAGACCTGCGGTGGAGGCAGGGGAGAAACTGGGATTCCTTCCGGGAGACCTGCAGGAAAAGGTCAACCCGTATCTGCGCCCGTTATATGACAGCCTTTATGATATTCTCGGAACCGAAAAAACCCAAAAGCTGCTGGAGAAGAACATCATTGAAATAGCCCCCCTGGCCTATATGCGGGGGCGGACCCTTGATGACGCCTTCATTATTTTGGATGAGGCACAGAATACAACTCCTGAACAGATGAAAATGTTTTTGACCCGCATGGGTTTTGGGTCCCAGGCGGTAATTACCGGGGATGTGACCCAGGTGGACCTTCCCCGGGGACAGTTTTCCGGTTTGCTGGAGGCCCAGCAGACTTTACGGGGAATTGAGGGTATTTCGTTCCAGCACCTCAGCGGGGAAGATGTCATGAGGCACCAGCTTGTTCAGAAAATAATAAATGCTTATGAGAAAACTCAGTCGGATAATGGGCATTAAACAGGGAGTGACAACAATGAAACCTGTGCTTAAAAAGATTTTTTCTTTTTTATGGGAAAGAATTGTACCTGTTTTGCGAAATACGACGACAAAGCGCTTGCTGATAGGTTTTGTTTTTTTTGTTATGGCTACAACCGTCCTGTCTCTGAACTTTGTTCCGGAGCGCCTCGACATCGTTGTGGGACAACCTTCCCCCAAGACCGAGAAGGCGCCAAGGACCATAGAGTTTGAAGACAAGATACAAACTGCTGAATTGAGACAGAGGGCTGCTGAAACGGTGGGCAAGGTCCATGACGAAAAGCCCGGGACCATTGATACGGTAATCGGGGATATAAGTCAAATTATGAATAAAGTAAAAAAGGTTACCGGCAACCTGGAAATGGCCCCCGAAGAAAAAGTAGCCCGGCTAATAGAAGATATCCCTTTTACCATGCCTGATGGGGTATACAGGAGCCTTGCCGGTTATGACAGCATGGTTGTCCAGAACATTGATGTCAAAACCCGGGAAATCGTGACCAGGGCCCTGAACAAGGGAATCATGAAAGAAAACCTGGCCAAGATTAAGGCATCCCTCATTGAGGAGGAAGTGGCTGACCTGAACATGCCAAATGATGCCAGGGTTTTTGTCGGGGCCTTGATAGATAATACCCTGCAGCCTAACCTTATTTACAACGAAGAAGCCACAAACAAGAAGATCGCAGAGGCCATGGATGCGGTGGCCCCGGTCACTGTGGTCCTGCAGGCAGGGGAAAAGATTATCGGTGAAGGTGAAATTGCTACTCCGGCCCATATTCAGAAACTACAGGCCCTGGGCATGCTTAAGGCGACAGTCCCCGTAAGCGCTGTCCTGGGAATTGCCATCCTGGTTGGGATAGGTATGACCGTTGTAATGATATACCTGTACCAGAACAGGACAGATATTTACCTAAATGAGGGCTATCTCATCCTCATCTCCCTAGTCGTAATAAGCGCCCTTCTCCTGGGTAAGACAATTATTGCCATAGAACTGAAGCCGCTCTGGTCAGGTCTGCTGGGATACCTGATTCCTGTTGCTGCCGCCAGCATGCTGCTGGCCATCCTGCTGGATACCAAACTGGCCCTTCTGGTCACAGCCATCCTGAGCGCCATGGTAGGGATAATCACCGGAAATGACCTTCGTTTTGCCTTGGTTGGGCTTATCTCCGGTCTTGTCGCGGTCTACAGTGTGTCTAAACTAAGCCAGCGTTCCGATATGGCCAAGGCAGGCCTGGTATATGTGAGTTCAGCCAACATTCTGGCCATAATATCTGTCGAACTGGTTTCAAAAGGTGTTAATACCACGGCCTTGGCGGTGGGGATTCTCTTTGGCCTGGTAAACGGGGTATTTTCAGCCATATTGACTATCGGTGTGCTTCCATACCTGGAAAGCGCCTTCAAAATCACGTCATCGGTTAAACTGCTGGAACTGGCCAATCCGGGGCAGCCCCTGCTTAAAAAGCTCCTGATGGAAGCCCCCGGCACTTATCACCACAGCATCCTGGTGGGCAATCTGGCTGAGGCGGCCGCTGATGCTGTGGGCGGTGATTCATTGCTGGTCAGGGTAGGTTCATATTATCATGATGTGGGTAAACTCCGCCGGCCCTATTTCTTTATTGAAAACCAGTTATCAAATGAAAACCCCCATGATAAACTTACCCCAAACCTGAGCACCCTGATAATAACCTCTCATACCAGGGATGGGGCGGATATAGCCCGGGAATACAAACTGCCAAGGTTGATTATAGATATAATTGAGCAGCATCACGGAACGAGCCTGGTAAGTTTCTTTTTTGCCCGTGCCCTTGAAAGTGATAAAAATGAAAGTGTGACTGAAGAGGATTTCCGGTATGAGGGTCCCAAACCCCAGACGAAAGAAGCTGCCCTGGTAATGATGGCTGACTCCGTCGAGGCTGCGGTAAGGGCGCTCCAGAAACCGACGCCCGGCAGGATTGAAGGGTTGGTCAGAAGAGTCATCAAAGACAAGCTTCAGGACGGGCAGCTGGATGAGTGTGATTTGACATTCAAGGACCTGGACATAATTGCCGGGGCTTTTGTGAGGGTATTATCAGGTATATTCCACACCCGGGTTGAATATCCCGAAACCGTGCTCAAGGAAATTGAAAGGAGAAAAGCCAGGGATGCCGGTATTCGTAAACAACCTGCAGGAAAAAACGAAAATAACCAGCAAGCTACTTGATACAATGGAGTCAGTTGTTAAGACTGCTTTAAGGCTGGAGGGAAGGGCTGACGACCCTGAGGTGAGTATTGCCCTGGTGGATGATAACTATATCAGGGACCTCAACTTCAGGTACCGCAGCATTGACAGGGCCACAGATGTTCTTTCATTTCCCATGGATGAGACGATGGAGGATGGGGAAAACATCCTCGGGGACATCGTTATTTCCACGGAAACAGCAGACCGCCAGGCCGGTGAGTACAATCACCCCTTTTTGAGGGAAATGGCATATCTGGCAGCCCACGGGATGTTTCACCTATTGGGATATGACCATAATGATGAAAAAAACCGCCGGGTGATGAGGGAAAAAGAAGAAAAAGTGCTGTCCGTCCTTGATATCTCCCGTTAAGGTGCAGAAGCATCTGCCGACTTTTCTGTCAGTAGGTGCTTCATTTGGTCAATCCGGACATATGATATGTAAATAAATAAAGTTTTGCGGTGATAAGATGTATCTGAGCATACATAGAAAAAAGGTCAGACATGCAGCATATATTGTTATATTCCCCGTTTTGATAATGTCTGTCCTATCGCTTCTGCCGGGCTGCTTCCGGTCGGAACCGGTTACCGGACCGGGCGGCCCGGAGGTTTCCGGGGATTTCCCCGGTGATACCGGGACGGACCCGGAAGAAACGGGTGATTCCGGCCCTCCGGTCAACCTTGTCCTTTGCCCCTTGTCCGGGGATATGGTCCCTGAGGGCACTACGGACCGCAGACCCCTGGCAATTATGATCGAAAATGCGCCTGCAGCAAGGCCGCAATCGGGGCTGGACAAAGCCGATGTGGTTTATGAAATCCTTGCCGAAGGGGCTATCACCCGTTTCCTTGCGATTTTTCTGCACGGGGATACAGAAGAAGCAGGACCCGTCAGGAGCGCCAGGCCCTATTACATAGAGCGGATGTTTGAATATAATGCCATGTATGCCTATTGCGGTGGAAGTGAAGCCGCCAAGAATATGGTGCGCAGGGAAGGAGTGGCTTCCCTTGATGAATTCGGTGTGGGTCGGCAGGCTTATTGGAGGATTAAAGGCCGCAAGGCGCCTCATAACCTTTATGCCGATACCCGGAAACTTAGAGATGTGGGGGCAAAAAGAGGGTATGAAAAAACGGTTGAACTGCCGGAATTTCAATTCCTGGCAGAAGGGAAAGAAAATAAAGAAGGTATAACCTCAGGAGAGGTTACTGTCCATTACCCCAGGAGTTTCAGCACAGTGCGCTGGGAATATGATGACAAACAGAAGCTGTACCTGAGGCACCAGGGCGGTAGTGAGCATCGGGACGCTGTTACAGATAAACAGCTGACAGGCAGTAATATCATTGTCCAGTATACAAATACTAAGGTAATAGATAATGAAGGCCGCCGGGAAATAGATATGGTCGGCCGGGGTAGGGCGGTTCTGTTCACAGGGGGTAAGGCATATACAGGCACATGGGCAAAAAAGAGCATGCGTGCCCAGACCTATTTCTATGGTGAAAACGGTGAAGAGCTGAAATTAAATCCGGGCCAGACCTGGATTGAAGTAGTCCCAGCCCGGACAACGGTGGACTATTGAAGATGATGAGGTGAAAAAAATGGTTAAGGAACTGACAAAAGATGAAATAACAAGGCTTGTGGATACTGCCCGGGAAGCCAGGGAGAAGGCCTATGCACCCTATTCCGGATTCAAGGTGGGGGCGGCTGTCCTGGGTTATGATAATAAAATATATACCGGCTGTAATGTTGAGAATGTGTCTTACGGGCTGACCAACTGTGCGGAAAGGACTGCTGTTTTTAAGGCGGTTTCCGAGGGCATCCGTGAATTCCGGGCAATAGCAATCTATGCAGATACCGCGAAATACTGTTCACCCTGCGGGGCCTGCCGGCAGGTTCTGGCAGAATTTGGGCCGGACACAATAGTTATCCAGACCGACAATAGCGCTGGATATGTGATCAACACCGTGGAGGAACTGCTGCCGGGAAGTTTTTCGGGCGGAATTCTGGGAAGGGAGACAATTGAGTGAATCAACCCGAAGGCAAATCAGGTTTTAAGTCAGGTTTTATTGCCCTTGTGGGCAGACCCAATGTGGGTAAATCGACCCTCATGAATATACTGGTAGGGCGGAAATTGGCCATCATGTCGGACAAACCCCAGACTACCCGGAACAGAATAACCGCTATATTGACTACTGACCGGGCCCAGTTGGTATTTATAGACACTCCCGGAATTCATAAACCAAAACATAAACTCGGGGAATACATGGTCACAACTGCCCGGAATGTCCTGGGGGAAGTGGATGTGATTCTTTTCCTGGCCGAGGCAGGCCATTTGGGACCGGGACCCGGTGACAGGTATATTATGGACATGCTCCGGGAAACACAGACCCCTGTCATACTGGTCATAAATAAGACGGATCTGGCAGAGGAAGACGCTGTTCAGTCCCTCTCGGAATTGTATCGCCGGGAAATGGAATTCAATAGCATTATACCTGTATCCGCCCTTCACGGGACTAATACCCGGGACCTGGTAGAAAACATTATCAGCCTGCTGCGCGAGGGGCCGCAGTATTATCCTGATGACATGACTACCGACCAGCCTGAGCAGGCCATTATCCGGGAGATCATCCGGGAAAAGGTCCTGCACCTGACAAGGGAGGAAATACCCCATTCGGTAGCTGTTGAAATCGAGGAGATTAAACAGAGACACCAGGATATGATATATGTCAGGGCTGTGATTTATACGGAAAAGGAATCCCAGAAGGGGATAATCGTTGGTAAACAAGGGCAGATGCTCAAAAAAACCGGGGCTTTGGCCAGGGAAGATATCGAAAACCTTCTTGGGTCCAAAGTTTACCTGGACCTCTGGGTAAAGGTCAAAAAAGACTGGAGAAACCGGGATAATGTCCTACGGGACCTGGGCTATGAGTGAGGATCTAAGTAGATATTTCAAAACAAAAATTCCAATCTTTTTTTCCGGGTTTTCACCCGGCTATTTTTTGTTCGGCAAAACAAATTTAACCGAAAATCTCTTTACATTTTATTAAACATATATTAGAATGTGATTGTCAAATGGGAAAATGAAATATCTATGAGAATATTCTCAAATACAAGGGGGCGAAACATTTTTGAAAACAGAATTGACATCAAGGGAACGCATTCGTTTAACACTTGAACACAAAGAAGCTGACAGGGTTCCTATTGATTTGGGGGGTTCTGATTGTACCACAATTACGGAAAAGCCCTATGAAGAACTAAAAAAGACACTTGGTATAAAAAAAACTGCCCGGATTTTCTCAACACGCTTTCAGACTGTTTTCGTTGATGACGAAGTGCAACAGCTGCTTCATTCTGATGTACGCCCTATTGCTTATCGTCCATCTCAAAGAGCCTTAAATATTACAAGTAAAAATGGTGAATTTTTTGATGAATGGGGCATAGGATATCGGCTTTCGGCTGATGGTCTTTATTATGATATTGTAAGTTATCCCCTTGCCCAGGCCACTATAGATGACCTGGAAACTTACGATTGGCCTGATCCTTACGACCCTAAACGGGTGGAAGGCGTAGCTGAAGAAGCCAGATACTGGTTTGCCAACTCCGATTATGCTCTCTTAGGGCCTGGAGTATCTTGCAGCCTCTTTGAGCAATGCTGGTATCTTCGCGGATTTGAGCAGTTTTTACTTGATTTGCTGGAGTCGCCGGATTTTGCACATGCTTTGCTGCGCAAAGTGTTAGATATTCGCCTGGGAATGTACGGCAAGTTTTTGGAACAAGCTGATGGCCGGCTTGACCTTGTATATGTTGCAGATGATATTTCCATGCAGACCGGTCCGATGATGTCTCCGCAAACTTACCGGGAGATTATTAAACCATATCACAAAGAATATTTTAAGTTTATTAAAGAAAACAGCGGAGCTAAGCTCTTTTACCATTGCTGCGGGAATGTTGAACCCTTCATTGAAGATTTGATTGAGATCGGCGTGGATGCTTTGAATCCCGTACAGCTTACTGCAAAAGGGATGGACCCGGCCCGGCTGAAAGAAAAATACGGGAGCCGGATAACCTTTTGGGGAGGTGTAGATACCCAGAGGCTGCTGCCAAAGGGGACCCCTGAACAGGTGGAAGCTGAAACCAAAAGACTGATTGATATTATGAGTCCCGGAGGGGGATATGTGTTATCTGCCGTACATAATATCCAGGCTGATACAGGTGTGGAAAATATTTTGACTATGCTTAAGACGGGTTACGATTATGGCAGGTATGGAATGAAATAAGTACCTGGATTGTAAATAGTAACCTTAAGGGAGGTGTAAATGTGGGAGATGCCTACTTTATAGGAGTGGATGCCGGCACGACAGTAATTAAGACAGTCCTCTTCAATGATAGCGGCGAAGAACTGGCAAGTGCTTCGTGTAACGTACCGGTTATGCATCCAAACCCCGGCTGGGCGGAACAGGATATGGATGCTGTCTGGGAAGCGGCGAAGCAAACAATTAAGGAAGTTGTTGCCAAATCCGCTTTGGCCCAGGGAGCTATTAAGGGGCTGGGTATATGCGGCCAGGGAGGTGGCTCGTGGTTTATCGGAAAAAACGGCCTCCCCCTGCGCCCCGCGGCGTTGTGGCTTGACGGCAGGACAAAAAGCACGATTGAATCCTGGCAAAAGAGTGATGTATATGAAAAGCTTTTTCAGGTAACAGGCTGGCAGGTTTATACCGGCGTGGGACCATGTACTATCTTGCCCTGGTTTGTGGCCAATGAACCGGAGACCTTGTCCCGAGCCCAAGCAGTATGCTACTGTAAAGACTGGATCAAATACTGCCTGACCGGGGAGATCAGTACCGATGAAACTGATCTGTTGGCGATGACAGACCCCCGTACCCGTGATTATTCACCGGAGATTTTCCGGTTGGCAGGTCTAAGTGACTGGGAGAACTTGCTTCCTGCCATTATACCGTCTTCACAAATTGCTGGCAGGATTACCCGGAAGGCTGCGGAAGAGACTGGTTTGCCTGTGGGAACTCCGGTTGCTTCCGGATCCATAGACGTGGCGGCCACTGCTTTAGGCGTAGGCTGTGTTAGCAGCGGAGATGCCGCTTCGATCCTGGGGACTGCGGCAATTCACCTTGTTGTATCCGACAGGCCGGAATTTAGCAGGTCATATAGTATTTCCCAACACTGTGTACCCGACACATGGCTGTTTAACTGTATGGCTATGATGGGCGCCTCATGTCTCGACTGGTTTGACCGTGAATTCTGCCTGGTTGAAGAACAGGAGGCCAAGGCAGCGGGAATTAACAAGTATGATCTAATAAACCAAAAAGCTGCCGGTGTTCCCATAGGATCTAACGGGGTGATTTTTTTGCCCTTCTTACAGGGAGAACGTGCCCCATTTGTTAAACCTGAGGCGAGAGGTGATTTCTTCGGCCTGGGGGACTGGACAAAGCGGGCTGACCTGTTGAGGGCCGTTTATGAAGGTGTAACCCTGGCCACAATGGATAACCACCGTTCCCTTAGTAATGGAGCGCATTTTGATGAGTTCTGGCTGGCTGGAGGAGGCAGTAAGAGCGTTGTCTGGTCCCAAATCGTATCAGACGCAACCGGTAAAAGGGTAAAGGTTCCCCTGGGGTCAGAATTTGGCGCAAGAGGGTCAGTTATTAATGCTGCTGTTGCGGTTGGGTACTTCAGTGACCATGCCGAAGCAGTGAAAAATATGGTTCGGGTAAACCGCGTGCACGAGCCTGTGCCGGAAAATACCGAGCAATATGCTGAGCTTTATGTTATTTATAGGGAACTGATAGAGAAACTTTGGGATGTATGGCCAAAGATATATCGTTACACTCAAGGCCGGAAATAGAAATAACATCTTATTGAATATCCGGTTTGCGGGGTTCCGTTGTAGTTGGCTTTGGCCTGCTGTGCCGGGCCCTTTTTTATTAATAACAAAAAAATATTAAAAGACCAAGGGTTCTGCAGGAAATTGAAAATATGACAGAGAATACATAAATGAGAATATGGTTATGCGATGGGAAAGTGCTCAATAAAAAAGGGGGTTTTTATGAAACACTTTATTATCGGTTCAGGATGGAAAATGAACAATACCGTCAAAGAAAGTCTCGCTTTGCTTGATTCCCTGGAATGGTTTCTGGGCGATTTTAAGGGGTTTCCGCTTTTTGTGTTACCGCCTTTTACAGCGCTGGATGCCGTGGGGAAAAGATTAAACCGCTCTTTTATAAAATTTGGGGCTCAGAACATGCACTGGGATACCTCCGGGGCTTACACAGGGGAAATATCTGCACCTATGTTGGTTGAATTAGGGTGCACTTATGTCGAAATGAATCACCACGAGCGCAGATCCTGCTTTAGTGAAAACGATAAAACAGTTAACCGGAAGATTCATACGGCGCTGCAGTATGGCTTAAAACCGATTCTCTGTGTAGGTGAGCAAGAAAAGGCAGAAGGCGCTGAATTCAAGCGTTTATTAGAAGAACAGTACAGCATCTTGTTGGAAGGAATAGATGACCAGGGGGTTTCTGATATCATATTTGCTTATGAGCCCCGCTGGGCAATCGGACAGAAAGATGCGGCCCCGGCGGATTATATTCAGTCCGCTCATAAAATGATGCGTGAGATACTCGGGGATATGTACGACCGGGAAACCGGTAAAAAATCGTGGATAGCCTATGGAGGCAGCGTCAACCAGGACAATGCGGTTGAAATTGCGGTTCAACCTGATGTAAACGGTTTGTTTATTGGCCGGGCAGGACTTGAGGGACGCGGATTTGCCAAGATAATACTGGATGTCAGCGATGCATTGGATATTGGATTAGGAGGGGTTAGATGAGCGAGATTAAACTGGGAACGAACACAAGTTTTGCGTTAAACCGTTGGCCGCTGCCTGAAGAATGGATAGGGATTGTTGTGGATGAATTGGGCCTTGACTGTATCCAGTTTTATACCGATATGCTGGACCCGGTTCTGGTATCAAGGCCGCTGATGTTAAAATCGGCCGGGGAAATCAAAGCCCTGGCAGAGGCAAAAGGTATGTCTGTATGCAGCACTGCCAGCGGTGCCATACCTCACCAGACCAACTTTTTACTGCATCCGGATCCGGAATTTCGCCGGGAGTATATGCATTGGTATCGTGCTCTGATTGATATGACTGCCGCTTTGGGGTCACCGGCTGCCGGAGTGTATGTGGGCGCCTTCAGCATGTCTGACGCAGCTGACCCGGAACGGAAGAAGCAGCTGCTTAACGACTATATCGAAATAATGGCAGACCTGTCACGCTATGCAAAAGAGCAAGGTCTTTCATATCTTTTGGTTGAGCCTATGTCAATACCCCGTGAGTATCCCTGCACAATAGAAGAAACAAAGGACATTTTTCAACGGTTGGAGCAGGCCATGGCATTACCGGTTTATTTGAATCTGGATGTTGGACACCTTAACATCATTTCGGCAAATCCTGATGATGCAAACCCATTGGCCTGGATCCGGGAATTGGGACAATATTGCAAGGTACTTCATATTCAGCAGACAGACGCCAAAACAGGCAGTCACCATTGGCCCTTTACTGAAGAATACAACGCTAAAGGAGCAATTAATACCGGGGAAGTCATTAAGGCAGTAAAAGCCCATGGGGTAGATATGTATCTGATTTTTGAACTCTTTTATAAACCTTTCGGTGACAACGATGACAAGGTCCTTACAACCTTAAAGGAAAGCGTTATTCACTGGAAAAAAGCCTTGGCGGAAGTATAGGGCAGGAAAAGAGTTCATGTGAGAAAAGAAGGTGGAACAGGTGGAACGTTATGATGTTGCAATAATCGGTGCCGGTATTGTCGGTACTGCCACGGCCTGGAAACTGGCTCGCTACAAGATAAAGACAGTGCTGCTTGAGGCGCTGCCGGATCTGGCCTGCGGAACAACAAAGGCCAATGGCGGGATAATCCATGCCGGTTATGACCCTAAGACAGGCACACTAAAGGCCAAACTGAATGTTCAGGGGGCCAGCGAATACCCCGTTCTGGCAGAGCAGCTTGGATTTAGATATAAACAAACAGGTTCCCTGGTGGTTGGCTTTAACGAACAGGACGAACAATACCTGAAAATGGAATATCAAAACGGGAAAGCGAATGGCGTACCTGACCTAAAGATTATTTACGGGGAAGAAATCAGGGCTCTGGAACCCAGGATAAACCCCCAGGCAACTGTAGCGCTTCATGCGCCAACAGCCGGTGTGCTTGACCCTTTCGAAGCAGCCTATGCCTTTGCCGAAAATGCCCATCAAAACGGTGTGGATGTATACTTCCAATTTAAGGTGACAGGCATCACCCGGAAATCGGACGGGTTTGTCCTTCATTCTTCCTCCGGGAATGTGGAAGCAGGGATGGTAGTCAATGCCGCCGGGGTGTATTCCGACGTCGTGGCTGCTCTGGCAGGGTCTCAGGATTTTACCGTTACGCCCCGTATTGGAGAAATATTAGTATTGGATAAGGAAATATCTAACCCGGTGAGAAATGTAATTTTTCCTATCCCCTCTCCGACCAAAGGGAAAGGTATTGTAGTGATTCCGACAGTTTCCGGCAATGTCCTGGTCAGTGCCACGGCCAGGAATATTGAAGATAAAGAAAATATTTCGACCTCCCGGGAAGGATTGCAGGAGCTCTTGCAGGGAGGCCGGAAATTGGTGGCAGACATTTCTGCAGGCCAGGTAATCCGCGAATTTTCAGGATTACGGGCAGTTTCGTCAGCAGGTGAAGATTTTAATATTGGACCCACACCCGGAATTCGCGGTTTTATCACTGCCGGAGGCATCCAGTCACCGGGCCTGGCCTCAGCGCCGGCAATTGCCTCTCTAATCCGGGACTGTCTGGCCGAGGAGGGCCTCGTGCTCAGGGAAAAGCCTGATTATAATCCGCTCCGGAAGGCCGGTGTGCGTTTTAGTGCCCTGTCAGCAGAAGAACAGGACCGCTTGATTAAGGAAAATCCCGATTATGGGCAGATTGTTTGCCGATGTGAATATGTGACCGCCGGTGAAATCATTGACGCAATCAAAACCCCATTGGGCGCAACCACTATTGACGGAGTAAAGAGGCGGAGCCGTGCCGGTATGGGACGGTGCCAGGGGGGATTCTGCCAGCCGAGAATTCTGGCAATCCTTTCCAGGTATTTGCAGAAACCACCCGAACAGATCTGGCTGGAATATGCTGACTCGCCTGTGGTGATGGGGATGTTAAAAGGAGGCTGCCGTCAATGAATATGATGAGTTATGATGTCGTTGTCATAGGCGGCGGCCCGGCCGGTATGGCAGCAGCACTGAAAAGCAAAGAATATGGCTGCACGGTGGCGCTGCTAGAACGGGATGCAGATCTCGGCGGGATATTGAACCAGTGTATTCACCCCGGTTTTGGAGTGGAATATTTTAAAGAAGAACTGGCCGGTCCTGAATATGCGGGACGCTTTACAGACTTGGTGAATTCAGCCGGAATTGATGTTTATATACAGACCATGGTCACAGCTGTTAACCCTGAACGTTCAGTCATGGCAATCAATCAGAATGGGGTTATGCAGATTAGCGCTGGAGCTGTGGTTCTGGCCATGGGCTGCCGGGAAAGGACCCGGGGGGCGATCATGATTCCGGGATACCGGCCGGCCGGGGTTATGACTGCGGGGATTGCCCAGCGTTATATCAATATTGAAAATCTGAAGCCTGGCAGCAAGGCAGTCATTGTCGGTTCGGGAGATATTGGACTGATTATGGCCAGGCGGATGTATCTGGAAGGTATCCAAGTGCTTGGTGTATATGAGATTATGCCCTATGTCAATGGTCTCATCCGGAATGTAAAACAGTGCCTCGAAGACTTTGCTATCCCCCTTTATTTGTCTGAAACTGTTATTGATATTCAGGGGAAGGGCCGCCTGTCAGGAGTAGTAACTGCCAGGGTAGATGAAAACTTCCGGCCTGTCAGCGGTACGGAAAAACACATCGAATGTGACTTATTGCTGTTATCTGTGGGACTAATTCCGGAAAACGACCTTTCGGTACGGGTCGGTGTTGAGCTTAATACGGCCACCCAGGGACCTTTGGTAAACAACGGTCTGGAGACCAATGTCCCCGGTATTTTTGCCTGTGGAAATGTCCTGCATGTTCATGATGTTGTTGATAATGTTACCAGGGAAGCACTGAAAGCCGGTGAACAGGCAGCGCGTTATGCTAAAAAAACCGGTGTCAAACCTAAGGAGCCCAGGAAAATTTTAGCCGGGGAAAATATCCGTTATACCGTGCCCAACTACTATCACCCCGGTGCCGGCGAAAAGGTAGATATCTGTTTTCGGGTCAGCCGGCCGATCTCTGACGGGTATCTTGTGGTATCTTCCCCGGAACGGGTGATCCTGGAAGGTAAACCACGTGGCTTCAGACCGGGAGAGATGGAGAAGTTTAGCTTAAGCCCCAAGCTTCAGGGGAAGGACTGCTCAGATGTGATTTTGAGCGTAAGGAGGCGGTCCAATGGAAACTAATCTTATTTGTATCAGCTGCCCTAAAGGATGCCACCTAAAGGTATCTTTGGCAGGAGAAAATATTCAGGAGGTCAAAGGCAATCGCTGTCCCCGGGGGAAGGAGTATGCTGAAAGTGAAATCAAAGACCCCCGGAGAGTTCTGACAACCACCGTTTTGGTTAAGGGAGGCCGGCTCCCGGTCATACCCGTCAAAAGCCAGACGGGTCTTCCCAAAGGGCTGATTATCGCGGCCATGAAGATATTGCGGGAAACGGCTGTTTCTTCCCCGGTCAGGCGCGGAGATATAGTTGTAGAAAATATCCTGGGGACCGGGATTAATATTATTGCTGCCAGGGATGTTGCATCTGCCGGCACCCAAAGTAAATATTGAAAAGGTACCTAAACTAAGGTAAAATTATATATTAGGTAAATTCTAAACCCGCCTCGGATATTTTATGCAGACAGGGAAGTTGAGAGGGAAGTGAAACAATGAAATATGACAGATTACACCTGATGACTAAAATCTGCTATTTTTATTATAATGAAGGACTGACCCAGTCTGAGATTGCCGCCAAGTTAAATATTTCCCGGCAAATGGCTTCCCGTCTGCTGCAAAAGGCAAAAGAGGAAGGAATTGTGGAGATTTATATCAAAAGCCCCGTAGTTAATATCGCTGATCTGGAAGTTAAGATAGAGAAGAAATTTGGATTGAAAGAAGCTATAGTCATACAAAATAACCAAATATCCGGTGAGGAGTTGAAAGCAAAACTGGGTAATGCCGCGGCCGCATATCTTGAACATCAACTTACTCAAGGATTAAAAATCGGTGTAGGATGGGGTACAACTCTTAGATACATGGCGGAACACTTCAACAAGCTTAATGTTTTTCCTTTAAAGGATATAAAGGTATATCAGCTTATTGGGGGAATTAACAATGTTGAATACCATATCCTGGCCCAGGATATTGTCGCTCTTATCTCAAGTTCCCTGGGCGCTAAAGATTACTATATTCATGCACCATGTATTGTGGCTAACGAGGAAGTCTGTGACACCATAATGAGCGAAGGAGTAATCCGCGAAGTTTTGAAACAGTTTAATGGTATTGATTATGCATTTCTGGGTATTGGAACATTAGAGGACCCCATAATTTCCAGGTTCCTTCAGCCGGAAGAGATTGAAAACCTGCGGGAACTGGGGGCTGTGGGTCAAATCTGTTTACGCTATTTTGATAATCAGGGGCAGTTTTTAACAGGAGCCTTAAATAAACGGGTTATCAGTGTCAGCGTTGAGCAGCTAAGCCAGATGAAAAATGTGGTTGCCCTGGCCGGTGGAAGTGACAAATTTGATGCTGTACTGGGAATTCTGAAAAGCGGTCTTCTGGATGTATTGGTTACGGATGAGGAAACAGCACGGTTTGTGCTGGAAAACTAAACCGGACAAAAACTTCACATGGTTAACCTTAATCCTCCCGATAGGCGTAAAACCGTTAGTCATTACGGTGCGTTTACCCGGAGGGTTTTTTATGTTACAGATGCAGTACGGAAATCTCGCGTGGTTGTAAAAAATTGGACTATAACGAAATTAAATAATTCGTGTAATAATTAAAAAAACATGCCAAACCAAGAAGGAATTCTCTAATTGTGTGACGAATATAGTGAGAATATGGTTTTAATATGAGAAATTTCTCAAAAACATGGGTTTAGAGTTAGTTGAAAAAAGAATTTGGAAGGGGGTTGAGAAGCTAATTAGGGGGAGAGTATTACTAATAAGTGTAATAGAGTACTTAAAACCAAATGAATGGGAGGTAAGAAAATGCGAAGGTATCTTAAAAAAGTGTCATTTTTGCTCTTGCTAGTGTTTCTAGCGGTAACAGCCCTGGCCGGTTGCGGCGGCGCGAAAAGCGAAGATAAGGGCGGTCAGGCAGGGGGAGATAAGGCTTTTGACTGGAAGGCATATAGTGGAGAAACAATTAAGTTAGCCTTGGTTAAGCATCCATGGACCGATTCGGTTTTATTCCAACTGGATAGTTTCAAAAGTTTAACAGGAATTGATGTGCTATATGATGTATATCCGGAGGAAGAATTTTTCAACAAAATTACCGTGGTTCTGTCTTCCGGCTCCAGTGAATACGACGCATTTATGATTGGTCCTTACCAGATTTGGCAGTATGCTCCCGCTAATTGGCTTGAGCCTCTGAGCAGTTACATGAACAGCGAATCATTAACCGGTGCGGATTGGGATAAAGAAGATATTTATCCTAATATTCTGGGCACTGACGCATGGGACCTAAAAATGGGCAGTCAAGTGGGAACCGGCGAACAATGGGCGCTTCCTTTCGCTTTCCATCTGAACGCGTTGCAGTACAGGAAAGACCTGTTCGAGAAATACGATCTTAAGGTACCCGAGACAATTGAAGACGTTATTGAGGTTGGTAAGGTGATCCAGCAGAATGAAAAGAACATGTATGGTATATCTGTACGTGGGACCAGAAGCTGGGCTACGATCCATCCCGGATTCTTAACAGGTTATCAATCATACGGAGCCAAAGATTTTGACAGCAATCTAAATCCAGCCATGAACAGCCCGGAAGCAGTTGCCATGGTTGAGGATTGGATCAAAATGGTTAAAGAAGTCGGCCCGCCTCAGTGGACAAACACAACGTGGTATGAGGTAACTAACTCCCTCGGTGGGGGCCAATCGGCTATGATTTATGATGCTGACGTATTGGGTTATTTTGTAAATTCTCCGGGCAGTTCAGACCAAGCCGGGAATATTGCCTGGGCGCCCGGACCGGGTAAAGATGGGCCTGCTCTCGAGCCTAACCTTTACACCTGGTCACTGTCCATTAATTCCAAATCCAAGAATAAGGATGCCGCATGGTACTTCTTACAATGGGCAACCAGCAAGGAAGTGCAGCTGAAAGGCGCACTGGAAAAGGATCTGGTAAACCCGATCCGTAAATCTGTTTGGGAAAACCCTGATTTTAAGAAGCGGTTAGAAGGCTTCGATAATTATTATCAAACTTATCAGGAAATAATTGGTGGAGCTAATATTTATTACACTCCCGAACCATTGTTCTTCGAGACTACTACATTATGGTCTGAAGCCCTGCAGCAGGTTTACCTGGGACAAAAAACAGCTCAGCAGGCTCTGGACGGAGTGGCTGAGGAACTATCCAAAAGGCTTAAGGAACAAGGTTTAGGAAAATAAAATTGACTGGGGTCCCGAGAATGGCCTGAGACAAGAACAGCGGCAGCCAAAAGGTCGTATTAATTCAAGCACTTATTCTCGGGGCCCCGATTAATTAAGCCAGGATAAACTAAGGCGAAAGTTGAGGGAGTGTTTTAATGAGTGGCGGCAAACGAAGGAACTTAACTCCATACCTTTTGATTCTCCCTGCCTTTATCATTACCATCGGAATATTAGTGCCTTTTGCCATCAGTGCGTATTGGTCAATGACCAATTACAGCCTTAACAGGCCGGATTTTCATTTTACAGGTCTGAAGAACTATATAGATATGTTCAAAAGCAGGGTGTTTTGGAATGCTACCCTGGTAACTTTTAAGTATGCCATATCTGCGGTAACGGTTGAATTAGGACTGGGTTTAGTAATTGCCCTGCTCTTAAACAGGGAGACCCTGATGAGTAAGATTTTGCGTCCACTGTTAATCCTGCCGCTAATGATTGCGCCGGTAATAGGTACATTGATGTGGAAATTAATGATGAGTCCCGAATTTGGGGTAGCTAACTATGTGTTAAGCTTTTTTGGACAGCGGAATTTCCCGTGGGCGGCATCGGCAAAATACGCCATGTTTAGCGTTGTGCTGGTAGATGTATGGATGTTTACGCCCTTTATCGCTTTGCTCCTGCTGGCAGGTTTAAGGTCATTGCCAGTCCCTCCTTTTGAGGCGGCCAAGGTTGATGGGGCATCCAACTGGTTTGTATTCCGGAACCTGACCCTGCCCATGCTTATGCCATACATCTTTATTACGATAATATTTCGGCTTGTCGATTCCCTAAGGGCCTTTGATATTCCCTTTGCTATGACCAAAGGGGGCCCGGGGGATATCCTGATGACCTACCAGATAACGGCCTTTAACGAAGTTTTTACCTTTCTTAATGTTTCCAAAGGAGCGGCATACATGTTGGTTAACTGGGTCTTAATTTACGCAATCTGTTTCGTCCTGGTCGGCAAGCTGCAAAAATGGAGGGACAGAATAAATTAGGGGTGATGGAGATGGTAAGCATTAAGAGGGGGAAAAATGATATCCTGGGCGATATATTACTGGGATTAATTTTCTTGTTTTTTATGTTCCCGATTTACTGGGTTTTCACCATGGCCTTTAAGTCCGATTCGGACATACTGATTTGGCCTCCGAAATTTATATTCTCACCGACCCTGGCCCATTTTAAGGCAATCTTATTTAACCAGCTATCTGAACAGTCGGTGGGGGCAACCACTACAGTAAACTACCTGGGTTATTTTAAGAACAGCCTGATTGTCAGTATATCTGCAGTGCTGATATCACTGGCAGTAGGGATTCCGGCAGCATATGCCTTTGCCAGGTATAATTTTAAGGGGCGTGAAAACCTGTTCTTTAACTTTCTGACTTTTCGTTTTGCCCCTGAAATGCTGGTAATTATACCTATCTACCTTATATACCAGAGACTTGGGTTATATGATACTTATACCGGTCTTATCTGGGTATACCAGTTGATAACTTTGCCCATGATAATCTGGATTTTACGGGGATACTTTGAAGATGTCTCCGCGGATTTGGAGGATGCAGGGTTATTGGATGGTTACTCACGGTTGAATATAGCGGCCAGGATAGTACTGCCGATAGTAAAGCCGGGCATAGCGGCCACCTCCCTTCTGACATTCATTTATGCCTGGAACAACTTTATATTTGGTATGATCCTCGGTGGGACAGGAGTACAGCCGGTGACTGTAGCCGCTCTACAGTTTATCTCTGCAGATAAACTGCGCTTTGGTGATATGGCGGCAGCGAGTATACTGGCAGCTCTGCCGATCATAATTCTGGCGGTCTATACGCAAAAATACCTAATTCGCGGTTTAAGTCTCGGCGCCGTAAAACAGTGAGGTGTGAAAATGGGAGCAATAACTATAGAAGATCTAACAGTCCGATTTGGCGACCGTAAGGCTTTGGCATCAGTAAATCTGCAAATCAAAGAAGGAGAATTTTTCGTTATCCTGGGGCCTTCGGGGGCAGGGAAAACTACGTTGCTAAAAACAATAGCCGGGCTCATCCCGCCTTCAGAGGGAAGGGTATTATTCGGTGACAATGATGTAACCGGGATGCCCCCGGAAAAGCGCAATATTGCCATGACTTTTGAGCAGTATGCATTATATCCAAACTATAGTGTGATGGGAAATATCGCCCACCCACTGCGTGCACCGGGAAGTAAGCTCGAAAAACACAAGGTTCTGGACCGGGTCAATAAGATATCTAAAATGCTTCGTATCGACCACCTTTTGGACCGCCTGCCCAGGGAGTTGAGCGGGGGGCAGAAACAGCGTGTTGCTTTAGCCAGGGCTATGGTGCGGGAACCATATGCATTTTTGCTGGATGAGCCGTTGTCTCATGTTGATGCCCAGATACGGCAGCAGATGCGGGTGGAGTTAAACCGCCTGCAAGTCGAGGTATCGAATACTTCGGTATATGTTACTCATGATTACCAGGAAGCCCTGGCCTTAGGTGACCGGGTGGCCATAATTAACAGTGGTAAAATAGTGCAGGTGGGTACAGGGGAAGAGGTATATTACCACCCCAGGAATGAGTTTGTGGCACGTTTAGTTGGCCAGCCGCAAATCAATATTATACCGGCAAGGGTATTTAACAGGGAAGATAAAATATATCTGGATGTCCTGGACGGGATGATGCAAATTGAACCACCGGCCGGGATAGTCCGGAAAATCTGCGAACAAGAGATAGAGGAAGTAAATGTGGGTATCAGAGCCCAGTTTATCACTCTTGAGGACGGGCCCGGCAGAGAAGGGTCTGTCTGGCTGGATGGAAAAGTCTATATATATGAGCCATTTGTAACCTACGGAATATTAACAGTTAATGTAAAACAACACCAGCTCTTCATTTTAACGGCACCTGACGGCGATTTTGAGATTGACCGGCCTGTACGGCTCGGGTTAGAAATATCAGAACTGATATATTTTAACAGTATTACAGGCGACAACCTTGAAGGGACGGGGGCATAATGGCTGAAGTACGAATTGAACATGTTTATAAAACCTTTCGCAGTAAAGGCAAAGAGGTTGAAGCGGTAAAGGACCTGAACCTGACTATCAGGGACGGTGAATTTATGGTTATCCTGGGCCCGTCCGGCTGCGGTAAAACAACGACATTACGAATGATAGTCGGTCTGGAGGATATAACCAGGGGCAAGATATATATAAAAGACCGCGCCGTAAATGACTTGACACCTCAGGAACGCAATATTGCCATGGCTTTTGAAACCTATGCCCTTTACAATCATTTATCTGTCAAAGAGAATCTGCTTTTCCCGTTAAAAGCCAGAAAAACACCGGCTGATGAGCAGGAGACAAGGCTGCATAAAATTGTGGAAATGCTGGAAATGGAAGACATTCTAAATATGAAACCTTCGCAATTGAGCGGCGGACAGCAGCAGAGAGTGTCTTTGGGCCGTGCTTTGATCCGCCGTCCTGATGTGTTTTTCCTGGATGAGCCTTTGTCCCATTTGGATATAAATCTGCGTATTAACGCCAGGAACAGGATCAAGAGACTGCATGCCGAATCAATGACGACCATGGTCCTGGTGACCCACGACCAGCTGGAGGCTATGGCTTTGGCTGACAGAATCGCCGTGATGAACTTTGCCGAATTACAACAAGTAGGTACACCAAGGGAACTGCTGGACCAGCCGGTCAACCTGTTTGTGGCGGGTTTTGTGGGTGAACCGGCAATTAACTTGCTTACCGGCAGGCTGATTTGTGAACAGGATGAAATTTACATAACTGATGATGCGAAGATCAGGCAAAAAACCGGACTTAAAAAGATTGACGGAAGCGGCCAAATTGTATTGGGGATCCGGCCTCATGATTTAATAATATGCGGCGAAGGTGAAGCCGATTTGGCCGGACAAGTGGAAGTGGTTGAATTTTTGGGTGAACAGAAACAGATTACCTTCAGAGTCGGCGAAAATCTTTTGACGAGTATTGTATCTGTAAGTACCAAGTTTGAGCAGGGGCAGAATATTTACTTCCGGGTGCGGAATGGCAAGTTGCATGTATTTGATAAACAGACAGAACGAAGACTTGATTATCAGCATAAGGGGGTATCTGTATGCAGGTAGCGATAGGTTCCGACCACTTGGGTTTTGGATTGAAGGAACAGTTAAAAGAATATTTGCGGGGTCTGGGCTATGAAATTATTGACAAGGGCTGTTATTCTACGGATCCGGTAAGTTATCCCGGAATTGCCAAAGAATTGGCTCTCAATATTGTGCAAAATGAAGCCGAACGCGGAATCCTGATTTGTGGGACCGGCATAGGTATGGCTATGGCGGCAAATAAGGTTAAAGGTATTAGGGCGGCCCAATGCCACGATGTTTATTCAGCGGAGCGGGCGGCAAAAAGCAACAACGCCCACATAATTACCATGGGGGCACAGGTGATAGGTCTGGAAGCAGCTAAGAAAGTTACGGAAACTTGGCTGTCCAGTTATTTTAGCGGTGGGCCCTCCCAGAAGAAGATCGAAGAAATTATGGAACTGGAAAACCTGGTTTCACTTTAATCAAAAATAATGATGGGAGGGTTTCTGATTTATGAAGTTGTTTATTGATACTGCGAATGTAGAAGAAATCAGAAAGGCTAACGATTGGGGAGTTATTTCCGGGGTCACCACGAATCCATCCCTGATAGCAAAGGAAGGGCGTAACTTTGAAGAAGTTGTGCGGGAAATCTGTGACATAGTTGATGGTCCTGTCAGCGCTGAAGTTATCAGTACCGAAGCGGAGGGAATGGTTAAAGAGGCTATACCTTTGGCCGGTATTCATTCAAACATTGTGATAAAGATACCAATGACTTTGGAAGGGCTTAAAGCAACCAAAATTCTCACCGGGAAAAACATCAAAACAAACGTCACTTTGGTTTTTTCGGCTAACCAGGCATTATTGGCCGCTTTAGCGGGTGCAACCTATGTAAGTCCTTTTGTGGGCAGATTGGATGATGTAAGTGAAGACGGTATGCAATTAGTAAAAAATATCTCTGCGATATTCAGGCAGCACGGTTTTGAAACAAAAATCATTGCTGCCAGCATCCGCCATCCAATGCATGTGACAATAGCTGCCTTGTCAGGTGCGGACATCGCGACAGTTCCTTATAATATTATCGCTGCAATGACCAAACATCCGTTAACTGATGCGGGAATAAGTAAATTCCTTTCTGATTGGGAGAAGGTAAAGTCTAAATAGGATAAGGTCCTGTTAAAGTTAAAAAAGAGGTGAGATAGATGAGTTTACAGGATATTTATGAATCAGTGCTCACATTCAAGGCTGATAACCTTGTAGAATTGATTCGGAAAGAAATTGCAAAAGGGACTGCTGTATCAGACATTCTCCAGGAAGGCCTTATCCGGGCTATGGATGAAGTAGGCAGACGGTTTGCTGAAGGGGAATTCTTTGTTCCGGAAATGCTCCGGTCAGCCAAGACCATGAAGGCTGGGCTTGAAGTCTTGAAACCCCTGCTCATTAAAACAAATACGAAAGCAGCCGGTAATATAGTTATTGGCACTGTCAAGGGAGATTTGCACGATATAGGAAAGAATCTTGTTATTATCATGCTGGAAGGGGCGGGCTTTAAAGTAGTTGACCTGGGAATTGATGTTGATAATGAAACATTTGTCAGGGCTGCTGAGGAAAATAAGGCTGATGTTGTTTGCCTGTCGGCACTCCTGTCTACTACAATACAAGCCATGAAAGGCGTAATTGATGCCATTCGTAAAGAAGGATTGAACTGTAAAATGGTTGTTGGAGGAGCCCCGGTTACACCTGATTTTGCTCAGGAAATTGGCGCTGACGGCTACAGTGAAGACGCTGCGAGAGCTGTTGACATTGTGCGGACTTTGGTTGAGCGACAATAATTACACAGGTCCTTGAAGAAGGAGGAAAATAATGCTGATTGTGGGTGAACTGATTAATGCCAGCCGTTCTTCTGTTGCTGAAGCAATCAAATCCCAGAATGCCGGCATGATTGAAAATCTGGCCAAAGATCAGTATGAGGCCGGGGCCGGTTTTATTGATGTTAATGCAGGGATTTTTGCCGGAAAAGAAGCGGATTATCTGCAATGGCTGGTGGAAAATGTTCAGGCGGCTGTTGATGCGCCTTGTTGTATTGACAGTCCCGATCCCAGGGCGGTGGAGAAAGCATTATCTGTCCATAAAGGGACGGCAATGATTAATTCCATTTCTCTGGAAAAGGAACGTTTTAATACATACTTGCCTCTTATTGCGGGCACAGGTCTAAAAGTTGTGGCTCTTTGTATGAGTGACAAGGGTATGCCGAAAACAAGTGACGACCGGTTGATAATCGCTGATGAATTAATTAATGCGCTAGTCCGAAACAATGTCCCGCTGAATAATATTTATGTAGATCCACTGGTTCAGCCTATTGCAACTGAAGGCAATTATGGAGCCGAGTTTCTGAATGCGGTGGAGAAAATAATGACCGGGTTTAAAGGAGTACATACGATTTGCGGACTTTCCAATATTTCTTACGGATTGCCAAAGCGCAGGTTATTAAATAGGATATTTGCTGTTATGGCGGTGGCAAAAGGGTTAGATAGTCTAATAATCAATCCTCTGGATAAAGAATTGATGGCAAATTTAATCGCGGCAGGCACTCTGGGTGGTCGTGACGAATTCTGTGAAAATTATCTTGATGCTTTCAGGTCACAAAAGCTTGAATTTTAACCGCAAAACATTTGCGGTTTTTTTACTTTCTGTATGTAGATAAGTTCCTAAGAATGATATATTATAAAAGCAGTAGAAAAAATGAAACATTAGAATAAATTTAGATGGAGAGGCTTAACATGAAAACTATTACGCCGGAACATGAGCAATACCTTATTACTATTGCAGGTTATATCGACCATACAAACCTGAAGCCTGACGCCACTGCCGGGGACATATTGCGCCTGTGTGACGAAGCCGCTGGATACGGTTTTGCTGCTGTATGTATAAACCCGGTATTTGTTCCCCTGGCTGCGGAAAGGCTTAAAGGTACGGGAGTAAAGGTATGTACGGTGGCCGGTTTTCCCCTGGGCGCCAATACTCCCGAAATCAAGGCCTCCGAGGCCCGGAAGGCCATACTTGACGGCGCGGCTGAGGTTGATATGGTGATACATATCGGCGCATTAAAGGATGGGCAGGATATATTGGTAGAAAAGGATATCTCAGGTGTGGTTGCGGCAGTCAGGGAAGCCGGCCGCGAAGCCGGTGGGGAGGCAGGCCGGGAAGGGATTGTCAAAGGAATCGTCAAAGTTATTATCGAAACATGCCTGCTCACTGATTCCGAGAAGGACCGGGCGTGCCTTATCGCGCAAAAAGCAGGGGCACATTTTATCAAAACTTCTACCGGTCTCAGTTTGGCCGGGGCCACCCTGGAAGATGTGCATATCATGAAATCGACGGTTGGGCAGACCATGAAAATAAAGGCCGCCGGGGGCATCCGGACAGCGGCACAAGCCCTGGAGTTTATCAAAGCCGGGGCAGCCAGGATTGGGACCAGTTCCGGGGTCAGCATTATGAAGGAACTGGAACAATGGCAATAACACCCCAGTATATGCCCTTATACTTCCGGAGAATATATTACTGCCCTCATGGGCAATCCCAAGTGAAAGGAACGAGGCATATTGAACACCAGTGATGCACTTTGGGAAATTTTTAAGACCACCGGACATATCGGTGCGTATATATTGTTCAAGGATTACGGGGCCATGGAAAACCCGGGCCAAGAAGGTTTTTCAGATGAACTGCAGAATAAAATCAGTAAGTCCGGCTGAAAGAGGCTGGCATGCTGAAAGAGGCAGGAATTATGAGGGATTACAGGACAGAAGGAATAATTATAAGGGTGCGGGATTATAGTGAAGCTGACAGGATAGTTACCCTCTTTACGAAGGATTACGGAAAAGTGCAGGCCATTGCCAAGGGCTGCCGCAGGCAGAAGAGCCGTAAAAGGGGTATCATCCAGCTCTTTACCCACGGGGATTTTGCCCTTTACCGCGGGCGGAACCTTGATACCATCACCCAGGTTGAGGGCAGGGAATCATTTCCGGCCCTGCGGGAAGACCTGGAAAAGATGGCTTTCGGCGCCTATATCGTTGAGCTGGTTGACGGTTTTGCCGTTCCCGGTGAATCTCAGGAAGACTTGTTCCTTCTTACCCTGGTCTGCCTGCACCTGCTTTGTGCCGGGGACCCTGAGCTGACCGCCAGGGCGTTTGAGACCAGGATTATGGACCTGCTGGGTTACATGCCTTACCTGGATGGATGTGTTAACTGCGGGCAGCCCTTAACCGGGACGGGAATAACCTTCAGTTCCCGGCTGGGCGGCGGTCTCTGTGAGGTCTGCAATGCCCAGGACAGGGATTCCATAGCCTGCAGCATGGGGACCCTGAACATGTTGAAACAGCTGTCGAAATGGGATATCCGGAGGCTTAATGTCCTTAAGATGAACGGGAATGTCAGGCGTGAAATTGGTGAGATAATGAGCATATATATTATGCACCGGCTTGAAAAGAAACTTAAATCAGCAGATTTCATCAGAACATTATCATCTGTGCAAATTATCGGGTAAATCCGGCAATAATAAACAGGAATAAGAAAGGAGGTACTGCCATGACCGGAGAACTTGACAAAATTGATCTCATCCGGGAGAGAATGGGGGTCACATACCGGGATGCCAAAAATGCCCTTGAAGAGGCAGGAGGAGACCTCGTAGAGGCACTGATTAAGCTTGAGGAAACAAAGGAACAGGGATGGGGCAATAAGCTCTTTGACAAGAGTGAAGACCTGGTGGAGGAAATCAGGACATACATAAACAAAGGCAACAGGACCCGGGTAAGGTTGAAACGCGGGGAGAAAACCATTGCCGATTTCCCAGCCACCGTCGGTGTCATCGGGATACTTGCGGCTCTGGCCAGTGCTGAACTGGCTGTTGTAGCCGGGATCGGAACGGTTGCAGCAATGGCTAACAAGGTCACCCTGGAAATCGAAAAAGAGGATGGTCATACCAAAGTCATATCCCTGGACAGGCACAGGGAACATTAAATAATCATTATGTTGACTTTTAAAAGCAATTTTGGTAAAGTATTAAATAACTGTATAATAAGGCTTTGAAGGAGAGGGTATCCTGTTCCCGGGTTGTCAGAGAGCCGGTGGTTGGTGTAAACCGGCAGCCAGGGCGGATATTGGCGCTCCGGAGCCGCAGGAGGAAAGCCCAGGGACTGAATACAGTCCGGTCACAGGCTGTTCACAAACAGTCAGAGGTGAGTAAAACCTGCATTGAAACAAGGTGGGCCGCGCATTTCGCGGCCAATCAGGGTGGAACCGCGGGAGACAACCTCCCGTCCCTGGCAGTTTGCCGGGGACGGGAGGTTTTTAAAATTTTGAGGAGGTACTTGAAATGAATTTTCAGGAGATTATTATGACCCTGGATAAATTCTGGGCTGACCGGGGCTGTATAATCCAGCAGCCGTATGATACCGAAAAAGGGGCCGGAACCATGAACCCGGCCACATTCCTGAGGGCCCTGGGTCCCGAACCATGGAACGTGGCTTATGTGGAACCTTCCCGCAGGCCAACGGACGGCAGGTACGGGGAGAACCCCAACAGGCTGCAGCATTATTACCAGTACCAGGTTATCCTGAAACCAAACCCGGATGATGTGCTGGACATATACCTGGATAGCCTTAGGGCAATCGGGATAAACCCCGAACAGCATGATATCAGGTTTGTGGAGGATAACTGGGAATCCCCGACCCTGGGCGCCTGGGGGCTTGGCTGGGAAGTCTGGCTCGACGGGATGGAAGTAACCCAGTTTACATATTTCCAGCAGTGTGGCGGGATAGACTGCAAACCGGTTTGTGCCGAAATAACTTACGGGCTGGAGCGGCTGGCCATGTTTATCCAGAAGATTGACAGTGTTTTTGACATCATCTGGGTTGAAAATATAACTTACGGAGATGTCCACCACCGGGGAGAAGTGGAGCATTCCCACTACAATTTTGAAATTGCTGACACAGAAATGCTTTTTGCCATGTTCAGCATGTTTGAAAAGGAAGCGTTAAGGGTTGCAGAGAAGGGCTTTGTCCTTCCGGCATATGATTATGTCCTGAAATGCTCTCATTCGTTCAACCTCCTCGATGCCAGGGGTGCTATCAGTGTCACCGAACGCCAGGGCTATATCGCCCGAGTCCGCAACATGGCCCGCCTTTGTGCCCAGGCCTATGTTGACCAGAGGGAAGAAATGGGTTATCCCCTGCGGAAAAAAGGAGGTGTGGTAAATGGCTAAAGATTTTGTCCTTGAAATAGGGACTGAGGAAATACCCGCCCGGTTTATGTCCCCGGCCATTTCCCAGATGCAGGAACTGGCTGAAGGATGGCTGAAGGAAAACCGCCTAAACTGTGAAGAGGTATTTGCCACCGGCACTCCGCGGAGACTCGTAGTATATATAAACGGCCTGTCTGAAAAACAGGAAGAATCAGTAGAAGAAGTGAAGGGACCTTCCCAAAAGGCCGCTTATGATGCGGACGGTAACCCGACCAAGGCAGCCGCGGGCTTTGCCCGGAGCCAGGGAGTGGATGTAAGAGAACTGGTGCTAAAGGAAACCCCCAACGGGGAATATGTCTATGCTGTCAAAAAACAGACCGGCCGGGAAACGGTGCAGGTCCTTCCGGAATTATGCACAGGGGTCATCAGTGGGCTGTCATTCCCCAAACCCATGCGCTGGTCTGATAAGGAAATGCGATTTGCCAGGCCTATCAGGTGGCTGCTCGCCCTGTTTGGGGATGAAGTCATTCCTTTTGAAACAGAAGGACTGACTTCTGGGAGGATAACTTACGGCCACAGGTTTCTGTCTGAAGGACCAGTGGAGATAGACAGCGCCGGTGGATATTTTTCCATGCTTAAAGACGAACATGTTATTGTAAACCATATTGAACGCAAAGAGCTGGTCTGGACCCAGGTGAATGACCTGGCCGGCCGGGAAGGCGGGGAAGTAATCCCTGATGATGAACTGCTGGACGAAATAACCCAGCTGCTGGAGTACCCGACCGCCCTGTGCGGGAGTTTCGACCCGGATTACCTGAGATTGCCCAGAGAGGTTCTTATAACCCCTATGAGGGAACACCAGCGCTATTTTCCGGTTGTAGGCCCCGAGGGAAAGCTCCTTCCCAAATTCATTACTCTGAGGAACGGCACCGATTCATTCCTTGATACGGTTAGGGAGGGGAATGAAAAAGTCTTAAAGGCCCGGTTGGCCGATGCCGAATTCTTTTACGAGGAAGACCTGAAACAGCCCCTCAGGGGGAAGGTAGATAAACTGAAGAAGATTGTTTTCCAGGAGAGCCTGGGTACGGTTTATGAAAAAGTAGAACGTATAATCGCCCTGGGTAAATACCTGGCCGGGGAACTCGGAATAAGCGACCCGGAGATAACAGCAGATGTTGAACAGGCTGCTTACCTCTGCAAGGCAGACCTGGTTACCAATATGGTCTATGAATTTCCTGAACTTCAGGGCATCATGGGCCGGGAATATGCCCTCAGGAACGGCGAAAAGCCCTCTGTGGCAGAGGCCGTCTTTGAACATTACCTGCCCCGCTTTTCCGGGGACATCCTTCCCGGGACCGTGGCAGGGCGGATCTTAAGCATTGCAGACAAGATTGACACCATCGTGGGATGTTTTGCGGCCGGCATACAGCCAACCGGCTCTCAGGACCCTTATGCCTTAAGACGGCAGGCCCTGGGCATCTGCCACATTGCCCTGGAGGCAAAAGCGGATTTCTCCCTGGATGCCCTGGTAAGTGAATCCTTCCGCCTCTATGACGGCAAAATGAAAGCCCGGCTTTCCGGACCGGAAACTGCTGAGGAGGTCAGGGAATTTTTCCGGCAGCGGCTGAGGAACATATTTATGGACAGAGGTTTAGGCTATGATGTTGTAGATGCTGTGCTGGCAGCCGGATATGACAGGTTTACTGACACCCTATGCCGGGCAGAGGCCCTGGCAAACCTGCGGAGCCAGGATATCTTCGAAAAATTGCTCACCGCGTATAACCGGGTAGCAAATCTGGCGAAAAATGCGGTCCATGAAGAAATCGATTCCGGACTCTTTGCTGAAAATGTTGAGAATGAGCTTTATAATGAATATGTTAAAGCCAGGGATGAGATGAAGATTTACCTGGATGAACACCAGTACCGTCAGTACCTGCAGAGGTTTGCCATGCTTCAGCAGTATATTGACAGGTTCTTTGAGGGGGTCATGGTCATGGTTGAAGACGAAAAAATTAAGAACAACCGGCTGGCCCTGCTCAGACGGGTGGCGGGTCTGACCCGGAATGTGGCAGACCTGACGAAAATTGTGTCATAATGATACTCTTGTTGAAATAATATATTCTCGTGTAAAATTTCTGGTTTTTTATATACAAAAGGAGGACATCAGGGAGAAATATAGTATATTAATAAGAGTATTTTTGAAAAAAGTATAACACATTGTCTTCAAGGAGTGGTGGATTCCGTGGAACTGACCAAAAGACAAGAACGCATCGTTGATATTGTGAGACAGGAAGGCCCCATTACCGGTAGACAGATAGCGGAGAAACTGTCCCTGATCAGGGCAACACTGCGTCCTGACCTTACGATTCTGACCATGGCCGGTATTTTGGAAGCAAGGCCGCGGGTAGGATATTATTGTACAGGAAAGACACCGGCCAATTTCGCCGCCGAAGCTATACAGAAAATAAAAGTCGGTGATGTTAAATCAGTACCGGTGGTTATTCATGAGAATGCCACTGTATATGATGCAGTGGTGGCCATGTTCCTTGAAGATGTGGGTACCCTCATCGTAGTTAAGAACGGAGGGTACCTTTCCGGCATTATCTCCAGGAAAGACCTTCTGAAAACGGCTATAGGCGGCTCTGACATTAACAAAATGCCTATTGGCGTGATTATGACCAGGATGCCAAACCTGATTACCACAACACCTGACGAACCAATGCTTATTGCCGCCAAAAAACTTTCCACCAGGGAAGTTGACGGCCTTCCGGTGGTAAAGGTCGTGAAAACCGGGCAAGGGACAGAGGAACTGGAAGTGGTAGGAAGGATTACAAAAACGACAATCACCAGGCTGTTTGCAGAACTTGGCGAAGGAAAATAAAGGGAGGTGACAGTGATTAACCAGGAAAATCAGCCCGTAGTATATGTAGTATCTGATTCAGTCGGTGAAACTGCAGATATCGTGGCCAGGGCTGCTGTAAGCCAGTTTAATACCGGTAACATCGACATCAGGCGTATAGCTTACGTTAATAATACTCAATACATATCGGATATTGTCAGGGAAGCCAAAGAAGTTCCGGGAGTAATAGCCTATACCATTGTATTACCCGAGTTGAGGGAAGCCCTGATCAAAGAGGCCAAAAACCACGGGGTGCCTGTGGTGGATATCCTGGGGCCGATGATTGACACCCTCAAAAGGTTAACCGGCCGGCCGCCCAAGATGAAGCCCGGACTGCTGCATAAGATCGACAAAAATTATTTCCGTAAAGTGGAGGCTATAGAATTTGCCGTCAAGTACGACGATGGCAAGGACCCCCGGGGTATTCTCAAGTCAGAAATTGTTATTATCGGGGTTTCGCGTACATCAAAGACCCCGCTGTGTATGTACCTGGCCCACAAAAGCGTCAAAGCGGCGAATGTCCCGCTGGTGCCTGAGGTTGCACCCCCTGAGGAAATTTTCGGGCTTCCCAGGGGCAGGCTTATCGGTCTGACCATAAAACCCGAACTCCTGAACGAAATCAGGCAGGAGCGGTTAAGGACCCTGGGACTTAAATCAGGGGCTGATTATGCCAGCCTGGAAAGAATTCTGATAGAACTGGACTATGCTGACGGCATAATGCGCAGGGCCGGCTGTCCGATAATCGATGTATCCAACAAGGCTGTGGAGGAAACGGCCAGCAAGGTGCTGGAAATCATAAGGCCCAATTTGCAGTGAACTTTGAAAATGTCATGAGGGGGATGGAGAATGTCTAAGAAATATGTTTATTTATTTGAAGAAGGCAGGACAGACATGAAGGGTCTTCTCGGCGGCAAGGGCGCTAACCTGGCCGAGATGACCAATATCGGCCTGCCAGTGCCCCAGGGAATTACGGTGACTACTGAGGCATGTAACGATTATTATGCCCAGGGCCGTAAAATGCCTGAAGGACTGGAAGAAGAAATAAAGGAAAAAATAGCTGTCCTGGAGCAGAAGGTGGGGAAAAAATTCGGTGATACGGAAAACCCGCTTCTTCTGTCCATTCGCTCCGGGGCAAAATTTTCGATGCCGGGCATGATGGATACCATCCTCAACCTGGGCCTTAATGAACAGACATGTGACGCTATGACAAAAGCCACAAACAATGAACGGTTTGTTCTCGACTGTTACCGCCGGTTTATCCAAATGTTCAGCGGTGTTGTGCTGAATATGGAGCACCACAAGTTCGAGAGAATCCTGGAGACCCAAAAAGAGAAACGCGGTGTCCATTTTGATACCGAACTGGATACTGATGACCTGAAAGCGGTGGTTGAGGGATACAAAGCCATCGTCAAAAGGGAAACCGGCCGGGATTTCCCCACAGATCCCATGGAACAGCTGCTCCTGGCAGTCCAGGCAGTGTTTGGTTCATGGAACAACCAGAGGGCTATTGTTTACCGCCGTCTGAACCAGATCCCGGATGACCTGGGTACTGCGGTAAATATCCAGTCCATGGTCTTCGGGAATATGGGCAATGACTGCGGGACAGGGGTTGCTTTCACCCGGAACCCCTCCACCGGAGAAAAGGCCCTCTATGGGGAATACCTGATCAACGCCCAGGGTGAAGATGTGGTTGCCGGAATCAGGACTCCCCAGCCAATCAGTAAGCTGCAGGAAGAAATGCCGGAGATATACCGGCAGTTCGCTGAAATTTGTGAGATTCTTGAGAAACATTATAAGAATATGCAGGATATTGAATTTACCATTGAACGGGGTAAGCTGTACATACTTCAGACCCGGCATGGCAAAAGGACTGCAAATGCGGCTATCAAGATTGCCGTCGAGATGGTTGGTGAGAAACTGATTGACAAGACCGAGGCAGTCCTGAGGGTTGAGGCGAACGCCCTTGACCAGCTGC
Organism: Firmicutes bacterium HGW-Firmicutes-14; assembly: GCA_002840275.1. Taxonomy (GTDB): domain Bacteria; phylum Bacillota; class Thermincolia; order Thermincolales; family UBA2595; genus W-Firmicutes-14. Next base: position 308,860 of record PHAB01000002.1, read on the forward strand.
TCCATCGGAGGATTGACCCTGATGCCAGGTTTGACGTAATTGCCAAAGGCCTGCCGGCATCCCCCGGCGCCGCCTGCGGCAAGGTGGTCTTTGACACCGATGAAGCAGAAAGCCTTGGCCAGACCGGGGAGAAGGTGCTCCTGGTGCGGACTGAAACCACTCCTGATGATATCCACGGCATTGTGGCCGCCCAGGGAATACTCACCAGCCGGGGCGGGATGACCAGCCACGCTGCCGTTGTGGCCAGGGGTATGGGTAAGCCATGTGTGTGTGGATGTGAATCCATAAAGATAGATTATGAATCACAGCAGTTCTGGGTTGGGGATTTGGTTGTCAAAGCAGGGGATTTGATTTCCATTGACGGTGCTACCGGGCAGGTAATTCTGGGGCAGGTCCCGATGATTGACCCGGAACTGTCACCGGAATTTCAGATGCTCCTGGAGTGGGCTGATGAAATCCGGACCATGGCTGTCAGGGCCAATGCCGATACTCCGGAAGATGCCGCCAAGGCCAGGGAATTCGGGGCCGAAGGGATAGGGCTCTGCCGTACCGAGCATATGTTTATGGCCCAGGACAGGCTGCCTGTGGTCCAGGAAATGATCCTGGCCGAAAATATAGAAGACAGGGAGGTCGCCCTGACCAAACTCCTTCCTGTACAGCAGGGTGACTTTTACGGAATCCTCAAAGCCATGGAAGGATTCCCCGTATATATCCGCCTTCTCGACCCGCCGCTCCATGAATTCCTCCCCAACATCGAAGAACTTGTCGTGGAAATCACCGAACTCAAATGCACCGGCGGGGACAAAAAGGTAATTGAAGTAAAGGAAGAATTACTCCGCAAAGTCAGGCAGCTGCACGAATTCAACCCGATGCTGGGTCACCGGGGATGCCGGCTGGGGGTTACTTACCCAGAGATTTATGCCATGCAGGTAAGGGCTATCTACCAGGCCACTGCCCAGCTTGTTAAAGAAGGTGTGAATGCCCGGCCGGAGGTAATGATTCCCCTTGTTATTCATGTAAATGAACTTAAAATGCTCAGGGAACAGGCTGTTGAGATAGCCAGGGCTATCCAGGAAGAACAAAATGTGACCTTTGATATCCATGTGGGAACAATGATTGAGCTGCCCAGGGCAGCGGTAACAGCAGACGAGATCGCCACAGAGGCAGATTTCTTCTCCTTTGGAACCAATGACCTGACCCAGACCACTCTCGGCTTCAGCCGGGACGATGCCGAAGGGAAGTTCCTGCATGAATATGTGAACAAGAAAATTTTGGCTGACAACCCCTTCGTGGTCCTTGACCAGGCAGGTGTAGGCAAACTGGTCAAAATGGGGACCGACCTGGGTCGCCAGGCCAATCCAAAGCTCAAAGTAGGGATATGCGGCGAGCACGGTGGGGAACCGTCTTCCATCGGATTCTGTCATCAGATTGGCATGGATTATGTAAGCTGCTCACCGTACCGGGTGCCTATTGCCAGGCTGGCATCAGCCCAGGCAGCTGCCGGCGGGGAGAGCAGTGTGAGTACGAAGTAAGGCATAAAATAAAAAATTAGAACAAGGGTACTGTCACTTAACCAGATTAAGAGGCAGTACCCTATCTTTGTAATCATTAAGCTTGGTCGGGCCAGGCAAAATATATAATGAGTTTAATGTCGGGGCGTACTTGTGGTACTTGACTTTTTAGGAAGTATTACCTATAATTAAAGTAATACCTATAATAAAGCAATACTTTTGGATGGGGGCACATTTATTATGGTAAAACAACTTCTTTCTGGAAAGTTAACTAGCAAAGGACAACTAACTATTCCACTAGAACTCAGAACTCTTTTAAAGATTAATGAAGGAGATAGATTAGTTTTCGTCTTAGACGATAATGAAAGAATTATTGAAGTCCAGCCTAAAACCAAGAAGTTAATTCGAGGGGTAATGGGGGCGTTAAAGTCTGCCACAAACGTTAATGTGGATGAAGCAATTAATTTAGCCAGGGCTGAACGAGCGAAGGAACTTAAAGAGAGGTCGATGGAGTCAAAAGATGAATAAGGTAATGGTAGTCGATACTAATATTCTTATTCGTTTATTTACGAAAGATGATGACACTCAGATTTTGCAATTGGTTCAGCTTATGGAACAGGGCCATATAGTATTTCACGTTCTGTCAATTGTTCTAATTGAGGCCTACTGGGTCTTACGCAAGGCATATAACTTTGATAAAGAAACGATATTGCGAGTCTTCGAGGACTTCATTGAAGCTGATGAAGTTGAGCTCGACGAAGATGGTTTAGTGCAACGTGTCCTAGCTCGTTTCCGCGAGGTAAATGTTGATTTAGTAGATGTTTACTTAGCTGAGAAATCAAGAAACTTGGTGTTATCGGTATTAACTTGGAATGCTAAGGATTTTAGAAAGCTTGAATGTGAATTTTATAGGCCACAAGATTTAAGATAGGATTATTGCATATGGCTTGAATTTCGAACCCTATATACTTGCAACCTTAATGATTAAAAACTAGCAAGGGTCTTATCTCTTAGGAACTTTAAGGGATAAGGCCCTGTTTATCAGAAGGAGATGATTACACATGGAAATACCTTTTGTTGTAACGCTGCCGAGAGCACCGGTTTCCGTAAACGCCGATTTGATGACAAAGGACGAAATTCATGCGAAGTTAAAGGAAGGATATAACGATATCGAAAAAGGTAAAGTGCAGGATGCATCTGCTGCCTGTCAGAGATTTCGGAAGAACGTTTTGTACAGTGCCAGCAATATAGCCAAGCGTTTACGTGATTCATGAGGGCGGTGAGCAGCACTCCCAAGCAAAAAACCCTGGAGATGTTTGGTAAAGCCAGGGATGGAGAACCGGGGAAAGAACCCTTCCATCTTTATTCCATGAAACAGGCCATTGAAGAAGGATTCCCAAAATTACGGAACACTGTCACTGGAGCGGTCTATTCCAACCTAAACACAAAGGAGGGTGGAGCAAGTAACCTGAAAGACCAGGATATGATATTTGAGCGCGGCTACCCGGGGGAAAAACAGGGCTATTTATCCCCCGGAGAATGGTCTGTTATCAATGTTCCCCAGGGTATTACCGTCATGACAAGCCCGGGTACTTTTTCGGGATTAATTGCTGTACAGAATTCAGCTTATGCCATTAATTCAGTACTGGCAGATTATTATGATTACCAGCAGAGGCAGAAGGTTTTTTATATCTATACTGTGTGCGGGTTGCTTGCCTTACTCCTCAGCCTCTACCTGTACAGGACAGAGCCAGTTGCTGAAGCTCTGGATGTTAAAGCCTGGCGGCAGTTATAGTTATCGGTATTCCGGTCCTGGTTTTAGTTGTGAAACGTGCCGGTTATTTTAACAGGATTGTCCATAATGTTAATGAACTGGCCCTTGGAAAATTCGAACCGGATTTACCTGTTCTGGGAAATTCCACCCTGGCCAGGCTGGCTGGGAATATTAATACCTTAAGACACGGAGTGAAGGCCTCCCTCAGGGAGCAGGCGAAAAGCGAGCGGCTGAAAACAGAACTGATTACCAATGTGAGCCATGATCTGCGGACACCGCTGACTTCTGTAATCACATATACTGAGCTTCTCAAGAATTCTGATTTGCCGCCGGAAGACCGTGAGGCCTATATCCAGATTATCGACCGGAAATCCAAACGTCTGAAAGTGCTTATAGATGATTTGTTTGAGGCATCCAAAATGGCCAGCGGAAGTGTTGAACTGGTAAAACAAAAGGTGGACCTGGTCCAGCTCCTGCAGCAAGCCCTTGCCGAACATGATGAAACTATCAGTGAATCAAGCCTGCAGTTTCGGGTAACGAACCCTGATCAGCCGGTTTATGCTGTGGTTGACGGCCAGAAACTGTGGAGGGTATTTGATTGCCCATGACGAAACCGATCACTGGCGGGAATACTGTAATGGCGTAAACTGTGAAAAAATTTAGTATGTGAAAAAGTAGACATGGGTCTTTTCGTATGGTATACTAATGTCAGTAAAAATCAAATAGCAGTACAGGTGCCCCATTGGGGATAATAGGGAATCAGGTGCAAATCCTGAACGGTCCCGCCACTGTAAGTGAGAGTGCCCTGCTTTAAGCCACTTGTCCGGGAGGACAGGGAAGGTGCAGGGGGCGATGATACACGAGTCAGGAGACCTGCCAGTACTGAGGACACGACGGCCTTCGGAGGAAAGGCGCGGATGTAAAGGCATATGCCATTATACCCCGCTTCAGCCGAAGCGGGGTTTTAAATTTCTTAACCTTTATCCTGATGTCGGCAAACGCTTCTAAAAAAATTAAATGCCAATCTCCTTCCTTTTTGGAAGGTTATATTAAATCCATTCTCCAATCTGGTAGAAAATTTTTTCTACCACTTTTTTTTGGTAGATGGGATTTGCGGCCTTTTTTCCATGCGGCCTTTTTTCCAGTTGATATGGGAGAATAAGTATAGTATAATATGGATACAGGCGGCAGAAGCCGCCACAGGCCACGAAGGTCGGAGACTTGCTGAAGCAAATTCCGTAAAGTGGTCTTTATTATTGATCCGATGCTTCCCTTCAAATGATTCGGGGGGTTGGGCGCACTCATAAGATTCTGGAGGTGGAAAAGATGTGTGAAGCAAATGCATATATTTTAAAGAACGGGACAGAAGAACTGCTGCTGGAAGATGTTGATAAAGTTATTCCCGGTGAAGACGGCATTTTACTGGAGAATATCTTTGGCCAGCAAAAGATAATCAAGGCAAGAATCAAGGAGATGGCATTGGTAAACCACAAAATTATCCTTGAGAAAATTGAATAAAACTGCGGAAAACCAACATCTAATTGGGCAGACAGTGAGATTTTTGATAAGTTATCGTTTCAAGACAAATAGACACGAAGGGTGTATTCCACTGAGCGGCAACGACTCAGCCGGTTAACCACTCCCGCTTCGCGGGTCATGGACCGGCTGATGTCAGACACGTTCTGTGGAATACACCCTTCATGTCTTATTCAGTATTTATAGTACTTTATCAAAAAGCTAACATATTACCTCTTTGCGGGGGTTGATTTTCACCCGTTTTTCCTCCCGCAGACAGGACAGCCCTGCAGGGCCAAGGGCATTTCCAGGCCGCAGTCATCCATTAGTTCGGCATCTGCCAGGAGTTCTTTTGTGGGGCCGTCCGCGGCGATTTGCCCGTTTTTAATTACTATGGTCCTGGTACAGAGTTCGAAGACCATGTCCAGATCATGGCTGGTTATAATCTTTGTATGTTCAAAGCCGTCGAGCAGTTTCATCAGCCTCCGCCTGGATTTGGGGTCAAGAGCGGATGTCGGTTCATCCATCAATAGTATATCAGGCTTCATGGATAGCACAGAAGCAATGGCTGCCGCCCGCTTTTCGCCGCCGGATAATTTGAAGGGAGCCCGGTCTTTCAGATGAAGAATCCCAACCATCTCCAAGGCTTCGTGAACCCGTCTTTCCACTTCGGTTTCTTCCAGCTTGTAATTGCGCGGCCCAAAGGCTACATCATCATATACTGTTGTCATAAACAACTGGTCATCCGGGTCCTGAAAAACCATGCCCATTCTCTGTCTGACAACCGGCACGGTTTTTTTGGTTACCGGGACTTCGCCCACCAGTACTTCTCCCTGGCAGGGGAAAAGGACTCCCATGAGCAGCATAAGCAGTGTAGACTTTCCTGCACCGTTTGCTCCTATAATTCCTACTGATTCTCCATGATGGATTTTAAAGGTTATCCCATTTATCGCCTTATGCCCATCGGGATAAACATAATACAAATCCCTGACTTCTGTCTTATGGTGGCTCATAATATCACTCCTGTAAACAATGAACCTATTAACATAGGAATATTGTAAATTCTTGCTATGACAAAAAACACTGTCCAGCCGGCCATATACGCTATATCCCTGGCTGCAATCCCGGGATATCCCCCGGTATTGTATTCACCCGTAAACCCTCTTAAACGCATGGCCAGGTATACCCGCTGTGCCCTTTCAAAGGTCCTTATCAATAGTTGTCCGGCCAGAGAACCCCAGACACTCCAGTGAACACCCTTTTGCTGCGGGGAGCGCATGGCATATGCCCTCAGCACCCGGGACACCTCTTCCATCAACACTGATATATACCGGTAGGTCAAAAGTAACTGCAGTACAAACAGCCGTGGGATTTTAAGCATCCGCAGCGCTGATCCCAGTTTATCCATCCCGGTGGTGGCGATGAGCAGCAGTGCCGCACTCACGGTAAGTACAGATTTCAGGGTAATTGACAAAAAAGTGATCCATCCCCTGGATACTGACAGCCCGCCGATCGAAACAGCCTGATGGTCAAAAATTGGGTTCATTATACCTATTCCAACAACAAAAGGTGCAGCAATCAGCATCCTTTTTAATATAGGGCGTAAGGGAAGCTCTGCCAGGGTCATAATAAGCACAGGGAAAATAAGCAGGGGCAGAAGACCGGAAATTTCGTATTTACCAAAGGAAACAACCACAATCAAATATATGAATGTGGTCAGAAACTTTACCAGGGGATGTATTCTGTGGACTATGGTTTCTTTGCGGGCCAAGTCGTCCAGGAGCCGAATGTCAAATATTGAATTCATGATGTTAGACATGGCAAAACTCAATCCTTATAATTTTTCACAGCAAAAAACTACGGGCGGGGTATTAACCCCGCCGCGAAAATTTTAAGCGGATATATTGGATTTCTTCTTTTTCAATGAACTGATGGTAAGCCCGATAACCGCAGTCAATGCAAGAGTAAAACCGGCGCCAACCAATCCGGATACACTGGTGCCGCTGTTTACCGCAGGCCATGATGCTTCGCCTTCTTCACCTTCTCCGGCGGTTACGGCGCTTTCAGTCTCAGGTGCCTTAAAGCCATAATCAGGCAAAAAGGAGGTCTTGTTTTGGATCGCGGCCAGGACCCGGTGAATGCCGTCCGGTGATTCAAGTTCTTCAACACCGGCTGTCCTGAACATAGACCATTCAAGTCCATCGGGACTTGACGAAGCAAACCAGGAGAATACGCCCCCGAACAGAATTGCCGCCAAAGCAAGGACCGTTACAACCCTTCTTATGGAGGTACTTCCTATAGCTTTTCCCAATGTTGCCTTTTCGATGATTTCCGGACGTTCTTTCCAGACAAAAGAAACAACAGCTGCTATAACCAGTCCTTCCACTATACCTATTGCCAGGTGAATAGGCTGCATCAGGGCAACGAAGGTATTGAAAGGCAGTTCGGTTTTTCCTGAAAACAGGGTTTCGAGTACTACTGCAAAAGCGCCCAGCTGAAGACCGATAATTGCCGCAATAAAGGATGCTGCAAAAATGCGTGTGCGGCTGTAACCCTTGGCAACTATCGGTTTATATATTAATGGATAGGTAACAAAACAGGTAAAAAAGCCAAGATTGAATATGTTGGACCCTAAAGCCAGAAGGCCCCCGTCGGCAAAAAACAGTGCCTGAATTGTGAGAATTGAGGCCATAGTAAGAAATCCGGCATAAGGTCCGAGCAAAATGGCCAGTAAAAGACCGCCGCCAAGGTGGCCGCTGGAACCGGTGCCGGGGATGGTAAAATTAATCATCTGGGCGGCAAAAACAAAAGCCCCCATCACACCCATTAAAGGAATTTTATTTTCATCCATCTCTTTTGGCAGTTTCTTTATTGAATAGGCTGCAATTCCTGTAGTGGCAGCCCACATAGCGCCACCCACTGCCGGCGAAATTAAGGCATCAGCCATGTGCATGGTTATCAGCTCCTCCACATAATAATACCCATAAAGGGTAAGCATAAACCTTTCGTGGGTTTGCCAGCCCTTCATGGGTCTGATTTGTGACTTACTATAACAAGTTCATGGTGAAACCTTCTTGGTTTCGCTGTTAAGTTTAATTTAGCATAAGATTGGATGATTGTCAAAAAAAATAATTTTAAATTAAAAAGGAATTTATCAACTTATACTCATATTGGGCTAGCAAAAACTGTAAAAAACTTTAAACAAGAAATAAAAGGACTAGGAAGAAAAATGTCGAAAAAAAGTATATTATAAATCCAAGAATATCAATATTGTTTAAGGTGTGGGACAATGAAACCGGCAAGACATAAAAACACAGTTACACAACAACGTCAGTTATTCAGTGTAGAAGGCATCTGGGTTTTATACTTTACTTCAATAATTTGCGGGGCTATTCTGATGGCTCTGGAAATTGTTGGCGGCCGGCTTTTGTCTCCGTTTTTCGGGGGTTCGGTCTATGTCTGGGGTAGTATAATTTTCGTTTTTCTGACCGCCCTCAGCGCCGGATACTATCTTGGCGGGATCGCGTCTGATAAAATGCCGAGCCTCTCTCTTTTGGCAGGTTTTATTGCTGTGGCAGGGTTACTGATTCTTTTTATTCCTCCTATGGTAGCCCCTCTGGTTAAGTTTGCCTTTGCCATAGGATTGGGAAATTACGGAACACTGTTTGTGGCCATGCTGTTGTTTTTCTTACCCAGCGCCGGACTGGGAATGGTGTCACCATACATAGTTAAGCTGGGGATAAAGGAATCAAGCAGGCTGGGAAATATGGTAGGCAAGTTTTATGCGATTTCTACTGTGGGGAGTATTGTTGGCACTCTGGCTACCACCTTTATTCTGATCCCGTGGTTTGGGATAAGGCATATTATAATTGCTTTGGGTATCATTCTGGTCATTCTGGCAGCAACTATTTTATTAATTCACAAAAGGTTACCACAGAGTATTCTGGTGATTTGTCTCTTGGTAATTTCTCTATTTGGAATAACAGCGGCAGACTCTGTTAGCAAAGAAAACCTCCAAAGTGGAAACCTGATATACAAAAAGGAGACCGCATACAATAATATTAGGGTAGAGGACTATAATGACCGCCGTTATCTGCTGTTTAACGACACTGAACAAAGTGTTATCAATAAATATAAGCCTAATGAACATATTTGGCCCTATACAGAGCTGATGGACAGTGCCGCCCGGCATTACCGGCCGGATGCCACTGATATCCTGGTAATCGGAATTGGCGGCGGTACTGTGATAAACAGTATGCTGGCTCAAAGCAACAATTTATTTATTGATGCTGTTGACATTGACCCGGTAGTCATCAGGGTGGCTTATGAATACTTTGGCCTGCCGGAGAGTCCCAAACTACGGGCAACCGCCGGTGATGGCAGAGTTTTTCTGAGGGACAAAAAGACCCGGTATGATGTAATTATGGTTGATGCTTACAACCGCTCAAGTATTCCCTCCCACCTAACCACCAGGGAATTTTTCAGCGAAATGGAAAGCGCTCTTAAGCCTGATGGTATTGTAATCTTTAATATTGTTAGCAGTATTGAGGGAGATTACAGCCTGTTCTTTAAGAGTTTATTGCTTACTTCGCAAGAGGTTTTCCCTGAAAGCCGTCTTTTCCAGGCGGAAACCGATGACCCGTCAGATTTAGATAACTTAATTTTAATTGCCTCAAGGAGCGAGTTAAATTCGCCGGACCGGCTTGCAGACCGCACGGAATATATGGGCAATATCGATCTCAGTGATTCTATGGTACTGACAGACGATTACGCACCGGTAGAAACCCTGGCACTGAAAATTATGTCAGACGTAACCCTTGATTAAATATTGTATCAATGAGGCGAAGGTGTTGAAAATGCCAGGCATTTGGGCCGGAATAAAAAAAATAAAACTAAAGCCATGGGTCAAACTACTACTGATTATAGTAATATTTTCCACAGCTTTTTCCATGTTTGGCATTGGGTCCCTTCAATACATAGAACAGCCCCAATTTTGCACCCTGTGCCATTCCATGAGAGCCTACCACAGTTCATGGGAAAGGTCGGGACACAGCCAGGTCAATTGCTTTAGCTGCCATGGGGAAATTGAGCTGAACCTGGAAGGTAATGACAGTATTACCGGTGGAGAGGGCTATACCCTTTCGAGGGATATGCTCACTACCAACAGAGCGGTGAAGGTTTTTGGCAAAATCGTTGACAAAATGACGGTATATGTTAAGGTGATTTCTGATTATGCAGATAAAAAAAAGAAGCAGTTAATGTTCCTTTATAACATGTCCGCCGGCAGATCTGATCATTCCAGCCGCCGGCGTGCCTGGGACAACTGTATTACTTGTCATGAGGGTTTTATTTTCTCCCGGTCGGGGAATGACCATTTTGGCCATTTTACACACGCCGGAAGCGGAGTAATTACATGCCGGCAGTGTCACGGAAATCTGGTTCATGAACAGAAAACGAAGATTACCAGGGAGACATGTCTCAACTGCCATGATAATGAGATAGCCACACCTCCGTCCCATGTTCCGGCTTCGTTTAAGACAAGTCACGGGAAGGATTACCTGTCAAAAGGGGAATGCGGCCTGTGCCATGTCCGGGGTGTTCAGGAACCCATTTGCCAGGATTGCCACAAGGTAGAGATGCCTCATCCGGAAAATTACCGGAAAGACCATATACCTGCCATAACTGAGGTGGGGGTCAGGACATGTTTTAAATGTCATCAGGAGGAAGCCAGGGAAGAACAGGTTGACGGGAAACCACCGGCCGGTTCTGCCCCTGATAATAAGGCTTCATGCAGTGTTTGCCACAGAAGGGAGATGCCCCACACAGATAATGTTTTAAAAGAACATTCTGCACTGGCAAAAAGCTCTGGATTACAAAGCTGTTCTTACTGCCATCAAACGTCTCCAGGGCAGAAGGACATGGCTGTGGCGTGTGCTGATTGCCATGAATTGGAAATTCCTCATCCGAAGGACTTTAAATACAGGCACAAGGAATCGGTAGCGCTAAAAGGTCAGGGGGTGTGTAATTATTGTCATTCTCCCATGAACCCGGTTAACCCGGGGGCGTCGTGGGCCAAACCGGGCTTTTGTATGAACTGCCATCTGAAGAACAAGCCCCATGAATCCGGATTCAAATCCGAACACCAGCTGGGAAACTATGACCGCAACAGGTGTATTACATGTCACCCAGTGGTTCTTCACTGCAATGACTGTCATTTTGGGGAATGACCTTTAATAACAATTATTAGAAACAATATAGGTAAATTTGGGGTTTAAAAAAAATACTACGTCTTGTAGAAAAAGTTGGGTTGATATGCAGGAAAATGATAATCTTTGTCGAAAAAGTCATTTATAATTATCTTAGTTACAATAAGGACGCGGTGGCAGCACGTTTTATCAGGCTTACAAGAAACCGCGTTCTTTCGTTCCACATTGTGACCTATCGAACAATTAACTTACTTAGGAGTGATAATAGTTGTCTGATTTATCGGTGAAACAACAAGGAAAAGTATCGATTCCGATTATGATTATAATCCTAGTTTTACTGGCGGCCAATATAGTGATGAGTATTCTAACTATTAGAAAATATGTTGCCAAGGAACCGACGGTTGACCCTCAAATAGTGCAACTAAAAAATTATATGGAAAAAGTCAATGCTAACCCGACGGACATTAATAACAGGTTACAACTGGCTTATACCCTGCAAATGATGAACCAGTATGACAAAGCCAGAGAGCAGTACACGGAGGTTCTAAAAATTGAAGAAGGCAACCTGGCAGCCAACTATAACCTGGGAGTGATGGCTCAAGCCGAAAAAAAATATTCAGAGGCAGAGGAGTATTACAAAAAGGTTTTAAGCCTCAAAGAAAATCATGTTATTGCCGCCATAGGCCTGGGGGAAACTTACCTGGCTCAGGAAAAGTATGAGGATATAATAACAGTTGCCGACAAGGTTTTGGAATTGGAACCCGGCAAAACTGATCTACACTTGCTGAAAGCCCGGGCTTATGAACAGCAGGGAGATACGGAAAAGGCCAGGGAACAGTACAACGCCGTACTTAAATATATACCTGATGATACAGAAGCGGTTGAGGGACTGAAAAGACTGAAGTAAGTATTTGAAAGGAGTTCAGGATGAAGGGGAAACACAAGGCAAATATAATTATAGCAGTATTGACGGTTACCCTTGCTCTGATGACATATATTTATATAAGTATTCCGGAATTCGGGGGCGGCGGTATTGTATCCGCCCAGAAGAAGAAAGTCGGCAAAATAGAATTCCTGTTTGCTGTTTACGGTCCGGGGAGAGGTACACTTCCCAGCCTCAATAAACCCATGTCGGTGGCTGCTGACAAGGAAAACAATATATATGTGTCAGACAGCGGGAATAACAGGGTAGTGGTTTTCAACCGCAGGGGCGAATTCATGTTTGAATTCGGTTCCCGGGGAGTAGCTCACCCACGGGCAGGAGAAAAAGCTGACTGGAGTCCCGGAAAGTTCAATTATCCTTACGGAATTGACATTGATGAAGAAACAGGAAATATATTTGTGGCTGACCTTGTGAACAAAAGAATACAGATATTTGACAATCAGGGAAAGTTTATTGACTGGTTCCCCAAGGAGCCTTATGGCGGTACGGCTGATGACATCTTTCCCCTGGCTCTCGATGTCAGGGATGGAAAGGTATATATTGCCAACCCGTTCAATATAGTAATTTTTAATACCAAGGGTGAGTTTATCAAGGATTTTGGCATGCCGGGAGACGGAGATGCCCAGTTTGACCGTCCCAACGGGATTGCTGCCGGGAAAGACGGGACCATTTATGTCTCTGATTCCAATAACCTGCGGGTACAGGCCCTGGACCCCGACGGAAAAGTCAAGTGGATATATGGTAAAGTTGTTAATGCCTTTGATAATTTCAACAAAAAGCCCCAGGAATTTGAACTGCCGCGGAACATTGCTGCCGGGCCTGACGGAAATATATATGTGATTGACAGCTTCGATTTTAATATTAAAGTACTCTCCCCCGAAGGGAAATTACTGGCCAGAATGGGCAAACGCGGCGTCGATGACGGGACATTTAATTTCCCCAACGGCATAGCGGTTACCGGGGACAAAATCATCTATGTTGCGGACAAGGGAAATGACAGGGTCCAGGCTGTCAGGCTGACTGACTTCGTTATTGAAGAAGAAGAGAAACAATAAAAATTTAAATATTACCTGAAACCAGGTAATCATAACCAAAGAAAGGAGGTGAAAAAGATGCGAAAAATTAGTTTAATTGCCCTACTGGCTGTTTGTCTGGTTTTACTGACAGCAGGAACTGCCCTGGCAGCTCACGGCAGCAGTGGTGACCGTACCGGTTATGTTGAGCAGAGCGCTTTAGGCTGTGCCGGATGCCATGCCGATTCTGCGACCCATACCTTTGGTCCGCACGGCGGGTATACATCCACCAGTAACAAGTGCCAGTTATGCCACCAGGTGCACAATGCCGGCAGCGCGCGCTTGCTGCCCGGACAGACCGTTACAGACGCTTGCCAGCACTGCCATGACATCACCGGAACAGATTCAGCCCCGTACTATGCCAGCGACCTGGCAAACCCAGCCTACGGTTCTGATGTTAAAGCATCCCACAGGGTATTTGGCACAGTAAACGGCTTTGTTTACAATACCACTTTTGGTTCTACCACGATCCCCGGCGGTGATGCCACTAACGGTGGTGACAGCACTCTGGATACAAGCGGTCAGGGAGCCCTTTCCGGCACTGATTTCACCTGTAACAGCTGTCATACACCCCACGCGGTTGCTGCTAATACTGTTGACATTTACCTTGGTGAATCTCATGTAAAACAGACAACAAGGAACCTGGGTGCAGGGAGGATGAAAATTTACCTGACCAACCGGATTCTCAAGAGAACCGTTAACGGTGTAGACACCGGCGGTACATATGGCACCGAATGGTGTGCCGGCTGTCACCAGGGACGTGACAACATGGGTGATGTTTTCAACCATCCGGTTAACCAGGCCGGTACAGGCTATGACATGTTAGACGCGGCTTTACCTGCCGGCGCCAGTTGGCTGAACGGTTCTAATGAAGCGACTGTTGTGGCTAAAGCTTATGTTATGATTGATACCAATGGGACTCCGGGAGGAGATGCCGACCTCGATGCGGACCCGCGGAGCAACATATGGTATGCCATGGAGGCTACAGACCCGGTAAACGGTGATGCGGCTCGTCCTGACGGCAATGTTCCTTTTGCCACAGGCAGCGGGCCTGCCTGTCAGCAGTGCCACGCCAGCCCGCGTAATGTTGATGCTGCCTTCTGGGCAGGTTTCGACACGGAAGGTGAAGGCTACCCCAGCAGAGGTACTTTCCCACACTTGAGTACCAACACAAAACTGCTGGTGGAAGCCGGTGACGACTTCTGCACCAACTGTCACAATCTCAACTTGCCATAAGACTAAAAAGAATAAATCAAAACTGCAACCTTCAGGTTGCAGTTTTGATTTACAGAACCAAGCCTGGTATTAATATCCTTCAATCCGGAAGAGAGTGAAAAAAGTGCGCAAAATTATTTTAACTGCTGTCCTGACATTATTTACAGCTATACTGGCATCATGGCCCGCTTATGCGGCTCACTCGGATATGGGTGACCGTACCGGCTGGGATGACCGCTATGAGGCTGACGGCTGTGACGGCTGCCATGCCGGAAATACTGTCAACACATCAGGTCTGCATGGGGAATATGCTGACTCCAGTAATAATTGCCAGATATGCCACAAGGTTCATGATGCCGATAATGCGCGGCTGCAGCTGGGTCAGACAGTAACTGAGGTCTGCCAGTTCTGCCATGATATTACCGGAACAAGCCTGGCCCCGTACTTTACCGGCGATCTTCCGAACCCCAGTTATGGAAATGATGTTCTGGCCTCTCACAGGGTCTTTGGAGTTTTAAATGGTTTCCAATATAATACAGAATATGGTTCCACAACGATCCCCGGCGGGGATGCTGCTACCGGCGGGGATGCACCTCTGAATACAAGCGGTCAGGGAAAACTTTCCGGGGCTGATTTCACCTGTAACAGCTGCCATACGCCCCATGCCGTGAATACAAATACTGTTGATATTTACCTTGGCGAGTCTGCTGCCAAGGAGACCGAAACCGGATTGAGTACCGGACAGAGAAAACTCTTCCTGACCAACCGTCTCCTGAAGAGAGAGGTTAACGGGGTTGATACCGGCGGAACATACGGCGCCGCATGGTGTGCCGGCTGTCATCAGGGGCGGGTTAATAATATGACAGTAACTGACAGTGTCTATACATATAACCATCCGGTCAACGGAACAGGTCCGGCCTATGACCTGCTGGGTACCGGCAGGAACAGCGGTTCTGACTGGATTAACGGTTCGAATACAGCAAGAATTATAAATCAGGAATATGTCCTTATTGACAATAACCCTGACCCGGCAGGGAACGCTGATTTAAGTTTCGACCCGCGGAGCAACAAATGGTATGCCATGAATGACACCGATCCTGTAACCGGTGAACCGCGTCCCGATGGCAGTGTTCCTTTTGCTGCCGGTGAAGGGCCGGTCTGCCAGCAGTGCCATGCCGGCCCGCGGGATGTGGATGCGGCATTCTGGGCAGGATTTGACATAAAAGGAGCCGGTTATCCCACCAGAGGTACTTTCCCACATTTAAGTACCAACAGTGCATTGCTGACTGAGCAAAACGGTGACGACTTCTGCACCAACTGCCACAACCGTGAATAGGTTGTTAAGCATCAAACTGCGACCACATGGTTGCAGTTTGTTATTATCATCACTTATTTGCCGCTGGCATTTGGAATAACCGGCATTCCTTCAGATATTGTAACCTCAGGGTGAAATGCATCCCTGGGGGAACAAGCCAATCAAATTATGGGTGATTGGACGGAACAGAATTTTTATCAAGGGAAACCTTTTTCCCTGTTTCGATACCGTATACCCGCCACCGGTCACCTTTTTTCCGTAAATCAAAGGTTAAGGTTACCTGGTATTTTTCAGTTGTTACCGTGGTTATAATTATCGACTGGTTGTTGACTTCATCAACATAAGGGTCAGGTGCAAATTTCCAGGTCTTGATGGCGCCGACGGGCTTTTGCTGTTCGGAGAGCATCTCTTTGAATTTTTCCCGGTCTTCCGGCCAGGTACTGTAGACACTGTATGTCACAGTACCTTTAAGTTTATCATAATCCAGATCTCTCAGACCTTCGAGATATGTGTTGATTACCTGTTTTTGAATTGTTGCATCAGGTTGTTTTTTGCCCGATAAAGAAGCATTGCCACACCCGGTGAATACAGAAGACAGAACAAGTACAAGAACCAGAGCCAGAATCAGAGATGTTGTTCTAAGTTTCATTAATTTATGCCCTCCACTCATGATGTCATTGAATATATTATATGACTTTATCAGTAAAAAAACAATATCTGGACAGTATTACCATCCCATGTTACAATGTTTTCAAGAGAATAAAGTAAAAGCAAGTGGTCCTGTTTACAGGACTGAAAAGGGAAGCCGGTGCGAATCCGGCGCGGTCCCGCCACTGTGAAAGGGAGTCCTGCCGCATGATGCCACTGGGAAACCGGGAAGGCGCGGCAGAGACTGTGACCTTGAGTCAGGAGACCTGCTTGCTTGAAACTCACCGTTGGTACCCACGATGGATGGGGAGGAAGAGCTGATTTTTATTTGCCGTATTTCAACCCTCTGCCCGTCGTGCAGAGGGTTTTATACTGGCAAGATTTTTTTATCTGATGGCTAAAAAATAAATAACCAAGAATAGGTGACGTATCCCGAGGGATACGACTTAAATGCATCAAATAACACCATGCTTTTGAACCGCTGAGTGAACACAAAACGGGACGGATTGACTTGTGTTCATCATGACAGCGGCATTAAAGCACGGCCTGTTCACACCACATTTAATTCCACTGTTATTATGTTTGGGGAGGTGGTAGATTAGGCCTGCTGTATTTGCATCTCCCCGGTCAGGCGGCCGGGGCTTTTTATTTCAATTAAACGGAGGGAATATTGATGAAGAAAAAACGAGCCATATGTTTGGTGTTATTGTACTTGCTGGCAATTTCCCTGGTTGTTCCGGGAAACGCCTATGCGATGCATATTATGGAGGGATTTCTGCCTATCGGCTGGGCTGGTTTCTGGTTTGCCGCCACACTGCCGTTTTTGTACCTGGGGCTGCGGTCTATAAGAAAAACTGTTGAAAATAATCCCGGGTTAAAAATGCTGCTGGGGCTGGCAGGGGCTTTTGCCTTTGTCTTGTCCGCTTTGAAAATACCTTCGGTGACCGGCAGCTGTTCACATCCGACAGGGGTGGGCTTGGGGGCAGTTTTATTCGGCCCTCTGGCTATGACAGTGCTAGGCACTATTGTCCTTATTTTTCAGGCCCTGCTGCTGGCCCATGGCGGTATCACAACCCTGGGGGCGAATGCCTTTTCCATGGCTGTGGCCGGCCCATTGACAGCATATGCTGTATACCGGATAACCCAGAGGTTTAAAATGCCCCGGTGGCTGCCGGTTTTTTTGGCCGCCGCCCTGGCCGATATGGTTACATATATAGTTACTTCTGTGCAGCTGGCCTTGGCCTTTCCGGCTGCGCATGGCGGGACAGCCGCATCCCTGGCCAAGTTTCTGGGCGTTTTTGCCGTTACCCAGCTTCCTTTGGCTGTTCTTGAAGGTATTTTGACAGTAGTGGTTTTCAATATACTGACAGCCTATAACAAAGAAGAACTTCAGGAGTTATCGGTAATAACAGGGGAGGTGCCAAGATGAAAAAGAACCTGGTCCTGATCGTTTTGGCCGTAATGCTGGCCATTCTGCCCCTGGTCATGTACGGAAATGCGGAATTCGGAGGTGCGGACGGCCAGGCAGAAGATGTTATTACACAAATACAGCCCGGTTATTCCCCCTGGTTTGAATCACTATGGGAACCCCCCAGCGGGGAAATAGAAAGCCTCCTGTTTGCCCTTCAGGCTGCCCTGGGGGCCGGGTTTATTGGGTATTACCTGGGTTTTGTCAGGGGCAGAAACCGCCAAAAGGGGAATTCCTCCAATGTTAAACATTGACGGGTTTGCTTATACCAACCGGCTTAAGAATGTTCATCCCACTGAAAAAGCAGTTTTCGCTTTACTCACCTTGTTTTTGTGTCTCGTCTTTTCATCATTTACCGTCTCATGCCTTACATTACTCTTGATGACCGTTGTTACAGTCAGGCGGGCAGGGATACCTTACAGGGCTTATTTCAGGATGATGGCTATTCCTTTTTCCTTTCTGGTTGTGGGTGTTCTGACAATAGGTATTACCATAACTACCCAAAGAGTAGAACAGGAGTGGCTGGGGAGTCTCACGGCCGCGGGCGTGACTTTTGGGGTAACCTCCGGGAGTATCATCAAGGCCGCGGAACTGGCAGGCAAATCGCTGGCCGCGGTATCATGCCTCTATTTTCTGGCCTTAACCACACCGGTTGTCGATTTGACCGCAGCAATGAGAAAGCTGAGGATTCCTTCATTATTTATCGAACTGACAGAATTGACCTACCGGTTCATTTTCGTCCTCCAGGAAACTGCCGAAGATATTTATCTCAGTCAATCAGTGCGCTGGGGATATTCTTCCCTGAAAAATTCTTATAAATCCCTTGGCTCTCTTACGGCCACCCTGTTTTTACGGGCTCATCACCGGTCCGGGATGATTTTTACCGCCCTAACCGCCCGGGGGTACAATGGCCAGTTAAGTGTGCTGGCTCCGGAATACCGGGTTTCCACAGCTAATATTCTTATGATTACGGTTGTTGAGCTGCTCCTGTTGTCAGTTGGAGTTATCGCGGAGGTGAAAGGAATATGAGTATTGAGACCGGTGATTGGATTATCGAAGCCTGTAACCTGTCATATATGTATCCTGACGGCACACAGGCATTAAGAGGAGTCAGTCTCAAGATCCCCAAAGGGGGGAAAATAGCTTTGCTGGGCTCGAACGGGGCCGGGAAATCTACCCTTTTCCTTCATTTAAACGGTATTTTAAGACCCCGGGAGGGGGTTGTGCGGTTCGCAGGCTCTGATTTAAAGTATGACCGGCAGACACTTCTTGAGCTTAGAAAGAATGTGGGGATTGTTTTTCAGGACCCTGACAGCCAGTTGTTTTCCGCCAGTGTTTACCAGGAAATATCCTTTGGCCCGCTGAATCTGGGATTACCGGAAGAAATTGTGCGGGAACGGGTTGAAACAGCAATGGCTGCAACTGGCACAGGCGAATTCAGGCAACGGCCTACCCATATGTTGAGCTACGGGCAGAAAAAAAGGGTCTGTATTGCCGGAATTTTGGCTATGAATCCTTCAGTAATGGTTTGTGATGAACCCACCGCGTGGCTGGACCCCAAAAACGCAAGGCAGATTATATCATTATTCAACCAGATAGCATCAGACGGTACTACTGTTATTATTTCCACCCATGATGTGAACCTGGCATATTCCTGGGCGGATTATGTTTTTATTATGGCTGAAGGCAATATTATGGGGGAAGGGGACCCGGAATCGGTTTTCCGGGATGAAATCCTGATGTACAAGACCAATCTGGAAAAACCATGGCTGGTTGAGATACATGAAATTTTGCTGAAAAAGGGCTGTTTCCCGGCTGACAGTTCTATGCCGCGAAACAGGGACGAACTTTACCAATTGCTGCGGAACAACAATATGTGCAGAAGGGAAGAAATGCTCAATGATTTTAATAATATCAGGGACGAGGGAAGGGAGAGAAATAACGTTACTCTTGGTATCAAAAGGTTATGAGATCCTGTCACTAAACCCCGTGAACCATGGGGAAAGACTCATCACAGAGAACTCTTCAGGTGATGTCCTGGTGTACGAAGGGAAAGACGCATTGACCAGACTACTCGAAACCAACCGGTTTAAGGCAGTGGTCGATGCTTCTCAGCCCTTTTTTGAAAAAATATCAGGTCCGGTTAAATACTTTTGCAGAAATAATATAATCCCTTATATCAGGTTCGTCAGGGCGGAAGTGGAATTACCTGACAGTCCATTCCTGTTTCCTGTATATTCATGGGAGGAGGCCGCTGAAAAGGCCGCGGAGCTGGGAAACACTATTTTCCTGACTACCGGCAGCTATAACCTGGAACAGTTTGCCAGTTATCCTCAAATAACCGGCAAACGACTGGTAGTAAGGATACTGCCTGACCAACGGGTTATAGAAAAGGTCAGGGCTCTGGGGATACTCCCGAGAGACATCATTGCCATGCAGGGGCCTTTTTCGAGGGAAATGAACAAAGCCACCTTCAGGATGTACGGCGCTTCGGTGATAGTTACAAAGGAAAGCGGCAGGGCCGGGGGGACAGACAGCAAAATATCAGCAGCTCTTAAGCTGAAGATTCCGGTTGTGGTTATTAAACGTCCACGGATGGAAGACGAGCAAATAATTTCTGTACACACATATGATGAGGTGTTAGAAAGGGTCAGTGAAGCGATTAGAAAATGAACAGTTATTGAAAGCAGGCATAAATATGCCTGCTTTTTAGTTATGGGCATTTGACAAAAACCACAAATTGGAGTAATATAAAAATGGGCATATGCCCATAATAAGAACGTTGGTAAAAGGAGGAACTGTTATATGGCAGAGGCATGTAAAACGTGTGGTGACAGCAGTGAATGTACCGGGGAGGATTGTCCGGAAGTACTTAAGGAAATGCAGAGGATAAAAAATGTCATAGCCGTTATGAGCGGCAAGGGAGGTGTGGGCAAGAGCACGGTTACCGGTCTGATGGCTGCTGTTCTGAGGGAACGCGGTTACAGTGTGGGAATAATGGATGCTGATGTGACAGGTCCAAGTATACCCAGGATTTTTGGCTTGAATAATGTTCGGCTGAAAAACGGGACCAGGGGGATAATCCCTGCCAGGACACCATCCGGCATTGAGGTTATTTCAGTGAACCTGCTTCTGCCAAATGAGGAGGAACCCGTTATATGGAGAGGACCGGTAATATCCGGAGTCATCAAACAGTTCTGGACCGAAGTAGAGTGGGGAGAACTGGATTTCCTGCTGGTAGACCTTCCGCCCGGCACAGGGGATGCGCCTCTGACTGTAATGCAGTCACTGCCATTGACAGGTGTAATCATAGTGACTTCTCCCCAGAATCTTGTGTCCATGATAGTCAGAAAGGCTGTTAACATGGTTTATAAGATGAACCTGCCGGTCATCGGGCTGGTGGAAAACATGGTTTACCTGGAATGCCCGGATTGTAAAAAACAGATAAAATTATTCGGATCTGAATGCAACACTGAGGAAATGGCCGGAAAATCAGGCACCATAGTTCTTGGACAACTCCCGCTTGACCCTAAGTTCGTTGATTCCTGCGACAAGGGGAGAATTGAAGAGTATTTAAAGGATGAATCCAGGATCAAAAAGGTTATCCTGGATATAATCCGGCACTTCCCGGTGGACAAAGAACAGGAAAAGAACTGAAGCGTTTAACAAGAGGTTAATTTAAAGGAGGCTGATTCTTGTGAAAATCGCCATATCGGCAGAGGGCAAAGACCTGAATTCTTCCGTCGACCCCCGCTTTGGCAGGTGCAGCTATATTATCATCGCCGATTCTGATTCGAAGGGTTTTGAGGTATATGACAATCCTGGGATACAATCCACCCAGGGAGCGGGAATTCAGGCAGCCCAGTTTGTTGCCAAAAAGAAAGCTGAATCATTAATTACAGGCAAGGTGGGACCCAATGCTCTTCAGATTTTGGATTCAGCGGGTATCAAGGTTTACAACGGAACCGGACTGACTGCCGCTGAGGTAATAGACTGTTTTAAAGATGATATGCTCTCCCGGGTAAATGAACCGGGTGAGGCTCATGCAGGCCTCAAATACAGGCATGGCCGTTCCCAGGGGTGGTAATTCATGATAATTTCTGTCCTGAGCGGCAAGGGCGGTACCGGCAAAACAACTGTAGCCACAAACCTGGCCCGGGTTTTGGATTCAGCTGCGTACGTGGATTGTGATGTGGAAGAGCCCAATGGATTTCTCTTTTTAAAACCTGCTCTGGATGTCAGAGAGAGGGTAAGTATACCGGTTCCTTCAATATCGGAGGAGAAGTGTACGGCCTGCGGCACGTGTGTTGAGTGGTGCCAGTTCAATGCCCTGGCCGCAGTAAATAACAAGGTAATCAAATTTCCCCAGTTATGCCACGGCTGTGGACTGTGTTCCCTTGTATGTCCTGAAAAGGCGGTCAGGGAAGTGCCGAGGGAAATCGGTATTATTGAAACAGGTACCTTTAACCATTCAGTGTTCTTACATGGGATACTGAATACGGGGGAACCCCTTGCAGTACCAATCATCAAGAGACTGGTCAGCGGGATAAATAAAATAACGGCACAACATGTGGTTATAGATTGTCCGCCGGGCAGTTCATGTTCTGTAATAGCTGCCGTTGAAAACAGTGATTGCTGTCTCCTGGTGACTGAACCAACCCCTTTTGGGCTCCATGACCTGGCAATTGCCGTGGAATTGATACGGTCAATGAATATTCCTGCGGGGGTAATCATTAACAAGGCCGATAAACAAAGCCGGATGATAAAGGATTACTGCACTGCCCAGGATATTCCGGTATTGCTGGAAATTCCGTTTAGCAAGAGTATTGCGGCTGCTTATTCGAGGGGAGAAATGATAACAGAAAACAATGAGGTGCTTGAAAACAGCTTTAAATCTCTGGGGATACAACTGGAGGCGTTGATTAATGAATCAAGTTGCTATAGTTAGCGGCAAGGGCGGGACGGGGAAAACCAGTGTTTGTGCATCCCTTGTTGAACTGGCCGGTAATAAGGTAGTGGCTGACTGTGATGTTGAGGCTCCCAACCTGCATCTGTTGCTCAACTTCAAGGAACTTTGGCGCAGGGATTATTATGGTTCCAAAACTGCGGTGATGAACAGGGACAAGTGCCGCCAATGCGGCAAATGTATCGATGTCTGCAGGTTTCAGGCCATAAAAAACTTCACAATTAATGAACTGAAGTGTGAGGGTTGTGCGGCCTGTGTCTATATTTGCCCTGAACAGGCCATTAGAATAGAAGATACCGTAACAGGGGAGACCGTTCTCTCCAAGAGCGGAGCAGGCCTGTTCTCCCATGCCAGGCTGAAAATCGGGGCTGACGGATCCGGGAAACTGGTAACAGAAGTCAGGAAGAACGCATCAGATAACGCCGCGGAAGAGGACCTGATTATTATTGACGGCTCTCCGGGAATTGCGTGTGTGGTTATTGCTTCAATAACGGGATGTAATGCTATCCTGATCGTATCGGAACCCACCCTTTCCGGGGAACATGACCTGGGCAGAGTTTTGGATTTGGCTGACCATTTCGGAATCAGGGCCCTTGTTTGTATAAATAAGTATGACCTTAACCCGGAAATGGCCTGCAAAATTGAGCGATACTGTAAAAACAGAAAAGCAGAGGTGGTGGGTAAAATACCCTTTGACAGGGATGTGGGTACCTCAATCAGCCGGGGCATACCTGTAATAAATATGCCGGAAAGCAAGGCTGGAGCTGCCATCAGGGAAATGTGGGAGTTATTAACTAAAGGAGGTTTATTAAATGAAAATTGCCATAGCAATGGAAGGTAACACGGTGTCAGAACACTTTGGCCATTGTGAAAATTTCTATGTGGCCGATATAGAAAATAAAGAAGTCAAAAACCCGCAGGTTATTGCCAACCCAGGCCATGTCCCGGGGTTTCTTCCCAAATTCCTCGCCGAAAAAAAGGTGGAATGTATCATTACCGGTGGAATCGGGGCCAAGGCCATAGAACTGTTTAATGAGATGGGTATTGAAGTTATTACCGGCGCCAGGGGAACCGCCGAAGAAGTTGTTCCAGGGTATATCAGGGGAGAACTGGTTTCCACGGGCAGTGTCTGCAGGGAACATATGCATGCAGGGGAATGCGGCGGACACTAAGGGAAACAAAAAAATTTATGTAAGTGATTTCCTCGGGGCCTGTGAATGTAGTATAATAATAAATTAGAGTATAGTAACGTTCACAAATTGACTCAATACCGGGGAGTGAGTTTCAAATGCCGAGGCCCAGAAAATGGAGAATAGTAGAATTTGTACCGGGTGAACTTCATTTCGTACCTGCCGGGGTGCCAAGGTGCAACCTGGAAGAAGAGGTTTTAAAGGTTGAGGAGATAGAGGCCGTAAGGCTTAAGGATATCGTTAACCTAAACCAGGATGAGGCTGCAGAAAAAATGCAGGTATCACGGCAGACCTTCCAGCGTATACTCTCCGAAGCACGCACCAAGATTGCCAGGGCCCTGATTGAAGGAAAAGCGCTTAGGGTTCATGGCGGCGATTTTACTCAGAATGTATGTAAAGTAGTCTGCCCGGAATGTAATCGGGAATGGGAAGAATCTTATGAAAAACTAAAGAATATTGAAGGTGACACGTATAACTGTCCTCATTGCGGCTCTGAAGAGATCCTTTGCTGCAGGAGAAAAAGCGGTTTTTGTACAAAAGGGTGTCACAAAAAGAGGCAAAACTGTAAAAGCTGATGTTTTTAAAACAGTGAGATATGGGGGGATGATCAATGAAAATCGCTATTCCGGACAATCAGGGAGAAGTCAACCAGCATTTTGGGCAGAGCAGGTCTTTTGCAATAATTGAAATTGACAGCAATAACGCTGTCACAGGAATTGAAACAGTTTCTGCTGCCGGACTGCAGCACAGGCATGAGGGTATTGCCGAACTTCTGAAACAACAGGGTGTTGAGGTGGTTATTGTTGGCGGTATAGGCCAGGGCGCCCTGGAGGGACTTGAATCCGCCGGGTTAAAGGTGTTGTTTGGAGCGTCAGGACCTGTTAAGGGAATTGCCGAGAGCTTTGCCCGGGGTCAGTTTGTTTCCAGCAGAAAAGTATGCAGTCATCATCATGGAGGGCACCATGGAGACCATCATCAGCAACGGCACGGGCATCAGTGCGGCCACAGTTAAGTTAAATTAGGAATCCTTCATGTTACAACATACAGCTCCTTTTCTCCCAGAGAAGGAGTTTTTTCTTTTTTCATGGTAACCCTGCGAAATATCGGTAAAAATAGGTTTTGTACGGGCTGATGCGGTGATATAATAAATAACAGGTTTAAAAACAGGGAACAAGCTGTCCAAAATGGTTGAAGAAGTGTAGAAATTCTTTGGGACTATCTGAAGGATGGGAATTAATAATGGAAAAATACCGTTGTTTTGTAGCATTCGATTTGCCTGGCCCTGCAAAGGAGTATTTATCTGAGATTCAGGAGAAATTGAAACAGTGGCCATACAAAGTCAAGTGGGTCGAGAAGAAGAACTTTCACCTGACCCTTAAATTTCTTGGAGATATAACTGCTAATCAGGTAACGGTTCTGGAGTCAGGGCTGCGGGAAGCCTTTTCCCGATGCCCGGGAGGGCTGATTTCTACTGCTGCCCCCGGGGCATTTCCTACGGTAAGAAATCCAAAGGTAATCTGGATGGGTATAACCGACCCAGACAGGGTATTATATGAACTCTGGTCTGTGGTGGAAAAAGAAGCGGTGAGACAGGGATTCCCGGCAGAGAACAGGTCTTTTTCGCCCCATCTTACCCTGGGCAGGGTCAGGGAAAGGTCCGGGCCGGGGCTTGACGGTCTCATAGAAAAGATTGATTTTCCGGAGAAGAGTATTCCAGTTACCGAAATCAAGCTGATGAAGAGCAGGCTATCCCACAGCGGGCCGGAATATTCCTGCCTGAATTCCTTTATTTTGCAGGAACATCGGTGATTGTCTAGAATAATATATAAACTATCCTGTTTGTTTTTTGAAAGGTGGTTGAACCATGTTTATACTGGGTCTTAACGGCAGCCCTCAAAAGGAGGGAAACACAGTAAACCTTATCAATGCCGCCCTGGAGGCCGCAGCCGGCATGGGTGCGGAAACCCGGGTCCTGCATGTTGTGGATGCTCTTAAAGGGGTTTCTCACCCTTTCTGCACCAACTGCTCCCCCGTTTGTGAAGGGACTTGCCTTAAGGGCAGCAGCCTCAGGGAAGCTTATGATATATTGAGCAAAACCGATGGAATTATTATGGGAAGCCCAGTATATTTCGGGACCGTATCTGCCCAGCTGAAGGCTTTTTGGGATAAATCAAGGTCCCTCAGGAAAGAGAAATCCCTCCTTAATGTAATCGGCGGGGCGGTCAGTGCGGGAGCAGCCCGGTTTGGCGGGCAGGAAACCACAGTTAACGCTATCCATGATATCATGTTTGTCCAGGGGATGACTGTTGTAGGAGACGGATATTTTGATAATGATGCCGGACATCAGGGGGCCTGTGCCCAGAAACCTTCTTCTGAAGATGAAAATGGACTGATACGGGCGGGTATCCTGGGGCGCCGGGTGGCAGAAGTCGCCAGGGCTACCATGGATCTGCGCAGGAGATAGGAGAGGTATCCATGCAAATCCGGTTAACAACAGAGCAGCTTGAAAAAGATGTCCTTTCCCCATATGCCGCCCTGAGCTCGGAGAGCAAGGGGCGGGCTGTCAGTGAGGAGCCTTGTCCTGTCCGCACCGTATACCAGCGCGACAGGGACCGGATTATCCATTCCAAGGGTTTCCGCAGGCTCAAACAGAAGACCCAGGTATTTATATCTCCCACCGGCGATCATTACCGGACAAGGCTTACCCATACCCTTGAGGTAGCCCAGATCGCCAGGACTATTGCCAAGGCATTAAGACTGAATGAAGACCTTACAGAAGCGATTGCCCTGGGCCATGACCTGGGGCATACTCCTTTCGGGCATGCGGGAGAGGAGGCCTTGAATGAAAGCCTTGGGGAACACGGCATGGTTTTCAGGCATAATGAACAGAGTCTCAGGGTTGTCGATATCCTGGAACCTATGAACCTGACGTGGGAGGTCCGGGAAGGGATCGTCGGCCATACCGGGGAAAAAGACCCGGAAACATTGGAAGGCTGTATTGTAAAGATTGCCGACCGGATTGCCTATATCAACCACGATATTGATGATGCTATAAGGAGCGGTATTATAAGAGGGGAAGACATTCCCGGGGATTGCATCAGGGTCCTGGGAAACAGGCACAATGAGAGGATCAATACCATGGTTATGGATATGATAAAAACCAGCTGGGACTCTCCCAAAATCCGGATGAGTGCTGAAGTCTGGGAAGCGATGAATAAATTGCGCCAGTGGCTTTTTGACCATGTCTACATTGGTTCTGAGGCCAAGAGGGAGGAGGAAAAAGCGAAGAAGGTCCTCCAAAACCTTTTTATGTTTTACCTCCAAAATCCCGACCGGCTCCCCGGGGACCTGGTTGAAAAGGAATCGGAAAGCCCTGCGGCCAGGATAGCGTGTGATTACGTGGCGGGGATGACAGACCGTTACGCCTTGCAGGTTTACAAAGAGAATTTTCTTCCCAGGCCGTGGCTGGATTAAGTTTTAAAACTTCTAATATTTGGATAGAATAGTATTGTTTTGGCATTAAGGATGAAGTTTCCAAAATATTTAAAAAATTTGTCGCACAAAGGAAGGAAAATTCCATGTGATATCGAATAGAAGTAGAACGGATTTTAAAATAATAGTTGATGCAGATTCCTGCCCGGTGAAGGATATCGTCTTTAAAACCGCCGGGGAAAAAGGTGTCCCGGTGGTCCTGGTATCCAGTGTCTCTCACCAGATGAACCTGGAGGGAGACAACGACGATATAACTGTAATAACCGTTGACAACATTCCCCAGGCTGCTGATATACAGATAGTTAACAGCTCTGCAGGCGGCGATATTGTCATAACCGGGGATTATGGGCTTGCTGCCATGGTTCTGTCGAAAGGGGCTGTGCCGGTTTCCGCCAGGGGATTTGTTTTTACCCCAGGGAATATCGACAGGCTTCTGGTGCAGAGACATATTGATGCCAGGATACGCAGGGGCGGGGGCAGGACGAAGGGACCCAAGGCTTTTGGGGCAGAAGACAGGCTCAGGTTTGAGAAGGCGCTTAAAAAGCTCATCACTGAACGGCTTAAACAGGCCGGACAGGTTTTTGACTAACCGGAAATGTTGTTGAAAAGGGCTTTTGCCCGCCCGGAAGGATAACCAAAAACTTTGGCGAATGTTTAACTAGACTCCGGGGCAAAGGGTGATAGGCTTGAGTAACTACATTCCGGATGAAATAGTCGATGAAGTCAGGAACTCCAGTGATATTGTGGATGTAATTTCAAATTATGTCCGGTTAAAATTGAAAGGCAGGAACTATGTCGGTCTCTGCCCTTTTCATACTGAGAAAACCGGTTCTTTTACGGTAAACCGGGAAAAGCAGATTTATCACTGTTTTGGCTGCGGTGAGGGTGGAAATGTCTTTTCATTTATAATGAGAAAGGAAAACCTGAGTTTTCCCGAAGCTGTCAAAATGCTGGCAGAGAGAACCGGGATTACCGTCCCTGAAGGGGAAGATGACCCGGCTCAGACAGCCCGGCTGAGAAAAAGGGAAGAGGCTTTTTCAGCTAATGAGCTGACCAGGGATTTCTACCATTATATATTAATGAACCATGAAACTGCCGGGGAGGCGAGGCAATACCTTAATAAAAGGGGTATTTCCAATGAAACCGCAGAGGAGTTCCAGCTTGGTTATGCACCGCCTTCATGGGACGGCCTGCTGTCTTTTATGACTAAAAAGGGTTATAAACCGGATAACCTTGAAAGACTGGGCTTGGTACTGGCTAAGACAAAAGGAACTTCCGGGTATTATGACAGGTTCCGCAACAGGATAATGTTCCCCATTTGGGACCCGCGGGGAAGGGTGGCTGGTTTTGGCGGCCGGGTCATGGATGACAGCCTTCCCAAATATCTTAATTCTCCCGAAACAATTGTTTTTAACAAAAGTCACCTGTTATACGGGATAAATAAAGCAGCCGAGAATATCAGACAGCTGGATCAGGTAATTATAGTCGAGGGGTATATGGATGTGATAACCTGTCACCAGACAGGCATCAGGAATGTCGTGGCTTCCCTTGGTACGGCATTTGCGAGGGAACAGGGCAAGCTGCTGCAGAGGTATACCAGGGAAGTTATTATCGCCTATGATGCAGATTCAGCCGGGACCAGTGCAACTTTGAGAGGGTGGCAGCTGCTTGATGATATTGGGTGCAGGGTCAAAATTGTCCGCATTCCTGATGGAAAGGATCCTGACGAGTTTATTAAAAGCCATGGACAGGGAAATTTTCTGCATCTTGTCAATGAAAAGGGCCAGTCGCTGTCAGATTATATGACTGACAGGTCCATGGAAAAATTTGATATTTACACACTAGAAGGAAAATTCAAGGTTGCCAGCGAAGTAATACCTAGTATCAGAAATATGTCCAATGAAATCGAAAAAGACGAGGCTATTCAAAAGCTGGCCCAAAGACTTCACCTGAGTCCTGACGCAATCAGGTCTGAGGTGGAGAAAAGCGGCAGAAAATCAAGAAATTCCTGGGCAAACCGGGATAAAATTACTGGTGTTAGGGATAATAACAATAAGTCTTCTGAAGTCAAAAACCGCCGACCTACGGTGGCTGACGCCAGGTCAAAGGCAGAAGATTCCTTGCTGGCCTTAATGCTGGAAGACCGTGATACATTTGTCCGGGTGAAAAATGAGATCGGAGTTAATTTTAGTTCAAGACAGGAATATCTTAATATTGTAGGACTTTTGAATGAAATGGCACAAAATGAATCAGAATATCAACCGGCAGCCCTGTTTGACCGGCTGACTGATAAGGATACCACTGGTCTGTTGAATTCCCTGACTATGATAGAGATGCCGGCAGAAGACAGGAAAACTGTTATCAGGGATTGTCTTAAGACTATTAAAGATGATGAACAAAGAAAAAAACGGGAGGAACTGCTTAAACAGATGGAAGAAGCCGACAGGCTGCAGGACCAGGAATTAAGACAAAAGCTGTTGATGGAATATTCGAAGTTAATTTAGAAATAAACAGAAATTCCCGATGAAAGGGGGGAAGTACATGTCAAAGGATGTCAGTCATATTGAAGGGGTTCAGGATTTAATCGAAAAAGGCAAGAAACGTGGAATTTTATCATACACCGAAATTATGAATACCCTCCAGGGGGTTGAACTGAGTCCTGACCAGATCGATGATATCTACGAGAAACTTGCCAGCGTCGGAATTGATGTTGTGCCTGAAGTTCCTGACCTGGAACCCCTCGACAATGAGGTGATAGAAGCCGACGGAGAGGAAGACGAGATAGAAGTCGACCTTTCGGTTCCTGAAGGCATTGGCATAGATGATCCTGTACGCATGTACCTTAAGGAGATAGGGAGAGTCCCCCTCTTGACCGCCGAGGAAGAGGTAGAACTTGCAAAGCGAATGGAAACCGGAGAGGAAGAAGCAAAGCGCCGCCTGGCCGAAGCCAACCTGAGGCTGGTTGTGAGCATTGCCAAACGGTATGTTGGTCGCGGGTTGCTGTTTCTGGATTTAATTCAGGAGGGAAACCTTGGTTTAATTAAAGCTGTTGAGAAGTTCGATTTCAGAAAAGGCTTTAAGTTCAGCACCTATGCCACCTGGTGGATAAGACAGGCCATAACAAGGGCTATTGCCGACCAGGCCAGGACAATACGGATTCCGGTACACATGGTTGAAACCATCAACAAGCTGATAAGGGTATCCCGCCAGCTCTTGCAGGAATTTGGCAGAGAACCGGTACCCGAAGAAATAGCCCAGGAAATGGATATACCCGTGGAACGGGTAAGGGAAATTATGAAGATTGCCCAGGAGCCGGTTTCCCTGGAAACCCCCATTGGTGAAGAGGAAGATTCCCATCTTGGTGACTTTATAGAAGACCAGGATGCACCGGCTCCGGCTGAAGCTGCTTCATTCATACTTCTCAGAGAACAGCTTGAAGAGGTGCTGGAGACCCTTACACCACGGGAGGAGAAAGTGTTGCGGCTGAGGTTCGGCCTGGATGACGGAAGGTCCAGGACCCTTGAAGAGGTTGGCCAGGAGTTCGGTGTAACAAGAGAGCGTATCCGGCAGATTGAGGCGAAGGCCCTGCGTAAATTGCGCCACCCCAGCAGAAGCAAAAAACTCAAAGACTTCTTAGATTAGGTGAGTATTAAACAGGTAACAGCGGTATAACCAAGCAAATCAACCGCTAATTTATTTAAAACCTGTTAAATACCCTTGACCGTAAATCGAATCTATCGTATAATGTATTTTGTCACTTAAAGCGTTCCTCGGTAGCTCAATGGTGGAGCACCCGGCTGTTAACCGGTAGGTTGTAGGTTCGAGTCCTACCCGGGGAGCCATAATAAAACGATAAACGGGCCGGAAAATTACCGGTCGTTAATTGGGCCTATAGCTCAGCGGTAGAGCGGCCGGCTCATAACCGGTTGGTCCCAGGTTCGATCCCTGGTGGGCCCACCAATTGTGAAGTGAGAAGTGGGAAGTTAGAGGTGGGAATAACACTTTTAACGTACCACATATTATACAACAACAGTAGTGTGAGGCGGAAGTCAGTAATCCCACTTCCAACCTCTCACATCCCACATCCCAAACGGCCCCTTGGTCAAGCGGTTTAAGACACCGCCCTTTCACGGCGGTAACACGGGTTCGAATCCCGTAGGGGTCACCATTTGCATAAATTATATTTTCCCACATAGATTGTATTTTAGCGGGCGATTAGCTCAGCTGGGAGAGCACCTGCCTTACAAGCAGGGGGTCGGCAGTTCGATCCTGTCATCGCCCACCATATTGCAAAATAAAAGCCGTTGACGGCTTTTTATTTTGCAATGGTGGACTGACCCCCTGCTTGTAAGGGCAGTAAGTGGGGTCGGCAAGCTGAACCGGTACAAGGAAAACCGGTATGAGAGAAAACACGGGAAGATGGGGAGCGGTTTCCCGCCGCCCGCCGCTGATGGGCAGGATATTACAACCGGGGTGTGAGATGACATATTGCCAGGCGTAAGGACAGAGGAAAATTCTCCCTGTCCTTTTTTAGTATATTGTATTCTTGCCTCTGATGTGTTGAAACAACAGGGTATTCAGTACATAATTAGATAGCGGGGAATCCAGTTGCATTAGCTTCATAAAGGTATCGCGGCGATTGTCGTGGAGGGGTAAGAATGGTTAAAACGAGCAAGGTGGAAATCACCGATACTACTCTTAGAGATGCCCACCAAAGTCTCTGGGCCACCCGGATGCGCACAAAGGATATGCTGCCCATAGCCGGAAAGCTTGATGAAATTGGCTATCATTCTTTAGAGGTATGGGGCGGGGCAACCTTTGATGTGTGTTTAAGGTTTTTAAATGAAGACCCGTGGGAAAGAATACGCCTTTTGAAAAAAGAGACTAAAAAAACACCCCTGCAGATGCTTATGAGGGGGCAGAATATTGTAGGAATGCAGCATTATGCTGATGACATAGTAAAAGCTTTTGTCGGCAAGGCGGTTGAAAACGGAATTGATATTATCCGGATTTTCGATGCTCTCAATGACCTCAGAAACCTTGAGATACCGGTAAAAGAGGCGAAAAAAGCAGGCGCCCATGTTCAAGCTTCTGTGGTTTTTACTGTCAGCCCGGTACATACCATGGCACCAGATACCGGGAGGAATGATTTCTAACTTTGTGTCTCAGTTGGAGGAGCAAAAGGCTTTACACCGTATCCATGAAGTCCTGACCGAAGTTCCCAGGGTCAGAGAGGATTTGGGCTATCCCCCGTTAGTTACTCCAACCAGCCCGAAATAATTAAGAAAATCCTTGGTGGCAAGGCGCGGCTTGTTCAATGCAGACCTGCTGATTTACTGGAGAACAGGTTAGATGACATAAGGGAGGAAATTGGGGCTTTAGCTGATTCAGAAGAAGATGTATTATCATACGCCATGTTTCCACAGGTAGCTAAAAAGTATTTTATGTGGTGTTCAAATATGAGGAATGAATCGTGAGTCTTTTTTCGACATTTGTATTCCTTGCCAACAGGCCTTTTTACCGGTAATATATAATCAAAGGATGTGAATTTCGGTGAAAAAACCTGTTGATTTTAATAAAGCAGTGAAGGAAAACAAGGCCAGGTTTGTTGAAGCCTTACCTTATATAGCCGGTTCCCGAAAACCCCGGAGCAAACCGCGAAGCGCCGAAGAGAGCATTGGTATGACCATTGCTACTGCAGAAATAGTCCAAAATGCCTATAAGACAGGAAGGCTGGTCAAAAAGACTCCAAAAGGATTTGAACTCAAATGAGTTTAAAAAAAGAACTTCTGGAATGTTTACAAATTAAAGATAAAAATGAACGGCAGATCAGTATTGCAGGTATCATTACAAAAGCTCTTGAACCCATAGGTATTACTCCCGTTGTTGTGGGCGGCGCTGCTGTCGAATTTTATACCTTAGGGCAATACGCAACTATGGACATGGATTTTGTGGGGATTATTAATAATGAAATGAAAGAAATAATGGCTGGTTTAGGGTTTGCAAAAGAAGGGCGTTACTGGAGAATACCTGCTACTGATATTATGGTTGAGTTTCCGTCAGACAGGCTGGCACCGGGTTCAGGAGGCGGAACACTGGAAGGACCTGAGTTCAAGGGAATGGGCCAGGACATTGATGGTAGCCCACTATGACGATATAGACTGGAGTTATTGTCATAAAAATGCCGCCAAATTGGGCTGTGGAGAAAAGTTTGAGGAAATCCAGAAGGAGGCCAAGAGGATTAAACGGCAGATGGACATGAATGCAGACAGAAACAAATAAAAAAATCTTTATGCAATGCCCTGGGATGAAAACCAGGGCATTTAATTTTTTCCTTCACTTTGGTATTTCAAGGTACTGTAATTCTACACAAAATTACAATATAATGATAATGGTGTTTTATTTCCGGAAACTTAGGAGGCCCTCATGTTCAAGACACTTCGTGAATATACAGCGTTAACCCCGCGGGCGGTCGCGGCTGCCCTGCTGTTCATAGTTATTCTGGACCTGGCTGTACGGCTATACTGGGCCAACCTGTTTAATGACCCCGGGAGTATGCGGTTGGTGAACCAGGAGTTTGAGACCCTTTATGCTTTAAAGGAAGAAATCCGGAAGACGGAAGGGTTTAAGGTAGTTTTTGCCGGGGACTCCCAGACATATGGTTCAGCGGTAAAAAACGGCTCAGAAACCATTCCGGGCCACCTGGAACGGGAGCTTAGGGAAAGGATGCCCGGTCAAAAGGTCAAGGTCTTTAATTTTTCCTTTAAGGGATACGGGATGTCTGAAAACTTCTTCATCATCAATTCAGTTCTCCAAGATGATGTGGACCTGGTAATCTATAATTTCAGTACCGGCTGGTTAAGCAGGGAGAAAACCCTGGAATATGACAATGTAGTACAATTGTCTGACAGCTACCCGGGGCACGAGGACACATTCGAAAAACTGGGCATAAATTATTCCGTGAGTCTCAGGGAAAAACTTCGGTACCGGGCAAAACTCGCAGTAATGCGCATCTGGAGCCTATACCTGCATAGGGCTGACATAGCCAAAATGATCTTCGGCAAACCGGTCAGGGAAAAAATCACCGACCTGCAGATGGCTGTTACTAACCCTGAAGAGGCTGAAATAAAAAAAGCAGAGGAACAGAGACTTTATAAACAGTGGTATGAGAAGGACTGGGAAAAGCTGCTGGGAGATGTTGATTATAAAATCGGCAAGCTCAATGTGAATCCGTATAACCCGCAGATGATATTTTACCGCATGATACTGGATGAACTCAATAAACATGAGGTACCCGCATTGATTTATAACAGCCCGCAAAACACCGCCATGCTTGAAAAATATTATGACTTTGATGAAATCTTATTT
Source organism: Firmicutes bacterium HGW-Firmicutes-14 (assembly GCA_002840275.1). Classification (GTDB taxonomy): domain Bacteria; phylum Bacillota; class Thermincolia; order Thermincolales; family UBA2595; genus W-Firmicutes-14. The sequence goes on from PHAB01000002.1 coordinate 343,544, forward strand.
AACAACGGCCTTGATGCCATTCATGAGGTTACGGAACAACAGGGTGAATATGTCACCCACCTGAATTTCACCCGCCTTGTCCCTGACAGGCATTTCTCCGATACCATCCACCTGAACAGCGATGGCAACCGGCTGGTAGCCCATGAACTGGCGGATAACATAGAAAAAATGTGGAAGTGATTTGACTTGGAATTTACCGGCTGGATATATGGCATTTTTCTGATTGTGGCGGTACTGGTTTACTGGTTGGTACCCAGGGATTTGAAGGGGTACTTCCTCCTGGCTGCCAGTGTATTGTTCATTCTTTATGCTTCACCCTTTTACCTAATACTACTGTTTTTACTGAGCTCCACCGTATATTTTATCAGCAGGAAGGCTTTCGACCGCAGGTTTTGGCTGATTACGGGCACGATCATTCCCTTGGCAGTACTGGGATATTATAAATACCAGGGGCTTTTGAAAGAAATCCTGGATATCATCGGGCAGATACCGGGTTTCCACCTTAGTTTTGCTCCCATACAGGCCGCCCTGCCCCTGGGGATATCTTACTTTACCTTCAAGCTTATCCACTTCACAGTGGATTCGTATCAAGGAAACAGGCCGGAAGATACCTATTGGCGTTTCCTTTTATACATGTTTTTCTTCCCGATACTTCCCATGGGTCCCATAGAACGGTGGCCAAACTTTGTCAACCAGGCATGGAAATTAAAAGGTTTTCGATGGGACTATCTTTCCGAAGGCCTGGCCAGGATTATTACCGGGCTCTTTAAAAAACTGGTACTGGCCGATACCCTGGCCTTGTATTCAGAAAAATTGAATGCCGCCGGGTTGAGCAGTACGGTGTACTGGATAGCCATATACGCCTATGCCCTAAGGATTTATTTTGACTTTTCGGGTTACTCCGATATAGCTATCGGGAGTGCGAGATTTTTTGGTTTCCGGGTGATGGAGAACTTCAATAATCCATACTTAAAGAGGAATCTGTCCCTCTTCTGGAAGAGCTGGCACATGTCCCTGACAGGCTGGTTCAGGGATTATGTCTTTATACCGCTGGGAGGAAGCAGAGCCGGTTTTAACCGGACGGTGATCAATACCCTGGTCGTCATGGCTGTAACCGGCTTATGGCACGGGGCTTCCCTTCACTTTATCCTGTGGGGGCTGTTCCATGGAGGTGGGCTGATAATCCTGAGGCTTTACAACAAGCTAATAGCCGCCCGGCTTCCGGCTTATTGGCATGAATCAAGGTTGTCATATGCTTTGAGCACTTTATTGACATTTCATTTTGTAACCGTTGGCTGGGTATTTTTTGCGGAGGATTTTCAACAGAGTTTTTATGTAATAAAAAAATTACTGTTTATCCTGTAGAGGAGTAGTGATAATCATGAAAGAATGGTTAAAACCTGTAATCAGCGGTTTTTTCTGGGCTGTTGTTATTATAGCGACAGTTATCCTCTCAACCGGCTCACAAGTGCCGTTTATTTATAGACAGTTTTAGGTAAACTTCTACGATTGAAGTTGTTGGTGTAAATAAAACCCGAGTATATGGTTCTTCTGTGGTTAAAGTTATTGGACTATATAAAGCCCCTGACTGTGTTCTTTAAGCAAAAACGGTAGAACGTCAATCAGTCTGTGACCCACCGAAGGTGGGAACAGGAACTGATTGAGTTCGGTTTTTGCGTAAGAACACAGTCAGGGGCTTTTCTTTCCAATAACTGAAAGAGCCCATAACAACCTACCGCCGGCT